>JFLX01000143.1 GCA_000634215.1 Prochlorococcus sp. scB243_495L20 | reverse complement strand
TGGTTCAACTTTAGATTGGGGTTCAAGCAATTCCGATGTTATAAAAGTTACTGATGTAAACTATAAATTCCCTGTTGGAGAGTGGTCATTAGCGGTTGGTGAATCTATGGATGCATCCGCGACATGGCCTAACGCATGTGCAGTTTCAAACACAGTTGATAGTTTGGGTGATTGCGGAGCGGGTAACTCTGTTGATTTAGGTGGTGATGTATCATTCAGTGCTTCTAGAGCATTTGGTGATGGATGGGAGATCGGCCTTGGTGTCTCAGCTGATTCAGGAGAAGCAGTTAATAGAGGTGCATTCACAAAAGAAGGTGACGACTACTACGGAATCGCTCTTGGTTACGAGAGTGACACTTACGGTTTCACAGTCGCTTACTCTATGAAAGAGAAAACTGATCTAGGATCTGGTGTAGAAGAGACAGGGGGAGATAAATGGGATGCTACTGATACCCAAACTGATTCAACATACTACGGCTTAGTTGGATATTATTCTCCTGAATCTGTTCCAGTAACATTCAGTGGAGGTGTCGAGCTTACTGATGTAGAAGGTACTGATACTGACAAAACTCAGTGGACAATTGGA
>JFLX01000142.1 GCA_000634215.1 Prochlorococcus sp. scB243_495L20 | reverse complement strand
TTATAAATCTTTTTTTGGTAAGTACTAATATTTTCTGTCCTCAAATAAATCTTTAATATTATTCAGGAAATATGGATATTCACGAATTATATAATCTGGTTTGCATTCAAATTCTCCAATTTTGACCAAATTGTGTACTTTTTGAAAGGTTGTGGCACCTAATTGTTTGGCTCCGTAGATGTCAGCTTTTGGATTATCTCCAATCATCCAAAAATGATCTTTATTAGATAAATCTAATTTATTAAGGGCTAGCGTAAAGTTTCTTTCATCTGGGTTATCAATCCCTACTTCTTCTGAAGTTACTACAGCATCAAATATATTTTCTAATCCAAAATACGTAAGTTTTCTAAGTTGTATTTGTGCTGTAAGATCAGTTACTACAGCGATTGGTATTTTTTTCTCTTTAAAAAATAACAGTGTCTCTTTAACGCCATTAAATAAATAAGCATTAGCAAGAAAAGTTCTCCAAAAGGTTTGCTCGAAATCTAATGCTAATAATAATTGTGCATTATGGCCAAGTAACTCAATTGTTCTTTGAAAATACAAAAGACGGCTATGACTGCTTGCAGTATTGGGAATAGATGACTTTATTTCAGATTTTGCAATCTTATATATTTTAGAAAAATGTTTAATATTTGTTCCAAGCAAATTTTTTGCTTTTATAAATACTGCTTCCTCTGCAGTTGAATTTGCGATGGAATAGTCATAAAGAGTGTTGTCTGTATCGAACAAAACTGCTTTGGGCATCTCAATTCCTGAATTATTAATACTATTCTTCATGAAACTTATTTTA
>JFLX01000141.1 GCA_000634215.1 Prochlorococcus sp. scB243_495L20 | reverse complement strand
GTCCCCTCTGCGAAATGCAGCGGGGACGGCGGGCTTTTTTGCCGCCGGGCCGCCCCAAGGCAAAAAGCGGCCCCCCTGGGGGGCAGCGGACCTTGCGCAGCAAGGGTAGCGTGGGGGCTTTTTTGTTCCGATGATGTATGTGGGCCGGGCTGCCAAGAGCAGTCCGGCCTTTTTTGAATGCTCTCAAGCAGAGCGAACCAGGAGGAGACAGTGATGGACAGAAGTCAAGTCGGTGGCCGATCTCAAGGGCCTGAAGATGCGCCTGGGCGGCGGCCTGTTCGGCGACGCCATGCTCAAGCTCGGCGTGGTCGCGCAGAACATGCCCGTGGGCGAGGTCTACCAGGCGCTCGAAAAGGGCACGCTGGACGCCGTGGAATTCGTGGGCCCCTACGACGACCAGAAACTGGGCTTCAACAAGGTCGCTCCCTACTACTACTACCCCGGCTGGTGGGAAGGCGGCGCCGAGCTGGAGTTCTTCATCAACACCAAGGCGTATGCGGCCCTGTCGCCCGAGTACAAGGCCATGGTCGATGCAGCCTGCAACGTGGCGGCACGCGACATGACGGCCAAGTACGACGCCAACAACCCCGTGGCGCTCAAGAAGCTGGTGGCCGACAAGACCCAGCTCAAGGCCTTCCCCAAGGACTTCATGGACGCCGGCTACAAGGCCGTCATGGAGATCATGGCCGAGCATGACGCCAAGTCGCCCATGTTCAAGAAGATCAACCAGAGCCTGCGCACCTTCCAGCGCGACCAGCTGCTGTGGGAGCGCTTCTCGGAGTTCCGCTACAACAGCTACATGACCACGGCCAAGCTGTAAGGCCAGGTCTGCAGCCAGCAGCACGCACAAGGACGGTCCATGCCTTCCACGCCTGCAGGCCAAGCCCGCGTCCCC
>JFLX01000140.1 GCA_000634215.1 Prochlorococcus sp. scB243_495L20 | reverse complement strand
AAGTCAACTCTAATTAAAAGGCTTAGAAGGGTTAAACATATCGATGTTGATATAACTCTTCTCGATTTAATGTCATTAATAGGCTTTAAATCTTCTTTTTTACTGACTAGCATAATTGCAAAAATTATTAATACATTCACTGCACCCACATAAACTAAAACTTGAGCTGCTGCAACAAAACTTGCATTTAATAGAAGATATAATCCTGCAACACTCATGAAAACTCCACCAAGCAGAAATGCTGAATCAACAATACTTTCGAGCATCATATACCCAAGC
>JFLX01000139.1 GCA_000634215.1 Prochlorococcus sp. scB243_495L20 | reverse complement strand
ATTAAGGTATTGTAGTAACTTTTGCTTTTTTTAAACTTTATTATTTTGCAGGGTGATTTCCCTTTCTTGATCTCACAATAATAATTTTCCTTAATGGTCATACATTTTGAACCGTCATTCCATAATTTAATTTCCCTTTACTTTTTTTTACCGGCTTAATGATTACCTTACTTATATTAGGTATGACGATT
>JFLX01000138.1 GCA_000634215.1 Prochlorococcus sp. scB243_495L20 | reverse complement strand
CTTTCTATCTCAAAGGCCATTTAACTTTTGAAATTTTTTGGAGACAAATCGCCTTTCCAATCTAGTTTTTTTATTAAGGTATTGTAGTAACTTTTGCTTTTTTTAAACTTTATTATTTTGCAGGGTGATTTCCCTTTCTTGATCTCTCAATAATAGTTTTCCTTAATGGTCATACATTTTGAACCGTCAGTCCATAATTTAATT
>JFLX01000137.1 GCA_000634215.1 Prochlorococcus sp. scB243_495L20 | reverse complement strand
ACAATATCTAATTGTCCATGAATAAAATTTGTGAATATTACAATTGGAGATAACCAGTAAGATAACAATAATAAAGTGATTGATTTTCTATTAACTAAATAGAATAAAAATACAAGTAGAAGATAATCGAAAATTAGTGAGGTTAGTTTAAATCCTAATTCAAAAGCATTAATATCATATAGATAATTATCTATAAATTCACCCAAAAAACAAAGCGGGGAATAGGTTATTAACATTATTATTCCATAAGGGAAAGCTTCA
>JFLX01000136.1 GCA_000634215.1 Prochlorococcus sp. scB243_495L20 | reverse complement strand
AATTATCCCATCGCAGCAACAGCATCCGCAACCTGCTTATTTCTTTGAATGACTTCTTCATCATTTAAAACAGCAGTGATATTCCATTCGAGGCCAAATTTTGCTCTCCACACTCCGAAATGTTCAGATATTGCCAAGTGATTATCAGCTTTGAAAGTCACAAAAACTTCTCCGGTTTCAGGAGCATGAAGTCTACTTATCAATTCAAATCCTTCAAAGTTATCCATTGGTGCACCGGAAGCAATATATTGCTCAAACATTTTGTAACCTTCAGCTTGAGAAATTCCATCAGGAATTAATCCATGAACGTGATAGTAAGCCATAACTAAAATTGGATAATATAATTTCAATCTAAAAACGATAATTTAAAAAGCATTTAATTTATCTTTAAA
>JFLX01000135.1 GCA_000634215.1 Prochlorococcus sp. scB243_495L20 | reverse complement strand
AATCATCAAACATATTATAAATATGTTCGATAATTGGTTTATTTTCTATTTCCAAAAGAGGTTTAGGTGTTTTATAGCCAGCTCTAATAAATCTCTGACCAATACCAGACATCGGAATTATTAGTTGCATTTATTTGGGAGTATTAATTGAAAGCCTATATTTTTCAGCATTTGAATTTATAATCTGATTAACTTGAGATTCGTTAAGGTAATTTATTAATGCACCTTTAGGTAACTTCGCAATTATTATAGATAATGCAAGAACCAATTCTTCACTTTCATTGGAGATGTTTTTGGGTACCAAAATTCCTGATTTAGGAATAATTAGAATTGGTAAATTTTTCTGCAATCTGTATCTTAT
>JFLX01000134.1 GCA_000634215.1 Prochlorococcus sp. scB243_495L20 | reverse complement strand
AAAATTAGAAAGTAAGTTTTTTTTAGAGAATTCATCTAGAAATGCGAAGAGATCTATGTTACGCAATTTCTCAAATCAATATTGAAAGAAACTGAGATCCTATCTTCATCTGAATTGTTTTTTTGTACTGCATGAGATAAATCAGATGGGAATAAAACAATAACACCTTCAAGTGGTTCTATTTGAAAAGTTGGTGTTATGAAGAGTTTTTTACCAATTTCCTCTTTTGTTGAATTTATTTGCTGAATTTGTGTCATTACATTAGGCGAATAAAATGTTAAATTCCCACTTTTTTGTAGACTCTTTACCCAAAAAACGCCAGACAAATCAGATCCTGGGTGATTATGTCTACTATTATAATCACCAGGCTTATTAATATTGATCCACATATTTATCTTAGCTTTTGAGAGATTTTTGATATTAAAAACGTTTTTATTATTGAGAATACTTTTAATT
>JFLX01000133.1 GCA_000634215.1 Prochlorococcus sp. scB243_495L20 | reverse complement strand
CTTGCTATAACAAGCTTTTGGTAGGTATTTTATTTTTCATGATCAGTGGTGAAGGACCAAATTGTAGTACCAAATGCAGGAATTTATTAGCAATCGGTAACAACAGTAATGGAAGAGTTTACTTTGATAAATAAACAAAGAAATCGAATAAAAGTATTCAAACCATTTGAGGATATTTCTAAACCATCTCCAAGTATTAATGCAATGGAGATTCGTTATGGGTGTGTTTATAAA
>JFLX01000132.1 GCA_000634215.1 Prochlorococcus sp. scB243_495L20 | reverse complement strand
GTATTTATTTTTATTAATTCTCATAATCAAGATCTTTATTACTTTGATTATATTTTTGAAAAGAATTTATCTTCTGGAAATTCTGGCTATATCAAAAATATCGGATTTACAATACAACAGACTCTAGGTCTACTTCTAGCATTAAGAATGTATATTTATGGGCTAAAAAGAAATAATTTTTATTCTACTTCCGCTAAATCAATTCTAATTGAAGTGAAAGGTAACTTTAATCGGTATATGAAATTATTGTCATTATCTTTGAAAAAACTCATA
>JFLX01000131.1 GCA_000634215.1 Prochlorococcus sp. scB243_495L20 | reverse complement strand
ATAATCCCATATCCATAACCTCTGTTTTCTTCTAAAGAAATAAATTTGAAATTATTATTTTTTTCATGAAAAGATTTTATTATTGACAAATTATCGTCATTTGATCCATTCTCAACAATAATGATTTGAATTTGTTCATTATTCAATAAATTTTCAAGTTTTTTAAAAAGTATTGGTAAACTTTCTGCCTCATTGTAACAGGGAATTATTAATGAAATTTCCATTT
>JFLX01000130.1 GCA_000634215.1 Prochlorococcus sp. scB243_495L20 | reverse complement strand
CCGATTGGTAGACCTCTTTTTTGTGCCTATGTTTGATTTGTCATACATACCCTTAATTATTTTTAAGATTTTGTTAGTATGGGGAAAAATATTCTGTGTGAGGAATTTATGAAGCTTTTCAAAAGCTTGCTAGTAGCTCCAGCTACTTTAGGTTTGTTGGCTCCTATGTCTGCCATAGCAAACGAAGTCACTGTTAATGATTTTAACGCTGCAATTGAAAATACTTTACTTGCTGGTGGAGAAGGATTAGTTAGTGATGGAAGCCAAGATGGCGGATTCTCAAGTACAACTACTGCATCATTCG
>JFLX01000129.1 GCA_000634215.1 Prochlorococcus sp. scB243_495L20 | reverse complement strand
GGAGAAGGTACTCTAGCTGCAACTGTTGGAACAGATGGTGCTATCGATGATAACACTGAAGAAAGAATGGCTTATGACGTTTCTTATGAGTATCCAATCAATGACAGTATGTCAATTACACCTTTTGCCTACATCGTAGAACAAAGTGGTTCAACTGATGATACTACAGGTTTTGGTGCATCTGTCTCATTCTCCTTCTAATTAAATTAATTAGAAAATCTTACACACATAACAAGACCTGCCCAAAAACAGGTCTTTTTTTTTAACCTTAATAAAGTAAACAAATTCTTTATGAATATTTTACCTGTCTTCCCTTCCTTAATTATTAGAGAAAAAATTGAAGATTACGATAAATACAAAGATGAGCTGATTCTATATTCCTATCAACAACAAAAGATAGATCCTAGTGGGGTCAACAAAAGTAATGAAGGAGGATGGCATTCTCAATCTAGGTATGCAAATTCTCAAAATCTGATCTCTTCGATAGTAATAAAT
>JFLX01000128.1 GCA_000634215.1 Prochlorococcus sp. scB243_495L20 | reverse complement strand
GCCTCCTCTACAAGTAGCGGATTTGCAAATTGGAATACAAAATATTGGGCAAATGAAAAAAACTTCAACAGAATTTCTTCTTTTAATGTGAGTGACAATTTGCCAGACGGATCAAAATCTACAACCAAAACTTCTTCAGAAGTTGTTACAGCATCAGAAGATGGTAAGACTTTGATGTATACAGATAGCGATCTAGGAGTAGTAGGTTTAGTTGATATCTCTGACCCTGCAAAACCTAAAGCATTGGGAGTTGTTGAACTGGAAGCAGAACCCACTGGAATTGCGGCACTTGGAAACAATGCTTATATAGGTTCAAATACATCTGAAAGTTATACAAATCCTTCAGGAGCATTAGTTCAATACAATTTAAAAACAAGAAAAGCAGTAAAAGAATGTGATTTAGGTGGGCAGCCTGATAGCGTTTTTGTTTCACCAGATGGAACATTTCTAGCCGTCGCTATAGAAAATGAGAGGGATGAAGAATATAAAAATGGATTTATCCCTCAATTAGATGATGAAGGTAAACAAATTAATCCTGCAGGTTATGTTTCTCTTGTGAAGTTAAACAAAAGAGGGAAAATACAATGCAATTCAATAAAAAAAGTTGATTTAACAGGATTATCTGAAATAGCTCCTAGCGATCCCGAACCAGAATTCGTTGCTATTAATGATCTTGGTGAAACAGTTGTCTCTCTTCAAGAAAACAACCATCTTGCAGTAATTGATAAAGATGGAAATGTAATATCACATTTCTCGGCAGGAGTTGTAAAACAAATGGCAGGAATGGATACAAAGAAAGATGGAG
>JFLX01000127.1 GCA_000634215.1 Prochlorococcus sp. scB243_495L20 | reverse complement strand
AAAAGAGGTCTACCAATCGGCAAACCTCTTTTAATGTGTGCAAGATTTTTTAAATCAAGTTTAAACTTAGAAGCTGAATGATGTTGATACAACAACTCCAGTTTCATCTGTTGTGCCTTCTTTAATAAACACACCAGGTGTAATAGTCATACCATCATTAAGTGGATATGAATATGAAGCCTCATAGTAGTAGTAGTCAGGATCTGAGTCTGCAGTAAGAGCAACTGTATTCATACCAACACTAACTGAACCAGCACCAACTTCAGGGAAAGTTAAACCTACAAAGATTTGATCCTTTTCACCGCCAGCGGCTACATCCTGAGTTTCATAACCGACACTAATTGTTGGGAAAGATGTATCTTCGAATGTGTAAGATGCATTAAGTCCCCAGAAAGTATCTGTATCATCATCTGCATAACTTAGAGATACGCCGTAAGAATCAGTAGCATAAGCAGCTTGTAATGCATAAACATCAGCACCTTCTTTAGTTAAGATACCTTTTGTTCCAGCACCGTCAGTAGCAGAAATTCCAGCTCCGAATGTGAATCCGTTACCAAAATCGTAACCCATTGCTACGCCGACATCTCCACCAGCACCAGCAGAATTAGCTGTACCACAATCACCTAATTGATCAAGTAATGCGCTGTATGTACATGCTGTTGAGAAGTTTCCACTTGCATCTACTGCATCACCAACTGTAAAAGTAGAACTACCAAGTGGGAATGTATAAGCAATTCCATCAACCTTTAGAACATCATTAAAAACAGTTGTATCATTTAATCCAAGATAGTTTGGACCAGCAGCATTACCTGTCTCGATAGTAAGGTCAAATGAATCTTCACCAGTGAAACTAGTTGATAGATCCATACCATACTGGTAAGAGAACATTGTTTTTTCGGTAGAAGAGTTACCATCTGTTGCTTCAAGCACAAATGTTGCTCCGAATGATGCAGTAGTTGTA
>JFLX01000126.1 GCA_000634215.1 Prochlorococcus sp. scB243_495L20 | reverse complement strand
GACATATGTATTACAAAATCTTCCCAAACTTTTGCATAAACGGAGGGGTCTTCAACAGGTGTATATGAGAACACAATGGTTTCAGGATCTATCCATTCATCTTCGGAAAGGGGTAGATCTGCGAGAAAATCTCCATCTCGATCACAATATTTGCTGTCAACAGTATTATTTGGATTGCAATCAGATAAATCTAAATCTCCAATTAAATCATTTGATTTGTTTCCACAACTTGAAATACTTGTACTGATTATTGATAGACCTAAGACTATCTTTAATAAATTTTTCATTAGTGTTGAATTTATTCTCCATATTTAACTTGCTCTAAAGAGATTAACTTTTTCACAAAAAGAGTTTAAATTCTGATTAAGTGTTTTATTTTGAGTTAGTCAATTTTTAATCAGATTTATTAGGGAATTAAATAATTTTTAATTTATTTTTAACTTTATAAATTTAGGGTGAAAGCATTTTAAGAAATAAATATGATAATTCCTGAAAAGCAAAATATAGAATTTAAAGAAAATACAATTCTAGAAGTCAAATCAGGAATATTAATAATGCAATCAAAAATCAAGAATAAGAAAAATATTGTTGGGATAATAAATGAAAATGTTGTAATAAATTTGGAGTTATGTAACTACGAAAATATTAAATTAATTGCGTTGACAAATTGCGAAATTAAAACAATTAAAAGAGGGCTATTTTTTTCATCTACAGACTTATTAACAAAAAGTCTAAAAAGAATTGATCAATTGGAAAAACTTTTATTAATAAGTAATATAAAAAAATCAGAAGAAAAACTAAAAGAATTTCTTTTATACTTATCTTCAATTATTGGCTTAAAAAAAGATAAACATA
>JFLX01000125.1 GCA_000634215.1 Prochlorococcus sp. scB243_495L20 | reverse complement strand
TAATGAACCTGCTGTAAGATGATTAGCGCTCATTTGAGAAGGATAAGCAGTTGGTATTCTTATCGGTCCCTCATAATCAATATTAAATATTCCATTCAACCAACCAAAATATAAAATATCATGATCTTCAAACCTCCAGACATTCGGGAATAGCTTATAAGTAAGAAATAATGTTAGAAGTAATGAAATTATACTTACAAAAATATTTTCTTTTTTTAATAAAAAGCCTCTGATTTGACTGAA
>JFLX01000124.1 GCA_000634215.1 Prochlorococcus sp. scB243_495L20 | reverse complement strand
TCCTAAAGATTCGTAAGTTGATAATCTAATTGCTGTATTTGAAAACCCATTATTTGTCATTTTTATAATATACGGTAAAGATTGATCTAGAAAAAAATAGGTTTCAATTTGAAATTTATCCAAATAAAATAAAACTTCCTCTTCAATACCTTCTTCTTTAATATTTAAAATTAAAGTACCATGTTTATAAAAACTAAGCCACTTTGAGAACTTAATTCCTTTTTTAAATGGATCATGATTTATTATTAATTCTCTACCATAGGTCCT
>JFLX01000123.1 GCA_000634215.1 Prochlorococcus sp. scB243_495L20 | reverse complement strand
ATAGCTGTGAATTTCATTTCTAAATAATCTGTCTTCAACTCTTTTACTTTCAAGAATTGAAAAAGTAATGAAATTAACAAGTTGAATCTTATTCATATTTATTTTTTAAGTGTCTATTGTTAACTTTGAATTAAATTCTTATTAAATAAACTTTTGACTATTAGAAAAAATATTTAATTTAGAAATTTAGAAATTTAGAAATTTTTTAAACAAATTTATTTTTTACTTAATAACTTCTTAATCCAATAATCTTAAGTT
>JFLX01000122.1 GCA_000634215.1 Prochlorococcus sp. scB243_495L20 | reverse complement strand
AAAGAGTGGGAATAAATATGATTTTCAAAAAATCTAACTACTTTAACATTATTAATGATCTATCAAATATTCATAGAAATAATTTGTTCTATATAGGCTTGATATTAAAAATATTTCTCATTATTTATTTTACCCCCTCAATTATAAATGATTTATTTTTACCCTTTATAAGAACTACCTTAGAAAATCCAAGTTTTGATCCATGGAGTAATTATCT
>JFLX01000121.1 GCA_000634215.1 Prochlorococcus sp. scB243_495L20 | reverse complement strand
ATAAATATTTTTTCCTCATTTTCAGTAAGAAATCTAAATGCTTTTTTTATACATCTCAGTATATTTAATCTCCATGAAAATCAACACTTTAACAAATAGTTTAATTATTAACATTTTTGTTATTAGGAATATTTTTTCTATTCTTATAGCTTTTATAATTTCTACTTTAGCTTCTGCTACTTTTAATTATTTTTTACTTAAGAAATTTATATTCAAGAAAAATTTAAAAGGATTAATATAGATATTTCTAATA
>JFLX01000120.1 GCA_000634215.1 Prochlorococcus sp. scB243_495L20 | reverse complement strand
TCCAATTGATTTAAATGTCCATTTTTTTATTGATAAAATATGAATATAATGTTCCAGCAATAAAAGATAATGATTTAGCGTAGGACAATATAAATCCTATTTTTAAAAGAATAGAATAAATACATATATCAATTAAAACTGTACTTATTCCTACTGCTATATACCTGTTAAATTCCTTGAAAAATAACTTTTTAAAGTTTATAACCATTTTTTATATTATTAATCTGCAAAGTCATTATCAAGAGTTTTCTTATATGGGTGATGCTCCCACTCATTAAAGCAGTTTTGCCAGTATTGATAAGTTTGTAAATCATCAGGCGTACCCCAACA
>JFLX01000119.1 GCA_000634215.1 Prochlorococcus sp. scB243_495L20 | reverse complement strand
TAAAAACAAAAATTAAAATCTAAATAAAGGCTTTTTTTAAAAAAAATAATTCTTATTAAAAGGAAATTTTAAATGAGATTTAAAGCTGCTTTAATCTAGATAATCTATAATGAAAGAGCAGAAATAACTATTATGCATCCAAGCAAAGTAATAACTGATCCAAGAATTAATGACACTTATTATGATCCAGATTTAGATAAGCTTTATCAATACGTTAAACTTGGGGATTATCCTCCAGAATGGATTGATACAACTCCATATGAAGAGGATGATTTTTTTGCTTCATTCGGATACTAAAGCAATTGTATATCAATACTTTTTCAAACCTTAAAAGGTTATTCAAAATTGGGATATTTACTGCCCTTTTATCCACCTTTGAAGTCTATTGTTATGACGGCCCGCTTTTTGATGCAATGGCCCAATTAGATGAAAGACCAGGATTTGAAAAATCCATTTCTAGAGTGAGAGATGCTGGAATTTATAAGATTGCTCTTTTTGCTAGAAGTAGAAAATACTTAGGTGAAAATGAAAAAGCATTACTCAATTTGCATAGAGACAACAAAGATTTAATAGTGCTTGGTGCACCAAAGTATTTTTTGCATGAAAATGACATTGGTAAATCCTTCACAAAGCGAACTTTGAAAAATATTGATAAATATAAATATTCTTTTGTAGGAGAAATCTTATTCACTCATGCAGATAAGACTCATGGTAGACAGCATGAATCAGGAGAAACATATTTAGACCCATCAGGAAAAGGGTTTACTGACTTTTTAGTGAAGTTTTCTTCAAAGAATATTCCTGTTATGACACATTGGGAGTTTTATGATTGGGAAAGAGATTGGCCTAAATTTTCTAAACTTTTCCTTGATTTCCCAAATCAAAAATTCATAATACCTCATATGGGTTTTGGGAGTCCAAAACAGGTTAGATTAATCCTTTCAACTCATGACAATGTATATATGACAATATCGAAAAAAAGTAGAGATAAAGGAAACATCTCTGATCCTATTAAACAATCTAAATTTGGATCTGGATTTTTAAATGATAAAAAGCAATTAAAAGATGAATGGAAAAAAATCTTAATCGAGTATCAAAATAAATTGTTATTTGCCACTGATGCGCATAAAAAGCACCGTTGGAAAAAATATTCAAAAACAGTGAAGTTATATCGTGATATTTTAAATCAATTACCTGAAGAAGTTTCTAAAAAGATTGCTTACTTGAATGCTGAAAGGATTTATGACATAAAAAATTAGATAATTAAAAAAAGATTTAAATAAAAGTAAACGTTTTTGGGATGGCTGATAAGAAAAAGAAAAAGAAATGCAAAAAGAAAAAATGTTCAAACTGGAAAGGGGGTAAATGTATTTGTTATGGCCAATAGACTAGGTACGGTGATTGAAAGTCGATTTATAATTGGAGAGATAAAACCCTCTCTTTTTGTGAAAAAATTATTATACATTTTTCTAGTATTGATGTCTTTTACCACTGGTAATTCATACTCATGGGAAAAGGTACCTGTTCCAGATTCTGTAGATAAAAAAACAAAATCTCCTTGGAATTTTTCTGAAGACTTTGAAAATCAAGAAGAAGGAAAATTAAAAGTTGCCAACCCTAACCCTTCATCCTCAAATTCTCCTTCTGGTGGGGGTACAGAAAAATCATTCAACCAAATATTTCGAATCTACGATAAGGGAGCAGGTTTAAAACCATTTAGAATTAAAAAAGATCTTGATGGCAATAAGTATCTTGAAGTTACAGTGAAGCATGGATGGAATAATGATCCTCTTAAAGAAGGTTCAGGAAAAGAAACAGAAAGAGCAATTTTTGAGACAAAGCAAAGAAGCACTTTAAATAAAGAAATATGGATTGGTTTTAAAACAAGACTTCCTAAAGATTTTAAACATACAGATGGCAGAGTAACGTTTTTTGAATTTAAAAATCGACATGTATATATGAGAACGCATCCTCTTGTAAGAATAAGTTTTGATGACACTGGAAAAACATTAAAAATAGCAGGTAATACTGCCGGTACTGGTTTCAATAGAAGGAATAAAGAAGATAATATTAAGCATCGCATTGATATAAAATATAAAAAAAATGATTCAAATTGGTTTGTGCGTAATGAAAAAACTAGAGGTGAAAAAAAAATAAAAAATAATTTTAAACTCACACCGAACAAAACATTTAGTGTGACTCAATTAGGTGAATGGAGCACGTATAAAATTGGAATCTATAATACAAAGGATGATGATGGTTTTGTAAAAGTCTTCAAAGATAAGAAATTAATATTTGATTACAAAGGTATAACATCTGACTGGAAAGGAAAATACACTGGTACTAATGTAAGAATAGGTGTTTATAGACACTCGGGAAAACAAATTGGAATTGAATACCCCGATCAATCTATCCATTTTGATGATTTTATTGTCGTCTCAGATCAAAAAACTTTAGACCAATTGATCAGAAAGAATGAAAACCCCAATGATTGATTAAATTAAATTGAAAGAGCGGTAACTATATTCTTAACGATATTATGTTGAGAATTTAACCAGAATTTAAAGTGATGGACTCGCATTTTGAAGAAAAGAAAGAGAATATAAAAAAAAAAGGTAATTCCAATGGAATCAACCAAAATCCCAAAAAGGATTATTAAAAAACAACTTAAAAAGGGAGTTATTAAGAAACAGCTTAAAAAGGTTGATAAAGCAATTGTTGAAATTGCAGAAATGAAATTTGAAAATTATGAAGAAAAAGAAGAAAAACTAGACGCGCTTGTTTTTTTAAAGAATCAAATATTGACGAAAGCGGAGGAGTTACTATGAACGGAAGACTAGACAAGGTTGCTATGACCAACAAACTAATGCAACTCAAGAGAGAACTTCACTACAAATGCGCGATTGGGGAAAAGGGAAAATGGGAATGTATAGGAGCAAACGATTATCTCAACAGAGTGTTTGATGTATTAGATGAGTTTTGGCAGTAAATACTAAACAAAAAAAAAGAATTGATATTGCAACTTGTTGGGCTACTAATAGAATTTCTGTTATGGATAATCTAGAAAGATATGAAGACAGTTATGCAATAGCAGAAGAATTTAGAGAGTGGATACTGCATATAGGAGAAAAGAATGAAAGTTTAAGAGATTCTTTTTTAAACTTACCAAAGGAATTAAAAGAATTATTAGACCAAAAAGTCAACGATTAAATGAAACGCTTAGCTTTATTTATTGTTTTCCCACTTATATTTGGTTTTGGAAACGATAAAGCAAGATTATGCGAAGACCTTAAATTTGCAATAAATAAATCAAAAAATGATTATCAGCAAAAAATATCATTTGCAAAACAAAGCAAAGAATTTGCTAATGATAAAATTACCAAAATATATGCAATAGAGACAAAATGGGAGGATCTTTTTGATAGTCCTTATGAAATAGAAAGTTTATGTAATGAATATTTCTTAATAAAAGAATTTGATATTGATTTATCTAGTGAATGTTATTTGTTTGAAACTATCTTAAAAAGTGGAAATTATAGTGATGGTGATTTTGATTTCATGGCAAAAGAAAGAAGACAAAATGCTCAAGCTATCAAAGAAGAATTTAAAGCCAAATATGATCCAATTAATGAACAAGCAAAAAAAGATTTTTTATCAGAACAAAAAGAAATGCAGAAAATATATCGAAAGAAAAAATGCGATTAAGTCACTTATGGTTTTTAAATGAAACGCTTACTACTTGCACCGCTAATAGTTAATAATTGAGAGCCAATTTAGAAAGAATCGTATACCATTTGTAAAAATCAAAATCTTTAATGCAAAAAACTATTTTAATTGGTTTAATTGCTGGCATTGCAGGGCTTGCAATTGGTTATAAAGTTCCAAAAGACAAGAATGTTGGTTATGTAATGATTTCTGGCAGGGTTACAAATCCAGAACAAGCAGGTAAATACTTTTCAAAAGTAAATGATGTCGTTGTTAAAGGTTGCGGAGCAAAGACATTATCAGTTGATTTCGAGACTGATGTTAGAGAGGGATATGACGGGCCTTTCTCTGTACTTTCACAATTCCCTAGTAAAAAAGCAGCAATTGATTGTTATGAAGGACCATATCAAGAATTAATTCCATTAAGAAAAGGAGCTTTAGATATGAATTTTCGAATAATTGAAAGAAATAGATAAAAAAAGAGGAGTAGGCTGCACCAAAGCCCCTAAAATAACCGCACTGCGTAAACATAGTATTAACTTTTGATTGATTGACAGTCGATCTAAAATAAGGGGCAATTATCCCCTTTTAATTAGCTATCTTTAAAAAGATATTCGAAATTTTAAAAGCAAATAAAAAAATATTTCTATAAAGATGGAATTACCAGAAGCAATTCTTTTTGATTTAGATGGGGTATTACTAGATACAGAACCATTACTAGCTAATGCCTGGTATGAAACCGCAAAAGAATATAATTACTATTTATCAAACGATAAATTACTAGAATTAAAAGGAAGAAGAAGAATAGATTGCGCAAAAAAAGTTTTCAAATGGATAAATGAAGAAATCACAATAGAAGAATTACTCATTACTCAAAAGTTAAAAGTAGATAAAGTACTTACTAAAGCAAAACCTTTTAAAGGAGCAATAGAATTAATCAAATTTTGTATAAATACAAAATTACCTATTGCACTAGTAACAAGTAGTAGTAGTGAAAGTTTTAAAATAAAAAGCTCTGCAAATCCCTGGTTAAATTTATTCAATACAAAGGTTCTTGGAGATGATAAATTCATTTCTGATGGTAAGCCTTCGCCTGATCCTTATTTGAGAGCATTAAAAATATTGGATGTAGATCCTAGGAAATCATGGGTTATAGAAGACTCATATGCAGGATCTATCTCAGGACTTAAAGCGGAATGTAATTTAATGTTTTTTTCAAAAGATATTGAAATACTAAATAAATTAATAAATGAATTTAACCAAGAAAAGATTCAAAAAATTAATGATTTATCAGAAATTATTTATTATTTAAAGTTACATAAAGGATTTTAAATCAATCTAATAAATTTGCTAATTCTTCTAATATTTTTTCCTTAGGTAATTCTTCCAACAAGACAAATAAATGAAACGCTTGATATTAACTCGACCCAAATACTAAATTAATGGAATTTTTAAAGGAGCTTTAGCAGAATCATTATGACCCATACCATGCAATTCTTGGTATAGGTGGAGTAATAGTATTGTTGGTAATTTATAATCGATTACTCAATAAATATCATTAATCACAAACCATCGTAGATTAAGCAGCATCAGATATATTGTTATTCGTATCTTCAATCTTTTCAATCTCTTTAATCATTTCCTCTAGCCATAAAGTATTATCTTCTGATCTCTTTTTAAAATAAGAAATCTTAGGTTGATTGATTTCTAATGTCTCATAATCTCCACTCATAAAATTTTCCTAAATTTATTACCATTTAAATCTTAGTTAGTTTATTTATTAGTTTTACTAAGGGGAAAATAAGAAAAAATTAATTTATGGTTAATATGAACTAAGACAAATTAAATATTATTTATAAAAATATCGGAAACACTTAATTTACCTAATGCTACCCACCAGTACAGAAACGAACCGCATCAGCTGTTGGCGAACCAGTCGCTTTCATTTCTTCAACACATTCATTAAAGAACTTTGATTCTTTTTTTAATGAGCAAAAGCTTAGTGCAATAGCTACTAAGGCAACAGCTGATACAACTGCTGATCCTAGTTGTATCACTCCGTAAGCAAGCATAGCTTTATTCTTTTTAAAATCTTTTTTTGTATCTTTCTTTTTATCAGACATTTTTTTTTAAATTCTTAGCTTATTATATTCAACTAAATAACTATACTCCAGATAAAGAAAAGATAAATTATAAAGTTAAATGTTAAATGTATATTGTTATTCCCATAACCAAATTCTGAAGAGGAAAAGCTCACACTAAAAAGCAGAAAAAGTGATGAGAAAATTAATTAAAAATTTATTTGAAATTAATTATTTTGTGATTGGTTTTTGAAAATAATTTAGTTTCTTAAAGATAACGTTTTCTTAAATTATTTTTAAATTTCATATGACATAAATATAGATAATTGAATAATCTTAATGCATATTGATGATGCAGTGTTTTTAGAGGATTTATGCCCTAAGCTCAAATTAAGATTTTGGCGAAAGTCTATTCATACATTTACGAGCAAAAGATGCATATATTGCGGAAAACCTTCAGAATCTATTGATCATATATTGCCACGAAGTAAAGGAGGTTTAAACTTAACAGAAAATTGTGTTCCAGCTTGTCTTTCATGCAATGGAGACAAATCAGATGAGAATGTTTTTGATTGGTATAGAAAGAAAAAATTTTATGATCCTAGAAGAGCTATGGCTATTAGAGCATGGTTAGATGGAGACTTAATATTATCTATAAGATTATTGCAATGGGCTAATCAAGAAATTAAGGAAAATAAAGCAAATTTTGAACAAGAAGAATTAAATCTAGATGCTGCTTAACTAGAAAATTTGAGGGAAATTTGAGGGGACGCTTATTAAAAACAATACTTTTGTTAGGTTCAATTTTTGTTGTTTTTATTTGTTTTAATCCAATTTCAAGAATTTATATTGCTGATTACCTGGAGAAGATATCGTTATTTTTATTCAGAACAATAAGTGAAAAAGATTTAAATGATTGGTATGAAAAAAGAGATAAATATGAATTACTTGATAAATTAAGCGGGCCTTCTTATTGATAGATAAACAAAAAATATAAAAAGTTTTTTTAAACTTAAAAATATGCAATTAAATCTGAAAAAAGTTTTATTAATCAATCTATTTGTGCTTACTGCTTAAATGAAATTTAACAAGATTAGAAATTACTTAACCAAACCTTATATAGAATTTATATTTTTCTTTAACACAAAAATCATACAATTTTGCATATTGTAATTAGTAATACAAACTAAATGAAAAAGTTATTTTCTTTTGTAATGGGGGCAGCTGTTATAGGAACAGCACTTGCACCTTCAGCAAATGCATGGTGGTGGGGTAAAAAAGGTTCTGAAAAGGCTTCAATTACTGTTTATACTGCTCTAGAAGATGACCAAATACCAAATTATCTAAAATCCTTTGAGAGAGATTACCCTAATATAGAAGTTAATATTGTTAGGGACTCAACAGGTATAGTTACTGCGAAATTATTGGCTGAGGCTGAAAATCCACAGGCAGATGTGGTTTGGGGTTTAGCTGCTTCAAGTTTATTAGTAGCTAATGATAGAGGTTTGATTCAAGGTTATGCTCCAAAAGGTCTTTCGAATGTTAAACCAAGCTTTAGGGATCCTGCAAAAAAACCTTCATGGGTTGGAATTGATTCTTGGATTTCTGCTTTTTGTGTTAATAAAATTGAGGCTCAAAAAAACGGGCTATCAATACCTAAATCTTGGGCAGATTTAACAAAACCAGAATACAAAGGTCACATAGTTATGTCTAACCCTGCTTCCTCTGGAACAGGTTATTTGTCAGTAGCTTCAAGATTACAAAATTTACCTTCTGAAGAGGATGGTTGGAATTACCTTGATGCACTTCATGAAAATATTGCTCAATATATGCATTCTGGATCTAAGCCTTGTAAGGCTGCAGGTAAAGGAGAGTATCCAATAGGGGTTTCATTTGGTTACAGAGCTGTAAAACAGGTAAATATGGGGCAACCAATTGAGGCTGTTTTTCCTAAGGAAGGTTCTGGATGGGATGTAGAAGCTAATGCCCTTATCAAAAAAGATAAAATAAAACCTGCTGCTAAGACTTTTCTTGATTGGGCAATTTCTCCTGAAGTCTCAAGAGAATATGCAAAAAGTTTTGCAATAACAGCTGTTGAAACTGATGTTCCGCTTCCTAAAGGTTTCCCTTCTAATCCAGAGAAACAGCTCGCAAAAAATGACTTACAATGGGCTGCTGTAAATAGGGAGAGAATACTAGCAGAGTGGGCAAAACGCTATGATGGCAAATCTGCTCCTAAGTAAAAATTAAAAGCATATAAATAAATTCCATGAATTAGCAATTCATGGAATTTATCATCTAGATGAATAATTATTTTAAATTTAATGATTAAAAAAGAAGGAAGTTTTAAATATTTAGAAATCAAAAATATCAGTAAAAACTTTGGGGAAACATTCGTTTTGAAAAATATTCACTTGGATGTTTTTAAGGGAGAATTTTTATGTTTATTAGGACCAAGTGGTTGTGGAAAAACAACTCTGCTAAGAATAATTTCTGGCTTAGAGAGACAAACAAATGGCGATATTGTTCAAGATGGGCTTTTAATTTCTAATTCCCCCACTGAGAAAAGAGACTTTGGAATTGTTTTTCAGTCATATGCATTATTTCCAAACCTTAATGCAAAACAAAATATAGCTTATGGTCTTGAAAATAAAAAAATAAATAAAAAAGAAATTGAAAAAAGAACTAATAATTTACTTCGTTTGGTTGGATTAGAAAAATATTCTGACCAATTTCCATCTCAATTATCTGGAGGTCAACAACAAAGAGTGGCTTTGGCGAGAGCCATGGCATTATCTCCTGGTTTACTTTTATTAGATGAACCTCTTTCAGCCCTAGATGCTCAAGTTAGATCAAAATTAAGAAATGAAATTAAACTAATACAAAAGAAACTTAATTTAACTACTATCATGGTTACCCATGATCAAACTGAAGCTTTATCTATGGCAGATAGAGTTGTAGTCATGGAAAGAGGTCATATTGCTCAAATTGGAACACCTTTTGAATTGTATGAAAATCCAATTACACCGTTTGTTGCTGATTTCATAGGGAAGATGAATTTGTTAAAAGGTAAATATGATAAGAAAAATTGTGTTTTTTATTATCTTAATAATAGATTTTTAATTTCACAGAATACAGAATATTCATTTTTAGAAAACTGCTTGCTTGGTATTAGACCTGAAGATATTGAAATTATTAAGTTCAGAAAAAATATAGAAAAGGAAGAAAATATTCTTAGAGTAAAAATAAAAGAAATTACTTATTTAGGAACAATTTTTAGATTAACAGTAGTTTTAGAATCTAAGCTAGAAGAAAATATTTTTGTAGACGTTATTTCTAATCAAGTGATCTCTAATAATTTAAAAATTGGAGATTTTATAGATATTAAATTAAAAAAAGAAAAAATTAAATTATTTGAAAGTAATTTATAAGTCAATGTATTTTAAAAAAAATTCTAACAAAAGTTTTAACATCTTATTATTAAGAATTTTAATTATTTTTGTATTTATATTAGTTAGCTTTTTTATCATAATTCCTTTACTTCCATTATTCTTAAAAAGCTTTAGTGATAACAAAAATAATTTTATAGGATTAGAAAATTTTATAAACTATATTCAAAATCCATCCTTAACGCAATCCTTTATAAATAGCTTAAAGGTGGCAATTACTACGACTTTTTTTTCTGTATTAATTGGATTTATTTATGCTTATGCTCTCACGAGGACAAGATTACCATTAAAAAAATTTTTCAATACTTTTAGCTTATTTTCTTTATATATTCCACCCCTGGCTGTTGCCATAGGTTTAATTTATATTTTTGGAAAACAAGGTTTAATTACTCAAGGATTTTTTGGGACTATTCCTGGATTTGATATAAATCTATATGGTTTTAATGGAATAATTATAGGTGAAATTTTTTACTGCTTTCCTCAAGCTCTAATTATTCTTGTGTCAGCATTAAATCTTAGTGATCAAAGATTATATGAAGCAGCAGAATCTCTGAAAGCATCTCCACTTAGAAAATTCTTAACTATTACTTTACCCAATATCAAATATGGACTGATGAATTCATTTTTTATATGTTTTATTTTATCTTTTACGGATTTTGGAGTTCCTAAAGTTGTTGGGGGGAACTTTAATGTACTTGCTACAGATATTTATAAACAAGTTGTTGGTCAACAAAACTTTGCCATGGGAGCAACTATTAGCATCTATCTTTTAGTACCCTCAATTTTAGCTTTTCTAATTGATAAAAATTTCCAAAAGAATGAAGCATCTCTAATTTCGGGAAAATCTATACCGTTTAAACCAAGGAAGAATCTGATAGTTGATTCAATAATGTTTATTTTTTGCAGTTTAATTTTGATTTTAGTAATTGGGGTCTTTTCATCTATAGTATTAGCCTCGCTAATAAAAATATGGCCATACGATATTTCTCTATCATTACAAAACTTTAGATTTTCTAATGTAGCTGGAAATGGTTATGAACCTTATTTTAATACTGTTTTCATGTCAATTTATACTGCAATATTTGGGACTATATTTGTATTTTTTACAGCTTATTTAGTAGAAAAATTTAAACCATTAAAAAAAATAAGAATGCTAATATACTTTTTTTCAACATTACCAATTGCAATTCCTGGCTTAGTACTTGGCTTATCCTATATTCTTTTTTTTAATAAACCTTCTTTCTCTGTACCCTTTTTAGATTTTCAAATATTTAATCCTTTCTCATTACTTTATGGAACAATGGGAATCCTTGTATTAGCTAATATCATACATTTTTTCACAGTGTGTTTTATATCAGCAACAACAACTTTAAAACAAATTGATAAGGAATTTGAAGAGGTATCAGAGTCTTTAAAAGTTCCTTTTTATAAAACCTTTTTAAGAATAACGATACCATTATCACTCCCAACAATCTTAGAGATAGGAAGTTATTATTTTGTTAATTCAATGATAACTGTATCAGCTATTATTTTTCTTTACCCAGCAAAAATACCAGTTTCATCTGTTTCAATTGTAAACATGGATGATGCAGGAGATACAGCATCAGCGGCTGCAATGTCTACTCTTATCGTTTTAACAAGTCTATTCGTAAGGTTAATTTATGAATTTACTTCTAGGAATGTTTCGAAAAAATCTTCTGTTTGGATTAATCCATTAGAAACTTAAACACTACTTAAACTTAAATGAATAAAATCAATATTATGAAGAAAAAAATATGAAAATAAAACTTGTAATTTTTGATATGGCTGGCACTACTGTGAAGGATAAAAATGAAGTTACTGGATGTTTTTTAGAGGCCGCCTCAAGAACAGGTTTAAATACTAATAAAAATGAAGTTGATCGATTACATGGCATTCCAAAAAAGAAGGTCTTTCAATTATTATGGGAAGAGAGAATTGGTAAAGGTAGTAATAAATTTGAAACTTATGTGAATAAATCTTTTGAAACTTTTAAGGATATCTTAGAAAGTCACTATTTATCTACTGATATTGAACCAACAGAAGGCTGTCTTGAGTTATTTAGATCCTTAAAAACAAAAAATATTTTTATTGGATTAAACACAGGTTTTTATAGAAAAGTAACAAACATAATACTTAAAAATCTTGGATGGGATTTAGGACTTAATGATAATTATGTGGGAGGCTCATCTTCAATTATTGATGTATCAGTAACCCCTTCAGAAATTTATAATAACGAAGGCCGTCCTTCTCCATATATGATTCAAAAGGCAATGTATGTTTTAGGAATTGATGATCCTAAATCAGTAGTTGTTATAGGTGATACCCCATCTGATTTGAAATCAGGAGTAAGTGCAGGCTGTTTAAAATCTTTTGCAGTCACAAATGGAACTCATTCAAAAGAACAGCTTGAGGCTTATAAAAATGATGGACTTTTTTCTTCCTTAAATGAATTTTCATCTTACTTAAATCAATTTATTGATGTCTAAAAATTGTAAAACTGATATAGCTATTATTGGAGCAGGTATTGTAGGTCTTGCTCATGCATTGTCAGCTGCAAAAAGAGGTTTTAGTGTAAAAGTTTTTGAGAGAGAAGAAAAAGCTATTGGAGCTTCAATAAGAAACTTTGGAATGATATGGCCAATTGGTCAACCTTTTGGAAAGCTATATAGAAGAGCTCTTAATTCTAGAAAAATATGGATTGAGACAGCTCAAAGCAGCGACTTTTTTTTAGATCAAGTTGGTTCAATTATTTTGGCATATAAAGAAGATGAATATCAGGTTATGAAAGAATATTGTGATTTGTCTAAGTTTAAAAATTCAAGTGCAGAATTACTTTCAATAAAGCAAATCTTTAATCTTAGCCCTTATGTTTTAAGTAAAGGATTAATTGGAGGATTGTGGAGTCCTACTGAAATGATTGTTGATCCTAGAGAAGCAATTAAAAAGATTACAATTTTATTAAAGAATAAATATGGAGTTGAATTTAATTTTGGTACAACAGTTTCAAGTGTTGAGCCAAATTTAGTAGTTACAAGTGATGGTAATAAGATTAATACAAAAAAAAGTATAATTTGTTCAGGAGCCGATTTTGAATCATTATTTCCTCAAGAATATAAGAAATTTCATACAACCAAAAGCAAGCTTCAAATGTTAAGAACAATTAGTCAACCTAAAAACTTTAAGTTAGGACCTGCACTTTGTTCAGGTTTTACATTAACGCATTATGATTCTTTTGCTGAATGTTCATCAATTAATTCTTTAAAAGATAGATATAAAAAAGAGTTCCCTTTTGCAATTGAAAACGGAATACATATTATGATTTCTCAAAATGGATTAGGTGAAATTATTTTGGGAGATTCTCATGAGTATGGATTAACTTTTGATCCTTTTAATAATGAAGAAATAAATAAATTTATTGTCGATCAAGTTAAGAGTTTTATAAGTCTTCCTTCAATTGAGATAGCCTCAAGATGGAACGGAATATATCCTAAGTTAATAGGAGGAACTGAGTTAATAAAAGAAGTTGATGATTCAATCCTAATAGTCAATTGTTTGGGCGGTGCTGGAATGACCCAATCATTTGGACTCGCAGAAGAAATAGCTGAAGAATATTTAAATTTTTAGCTTAAAAAAATACTTTCAATTTTTGTAATAAAAAATTCCAATTCTAGGTTTTTAAAATTAGTATCTTTTGCCTTTTCATCTAATTCTCTAACCAATAAAATTTCATTAAAAAACTGATTTTTTTCAAAACTTTTTATTTCTTCCTTATTCATTTCACCTCCCTGAACCTTCAATGATGCTACTGAAGCTGATGAAAGTTTTGCAAAATAAGAAGAATCTTTTGTACATAGGTATCTTTTGGCATCAACATGCATTCTTACGCAATTAAAAATTTTATCTGAGAAAAAGTCCTTAATAAATTCTGCGCCTATTTTTTCATGATCATTATATTTAGAATAGATATCTTGATCAAGAAATAAATGACCTACATCGTGAAAAAGGGATGCGATAATGATTTCATCTGATAAACCATTATTTACCGCAAGAGTAGCGGATTGAAGCATATGATCTGAGACTGTTATTTCCTCACCTGCATATTGTTCTTTACCTTTCTGAGAAAATAAATAATTAATCATTCTGAAGAATTCTTTTTTATCCTTTAAATTTATATTTTTCATCAAATTAAGATGTGCCATTTCCTTAAAATATATCTTATTAAAATAAAGGTTAATAATTTATATAATATGAAATAATGAAATCAGATTCTGAATCCAGAAAAAATCATATTTTTTTTAAGAGAGAAATTTTTGAAACCACTAAAAATGTAAATTTAAAAATCGAACATTTAAAGCTAAATAATTCCTCCATAGGGAGATATGGTTCTATTGACCATAATGGATCAACAATGGTGATAGCTAAGAATGAACAAGAAAAGATAATTGTTTTAAATCAATATAGATTTCCAGTTGAAGAATATATTTTAGAATTCCCATCAGGTACCATTAAAAATAATGAAAAGCCAATATCGACTATAAGAAGAGAACTCATAGAAGAGACTGGCTATTCTTCAAACAGTTTCAAATATTTTGGAGAAATCTTTGAGTCGCCATCTTATTCTAATGAAAGAATACATTTGTTTTTAGCTAACAATATTTTTAAAGAGGCTAATTTATTAGATAAAGATGATGATGAGGAAATCGAAGTTTTATTTTTTAGTAAAGAGAAAATCAGAGATTTAATTTACTCTGGAGTAATAAAAGATTCAGCTACGATAGCCTTTTTTTTTAAAGTTTATGATTTAATCTAAATACTAATTTATTTTAAAAAAATAAATTTTTAAAAATATTTTTTATATCATTTACTGAATTCAGTATGAAATCTGCTCCTGCAATCTTTAGTTTGGATTCATATATTTCTCTCGCTTTTAAACTGTTTTTTAAATGCAAATGTGGTGGAGCGACAGCAAGACTTATAAATTTCTGCTCTGGAATTATTTTTCTTGAATTAATAATTGTTTTTACATCTGCTACCGTATCTCCAATATATGCTATGGGAGGAGCTGATCTTCCAAGCTCTTGATTAAGTAATTTTTTAGATAAATAAATGAAACCTTTAGGATCAGGTTTATCTGGAGCTTCTCCCATCGCGACTAGCGGAGGATTCAGAAGTTTTAATTTATTCTTTAATATATATTCAGCTGATGCCCTTTCTGCTCCACTTACAAAACCCCACAAAATACTATTTTTAGTTAGTTCGCTAAAAATATTTTTCTCGATAAGAATTTTTTCGTTTTTTATAAATCCTGTCCAAATTTCTGATTTTAGAGGTGATTTCAAACCAAAATATAAATTTTCAAAATGGCAAACTAATTCTTTCCTTGTTGGAGGTGTAATAGTTAATCTATTGCTTACTATGTGTCTTTTTATTAGTTCTAAACTTAAATCCCAGTCATTGTTCCAAATCCCTTCATTTTTTATTTCATCAATTTCGAAAATACTTGGTTCCCAAAAACAATAATGCTTTACTGTTTTTATAATTGACATTCTATAGCTATTCGAAACATCTCTAATAACTCCATCTATATCGAATAGAATTAGACCCTTAATTGACATTTTAAAAATATATAATTTTTTTAAATTTACTTAAAATTACATCATATATTTTGATAATTAAACCATTTTTAAATTTAATTTTAAAAAATACCATAATAAAATTATAAACGTTTAATTAAATCATAACTATCTGCAAAAATTTAAAATACTACATTTCATTTTCAATACGGTGCAAAAAACTTTTTAAAAATTCTCAATTTATTAAGAGAAAAATATCTATATCATCCTTTGGCAAAAAGTATCAACAAGCTCCAATGGAACATCTAACAAAGAAGCTGTCAATTCCTCTCTACTTTCTGCCTGCTCATCAGTTCCAGAAGAATAAAAAGTATAATATCTCGCGCAAATCTCTTTATATCTTAGTAACTTTACATTTTCATTTAAAATATTTCTATTTTCTTTAAGAGTACTTGAAATAGAATATGAATTGATAGCTACAATAGCCATAAAAATATTTAATGAATATTTTCTTAAAAAGTTTATTGTTTTTGTTTTATAAATATTTAATTTGTTCATATGAAATCAGCTAAATAAGGCGTCAATATTTAGCCGATAAATTTAAAGTAAGTAACGAAAATTAAGAGGTGATTAATTTAAAAATAAATTTGTTTAAAGAAAGTCAAGACGCTTAAAAATTTAAAGAAGCTATTAATTTTAAGGTCAATATAAATTAATAGTTGAAAATATTAAGATTTCTCGATTCGAACGACTCATCAAAATGAGTAAATTTACTAACTGACAAATTATTTTTTTTACTTATTATTAAAAATAACTTAAGAAAAATTTAAGTAAAGGTTAACATTATGGCAAAATCAAAAGCAAAGAGAAAAAAGCTATTTTATCTCTAAAAACTCCAGCTATTCTGGCAGATGGAGTTATCCAGTTCAACACAATCGTAACTTCTATCACACTTGTTTTTTTAACAGTTGGATTTTATTCGGCTTCTAATCAAGCTAATAATTTAAATAAAAACTTAGAAAGAATTACTTCACAAAATTCAGTAAATATGAGTAATGGAAATTATTGCGATTAAGCTCTTTGATAATTAAACTTTAGTGCTTAATGACTTAAAAATTTATATCAAAAAAATTACTTTTGCTATGCCAGAATCAGAGAGATAAAACAATAAAGGAATGCATTAACTCTGCAAGGTAATTATAAAAAAGAAAAAATCATCAT
>JFLX01000118.1 GCA_000634215.1 Prochlorococcus sp. scB243_495L20 | reverse complement strand
GATGTTCATGTTAGGTGGCTAAGAGAGAAATTAGAAGAAGATCCCTCAGCTCCAAAGTTTCTTAAAACTGTAAGAGGTTTTGGATATAAGTTTGGATGAAAATGAAAACACTACAAGAAGAGAACCCGATGGTCTTACTCGGATTGATAATGACCATTTTGCAACAGCAAATGAAGGTGATTACAAGCATATTGATCCAAATCAGGCAAAAAGAGGTGGTTCAAGATCCTGGACTATTTTTAAAAAAGATGGAACAGTAGTTTATGAAGATGCAAATAGACTAGAAAGAGCAATTGCACAAATAGGTCATTTCCAAGATGGGAGAGCAGGTAAAAAGGGAGTAGAACCTGAGTCAGTTACATATTCAAAAATTAATGGAACGCCCTATTTATTTGTTGGTGCTGAACGAGCTGGGATAGTAGCTGTTTACGATATCACAGAACTAAATCAACCTTTGCTTACTCAATTACTTCCATCAGGCATTGGACCAGAGGGATTTGTCGCAATTCCAGAGAGGGGATTAATTGCCTCAGCAAATGAAAAAGACTACAACAAAAAAGAACCTGGTTTATCTTCTCATGTGACTATTTATCAACTACAAGATGCTCCTGCTTCATACCCACATTTAACAAATGAAAATGGCCTTGAATTTGTATCTTGGGGTGCGATAAGTGGAATGGTGGCTGGTGATGACGGTAAAATTTATGCTGTAAATGATGGGACTTTTAAAACTCAGCCAAGAATTTACGTTATTGATCCTTCATCTTCCCCAGCACTATTAGAAAGAGCTATAGATATAAAGCTAGATGGTAAGACTGCATTATTTATGGATCAAGAGGGTATTACTACTGATGGTAATGGTGGATTCTACATTTCTACTGAAGGAATCAAGAAAAAGCTAGATGAACATCCTCCTGCAATCTACCATGTAAGCTCAGATGGTGAAATTTTAGAGAAGATAACTCCACCAGCTTCATATCTTAATTATGCTAAAAATCCTGGTTTTGAAGGCATAACAAGAAATGGGGATATTCTTTATATTGCTCAACAAAAACCTTGGGGTGATGATACTTTCAATACTACTAAGATCCTTTCCTATAATTTAAAAACCAAACAGTGGGGGGCCGTAAATTATCAATTAGATAGGATCAAAAAAGGTGGCGTTGGCATTTCAGAATTGACTTACCATGACGGGGCACTTTATGTAATCGAAAGAGATAGTTTCTATGGAAAGAAAGCGAAATTGAAAGCTATATATAAAATAGATTTAGATGATGTTATTTTCGAAGGTCTTCAGTCTAATATTCCTCCCAGACTTTATCCTTTAGTTGAAAAAGAGTTAGTTACTGATCTAAAACCAGTAATGCAATCTACGGGTGGTTTTATCCTTGAAAAGGTTGAAGGCTTAGCAATAACAAGCGAAGGGCTAGCATGGATTTCAACTGACAACGACGGGACTGGAAAGAAATCAACTGGTGAAACTCTTTTCCTAAATATTGGAAAAATCTAGTTAAAACTACTAATAAAAGTCACCTTTTATATAAGGTGGCTTTTTTTTGCAGTTCTTAT
>JFLX01000117.1 GCA_000634215.1 Prochlorococcus sp. scB243_495L20 | reverse complement strand
ATCTTTTATCATCCCATCATCTATTTTATTCATTCCAGGAATCAATTTAATCAATCCACCAAGCGATCCCATTCTTTTTATTAATCTCATTTGCTTTACAAAATCATTAAAATCAAAAGTCGCTTGTTGAAGTTTCTTTTGCATCGCTTCTGCATCAGCAAGTTCAACTTCTTTTTGTGCTTTTTCAACTAGTGTCAATACATCACCCAT
>JFLX01000116.1 GCA_000634215.1 Prochlorococcus sp. scB243_495L20 | reverse complement strand
TAATAACGCCTGTAGTTTTTCCTAATAAACTATTTTTAACAGATATTAAATCCCCTTGTTTTACAAAAGGATTCCTTTTTGAACCTTTTTTTGCTCTAGCAGAATAAGAAATATTTTTGTTTAAAATTGTTCCATCTTTGTTATACCTTATTAAAACAATTTTTCCTGATAGAGGTCTTATCGGTCCAGTTAAATTAATTGCATCTGATAATGCAGCTTCTAAAGGTAATTTTACAGTTCCAGGATTTTCGACTCTACCAAAAATATCTACTGTTATAAATCTTGGAGAAAGACCGGTTAGGATTGATTTTGGGATGATATCAGAAGAAGCTGTTGCAAGCTTTGGTAAAAATATTCTATCTCCGTCAAATAATCTAATATCGTTAGTAGGATCACTTTCATTTAGAAAAGAAGTAAAGTCGACTACTGCTCTTTGTTTTCCACCTCCTTTTCCAATAGGAATATCTCTTATAATTTCGATGCGAGACAAATCAGTTTTAGAAGTTATTCCTCCGGCTCTTCTAATTGCATTAGAAATAGTAGTGAAATTTTCAGATGGGCGTTTTATTTGAAAACTTTGCCTTGTATTATTATTCTGCGAAATTTGATTTAAAGATGCATTTGATTCCCTTCTATTCAATTGCCCTTTAGGCATATTATCTCCATCAATTTCTTTTGAAATAGAGTCTTCAGTATCATTTTCCATTTCTCCTTTTTGAGAAGTATCATCATTAATATTTTCTACTGCAAGAAATTCTCCAGAGCTATAACCTGCGAATTTATAGATTCCAGGATTTCTTATTTCGCCAGTCATTAAGATTCTTTGAGGTTTAAAGTTAGCTATTCTAATTTCTACTTCTGAAGAAATATATTCCGAATTTAAATATTTTTTACTTAATAAATTAGATATTTCATTTGTAGTTAACCCCCTAACGTAAGTTTCTTTAAGTAGTGGGAGCATGAGCTCTCCTTCGTTATTTATTGAATATATTCCAGAACGCATGAATCTAAATCCTGAAATTCGGATCTCAATTTCAGGATCAACAAGGAATTCTTTATATTTTTCTTCTAATAAATTTTTTAATTGATATATATTGAGACCCTTTATGTAAGTTGATTTCAATCGAGAAAGATATATTTCTCCTTCCTGATCAATTGTTTGGTTAACGTTGAGTTCCGGAGTATTTAAAAATTTAATCGCTAGAGTATCACCCTCATCTAATATGTAATTTCTAAGGTCATTTCTTGGGTTCAAATAGGATATATTTTTTGGATCATATTCCCATTCAATTAATCCTAATCCTCTTGGTTTATTTTTAAATTCTATTAATAGAGAATCTCCAGTATCAACTATGTAGTCCTCCAATTCATTTTTTGGATTTAAATAATCAATATCAATCTCAGTTCTATTTTTCGCATTTTCAAGAATTAGTTCAATAGTTTCCGAATCAAGATTGAGGTCTTCTAATTTACTTCTTGAATCTAAATAATCTATTGCAAGCTCATTATTGCTATTCAAAGTTGCATTATTACTTTCTGCCTTGACGAGGTCAAATATAAAAAAAGATATTAAAAAATTAAAAATAAAAAGCAATTTAAAATTACTTTTAAATGAAAGTAATCCAAAAAATTTTTCAGGGATATTTTTTTGAACTCTCAAGAATCGGAAATCAATTAGTTTTAAGTTTACTAGGTTTCTAGTCTTATAGCTATCTAGTTAAAATATTAAATACTTTTGCTGAAGCTGATCAAAGAACATTTTGAATTAGGTTAATCCTTTTTGTAACAATTACAGATATGAGTCCCATAGCGAAAGGTCTGAATCTCCAGATGATCTATGCATCCATGATAATTTCCATTGATTATTTATTTTCTTTAATATCGTAGTAACAGTAGCTAAGTCGCTATTTTGAATATCTTTGTAGACAAAACTAGATCTCAAAGTAAAAACACACATAGCAACATCATTAGATAAAAATTCTAATTTACGAATTTTTTTAATATCTGTATATCCAACGCAAGATAATTCACCAGAGGTTTTCATTTTAATAAAACCCAAAGCATCTATTGGATTACCACTTGGGCGAATAAAGAGAAAATCTTTCGTTGCATTATCAAGCAAAAACTCACCAAAATCATTCGTTGTAAAGTTATCTATTAATTGAATAATTTTTTCTTCTTCACTTAACATTATTAAATTCTTCTAAGACTTTTATTACATATTCTTCAATAGATATACCCTCTCTAATAGCATTTTTTTTTAAGATTTTTAAAATTTTTTCTTCTAAAATTAGGCTTAAGACTTTTTTATTCATTTAGATAAAAAGTTTCGAAGTAAACTAATTAAATGAAAATAATTTTCATTTATAATATATTTACTAGAAAACTAGGAATAAATCATATAGAACTTCATATAGATTAAACTTTTATTGATATTTGATTTTTTTAGCTAAAGAAATAATTAAAAAAAACTGTAAAGCTATTTTCCTACGACTAAGATGAAATAATGAAAAAAAGAACTCAATTGAATATAGAAATTGAAAATGACTTGCTTAAAGCTCTTAAATTATTAGCACTTTCGAGGAATATTAAATTGAATGCTTTGTGCAAAGAAATATTATATGAAAAGATAAAAACATACATTCCAGGTGAAATTAATAAAAGTCTTTCAGATGAATTAGATGAAATAAAAAAGAGAATATCTCAATTGGAGAAATCACAATAATAAAGAGTTTTTTTTGATTTCTTTCCTATTTAGTCAATGATAGCTTTCCAAATCTTTGAAATTAGAGGAACAAATTGCAGTAAAAGCAAGAGGGTAGGATTTAGGGTAGGAAATCCTCCTTTTTTCGTTTTTATGCTTCCATATAGTTCCATATACTTCCATTTAGGTTCACTCTAATGAACTCCCTCTCCGTGATTTATTTAGAAAATTTTTAATTAATATTTGTTTTTAAACAAGTCAAGATTTATATCTTTAAGTTCATAAATAGAATTTAAAATCAAGTCAGCGCCTGCATTTCTAAGATTTTTTTCATAAGAATTACGTTCTTTGATTCGAGAATTTAAATGTAAATGAGGGGGAGCGATTCCGATACTGATGAATTTCTGAGATGGTATTTCCTTTCTAGCGTTTATAACTGTATTTATATCTGCAATAGTATCTCCTACATATGCGATGGGAATATTTGATTCGCCAAGCTTATCTCCACTAAGCTTTTTTGATAATTTAATAAAACCTTTTGGGTTAGGCTTATCAGGAGCATCTCCCATAGATATTAATGGTGGTGATTTGAGTCCAAGTCTTTTTTCTAAAACAAATTTCGCAGAAGCAGATTCTGCACCACTTACAAATCCCCAGATTATTCCGTTGCTTTGAATTAAATCAAAAAACTTTTTATCAACTAATAACTCTTCATTTGTTATGTATCCAGACCAATATTTACGATCTTTATTTGGATCTCCGCCAAAATATAACTCTTCAAAAAATTTTATAATTTCCACTCTTGTTGGAATTTTAAGATTTAAGTTATCTTTTTTTATACATCTTTTTATTAGTTCTAAACTTAAATCCCAGTCATTATTCCAGATCCCCTCATTTTTTGCATTATCAATATCTATATAACTTGGCTCCCATCCGGAAAATTTGTAAACTGTTTTTTTTAATGAAAGTCTGTAACTATTTTCTACGCTGCGGATTACCCCATCTATATCAAACAAAATTAAACCAATATTTTTCAATTAATTTTTTTAATCATTATTTTAAAAGATTAGTATTCTTATAAAAATAAAGCAAAGAAAAAAAAATTCTATTTCTTAAATTATTGATTATTTAAATTTAATTTTGTAAATATCCTCTGGGAGTGAGAAATATTTCATCAATTAAGGTTGTTTGAGAATTGCCAATAATAATGATTGATAACATATCAATCTCTTTAAAAGGAATGGTGTTTAAAGTAAAAAATTTTTTGGATTGATTCTCTCTACCTACTTGTCTAGCTACTAAAACTGGAGTATTACCATTCCTAGTTTGTAAACATATATCTATTACGCTTTTAAGCTGCCAATTTCTTTCAATGGATTGAGGATTAAATAAAGCTATTACAAAGTCACCCAAAAGAGCTCCCTCAATTCTTTTTTTTATTGAAGACCATGGAGTTAATTTATCGCTTAAGCTTATTGAACAAAAGTCATTCATTAATGGTGCGCCACTAATCGCGGCAGCTAATTGAACACTGCTTATACCTGGATGAATTGCAAAGGAAGGTCTATATTCTTTTTTGATTTTTTGAAGCAATTCTAAAAGTAAACCAGCCATGCCATAAAATCCAGATTCACCTGAAGAAATTAAAGCCACTTTTATTCCTTCCTCGGCTAACTTAATTGCTTTACTACATCTCTCTTTTTCTTTAGTAAGTTTACTTTCAATTAAAACTTGGTCATTCCTTTTTAAGGGCTTAATTAAATCTAAATACATTTTGTATCCGATCCAAATAGTACATCTTGAAAGTGCTTTTTTTGCATCATTGGTTAGGAAGGAGATATCACCAGGTCCACTTCCAATAATATGAATTTCGCCATTGGTTGGATTATATTGATTTTTTGATTCTGCTATAGCAATAGTTACTGCCCCAGATTGATTTTTAAAAATTCTTTTCTCTTCTAATAATTTTGATTCTTCTCCTGCTGCGAGTAAGCAAGAAGCTTCTGCTACGGAAGGTGTGCCAATTTCTTTTTGCACAACATTTGATGGATTTGGAACAATTATTGATGAAAGATCTTCTTTACTAAAAAACTTTATAGGCAATTTTTTTTCTTCAGAAAGTTCTAAAATTCCTTTCTCATCTTTTTTAAGATCAATAGTTGCAAATCCTGCAATTGATTGCAGTGATAAATTTCCTGATTCCAAGAAATTATTTAAAGAATTTGCTATTAATTCTTTGCTTGTGTTTCTCTCGCATCCAATGCCAATCCATAGTACGGGAGGATGCCAATTTCTTTCATTATTTTCGAATATACTCACATGAAATGTTGAATCTGGTTTTTCAGTCTCTGTTTCATTAATTTGATTAATAATCTCCCCGGATTCTGAAGTTTTCCATAAGCTATTACCAGATAATTGTTTGCAAAATATTTCTTCGTTCTTAGCTTGTTGAATTACTAGTTTTGACCAATCCTTAATGTTGCCAGATCTTTTCCAACCCCATTGATTCCCAAATGCATCAAGATTTAAGAAGCTTTGATCATTGGAATTATTAGTTTCTATTATTTCGCCACCAAATAAATTAGCAATTTGACATGCAATATTTTGCGTATTTGACTGATGTAAGCCAATTAAAGGAACTATCTTGGAACATTTGTTATCTATAACGATTACACCGGGATCTTGATCTTTTGAGGTTAAAAAAGAATTTATTATGCGTATTGATGCAGCAATTGATCCTATAAAAATTATTAAATCTATTTCTGGCCATTTTTTAAGTAAGATTTCTCTAGGTTTTTGTACTTTAATAAGTTCATTTTCCTTTCCATATTCTTTTGAAGAACCTGCAATATATATATCTTTGACAAATTCCGTTTTTTTAAGCCTTTTTAAAATTTCTTTTGAATTATTAGATAGACCTATAGCGATTCCTTTCAAATCAGAAACTATTGATAGTTACGTTGAAATTATATCCTGTCGCTGGATTAAAAATATTTTCTTTGAAATATAAAAAAAAATTTAAGAAATTTATATAAAATTTGAGTAAAAATACTCATAATCCAGTCCTAGACTAGAATTTAACAAAATATTCATATAGTAACAATCATTAGAACATTTGTTACGTTAATGCATAACGAAAGAATCTTTGCCTTATTATTTTTGAAACGAATATCTAAAGTTCCGAAGGATTCGTTTTCTTGAACATTATCATTAAAAATAAGTTCACGATCCGATCCATCGGCTTTAATGTCAATTATTTTCGAGGTGCTAGATGACCATCAGCCCACCAGAAAGTGGAGAAAAAAACAAAAAAGTTTTGGAGGATCCTGTTAAGGCCGATCCAAGACCTATTGATTTTGCCAAATTAGATAAGCCAGGTTTCTGGTCAAGTAAATTATCTAAAGGTCCAAAAACTACAACTTGGATCTGGAATTTGCATGCTGATGCACATGATTTTGATGTGCATACCGGCGATGCTGAAGAAGCAACAAGAAAAATCTTTTCAGCTCATTTTGGACATCTTGCAGTCATTTTTATTTGGATGAGTGCTGCATTTTTCCATGGAGCAAGATTTTCTAATTATTCAGGTTGGTTAGCTGATCCAACTCATGTCAAACCAGGAGCTCAGCAAGTATGGGCTATTGTTGGTCAAGAAATGCTTAATGCTGATCTTGGTGCTAATTACAACGGTATTCAAATCAGTTCAGGAATATTCCACATGTGGCGAGCATGGGGAATTACTAATGAGAGTGAATTGATGGCCTTAGCAATAGGTGCTGTAGTAATGGCTGCACTAATGCTTCATGCCGGAATTTTTCATTATCATAAAGCAGCTCCAAAAATGGAGTGGTTCCAAGATATTGAGTCTATGCTTAACCATCACATAGCTGGCTTAGTAGGTTTAGGATCTTTAGCATGGGCTGGGCATTGTATTCACATCGGAGCTCCTACTGCGGCTCTCCTAGACGCAATTGATGCAGGCTCTCCTTTAGTTATTAACGGCAAGGAGATAGCAACTATTGCAGATATGCCTATGCCACATCAACTCTGTGATCCACAAATTATCGGTCAGATATTCCCAGGATTAGCAAGTGGTACAGGTAATTTCTTTAGTTTAAACTGGTTAGCTTTCTCAGACTTCCTTACTTTCAAAGGTGGACTTAATCCTGTGACAGGAAGCTTATGGATGACTGATGTTTCGCATCATCATTTAGCTTTTGGTGTAATAGCAATTATTGGTGGTCATATGTATAGAACCAATTACGGTATTGGTCATAGTATGAAAGAAATATTAGATTCACAACAAGGAGACCCAATATTATTCCCTGCTCCTAAAGGTCATCAAGGTCTTTTTGAGTTCATGGCAGAAAGTAGACATGCTCAGCTTGCGGTTAACTTAGCAATGCTTGGATCAATAAGCATTCTTGTATCTCATCACATGTATGCGATGCCTCCATATCCATATATAGCTACTGACTACATGACTGTTCTTGGATTATTTACTCATCACATGTGGATAGGTGGATTATTCATAGTAGGTGCAGGCGCGCATGCCGGAATTGCAATGGTTAGAGATTACGATCCAGCAAAACATATTGACAACGTATTAGACAGAATTCTTAAAGCAAGAGATGCCTTAATCAGTCACTTGAACTGGGTATGTATGTGGTTAGGATTCCATAGTTTCGGACTTTATATTCACAACGATACTATGAGAGCTTTGGGTAGACCCCAAGATATGTTTAGTGATTCTGCAATCCAACTTCAGCCAATTTTTGCTCAATGGGTACAGAGTATTCAAGCATCTGCTGTTGGAACTTCTCTTTTAGCAGGTACTGCAGAAGCTTTGCCTCACAAAGCTTTAAGTGAAGTTTTTAACGGAAGTTTAGTAGAGGTTGGTGGAAAGGTTGCTATAGCTCCAATTCCATTAGGCACAGCTGATTTAATGATTCATCATATTCATGCTTTCCAAATTCACGTAACTGTTTTGATACTTCTCAAAGGTGTACTTTATGCAAGAAGTTCTAGGTTAATCCCTGATAAAGCTTCTTTAGGATTTAGATTCCCTTGTGATGGCCCTGGAAGAGGTGGTACCTGTCAAGTTTCTTCATGGGATCACGTGTTCTTGGCTCTTTTCTGGATGTATAACTGTTTATCAATAGTTATTTTCCACTTCTCTTGGAAAATGCAGAGTGATGTTTGGGGACTTACTGGTGGAAATTTCGCACAAAGTTCCATTACTATTAATGGTTGGTTAAGAGATTTCCTTTGGGCGCAAGCTTCTCAAGTATTAACAAGTTATGGCCAATCCATAAGCATGTACGGTTTGATGTTCTTAGGAGCTCACTTTATATGGGCATTCAGTTTAATGTTCCTATTTAGTGGAAGGGGTTATTGGCAAGAATTATTCGAATCAATTGTTTGGGCGCACAACAAACTTAAAGTTGCTCCAACTATTCAACCAAGAGCTTTATCTATCACTCAGGGTAGAGCAGTAGGTGTAACACACTTCCTTGTCGGTGGTATTGCTACCACATGGGCTTTCTTCCATGCTCGCCTTTTCGGCCTGGGCTAATTACCTGAACTTTACCTTTTTAATTCAATGGCAACAAAATTTCCATCATTTAACCAGGGTCTAGCTCAGGACCCTACAACCCGACGAATATGGTACGGAATAGCTACCGCTCACGACTTTGAAAGTCATGATGGTATGACCGAAGAAAAGCTTTACCAGAAGCTTTTCTCCACCCATTTTGGTCATCTAGCAATAATCGCCCTCTGGGTAGCTGGTAACTTATTTCATATTGCTTGGCAAGGTAACTTCGAGCAGTTTGTACTTGATCCAACTCACATTCGTCCTATTGCTCATGCTATTTGGGATCCACATTTTGGATCTGGCATTACAGAAGCAATGACACAAGCTGGAGCTAGTGGTCCAGTAAACATTGCTTACTCAGGTCTGTACCATTGGTGGTACACAATTGGAATGAGAACTAATGAGCAACTCTTCCAAGCTTCAATATTTATGAGTATTTTGGCTTGTTGGACTCTATTTGCAGGTTGGTTACATTTACAGCCTAAATTCAGACCTTCTCTAGCTTGGTTTAAAAATGCAGAGTCAAGATTAAATCATCACTTAGCTGTTTTATTTGGTTTTAGTAGTATTGCTTGGACAGGCCATTTGGTTCATGTTGCTATACCTGAATCAAGAGGACAGCATGTAGGTTGGGATAATTGGTTAACAGTGCTTCCACATCCTGCAGGACTAGCTCCTTTCTTTACTTTAAACTGGGGAGCATATGCGCAAAATCCAGATTCTCTTGATCAAGTATTTGGAACAGCTGAGGGAGCTGGTACAGCAATCTTTACTTTCCTAGGTGGTCTTCATCCTCAAAGTGAAGCATTATGGCTTACTGATATTGCCCACCATCATATTGCGATTGGAACAGTTTTTGTAATTGCTGGTCATATGTATAGAAATACCTTTGGTATTGGTCATAGCCTCAAAGAAATTACAGAAGCTCATAATACAAGACACCCTAATGATCCTCATAAAGGGAGTTTTGGAATTAACCATGATGGAATATATGAAACTGTAAATAATTCATTACATTTCCAACTTGGACTAGCATTAGCATCGCTTGGTGTAGCAACTTCTCTAGTAGCTCAGCATATGGGTGCACTTCCTTCTTATGCTTTCATTGCAAGGGACTACACTACACAATCTGCTTTATATAGTCATCATCAGTACATAGCCATGTTCTTGATGGTTGGTGCTTTCGCACACGGTGCTATTTTCTTCGTTAGAGATTACGATCCAGAATTAAATAAAGATAATGTATTAGCGAGAGTGCTTGGTACTAAGGAAGCTTTGATTAGTCACCTTAGTTGGGTAACAATGTTGCTGGGATTCCATACTCTTGGAATTTATGTTCATAACGATGTTGTTGTTGCTTTTGGTAATCCTGAAAAGCAAATTCTAATTGAGCCAGTATTTGCTCAATTCGTTCAAGCTGCTCAAGGTAAGATGATGTACGGTTTTAACGCTTTATTATCTGATCCTACAAGCTCAGCAAGTCTTGCAGCTAATTCATTGCCAGGTAATCATTACTGGATGGATCTTATTAATAGACAAGATGCATTAAGTGCTTTCTTACCTATAGGTCCTGCTGATTTCTTAGTTCACCATGCTATTGCTTTAGGTCTTCATACAACTGCATTAATTCTTATCAAAGGTGCACTTGATGCTAGAGGAACAAAATTAATTCCAGACAAGAAAGATTTAGGTTATGCATTCCCTTGTGATGGACCTGGACGTGGAGGTACTTGTGATAGTTCATCTTGGGATGCTATGTACTTAGCTATGTTCTGGGCATTAAATTTACTAGCATGGGTAACTTTCTACTGGCATTGGAAACACCTAGCAATTTGGCAGGGTAATGTAGCACAATTTAATGAATCAGGAACTTATCTAATGGGATGGTTCAGAGATTACCTCTGGTTAAATTCTGCCCAACTCATCAATGGATATAATCCATTTGGAGTAAATTCTCTATCTCCTTGGGCTTGGATGTTCCTGTTCGGTCACTTAGTTTGGGCTACTGGTTTCATGTTCCTAATATCATGGCGCGGTTACTGGCAAGAATTAATTGAAACATTAGTTTGGGCACATCAGCGTACTCCAATAGCTAACCTTGTTGGTTGGAGAGATAAGCCAGTTGCACTTTCAATTGTTCAAGCTAGATTAGTTGGACTAGCACATTTCACGATTGGAAATATACTTACATTCGGTGCATTTGTTATCGCATCAACTTCAGGAAAGTTTGGTTAAATTTCAACTTAAATAATTTATATCACCACGTTTGTGGTGATTTTTTTTTGTTTAATTTTGTGTTCTAAATTAAGTTAAAATTATATAATTATTATTAAATATAAATGTCAGATATAAAACAATTAATTTCTATTATCGTACCTGTTTTCAATGAAAGTGAGAGTATTGGTCTTTTATTAGATGAAGTTATAAATGTAATGACATTTCATAAATTTAATTTTGAATTGATTGTTGTAAATGATGGTTCTAAAGACAATACTCATCAAGTATTAAAACAACTAACTCTCAAAATTAAAGAATTGTCAGTTATTTCCCTTCGCAAAAATTATGGGCAGACTGCAGCAATTTCAGCTGGCTTTGATAATTCTAAAGGTGATATCGTCATTACTTTGGATGGTGATTTACAGAATGATCCAAATGATATTCCTACATTAATCTCAGAAATTAATAATGGTTATGATTTAGTTTGTGGATGGAGGTTTGATAGAAAAGATAAATTAATCAATAGAAAGATACCATCAAAAATAGCGAATAAATTAATAGCTCAGGTAACAGGTTTGATGTTGCATGACTATGGATGTTCATTAAAAGCTTTTAAGAGAGAAATAATAGATGATATTAAGTTGTATGGTGAACTTCACAGGTTTCTGCCCGTTTTAGCAAATATTGAAGGTGCAAGAATAAAAGAAATTAAAGTCAATCATAGAAGCAGACAATATGGATTTAGTAAATATGGAATCGATAGAACTTTTAGAGTTTTAATGGATTTACTAACTGTTTGGTTTATGACTAAATTTTTAACAAGACCAATGTATGGATTTGGATTCGTAGGAATTATAAGTATTTTCATTAGTCTTGTAATGAGTTCTTATTTGATAGTTTTAAAAGTAATGGGTGAGGATATTGGAAATCGTCCGTTGTTAATGTTTGCATTAATATTAGGAATTGCTGGGGTTCAATTATTTAGCTTTGGATTATTGAGTGAACTTTTAATTAGGACTTATCATGAAAGTCAAAGTCGTCCAATTTATAGAATAAGGTCAATAAGTAGTGCCGATCAAAATTGAATTTTTACTTGAATTTTCTGATTAAAAAAGCTGAAATTTCAACCACTTTAGGAGACATATCTCTTAATCCTTTTCTTAATATTGATAATGTTGATTTATCAGCCAATTCTTCCGCAATTTTTAATGCTTTTAATTTATCTTCTGTGTTACCTTGAAAAAGACTAAACATTTTATTTCTTTGAGAATTCTTATAAAATATTGAGTACTTTTTTTCTTCGTGATTGTATAAAAAACTTTTTTTATTAGAAACAAATTGATTATTATTTTTTCTATGTTTTTTTAATTTATTAGCATGAAATTTGACTTTATTTATTAACTTTTTAAATCTTCTTTTTTTAAAAACAAGAATTAATATTCCTATAAAAATAATAAGTACAATTGCGAAAAAATTTAACATGTAAAAAGTTAATAATTTTTATATCATCCAGTTGTAAAATTAACACTATTTCGCAGATAAATACTAAAGTGTTTAAAGATGTTTAAAGAACTATGCCATCTGATTTACCAAGTCTTTTACCCTCAATTTTTGTTCCATTAATTGGTATAGCAATGCCTGCTGTTTTTATCGTATTGATTGGAAGATTAATTACAGCTACTGAATAAATTATCAAACACTAAACTATTAAAAAAATGAGCGACTTTCAAAAATCATTCTCAGAATCAACAAGTTCTATTAAGTTTGATGAGAAATACATAGATACTTCTGTACAACCAAATGATATTGGCGTAGCAGAACAATGGGCAGTAAAAACTGTTGCTGATCCTTGTGTTGGTAATTTAGCTACTCCAGTTAATAGTGGTTATTTTACAAAAGCCTTCATAAATAATTTGCCTTTTTACAGAGAAGGTATTTCCCCTAATTTTAGAGGTTTAGAAACTGGAGCGGCTTTTGGATATCTTCTATACGGACCTTTCACTATGACTGGCCCTTTAAGAAATTCTGAATTTGCTCTAACAGCTGGACTTCTCGCTACTATTGGAGCTGTTCATATTTTGACAGCACTTTTTGTTCTATACAATGCCCCTGGTAAAGCACCTAATGTTCAACCTCCAGATGCGACTGTTAATAATCCGCCAAAGGATTTATTTACAAGAGCTGGTTGGGCTGATTTCACAAGTGGATTTTGGTTAGGAGGCTGTGGAGGGGCTGTTTTTGCCTGGTTACTTGTTGGAACATTACACTTAGATACCATAATGCCAATCATTAAAAATATTTGGACTGCTGGTTAATTTTTAATTCCTAAATAGGAGAATAAATAATATTTTAAATTAAACAGAGAGCTATAGATACTAACGTATGGTTCTATCCCATCTATAACTTCTTACTACTCTTCCTGCAGAAATTAGTTTGGATTTATAGTGTAATGATATTTTATCATTACTCTCTTTTAAAGTATCTAATCCTATTCCATTTCTACCAAAATCTGTGCCAGAGCAATGGTAATACAACCCATCCTCTTTGTAAATTCCAATATGATCACATTTTTCTTGATTTCCAAAAAATAAAAGATCTCCTGGTTGAAGAGCTGCATACGATTCTTTGTAATAAAAAAGATGTTTACAAAAACTTTTTATTTGAAAAGAGTCTCGAGGTATATTTATGTGATGCTTGAAGAAAGCAGTTTGAATTAATCCAGAACAATCAAAATTGGGACCTAATGTGCCTCCCCAAAGGTATACATTATTTAACTCAGCTTGAACCTCGATCCATTTTAAAAGTGCGGGAACTTTATCCTTGATAAAGGAGGATTCATTTTTTGAAGGCTCATTTTTCCTTAATTCGCACTTATCAATAACCAATCCATCTAAATTTATCCAACAGACATAGCCATCTTCGTATAGCTGAATAAGAATTCTTGAAAATTTATTGTCATAATGATAGATATTTGGATAAAGTAGCCTGAAAATTCTATTTTTAAATATTTCAGTCACTAATTTATCTTCTGTTTCATTTTGATATCCAGAAATATTAACTTTTAATTTCCACCAAATAGTTTTTGAAAAATTAGTTTGTTTAAATAGTGAGACAGGATTTTTATAATTTTCCATACAATGTCCTTTTACTATTTAAGTAAAGAGATGGGTCTAGCCCTAAATGATATTTTAGGGAGAGTATGTTCTCATAATAAAGATTTTTCAAGAGAAGATATTGCCATAACTTGGATTAATTATAAAAGTGAAAATAAAAGCGTATTTAAAGGTTTTGGAACTGGTATTAATAATAAAAAAATGGTTTACCCTGCCAGCATAGTCAAGTTAGTTTATGGCCTTGCTGCATTTTATTGGATTAGAAAAGGAAGTTTATTATTATCAGATGAACTTAATGATGCTGTAAGGAAAATGTTGTCTTGCTCTAGTAATAATGCAACAAGCTTCTTAATTGATTTACTTACAGGAACAACAAGTGGACCTTGTATTGAAGGGGAATCATGGGAAAATTGGAAATATCAAAGAAATATAATAAACGATTGGCTACATGATTTACATTGGGAGGAATTGAGTGGTACAAATTGCTGTCAAAAGACCTGGGATGATGGACCATTTGGTCGCGAAAAAGAATTTTATGGATATGATAATAAAAATAGAAACGCTATGAATTCTGATTCAGCGGCAAGGGTTTTGGAGGAAATTATGATTCATATTGATTATCAAAACAATGACTTAAATTTACGAAGTTTTTTAAAAAGAAATTTAAATAAAGTTGTTCTTAAAAACGATTCTCTTAATCAAATAGAAGGTTTTTTGGGCGCAGGACTACCAGAAAGCATTAATCTTTGGAGTAAAGCAGGTTTAATGTCTGAAGTTAGACATGATTCTGCTTGGTGGACTAATAGTCAATCTCTACATACGTTATTAGTTGTTTTTTGTGAAGGAGAAAAATATTCCAAAGATACCTCCTTCTTACCATCAATCTCAAAAGAAGTATATGAATTTAATAAAAGATATAATATTTAGGACTAAATTAAATCATCTAAGTAATTAGGATCTAATTTGTCAGTATATGCTTCATAGGGCAACATCATTACTTCTTCAAAATCTAAATCATTCATAATCCATTCTCTATATTCAGCTAATAAACTTTTTCTATCTTCATTATCTAATTCATAAATACGCAACGCTGTATCTTTGATATTCTCTTTAATTAAATTTTCAATTTCTTTCCTCTTCATTTTATGTTTTTTCTCCTTCCAAAATTACTCTTCTTATTGTTGATAACGCAATTCCTGTTTGTGATCTGATTGATCGATAAGAATATCCTTCATTACGCAATCTGATTACCAAAGATTCTTTTAGAGGACTTATTTTGGGCCTTCCTCCCAAATTATTTCCAGATAATTTCCTGCGTAATAGTTGTTCTTTTTTTCTTTCGCTTAAACTTTTGTCTTCTAAATTATCTAATTCATATAAAATCTTAAAAATTGAAGAATTTGCATTAGAAGATTCTTTCGCAGCAAAAAAACCAGTCAAAGTTCGAAGTTGAATATCCTTATTAATAAGTTTATTTATTGTTATCAAACATTCTTTTTTATTTTTAAATGCTCGATCAAGCTGAGTTATTATTAATTGATCGCCTTTTGATAAGGAATTTATAGCTTTATTGAGTTGGGGTTTGATTTCTTCATCTAAACTTATAAATTCAGAGAACACTAAACTGCAACCCTCTTCCTTCAAAATTTTTATTTGCTCTTCTAAATATTCATATTCGTTATGAGTAGCTCTAGCATAACCTATTGCTTTAGAGTTTTTATTTTTTTCTGATAATAAAATACGCTTTCTTTTAAATTTAAAAGTCAATGTTTTATTACATATATTTTTTACTGTATCAAAAAATAATTAAAAAAACACTTTTTAGTACAAAATAGTTGCATCATTTTCTGTTTTCGTGCGTAATTTTTATAATTTAGTACGTTTTGATATCTGTATTAAAAATAACGTTCTAAAATCTGATTCAACTTTAGTTAATGAAACAAGAACGTTGTGTAACAAGTAAATTTAATTAAGATTTTCTAAATCGTAAAAGGATTAGCTGAATTCATTTATTTACTTCTGTTGGATGAGCTTCGTCTTTGAAATTATAAATAGTTAATTCATCTTGTTTTTAGTAAAATAAAACTACAGGTCAAAAAGATTTAATGTGACTAATAATCCTAATAATTTAATTTCAAAACCTGAATGGTTAAGGGTCAAAGCTCCACAAGTTGAGCGAATTGGTAATACTGCAAATTTATTAAATGATTTAAATCTCAATACCGTATGTCAAGAAGCAAGCTGTCCAAATATCGGCGAATGTTTTGCTAGCGGAACTGCAACTTTCCTCATAATGGGTCCTGGTTGCACTAGGGCATGTCCATATTGCGATATTGATTTTGATAGATCTAAGAGAGACTTAGACCCAACTGAACCATATCGTTTAGCCGAAGCTGTTTTTAGAATGCAGCTTAAGCATGTTGTAATCACATCAGTTAATAGAGACGATCTTGAGGATGGTGGAGCATCTCAATTTTTTCAATGTGTTCATCAAATAAGAGAAAAATCTCCTGAAACTACTATTGAGCTTCTAATCCCTGATCTTTGTGGCAACTGGAAAGCGCTTGAAAAAGTTCTTGATTCAAATCCAAACGTTTTAAACCACAATATTGAGACTGTGTCTTCGCTATATAAAAAAGTAAGACCTCAAGGCAAATATGAAAGAACTCTTGAGTTGCTTAAAAGAACCAGAGACTATTCTCCAAAAATTTATACAAAGTCAGGCTTCATGCTTGGTTTAGGGGAAAAAGACGAGGAGGTCTTAAGTCTGCTTAAGGATTTAAAAAGTAATTTCGTTGATATTGTTACTATTGGCCAATATTTATCTCCTGGCCCTAATCATTTACCTGTTAAAAGATTTGTAAGTCCCTCAAAATTTAACTACTATAAAGCGTTCGGGGAAAAACATTTAAACTTCATGCAAGTAGTTAGTTCTCCTTTAACTCGTAGTAGCTACCATGCTGAAGAGATTCAAAAACTTATGAAAACGTATCCAAGATAGTTATATTCATTTATTTGGAACTACCCACTCATTTAATTTCCATTCAACTAGATCATTTTTAATCATTGGATCATTCTTAATTATTTTTAGTGCATTTCTATAATTATTTATCTCAAGAATAAGTAATCCGCCGTCACCTGGCCTATTTAACTCATCTACCAAAAAGCCACTTTTTATATTAATTCCCTCTTTTTTTAATTTTTTTACCCAATCAATATGTTCGTTAATTATTTTTCGTTTTAAATCATTATTAATTAAGTATTCTTTTTTTATAATTTCAGTTTTTACAAAGAAAGGCATTTACATTTTTTTTATACCAAGCATCTCTTCTTCGCTTGGGGGAACAATCAATTTGAAAGTACTCTTAAAATGAGACCAATTTTTAATTATTTTGGCAGCCTTTAAGCTATTTGTTTTTGCTTGATATTCTCTAATAATCTCCAATAAGATATTTTCCTGCTTTGATGAAGTTATTTGATGAATGCTTACTATTTCTTTATTGACTTTATTAGTTAAATCATTATTTTCATCGATCATAAAAGCTATCCCACCAGTCATGCCCGCACCAATATTTCTTCCTGTGGAACCTAGAATAACAACTTTCCCACCAGTCATGTATTCACAACAATGATCACCTGCTCCTTCTGTTACAGCTGTAGCACCACTATTTCTAACCGCAAATCTTTCTCCCGATTTTCCTAATGCAAATAATTTTCCACCTGTTGCTCCATAAAGACAAGTATTTCCTAGGATGACTTGTTCGGAGGAGATTTCATTTATTTTTGGTGGAATTATTGTAAGTGTTCCTCCATTCATTCCTTTACAAACATAATCATTAGCTTCTCCGATTAATTGAACATTCATTCCCTTCAATAAAAAGGCACCAAAGCTTTGTCCTGCATATCCTTTGAAATTTAAGTTGAGTTCGCCATTGAAGCCAGTGTTGCCGTGAAGTTCTGCGATTTCGCCTGATATTTTCGCACAAACACTTCTATCTGTATTTTTTATCTCAATTTCTTTGGTTAATATTTCGTGATTTTTAATTGAATCCATAAATTTAGTATCAGATAAAAACTCGTCTTCTAATACAGAGCCATTACTATGGGCAGTTTTTAAGTGTTTTAACCATGATCTATCAGGGGTTGAGTGTTCATTTACTAAAGAAGAAAGATCAATATTAGAAGTTTTTGGAAGATCGATATTTCTTGCAGAAAGAAATTCTTGATTACCAATCAGTTCTTCCATATTAGAGACACCGATACTACTCATTATCTGTCTTACTTCTTCAGCAATATACAAGAAAAAATTGACGACATTTTCTGGAATACCTTTAAATCTTTTTCTTAATTCTTCTTTTTGAGTGGCAACTCCAACAGGACACTTGTTTGTATGACAAACCCGAGCCATTATGCATCCTTCAGCAATCATCGCTACAGAACCAAAACCGTATTCTTCAGCACCTAGTAAAGCTGCAATAACTACGTCCCAGCCTGTTTTAAGACCTCCATCAGTTCTCAAAATTACTCTTTCGCGTAAGTTATTCTCTAAGAGAGAATTATGAACCTCAGCAACACCAAGTTCCCAAGGTAAACCTGCATGTTTAATAGAACTAAGGGGTGAAGCACCTGTGCCTCCGTCATGGCCTGATATTTGAATTACATCCGCATTAGCTTTGCTTACTCCAGCAGCAATAGTGCCTATACCAATTTCAGAAACAAGTTTAACGCTTACTTTCGCTTTTGGATGAACTTGGTGTAAGTCGTGGATAAGTTGAGCTAAATCTTCAATTGAATAGATATCATGATGCGGGGGAGGAGATATTAAAGCTACTCCAGGTTTACTATTTCTTAGTTTTGCAATGTAAGAATCAACTTTTGGACCAGGTAACTGTCCCCCCTCTCCGGGTTTTGCACCTTGAGCCATTTTAATTTCGAGTTGTTTACCACTTCTTAGATATTCAGGTGTAACTCCAAATCTTCCTGATGCTATTTGTTTAATAGCGGAGCATGCGGTATCTCCATTCTTTAAGCCTTTAATAAATGGCAACGTCGCTGATTGAGTATTTTCATCGATATCATTTAAAATATTAAAACGAGCTGGATCTTCTCCCCCTTCTCCACTATTACTTTTTCCACCAATTCTATTCATTGCAACTGCTAAAACTTCATGCGCCTCTCTGGATAAAGCACCTAAACTCATTCCTCCAGTACAGAACCTTTTGCAAATTGATTCAACACTTTCAACTTCCTCTAATGGAATACTTTTTCTTTTTGAATTAATTGTTAGTAAATCTCTAAGAGATGTTGTCGGTCTATTACTAATAAGTTTTTTGTAAGTTTCAAAATGATCGTATCCTGGCCCTTGTTTTACCGCCGAATGTAAAACTTTGGACATCTCTGGATTATTGGAATGATATTCTCCATTATTTCTAAATTGTACAAATCCTAAAAATTCTAATTTCTTTAAATCGATCTCTGGATAGGCTTTCGTATGTATTGAAAGTGTTTCATTAGTTAATTCTTTTAATGTTATGCCAGCGATACGACTTGTTGTTCCATCAAAAGCAATTTTTATTAAGTCAGACCCAAGGCCTACAGCTTCAAAAATTTGTGCACCATGGTAACTAGATAAAAGTGAGATGCCTATTTTTGAGAGAATTTTTCTTACACCGTCTTCTAGAGCTTTTTTAATATTTTCTTGAACATCAACTATTGATAATGTATTTATTTTTTTGCTATCAATGAGTTTTTTTGTTTTTGGATGTTTTAACCAGTGTCTACCTGCTTCGAAGGTCAACCAAGGGCAAACTGCACTTGCTCCATATCCAATTAAACAAGCTAAGTGATGTGTGCTCCAACATTGACCGGTCTCAATTATTAGAGAAGCTTTTAGCCTGATTTCTTTTTTAAGAAGATAATGATGAATTGCTCCAACAGCGAGTAAAGGAGGTATGAAAGTCTTTTTAGGATTAATTCCTTTATCAGAAATGATAATTAAAGAGCAACCTTCTTTTATAGAGAGCTCACTCTGTTTACAAATTGCTTTTAATTGGTTCTCTAAGCCTTGAATACCTTCCTCTAAATCAAACAAACTTGAAATTGTCTGAGATTTAATTTTTGATTTTTTGATGGAAATGAGTTCTTCCTCATTTAGAATCGGACTTTGTAAATGAATAAAAGGTTTAGCATCCTTAATTTCAAATGGTGTACATCTTTCTCCTAGATGCATCTCTAAACTCATTACAAGTTTTTCTCTCAGAGGGTCAATAGGAGGATTAGTAACTTGCGCAAATCTTTGCTTAAAGTAGTCGTATAAAATATGTGGCTTAGATGAAAGAACTGCTAATGGGATGTCGTCGCCCATGCAATAAGTAGGCTCTTTAGCTAATGAAGCCATTGAATCTAAGATAAGGTCATTATCTTCCGCTGAAAACCCGTATGCAGTTTGTTGTTGCAACAACTCAAGGTCTTTTAGTTTGCAGTCTTTAACCCATTCATTATTTTCAATTTTTAAGGTTCTATTACTGAGAAGATTTTTATAATCATGCCTTTGAGCAGCTTCAGATTTAACTTCCCAATTTCTTAGGATTCTATTTTGATGAAAATCAACTGCCAACATTTGTCCCGGTCCTAATCGACCTTTTTCTATTACTCTTTCTTCTTCAAGATCTACCACTCCTGTTTCAGAACCCATTATTACAAAACCATCATTTGTGATTGAATATCTTGCTGGTCTTAGGCCATTTCTATCAAGCGTTGCTCCGACAAAATTTCCATCAGCAAATACAAGGAGTGCCGGACCATCCCAAGCTTCTTGTAGGCTTGCAGAATATTCATAAAAAGCTTTTATATACTCTTTCTCCTCAAGTTCTGGTTGATCTCTAAATGCTTCAGGAACAAGTTTTAATAATGAGTCAGTAATGGGCTGACCTGAACGAATATTGATTTCAAGGGTTGCATCAAGATTTGATGAATCACTTTTGTTTACATCTACAATGGGCTTGATTTCATTAGATAACTCTCCCCAAAAATCATCTATATGTGTTTCTGAAGCTTTAGCCCAATTAATATTGCCTAAGAGAGTATTTATTTCTCCATTATGACCCAAAAATCTCATGGGCTGAGCTAGTGGCCATTTTGGAAGTGTATTAGTACTAAATCTACGATGATAAACAGAAAATGAAACTTTAAAACTCTCTTCTTTTAGATCTTTATAAAATTCAGATAATATTTCAGAGCGAACCATACCTTTATAAACAACTGTTTGAGAACTTAGTGAGGCAAAATAAAATTCACAATCACCAACATCGTTTTTGAAAGTTTCTCTTATTTTTTTCTCAATTCTTTTCCTTAATTGAAATAAAAGCCTTTCAACATCCTTATGATCCTTTTTATCTATATATAAAATCCACTGACAGATGAATGGAGCATTTGCTTTAGCTAAAGGACCTAAGATTTCATTATTAACGGGTACTGTTCTCCAAGATGTTTTGTTGACTTTTAATTTTTCTGCTTCTTCATCACATATTGATTTACATATTTCAATTTTTTCTTTTTTATTAGGCATAAAAACCATGCCTAAACCTCTACTTAATTCTTGATTATTTTCTAGATTAATTTTCTCTTCTAAATATCCCCATGGAATTGAACATAAAATGCCTGCTCCATCTCCTGAGTCACTATCTCCTCCACATCCTCCTCTATGCTCCATGCAGTTGAGCCCCTTTAGAGATTGTTTAAGGATCCAGTTGCTTTCTATACCTTCAACATTTGCTACGAAACCAACTCCACATGCATCTTTCTCCCCAATTATTCCATTTGGGGAATAACTATCTTGATATGGGCCAACGATTCTTTTGATACTCTCTCCCATAGATTATTTAATTCTATTAAGTTATTTATGTATTTCTATTATAAAAATAAATATGAAAATAAATCTAAAGATAATGAATATTTACCAAAGAATTTTAATTTGACAAATTTTAGAAAAAATATAATTAAAAATTTTTAGTTGGTGCTCCTAAAAGGTTATGATAGTAAAATATTTATTTTTATCTAAGTTTAATAGATGCCCACCATCTCACAATTAGTAGGTTCAGAAAGAAAACGTCTGACAAAGAAAACAAAATCTCCTGCATTAAAAGCTTGCCCTGAGAGAAGAGGGGTATGTACAAGAGTCTATACATCAACTCCAAAGAAGCCTAATTCAGCTTTGAGAAAAGTTGCTAGGGTTAGATTAACTTCTGGTTTCGAGGTAACGGCCTATATTCCTGGGATTGGACATAATTTGCAAGAACACTCTGTAGTACTTCTTAGGGGTGGAAGAGTCAAGGATTTGCCCGGAGTTAGATATCATATAATAAGGGGAACTTTAGATACTGCTGGAGTCAAAGATAGACGTCAATCCAGATCTAAATATGGTGCAAAAGCACCCAAAGATTAATTTGTAAACATCACTTTTTTTAACATGTCACGTCGTAATGCTGCAGTAAAAAGACCAGTTCTTCCTGATCCTCAATTTAATAGTCGTCTTGCTTCAATGATGATTTCTAGATTGATGAAACATGGTAAAAAATCTACAGCTCAAAGAATATTATCTGATGCGTTTTCCTTAATAAGCGAGAGAACAGGTGGGAATGCAGTGGAATTATTTGAAACAGCTGTAAAAAATGCTACTCCTCTCGTCGAGGTACGAGCTAGAAGAGTTGGTGGTGCAACATATCAAGTACCTATGGAAGTTCGCCAAGAGAGGGGTACTGCTATGGCATTAAGATGGCTTGTCACATTCTCACGTGCAAGAAATGGAAAAAGTATGGCCCAAAAACTTGCTGGCGAGTTAATGGATGCAGCAAATGAAACTGGTAGTGCCGTTAAAAAAAGAGAAGATACTCATAAAATGGCAGAAGCTAATAAAGCTTTTGCACATTACAGATACTAATTTCATCAAAAGGTACTTAAGTAGTTTATTATTATTAAAGTTTGCTTTTTAGGTGAGCTACACTTAACAAAATTATTTTATTTGGAGTTTTAAAATTGGCACGCGACTTTCCCCTAGAACGAGTAAGGAACATAGGTATAGCCGCTCATATTGATGCAGGTAAGACAACAACTACTGAAAGAATTTTGTTTTATTCAGGTGTGGTTCATAAGATAGGTGAGGTTCATGATGGCGCTGCTGTAACAGATTGGATGGCTCAAGAAAGAGAAAGAGGAATAACTATTACTGCTGCTGCAATATCTACTAGTTGGCAAGATCATAGGATTAATATTATTGATACTCCTGGACACGTTGATTTTACTATTGAAGTTGAAAGGTCAATGCGTGTTTTGGACGGAGTTATAGCTGTTTTTTGCGCAGTTGGTGGAGTGCAGCCTCAATCAGAAACGGTTTGGCGTCAAGCAGATAGATACTCTGTTCCAAGAATGGTGTTTGTTAATAAAATGGACAGAACTGGTGCCGATTTTTTAAAGGTTAATAAGCAAATTAAAGATCGACTAAAGGCAAATGCACTTCCTATCCAGCTACCAATAGGAGCGGAAGGTGATCTCACAGGTATTATTGATTTAGTAGCGAACAAAGCATATCTCTACAAAAACGATTTAGGTACTGATATTGAAGAAGCACCAATTCCATCTGACATGGAGGGAGAAGCTGCTGAGTGGAGATTAAAGCTAATGGAAAGTGTTGCAGAAAATGATGAAGAGTTAATAGAAATATTTCTCGAAACAGGAGAATTATCTGAAGATCAACTTAAAAAAGGTATTAGGGAAGGGGTTCTAAAACATGGATTGGTTCCTGTTTTGTGCGGTTCAGCTTTTAAGAATAAGGGCGTCCAACTTGTATTAGACGCTGTAGTTGATTACTTGCCAGCTCCAGTTGATGTGAAACCAATACAAGGTATTTTGCCAAGTGGCAAAGAAGATGTTAGACCTTCAGATGATAATGCTCCTTTCAGTGCATTAGCTTTCAAAGTTATGTCAGATCCCTATGGGAAATTAACTTTTGTGAGAATGTATTCGGGTGTTCTTTCAAAAGGAAGTTATGTGATGAATTCTACTAAGGATGCTAAGGAGAGAATTTCTAGATTAGTCATTCTTAAGGCTGATGAAAGAGAGGAAGTTGATGAATTGAGGGCTGGGGATTTAGGGGCTGTATTAGGTCTTAAGAACACAACTACAGGTGACACCTTGTGTAACACAGAAGATCCAATAGTTTTGGAGACATTGTTTATCCCTGAACCAGTTATTTCAGTCGCTGTTGAGCCAAAAACTAAAGGTGATATGGAAAAATTATCAAAAGCTTTAACTGCTTTGTCTGAAGAGGATCCAACCTTTAGGGTAAGTACAGATCCTGAGACAAATCAAACTGTTATTGCAGGAATGGGGGAGTTGCACTTAGAAATCCTTGTTGACAGAATGTTAAGGGAATTTAAAGTCGAGGCAAATATTGGCGCTCCACAGGTTTCATATAGAGAAACTATTAGGTCTAGTTCTAAAGGTGAAGGTAAATATGCAAGACAGACTGGAGGTAAAGGTCAATATGGTCATGTAATCATTGAAATGGAACCTGCTGAAGTTGGTAAAGGCTTTGAATTTGTAAACAAAATTGTTGGTGGAGCTGTACCAAAAGAATATATTGGTCCTGCATCTAATGGAATGAAAGAGACCTGTGAATCTGGTGTTCTTGCCGGTTATCCACTCATTGATGTAAAAGTAACACTAGTCGATGGTTCATTCCACGATGTAGACTCATCTGAAATGGCCTTCAAAATTGCAGGTTCCATGGCTTTTAAAGACGGGGTTAAAAAATGTAATCCTGTCCTTTTAGAGCCTATGATGAAAGTTGAGGTCGAAAGTCCTGACGACTTTCTTGGATCTGTAATTGGTGATCTCTCTTCCAGAAGAGGTCAAGTAGAAGGACAATCTGTTGATGATGGATTGTCTAAGGTACAGGCCAAAGTGCCCTTAGCCGAAATGTTCGGTTATGCCACTCAACTCCGATCAATGACTCAAGGTCGGGGTATATTTTCAATGGAGTTCGCAAATTATGAGGAAGTTCCTCGTAATGTTGCTGAAGCTATCATTTCCAAGAATCAGGGCAACTCCTGATCTCTAAACCAAAACACTCTTAAACCCTCGATTCTTTAATTCAAAATGGCTCGCGAGAAGTTCGAAAGAAACAAACCACATGTCAACATAGGTACTATTGGCCATGTTGATCATGGAAAAACAACACTAACAGCTGCTATTACAAATGTATTAGCTAAAAAAGGTCAAGCTCAAGCTCAAGATTATGGAGACATTGATGGTGCTCCTGAAGAAAGAGAGCGTGGCATTACTATTAATACAGCTCATGTGGAATATGAAACTGAAGGCAGACATTATGCTCATGTTGATTGCCCAGGACATGCTGATTATGTGAAAAATATGATCACAGGGGCCGCGCAAATGGATGGAGCTATTCTAGTTTGCGCAGCTACAGATGGTCCTATGGCTCAGACAAAAGAGCATATTCTTTTAGCTAAACAGGTTGGAGTCCCTGCTCTTGTAGTTGCTCTTAATAAGTGCGATATGGTCGATGATGAAGAAATTATTGAACTTGTTGAAATGGAAATCAGAGAACTACTAGATAGTTATGACTTCCCTGGAGATGATATTCCTATCATTCAAGTTTCTGGTTTAAAAGCTCTCGAAGGAGATTCAACTTGGGAATCAAAGATTGAGGAATTAATGAAAGCAGTTGATGCTAGCATTCCTGAACCAGAAAGAGAAGTTGATAAACCATTCTTGATGGCAGTTGAAGACGTTTTCTCGATTACTGGTAGAGGAACTGTTGCTACTGGAAGAATTGAGAGAGGCAAAGTTAAGGTTGGAGAAGAAGTAGAAATAGTTGGAATAAGAGATACAAGAGTAACAACTGTTACTGGAGTTGAAATGTTCCGAAAACTTCTTGACGAAGGTATGGCTGGCGATAATGTTGGCTTACTTTTACGTGGCGTTCAGAAAGAAGATATTGAGAGAGGAATGGTTCTTGTTAAGAAAGGATCTATTACCCCTCATACTCAATTTGAAGGAGAAGTTTATGTCCTCAAAAAAGAAGAGGGGGGAAGACATACTCCTTTCTTCGCAGGATACAGACCTCAGTTCTATATCAGAACAACTGATGTGACAGGTCAAATAACCGCATTTACCTCTGATGATGGCGCTAATGTTGAAATGGTTATGCCAGGCGACAGAATTAAGATGACTGGAGAATTAATTTGTCCAGTAGCTATTGAACAAGGTATGCGATTCGCCATACGCGAAGGTGGACGTACTATCGGTGCTGGAGTTGTTTCTAAAATAATCAAATAATACATTTGAATTTTAAAAATTTAACCTCAGTCACTTAATATAAGTGTATGGATAAGGGTCATTGATAAAAATGACCCTTCACTATAAATTATTTGAAATTATGACTGCAACAATAGCACAACAAAAAATAAGAATAAGACTAAAAGCATTTGATAGAAGAATGCTAGATCTGTCTTGCGACAAAATAATCCAAACTGCTGATACTACTTCTGCCTCAGCAATAGGTCCAATACCATTACCTACAAAAAGAAAGATTTATTGTGTCCTAAGATCACCACATGTTGATAAAGATTCTAGAGAGCATTTTGAAACAAGAACACATAGAAGAATAATAGATATTTACAGTCCCTCTGCAAAAACTATTGATGCTTTAATGAAGTTAGATCTCCCTAGTGGCGTAGATATAGAAGTTAAACTTTAATAAATCCCGAAACCGCCCTAAATTGATTAGTATTAAAAAAATGATATGAGGTTTGTATGGGAGAACTCTCAGTAAGGGAATTACCTTTATTTCCTTTGCCAGAAGTAGTCCTTTTTCCTCAAGAAGTATTGCCTTTACATATTTTTGAATCGAGATACAGAATTATGCTCCAATCTGTTCTTGAAAGTGATTCTATGTTTGGAGTGATTAAGTGGGATCCAACTACTAAAAGTATGGCTAACGTTGGATGTTGCGCACAAATCTTAAAACATCAAACTGCAGAGGATGGGAGAAGTAATATTATCACTCTCGGCCAACAAAGATTTCAAGTCTTAGAAATTACCCGTTCGACGCCATTTTGTTCTGCAATGGTTAGTTGGATTAGTGATGATAATATTGATGACTTTCAAAAATTAGATTCTCTAAAAGATTCAGTAAAAGAAGCACTTAGTGATGTTATTAGCTTAACGAGTAAATTGACTAATACAAAGAAAAATCTACCTGATAAATTACCTGACAACCCAATGGATTTATCATTTTGGATAGGAGCTCATTTGGGCGGCCCAGTTGCAGAAGAACAGCAAAGACTTCTTGAAGAGAGAAATACTTTTATTCGTTTGCAAAGAGAATATGAAATGCTCGATCATACAAGAAAACAACTTGCAGCAAGAACAGCATTGAAAGAGAGTTTTCCTGATATAAAAGAAAATTAAATGTCTGAATCATTATTACCTTTTTTTTTAATAATTTTATTCTTTCTAGTCTTAGCGATAATATGGAGAATCAATGCTAGAAAATATATCTCTTCCGAAACAGTAGCGTCTGCATATGATGCTTGGACTCAAGATAAATTACTTGAAAGATTGTGGGGAGAACATATACATTTGGGCTTTTATCCCTCAGGAAGAAAAAATATTGATTTTAGAAAGGCTAAAGTTCAGTTTGTTCATGAATTAGTTAAATGGAGTGGCTTAGATCAATTACCACGAGGATCTAGAATACTCGATGTAGGGTGTGGCATAGGAGGCAGTTCAAGGATTCTCGCAGATTATTATGGTTTTAACGTCACTGGCATTACAATTAGTCCGGCTCAAGTTAAAAGAGCAAGAGAACTTACACCTCATGGGCTAAATTGCAACTTCCAAGTTATGGATGCTTTGGATTTGCAATTTGAAGATGGATCATTTGATGCTGTTTGGAGTGTTGAGGCTGGTGCGCACATGAATGATAAAGTAAGGTTTGCTGATGAAATGCTGAGAATTCTTAGACCAGGAGGGTATTTGGCATTGGCTGATTGGAACTCGAGAGACCTCGAGGCATACCCCCCATCATTTTTTGAAAAGTTAGTTCTTAAACAATTACTTGAACAATGGGTACATCCTAATTTTATTTGCATTAACGCATTCAGTAACATTCTTAGAACTAACGAAAATAGTTCAGGAAGGGTTATTTCTGAAAATTGGAATTATCATACAAATCCTTCATGGTACGACTCCATTATTGAAGGCATTCGAAGACCCTTGGTAATTTTGTCACTTGGCCCATTTGCGATAGTGAAGTCAATTAGAGAGATTCCAACAATACTTCTCATGAATTGGGCATTTAAAAAAGGTTTAATGGAGTTTGGAGTCTTTAAATGTAGAGGATAAATTAATCCAGTTCAACATTTTCAGAAAAATAATTTCCAAAATCAACAAAATTCTTGCAGAGTGGCTTTAACTTATTTTTTAATTCAAGAAAATATTTAGTGTTATTTTGATTATTGATTTCTAAATCAACATAAATTATGTATTCGCCTAATTCTCTTTTTGAAGGTCTAGATTCAATTTTACTCATATTAAATCCAAAATCTGCAATATAATTTAAAGCTTTTAGCAAAGCACCAGGTTTATTTGAAATTAATGAGAAAGCAAAACTGGCAATATTAGCTAAACTTGAATTTGATTCATTGCTCAATAAAACAAATCTAGTGCAATTGCCTGGAACATCATTAATAGGAAAGGCTAATTCTTTAAGTCCTCCGATTTGAATTAACGATTTTGAACCGATAGCAGCTCTGAATTTACTCCCCTTTATCATATTGACAGCTTCTGATGTTGAATTTGTTGGGAGAGGAATAGCATGTGGAAGATTTTCAGTTAACCATTCTGAACATTGAGCTAACGCTTGAGGATGAGATAATACTTCTGAAATGTTTGAAAGTTCTCCATCACTAATTAATGCATGTTTTATAGGTAAAACAATTGCTTTATTTATAAAAATTTCAGGAAATTTCCAAAGGGCATCTAAAGTAGCTGTAACTCCCCCTTCAACAGAATTTTCTATAGGTACTACAGCAGCATCACAATATTTATACGCTATTGATTTAATGACCGAATGTAACCCATTACATGGTACAAATATAGGTGTCTGAAAATTGGCAAGCTTTGATAATATATGGGCTGCTTTTTCTGCGTATGTTCCTTGAGGACCTAAATATGCAACTTGTTTGCGCATGATTAATTGTAAAAAAAAAAGAGATCAAATAAGCACTGGAGGAGTATAGAAAATGCTATTGTCTTTTGATGCTAAACAGAAACTCAAGCTTTCTGTAACACGCAATAAAGAATATCTTTCTAAATATCTTTTGGAAGAAGAAAGAGTTGTTGGAGCAATGCTTGACTCCAAAAAATTAGTACCAGAAGGAGTTGGTAGATATAAGTATACAGTAACAAGTTTTAAGGTTTTTCAATTAGATATTAACCCTGTTGTCTCAATTGCGGTAGAAAATAAAGATGGAATTTTAAAAATGAGTGCCCTTGAAAGTACATTGGATGGTTTGGGGATGATAGATGATTTTAATCTTATTTTGAAAGCGAATTTGGAAGCAACTGATATTGGTTTAGAAGGTGAAGCGCTTCTTGGGGTATCTGTAAGCCAACCCCCTTTACTGAAGCTAGTACCAAGGAAAATTTTGGAATCTACTGGTCATTCGGTATTGAATGGGATTCTGTTGGGTATAAAGTCAAGAGTTCAACAGCAACTCGTAAAAGATTTTTTAGATTGGTGTGAATTAAATAAGATTTGATTTTTTTAAAAAACTTTTTCTATGGAGTTTAGTTATTCCATTTTTTTTTATTAATGAAAGATGCTCTCTGGTCCCATAACCTTTATTTTTAAATATCAAGTATCCTGAGTATTTTTTTTCCAACCTCTCCATTAGATTGTCACGAGAAACTTTAGCAATTATGCTTGCTGAAGCTATAGAGATAAACTTTGAGTCCCCAGATACTATGTTTTTCTGAATTCCGTTCCATGGCCTTAATAATAAGGGACCATCAATTATTAATTCAGATGGCTTTTCTTTTAATTTTTTTAAAGCCCTTATCATTGAAAGTTCTGTCGCAACTCTGATACCTAACTTATCTATTTCTCTGGCTGAAGATTGCCCAATTCCATAATCTGAAGAGAGAAATAAAATTTTTGGTAAAAGTAATTTTCTTTTTTTGGGAGTTAGTTTTTTACTATCTGTTACGCCATGTTGTTTTAAGATAAATTTATTTTTTTCAGTCAATACTATAGCTGCTGCAAAAACTGGACCAAAAATTGCTCCCCTTCCAACTTCATCTATTCCAACTTCGAAAACTTTATTCAATGCTTGCTGAAGATCTTCTTCTTTTTTTTCTTGCATTGTTTAGCTCATCTGTAAGTTCAATTTCGTCCTTTTGATCTGTAGATAAAACTTCATTATTTTCATTAGTTTTACTTGTTGATTTATCTTTAGAATTCGCATTTGCTTCAATGTTAATTTGAATCTTTTCTTCTCTCGATTTTGAGATTTTTTTAATTTGTTTTGCTTTGGTTTTTTTATTATCTAAGGGTTTTTCCGTTTCTTTATTACTTTCTTTTAAAAGCACAAAATTATTGCTGGTGAGATATTCTTTACCTAACTTTATTAGTGGATTAATACCTAATTCACTGAAAACAATTTTTTCTTCATTTGTAAGATTAACTGTTATTATGTTTTTTTCTTTTGAATTTGATTGGTTCAAATTATCATTATCATTTTCTTTTTCTTTTTTATTAAAGGAATTATCTTTACTTAGTTCTTTTGAGTTAAATAATTCCTTTTCAATTATTTTCCCCTTTTCATCAGTTGATTGAGGAGTATCTATATCAAAAGATTTTAGATTGTTTGATTGATTAGATTTATTTTCTATATTTTTAATTTTTAAGTTAGAAATTCCGTAATTTAATATATTTTCTACATGTCCGGTACCATCGCATGTAGAACATTTTTTACCGAATAATTCATATATATTTTGACCTTGTCTTTTTCTGGTTAACTCTACTAAGCCTAATTCAGTAAGCTGAGCTATTTGAGGCCTAGCAGAATCATCTTTTATTGCTGAGGAAAAATGCTCAAGTAACTGAAATTGATCTCTTCTAGATTCCATATCGATAAAATCTATTACTATAACTCCACCAATATTTCTTAATTTCATTTGCCTTGAGATTTCAACTGCTGCCTCGCAGTTAGTCCACAAAACGGTTTGTCTTGAGTTTGCGGATCTTGTAAATGATCCAGAGTTTACATCGATTACTGTTAAAGCTTCTGTAGGTTCGATAATGATATAACCTCCCGAAGGAAGATCAACTCTCGGTTGGAGCGCTTTTTGAATTGTTTTCTTAATTTCGTACTTTTCGAAAATATGTTGGTTTAAACTATTATCGTGAAATTCAATATCTATATCAGATTCATAATTTATTAAAAAATCTTTTGCCCTTGCAACTGAAAATTTACTGTCAATAATTATGCTTTTAGTTGATTCTTTAATATGATCTCTTAGGATTTTAAGAGAGAAATCATCATCTCTTTTTATTAAATTTGGCGGATTAGAAGCTTCAGAAACTTTTAGTACATTTTCCCATTGTTGAATTAATTGTTCTAGATCCTCAATTAGGAGTTCTTCTTTTATTTTTTCAGCCTCTGTTCTAAATAATAAGCCTGTGCTGGGTGGTTTTATTAAAACTCCAAGAGCTTTCAAACGGCTTCGTTCTGTTTCTGTATTTATTTTTCTTGAAATATTTACGCCTTGGCCATATGGCTGTAAAATCAAATATTTTCCTGGGATTGAAATACTTCCTGTTAGTCTAGGACCTTTAGATCCTGTGGGTTCCTTTATTACCTGTACTAAAACTTTTTGTTTTGGTTCTAGTAATTCAGTTATTCCATATGCCCCTTTTTTAAGTCGAAGTGGACCTAAATCTGAAACATGGATGAATCCATTTTTTTCACTTTCTCCAATATTAATAAAAGCGGCATCAATGCCAGGGAGAACATTTTCAACTGTTCCTAAAAAAATATCGCCAATTTGATATTGACCTTGTGCGACGATTAATTCATCAACACGATCATCTGTGAGTAGTGCTGCTATTCGAGCCTGCTCAGCGATGATAATTTGCTGAGACATATAATTGATTCTGAATGATTTGGATTTTGAAAATCGTCTAAATTAAAGAATAAGGTTTCGTCTTTTAATAGAGCAATTTTTTGTAGCTTTTATTGTTTACTTTTGAAAAATTAATAAAGTTAATAGTGATTGAATTCTGCTATTTATAAAGCTTTAAACGATTTTCAAACTAATTGAAATTGATTTCACAGCTATGATCATCTCTTAAATTAACCATAACTAAAATAATATTAACATTTAATCACCCTTAAAGCACGTTAATACATTATTCTAATATTGGTGCAATATTTAACTAAAGTGGTTCAAGTAAACGAAAATTATTTAAAACTCAAAGCAGGCTATTTATTTCCTGAAATTGCTAAAAGGGTAAAAATATATTCTAATTCAAATACAAGTGTTGAAATTATTAAGCTAGGTATTGGAGATGTTACTGAACCATTACCTAGAGCATGCATAGAAGCTATGAGTAAGGCTTTAGAAGATATGGGCACCATAGATGGTTTCAGAGGTTATGGACCAGAACAAGGTTATTCTTGGCTGAGAGAAAAAATATCTGAGCATGATTTTATTTCGAGAGGCTGTCAAATTGCACCTGAAGAAATCTTTATTTCAGATGGTTCTAAATGCGATAGTAGCAATATTTTAGATATTCTTGGCAAAGATAATTCAATTGCTGTAACAGATCCTGTTTATCCTGTTTATGTAGATAGTAACGTTATGACAGGCAGAACTGGAGATGCTCTTGAAAATGGAACTTATCAAGGATTGACGTATCTCGCAATAAACGAGGGGAATAACTTTTTGCCAGAACTACCTGAAAAAAAAGTTGATATTTTATATCTTTGTTTTCCTAATAATCCGACTGGAGCAACGATTAATAAAGCAGAATTGAAAAAGTGGGTTGACTATGCTCTTCAAAACAAATCCCTAATACTTTTTGATGCAGCTTATGAAGCATTTATTCAAGATAATGATATTCCACATTCAATATATGAGATTGAGGGTGCAAAGGATTGTGCTATTGAATTTAGATCTTTTTCAAAGAATGCAGGATTCACTGGAGTTAGATGTGCTTTTACAGTAATACCTAAAAATCTTAAAGGTTTGAGCTCAACAAATGAGGAAATAGAGTTATGGCCTCTTTGGAATAGGCGACAATCTACAAAGTTCAATGGAGTAAGTTATGTGGTTCAGAGAGGAGCAGAGGCTGTTTATTCTCTTGAAGGGAAGAAACAGGTTAGAGGTTTAATTGATTTTTATATGGAAAATGCAAAAATAATGAAAAATAAACTTCAAAATTCAGGATATAAAGTTTATGGTGGGGACAATGCTCCTTATATCTGGATTAAAGTTCCAGATCAAATGACATCTTGGGATTTTTTTGATTTCCTTCTCCAAAAAGTTAGCGTAGTGGGAACACCTGGGAGCGGATTTGGATTGGCAGGAGAGGGTTATTTTCGCTTGTCAGCATTTAACTCACGATCAAACGTCCTTGATGCAATGGAAAGAATAATTAATATATAATTAATTAGTATAATTTAAACTTTAATAAATTTAATGCTATCTATAAAGTTAGAACAAGGTGTAAATAATAATTCAGCAGTGATTGAAAAGAAACCTGCTGAATTAAAAAATAAATCTCCAAAATATAAGGTTTTACTTCATAATGACCCAGTTAATTCTATGGAGTATGTCACTATTTCACTTCGAGAAGTTGTGCCGCAATTAAGCGAACAAGATGCTATTGCCATAATGCTTGAAGCACATAATACGGGTATAGGTTTAGTAATTGTATGTGATTTAGAGCCTGCAGAATTCTACTCAGAATCATTAAAATCTAAAGGGATTTCTAGTTCAATTGAGAAAGAGGATTAATAACGATTGTAATTATTAATTAGAATGAGTTAATTTCCTTTCTGATAGAGGAGGGACTTTTAGGGAATCTTTTAAGGAGGACTTTCCATATTCTCTTTCAAGAATGTCAATAACTGTTTTGCCAAATTCGTCTTCTGGATTATCAAAAGCTTCTAAGCAAACCTGACCAAGTTTTTCCCCTAGTGAGCCTGGATTCCAAAGAAGTTTTCTCGCTGTCCAGGGCATCATGCTCATTGGATTATAATTTGGCTTCAGAATTTTATGTTCCAGGGCGTACTTCTCAAGAAGAGTGTGAGGTTGCAAACCTATAAAGAATATAGCTGGATCAACTAAGCCTTTACCAAAAATATTTTCTAATTCTCTATGGTAAGCAATTGTTTGTCTTATAGTACTGGGCGTTTCATCAAAAACATTAAATGAATAATTGACTGAAACATGATTCTTGAAACCTGATTTGACTAGCATTCTGCAATTATTTAATACAGTTTTAAGGTCATACGCTAATCTCATTTTTCTAACAAGTTCTTGAGATCCCGAGGTGATACCTATTTCAAAATAGCTCATACCTGTATCAACCATAAGCTGAGCAAGCTCAGCATCAATATTATCTGCTCTTATGTATGCAGCCCAATTTATATCGTCCCAGCCTTGGTCCTTAATTGCTCGCAAAAGCGTTTTTGCATCTTCAATATGTTTTTTGGCTGGAATAAACTGTGCATCTGTAAACCAAAATCCCCTTACTCCAAGATCATATAATTGCTTCATTTCTTTGATTACTTCCTTAACAGGATTAACGCGAACTTGCTTCCCCTCCACAACTGTGTATACACAGAAACAACAATTATGAGGACAACCTCTTTTTGTTTGTACCCCTACGTAATAATCGCCACCTTCTATATACCAATCGAATTCAGACCATATTGATTTAATATATTTATAGTTGCAGGCAGTTTTAACAGTGCCTGAAGGTTGTTCATGTATTAATTTGTTCCGAGGTTTTTGTCCAGCAATGTAACATCTTTCTTCCTCTATTGAATCTCCTCTAATGATTTTTTCTATGAGATTTTCTCCCTCTCCAACTGAAATAACAATTCCTTTTGGGAGTAGATTTCCTAATTGTTCATAGAAGACACTAACAGCACCACCACCTAAAATTACTTTTACATTTTTATTGTATTTTTGTGCTCTTTTTAGTCCCATCTTGACTAAAGAAGTATTTCTATATATTTCTCCATAATGAGATGCAATTAATTGTAATCCTCCCCAGGAACCTCTAATTTTTTTAATGATATTTTTTGAGTAAAAAACTTCAAAAGAGTTTTGTAGTGGATTTCCACTTCTACCATCAACAGGTGCATAAATTTGTATATCTCTCCATGAAAAAATGATTAGGTGTGGTCTAAATTGATCAATTTTTCTGGCTAAATATTTAGAAACTTTATTAGATGGAATTATTGCTAGATCAATAAATTGCTGCTCTATACTTGGAAAACACTTATGAATATGGTCTGCTAAGTAAATAGGACCTATTGGAAATATTGGATTACATGGCAATCTTACAGTTAATATTTTTCCATAGTTCTTTCTTTGGTATTTTCTTTTATTTAATTTTTCGAGCTTCAAATTAAAATTCATGTCATGAAATTTAATGAATTTATTTCCTTTATGAATCTAACTACTTTATTACTAATTTGGAGAAATTAAAAATCCTAAGAAAATACATGCGAAATTTTATTTAATTCAGATATCAGAAATCATATAAATCCAGCATACTTTGAGAAGTTTTAATCCATCTACCCATCTAGATATATTTGGTGCTCCAGATTTCCTAGCGTAATACCTGACAGGGTAATTTAGTATTTTAATGTTATTGTTCGCAGCTTCAAATATTATTGTAAAGTCTCCAAATGGGTCAGACTTGGAATCCCAACTTCCGTTCTCTTTCATAAGTTTAAAGAATTTTCTTGAAAAAACTTTTGTTCCACAGAGTGAATCTGATACTGGCTTATTTATGAGAATTGATAGAAAAATTGCGAAGAGTCTATTTCCTATATAGTTTGCCCATCTCATTGCATCTTTTTCCATTGGAAAAGTTGTGCGGGCGCAATTAATTAGGATATTTTTATTTTTGGTTGATTCCATAATTGCTGCAATACTGTCATCAATATCTACAGTAAAATCACTATCAATTATGGCGAGGGTCTCACCTGAAGAAATATTAAACCCTTCCACGACTGCATTTTTCTTCCCTTTAGAAGTTTGTTTTAAGAGAGATATCTTGAAGAAGTTTGAGAAATTTTCTTTTAATTCTTTCAAAATCTCATATGTATTATCATTGCTATTACCCTCAACAAATATAATTTCTAATTTATTGGGTATATTTTTGAATTTATTTAAAGCATTAATTAAAAGTTCTTTATTACCAGCTTCATTTCTTGCAGGAATTACTATTGATATTAAATCTTCAGAAATATCTTCACTATATTTATAAAAAACTATTTCGAGTTCATAAGCTAGTTGTTTTATGATTGGTATTTTACGAAAAATATTTTTAATCGATTGTGGAATTGCCTTAGTGGGCATAGGAGTTAGTTTTTTTGCTTTCCATCTAATTGATCTGTAGTTATAAATTTCTGCTAGAGATTCGATATCGCATAAAGTTATTCTTGCTTTGCTAGTAGTTTCTCTAAAAATTCTTGAATCTAATCTTAGCCATCTAGTAATTGGCTCCCAAGTATTCCCACGGACTTTAATAGAAATAAATTCGTTATTGTCTTTGAATAATTGATGAAGTTTTTTATTAGTTAAATTCCAACTATTAACAGATCTCATTAATACAGATTACAAACGACAACTAATTATATATGGATTGTTTACTTTTTTAATATTAATTTCCACGGATCTAAAACATCATTTTCGTATATCATTTCAAAAGAATCATCATTACTTTTAATTGTTTTAAGGTCAGTTGTCCATGCTAATTCAGATTTTTTTAATTGATTAATACTTTCTAATCCCCCACCTAATTTAGGAGTTAACAAAGAAATCCTTATGATTTTTGATTGCGTTTCAGAGTTGTTGATTCCATTTTTATCAACCATTATCGTTTGATTTTTTACTAAATCAAGGGATGAAACATATTCCATTTTCTCTCTTAATTCTCTAGATCTATCAGTGAATAAACCTGATTGCAAAATAAATGATGTGAATAAGTATGGCCCAATTATTAAAGTTATTAATATTTTTTTGAACGAATTTTTATGTTTTATGAATGACCAAGATAAGCCGAAAGATAATAATCCAAGAATTATAAATGTATTTTCCTTTGTATTAAAGTTAATTGAATTTTTAAAGAAAAAATAATATGTGAAAGTTAGGGCAACTATAAATAATGGAATTATTTTTGAAGTTATAAATATAAAAAATCGACTATATCTATAAGAATTAAATATATATTTTATTCCTAAATAAGTATTTAATGAAAAAATAGATGAGATTTGAAGGGGATAGTAGGGTGTTTTTGTAGAGAAAATGCTAAGGGTTGCTATCAAAATTAAGGGCACAAAAGCAAGTATATATTTATTCTCTTTATTTTGAGAAATATTGTATATTGTGCCAATAATTGCGAAAAAACTCCATGGTAGAAATGTTACGGGTAAATTCCAGAAATAATAATAGAAAGGGTTTGTAAAAGTATTTTTACTTGATAGAAAGTTAAACTTTTCAACTAAGTAAAAAATAATATTTTTGTCTAAATAAGGGTTAATAGAAAACGTCCAGAATAAAAAAGGAATAAATCCAATTAGTAGTCCTAACCAAAAGAATTTGATGAATAAAAAATTTTTTTTTAAAAAAATGTATGGTATGAGTGATAATAACGGTACAAAAACTAAAAAAGTTTTCATCATAAAAGCTAAACCAATCCAAATTCCAAAAAGCAGAATATAGAATTTGTTTTTTTTACTTTTTATTTTGACTAAAGCTAATACACCAATAGTTACTAAACTTGAATAAACAATATCTTGAGTGGCTAAGTGTGAGTAGTCAAACCATAAATATGTAGTAGCAAGGATTAGTGGAGATATAATTGCATATTTTTTATTAAATAATTCTTCATGTAATTTATAAGTTGCAAACAGCATAAATATTGAAGCGACTGTTGTTGGTAGATATGCAAAAAAAATATTTCTTCCGAATAAGTCTTGTGACTTTGCTATTAAAAACTGTAATCCAATTGTTCTATCTAAAACATATTCATCCCACCAAAGTGGAATTGTCCAATTACCTTTTTCTAATATCCATCTAGCTTGTAGTGCATAAAAACCTTCATCAAATGCAATGTAACTTCTTTTGCCAAAATAAAATAAAAGAGGAATAAAAACAAATAATTTCCAAAGATATCTAAATTTTAAAATTTTATTAACCATTTTAATTTGCTTTATAAGTGCCGATAATTGGAATTGAACCAATGACCTACTGTTTACGAGACAGTTGCTCTGCCGCTGAGCTATACCGGCCAAATTAAATATTGAATTTTTCGTATAGACTTAATTTTATAATTGAAAAAATTTATGTCAAAAATAGATCCTGAATTGAAAAAGAAATTATTAAAGGAATCTCAAGCTCCTTTCAAAGGATTGAGAAGAATCTTGTGGATAGCTTTTAGCGGTTCTGCATTTTTGGGACTTATAATAATGCTTTCGAGAATTGCAAGCGGAACTGAATTGCAGCAAAATAATCTTCTCATACAGTTGGGTGCTTGTATAATATTTCCCACTTTATTAATCTTTGACAGAAATAAAGATTAATAAGCTAGATGTTTAATTATTGTGATAAGGTCCTCTTTTTAGTGACAAATTTGAATGCTTCTATTACATCTCCTTCAATCCATGAAGAGAATTTATCGCAGCCAACTCCACACTCAAACCCTGTGTTTACTTCTTTTACATCATCTTTAGCTCTTTTTAGAGAGTCTAAATTACCCTCAAATATTACTTTCTCTGATCTAATAACTCTCAGAGAACAATTCCTTTGTAATTTGCCATTTTGTATATAACAGCCCGCAATAGCTCCTTTACCAACTGCGAAAGTTGCTCTAACTTCAGCTTGACCTAATGATTCTTCGACAAGATCGGGTTCAAGTAGCCCTTCCATGGCCAACTGAATATCTTCTAAGAGTTTATAGATTACTTCATATTCTCTTATATCAACGTCATTAGCATCAGCTGCTCTCTTCGCTCCAGAAGCCAATGAGGTGTTAAATCCAATGATTACCGATCCAGATGCAGCAGCGAGATCGATGTCTGTCTCAGTTATTTCTCCTGGAGCAGAAAGTAGGACTCTGACTTGAACCTCATTTTTTGGCAACTGTTCTAGTGATCCTAATATCGCTTCAACACTACCTTGAACATCTGCCTTGAGAATTAAGTTTAACTCCTTAAGTTCTCCATCATTTGCTTTAGTTGATAAGGATGATAAGCTGACTCTTCTAGAGGCCATTTGCTGAGCTAATTTTGTGGCTCTAGCATCTGTTGCCCTTTCTCCGACAATGGCTCGACCAGTTTTCTCATCAGGGTAAACTTCGAATTCATCCCCTGCAGTGGGTACTTCACTGAAGCCTAGGGCTTCCACTGGGAATGATGGCCCTGCTTCTTTGATTCTATTACCATGTTCATCAACCATTGCTCTAATTTTTCCAAGGACTGAACCCGCAGCTAAAACATCTCCAGATTTCAAGGTTCCATTTTGTACTAACAAAGTAGCCACAGGTCCTTTTGCTTTGTCTAGGTGGGCCTCAATCACAGTACCTTTTGCAAATCTATCAGGGTTAGCTTGTAGATCTTCTACCTCTGAAACTAATAAGATCATTTCGAGTAATTTATCAATGTTTTGTTTTTTGATTGCACTTACTGGAACCATCACTGTATCGCCTCCCCAATCTTCAGCAATTAAATCTTTTTCTGATAGTTCCTGCTTTACTTTGTCTGGAGAAGCCCCTTCTTTATCAATTTTATTTATTGCAACGACAATTGGTACTTTTGCAGCTCTTGCATGACTAATGGCTTCCAGTGTTTGAGGTCTACAACCATCATCTGCAGCAACTACAAGAACAGCTACATCTGTAACCTTTGTACCCCTTGCTCTCATTGCAGTAAAGGCTTCATGACCAGGGGTATCAAGAAAAGTTAATTTTTTCTTTTGTGATTCATGTTCAAATTCAACTTGATAAGCTCCTATGTGTTGAGTGATGCCTCCTGCTTCCCCCGAAGCTACTCTTGATTCTCTAATGGAATCTAAAAGACTTGTTTTGCCATGATCTACATGACCCATCACTGTAATAACAGGTGGTCTTCTTATTAGATTATCAATATCATCAGATTCAATCATATCAACTGTTTTCTCAGCAGCTTCTTGGATATCATCTTGTAAAACAGGCACCCCAAATTCTTCTGCTACTGTTTCGATAGTTGCTAAGTCAAGTGATTGAGTAACAGTTGCCGTTATGCCTTTGAAGAAAAGAGATTTTATTATTTCAGAACTTTCAAGGCTTAATTTATCAGCTAATTCTTGAACAGTTAAATTATCTTCGGGAACTATTATCATTTCAGGTCTTACTTGTTTGGCCTCTTTGGCAGCCTTTAATTCCATTGCTCTCCTTTTCTGCCTTTGTCTTGTGGTCTCTTTTTTCTTCTTCTTAAATTGTTTGATAGATTTTTGAGATTTAGTTTCTTCAGACTTTTCTTTCTTAGGACGTGCCAGACTTGCTGATAAAATTGAAATTTTCTCGCCTGAATATCCACTGGTTTCAGATGTTAATGAATCATCATTTTCACCAATAATATGAACTTTCTGTCTTTGTTTTTGCGGATTTTTACTTCTTAATGCTTCAAGTTTTGCGCTATCATCCCAGTCTGTCTTTCCAGGTTTCTTTGAACTATTTGAAAATGCTCTATGAGGAGGTTTTTTGGAACTTGGAGTAGCATTTGGACGACTATTAGGCGCTTTCGCCTTCTGCTTAAGTGCATCGATATTTTGTTTTGCATTATTCTTTTTACCCAGATTGTCTTTCTCAGAGTTACTATTTTTTTGAAGTTGTAAAAGTTCGTTAGGTGATACTGGCTTCTTTATCCCAGAGGAATTTTGGCCATTGAATTTAGAACCAGGCCTATTATTGGGCATGCCAGGCCTATTGGGCATGCCAGGTCTATTGGGAGAACCAGTTCTATTGGGAGAACCAGTTCTACTGGGATCGCTTTGCCTATTAAATGAACCAGGTCTGCCTTGATCTGAAGATCTGTTTCTTAAACCAGGCCTATTGGGCATGCCAGGTCTATTGGGAGAACCAGTTCTATTGGGATTGCCTTGCCTATTAAATGAGCCAGGTCTGCCTTGATCTGAAGGTTTGTTTCTTAAACCAGGCCTATTGGGCATGCCAGGTCTATTGGGAGAACCAGGTCTGTTTGAGACAGTTTGTTTAAAAGCAATGTTTTGCTTATTGTTATTTTGCTTATTAGAATTTATTTTTGGATCTTCCCTTCTTATTGGAGCTCCTACAAGCTCAGGAGTTTTCATTCTATTATTAAAAATTTTTGTTGTAGGTTTGTTCGTATTTTGATCAGGTTTATTTGATAGTCGTCTTTTATCCCCTGCACTTGAGATGTTCTGGGAAGATTCATTGGATTTAACATTATTATTAATATTTTTAGGCTTTGCAATTAGTTGAATAGGTGGTTTTGCCGGACTTTTGATAGGTGGGGTTGTGTTATTTGTAAAAGTTTTTTTATCTTGGTTTACCTTATTTGAAGGTTTACTATTTATATTTTTATTTGTAAGATTTGCTCGAGATTGTGAACTGTTGGTATTTGTGGGTTTATTAAGAATTGTAGGTTTATTTGAAATTATTTTTTGACTCTCAGGTTTATTAAGAGGTTTAATCAACAATGGCTTTTTTTTTGGATTGTCTTCAAGAGGTTTCCCTTTCATGGAAGAGATAACTGAAGATTCATTTTCTTTGGTTTGTTTATAATTTTCTTTTTTAATCGGAGGTTTCTTAATAGAAAGAATTTTTTTATCTGAATTTTTTTTATTAATAAGATTTTTTATTTTTTTTGCTTCCTCTGCACTAATTGAACTGCTGTGGCTTTTTACTGAAATTGAAAGTTTTTGAGCGGCATCCAATATATCTTTATTTTCCAGATTTAAGTCTCTGGAAAGTTCATAAATTCTGATTTTATCGCTGATAGTCATTTAATCTGATTTGTACTCTTTTGGAATTGAAGAGGATTTAATTTAATTATATTCCCTTAATGGGGATAGTTATTGTAGCTTGTAATTTCTTTTTCAAAAATTTCAATAAATTCAGGCTTTAAAATTGTTTTTAAAGCTTTTTGAAGCTTTTTTTTGATCTTGGAATCTGAGTAGCATTTTTTTGACTTGCAAATGTAAGCTGATCTCCCCATTCCCTTTTGAAGCATGATGCCTTGCTTATAATCTTTGGTAATCTTTAAAAGATCTTTCCGGTCATATGTTTTTCTACATGAAATGCATACACGCAAAACAGGGATTTGTTGTGTCACCGTTTTTTCTCCTCTTTGGCAGATATCTCAGTATCTTGAACAGTCTCTAATTGATCATTATCTGTGAATTCTTCTCCTTCGTATTGTTCCTCTCCATATTCTTCTTCATCTTCGGGAAGGGGATAAAGCTCTCTTAATCTTGCATCTTCTGCCGCACGCTCAGCTTGTTCTGCTTCTAATCTTATTTCAGCTTCTCTCTGGAGATTCTCTTCTTCTTCCCTTTGAATGATTAATTCAGAGACTACAGCATCTTCTGCTTCCTGATCGTATTCATGTGAGTTTTTAACGTCAATCTTCCAACCAGTTAATCTTGCGGCAAGTCTTACATTTTGACCTTCTCTACCAATTGCGAGACTTAATTGATCAGGTGGAACTAGTACGTGCGCATGTTGACCTGCTGGGTCTACAATTCTTACTTGATCGACTTTCGCAGGACTTAAAGAGTTTAAAATATACTGTATTGGATTAGACGACCATTTAATAACATCAATTTTTTCTCCTCTTAATTCATTTACTACTTGTTGAATTCGTGCTCCTCTAGCTCCAATACAGGCACCTACAGGGTCCACTTCTTCTTCGACACTATCAACAGCTACTTTTGTTCTTGGCCCAACAGCTCTTGAAGGAGGGTTGGCTTCTCTTGAAACAGCAACAATTTTCACTGTGCCTTCTTGAATTTCTGGGACTTCATTTTCAAATAAATAAACCACTAAACCAGCATTTGCTCTACTTACAAAAAGTTGCGGCCCTTTTCTTGCAATTTCGCTAACTTCTTTCAAAAATACTTTGAAAGTTGCATTCGCTCTATAATTATCATTTGGTAATTGATCTCTCTTGGGAAGTTCGGCCTCTACTTCAGGTCTACCAATACCCGAACTAACTCCCATAATTACTGATTGTCTTTCAAATCTTATAACTCTTGCAGTTAAAACAGGATCTTCCAAATCCGCAAATTCTTCTTGGATCATTTTTCGTTGTTGATCTCTTAATTTTTGGGCTAAAACTTGCTTTGTTGTTGAAGCAGCCATGCGCCCAAAATCCTCTTTTTCTGGAGTAACGTCTAAAACAACTGTGTCGCCTATTTGCGCATCATCAGCTACTTGTTTAACTTCTACAAGAGATATTTGATGATCTTCGCTCTCAACTTCTTCAACAATTATTTTACTCGATAATATCCTATAACCTTCTTCATCTAGATCTAGTCCAACATCAAAATTACTGAAATATTCTTCATCAAATGGATCTTGGTTAACTCCAATGTAAAAAGTTTTTCTATATTTTTCGTATCCTTTTAATAATGCTTCGCGTAAGGCTAATTCCACGATATTAGGAGGTAACTTTTTTTCCTCACTAATGTCTTCAATGAGATTGTTTAAACCTGGGAGAATAACTAATGCCATCTATGATGGGGATTTGAATAATGGTTGAAAATAATTAATCTTTTAATGTACAAAGACTAATTTTTAGTACTTCATCAAAAGGGATTTTTTTAATCTTACCTTTTATGTTAATGGCTAAATAATCTTTAGACTTTTCATAAAGTAAACCATTCAGAAATTTTATTTTTGAATTCTTTTGGTTTAACTCAACATTAACTGGAAAACCTTTAAAAGTTTTGAAGTCCCTTTCTGAGGTTAGTTCATCACTGACCCCTTGACTACTAATTTCTAAGACATATGAACAATTTAAAAGATTTGATTTTTCTATTTCGTCAGATGCTGGGGTATTAAATAGCGCACAATCATCTAAGGAAATGTCATCCCCATCAGTTCTTCTTATAGTTATTTCAATAACAATTGGATTTTGATTAGTTTGAATATTTAAACCGCAGATTTCTAAATTCCGCTCATTAGCAACTTTATCTAGTAAGGCTTCTAGTTTACTTTTGTTTTCTTTATTCAAATTTATTTTTAAATTCATTTAAAATTTATTTTCACACATTAAGAAGTTTTTTCTATAGAAAAATTTATAAATTTGCATTTTATGGATGTAAACAAAAAAACAACAATATTCTCTTTCTTCAATTAGATTTATCAAATAAAACAAAAACTATTAATGAAATGAAGTATCTCAAGATTAAATTTATTAATTTAATCCAAGTATTCTTTATTATCTGTTTTTGCATACTCAATTTCTTTCAAAATGCCGAAGTTTTAGCTTTAACTTCTTTTGAGAATCATAATTTCGTATCATCCGCAGTTAAAAATATTGGTCCTGCAGTTGTAAAAATTGATACTGAGCGATTGGTAGAGAGGCAACAATTTGATCCTACTTTACTTGACCCTTTACTTAGGGACTTACTTGGCGAGCAAGGAATTACTCCTGAAAGAGAGAGAGGACAAGGTTCTGGGGTTCTCATTAATGAAAATGGTTTGGTTCTTACAAACGCTCATGTCGTAGAAAGAGTTGATAATGTTTCAGTTACTTTGGCAGATGGATCTATTTGTGACGGCGAAGTTTTGGGCACAGATACAGTAACTGATCTTGCTTTAGTAAAAATTGATGAAGATACTTATTCCGATTTTGCGCCACTTGGAAATTCTGAGGATCTTGAAGTTGGGGATTGGGCAATAGCTCTTGGTACTCCTTATGGTCTTGAAAAAACAGTTACCCTAGGGATTGTTAGTAGCCTCCATAGAGATATAAATAGTTTAGGGTTTTCAGATAAAAGGCTGGATCTTATTCAGACTGATGCGGCAATAAATCCAGGAAATTCTGGAGGGCCACTCATAAATTCTAATGGTGAGGTAATAGGAATTAATACATTAGTAAGAAGTGGTCCTGGAGCTGGTTTAGGTTTTGCTATCCCCATCAATTTAGCTAAAAGTGTTGCGGATCAGCTTCTTAAAAATGGGGAAGTTATTCATCCATATTTAGGGGTACAATTAATTTCTTTAAATCCTAGAATTGCTAAAGAACATAATCGAGATCCCAATTCGTTAGTTCAATTACCTGAAAGAAACGGAGCTCTAATTCAATCAGTCATACCTAATAGCCCTGCTGAAAAGGCTGGTTTAAGAAGAGGCGATCTAGTAATAGCAGCCGAAAATATCTCTATAAATGAACCTAAAACTTTACTTGATGAAGTAGAAAAAGCTCAGATAGGAAAAGTATTTCTTTTAAATATTTTGAGAGATAATAAAGAAATACAGATAAATATCAAACCAGAACCTCTTCCAGGTTTGACATAAATCACCCATTGAAATTTAATAATCTATAACGATTAGATAAAAAGATTTTGGATTCACAAACTCAAATGAAACAAGTAGTTGCTGATGCAGCAATACGAGAAGTGAAGAGTGACATGATTCTCGGATTAGGATCCGGATCTACAGCTGCGTTGATGATAAAACGCCTTGCGGATGAAATACGTTCTGAAAAACTTCAAAATATAAGAGGTGTAGCGACTTCTTTTCAATCAGAAGTATTGGCGCTTGAATTGGATATCCCACTTATCGATTTAGCTTCTGTATCTCAAATTGATTTAGCTATTGATGGAGCAGATGAAGTTGATCCAAGATTTCAATTAATAAAAGGAGGAGGAGCATGCCATGTTAGAGAAAAGTTAGTGGCATCTAAGGCTAATCAATTGTTGATAGTTGTTGATGAAACTAAACTTGTACAAAATCTAAATCAATCTTTCCCTTTACCTGTAGAAGTTCTTCCTAATGCTTGGAAGCAAGTTCAGGAAGTCATTTCAGAAATGAATGGCAGTTCTTCTTTAAGAATGGCTACTAAAAAAGCTGGTCCAGTTGTTACTGACCAAGGGAACCTTATCCTAGATATATTATTCAATAATGGTATTGAGAATCCAAAAGACATTGAAATGAAGATTAATAATATTCCAGGAGTATTAGAAAATGGATTATTTGTTGATCTTACAGACAAAGTATTAGTTGGTAAAATTGAAGACAACGTTCCAGTGGTTTACTCACCCTCGAGAGCTAGCTAATCTTCAAATCTTATTTCTACAGAGTTAGCGTGGCTGTATAAGCCCTCACTTTTAGCAAGATTTATAATATCAAGGCTATTAACTTTTAAACTTTCTTCATTAAATTCTATTATTGAAGTATTTTTCATAAAAGTTTCAACTCCTAAAGAACCGCTAAATCTAGAATTTCCTGAAGTAGGTAAAGTATGATTTGGTCCAGCAAGATAATCTCCAACAGCTTCTGGGGTCCATTTTCCTAAAAATATCGCTCCTGCATTATCTATTCTCGCAAGAATTTTTTTTGAATCTTTAGTAAGAATTTCTAGGTGTTCCGGCGCAAAGTTATTGCTTAGTTCAATACATGATTCGTAATCCTCGCAAATCACTACTAACCCCCAATTTTTTATAGATTGCATGCAAATTTCTTTTCTTGGATGATCATCTATTTTTTTATAAAGTTCTTGTAAAACTTCTTTTGCCTGTTTCTTTGATGTAGTTAGAAGTATTGATGAAGCTAATGGATCATGTTCTGCTTGCGCTAGTAAGTCAGATGCTATATGAGTGCTTTGCGCTGTTTCATCTGCAATGATTAATATTTCACTTGGACCAGCTAAAGAATCAATCCCTGTAGAGCCATAAATGAGTTTTTTCGCAGTTGTGACATATATATTCCCTGGACCTGAAATAACATCAACTTTATTGATTTGATTTGTGCCAAATGCTAAAGCACCAATTGCTTGAGCTCCTCCAATTCTAAATACTTTATTGATCCCTGATAAGTGAGCTGCAGCTAAAACAGTTTTGTTTATTTTCCCTTCTTTATTCCCAGGAGATACCATTATAATTTCTTCTACTCCTGCTACTTTTGCAGGTATAGCATTCATCAATACTGTACTTGGATAAGCAGCTCTACCTCCAGGAATATAAATACCTGCCTTTTTTACTGGTCTCCATCTTCTTTGGACGGTATCACCATATTCACCTTTTATAGTGAAAGATTGAGGAATTTCTTTCTCATGGAATTTTTGAATTCTTTTATGCGCTGCCACAAGTGAGTGCTTCAAATTATTATCGAGTTCATCCCATGCATTTTTTATTTCATCCCTCTTCACTTGCATAGGGCAAGGGTCGAAACCATCAAATTTTTTGGTATATTTTTCTACCGCTATATCTCCATAAAATTTAACCTCTTGAAGTATTTCTTCAACAATTTTATTAATCCTATTATTAACATTATCTGAATTAGTTCGAGTAGAAATCCTTTTTAATTCTTCAATAGCTTCTTTTTTATCATTTATGATCTTCATTTGCTTGACTTTTTCAAATAGAAAGGCTCAAAACCCATTTTAATATCTTCTAAATTATATATGATTGATTAGTAGACGATCTATTTGTTATGATAAGAATCTTCTATTTATGCACCCTCAGTGGCCAATAACAAATCAGCAAAAAAGAGAATACAAATTGCAGAAAGAAATCGATTAATTAATAAATCATATAAATCTACAGTTAGGACTCTAACCAAAAAAACCTTAGAGAATTGCGAAAAATATAAAAAAAACCCTAATGAGGATAATAAAAACTTAGTAAAAACAAGTCTTAATGAGGCTTTCAGCTTAATTGATAAAGCAGTTAAAAAAAATGTTCTTCACAAGAACAACGGTGCTAATAGAAAATCGAAAATCAACAAATTTGTAAAAACTACTCTTACCACTAAGTAACAAGACAGATCATAATTATGAGCGATATAGAACTCATAGACTCTCACTGTCATTTAATATTTGAAAATTTTGAGAGTGATCTTGAAGATGTTGTTTTAAGATTGCGTTCAAAAGGTGTAAAAAAATTAGTTCATGCTTGCTGTGAATTAACAGAAATTCCAAAGCTGAAAAAAATATCCCATGAATTTGATGAAATTTACTATTCAGTTGGTTTGCATCCGTTAGAAGCAGAAAAATGGGAAAAAAGTTCAAAATCTCTTCTAAGAAAATCAGCTATAGAAGATAGACGAGTTGTAGCTATTGGAGAATTAGGCCTGGATTTTTTTAAAAATGAAAATAAAACTCAGCAGATGGAAGCACTTATTCCGCAAATGGAGTTAGCTCATGAACTACAATTGCCCGTAATTATCCATTGCAGAGATGCTGCGAATGAAATGATTGAAATATGTAGTGATCTCTCTAAAAAAGGAAAATGTCCTGATGGTGTACTTCATTGTTGGACAGGAACTCCAAAAGAAATGAAGCAATTCTTGAATCTTGGATTTTATATTAGTTTTAGTGGTATAGTTACGTTCCCAAAAGCACATGAAATTCATGAGTGTGCAAAAATAGTTCCAAATGATAAATACTTAATTGAAACTGACTCACCATTTTTAGCTCCTGTCCCTCATAGAGGTAAAAGAAATGAACCTGCGTTTGTTGAAAATGTTGCCGATTATATAGCAGATTTAAGATCTACTGAATTAACCACAATTGCTAGACAGTCATATAAGAATGCTGAAGATTTGTTTAAATTTGACTTGTTAAGAAGGTGCAGAAGCTGTTAGTATTAGGAATTACTGGAAATTTTTCTTAATTTTTGGACTTTAACAAACGCAGTTAATGATTTATCAGCATTAAATAAAATTTAATTCTCCTTTATTAGATAATTTTTTTGTTGAAATCGAGATTTAATTGATGATCTCATTGTTAAGTGTAAGGTTAAAGAACTATTTATTGAGTAGATTAAAAGTAAATAGTAAATCTCACAAAATCGCAGGTTTCTTGGATGAGCAGTAGCGCTTTACAGGTAGCAAAAACAGCTACTTATCTACCAGATTTAGTTGAAGTACAAAGAGCAAGCTTTAAATGGTTTTTGGAAAAGGGTTTAATAGAAGAATTACAAAATTTTTCCCCTATTTCTGATTACACAGGTAAACTAGAATTACATTTTGTTGGTGAAGAGTACAGGTTAAAAAGACCTAGGCATAATGTTGAGGAAGCCAAAAGAAGAGATGCTACATTTGCATCCCAGATGTATGTGATTTGCAGATTAATTAACAAAGAGACAGGGGAAATTAAAGAACAAGAAGTATTTATTGGCGAACTACCATTAATGACTGAAAGAGGAACTTTCATTATTAATGGTGCCGAAAGAGTTATTGTTAATCAAATTGTTCGTAGTCCTGGAGTATATTTCAAAGATGAACTGGATAAAAATGGCCGAAGAACTTATAACGCTAGCGTTATCCCAAATAGGGGAGCATGGTTAAAATTTGAGACTGACAAAAATAATTTGCTTTATGTGAGAGTTGATAAAACTAGAAAAATTAATGCTCATGTGCTTATGAGAGCTATGGGTCTTTCAGATAATGATGTGGTAGATAAACTAAGGCATCCCGAGTTTTATCAAACCTCAATTGAGTCAGCTAACGACGAGGGTATTAATTCAGAAGATCAGGCATTACTTGAGCTATACAAGAAGCTACGTCCTGGTGAACCACCTTCGGTTTCTGGGGGACAACAGCTATTACACAGTAGGTTCTTTGATCCCAAAAGATATGATTTAGGCCGAGTTGGTAGATATAAAATAAATAAAAAATTGAGACTTACCGTCCCAGACGATGTGAGAACACTTACCCATGAAGATGTCCTTTCTACCATTGATTATTTAATTAATCTTGAATTAGATATTGGAGGCGCTAGTTTGGATGATATTGACCATCTTGGTAATCGAAGGGTTAGATCTGTAGGAGAACTTCTTCAAAATCAAGTTAGGGTTGGACTTAATCGTCTAGAGAGAATTATTAAAGAAAGAATGACTGTAGGAGAAACAGATTCTTTAACTCCTGCGCAACTTGTTAATCCCAAACCTTTGGTTGCTGCCATAAAGGAATTTTTTGGCTCCAGTCAATTAAGTCAGTTCATGGATCAAACTAACCCATTAGCTGAATTAACACATAAGAGAAGAATCTCAGCATTAGGTCCAGGGGGGTTAACTCGAGAAAGAGCAGGCTTTGCAGTAAGAGATATTCACCCTTCACATTATGGCAGATTATGTCCTATCGAGACTCCTGAAGGTCCTAATGCAGGACTCATAAATTCTTTAGCTACCCACGCAAGAGTTAATGAGTACGGTTTTATTGAAACACCTTTTTGGGAAGTTAAAAACGGTAAAGTTAATAAGGAAGGTAATCCAGTTTATCTTTCTGCTGATTTAGAAGATGAGTGTAGGGTGGCTCCAGGAGACGTCGCGACTGATAACGACGGCAATATAATTGCAGACCTAATACCAGTAAGATATAGACAGGATTTTGAAAAAGTTCCTCCTCATCAAGTTGATTACGTTCAGCTCTCTCCGGTTCAGGTAATTTCAGTTGCTACTTCACTTATCCCTTTCTTGGAACATGATGATGCTAATAGAGCTCTCATGGGGTCTAATATGCAACGTCAAGCCGTTCCTTTGCTAAGGCCAGAACGTCCTTTAGTTGGTACAGGTTTAGAATCTCAAGTTGCTAGAGATTCAGGAATGGTGCCCATAACAAAAGTTAATGGAACTGTATCTTATGTAGACGCTAATGAGATTGTAGTTAAAGATGAGCATGGTAATGAACATTTCCACTATCTTCAGAAATATCAAAGATCAAATCAAGATACCTGCCTCAACCAGAGACCTATAGTAAAAATTGGAGACAAAGTTATATCAGGCCAGGTTTTAGCAGATGGCTCCGCATGTGAAGGAGGAGAAATAGCCCTTGGCCAAAACGTTTTAATTGCTTACATGCCATGGGAGGGATACAATTATGAAGATGCCATACTTGTGAGTGAGAGGATGGTTACTGATGATTTATATACCTCAGTACATATTGAAAAATATGAAATTGAAGCAAGACAAACTAAGTTAGGACCTGAAGAAATCACAAGAGAGATTCCTAATATCTCGGAAGAAAGCTTGAATAATCTTGATGAGATGGGAATTATTAGGATTGGTGCTTTTGTCGAGAGTGGAGACATTCTTGTGGGAAAAGTGACTCCAAAAGGGGAATCAGACCAACCACCTGAAGAAAAACTATTGAGAGCTATTTTCGGAGAAAAGGCTCGAGATGTTAGAGATAATTCCCTTAGGGTACCTAAGACTGAAAAAGGAAGGGTTTTGGATGTTCGCATATATACTAGAGAACAAGGTGATGAATTACCTCCAGGAGCTAACATGGTTGTTAGAGTTTATGTTGCTCAAAGAAGGAAAATTCAAGTGGGTGACAAAATGGCTGGAAGGCATGGAAATAAGGGAATTATCAGCAGAATCTTACCAAGAGAAGATATGCCTTATTTACCTGATGGAACTCCCGTGGACATAGTTCTTAATCCTTTAGGAGTTCCAAGTAGGATGAATGTAGGCCAAGTTTTTGAATTATTGATGGGCTGGGCAGCTTCCAACTTAAATTGCAGGGTTAAAGTTGTTCCATTTGATGAAATGTATGGAGCTGAAAAATCGCATCAAACTGTTCAAGCATTTTTAGAGGAAGCTTCAAAACAACCAGGTAAAGCATGGGTTTACAATCCTGATGATCCTGGAAAGTTATTACTTAAAGATGGTAGAACAGGTGAACCCTTTGATCAGCCAGTTGCTGTGGGATACTCTCACTTCCTCAAATTAGTTCATTTGGTGGATGATAAAATTCATGCCAGATCCACTGGTCCTTACTCCTTGGTTACACAGCAACCCTTGGGAGGTAAAGCTCAGCAAGGAGGACAAAGGCTTGGAGAAATGGAAGTATGGGCTCTTGAAGCTTATGGAGCCGCTTATACTCTTCAGGAATTGTTAACAGTCAAATCTGACGATATGCAAGGGAGAAATGAAGCGCTTAATGCGATCGTAAAAGGTAAGCCGATCCCAAGGCCTGGTACTCCTGAGTCATTTAAAGTTCTTATGAGGGAACTACAATCTCTAGGCTTGGATATTGGGGTCTATACAGACGAAGGAAAAGAGGTAGATTTAATGCAAGATATCAATCCGAGAAGAAATACTCCATCGAGGCCGACTTACGAATCACTCGGAACTTCTGAATATGAGGAAGATTAAATACTCAATTAAAACCTTTTAATTTAAATTCGCCAAAAATGACAAACAGCAACTTAAGAACTGAAAACCACTTTGATTACGTCAAAATTTCAATAGCTTCTCCACAAAGAATAATGGATTGGGGTCAGAGAACATTGCCCAATGGACAAGTAGTTGGTGAAGTTACTAAACCTGAAACTATCAATTACAGGACACTTAAACCAGAAATGGATGGATTGTTTTGTGAAAAAATTTTTGGGCCATCTAAAGATTGGGAATGCCATTGTGGGAAATACAAAAGGGTAAGACATCGCGGCATTGTATGTGAGAGATGTGGGGTTGAAGTAACTGAAAGTAGAGTCAGAAGACATAGGATGGGCTACATAAAACTTGCTGCGCCAGTTTCCCATGTTTGGTACTTGAAAGGAATCCCTAGTTACGTTGCAATACTTTTGGATATTCCGCTTAGGGATGTAGAACAAATTGTTTATTTTAATTGTTATGTCGTTTTAGATCCAGGCGATCATAAAGAACTTAAATATAAGCAATTACTCACTGAGGATGAGTGGCTAGAAATTGAAGATGAAATTTATGCTGAAGATTCAACTATAGAAAATGAACCTTTTGTTGGAATTGGTGCTGAAGCACTGAAGCAATTACTTGAGGACCTTGATTTAAATCAGGTTGCTGAGGAGCTTAGAGAAGAAATTACTAATAGCAAAGGGCAAAAGAGGGCAAAGCTTATAAAAAGGATAAGAGTTATTGATAATTTCATTGCGACTAATGCAAAACCAGAATGGATGGTTTTAGATGCAATACCAGTCATACCTCCTGATCTAAGACCTATGGTTCAGCTTGATGGAGGAAGATTTGCAACTTCAGATTTAAATGACTTATATAGAAGAGTTATTAATAGAAACAATAGACTAGCTAGGCTTCAAGAAATTTTAGCTCCTGAAATTATAGTAAGAAATGAAAAAAGAATGCTTCAGGAGGCAGTTGATGCCCTTATAGATAATGGAAGGAGAGGGAGGACTGTTGTTGGAGCAAATAATAGAGCTCTTAAATCTCTAAGTGACATAATTGAAGGAAAACAAGGAAGATTTAGACAGAATCTTCTTGGAAAGCGTGTTGACTATTCAGGAAGATCTGTAATAGTTGTGGGTCCTAAATTAAAAATGCATCAGTGCGGGCTCCCAAAAGAAATGGCAATAGAGCTCTTTCAGCCTTTTGTAATCCATAGATTGATACGACAAAATATTGTGAATAATATTAAAGCTGCAAAAAAATTAATACAAAAAGCTGATGATGAAGTTATGCAAGTACTCCAAGAAGTTATTGAAGGCCATCCAATTCTCTTAAATAGAGCTCCTACGCTTCACCGTTTGGGAATTCAAGCTTTTGAGCCGAAATTAGTTGGAGGTAGAGCAATACAACTGCATCCTTTAGTTTGTCCTGCATTCAATGCTGACTTTGATGGAGATCAAATGGCAGTTCATGTTCCTTTAGCTTTAGAGGCACAAACTGAAGCTCGCATGCTTATGTTAGCTAGTAATAATATTCTCTCTCCTGCTACTGGGGAACCAATTGTGACTCCATCACAAGATATGGTTTTAGGATCTTATTATCTGACTGCTTTGCAACCGAATTATCAAAAACCAGAATTCGGACACAATAATACTACTTTTGCTTCATTAGAAGATGTCATTATTGCATTTGAAGATAAAAGACTCAGCCTTCATGAATGGGTTTGGGTTAGATTTAATGGAGAAGTTGAAGATGAAGACGAAATGCGTAGCCCACTAAAAACTCAAGATCTTGAAGATGGCTCAAGATTAGAAATCTGGAATTTAAGAAGGGACAGATTTGACTCAGATAATAATTTAATAAGTAGATTTGTTCTGACAACTGTTGGGAGAGTAGTGATGAACTATACCATCATCGATTCTGTATCTAAAACGTAATCTTTAAAAACTATTTTTCATTTATTTAAAAATCATGACTTCATCTAAACCTAAAAAAACATCCAGAGTACGTAAAACTACTAAAAACTCAAAAAAGAATAATCCAGTTAAAATGCCTGCTCTAGCTAAAACGCCTCCATCTTTTAAAAATAAGGTAGTTGACAAGAAAGCCTTAAAAAATTTAGTATCTTGGGCTTATAAAACTCATGGAACAGCTATAACTGCCGTCATGGCAGATAATCTAAAGGATTTAGGATTTAAATATGCTACCCAAGCTGCGGTCTCTATCTCAGTAGATGATTTAAAAGTTCCAGAAGCTAAACAAGATTTAATAGGACAAGCTGAAGAGCAAATATCTGCTACAGAAGAATGCTATAGACTTGGTGAAATTACCGAAGTTGAGAGGCACACAAAAGTTATAGATACCTGGACTGAAACTAATGAAAGATTGGTAGATGCAGTAAAGAATAATTTTAATCAAAATGATCCACTAAATTCCGTTTGGATGATGGCTAATTCAGGAGCAAGAGGTAATATGTCTCAGGTAAGACAACTCGTTGGTATGAGGGGATTGATGGCTAATCCTCAAGGAGAAATCATTGACCTTCCAATAAGAACTAATTTCAGAGAAGGACTCACTGTTACTGAATATGTAATATCTTCCTATGGTGCAAGGAAAGGTTTGGTGGATACTGCCTTAAGAACTGCGGATTCTGGTTATTTGACTAGAAGATTAGTTGATGTTGCTCAGGATGTAATTGTAAGAGAAGAAGATTGTGGAACAGAACGCTCAATAGTTGTTGAAGCTGAAGATGGTAAATTTGGAGCAAGGCTTCTTGGAAGGCTTACCGCTGAGGATATTGTTGATGCTGAAGAAAACCTTATTGTTCCTCAAAACACCGCTATAAATCCTTCATTGTCAGGAAAAATTGAGGAATCATCTATTAGTGAAGTAAAAATAAGATCCCCATTAACATGTGAAGCTAACAGATCTGTTTGTAGGAGATGCTACGGATGGGCGTTGGCTCACAATCATTTGGTTGATTTAGGCGAGGCAGTTGGAATTATTGCTGCTCAATCGATTGGCGAGCCAGGAACTCAATTGACAATGAGAACTTTCCATACTGGAGGTGTATCAACTGCTGAAAGTGGAGTTGTGAGATCAAAAATTTCTGGTACAGTTGAATTTAGTTCAAAAGCAAAGGTTCGAGGTTATAGAACTCCTCATGGAGTAGAAGCTAAACAAGCGGAAGTTGATTTCATACTCAAGATAGTTCCTAAAGGAAATAATTCTGGCAAAGCTCAAAAAATTGAAGTTTCTAGTGGATCGCTTTTATTTGTAGATGACGGTGAAGAAATTAGTTCTGATATAACTGTTGCTCAGATTACTGCTGGAGCAGTGAAAAAGAGTGTTGAAAAAGCAACAAAAGATGTTATTTGTGATTTAGCTGGTCAAGTAAGGTACGACAAGGTTATTCAACCAAGGGAGGTAACTGATAGGCAAGGTAATATTACCTTAAAAGCTCAAAGGTTAGGCAGATTATGGGTTTTAGCTGGAGATGTTTATAATTTGCCACCAAATGCAAGACCGGTCATATCATCTGGAAAATCCGTAGATGAAGGGACAGTTTTGGCAGAAGCTAGTCAATCAAGCGAGTTTGGCGGGCAAGTTCGATTAAGAGAATCAATAGGAGATTCAAGAGAAGTTCAGATTGTTACTACTTCAATGTCTTTAACTAATTTTAAATTAATTGAAGAATCTACCCATTCAGGTCAAATATATAATTTGGAATCTAGTGATGGCACATCATATCGTTTAAACATTTCCCCAGGAAGTAAAATCAGTAATGGAGAGGTAATAGCAGATTTAACGGATGAAAGGTTCCGTACAAAGACTGGCGGTCTAGTAAAATATGCACCGGGATTAAATGTCAAAAAAGCGAGATCATCTAAAAATGGTTTTGAAGTAAGTCAAGGAGGGACATTGCTCTGGATTCCGCAAGAGACACATGAAATTAATAAGGATATATCTCTTCTAATGATTGAAGATATGAAATGGATTGAAGCTGGAACAGAAGTTGTAAAAGATATTTTTAGTCAAACATCAGGCATTGTTACTGTTACGCAAAAAAATGATATCCTTCGTGAAATAACTGTAAGAAATGGAACTTTTCATGAGTGTGATGATGAAGAAGTTTTGAACAGATTTACAGAAGAAGGAAATCTTGTAAATCCAGGCGAAAAGATTTTAGATGGAGTTGATAATAAAGAAATTCTATTTGTTCAAAAATTAGAAACTCCTAAATGTCGAGGCTTGTTATTAAGAACTGTTGAAGAATTTACTATTCCTGACCAGGCGGAATTACCCCAACTATCACATGTTAAGCAGGAAGAGGGTCCACATTTAGGCTTAAAAGCTATCCAAAGGCTTATCTACAAAGATGGTGAATTGATAAAATCAGTTGAAGGTGTTGAATTACTTAGAACGCATTTAAGTATTGAAAGCTTTAATGCCACTCCTCAAATGACTATTGACGTCGAGTCGATTGAAGATAAAAAAGATGCATCAATCAATAGATTAAATTTAGTAATATTGGAGTCTATTCTCGTAAGAAGAGATACTATATCTGACTCCAGTCATGGCTCAACACATACAGAACTGCAAGTCAATAATCACCAATTAGTAAAAGCAGGAGATGTAATAGCTACTACTCAAATTCTTTGCAAAGAGAGGGGGTTGGTTCAATTACCAAATGTTGTTGATGATGAGCCAATAAGAAGGTTAATTGTTGAAAGAGAACAAGATAAAATTAAAATTAAAATTAGTGATAAAGCAATAGTTAAAGTCGGCGATCGTGTAGTTGATGGTGATCCAATTAGTGATTCTGTAAAATCAACTTCTTGTGGAGAAATAGAAGAAATTTCTAATAGTTCAGTAACCTTAAGATTTGGTAGGCCATATATGGTTTCTCCTGATTCAGTTTTACACGTTAAAGACGGAGACTTGGTTCTTAGGGGAGATGGTTTAGCTTTACTTGTTTTTGAAAGGCAGAAAACTGGAGATATCGTACAAGGATTACCTCGTATTGAAGAGTTATTAGAAGCTAGGAGACCCAGAGATTCAGCGATTCTATGCAAAAAATCTGGAATTGTTCAGATTAAAGAAGGTAATGATGAAGAATCAGTTTCTTTATCAGTAATTGAAAAAGATGATTTAGTTAATGAATATCAACTATTAATTGGAAAAAATATAATGGTTAGTGATGGACAACAAGTTAAAGGTGGGGAATCTCTAACTGATGGTCCAATTAATCCACACGAACTATTAGATTGTTATTTCAATGATTTAAAAGATCAAAAACCTCTAATAGATGCAGCTCGAGAATCCATATCAAAATTACAAAGAAGCATGGTAAATGAGGTGCAAAATGTTTACAAGTCGCAGGGTGTAGCAATAGATGATAAGCATATCGAAGTTATTGTTAGACAGATGACAAGTAAAGTACGTATAGAAGATGCTGGGGATACTACTCTTTTGCCTGGTGAACTAATAGAGTTGAGGCAAGTGGAAGATACAAATCAAGCAATGGCAATTACAGGCGGAGCTCCAGCAGAATTTACTCCTGTTTTGTTGGGTATTACTAAAGCCTCCCTAAATACAGATAGCTTTATTTCAGCAGCATCGTTCCAAGAAACAACAAGGGTTCTTACAGAAGCTGCCATTGAAGGTAAATCTGATTGGTTAAGAGGTTTAAAAGAAAATGTTATAATCGGTAGATTAATACCAGCAGGTACAGGTTTTAGCGGTTTTGTGGAAGAATTATCCTCAGAGGCTGGTCCACATCCCGATATTCTTGCGGAAGAATCCGGTGGCTACAGAAGAGCACAGAACTTAAGGCCAGACTATACAGTTGATATGCCACAATCACCTGCCGTAAGCTCTACTGCAATACTTGATGATCCTAGTGATGAAGATTTAGAGACAACGAGGAATCGTCATGGAATCGATCCTTCTTCGAGTAATTTTGCAGCTTTCGCAAGGCCTAATGCTGAAAATCAATTTTCTGAAGATCAACTGCCTGATCCTGCAGCATTGGAAGGATTGCAGGAAGAGGGCCTTCTTTCTGATGAATAAATATTATCTATTATTATTTTTAGTCACTAGAATGGACTTTTCAAATTTGTAAGTGATGATCAAGCCAGAAATTGTACCCAAAAGAAAATTACCCCGTTATGGATTCCATTTTTATAATGAAAGACTAAATGGAAGAATGGCCATGATTGGTTTTATTGCACTTATTCTTACAGAATTCTTTCTAAAGCATGGTTTACTGTTATGGTGAAAATAGTTTTTAAATAAAGACTACTAAATTTGAAAAATCTTCTTGGAAGTAGTATTAAAGATTTAGAAAATGTAGCTTTAGATTATGGTCAGGCTGCTTTTAGGGGTCGCCAAATCTACAATTGGATCTATAACTATAGAAATAAAAACAAAAATATTGATCAAATAGAAGTTTTACCTTTAGATTTTAGAAAGAAATTAAAGGATGATGGTTTTAAAGTAAGTGAGCTGATTATTAAAGAGAGAAACTTAGCTAAAGATGGTACTTTAAAATTATTACTGTCTACAGATGATAATGAAAGTATTGAGTGTGTTGGTATACCAACTGAAAAAAGATTAACTGCTTGTCTCTCTAGTCAAGTTGGTTGCCCAATGGACTGCAAATTTTGTGCAACTGGAAAGGAAGGTTTAAAGAGATCTTTAAAAGCGAGTGAAATTTTAGATCAAATTTTATTAATCGAAAATGAAATGAATAGAAAAGTGACTAATATTGTTTTCATGGGTATGGGCGAGCCCTTATTGAATATTGAGGATATACTTTTGTCAATTAGATCTATAAATAATGATTTTCAGATCAGTCAGAGAAAGATAACTGTAAGTACAGTTGCTGTTCCAAAAATGATAGGCAAATTATCAGCAAAGTCTTTTCAAATTTTAGGTAATTGTCAATTTACATTAGCAATTAGCTTACATGCTTCAAATCAAAAAATAAGAGAGACCATAATACCTAGCGCAAAAAACTATGAAATCAAAAATATAATCGAAGACTGTAAGACATTCGTAAGAGAAACTGGTCGAAGGGTAAGTTTTGAATATCTAATGCTAAGTGGGGTGAATGATAAATTAGAACATGCTTGTGAATTAAGTAATTTGCTGAAAGGTTTTCAATGTCACGTAAATTTAATACAATATAATCAAATAGATGAGGTTGAATTTAAACGAACCTCTTTAAAAAATCTCCAATTATTTCAATCTAGACTTGTTAACAATGGCATCGCTGTTAGCTTGCGAAAAAGCAGAGGTCTTGATAAAAATGCTGCATGTGGTCAGCTAAGACAAAATGCAAAAAATAAATAATATTATCTAATAAAAATTTTTTAAAAAGACTCTTAAACAGGTTATTATTGACTAAATATGATTTGATTCTTTGGGTTTTATTAAGACAAAAATTTTACCATTCGCTATAGTCGCACTTTTTGGGATTGCCTTCTTTGCGGTAAGTGCAAGAATCTGGTTGCCAGGAGATATGATGTCTCCTGCCCCCATGAATTAATATTTTTAGTTTTTTAACAATGACGAAAAATGAGGATCCTAAAAAAGAATGCCTAGCGGAAATTACGGTTGATCCAGATGTTTTGGCAAGAGAATTGGCTTTAGAGATTGAAATAGATCCTTTAGAACAAATTGACGAAGATGCTTTTTCAAAAAATTTAAATATTAGTCAAGAGTGCGATGAAGCATTGAAATTGCTCAAAGGTAAAAGAGAAGAGCGAATACAAGGCTTACGAATATTTTGTGAATATAGAGATCAAAGATCTTTTCCCCTTTTATTACCATTGCTTGATCAACCTTGCCCTGTGGAAAGAATGAGTGCTGTATATGCTTTAGGTCGTAATCCATGTCCCAGCGCAGTCCAGAAACTTGTCCGTCTTTTAAAGACAGATGATAATGCTTATGTCAGAAGAGCAACTGCATGGAGCTTAGCTAATTATGATAACCAAATTGTTTTAGAACCATTAATCAATGCTTTAAAGAATGATGTGGCTGCAGTAAGGTTATGGTCATCAAGTTCTTTAGCTGAAATTGGAAATGTTTCTTTTGAGAACGCTCAATTAGCCGCAGAACAACTTTTAATAAGTTTAAAGATTGATAATGAATCAGGTGTAAGAAGTAATTGTATTTGGTCATTGTGTAGGTTGTACGAAAAATTAAACAATACATTCCAAGAGAGTTTTGTTGATGAATGTACTAAGATAGCCCTCTTCGATAAAGAGCCATCTGTTATGGAAGAAGCAAAAACTGCCCTTGATTCAATGGGGATGCAAGGTTTTTATAATTAAAAATCTTAATTTTTTACTAAAACACTAGATAACTTATTAATTTATTAGATATTCAATATAAAAAGTAAAATTAATTAACTTGTACCAACTGAAACAAAATATTTTCGTTATTGTATGTAAAGTAAAAGTACCAAGTATTTGAATTTAATGCCTCAAAAAACATTGAGATTCAAAATTCATCAAGACGGAAGAGTTGAGGAGACTGTTGAAGGATTTATTGGTAATTCATGCAATGAAGCTACAAAAAATCTCGAAGACGCTCTAGGTAAAGTAACAGTTATGAATAAAACTTCTGATGCTTTCATCTCTAATCAAAGTGAAAACTTAACACAATTACATAACGAATCTAATGTCACATTTTAGTACAATTAAAACTCAGCTCAAAGAAGTACAGCCATTAATTAAGGCTTTAAATCATTTCGGTTATAGTATTAATCAAGAAGAAAAGTTTGTAAAAGGATATAAAGGTCAATTTACAGCCGTTGACATAAGTATGAATTTACCTGGTGATACCCAAGTTGGTTTTAAATGGGATAATAACTCTAATGCATATGAATTAGTTACTGACCTTGATTTATGGAAATTTGAGATTCCAGTAGAAAGATTTATCTCAAAAGTTACACAAATGTATGCGTACCAAACAATCATTTCTAAAACGCAAGAAGATGGATATCAAATCGTAGAGCAAAAAAATAAAAATGATGGTTCTATTGAATTGGTCTTAACCAAGTGGGAAAACTAATGTCAAAATATGGATTTTACGGATCCATTTCCTAATACTAAAGAAAATACTGAGATTACAGGCTATGAGCCCGTTTTAGGTGGTCAGTTAGCCGAAAAAGCTGTTTGGGTTGATGAAGCAAAGTGTATTGGTTGTCAGTACTGTGTTCACGTCGCTTCGAACACTTTCACTGTTGATGAATTTCATGGCAGAAGTCGAGCCATTAGGCAAGATGGAGATAGTTCTGATGTCATACAAGAAGCATTAGATACATGCCCTGTTGATTGTATTCATTGGGTCAAATTTGAAGAATTAGATGATTTAGAGAATAGTCTCGATAGGGATATGTTTCAAACATTTGGAAAGCCACCAAGAATGAACAAGCACTAATATCAAAAAGATGAAATATCGTAGATTTGGTAGAACCAATCTGAAGATTCCTGTTTTATCTCTAGGTGGTATGAGATTTCAAAAAAGTTGGGATCAATTAGATTTTTCTGAGGTTTCATACCAAGAACAAAATAAAGTAGAAAATATACTAGATCTTGCAACACAATATGGCTTAAGTCATGTAGAAACCGCCAAGTACTATGGAACTTCTGAGGTGCAATTAGGGATGTGTTTTAAGAATACTAAGAAAATCCCAAATATAATCCAAACAAAGATTCCACCAAATAGTGATCCGGAAATTTTTGAGCGAGATGTATTATCTAGCATTGAAAAATTGAAAGTTAAAAAAATTGATTTGTTAGCAATACATGGTATCAATACTGCTGAACATTTACATCAGGCTATTCGAGATGGAGGTTGCATCGATATTTTGAGGAATTTTCAAAAAGAAAATTTAATTGGATCTATTGGATTTTCAACTCATGGAAAATCTTCACTTATTGAAAAGGCCATATCAACAAACTTATTTGATTATGTAAATTTGCACTGGTATTTCATTAATCAGGAAAATACAAAGGTTATTAATTTAGCCAATAAGCATGATCTTGGGGTTTTCATAATAAGTCCCACTGATAAAGGGGGACATCTTCATACTCCCTCAAGAAAAATGTTGGAATTTTGTAAACCACTTCATCCTATAGTTTTTAATGATCTTTTTTGCTTAAGAAATCAAAATGTCCATACTTTGAGTGTAGGTATTGCAAAAGAGACAGATTTTGCTCTGCATTTAGAAGCTGTCTCGTTGTTATCAGAATCTGAGAAATATGTGCCTAAGATAATTAACAAATTAAGGCAGGAATCAATTAATTCCTTAGGTTTAGACTGGCATCAAAATTGGAATAGAAATTTACCAAGTTGGGAATATACTCCTGGAAATATTAATATTCCTGTTCTGCTTTGGCTTTCAAATTTAATTGATTGGTTGGGTATGGAGGGATATGCAAGAGCTAGATATCAATTGCTTGGTAATGGAAGCCACTGGTTTCCAGGATTCAATGCGAATTTACTAGATGTAGATGTTTCTGAAGGGCAATTATTGAAAGTATTAGAAGGTCATATAAATCCAAAAAAAGTTATAAAAAAATTGAGAAATTTAAAAGAAAAGTTTGGAGATAAGAATGCTAAAAGATTATCAAGAAAATAATTTCATAATGGATTTTTTTCAGGTTTACCAACTTTTCTTGGGTAAATTTCAGGACAAAATTTCTTTGGTTGAATAAGAATAATATTTCGGGTGCCTTTATTTCTTGGTAATAGTATCTCTTTTTTATCTTTAACTTTCCCTTCTAATATTTCTAAAGTTTTATCTAGATTTTTGCTTTCTTGATTCGTCCATTTGCCACAATATAAAACTCCAAACCCTTCTTTTTTTAGCATTGGTAGTATATATTCTGAAACTGTTGATGGATTACTAACCGCTCTAGTTGTTGCAATATTAAAATTATTTCTCATTGACGATTGGTGGGCTAAATTCTCAACACGATCATTGATTACATGAATATTGTTTTTGAAATTGATCTGCTCAACTAAAATTTTTATTGCATCTGTTTTCTTTTTCAAAGAATCAATTAGGTATATCTCAGAATTAGGATGAATTATTGCATAAGCTAAACCTGGGAAGCCACAGCCTGATCCAATATCTAAAAATTTTTTATTATCAAAATTAATATTCGTGAAAGCTTTGAATGGCCAAATACTGTCAAAAACTTGAGATACCCAATAATCATCACCATCAGTTAATCTTGTGAGATTAGTCTTATTATTTAACTCTTTAATTTTAATTTGTAACTCTTGAAATAAATTTATTTCTTCTTCAGTTATTAAGGAAAGAATTTCTTCTGGAATGTTTTGTTTTTTCATTTCGTTATAAATATGAATTTTAACCATCCATTAAATACATTCTATTTAGTAAAAATTTATTAGAATTGCAATATTAATAAAAGATTATTTTGAAAAGGGAAACTTCCTATTACAAAATTTTAGGTGTAAATGAAAATGCATCCAATCATGAATTAAGAAAGGCATTTTGTAAACTTTCTATTGAGTTGCATCCCGATACAACTTCATTAGAGATAGACGTTGCTAAAAGTAAATTTCAAGAAGTTCTTGAAGCTTATGAACATTTAAATAATAGTAATTTAAGGAAAATATATGATGACAAACTAAAAGAAAACTCTAGGATTACAAATAATACTAACGTTTTAAATAATTTAGTAATCGATTCTAATAATCAAAATTTAATAGGAAATAGAAGACCTTTTTCGAATGGAGAATTGTTTTCTTTGTTTCTTTTAATTATCATCATTTCTATAAGTTTAATTGGTTCAATTTTTATTGCTTCTTTTGCTGGAAAAGAATTAGAGACAATACCGCTTTGGCTAATTAAATAATTTTTTAAAAAAGTCTGTGAATCCCTCTAAAAAACCTATCAATCAAAATTCACTGCAATCATTGGAATTGTGGCTAACTGATTTAGGTGCTGTGAAGGATATTAATAATCCATCTAAATGGTATCTGTTACTTTCAAATTGGAATGCAACTATTATTTTTGAACAAGAAGATTTAAGTGTTATATGGAAAAGTGAAGGACAAGAAACTAAAAGACTATTTTCGTACTGCATTAATAGAGAAGATGTAGAAAATGCAATACTGCAGGGACCTTAAACTTCTATCTAAAGATTGTCTAAGATTTGCCTTATTATCCAGTAACTTTTACCCAATTGATCATCTGTTATACAGAGAGGCGGTAAGAGGTAAATAACATTCCCGAGGGGCCTAATGAATAAACCTTGCTCCATTGCAAGACTCTTGATTTCTTTCCCAATATTATTGAAATAACCCTTTTTGTTCCCAATATCTAAATCGAAGGCAGCAATTGTGCCGGATACCCTTACCTTCTTTATATAAGGTAAGTTTTTAAATTTAATAAGATGAGATAAATGTTTTTCTTCAAATGAAAGGTATTTTTGTGGTTCTTTTTCTAATAAATCAAGGCTAGCGTTTGCTGCAGCACAACCTAAAGGATTAGCAGTAAAACTATGTCCATGCCAAAAAGTTTTTCTTGGGGAATCATCAATAAAGGATTGAAAAATTTTTTCTTTACATAAAGTTATTCCCATCGGTAAAAATCCACCAGTTAAACCTTTTGAAATACTTATTAAATCAGGAATGATTTTTGCCTTTTGAAAAGCAAAAAGGGTTCCACATCTTCCAAACCCAGTCAATACTTCATCGGCAATTAACAAAGAATTATTATTTTTTATAACTTCTGAAACTTTTTTTATAAACTGAGGCCTAACCATATTCATCCCTCCTGCTCCTTGAACAAGTGGCTCAAGGATTACTGCAACTGTGGGAGTTTTAAGTAGAGTTTCTAATTTTTGGATCGCCTTATTTTCTTTATTTTCTACTTCTTCATCGTTCATCCAAGTTGAAGGCCATGGGACTCTTCTAACTGGGAACATAAGATTATCGAAATTCTCATTAAAAATATTTCTTTCACCTAAAGCCATTGCGCCAAATGTATCACCATGATAGGCGCCATCAAAAGCTACTATTTGAGTTCTTGTCTCCCCTCTATTTTGCCATGATTGGAAGGCAATTTTTAAAGCGACTTCCACTGCAGTAGAACCATTATCAGAAAAGAATAATCTTTCTAGTTTTGTTAATTCACTAAGTCTTTCCGCTAATTTTTTTGCCTGTGGATGTAAGAAATCAGCAAATATAACTTGCTCAATTTTTTTTGATTGATCAAAAATGGCATCCGCAATATATTCGTTACTATGACCATGAAGAGTTACCCACCAACTACTAATTGCATCTATTAGTTCTTTTTCAGGATCTTTAGTAAATATGAGGGCATCTTTACCATGAGATACTTCTATCTGCGGTTTGCTGTTGTTGATTTGCGTAAAAGGTGGCCAAATATTTGGGTGCCAATCTTGATTTGGAGTTATTGAATCCAAAGATTTCATTTAACTTATTTTTGAGTTTAATAGTGAGATCAACTTATTCTTGATGTCTAGTTCTTTCCATAGTATATCTAAATTATTTGAGTCCATTTTTTTGATGAAAGGAAATTCAGTAATTAAAGGAATACCACTAAAATCAACTAGAGTTTTTGGATTATCTAGGTGTTTTTCGCCATTGACTACTAAACCTAAAATCTCAATATTTCTTCGTTTTAAGGCCTCAATACTAAGGAGGGTATGGTTAAGAGTGCCAAGTGAGCTCTTACATACAAGTATTACCGGAAGATTCCATTCTTTTATTTGATCAATTTGCAAAAAATTGCGTGTTATTGGAACCATTAATCCACCTGCAGTTTCTATAATTAGTGAGCCTTGCACTTTTGGCAATCTCAACTTGTCAAAGTTAATAGCTTTTTGATCTATTTCAGCAGCCCAATGCGGAGATAGAGGTTTTGTAAAGACATAAGCTTCTTTGATTATTTTCTCTTTACTTACTTGTGCAAGTTTTTCAACAGTTTGACTATCAGTTTGCGATTCAATCCCACTTTGAATAGGTTTCCAATAAAAGGAATTTAATCCTTTAACGAAAAAAGAGCTTATTAAAGTTTTCCCAATATCAGTATCTGTTCCACAAATGATAAATTTGAAAAATTTTTTGTGACTACTCATAATTTCTTTATGATTTGAATCTCAATTTGCCATGACAGGTTCACTGTATTATTGTAATTCTTTGGCCAAAACTTTTGAATTTCTTTTAACTCTTTCACTGTTTTGCGTTTACAATTTGTTGATTGTGCTCCTACATTTTTAATGCTTCTAAAAAGTTTATATACATCTTCAAAATTTTCTAGATAATTAAACTGTTTTGAATAATGTATTTCAGTTGATTTGAAATCTTTTAATAATTCTTTAGAGCAAAGGAAATTAAGACCACTATATTCAATATCAATTTTTTTACAAGTATCTTTCCATTCAGGAAAACAATCTTTAGTTGGATATGAAATGATTAAATAACCTCCAGGTGTTAATTTGCTAAACCAATTTTTTATTATCTTTTCTGGGTTGTTTAACCAATGTATGCAAAAGTTAGATGTTAATAGAGAACAGTTATTGATTTCAGAAGGTAAATCATTATTCAAATCCCATAAAAATTTTTTTCTAGATAATTTATTCTCAAGAAGCATTTTCTTGCTGAAATCAATTCTGGATACTTTTTGGGAAGAAATTTTTTCTATTTCATCTGCTAATAGGCCTGGTCCTGATCCTAGATCTATCCATTCACCTTTTTTTTTGGGGTTTAATTCTTTGATAAGATGAACAATCTTTTTTGAAAAAAATTTCTGAATATTTGAATGCTCTAAATACCGATATGCAGCATCATTGAAATTATTTTGTATTTTCTCATTCCACTTTTTACTATCCATTTCAATCGTTAAGTGTATTACTTAAGATCTCGTATAAATTTAAATTATTCAAGCAATGACCTTGTTGAGCTAATTTAATTAAAATTGGCTTCCTTTCAAGTGTTTTATTTAAGGAATCTAAAAAGTTATTATTTGATTCGTTGTCAAGAATCAAATCATTTTCTGATTTTATAAAAATAATTTTGCAATCTTTTCTAAAAAAAACTGGAAAATCTCTATTGATGTAAAGTTCTTTTAAGTCTTTTAAAAGAAGAGTTTTATTTAAACTCTCTAGACTTTTATAAAAGATATTTTTAAAACTATTATTAATATGATTTGGCATAAATGATCTATATATAAATTCTTTCAACATATCCTTAGGGTCATCTTTTATGATTTTTGTTTCCATTCTTTTTAGAGACCTCAAAATAAAGTTTCTCTTATTACTTGTGGGAAGAAAATTATTAAAAGAATTTATCAGAACAATATGAGTTGCTTCTTTTAAAATTTTTTTTGGCATTAAATGAAAACCAAATGAATGGCATAATGTCATTCTGATTTCTTTTTTAGATTCGCTTTTAATCCATTTTGCTTGATAATTATTTGTCGAAAAATAGCCCCTTTCATTATCTTGCCAATGCCAATTATTATTTAAAAAATCAACTTTATAATCATCCCAGAAATATTTATTTAGTCCCCACCCATGTTGAGTAATAATTTGTTTCATTTAAACTCTTTTAATACTGTAATAAAATTATTTAGCAGATTAAAATCTAAGTTTCTTCGAATTGTTATTCTGATTCTTGATTGCCCTACTGGAACAGTGGGGGGTCTTATCGCAATTGCTAAAAACCCATTTTCTTCGAGATATTTTTGTAGATAAATTGCTTTCTCTTCTTGGCCAACAATTATTGATAAAATGTGAGAATCTCCATGAACTGGAAAACTAAAATTTTTAATAATTTCATCTTTCCATACATTCGCAGAAGATAACAAATCATTGCCCCATTCTTTATTTTCTATAATTTTTTTTAAACCTTCTAGTGCCCCAGCAGCCAAAGATGGCGCAAGTGCGGTTGTATACCTAAATGCACCACTTGTTTGGATAAGATATTCTCCAATTTCTGAATTGGAAGCTATGAAAGCTCCACCGCTTCCAAATGCTTTTCCAAAAGTTCCAGTAATCATAGTTATATCTGAACGATAATTAAAACTTAAACCCCTACCTTCTGGGCCCAAGATCCCAATTGCATGAGCTTCGTCAACTAATAATTGAACACTATTTTCTTTGCAAATTTCCATTATTTCTCTGAGCGGAGCAATTGATCCTTCCATGCTATAAAGAGATTCAACAACAACTAAAATAGAATTTATTGTAGGGTTAGATTTAATAATTTTATCTTCTAAATCTTTTAAATTATTGTGTGAGAATCGAACTAGTTTCGCTTGAGCAGCTTTGACTCCAACCAATAAAGAGTTATGGATCAGTTTATCTGCTATTACGATACTATTTCTGTTTGCTAAAGCCTGGATAGCGGCTATATTTGCTTGAAATCCGCTTGGGAAAAGTAATACTCTCTCTTGATTAAGCCACTTGGCAAGTTCTGTTTCTAATAATTCATGTATTGGTCTAGAACCTGTAATAAACCTAGAGCTTCCTGAACCAATGCCTTCTAACAAGCTTATTTCGTAAGCAGCTTTTATTAAATCCTTGTCCCTGCTTAATCCAAAATAATCATTACTGCATAAGTCTATAAGTTTTTTATTTTGTGAATTTAAACTTAGAAGTTCGAAGGATTTTTTACCTAAAGAAAATGTTTTTAATTTACGGATTCTATTTTTTGGAATTTTTACTTTTTTCATTTTGGCAATATAAATATAGTTGATTTAATTAAAAAGATTTAGATTTACTATTAAAGTTTGCAAGGTATTTTTTGTTTATTAATATCTATATAGATCATATATTAAGAAGTTAACTCATCCTCTCTTCAATCACAATTATTGCTTAATTTAGAGGAATATTTCCCCTTTCCGCTAGATGATTTCCAATTGGAAGCAATACGAGCTATTAATAGCGGAAATTCTGTTGTTTTAACAGCACCAACAGGTTCAGGTAAAACATTGATAGGCGAATTTGCTATTTATAGAGGCTTATCTCATGACAGCAGAGTTTTTTATACAACACCTTTAAAGGCCCTATCAAACCAAAAGTTTAGAGATTTTGCTAATCAATATGGTGAGAATAAAGTTGGTCTTTTAACTGGAGATATAAGTATAAATAGAGAAGCACCAATCTTAGTCATGACTACTGAGATTTTTAGGAACATGCTTTATGGCGAATTTGATGAATTTGATGATCCCTTAGAAAATTTAGAATCTGTAATTCTTGATGAATGTCATTATATGAATGACCCCCAAAGAGGTACAGTTTGGGAAGAAACTATAATCCATTGTCCCACTAGAACTCAAATAATAGCTTTATCAGCAACAATAGCCAATGCAGATCAATTGCAAAATTGGATAGAAAAAGTTCATGGCCCCACAGTACTAATTAATAGTGATAAGCGACCAGTCCCACTTGATTTTATTTTTTGTAGTGTTAAAGGCCTTCATCCACTTTTAAATAATAAGGGTAATGGAATTCATCCAAACTGTAAGATTTGGAGAGCTCCTAAAGGGCAGAAAATAAGAGGAAAAGTGGGCAGGATAATACAACCAAAGTCCCCCTCAATTGGTTTTGTGATCTCGAAACTAGCTGAACGAAATATGTTGCCAGCTATTTATTTTATTTTTAGTAGAAGAGGATGTGACAAGGCTATTGAGAATATAAAAAATTTAACTTTAGTAAGTTATTCAGAAGCAAGTATGATATCCCAAAAATTGGATGTTTATCTTAAAAATAATCATGAGGCAATTAAAGATAAATCACAATGCGAGGCATTAAAACGCGGTATTGCATCTCATCATGCAGGATTATTGCCTGCATGGAAAGAATTGGTTGAGGAATTATTTCAGCAAGGTTTAATAAAAGTTGTTTTTGCAACTGAAACTCTTGCTGCAGGAATAAATATGCCCGCAAGAACAACTGTTATTTCTTCTTTATCAAAAAGGACAGAAGATGGTCATAGATTATTATTTAGCAGTGAATTTTTGCAAATGTCAGGAAGAGCTGGAAGAAGAGGAAAAGATACCCAAGGATATGTTGTTACATTACAAACAAGATTCGAAGGTGCCAAAGAAGCAAGTGCACTGGCTATAAGCAAACCAAATGCTTTAGAAAGTCAATTCACTCCAAGCTATGGAATGGTACTTAATCTTTTACAAAGTTATACTTTAGAGAAGTCTAAAGAATTAATTAAAAGAAGTTTTGGCAGTTTTTTATATTTAGGTGAATCATCAGGAGAGAATATAATTCTTGAAAATTTAGATAAGGATTTAATTGAGTTAAAAAAAATTACATCTAACGTTTCATGGAAAGATTTTGATGCATACGAAAAGTTGAAAAATCGTCTTAAAGAAGAGAGAAGACTCTTGAAAATTTTAGAAAAACAATCAGCAGAAAAATTATCAGAAGAGATAACCAATGCACTTCCATATATTAAAGATGGAAGCTTAATTTCAATCAAAGCTCCCCAAATTAAAAGAAAAATTGTCCCAGGATTAATTTGTAAGAAAATATATGAATCCCAAAAAATTAAGAGCTTATTGTGTTTGACAATTGATAATTTATTTATTCTTATAAAACCCTCATACATAGTAAGTATTTTTAATGATTTGGATGCAATTGATGTGTTAGGACTTGAAGTGCCAAAGATGTATTTTTCTGGAGAGGTATTTAGGGGAGATGTTATGTCGCAGTGTTATGCAGATATAATTTTAGAAGTTTCTAAAAAAAATGATTTACAAACTCCACAATATGATTTGACAACGGAAGTTTTGGCACAAAAACAACAAATTAATAATTTAGAAGAAACAGTTACTGATCATCCTGCACACAGATTTGGAGACTCTAAGAAATTAAAGAAATATAGAAAAAGAATTATTGATGTTGAACAAGAAATAAATATTAGAAAAAAACTTCTTGAGGATAAAGAAAATCATAATTGGAGAACTTTTACTGATTTGATTAAAATTTTGAATCATTTTGGTTGTTTAAATGATTTGGAATTGACAGAAGTTGGACAAACAGTTGGTGCAATAAGAAGCGAAAATGAATTATGGATTGGTCTTGTTTTAGTTAGTGGTTATTTAGACGATTTAGATCCTCCTGAGTTAGCTGCAATTATTCAAGCTATATGTGTTGATGTAAGAAGGCCTAATCTTTGGTGTAATTTCAAGCCCTCTTTAAAGGTAATAGATGTTTTTAATGAATTAGATGGTTTAAGAAAATTAGTCTCTTTTCAACAAAATAAGTTTCATATTGAAATCCCTATCTATTTAGAAACAGAGTTGACTGGAATTATTTCTGAATGGGCAAGAGGAAAAAAATGGAAAGATTTGGTTTTTAATACTTCATTAGATGAAGGTGATGTAGTGAGGATTATTAGAAGATCAATTGATGTCCTTTCTCAAGTGCAATACTGTATTGGTGTTAGTAATAAATTAAAAAGCAAAGCTAAGCTAGCATTAAAAGCTATTAATCGTTTTCCTGTTTCTGAATCTAATGATCTTATAAAAGTCTCTGCAGATATTAATCCTGCAACAAAAAGAATTGACAATAATTTTTAAATTTTTTTTCAAATCATTAAATTGATATTCATTGCTTCATCAAATTCATCTTCGTTTAAATAACCTAATTTAATTGTTGCCTCTTTTAAATTTAATGATTCTTTAAAGGCAAGGTTTGCAATTTCAGCTGCTTTTTCATAACCAACTTTTGGCACTATTGCTGTAACCAACATTAGTGAATTTTTTAAATTTAACTTCATTCTCTTTTGATTAGGTTCCATCCCTTCAACTAATTTTATTCTGAAGTTTTCTATTACATTTTTAAGTAATTTTAAACTTGTGAGAATATTAAATCCAATAAGAGGCTTATATTCATTCATCTGTAAAGTACCGCTAGAATTTGCCATTGAGACTGCAAATTCAAGACCCATTATCTGAGTACAAACCATTGATAAGGCTTCGCATTGAGTTGGATTCACTTTGCCCGGCATAATAGAACTTCCAGGTTCATTTTGAGGAATAATTAGTTCATATATTCCTGATCTTGGACCAGAAGATAAAATTTTTATATCATTTGAAATTTTAAATAATGCACCTGCTAATATTTTTATCTGACTCATTACTTGAGCAAGACGATCATGCGAGGCCATGATAGAAAAATTATTTTTTGATTTATAGAACATTAGATTAGTATCATCGGAAATTGATTTTATAGACTCTTCACAAAATCCTTTTGGACAATTAATCCCTGTACCAACCGCAGTTCCTCCCAGAGGTAAGAAATACAATTCATTCAGACTCATAACAATTGCATTCTCAGCATCTTTAAGTTGCTCTGACCATCCTGATATTTCTTGCCCAAAAGTAAGGGGAACTGCATCTTGAAAATGGGTTCTTCCTATCTTTATAAGGTCTTTCCATTCTTCACTTTTTTTGTCTAAGACCTTAGTAAGTTCTCTGATCGTAGGAACTAAATTTTTCATTATTTCATTAACAACAGATATTTGAATAGCAGCAGGAAAAGTGTCATTAGTTGACTGAGATTTATTTACATCATCATTCGGATGAATTGGTTGATGACTACCAAGCTCTGAATTAGTTTTTAAAGCTGCAATATTTGCGATGACCTCATTAACATTCATATTTGTTTGCGTGCCACTACCTGTTTGCCAAACCTTTAAGGGAAACTGTGAATCGTGAAGCCCATCAAGTATTTCCGTACATGCCTCTACAATCAAATCTTTTTTCCTTTTATCTATTAAACCTAAATTGAAATTCGCAATTGAAGCAGCTTTTTTTATGAGGGTCAGTGAATAAATTAACTCAATTGGAATTAATTCTTCTCCAATAGAAAAATTTATCATCGATCTTTGTGTTTGAGCACCCCACAAAGCTTCCATGGGAACCTCTATTGTTCCCATACTATCTTTTTCAATCCTAAAGTTTTTGGTCATTATTCCTCTGAAAACACTGTTTAAACTTAGATAAGGTTTTCAGTAATCCTAGATACCTAACTTCTCCCATATTACACTTAAATTATTAAGATGAATTGAAGGATTAAAACATTCTTCTAAGTCACTTTGATCAATACAATCCATAATTTCATTATCTCTCTCTATATTTTGTTTGAAATTCCCATTCTGAGTATTCCATGCCTGATGCGCATTTTTTTGTACTAAGCTATAAGCTTTTTCTCTAGACAAGCCCTTCTCTACAAGCAAAAGTAAAACTTTCTGACTAAAGATTACACCACCATATATATTTAAATTTTTGAGCATATTTTTTGGATAAACTTCTAAATTGCTTACTATATCTTGCATTTCCCTGAGCATAAAATGCAAGCAGATTGATACGTCAGGTAGCATGATACGTTCATTTGAACTATGGCTTATATCTCTTTCGTGCCAAAGTGGAACATTTTCAAGTGCTGTTAAGACGTAACTCCTCAAAATTCTTGCTAAACCACTTACTCTTTCACTTCGAATAGGATTTCTTTTATGAGGCATGGCAGAACTTCCTTTTTGCCCTTTTGTAAAGCCCTCCTCAACTTCTAAAACATCAGTTCTTTGTAAATTTCTTATTTCAGTTGCGAATCTATCTAAAGAAGCGCCAACTAGTGCAATAGTTTGCACATATTCTGCATGTCTGTCTCTCGATATAACCTGCGTACTTGCTGTATCAGGTTTTAAGCCGAGTAAATCACAAGTTATTTGTTCTACTTTAGGATTCGTATTAGCGTAAGTTCCCATTGCACCACTTATTTGTCCAATTGCTACAGAATCTTTCAGAGTTAATAATCTTTTTTTGTTCCTTATTATTTCTGCTAACCATCCAGCAAGTTTAAAACCGAAGGAAATTGGCTCCCCATGAATTGCATGAGATCTGCCAATCATTAATGTGTTTTTATGCTTACTTGCTAATGATCTGACCTCATTTTCTAGGTTCTCAATTTCTTTTAATAACAATTCGCAAGAATCTACTAACTGAAGAGATAAGCCAGTATCAAGTACATCACTACTGGTCATGCCAACATGTATGTATCTTCCTGAATCTCCTACAAATTCATTAACGCTTGTAAGAAATGCTATGACATCATGTTTAACTTCTTTCTCAATTTCTGTAATTCTTGATTCATCAAACTTTGCATTTGAACGTATCTCTTTCATGGCATTATCAGGGATTTTACCGAGGGAAAAATTTGCTTCACATGCAGCTATTTCAACCTTAAGCCAACTCTGGAATTTTGCGCTTTCAGTCCAGATTTTCCCCATTTCGGGTAATGTGTAACGCTCGATCACAATTTTTATTTATTATCAATTTAAACTTTATAACAAAATCGAATTATTGCCCTATACCTTTAAAGATGTAATTGCCATTGAACATATTTGAATGCTTATTATTTTCCTATGTAAAATTTTTCTGCCTAATTAAGAAAGCTTAAATATAAAAATGTTTGAATATATTCCTGCGTAAATCATGGGTAATTTTTTAGTTATTATTTAAAATTGAAAGGTATTAAAGAATTTGGATCTTAATCTTATAGAAGTACATTATTCAGTCTTTTTTTATTGATTAATATATGATTAAAAAAAGTAGATTAGATCTTTATCTTATAAATAAAGGTTTATGTGAAACTCGTCAAAAAGCCCAAGGTTTAATACTTGCGGGCAAGGTTAGAGATATCAATGGGAAAGTATTTGATAAACCTGGACAACAAGTATTAATTGGATCTGAGTTTTTTATTGATTCCGCGCCGATGTTTGTATCAAGGGGCGGCGAAAAATTATTGGAGGCATTTAAAAAACTTGAAATTAAAGTAAAAGACAAAATATGTATTGACGCAGGAATCTCTACTGGGGGATTTACTGATTGCTTATTGCAACAAGGCGCAAAGTTAGTTTATGGGATTGATGTTGGTTATGGACAAACTGCATGGAAGATTAGAAAAAACCCAAAAGTTATACTTTTTGAACGAACTAATATTCGAAATTTAAAACCTAATGATCTTTTATCCAGAAGTAATGAATTACCTAATTTTGTTGTTGCTGATTTGTCTTTTATTTCATTAAAATTAGTTTTTAAATCTATTGGTAATTTATTAGAAGGTGATTGTATTGAGGGAATATTTTTAATTAAACCCCAATTTGAGGTGGGTAAAGATAAAGTCAGTAAAGGAGGTGTTGTTCGCAATCCTAAATTCCATACTGAGGCTATAGAGTCTGTTATCTATGCTGCTAAGAATTTTCAATGGAATATTAAGAATTTGATAGCTTCTCCTCTGGTAGGTCCTGCTGGGAATCATGAATATTTAGCTTGGATGACCTTAGGAAGTCAATCAAATAAAAGTATTAATAGTGAATATATACAAAATTTAGTAAAAGAAACTCTTTGAATTAGAGAGCTTCTCCGTCTTTGTCGCCAGTTCTAATTCTTACAACTGAATCAATTGATGTGATGAATATTTTTCCGTCACCTATCTCTCCAGTTTTTGCTGCTTCAGCAATCGCATCTATGACTGAATTAACCTTTTCATTTTCTACGACAACTTCTACTTTAAGTTTTTGAAGAAATTCAACAGTAAATTCGGAACCTCTATATCTTTCAACTTGTCCTTTTTGCCTTCCAAAACCTCTAACTTCACTAACTGTCATTCCAACAATACCGGAATTTACTAATGCAATTTTTACATCCTCCAGCTTAAATGGACGTATGATTGCTTCAATTTTCTTCATGATTAAAGATTGAACATTCCTATTTTAATTGTTTTTTGGGAAAACATCCAACATTGAAATATCAGAAAAACATTCAACATTAAGGCCTGCATTCTTGGCGTCTTCAATTAATAGTTGGGAATTTTTTTCAGAAATTATTACTGTGCTATTTGACAACGCTTCCCACTGATCATCCTCAAAGTGTGTTTGAAGCCATAACATTCCAATTGCAGTTTTTGGTTGAAGGGATTTATTTAAGTTGTTATCGATAGTTATCAAACAAATGTCCATTAATTTTTATTGAACTAAACACATATAAACCTTTCGGCAGACATTATGAATGTTACTATTGATACAAAAATAAGATTTAGCGTCTTTTGGCTTAGTCAATTGTAATACTTAGTTTTGTTGATACTTTTGCGAATTTTAATCTTTATATATAGTTTTTATATAGGTTTAGTAAAAAAGTTCTACTAGAAATGAGTACAGTTAAATTAGAAGATTCGACTCAAAGACCGCTATATGGTGAAAGAATTATTGAAGAATCAAAAATAATTTGTTTCGATAATCCAAATAAGAAAAGAATTTATGAAATTTCTATTCAGTTGCCTGAATTTACATGTAAGTGCCCCTTTTCTGGTTATCCAGATTTTGCAAAGCTAAATATAATTTATCAACCAAATTTAAAAGTCTATGAGTTGAAGTCTTTAAAGCTTTATATTAATAATTTTAGGGATATAAAAATATCACATGAGGAGGTTGTGAATAGAATTATGGATGATTTAGTGAATGAAGGTTCACCTCACTGGATACATTTAAATGCTGCATTTAACCCTAGAGGGAATGTTTCTATGCAGTTAGATATTTTTAGTGGGCAGAAAAGAAATTAAAAATTTTTTATTTCGTCTGATAATCTTAAAAACTCTTTTTTAAAGCCAACTAGATTTTTATTACTAAGGCCTCCAATAGATAACTTTTGTGATTCTTTATTTACCAGAATCCATAATTGGTTAGTTGGTATAAGACTTATTATTGTTCCAAAAATTATTAAGATAAAAGAAAAGTAAATAAATGGTATAGAAGGATCACTTTTTATTATTAATCCACTGCTGGGGATTATTTTTTTCAGAGATACTTTTGAAGAATTAACTTCTAAAGGTTCGTCATTGATATAGAGATTATTCCCGGAAAAATTTTCTATATCCGAAATTTTGAGTGGACCATTTTCATTATCTATTGTTAAAAGGAAATTTTTTTTAGTCCCCGATCCTAATTCAACTAAAACTCCCCAAACTTGATTACCGATTTCTGGAATCTCCTTTAATTGTAATTGATAAAGTATATAATCTATTTCTAAAACAACATTTGATATTGCCCAATCTGCTTGATAAATAGTTAATCCTTTAAACCTGATTGGGTGATTAACTTTGGTTGTTTTTATTTCGTTTAAATTTAGATCTTCAGAAGAAAAATTTAATTTTGAAATAAACTGTTTGGGCACACCATCACTTTCACGTTCTATAGAAAAATCGACTAATTTTACATTGGATTTTGAGTTTGTGCTCTCATTAACAAGATCTAAAGTTTCTCCAGGCATTAAATATTTTTCTTTTGATTGACTTGTAAAACTTCCATATGCTGAACCTATAAGTAAGACTATTAATCCAATATGTACAACTAAAGGACCAATTTTTCCAATTAACCCCTTTCTTGCAGAAATATGACTATTAAATTTGTATGTTTTCCATCCTTTTTTTTTAAGTAATAAATCTACTTTTGATATATGTTCTCCATCTTGATTGATTGGATGACTTGTAGTTAGTTGCAGTTTGCTAAATTTTTTTTCGCTCTTGTATTCAATCCATTTTAATGAAGCTTTTAATGAAGGAATTTGTCTCCTGAAACTACAAGCTGCTAGAGAAATGCAAAGAAGAATTAATGTAAATAAAAACCAAAAGCTAGTATATATATGATCCAATTGAAGTTTTAAGACTTTTTCTCCATCTAAAAATCCGAAAATGGGAACACTATCGAAATTATCAACATAAAATTTGTGATTATTACCTTGGGGAATAAAAGTACCTATGCTACTTGTAATAGCTATGAAGATTATCAGTGTTATGGCGAATCTTAAACTTGATATTTTTAAAATTAGATTCTTAAAAATGATCATTTAAATCCAATTTGAAAATAAATTTAATAACCCTAGGGAAACTAAAAAGATCCCACTTAAAGTGGGAATTATTTGACTAAATTTTCTAAGCTCTAAAAATTGTTTTAAGTTTTCTGCAGTAGCGCCTGCAACGATTAAAGGAGTTACTTGGCCTATTCCAAAGAAAAATAAAAAAATAATAGATATTGCTGGGTTTTTTGCTTGCGATACCCAAGCCAGAAGAGTCGCTAAAACTGGAGTAATGCAAGGTGAAGAAGCCAGTCCAAAAGTAATTCCTATCGCAAAAGGTGCCAATAACGTTGGTATTTTATTTTCAATTTTTTTAATATCAGGTCCATTCGGAAACTGAAACTTTAAAATCCCGAGTAAATTCAAACCCATTATTATTGCTATCAAGGCAACGACAGAAGTATAAAAAGATGGGATTTGCCCATATATTCTTCCTAAGAATCCACTAGCAGCACCAAGCGCAACGAGTGAAAAAACGACTCCTCCTGAAAAACTAATAAGTTTAAATTTATTTTTCTCTGTTCCTCCTATGTAAGCAATAGTGATTGGTAGTAATGATAATGAACACGGGCCAAGACTAGTTAAAAGTCCTGCACTGAAAACTAAAAATATAGTGAATGGACCAGGATTATTTAAACCATTCTGCATAAGCAGATTACCCTTTTGAGAGAATTCTGAAATAACTAAATTAAATGATTCGATAGCCTGACTTAATCTTTTTAAATTCTAACTAATTAAGAGTCTTTCGTGTATTGATCATACCTATGAATCCTGTTGATTCTAATGAACATCTCAGTAACATTCCTGCAATAAAAAAAGATGCTAATAAAGAATTTCCACCATAACTAATGAAAGGTAGTGGTAAGCCTGTAGTAGGCATGGATCCTGTTGCTACAGCAATATGCATTATAGATTGACATGTTAACAATACACCACATCCGATAGCAACTAATTTTGTATAGTTATTTCTGCACGTAAGACTAATTCTTAGGCTTATTAAAGAGAAAACTGTTAAAAATCCTAAGAATAAAGTACAACCCAATAAACCAAATTCTTCTGCAAAAATGGCAAAAATAAAATCTGTATACATGAACGGTAGATATTGTAATTTTTGCATAGACAGTCCAAAACCTTGGCCAAATAGACCACCTGAACCAATAGCTAATAGACTCTGAATCAATTGAAATCCACTTTCCTGTTGATCTCTCCAAGGATTAATAAATGAAGTAACTCTAAGTTTTTGATATTCGTTATTAAGGATACTAATGCATCCAGTTATGAATCCTAATGAAGCAAATGAGCAAAGAGAGCTAAGTTTTACGCCTCCACAAAAACCCATCACCCAAAAAAGAATTCCAGTTAATGATGCAGTACTTAAATTAGGTTGTTTGAGTATTAATAAAATTAATAAACCAAAAGAGAATATTGAAATTAATTTTTTATCGTTCTTTATCAGATTCCAATGAGCAAAAAGGTTAGAAGCTTCAAGAATTAGAAAAGGTTTTATTAATTCAGATGGTTGCAGACGTAAAAACCCTACTACTAGCCATCTTGAAGAGCCATTCACTGTAATTCCAGTAATATTGGTTAGAAAAATTAAAAAAAATAAAATATAAAATATAATTCTTGAAAACTTTAAAAGACTTCTAATGTTTGTATTAAGTACGAAATAAAATAAACCAATTCCTGGAATTGTCCAAATGATTTGTTTTTTTAAGAAGTAAGCCCAATTTCCCATTTCCCTACTAGCCACCCACCAACTTGATGATCCTAGTATGCATATTCCTAATATTGACCAAATTCCAATGATGACAATGAGGATTTTTGCTTCATAAGGCCATAGCTCCCAAGGTAAGGGAAATATAGACTCTTTTAAATTGCTGAAATTTTTTTTGTAATTAGAACTAAAGGTTTTTTTTCTTTTAGAAATTCTTTTATATTTTATTTTTTCTTGACTTATCTCCAATT
>JFLX01000115.1 GCA_000634215.1 Prochlorococcus sp. scB243_495L20 | reverse complement strand
TTCTTGACTTATCTCCAATTTTTTAGATGTATATTTACTATTGAGACGTTTAATTGAGATTTTGCCAAGTCTTTTATTAACGTTTTAAAGTGTTAACGCGATTAAAAAGATGACTTTTCATAAATTTTATTTTTGAAGAATAAAGTAAAAAATGGCCTACAGATTCATCAGAAATCTTAAGAATTAATTTTTTATAAAAAAAAACTAGCTAAAAGTCACCTCTCCGTGATAGATTCCGTGAGTTTATATACTTACTTAAAATCATTCAGAGGGGTTTCTAAACTATGTTCACATCAGTGGACTCAAATAGAAAAAAACTTGAGCATCCTTCTAATAAGAATGTTCAACTTCCTCAATCCCTGAATAATTCGATCATCAAAGAAAGTAAATCTGGCATTGCCAATCAAATAGATCATTTGCTTTCCCAAAATGATGAATACACAAAATTGCAATTAACAATTTTTGGAATTACTTTTATTGTTTCTATTTTATTAGCATCAATAACTGGAATTTTTCTTGGATTTACTTTTGGTTTTAGTATTTTTATAGGTGCAATTGCTGGCATTTTTTACCTACGTTTGCTTGCCAAAAGTATAGGGAAACTTGGTAAAGAATCATCAGGTGTATCAAAATTGCAACTATTAGTTCCAGTTTGCCTCTTTATTTTTGCGAGCAAGCTAGGATCTTTGGATATTTTTCCTGCGATGATAGGTTTTTTCATTTATAAGCCTTCACTCATTCTTTATTTTTCACGTTCTTAAGTAATTTTTTTTTATTCAAAACAAATGTTTTTTAATTCCTTGCTAACAAATTTTGCAGCATTAGAAGTTGGTCAACATCTTTATTGGCAAATTGGAAATATCAGACTTCATGGGCAGGTATTTTTAACATCTTGGATTTTATTAGGAGCATTATTAGTTTTTATTTCTTTAGGAACTAAAAAAATGGAAAATGATCCTAAAGGCCTTCAAAATCTGCTTGAGTTCCTCTGGGATTACATAAGAGATCTTGCTAGGACGCAAATAGGTGAAAAAGTATATAGAGATTGGATGCCATTTATTGGTACTTTATTTTTATTCGTCTTTGTTAGTAATTGGGGAGGAGCTTTAATTCCTTGGAGATTGATTAAGTTACCAAGTGGAGAATTAGGAGCACCTACTGCAGATATTAATACAACTATAGCCTTGGCTTTATTGGTTTCACTTTCTTATTTCTATGCAGGTTTAAGCAACAAGGGTTGGAGATACTTCGAATATTATGTTCACCCAACTCCTATTATGCTTCCTTTTAAGATTCTAGAGGACTTTACGAAACCTTTATCACTCTCTTTCAGGTTATTTGGAAATATTTTGGCTGATGAACTTGTTGTTGGTGTTCTAGTCTTTTTAGTTCCACTAATTCTCCCAATACCTGTTATGTTCCTAGGATTATTTACTAGTGCAATTCAGGCATTGATTTTTGCAACTCTAGCTGCCTACTACATTGGAGAAGCTGTTGAAGAACATCATTAGCTGTCTTCCAATACATGCAGACACTTTTACAAAGGGTCTGTAATCTGGCAAAATATCTAATCGCGTAGGTCTGAAAATATCAGACCCATTCTTAAAACAAAGGATGTCCAAGCGTGTATGACAACAAAGATTATCAAAAGTATTAAGCTCTTTATTTCAAAATTATGGATTCGATTACTTCCGCTGCATCAGTTGTAGCTGCTGGTTTAGCAGTAGGTCTAGGTGCTATTGGCCCAGGTCTTGGACAAGGTAACGCAGCTCAAGGTGCTGTTGAGGGTATTGCCCGTCAGCCAGAAGCTGAAGGTAAAATCAGAGGAACTCTTCTTTTATCTTTCGCTTTCATGGAGTCATTAACAATTTACGGATTAGTTGTGGCTTTAGTACTACTTTTTGCGAATCCTTTTTCCTAAAAGTTAATATTGCTTCTAATCCTTATTAGCAATATTTAAATTTAATTTTTTTAACTTCAACTAAAACATATGTTGGCCTTTAATTTTTTTGGTGCTACAGAAGGTGGATTATTTGATATAAATGCCACTTTGCCACTAATGGCGATACAAGTAGTTGCACTTACTTACATATTAAATTCTCTCTTTTTTAAGCCTGTGGGCAATGTTGTAGAAAAAAGAGAAAAGTTTGTAAGTAATAATATTATTGAGGCTAAAAATAAACTTTCTGAGGTTAAAAAATTAGAAGCTGATTTATTAACTCAGCTTCAAAGTGCTCGTACAGAAGCCCAAAGAATTGTGAGCGAAGCTGAGAATGAGTCTGACAAGCTCTATAAAGAAGCACTAGAACTTGCCAACAATGAAGCAAATGCTTCAAAAGAAAAAGCAAGACTAGAAATTGAAAGTCAGACGTCTGCTGCTCGTGATCAACTTTCTAAACAGGCTGATGATCTAAGCGAACTTATTGTTAATAGATTGATTCTAGAAAAATGAATTTAACTCTTTTAGCTACAGAGGGTTTTGGATTGAACTTCAATTTATTCGAAACTAATATCCTTAATTGGGCTGTAGTAGTTTTCGGTCTTTATAAATTTTTGCCTGGTTTCCTAGGTAAAATGCTTCAAAAAAGGAGAGAAGGAATCCTTCTTGAATTAAAAGATGCTGAAGATCGACTCCTAAATGCAACTCAAGCTTTAGATAAGGCGAAGAAAGATTTATCTTCAGCAGAAGAAAAAGCTTCCCAAATAAAAGCAGATTCTCTTAAAAGATCTGAATCAATCAGAATGGAAAGTGAGAAAAAAGCGATAGAGGAGATGGCACGAATTAAACAAAGTGCAATCTCTGATGAAAGCTCTGAAGCATCCAGAGCAATTTCTCAACTTCGAAAAGAAGCTGTTGAACTGGCAATTAAAAAAGCTCTAGATTCTCTCCCAAATCGACTTGATAAAACAACGCAAGAAAATTTGGTAACCCAATCAATTAACAATATTGAGGTGAACTAATGCCACTTTTAAATTCTGTTACTACACCATATGCAGAGGCACTACTTCAAGTTATGAATGAAAATTCGCAAACTGAAGAGATGGTTTCTGAGGTTAAACAACTCTTGGAATTAATAAATGATTCCCCTGAATTGGAGAAGGCACTATCCTCTCCCATTTTAGAAACAGATGCTAAGAAGAAAATCGTTGTTGAAATTTTTTCAAATAAGGTTAACTCTTCTTTACTGAATTTCTTAAAATTATTAGCCGATAGGCAAAGAATTGGAATCCTTACTTCAATTCTTGATAGGTTTTTAGAGATTTATCGAGAAAATAGTAATATTGCTTTGGCAACTGTTACTTCTGCAGTCGAGCTTACTGATGAACAGAAAGGTTTAATTACCAAAAAAATCATCAATATTGCTGGAACAGAAAAATTAGAACTTGTAACTAAAATCGACCCATCTCTTATTGGTGGTTTCGTCGCCAGTGTAGGATCAAAAGTAATTGATGCTTCTCTTGCTTCACAAATAAGAAAACTTGGCTTATCTCTTTCCAAGTAACTTTTAAATCAACCTTAAATTCTTAAATCCATGGTATCTATACGCCCTGATGAAATCAGTTCAATCTTAAAACAACAAATAACTGATTATGACCAATCTGTAAGTGTTAGCAATGTAGGAACTGTTCTGCAAATCGGTGATGGCATTGCAAGAATATATGGCTTAGATCAGGTCATGGCAGGTGAACTATTGGAATTTGAGGATGGCACCGAAGGTATAGCTTTAAATCTTGAAGATGATAATGTTGGAGCCGTTTTGATGGGAGAGGCACTTGGTGTCCAAGAAGGAAGTAACGTTAAGTCCACAGGTAAAATCGCATCTGTTCCAGTTGGTGAAGCAATGCAGGGGAGAGTTGTTAATCCTCTCGGACAACCAATAGATGGGAAAGGAGAAATTCCAACAAGTGATACTAGATTGATTGAAGAAATGGCTCCTGGAATAATCAAGAGAAGATCAGTGCATGAACCAATGCAAACAGGTATTACATCTATTGATGCAATGATTCCTGTTGGGAGAGGTCAAAGAGAATTAATTATTGGTGATAGACAAACTGGAAAATCTGCGATTGCTATTGACACAATAATCAACCAAAAAGGTCAAGACGTAGTTTGTGTTTATGTAGCTATTGGTCAGAAGTCAGCATCAGTAGCAAACATCGTGGAGGTCTTAAGAGAGAGAGGAGCTCTAGATTATACAGTCGTAGTTAGTGCAGGAGCCTCTGAACCAGCTGCTTTACAGTACTTAGCACCTTATACCGGTGCGGCAATTGCTGAACATTTTATGTACCAGGGTAAAGCAACACTTGTTATTTATGATGATCTAACAAAACAAGCTCAGGCTTATAGACAAATGTCTTTACTTTTAAAAAGACCACCAGGAAGAGAGGCTTATCCAGGAGATGTTTTCTACTTACACAGTAGACTGTTAGAAAGAGCAGCAAAACTTTCTGATGCTATGGGAGGCGGTTCTATGACTGCTCTCCCAATAATTGAAACTCAGGCAGGGGATGTTTCGGCTTACATCCCAACTAATGTTATTTCAATTACAGATGGACAAATTTTCTTGAGTGCAGATTTATTTAACTCAGGATTAAGACCAGCTATTAATGTTGGTATTTCTGTTAGCCGTGTTGGAGGAGCCGCTCAGACAAAAGCAATTAAAAAAATTGCTGGAACTTTAAAATTAGAACTCGCACAGTTTGATGAACTAGCTGCTTTTTCCCAATTTGCATCTGATCTTGATGAAGCAACTCAGCAACAACTTGAACGAGGTAAAAGACTTAGAGAGTTATTAAAGCAACCTCAATTCTCTCCACTGAACCTTGCAGAACAAGTTGCAGTTGTTTATGCAGGAGTTAAAGGCCTAATTGATGAGGTTCCAGTTGAAGATGTTACTAAATTTGCAACTGAACTTAGGGAATACCTGAAGTTAAATAAAGCGGAATTTATAGAAGAGATTCTTAAAGAAAAGAAATTAAATGATGGATTAGAAGCGACACTAAAAGAGGTGATAAATGAAGTTAAATCATCAATGCTTGCCACAGTTTAAATTTATTTAGGAGATACCATGGCAAATCTTAAAGAGATTAGAGATCGAATCGTTTCCGTTAAAAATACAAGAAAAATAACGGAGGCTATGAGACTTGTTGCAGCTGCAAAAGTTAGGAGAGCTCAAGATCAAGTTCTCAAAAGTAGACCTTTTGCAGATAAACTTGCACGAGTCTTAGAAAATATTCAATCTAGAGTACAATTTGAGGCTGTCGATTCCCCTCTATTATCCAAGAGAGAAGTAAAGAGTATCACCTTGGTTTGTATTACTGCGGATAGAGGTTTATGCGGTGGTTACAACACAAATATTATAAAAAAGGTAGAAATAAGATACGCAGAATTAGTCAAACAAGGTTATCAGCCAAATTTAATTTTGGTAGGGAAGAAAGCTATTGGATACTTTCAAAATAGAAAGGATAGATATGTAATTAAAAGTACTTTCAAAGAACTAGAACAGGTACCCACAGTCAAGGACTCCGAAGGAGTTACAAATGAGATTTTAGCTGAATTTCTTTCAGAAAATTCTGATAGGGTGGAAATTATTTACACGAAATTCATTACTTTAGTTAGCTGCGCGCCTGTCGTTCAAACACTATTGCCACTTGACCCTCAAGGAATTGCCGAGGAAAATGATGAAATTTTTAGGTTGACTACAAAAGATAGTAAGTTACTTGTTGAAAAATCAAATATTGAAAAAAGTGATTCAGAGAAATTACCATCAGATATTGTTTTTGAACAAAGTCCTGATCAACTATTAGATTCGTTATTACCATTATATTTACAGAATCAGGTACTAAGAGCTCTTCAAGAGTCAGCAGCTTCAGAACTCGCTTGCAGGATGACCGCGATGAATAATGCGAGTGATAATGCTAAAGAATTAGCAAGTACTTTGAATCTAACCTATAACAAAGCCAGACAAGCAGCTATTACTCAAGAAATATTAGAAGTTGTAGGTGGTTCAGCAGTTTAGCAATTAGATTTAGGATATGCCTGAATACAATATCAAAGTTCAATTTGAGCAAAAGACTTTTAGTTTTTTATGTTCTGATGATCAAGATATTATTTCAGCGGCAAAAAAGAATGGAATAGATTTACCAAGTAGTTGTTGTTCAGGAGTTTGTACAGATTGTGCATCCATGATATTGAAAGGATCTGTAGATCAAGAGGATGCGATGGGATTAAATGATGATTTAAGGGAAAAGGGCTTTGCACTCTTATGTGTGGCATATCCTAAGTCAGATTTGAATATTGTTATTGGTAAAGATGTCGAAGATGATTTATATAATGATCAATTTGGTAAATATCAAAAATGAAATTAAGTTCAGTTGATTATTATTTAGATTGGCCAGTTTCAATAAAATTAAAAAATTTAAGGAAATTTATCATTGCAAATTTAGAAAAAAAAGGTGATTTAATTCGATGGTCAATTGTTGATATTCAAAATTCTATTGACTATTTTGGAACAAAAAAACTTAAAATTAAAGCTGTCTTAGCAAATTAAAAAATATAAATTGAAATATTTTTAATAATGGAAAATTCACCAACAATATTTATTGTTCCAACTGGTATTGGTTGTGAAGTAGGAGGTTTTGCTGGGGATGCACTTCCAACCGCTAAATTATTAGCAGCGGCAAGTGGATGTTTAATTACTCATCCAAATGTTATGAATGGCGGCACTCTTTCTGAAAAAGATAAAAATATTTTTTATGTTGAGGGTTATAGTTTAGACCGACTTGCTAAAGGAGAAATCGGTTTAAAAAGGGTAAAGCAACAGAAAATTGGAATAATTTTTGATTCAGCCATTGAAAAAGAAATATTAGTGAGACATTTACAGGTTGCTGATGCATGTGTTTCTACTTTAGGTATTAATATTCATTCTTATGTGATTACAAAAAAGCCATTAAACATAGTTATTGATCCTGATTCTTCAAAAATCAGTGGTGGCACAATTGAAAATCCTGATGCTCTAATTGATGCTGGAAAATGTTTAATAGAAAAAGGAGTTACGGCAATAGCAATTGTGGCAAAATTTCCAGATGATTCAGATTCTTTAGAGACAAATATCTATCGAGAGGGGAAAGGGGTTGATCCTATTTCTGGAGTCGAAGCAGTTATAAGTCATTTAATTAGCAAATTTTTAAAAGTTCCCTGTGCTCACGCACCTGCTTTAAATCCAATTGAATTGAATGAAAATTTAGATCCTCGTGCAGCTGCAGAAGAAATAGGATTCACCTTTTTACCTTCAGTACTTATTGGGTTAAGCAATGCACCTGACATTGTTGAATTGCCCACTAAAAATGAATCAATCTTACTACACCCTGATCAGATTGAATCTATTGTTGTTCCTAATGGAGCACTAGGTGGAGAAGCAGTACTAGCAGGGATTGAAAAAGGTTTAAATATTATCTCTGTAAAAAATCAAAATACATTAAAAGTGACAAATGAGTTTTATGATTATCCCAATCTTTTTGAAGTGGATAATTATTTAGAAGCTGCAGGCATAATTCTTGCCATCAAAAAAGGTATCAATCTTGATTCAGTTAAACGGCCTTTAAAAAAAATCCAACAGTGTTTTTACGGTGATTAATAAGAAATTGCTATGGGAACTCTCCAGTCACTTCCTAATGATTGGCTGCTTAGTTTTAGGATTGGAGGAGCCTGTTTTCTTTTGAATTCCGCTTTTTTTATGAGCGAGATAATTTTTAAAATTAAATCTTTTTTATAACCATCTTCTTCTAGCTGTAGTAAATCTTTTTTATCTTCAATAATTCCCTTAAGAATTTTATCCAAAATAGAATAAGGCGGGAGAGAATCAGTATCTAATTGATCAGGACCTAATTCGGCACTTGGAGCTTTCGTGCGGATATTTTCTCCAATTATATTTGCATTAGTATCTAACATATATGACTTTCTATGATTTATTGATTCTTCACTATCTAGCCAATTGCATAATTTAAAAACATTAGTTTTATATAAATCCCCAATTACCGATAATCCCCCATTCATATCACCATAAAGTGTGCAATATCCTACAGCTAGCTCTGATTTATTTCCTGTTGATAGTAATAAATGCTTTTCTTGATTTGCTAAAGCCATCAGAAGCGTTCCTCTGATCCTTGATTGAATATTTTGATTTGTTATTTCAGCCATCTCGAAAGATATGGTTTTTATAAAAGATTCTTCAAAAGAATTCATTAGGTTTTCAATTGGGATGCTATTGAAATTTATTTTTAATCTCCTTGCTAAATCTTTTGCATCACTTTTTGAATGGGATGAGCTCCACTTGGAGGGCATTGAGACGCAATAAATATTATTATTGCCAAGAGCAGCTGTCGCAATTGCTGAAACTAGTGCTGAATCAATGCCACCACTTAGTCCAATTAAAGCTGTTTTAAAACCGCATTTTTGAGCATAATCCCTAACCCCAAGGACTAATGCATCAAAAATTGATGATATTTCAGATTGTTCAAATTCTTTTTGCTCCGGTATTGTTTGCTCAATATGCCAACTTGAGAGGTCTTCTGAAAAAGATTTCAATTGCTTAATTTTAGATCCATTTTTATCAAGAATAAAACTATTTCCATCAAAAATTAAATTATCATTTGCACCAATCTGGTTTACATATATAAGCGGTACTTGAAGATATTTAGCAGCAAAACTGGAAACTTTAGATCTTAGCTCTAACTTTTTAAAGGTATATGGGGAGGCCGATAAATTCACTAAGATATCAACTTTTTTTTTCTTTAAATCAGAAATAGGATTTTCTTTATGAATTCCTCTACCTTCTATATTTTTGTTGACCCATAAATCCTCACATATAGTGAAGCCAATTCGCCAAGTTTTATTATGTATTTCTTTTGTTAATACGGAAACTTTTTCTTCTGATCTAAAGTATCTTTTTTCATCAAATACTTCATATGTGGGAAGAATAATTTTTCGAGCAATTATTTTCCACGCACCGCGCTCAAGCAATGCAATAGAATTATAAAGATTTGGGAAAAAAGAATCATTTATTATCTCAGCTATCCCGACTGTGATACACAAGTTTCCATATTTTTTATTAATAACAAAAGCTAATTGTTCAAGAATTTGATATTGATTTTTGATTAAATTATTTTTTAGAAGTAAGTCATTTGCTGGATATCCCCATAATGACAATTCTGGAGTAAGAACGAAATCAGCAGAAGTTGAGCTAGCTTTCGAAGCAGCATAAAGAATTTTTTTTGCATTACCCTCTAAATCTCCAACAACTGGATTAATTTGAGCAAGTAAAAACTTCATTCAACTAATTTAGTGTATTCATACAAATTATTCTTTTTAACAAAATCTATTAAAGACGATGGTAAATTAGAATAATTAAAATTTAATCTGAACTTAGAACTTGAAATGTTTGGGATTTTTATGGATGAAATCTTAAATTTCACATTATAAGTTTCTAACATCTTAAGAGTATTTGATTCAACAGGATAACCCTCTCTTAAAATTATAAAAAAACTTACCTCTTTTATAATTTTTTTAAAATTTTTCCAACAGAAAATATCTTGAATTAAATCACTCCCAATAACGAAATCTAAATTATCAATTTCATAAATTTTTTTACATTTTTTAATCGACTCTACTGCCCATTTGCTAGTGACACTTTGATCAAATAAAATTTTACAATCATCTAAATCTTCAATAAGAGTTTTTAATAATTGGCTACGGATTGCGATATCCTCTTTATGTTTTTTTTTCGGATTGTTACTTACATAACAAATGGTATGAGCATATATTTTGGATAATCCTTCTAATATTTTCTCATGTCCAATGGTTGGTGGATCTGCACTAGTACCAAATAATGCAATGCTTTTTTCCATTTAAGTTTCAGGGTAGAATGCTAACAAAATTTTTATTAAAATTTCTATTTGAAAAATAAATATTTATATGGTTAAAAATCTCTGAGTCATTAAAATTCATATTTTGGATCATAATCGCAGGCTCTATAAAAGAAGCTTTGCTTCTTATAAATATCTCTTTTGCGGCTAATTTCCCAAGAATTTTTGTTGAATACACGGCGATTGCTGCTTGAATAATTGCTATGGGTCCATAGGGTAATAATGAAAGCCCGTTAGTAAAAGGTGCTGTTAATAGAATTACTTTCTTTATTAGGTTGAAAGAGGTATTGACACCGACTTGAGTGACTCCCAAACATAAATTATTAATGGATATATTTTTAAATATTTTTCTTGTAGATTCACCTTTCAACTTTAAGCCATAAATTTTACTTAATTCGTTAATCAATGCAGTATCTAGTGCGAAACTACCAGCAACATCAAAAAAAATAAAAGGATTAAGAGCTACTGCGGATGCCTTTATAGTCGAAAATTTACCAATAGTTGATTGAGCTAATTTCTGCCTTCTTTTCAATCTTTGTTCTTTTAATCGCAAAAACAATTTGTCAGCTAATTGAATAGAATTTAATGTTAATAGTATCTCACCATATTCATTGATTAATTTTGCTACGTAATTTTGAAGATTGTTTCCATTATTAATAATTATTGGAATATTTAAATCTTTTGGAAGCTTAAAATTTATATTTTCAATTATTTCTTTTAATTCATTTTTATTGAATAGATCGATTTTGTTTAAAATTAAAATAATTTTTTTCCCATCTTTTATAAAAGAGTTGATTTCGTTTAACTCATTTCTATTTAAATCTCCCGAAACTATAAAAAGAATAAGATCTGAACGATTGATGTAAGAGTAAACTTTATCTGGAGATTTAATATTGCAGAAATCAAATCCTGGAGAATCCAGCAACTCTAAACTATTGAGTGTTTGATCTTTAAGATCACAAATTTCCGATTGTATTTCTTTTGTGGTCCCATTAATAATATTTGTTTTGAATATGTCTTTTTTTAGTAAAGAATTTAGAACAGAGGATTTTCCTACACCTGATTTACCATATGCGCCAATTCTTATTTTTTTTTCTTTGAGTCTTAAAAGTTGTTGATTAAAAGAAATTATTTCTCTATTAAAAAAACTTTTTTCATAATTGGTAAGATCAATAGTCTCCCACCATTTTTTTAAAAGTAAATAATTTTCTTTAATTTTAAATTGTTTCATAATTTATTCTTCCACCAACCGGCTAATACAGATAACACAGCTTCTGCACCAATAATTCCCACGAATCCTCCGAATTCATCTACTACTACTTTCACTCCTTTATGATCCTTGTCAAATTTAGTTAATAATTGATCTGCTTTAATCATTTCGGGAATGTAGTCCACAGGTTCACAAATTTCTGATAATAATTTTTTATTTTGCCCATTAATTAACTCTGCCAACATTTTTTCACGCTTAACTACCCCTTGTATTTTGTCAACTTTATCTCCCAAAATAACCCACCATGGAGAGCTGTCAGACATTATAAGTTTTGAAATTTCATAAAGATTTGAAGACCCATGAAGACAAGGTGCCGATACCCTGGGGGTCATTAAGTCTTTTGCTTTTAAGTCATTTAATTGAAAAACCTTAAATATCATTGCTGCCTCATCAGCCTCTATAAAACCTTTTTGACTTCCAATTTTTGCCATTTGTCTAATTTCTTCTTCATCAGTTGAAATTTCGTTTTCTGCTGTAATAACCGGAAATATCTGTTCAATTAATATTAAGAATGGCCTCATTAAAGTATTTAATATTCGCAAGATAGGAACAGATAATAGTGCTATTTGAATTGAAAATCTTGTGCCAAGAGCTTTTGGTAGTACTTCTCCTACTAAAACAACTAGTATATAAAAAGCTATTGAAAAAAGGGTTAAACCAAAACTGCTATTAATTACCAATGCACCGTATACTCCTAAAATAAGACTGCCAATTATATTAAATCCATTATTTGTAATAGTAATTACAGTTAGCGTCCGTCCAAGATGTTTCCTAAGTTTTAGAAGTTGATTCGCAGAACTTTTTGGCTTTTGCCTAGAGGCAATTTCTAAAATTCTAATTGAATTTACGGCTAAAAAAGCTGCTTCTACTCCCGAACAACATGCTGATCCAATTAAAATAATTATTATTAGTAAAAATAAACCGTAAACACTTGGTTCCATTAAAGTAGATTAAGTACTAAATCTGTTTTAATTCATTCTTCCATTTTTTTTTTAAACACGCCAATACACAATTTATGTTTGAACCTTACCATAAAGTTTTTGAAGAAAGAAGAGAAATATTCCTAAATAAATTAGGTGGGAAAGCTGCTATTATCCCTGGGGCTAATCTTGTAAAGCATCATGCTGATTGTGAATATCCTTTTAGGCAAGATAGTAATTTTTGGTATTTAACAGGTTTCGATGAGCCAGATGCAATCGCTCTTTTTTTATCGCATAAGCCAAAGGGAGAGAGATTTATTATGTTTGTCGCTCCTAAAGATGTTACAAGCGAAGTCTGGCATGGCTTTAGATGGGGTTTAGAAGGCGCTGAAAAAGAGTTTAAGGCTGATAAGGCTCACTCAATAAACGAATTAAGAGATTTACTCCCAACTTACATAAATGGTTCTGATGAACTTGTTTTTTCAATTGGCAAGCATCCAAAAATAGAGAAAATAGTACTAGAGATATTTTCACAACAACTTGAAATTCGCTCAAGATCAGGGATTGGTGCAAATTCTATAAAATCTCCAGAAATTTATTTAAATGAGATGAGATTAATTAAAAGTGAATTTGAGATTAAGAGAATGAGAGAGGCAATACAAATTTCAGCCGAAGCTCATGAACTAGTTAGAGAATCTATCTCATCAAAGAAAAATGAAAGACAAATTCAGGGTCTTCTTGAGGGATTCTTTTTGGAAAAAGGGGCTAGAGGACCAGCTTATAACTCAATTGTTGCATCAGGAGACAATGCCTGTATTTTGCATTACACTTCAAATAATTCACCTTTAAAGAAGGAAGATTTATTGTTGGTGGATGCTGGCTGCTCACTAATTGATTATTACAATGGAGACATAACAAGAACTATTCCAATAGGTGGTAAATTCTCTATTGAGCAAAAAGTTATCTATGAAATTGTATTGAGTGCGCAGAAAAATGCAATTAGAAGTGCTGTAAAGGGATCTAATTCTAATGCAGTTCATAATGTTGCTTTAACAATTCTTATAGAAGGATTAAAGGAAATTGGATTATTGTCGGGCAGTACTGAGGAGATAATTGAGAATCAATCTTATAAACATCTTTACATGCATAGAACTGGACATTGGCTAGGCTTAGATGTTCATGATGTTGGAGCATACAGAATGGGTGACTATGAAGTGCCATTACAGAATGGAATGATTCTTACTGTAGAACCTGGGATCTATATAAGTGATAGGATCCCAGTCCCTGAGGGACAACCCCCTATAGATGAGAGATGGAAAGGCATAGGGATAAGAATTGAAGATGATGTCCTGGTAAAAGATACAAACCCAGATGTTTTAAGTATTGCTGCACTAAAAGAAATTTCTGATTTAGAGTTTTGAGATTTGACTTATCTAGTTAATAGATTTATTTTTTATTAAGTTTAAAACTCAAAAATGAATAAGTCCGATTCATATGATTCGAAACTTTCTCAAGCAAGAGGCTTAGCTAGTCAGCTTGGCATGTTCGCAGAAGAAAACGATATCCCCAAAGATCTTTGGGATTCATTGGAAGCCACTATTTATGATTTTTACGAAGTAACTCATGATAGATAAAATCCTGTTTAGAAGTTATCAATTACTAAAATCAAGAAATTTTGAATAAATCAATCAAAATGTGACCATAAACTGATAAATTATTTATTAAACACAAATAAGTGAATGACCTCATCAGATAAGTTAAATCAAAATTCAACAGAAAAAAAGGAAAAAAATAGTGATGCACCAAACTCTAAAAATTCTTCTCCTAATTCAGGAATGATGGGTGCCACAGCTGTATTGGCTGCTGCCACAATTGATGAAGATGGGGTACCTACTGGTTATACCCCTAAACCTGATGAAGGGAGGTTCATAATTAAAGTATTGTGGTTACCTGATAATGTGGCTTTAGCAGTTGATCAAATAGTAGGGGGAGGCCCAAGCCCTCTTACTGCGTATTATTTTTGGCCAAGAGATGATGCTTGGGAAAAATTAAAAAGTGAACTTGAGAATAAAGGTTGGATTACAGATAACGAAAGAGTAGAGATATTGAATAAAGCTACTGAAGTGATAAATTATTGGCAAGAAGAAGGTAAGACAAAAAAATTAGAAGAAGCCAAATTAAAGTTTCCTGAAGTAACTTTTTGTGGAACGGCTTAAATATTAGTTCTTTGAAGCTTGAATCCTAGCCTCAGCCTTTGAAATCTCTTTCAAGGCTTTAATTTTCTCTGGATTTTTTTCATTTTCAGAAAATTTGCTAATTGTTAATTTTGCTTCTTTAAGATCTTGTTCAGCATTTTGAACATTAATTTCAGAACCAATTTCAGCATTATTTACTAGAACTATAACTTCATCTGATTCAATTTCAGCGAAGCCTCCCATAAGAGCTATTGATTTCCACTGGGAATTCATTCTTAGCCTTAAAACGCCAATATCTATAGCAGTAACTAAAGAGATGTGTCCTGGCAATACACCAATTTGACCAGTAGTACTAGGAAGGATTACTTCTTCAGCTTCGCCTTGATAGACATTTTTATTAGGAGCTAAGATTTTTAGAGAAATTGCCATTAATTTAAAATTATTGAAGGTTAAATATATATTTAAATATTTATTTTTCTGATTTTATTTTTTCAGCCTTTGCTTTAACTTCATCAATATTACCAACTAGGTAAAATGCTTGCTCTGGTAAATCATCCAATTCACCTGACAAAATCATATTGAACCCAGCAATGGTATCTTCTAACTTTACATATTTACCAGACATTCCTGTAAATATTTCTGCTACGAAGAAAGGTTGTGAGAGAAATTTTTCAATTTTTCTAGCCCTGTCTACTGTTAATCTATCTTCTTCAGAAAGCTCATCTAAACCAAGAATTGCAATGATGTCTTGAAGTTCTTTGTATCTTTGTAAAGTTGATTGAACAGCTCTGGCTGTTTTGTAATGCTCATCGCCAACAACTGATGGTTGTAGCATGGTACTCGTTGAGTCTAATGGATCAACTGCTGGATAAATTCCCTTAGCTGCAAGAGCTCTAGCAAGCACGGTAGTTGCATCTAAATGGGCAAAAGTTGTAGCTGGAGCAGGGTCTGTTAGGTCATCAGCAGGAACGTAAACAGCTTGGATAGATGTTATTGACCCTTCTAATGTAGATGTAATTCTTTCTTGTAATTCACCAACATCAGTTCCTAGAGTCGGTTGGTATCCAACAGCTGAAGGCATTCTTCCAAGTAATGCAGATACTTCAGAACCAGCTTGAACGAATCTAAAAATGTTGTCAACAAAAAGTAGAACATCTTGCTTATTAACATCTCTAAAATGTTCAGCCATTGTAAGGGCCGACAAGCCTACTCTCATTCTTGCTCCTGGTGGCTCATTCATTTGACCAAAGCATAGGGCAACTTTTGATTGAGTTAAATCATCTGCATTGATAACTCCTGACTCTTTAAATTCTTCGTATAAATCATTACCTTCTCTGGTTCTTTCTCCTACACCTCCAAAAACAGAAACCCCACCATGTTCTTTAGCAATATTATTAATTAACTCTTGAATAAGAACGGTCTTGCCAACTCCAGCACCTCCAAATAATCCGACCTTACCTCCCTGTCTATAAGGAGCAAGAAGGTCAATAACTTTTATTCCAGTTTCAAAAACTTTTGGCTTTGTTTCTAGGTCAGTTAACTTTGGCGCAGCTCTATGAATTGGAGCAGTATCTTTAGTATTGACTGGACCTTGTTCATCAACTGGTTCTCCTAAAACATTAAAAATTCTGCCTAAAGTCGCTTCTCCTACCGGTACAGATATTGGTGCTCCAGTATCAATTGCCTCCATGCCTCTTACAAGGCCGTCTGTGCCACTCATTGCCACTGCCCTTACTCTATGGTCACCTAGGAGCTGTTGGACTTCTGCAGTGAGGGCTATGTCTTGTCCAGCTGGATTTTTAGCTTCAATTCTCAAAGCATTTAATATTTTGGGCAATTTCCCAGCAGGAAATTCTACATCTAGAACAGGACCAATTACCTGACGTACTACGCCTTTTGTTTGTGAAGAAGTTGATGGAGTTGCTACCATTTTTTATTGATTGGTGATGAATAGCTGATTTAAACAGCTTATAATCCGAAAATACTACCATCTTATGGGTAGATTCGTTAAATGGGTTCGGCCACCCGCACAGTTTAAGTATGGTTTAATTGCCGCTTTGCAGATTATGTTGTTGATGATACGGATGGAGAATTTCTCTTTCCTTTTTAATGACGCAAAGCGTCTCAATCATGATCCTCCATTAATTTATGGCAGCTGTTTCACTTACAGTCTCTACAGTAAAACCACTGGGAGATAGAATATTTATTAAAGTTTCCGCATCTGAGGAAAAAACTGCTGGGGGCATCCTTTTGCCTGATTCAGCTAAAGAAAAACCACAGGTTGGAGAAGTTGCTCAGGTGGGCCCTGGCAAACTTAATGACGATGGTTCTCGACAAACTCCAGAAGTGAGTATTGGCGATAAAGTTTTGTACAGCAAATACGCTGGCACAGACATCAAATTGGGAGGAGATGAATATGTCTTACTCTCAGAAAAAGATATTTTAGCTGTTGTAAGCTAACATATTTGTTTCAAAAATTATTAAAACTTATTACTAAATCACTGCCTAAACATGGCTAAAAGAATTATTTACAATGAGCAAGCTCGTAGAGCGCTCGAGAAAGGCATTGACGTCCTTGCTGAGTCTGTGGCTGTAACGCTTGGACCAAAAGGAAGAAATGTTGTACTAGAGAAAAAATTTGGTGCTCCACAAATTATCAATGATGGTGTCACAATCGCTAAAGAGATCGAATTAGAGGATCACATTGAAAACACTGGGGTTGCTTTAATCAGACAGGCTGCTTCAAAAACTAATGATGCAGCTGGTGATGGTACCACAACAGCAACTGTATTAGCTCATGCAATGGTTAAAGCTGGGTTGAGAAACGTTGCTGCTGGTGCTAATGCAATTACCTTGAAAAAAGGAATTGATAAAGCTACTGAATTTCTAGTTGGGAAAATTCAAGAGAATTCCAAACCTATTAGCGATAGTAATGCCATAGCTCAATGTGGAACTATTGCTGCTGGAAATGATGAAGAAGTTGGTCAAATGATTGCCAATGCTATGGATAAAGTTGGTAAAGAAGGTGTTATCTCCTTAGAAGAAGGAAAATCAATGACTACTGAATTAGAAGTCACTGAAGGGATGCGCTTTGATAAGGGCTATATCTCACCTTATTTTGCAACTGACACAGAGAGAATGGAGGCTGTTTTAGATGAGCCATATATCCTTCTGACTGATAAAAAAATTGCTTTAGTGCAAGATTTAGTTCCCGTTTTGGAACAAATAGCTAAAACTGGTAAACCACTAGTCATTATTGCAGAAGATATTGAAAAAGAGGCCTTAGCAACTCTTGTTGTCAATAGATTACGAGGTGTATTAAATGTTGCTGCAGTAAAAGCTCCTGGATTTGGCGATAGAAGAAAAGCCATGCTTGAAGATATGGCTGTTTTAACTAATGGACAACTTATTACTGAAGATGCAGGCTTGAAATTAGAGAATTCTACTTTAGATATGCTCGGAACTGGTAGAAGAATAACTATCAATAAGGAGACAACAACTATTGTAGCTGAAGGTAATGAGCAAGCAGTTAAAGCTAGATGCGATCAAATTAAGAAGCAAATGGATGAAACAGATTCCTCATATGACAAAGAAAAGCTTCAAGAACGTCTGGCTAAATTAGCTGGAGGCGTGGCGGTGATCAAAGTTGGGGCTGCTACTGAAACTGAGATGAAAGATAAAAAGCTTCGTCTTGAGGATGCTATTAATGCAACAAAAGCAGCTGTTGAAGAAGGAATTGTACCTGGAGGAGGGACAACTCTTGCGCATTTATCTCCTATTCTAAAAGAATGGGCTGATAAAAATTTAGAAGGAGAGGAATTAATTGGAGCTAACATTGTTGAAGCTTCTCTTACTGCTCCTCTTATGAGAATTGCTGAGAATGCAGGTTCTAATGGAGCTGTGATTGCTGAAAATGTAAAAACTAAACCATTTAATGATGGATTCAATGCTGCTACTGGAGAATATGTAGATATGTCCTCTGCTGGTATAGTTGATCCTGCAAAAGTTACACGTTCAGGATTACAAAATGCAGCTTCAATAGCAGGAATGGTTCTAACCACCGAATGCATAGTTGCAGATTTACCTGAGAAAAAAGATTCAGCTGCTCCAGCAGGCGCTCCCGGTATGGGTGGCGACTTCGATTATTAACTAAACAATAGTTTTTAATAAATTTTTGAAAAGGGATCATTCAAAATGGTCCCTTTTTTATTCAACTATTATGAAATCCAACCAGCGCTTAGAATAATTGCGAGAGATAAAAATATCACTAAAAAAGTCCAAGTTATTTTGTTTAGAGAGGCTTCTGCACTACTTGCACTGTTGAACATAGAGCTTCCACTGGCGGCTATTCCTCCCATTCCATCCCCTTTGGGACTATGAAGTAAAACTAAGAGAATTAGAAAAACTCCAGAAAATAACCAAATCCAACTAATAATTTGAACCATTGTTTAAAAACTTTTATTAACTTTAAACGTGTTGAACGACTTTATTATAACCCTTTAATTCAATTTCTTGAATAAGCGATTTGCCTGTCATTTCTCTTGGTATTGGTAGATTTAATAATTGCAATAGAGTGGGAGCAATATCTGCTAAGCCCGCGTTTTCTCTTAAATTAATTTCATTTCCCATATTTGGTATTTTTCTTTTTTCACCTTCAATCAAAATTAATGGAACTTTATTTGTTGTGTGTGCTGTCCATGGCTCTCCTTCAGATCCTTTCATTAACTCTGCGTTGCCATGATCGGCTGTAATCAAAATGCTTCCGCCCATTTCTCCAGTAGCATTAACTATTTGACCTACACATTTATCTACTTTTTCTATAGCTTTAATTGTTGCATCCAAGTTGCCTGTATGACCCACCATATCAGGATTGGCAAAATTGATCACAATAAACGCATAATTCCCGCTTTTAATTGCTTTAGAGCAACTAATAGTTAATTGCTCCGCAGACATTTCGGGCTCCATATCGTAAGTTGCGACTCTTGGAGACGGAATCAAATGTCTCTCTTCTCCTGGTAAAGGAATTTCAACTCCTCCATTGAAAAAGTATGTTACGTGAGGATATTTTTCAGTTTCAGCGGTTCTGTATTGTTTAAGTCCGTTTTCTGATACTATTTGGCCTATAAAATTATTGAGTGACTCTGGAGGAAATGCAACTTTAACGGGAAAGTTCGGATCATATTGAGTAAAAGTAACAAAATCTAGATTTGGATAATTTTTTCTTTCAAAGTCCGAGAATTCACTGACAGAAAGAGATTTGACTATTTGTCTTGCTCTGTCTGGACGAAAGTTAAAGCAAATCAAACTATCTCCATCTTTAAGATAGTTTTCAGATATTCGTATGGGCTCTATAAATTCATCGGTGATGTTTTTGGCATAACTTTTTTCTATGTAATCCTTGGGAGAAATATTTGTTATTTGAACATCTGGATCAGTTAAATTAGAATATGCTTTTTCTGTTCTATCCCATAATAGATTTCTATCCATTATCCAGTATCTTCCGCATATGGAAGCTATTTCGCCTACATTAAATTTTTTTATACATGATTCGATTTGATTTAGATATTTCGAGGCACTTTTTGCAGGAGTGTCTCTTCCATCAGTAATAATATGGATTGCAACTTTTTTAAGTTTATTATCAGATGCCCATTTTATTAAACCTAATAAATGATCGATATGACTATGAACTCCTCCATCGGAACATAATCCCGTGATATGCAAAGTAGAATTATTTTTCTTTAATGAGTCAGCCATCTCTTTTAACTCATTTATCAAGCCTAATTGATTATTTTTTACAGTATCTGAAATCCTTACAAGTTCTTGTTGTATTATTCTTCCCGAACCAATGGTAAGGTGCCCAACCTCTGAATTACCCATTTGACCATCTGGGAGGCCTACATCTGATCCACTAGCACTTATTAGGGTGTGGGGGTAAGCATGCCACAATGAGTCCATGATTGGTGTCCGGGCACTTTTTATAGCATTATTTGATTTTTCTTTTCGATATCCCCATCCATCTAATATTGCAAGAACTACAGGGCTCTGCGGAACACTGAATCTTTTTATATTTTTGCTGCTAATCTTTGACATATTTAGATCAAATTCATTGTTAACTGATCCAACCTTAAATTTAGCTTCAAACGTTACTCTTTAACAATTTATGTTTAACATAGTTAGCTTTTGCTAATTTATGAAAATATTAGATTCATTTTATTTCTTGATAAATCATGTCCAAGAAGACAAAAAAGATCGTAATACTTACTGAAGTTGAGCTTAGAAAAACTATTTCGCGTTTAACTTACGAAATTATCGAAAAAGTAAAAAATCTGGATAACCTTCTATTGGTTGGGATCCCGACTAGAGGGATTGAGCTCGCGGAAGTGCTAGAAAAGGAATTATTCTCTAGATCAGGTTTAAGAGTTAGAAAAGGAACAATTGATCCAACTTTTTATAGAGATGACCAAAATAGAGTTGGAACTCGCTTAATTCAAGCTGCAGATATTCCAACTCCTATTGAGAAACAAGAAATTCTTTTAATAGATGATGTAATTTACACAGGTAGAACAATCAGAGCTGCAATGGATGCTTTGTATTCATGGGGCAGGCCTCAAAGAGTGATGTTATTAGTAATGGTGGATAGAGGACATAGAGAATTACCTATTCAACCAGATTTTTGTGGTAAAAAAGTGCCAACTAGTAAAATTGAAAGTATCAGTTTACGTTTAAAAAGTGTTGATAACGAAGAAGGAGTTTTTCTTGAAGAGCTATCTTTAGAAGATATTTCCTAAATTATATTCTCCGATAAATTCATCTTTAATATCAAAACACTTAACTAATAAATCAGCATTTTTCGAAATTTTAAAAAAAAGTTTTAAGGTGTCTTCTCCAATATTAGATTTATTTCTTAAAAATATTTTGGGTGATTTTTGGTCCCATTTTATAATTTCTTCTTCATTTTGGATCTCTGATAACTTTGGTAATCCATTTTCAAAAATAACGTCATATGTTCTTTCTTTTTTTGTCTCTCCAATTATAATTTCAAATATTTTCTGATTCTTTTTACTAGCTTGAAGGATCAGTTTAAAGGGTGTTTCTGTAGGCCATGTTTGACCTTTGCAAAAAATTGGGTGCCAAAAGTGTTTTTGCTCTCTTTTATTAAATAACCTTATAGATAATCCTTTGTTTAATATGTCTTTAATATTTACCCCTGGTGTCATTGCTAAAGCTCCCAAAGCTATTGATTCAATAGGAGGTGGCGATTTTATTTGAATTCTTGGAATTTTTTTTGTTATCCATTCTTTAATTAATGGTATTTGAGTCCCTCCACCAACCAAAACAATTGCAGTTAAGTCGTCTACTGAGCAAAATTTACCTCTTGCTTGATTTAATAAATCTTTTAGTAAAGAGTTGAGGTGATTAAGAAGATTATTCTCAATGAGTATTTTCTCAAATATTTCTTTACTTAGGTAAAATTCATTTTCTTTATTTTCTTCAGTAAATAATTTTATTGGAAATTTATTTTCATATTTGATTAAAGATGAACTGAGTTTGCATTTTATTTTTTCTGCCATTGAAAGATTATCATTATAATTATTACCTGGAATAAAATAGTCAACTATCCATTGATCAATATCTTTCCCACCAATTTTTGAGCCTGTTTTTCCAATTACTTCAGCACACCTTATTTTTTGTTTCGAAATTGAGCTTACATCATTACCTTTGAATTTTAATAGTTCAGCTATTGGACCAGATTTTCCTTCTCCTCCCTCTATTTTGACTATATTCATATCGACTGTACTTCCTCCAATATCTAATGTCATAATTTTTGAGCCAAATGGTACATTTATTCCTAAACTGGCCGCAGTAGGCTCATCAACAAGAGCAATTTCATCTACAGATATTTCTTCGCAAAGGTTAACCAACCATTCTCTGTACCCCTTATATGTATCGATAGGTGCAGTTAAAACAAGTCTTTTGATCTCATACTTGTGCGGAATGTTAGCCCACAAAATTTGAAAAAATTTTTCGCCACATTCATTAGGGTTTAGTATATTTTTTTGGTTAATTTTTTCAATAGAATTTCCAATTAATCTTTTAAAGTTCGAATGGAAAAATGAATCAGAATTTGAGTTATTCCTCATCTTTAGAGCGCTGATGCCAATTTTAGGAATCTTTGAAGGTCCCTCGAACCAAACTGCTGAAGGAATAACTCCTGGAGATGATGTAATATTCGGTATTTCAACTAAAACAGAATTTATATCCTTTTGATCTTGAAAAGCTACAACAGTATTGGTGTTCCCTAAATCGATAGCAAGTGTTCCAGATAAACTTTCTTCCATATGTAATTATTTAAATCAATTAAGTTCTTTTTGTAATTTATGTTTTGAAACGGTCGAATAAACTGTAAAATACATTTTATAGTAAAAAACTTTTTTTAATGAACATATCTAATAATGCAGGAGTTGATTCTAATGATCTTGCAAAGAGAGGTGAGAGCTTGATAAGAAAATCAACTAATAGATATTTAACTACAGTGAAAATTGCTTTCAGAGCTAAACAAAGACGTTTTGATGATTTCGATGGCTTATTAGAGGAGTCAACTATTAAACCCGTTCAAAGGTCAATTATTGAACTAAGCGATGAACAAGATCAACCAGATTTACTTCCAGGCTAACTTTGGCAAAAGACCAAAAAAGATGGAGATTACTTAGAGATTTTAAAAAAGGCAAATTTTGCTTTTTGATTGGTGTTGATAATTGGTCAATCGAGTTACAAAAAAGTGAATTCTATTCACTTTACCTTTTACTCTTAAGAATTAATGAACAATTATTAGTTATCAAAGATCAACTAATGGATGAAGAATCTATTACTTTAGAATTAGAAAAACTTCCTTGGTATATTCAATTAGAGGGGAAAAAAAATGAATGGAGTTTAAGGTTTGTTTTTGAAAGCCAAGAACATACAAGATCTTTCGAAATGTATTGGCCGATACCAATAGCGCAAAATTTATTTTATGAAATAAAAAACATGTGGGAATCAATGAATTAAAAGATAAATAAAATTGGAAATTTTAGAAAATATTTCCCCCTCCGTAGAAAAATTTTAAACAACTTTTCCACAGTATTTTCTAAAAAAATATCTGACTGGCTAAAGCATGTGGAAAACTTCGGATTTTATATAAATCTTTATATTTAAGCAAGATTTAATTTTACAAAATTAATTTCCATGACTACTCTCTTTATGACTTAATTCTCATTATTCTATAACCTGAGACTTCCTCTTAATAATGCTTGTTGACGATTTTGTAATTTTGGAGAAAACTACATCTTGTAGATTTAAATTTCAAAAAGTTTTTTTAAGATGCAAGAGTTAAATTACGACGAAAATTCAAAAGTATTAAATCATAAAGATGAAGTAATAAGTTTTAAATGTGAACTTCAAGAAAATCTTCAAAAGGCTATGAAAGAATTCGTTGAGGAGCATCCTAACTGGGATCAATATAGGATACTACAAGCAGCAATTGCAGGTTTTTTAATGCAAAAAGGATTTCAAAATAGGGATTTGACTAGACTTTATATTGGCAATATGTTTTCAATGAATTTTAAGGATTAAAATTTTTATATTTTTCCTAGTAGTATTTTTGCAATATCATTTTTGACAGGTAATATAGATAACCTATTTCCTTTTTTTACGACTAATAACTCATCCTCATTAAATAAAATCTTTAATTCAGGTAAACTTAAAATTTTATTTGATTTAGAAATGTATTTTACTTTTACACAATCCCATCTCGGATTATCAGGTTTCGATTTTGGATCAAAATATTTTGAATCTTGATCAAATTGAGTAGGATCAACAATATTTAAATCTATTACTTCCATAAGTCCCACAATGCCTGGGGGTTTACAATTCGAATGATAGAAAAAAACTTTATCTCCTTTTTTCATTTTTCTCATAAAATTTCGAGCCTGATAATTTCTTATTCCATCCCATAAAGTTACACCGTCATTTTTTAAAGTTTCTATGCTGTAAGCATCTGGCTCACTTTTCATTAGCCAGTAGGACGGTTGTTTGTCTGTCATAGTTCTCAGGAAATATGCGTGGTTCGAATGAGGTTCGAATGGAATTAGTATTCGCTGAACCCTTTTATGAGTTAATTCTCTTTAAATATATCGGAAAGTTTTTCAGGAAGATATATATAGTTACAGATCGCTTGAGAAAGATTTTTTATTTTATTCTCATTAATAGGTATTTATTAAGAAACTTAGTTATATCAATGTGTTTCAAGGAATAGGTATGCGATCTATTCGAACCTTTTTTAAATCTGATTCGAACCTCCTCTGAAAACCCCTGTAAATACAATAGGCTTCAGCTTGTTAGGGAGAGGACGAACCTGACGCTCAAGCGGCTTCTGGGGCAAAGATCCTACTGTTCTCTCTCCAGTATCTACACCCTTTAATTAGATGATCTCCTTGAGGAATAAGCTTTTGATGAAACGGACAAGTAAGGATGGTGACACAAGAACTTGTCGTGCTGTACCTGAAGTGATTGCAAGTAATACATATCTTCCGTCGTTTTCTTACTAATATCTCGTCCTCTAAATAATCCCATTCCTGCCAGTCCTCCATAACTATATAGTACAAGTGTACTAATATTTATAGCAACTAAAAAGGGTAAGAGTCAACAAGTTTTTTATTAGAAAGCAACTAAACTCTTATGCTCTTTTCGAGCTGATTTTAAACTTTAGAAACTCCTTAAATTAAATTTAACTTTAGAGATAGATTTTTAAATTAGTTATCACTTTTATGTTGTGTCTGATTTTAACGAAGTTGTTTCAAGAAGAAAATTTCTTCAGGGTTCATTTGCTATAGGAATAGGTGCTTTTGCTGCTGCCACTATTCCAAGCAAAGCAATTGGATTTGGTTCAGACTTTAATGGCATTAGTTTTACACCTTTAGCAGCCAATAGTAAAGATACAATTACTGTCCCAAAAGGTTTTAGTTGGCATACGGTTGCAGCTTGGGGTGATCCATTATGGAGCGGAGCCCCTGAATTTGATCAGCAAACAAGAGGAACTGGGGAGTCGCAAGAACTATCATTTGGAGATAACAATGATGGAATGAGTCTTTTTGAGGTTAATGGCAAGTCAGTACTTGCAGTCAATAATGAATACTGTAATAGAAAAATAATTTATGGTAACCGTGCTAGTGGGCTTCCTGAAACACCTGATGATGTTAGAAAAGGCATGGCTGCACATGGAGTATCGATTTTTGAAGTTGCACAAAAAGGTAGGAAGTGGGAAATAGTTAAAGATTCTCTTTATAACAGAAAAATTACTGCAGATACGAAAGTGGCTATAGACGGACCGGCTGCAGGTCATCCATTACTTAAAACAGATGAGGATCAAACAGGCAAATTAGCAAGAGGTACATTTAATAATTGTGGTAATGGCAGAACTCCCTGGGGAACTTATTTAGCTTGTGAAGAGAATTTTCACGGTTATTTCTCATCTCCATCAGACCCTAATGCAAATCTGTCAGCAGATTTGAAAAGATATGGGGTTAAAACTAAAGATTGGGGTTACAACTGGGTTATGAATCAGGATAGATTTGATGTTGTAAAAAATCCGAATGAAATTAATAGGCATGGTTATATTACTGAAATTGATCCCTCTAAGCCACAATCAATGCCAAGGAAACATACGGCAATGGGTAGATTTAAACATGAAAACTGTGAAGTTGTTGTCTCCAAGAATGGTCAAGTTGTTGCCTATATGGGAGATGATGAAAGAGGAGAGCATCTATACAAATTCGTTTCAAAAGGAAAGTACATAAAAGGAGCTGCATCAAATTATGATCTATTAACGGAAGGTGATTTATTTGTGGCGATTTTTAATGAGAATGGAACCGGGAGATGGGTTAATTTAAAAGAATCGGGAATGAGCGATTCAGATATTAGTATTTTCACAAGGATGGCGGCAACCCAAGTTGGTGCAACAACTATGGATCGACCTGAATGGGTGGCTGCAAATCCTAATAAAGTGGAGGCGTATTGTGCCTTAACTAATAATAAAAATAGAGGTGTTAAACCTAATCAACCTGTTAATGCAGTTAACCCAAGAGTCGAAAATCCATATGGTCAAATAGTTCGATGGACTCCTGACAATAATGAACATGCCGCTGACGGGTTTAAATGGGATTTATTTGCAATGGCTGGTAATCCTGTTGTTGGTGAAGGTTTAATGAAGGGCTCTGAAAATATTACGAAGGATAATATGTTTAATTCACCTGATGGAATCGCATTTGATTCAAAAGGTAACTTATGGATACAAACTGATGGTAAATATACTAATCAAGGAGCCTTTGAAGGAATGGGTAATAACCAAATGTTATGCGCAAATCCTAGGACAGGTAAAATTGACAGATTTTTAGTAGGTCCTAAAGAGTGTGAAATCACTGGTATCACATGGAGTAGTGATAAAAAGACTATGTTTGTAGGAGTCCAGCATCCAGGTGAAAATAATCCTGACAAATGTCACTTTCCTGATGGTGGGAGCTCAGTACCCAGATCGGCTATTGTTGCAATCAGCAGAAATGATGGCAAAACAATTGGCTGAGGATAGGTACTTTACCTGAAATTTGACTTTAGCAATAGAAAACGACAAGTTTATTTGCTCTTAAAAAGGATAGCTCTCGCTCTATTCCATCTCCGCTCAAAAGACTCTTCTCTATTTGATTCTTCTATCTGATTGCCATACTCATCTACACCGTTGTAGTACACCTCTAGAACGTACTCTACAAAGGGTTCAAGGGCTTTCCTGCTCTTTGATATAACAAGCTTGCTGAAGTCATCCATAGACTGCTGTAGCTTGTCTCTTTGTAGATTATGGATCCATGAGGAACCTTGGTGATGGTAGATAAGAACCTTTACTGAATCTTCATAGTCAAGCCAAGGGTGTGCTTCTTTTATTTGTTGTATTCTGTCCATTTGTTTTGAGTTTTGATTGTTAGTTATCTATGAGTTGTTTTCGTAGGGTGGCATGGGGGGTATCTCCTTGCCGCGTGTATATGTAAACCTCAAGAGAGATTTATTTTATTTTTTTTAAAGCTGTAATAGATATCGAGTGTTTATTATCCCTCTTGCTGAAATTTGCAATGGAGAGCGCTTTTTCAAAATCATCAAAATAGAGTTCCTCCCAGGTTCCATCAACTTTTACCTTGATTACTAATAAAAGATCAGCTTCTCCCCTAATACCAATAGTTTTAGAAGCATAATTAGCTTTTATTTGAACTGTCTTGCCATCTTGATCTATAGCGTCATATCCACTTGCACCTGAGCCAGCTTTTTTTAATCCATAGTGTTCGATAGCAACACATTCACCAAAATCTCCTAATAAATTTCCTAAACCTGTCCATTTAAATTCTGGTGCAAGAGATCTTAATGCATTCTGAGCGGAGAAGATGGTGGCTATGATATGTCGAATTGCTTCGGATTTCTCGCTCATAAACTAGGTAACTATTGATCTTAATTTTAGATTAATTGTCAATAAAACAAATAAGCTAAATATCTTCTTAGAGTTACTACTATCACTACTTCTCTACTTCCTCCTACCTACTACTAATAATATGTATATCACTTATATATAGTTAAAGTAGTTAGTGGTAGTAGTTAGAAGTGATATCAAAAAGTGATATCCAGCTAACAGTACTTTAAAGGGAGATTCCATTCTCCTTCCCCCTAATAGGGTGCCATCGTTCTAAACCTAGTGATAGTAATACTTTTTAAGTCTAGTTAAAGAGTTAGTGGTAGTACTTAGAAGTGATATCTCTAAGGGATATCCAGCTAAGCTTGTTGTGTTAAATAAGATTTGTTGTGTTCCCCTAATAGGATGCACTCGATTCTTTCCACCTAATAGCTGGTGGTCGTTATTTATTGAATAATTGACAGTCGATCTAAAATAAGGGGGAAATAAGCTCCTTTTTTTATGAAGTTAAAAAATATTTTAAAAACTACTGGAGCGCTTCATATCCTGTTGGGGTTGTTAATTATTTCTCTACTAATTTTTTCAGTGGAAACTATTGCAGGCAACGCTTCAAGTGAAACATTGCTTCTTGTTAGAGGTACTGCAGATGTTGTAGCTGCTAGTAATTTAGGAATAGGTTTTTTATTGATTATTTGTAGTTCCATTAAAGATAAAGCCTCCTTAAGAAAAGTTTTATCAGGTGAATTAGCTTTGATGTTTTGTTTTTTGGCAGTAGCTCTATTTAATACTTTTAACGCTGGGACAATTGTTGATGGAGGACCCCCTCCTCCTTTCTGGATTGTTTTGATAGTGAATCCTCTTTTATGTATCTATGGATTAGTTAACAATAAAAATTGAAACGCTTACTAATTGCACCGCTATATTAAATACGATTGACAGTCGATATAGAAATTATAAAAATTAAATATTTCAGTAGATCGGAAGAAGAAAGCAAAAATATTACATGCTTTACTTACTTTTAACCTTGATATGTTTTAAATAAATTTAATTGATTATTTCTATGGAAAAATTTTCCCAAAATCTTCTTAGGCTTTCTCTTTCAATATTATTTTTAAGTTTTCCTATTGGTTTTTTATTCGCAGGTTTTGAATATTTAAATACCAAAAAGTTTTTATCATCAAAATATGATGAATTAAATGAAAAGATAGAAGACTATATTGAGGATATGGAAAAAACTTATCCTGAAACTATAAAATATTTTCCTTCAACTAAATTGGCAGATAAATCTCCTCTTGCAACATTACTTTTAACAAAATCAACTATGAAATTATTTCAAGTTTCCGAATATCTAAAATATAAAAATTCTATTTTGAATACTACTGACGAGATATCAAAGACCGTTGATGCATTTATAGAAGAATTAAGAATTGAATATCCCGAATTAAATAGAATACTTCCTAGATGAAACGCTTACTACTTGCACCAAAACTTTTCTTCAGTCATATCAAGGGACCTTGGTGATTTTTGAAGCTTGGAGGAAGTGTTATTTAAACTTTTTCGGTTATAAATTTATTATCCATCAAAGTTCTTATTTAGGAAAGTGATGGGTGGTATGGGGGTGCATAGGACCGAGCTGCATCGTATATATGATGTGATACATTTCTGTTAAAAGTTTACGGGTACAACCTTTCAATAGCTTCTTTCTGTTCTTGCTTTTTTATGTCTTCAGCATCTAAAACAGGGCACGAGTTTTGATTTAGTGATAAGAGGAAAGTGCTTTTTTTGAATAGTTTGAAAAGTGGTGTAAGTAATAAGTTTTTCATTTATTCCCAAGTTTTCATATCAGAGAAGTCGCTTGCTATTGCATGAAGCATCCCTCCTACAAATGATCTAGGGCAACCAAGTTTGTTAACTAAAACTTCTGATTGTTTTTTGATATCTTCCCATGTAGGTCTGATATCCTCATTTATTTGTTTAAGGCTAGGTTTAAATTCTTCCGAATCATTCATATTAATTAAAAGGTATTAACTTATTAAAATTCAAATGATAGTAAAGAAAATCTCATTTATTTAAATAAATATTCAAAAAAAATTACAAAATAAATTCTTTAGAAATTATTCTAAGCTGATTTAAATTCAGATTATTTAAATAATTATTTGCAATCAATTTTTCTTCATTAATTTCGAGATCTTTAATCTCAGAAATAATGCTATTAGATATTAAATCAATTAAATGTTCTTTATCCATGACTTATATATAAACCCAAAACAAACATTAATTATTTAAAGTCTTCAACTCAACATATAAGTAAAAATACTCAGATAAATATAAAACTCATAGGTTTGCTAAATCACTTTAGATGATTGGTATAGGGTGTACGCGAATTGTCAGCTACTCACACTTGAGCTTTTTATGTAACATAATAAGTTTACATAAAGTAACAATTAATGAAAAGACTTTTTCCTTATATAGCTTTTGCATGTTTAACTGGTTTTACGGCTACGACCGGTTTACCAGTTATAGCAGGCGGTTGTAGCAGCCACATGAACAAAAAAGCTGAAATTAAATGTGCTGAAGATGATACTGAGTGTCAAATTGAAAAAGCTGAAAAGTTTGATTTAAAAGATTCTCTCAAGTCATAAAATAATGACTCAAATCGGTTTATTTATGAACTCTGCCCCAAGAGATTTGATTGAGTTCACATTCTTTTCGGCTGTTGGTTTTACTGCAGGATTATTTGGTCTAATTTAGTTATAGAAAATTGACCCATTCTTTTTTTCTCTTTACCTTTTCAAGTCTTTCTTTCTTTTATGTGATGGCTTGCTTATGGAGAGATTTAATTAATCAAAAGTAAAAAATATTTTTTAAATTACCTTTTATAGATAAATCTTTGTATGTCTTCGAATAGATTAGATTTTGATTTAAAAAATCCATTACTTTTTAAATAAGATTTTCCTTTTTCTATATTTTCAATTCTTTTTTCATAAGAATTTTCATCTAACTTTTTTTGCATAAAAAAATAGTCGGACTCTTATTCTGAATAATGCTCACAAAAAAGCGGTTACCTTAAATACAAAATTTAAATTCTTTTTTGAATTTCTTTTCATTCAAACTAAAGATCAAATAAAAAAGTTTATTTCTTAAATTTCTAAGAATCTTTTGATATCTTCTTCTTCATGTCCTCAATATTATTAATTAATTTGTCTAACCATTTTGTATTATCTTCTGGTTTTAAATATTTAATTTTTGGTTGATTAATTTCAAGAGTCTCAAAATCTCCACTCATAAATTCTCCTTTGTATATTTGTTTAACTACCTCTTAGTTCTAATTGATTTGACTAAAACACTGCGTATCTAATGTGTGCGGTTTGAGGAACATTTAGGTACGGAAAGAGGTATGTTTTTTTTGCCATTTAAATCTATGGCTGACCTAAATTAGAAATATGGTTGTCATGAGTCGGTTGCGTTGCTACAACTGAAATCAACCATGAACTTTAAATTGCATTTAATAAAATGACTTACTACAGTTGCTTTGATCAAAAAGGAAACATAATTGCTCGCTGTCAGACTAAAGAAGATATAGATGTTCTTAAGAAAATGGGCAGACCAATAATTGAAATAAAAGAAATGAAAAAAGAGGAATCAGTTGTTTGTTCTTTAACTGGTAGTCCATCCGATTACAATGAAGATTATTAAAAGTATGACTCAAAGATCACTTCAATTAAATCAACATGGAAGATCAGTAATTCTTTTGTTGGTTGCATTGAATAGCATTTGTACTTTCTTTTTTACTTTTGAAAAAGCATTAACTGATCGCGAAAGAGCGAGATAAAAATATTTAATTATTTGTGGATTAACAGTATATAAATAAAATTTAAGACATAAAAAAAGACCCTTTTACAGGTCTTTTTTAAATGGTGACGACAGAAAGGAGATCTATTTAATAATCAGATTAAGAATTTTTCTTAGAAATTAGTTTTGAATGTAAAAGTGATAACTCACTTCTTCATGCTTTACAAACGACTTAATTTTTAAGATAGTTCAGAATTAATCCCGAAAGATTAATTTCTGATCACTTAACTTTCTTACCGTAAAGGTTAGATAAGTTAATTTACCTTGGTGTTGCAGACCATGGATTAGTGAAGATCTAGTTGGTCAACCTTGGTCGAGTCGATCACCAGAACTGTCGTAAATATAAATTAATCGGTCATAAATATTTTGCATGAATCCTTAAGAATGATTTAATCATGATTAATTAAATCTTTAATCCGCGGACCACATCATCTCTCAGTAAGCATTTTATTTGTTTGTTTTACAAAGAATATAAAGCCAACCAAAGAAAGTAGCAAAAGCAATTATTAAAGCAATATTGTTATTCAATGGACTTAAATATCTTTCTATTGAAAGTGGCACATGGAGAATAACAAAATACCAATATAGAGCAGATAGTAATCCAAACAATAAAGCTAGAAGAATATAAAAAGGCAGGATATAAAATCTTCTTTTTTTTATTCTTTCCTCTGTAATATTTTCGGCTAAACCAATTCTTGACCAATAACCACCATTTAATTGAAGAAAAAACTTTAAAAATATACCGTAAATATTTATAAAAAACCTAGATAAAGCAAATAACGGTGAAATTATAAATCTTTGCATTACTGCTTTAAAAATTAAATTTGTTCAGTTATGGAAATCTGGCTTATATTATTAACTTTTTTTTCTCTATATTTCGTTAGGAAAAATACCATTGAGCTAAAAACAACTAAAAATCCTATTAATGATATTCGATAGAAAAGGTCATCAGACATATCAAAAAAAGCTGATCTTTTAAATTTGTTTCTCATCAAAAAAAAGAGGGTTTTATCCCTCTAAGTTTAGATCGAATGTCAATCACAAATTATCCTAAATCTTTACCTCAATGGATGCTTTATATTTATTAGTTTTGCTAAAATTTTGCTAGAGTAAAACTTTATAAATTTCAAAAAACCTAGTTATATCAAGCTGGTACATGGTTCATTAGCCAGTAATTTATTTCAGTCATATCAATAAGTTTGAGAAAAAGCTAGTTGCTAGTCACTTGCTAGTCACTATGACAGTTTATAGATTGATTTAAGCAATGAATAACTATAAATTTATTATCCATCAAAGTTCCTATTTAGGAAAGTCATGGGTGGTATGGGGTAAGTAGACTTTGTTCATACGTCAATATGACAACTCACAAATTTATGTTAAAAATTAAGAGCTGATTAATTTAATAGATAGGGGTTGGATGCGGGCTTCTATAGCTGGACAGCAGATCCCTTAGAAATGTCTTTAATTGTTTGAATGAATTAAGCAAAGCCAAATAAAAAGTTAAATTTCTGGGGGTTTTTGTAAAAGCATTTTATAAATTAATCGAAATTTAACATTCGAAAAAAGATTTATGGAAAATAAAAAAGAGATAAAATTAGATCGATTAAATTTTTATTCAAATGATATGAAAGTCGCTAAAGATCAGCTAGCTCAAAATCACTTGAAGTTGACATATCAAAGAAATTTAGTTTCTGATCTAGACCGAAAACATAAAACATGGGCGAAAAAAGATGCTGCAACTTAATCACTTGTTGTGAGAGATCAAATTTTCTGGTCCCCTAGGTTTTTTTATTTTTTCTGATCAATTGGTCTAAAGTTTTTTCATCTGAGACGACAATAAAATCATCAAAATGGATAGATTGATCGGGGTATTCAATTCCAAATTTTTTATCTCGATAGATACCGATTCTGATATAACTTCCTGTATAACGTCCACCACTCCAATCATATGTGACACCTTCATAATCGAATATTAATTCGTTATCTTTATAAACTTGGACAAAACCATCATCATCCTTTGTAGTAAAGATTCCAATCTTATATGTGCTCCATTCACCTAATGGAGTCACACTAAATGGTTTGTTTGGTGTGAGTTTGAAATCATCTTCATCCCTGATTTTATCTTCCTCTCTATCTTTTTCCCATCTGACAAACCAATCTCCCCCTGTGTTTTTATACTTTGCTCCGATGGCGTGAATATAATTTTCCTCCTTACTCCTAGATTTACTTGCATTTCCTCCGGTATCTCCCCCTATTTTTAAACTATTTCCATTTTTATAAAACCTGATTCCTAAAAGAGGACTCCTTTTCATAGGATCATGCTGGTTTTTGAATTGAAAAAATAATACCCTGTCGTCTATATGGGTAAAATCTTTAGGTAGTCTTGTTTTAAAACTAATCCATATTTCTTTATTTAAAGTTTTTTTTTGCCTTGTCTGAAATTCTGCTCTTTCAGTTTTTTCCTTTCCTCCTCCTTTTTTATCAATATTCCATCCATGTTTCACTGTAACTTCAAGATACTTATTGCCATCAGGATCTTTTTTAATTCTAAATGGTTTTAAACCTGCTCCCTTATCGTTGATTGTAAATTTGTTGAGTTTTAATTTTCCTTCTTCTTGATTTTCAAAGTCCTCAGAAAAATTCCAAGGAGATTTTGTTTTTTTATCTACATAGTCTGGAACAAGTACTTTTTCCCATGAGTATAAATTTCCAGTGGGAAAAAACATCAACACTAGAAAAATGTATAATAA
>JFLX01000114.1 GCA_000634215.1 Prochlorococcus sp. scB243_495L20 | reverse complement strand
CAAAGAAATAAGCAGGTTGCGGATGCTGTTGCTGCGATGGGATAATTTAATTGATTGACAGTCGATCTATATTGAAGGGATAAAATCCTCTTTTTACATTATTTATGTTGAGAAAAAAAGAAAAACAAACTTTAACAAGACTCTTCCTTTTAGGAGTTGGTGCTCCAATTGGACTTGATCGCTTTTACGAAGGAGATGTAACTGGTGGATTCTTAGCAATTTTGGGTTTTCTTGTCGCTTTGATAACAGTAGTAGGTTTGTTAGTTTGGATCTTTCCTTTTATTTCCAAAACTTTTCGTTTGCTAAGAGAATTTGAAGATGCGGAAGATTGAATGAAACGCTTACTACTTCCACTCCTAGCTACTCTCCCTTTAGCTACTGCTGTTGAAGCAAATCTTTTTCAAAAAGAACCTACTTATAAACAAATAGTCTCTCAATGCAAAAGACCAGGTTTGAAATATGCAGAATATAACGAAATTGGGATGACCCAATTTGCAAAAAATTACTTTGATCTTTGCATAAAGAAAGAAGCACAAAAAGTTTTACAGGCAAAATACAATAAATGTCTCAAAAAAAATAATGCTACTTTTTGCCAACTAACAACAAAGCTTGATCCATAAATGAAACGCATACTATTTGCACCGTTAATATTGCTTTTAACTGAAATTTCATTTGCAAAAGAGAAGCTGAATTATACAGTTACCTCTGATTCTCAGATACAAAACGTAAAAGGGAGTTTTGAAGCTATTGGAAATGTAGTTATTTAAAGAATTAATAATAATTTTGAAGCTTCCTCAAATAAGCTTTCTTACGATAAAGAAGCTAAAACTTTAAAGCTAGTTGGAAATGTAGTCGTTAAAAATTTAGAGTCTGATGAGGGTTTATCTATCCAGGAATCTAATGGTGATGAATTGACTATATTTACTGATACAGGACTTTATGAATTCAAATCTAAAACTAGTAATAGAGTAAAAACAAAACTTAAATTTTAAATGAAACGATTATTTCTCTTATCTCCAAAAATTAGTAATTGAAGTTTGATCTAAAATAAGGGCAATTAGCTTCTTTTTTTTTAATATGTTTATATAAATTCCTTAAGTTTATGCGTTCACTTTTATTATTGCCTTTGCTTTTAGGTTTTTCATTTCCAGCGAATGCAAAGTCAGAGACTTATTATATTGATGTTTCAGCAGAAAGTATAGAAAACTATATTCTTAGTGGTAAAGATAAAAATGGATCTCTAAGTGGGAATGATCCTACAGTTACTGTTAATAAAGGAGATACTATTGTTTTTAATGTTGATGCGTTTAGTCATCCGTTTTATATAAAGACTCAATTTTCTCGTGGAGGCGGTGATCAAGTAACCAAAGGGACATTATCAGGTACCCCTGGAACTCAAGATGGAAAACTATCATGGAACACAACGGGTGTATCAGCTGGGAAATACTATTATGTTTGTTCTCCTCATGCACCTTTTGGGATGGGAGGCTCAATTATTGTTGAATAAATAAATGAAACGCTTACTACTCCCATTACTAGCTGCCCTCGCTTTACCAACTGCTGTTAATGCTGAAATATCTGATGAATTACATAAAAAATGTTTAGAAGCACGAGATTATGCAGGATGTGTGAAAACTAATAAAAAACTATCTCATAAAAAAGATAAGGAAATATCAGGGATTGGAATAAGGCTTTTTCTCAATAGTGACACTGCTGAATTAACTATTCAATCTGTAATAAATGATTCACCTGCTGCTTCAGCTGACATTAAACCAAATGATGTAATCATAAAAATAGATGGCAAATCAACTAAAGGAATGGGTATAAATGAAGCTGTTTCTCTCATAAAAGGACCAAAAGATAAGCCAATTAAATTAGTTTTATCAAGAATTAATGAGGCAGGTAAAAAGGAAAAAATAAATGTTCGATTAGTAAGAGATACTTTTAAAGTCTCAACAAAAGACTATTTATATGAAGGTGATTTAAGGAGGCAATTAGAGTTTTTCTTTCCAGAAAATATAAAACAGATTTTTCCAGAAAATGATTCCTCGTCAAAGCTCAAAAAAGGAACTTCAATTTAAATTTCTGAATGAAACGCATACTCCTAGTTGAGCTTTTATTAGTTTTAATTACCATAATTTATGTTTCTCTATACCCAATTTCAAGAATTTATATTGCTGATTATTTAGAAAAGATATCCTTATTTTTATTTAAAACAGTAAGTGAAGAAGATTTAAATAAGTGGTATGAGAAAAGAGATAAGTATGAATTACTTGAGAAATTAGGAGGAACTGCTTATTGATTGACAGTCGATCTAAAATTGGAGGGTATAAAAACCCTCTTTTTTTATGACTGCTCAAAATTTTATGAATGTTGTTCGATTTAAATTAAAGTCTGATTGTGTAGATAAGTATTTCGAAGTAATAGATAAAACAAGTTTTGAGGGGATGACTCAAAGATATATCGCTAAAACTGGAGATTATGATTACTGTTTTGTTGGGATCTGGAAAAGTGCAGAAGCTATTGCAGCTCAAAGACCAGCTATGATTGCTCACCTTGATGAGGTTAGAGGATTTATGGAAGAGTTGTCTCCAGAACTTGGAGTTACTGACCCTGTTTCAGGAAATATTGTTTCTAAAGTTGGATATCACGATTGACAGTCGATCTACCATAATTAGCGTTTAGCTCCATTAAACAAAATAGTATTGAATCTATTCTATAGAATAAATCTCCTTATTTTTGCTGTAATCCATTCACTAAAAACAACCGCTACTACTATTACTAATAAAATAACTGATACCTTAGCCCAAGCTAAGTCTCCTATTTGAGCATCTAATTCTATCCCTATACCTCCTGCTCCAACTAAGCCAACAACAGTTGCTTCTCTAATATTTATATCCCACCTATAAATAGAAATACTCGTAAATGCTGGGAGAATTTGAGGCACTATGCCAAAGGTCATAATTTGTGCTTTATTTGCACCTGTTGCCTCAATAGCTTCAATTTGGTTTTCATCAATTTCCTCTATAGCTTCATAAAGTAATTTTCCACAAAATCCAATCGATCTTAATCCGATAGCAATTATGCCAGCCAAGACTCCCGGACCGACAACTGCAACAAGAAGTAATGCCCAGATTACTGAATTAATTGATCTGCTTGAAACTATGCAAAATAAGGCTAAAGGTCTTAAAAACTTTTTACTTGGGGTAGTATTGTTTGCGGATAAAAAAGCTAATGGTATTGCAATTAAAGTTCCAATCGTTGTACCAATAGTCGCGATATTTAAAGTATCCCAAATAGGTTTTATTAAAGTTAAGAAATAATTAGTTTCTGGAGGAAACATCCTACCTAAAAGATCTAAAGCCTCATTATGTGAATCAAATACATAAAACCAGATTGTTTTACTACTAATCAGACCGAAACAAAAGCTAAAAATTAAAGTACCTAAGAACCAACAAAGCCAGTTTTGTAAATCTCTTTTTCGATCAAATTTTTTCCAGGTTTTGTAATCCTTTTGTTTTATTATTGGCATTACTTTATTAATTTCCTGAGATGACTAGATGTATATTCAACAATCATCACGATAGAAATAATTACGATAAGAACAGCCGCTGCAGTCTCAAATTCATATCTATCAAAAGCTGTATTTAAGGTAGAACCAATACCTCCTCCCCCAACAATTCCAATTACCGCAGACTCTCTAAAATTAATATCCAATCTGTATAAAGATAATCCAATAAATCTTGGCATAACTTGAGGCTGGACACCATAATTAACCCATTGAAACCAATTGCTGCCAGTAGATTTGATTGCTTCAGCTTGGGATTTATTTATGTCTTCAATATCTTCAGATAATAATTTAGCGAAAAACCCTATTGTCGATAAGCTCAGAGTTACCATCCCAGCAAAAGGTCCAAAACCCATTAACTTGACAAAAAATATTGCTAGGATAACTTCCTGAAAACTCCTCGACAATGTGATAACTCCTCTTGATAAGAAATAAACAAATTTAGGAGCTATGTTTTTAGCCGCCCCTAAGGATACAGGTATAGAAATAAGTATCCCCACAATAGTTGCAACAATAGTCATCCATAGACTTTCAAAAATGCCTGCCAAAATCTCATCAGATCTAGTTATAAAATCTGGAGGGAAAAAAGCAAATATAAAATTTTTACCCCTTGGGATCCCTTCAAGAATTCTTTGCCAATCAATTTCGGTAGTTAGGAAAACAGATAATAAGTAAGTACTAATTAGCAAAATTAATCCAATTCTTAATAACCTATTTTTTATTAACGGTTTTCTTTTCCAAATTACTTTCTTATCATTCATTTAATATATTCCTAATTTGCTACAGTTTTAGACCAGTCTTCTTCTCCATATATTTTTGTAAGTATTGTCTCTGATAAGCCACTTGGCTTGCCATCGTAAACAATTTCTCCAGCTTTTAAACCTATTATTCTTTCTGCAAAATTCTGAGCAAGAAAAACATCATGAATATTTATAATCGCAGCAAGATTTCTTTCCTTACATAACTCGCATATTAATCGCATAATTTGCCTGGAATTTTTGGGATCTAAACTAGCTGTAGGTTCATCTACTAAAAGTAACATTGGATTTTGTATCAAAGCTCTAGCAATTCCTACTCTTTGCCTCTGCCCTCCTGACAATTCATCGGCTCTTTTATCAAGCATATGCTCTAGTCCAATTCTTTGAAGCAGACGGAATGCTTCTTCAATATCTATTTGAGGAAATTTCCTGAAAAAACTATTCCAAAATCCTACGTAACCTAATCTGCCGGAAAGGACATTTTCCATTACACTTAATCTTTCTACCAAAGCAAATTCCTGGAAAATCATTCCAATTTGTCTTCTTATTTTTCTTAATTTAGATTTATTTAAAGAAATAATGTCATTTTTTTCATTAGAGAAATAAACTTTCCCTGAAGTGGGCTCAACTAATCTATTTATTGTTCTAATAAAAGTACTTTTACCAGCACCTGAAGGACCGATAAGAGCAACTACTTGCCCATTAGGAATTTCTAGGTTTATTCCTTTAAGCGCCTCTTCTCCATTTGGATAAACCTTTTTGAGGTTTATTGTTTTAAGCATTAAGTCTGATTTTATTTATGATTAATAATTTTTATTTGCAATCATAAACAACACCATTAGCCTTATCTATTTTTCTAATAACATCCCAATCGTGCTTGTGACTTATTGAAATGAATCTATCAGCCTTTTTAAATTCTTTATCTAATGTTGAATTATCCCAGTTATAGGTGTAAAAAGCTTGCTTTACTTTTGCAACTACAGCTGGATGTAGATTATGAGCATGAGCATAACCTGTCGTTGGGAAGGTTTGGGATTTATAAATAGTTCTTATTTTAGAAGAATCAACAACACCTCTTGCATCCATTCTTGTAAGAACTGAGTTAGCAATTGGTGCTACTTCATAATCTTTGTTTGCAACACCCATTATTGAATTTTGATGCTTGCCAGAAAAGACTGGGGTGAAATCTTTATTTGCCTCAAGACCAAATTCTCCTTTAAGAATGGCCGATGGTGCTTTAAATCCTGAATTAGATGTCTTAGATGTAAATGTAACTTTTTTACCTTTTAAATCTGCAGGAGAATTAATTGGACTATCAGAAGGAACAATAATTTCCATTTCATAACCGTAAGATAAATCTTTTTTAGCCATCATTCCAAATGGAACTGCTCCTGCACATGCTGCTGCCACTGTATTGCTTCCAGTATTAATTCCTGCTACATGAAGACGTCCAGATCTCATTGCCTCAACTTGAGCAGCATAAGATTGAACTGGTAAGAAAGTGACTTTTTTACCAGTCACCTTAGACATATGTATTACAAA
>JFLX01000113.1 GCA_000634215.1 Prochlorococcus sp. scB243_495L20 | reverse complement strand
AAAAAAGAAAAAATCATCATTTGTTTATATTTTGAGGAACCAATAACTAAATTTAAACTTGATATCTTATGGAATTTTTTATGCGTAAAATTACAAAATTCATTTTCATCTGAATAGTTAATTAAATCAACTGCATTAATATTTGAATCAAACCACAGGTCATATTCTATGTAATTTGGCTCTGCAAAATAAGTCATACCAAATTTATTTCAAAAAGAAAAAGCTTCTCTATTTCGTGTGAGGAGAATATAGAAGCTAATTTCAGCTTAAAAGATTTAATGAACTCTTCTTTAAGAATTAAATAAGATACGAATAAGAAAAAATAAAATATTATTTTAAAATCAAAAAATGATTAGGGAATTCGGATAATTTTTAAAAGTTTAAAAGTTTAAAAGTTTAAAAGTTTAAAAGTTTGGGTAAAGTTTGGGTAAAAAATCACAAATCCTTGAGATCCACTCTGAAATCAGACTGGCTCACTTTTCATTGGCCAGTAATTTATTTCAGTCATATCTATGGATTTGCAGAATATTGCGAAGTGTGGATAGGGTGTGAATGGATTAGTTTCTACACCCTTTTATTAACTTATTATCCATCAATTTATCTATTAAGGAAAGTAAGGTTTGGTACGGGGTTCTTTTTACAGCTCAGACTCACTATGATTTAGATGAAATCTAATAAATATAAGATATATTGAAGTGAAATTAACTAGTGATCAAGAATATTAATAAAGATTTTTTTTATAAGTTATCCCCTTTTGTTTTCATAAGTTTTATTAGTTTTTTTAGTGTTGTTAAAGCGGCAATGCAGATTTTCGTAAAAACGATAACGGGAAAAACTATAACTCTTGATGTGGAAGTGAAAGATACAATTCAAAGTGTCAAGGCGAAAATACAAGTTAAAGAAGGAATAGCTCCAGATAAACAAAGCTTGACCTTTGCTGGCAAACAACTAGAGGATATAAGAACTTTAAGCGACTACAACATTCAAGAAGAATCGACATTATATCTAGTTTTAAGAACCACTCTCAGCACAGAATGGGTACAACCTTATGCGGCAATGCAAAGAGTTGGATTGGGATCTATTAAAAACAATAGAGATTTAGTATTGGCAAAAGCTGGCGAATGCGATAACTCAGGATGGGTAATCGAAAATACTGATTATTGCGTTTATACCAATATAAATAACACAATTGCCTCGGTTAACGGAAATAACAGTTATGGATCATATGATTATGCAAACTTTAATACCTCAATTAATTTAGAGAAAACTATTAATGATAAATGGAAAGCTGGGATTGTTTATGGCGTTGGGGCCTCTAATTTAGATAACTTCAACTTCTCTAGTACATCAGCAAGTTTAAGTTCTACAAATACACATTACTCAATTTATGGTGTTAAAAAAGTAAATGATAAATTCATCCTCAAAGGAATGATTGGTGGATCCGACTTTGATTACAAAGGTATTAGAACTTATTCAACCACCTCAGCAACATCTGCATACGATACTGATGGATATACAGCAGAAATAAATGGTATTTGGGATATAAAAAAGATTATCAAAAATATGAAAACACCAATCCATTTTAAACCATCAGTTGGTGTTGCTTATTCAGCTCATACTCAAGATGGATTTAGTGAATCTGGAAGTGGAGATTTAATAACACTTGAAGCTAATCAATCAGAATCTCTTCTCTTTAAAACAGGAATCATTGTAGATAAACAAATCCTTATGGAAGGAGGAAAATGGTTATTAGTTCCATCAATCTCCTTGAACTATGAAATGGATACTTCTGCTAACAATAATAGAGGTCTTAAAGGAGGATTAAGAGGAAGCTCTGATGCAACTACTTTGGTTTCTGCTAAAACATTTGGTAAGCGTAATGGCTCTGTAAAAGTTGGAGTAGATTTTGTATTAATCAATGACTTTATGCTTAATTTAAATGCCGAATATGGATTAGAAGGAGGAGGAAATGAGCAGTCTTATGGAGGTGGGTTTAAGTGGCAATTTTAATAGTTAAAGGTGTGGACGGAATTTGTTTGATTTTTTTCAACGAATGTTTTCTTTGAGCTAGCTAGTAGTGATACAGGCTGGCTTTTTTGCTGAAGAAATTTATGTGGTTTAGTGATAAGTTTTACATGAAAAGTTCGAATGAGGTTCGAATGGAATTTTTTGTAAAAATAAATTCTTTACTTCTTTTTGTAGAGCTTATTGTTGCTGTTGATCTTGTATCTTCTTTAATTTTTCGTATTCAACGTGCAGAACACCTAGACGCCAAGCATCTTTCAAGCCTTTTACACCTCCCATTAATAGCTTTGCATCAGCAGGTGAATGTGACTTCATGTTCAAGAAATCTTTTTGCCAAGATTTATCATTCCATTTATTAGTCATTCAATTTATTCCTTTAGTAATGTCAAAGTAACCAAGATAATCCACATCCATAAATAATCCCTGTGATTACTATTACTGGCATTAGTATTTTTTTCATTTAATTAAACATCTACCCATATTATTCATGAAAAACCAAATTGCGATTGAAAGATTTAATAATACTGCGATAAAAATTTATATTATTTAAAACTTTTTACCAACTCCTGATTGATTTGCATCTTTACCGGCAACTGAAATCGATTCAAGTTTCATATCAAAAAGATGCTAACTGCAGATCATTTTAGATCGACTGTCAATCAATTAGTAATTAATTAATTTTCTTTTTCCATCTCTAGTTTCTACTTTATTTATTCTTAACCCTATAAAAGCAGCCCAAATAACTGCAAATAAAATTGGTAAAAAAATGATTGCAAGTTTCATCATTGTTTTAATCCTGTTATTTGCTCAAAAGAATAACCTTTAAATAAATAGGAAAAAATAGGTACTTTATCTAATTAAGCAGCATCATATTCTTTATCATCTTCAAGCTCTCTCCTAAATCTTTTATCTAATAAGTAATTGTCTATAAGCTCTAGATTTTTATTTTCATTAATTTGTTTATCGCTTTTTAATAGTTCTCTTATGTAGTTATATACAAGCTCTTGATCGTATCCACTTTCTCTAATTTCTTTCAACATTTCGTCTGGAATTTCCATAATCGTAAACCCCCACGTGACAGTTTTTTAGAGCAAATTAGAGCTTATATACGCATACTTACGAAAAAATAGGGAAAAAGCAAGAAAATTGGCAAAAAATCGCGGTGTATAAATCTAGTATTAGCAATCATTTATGGAAAAAGGTTGGAAGAAGACTTCTACATTTAGAAGCTATTTTTAATACTTAATAGCCATCTGCCAATAAGAAAGAGGTGCAAGTAGTAAGCGTTTCGTAAAAAAAAAGCTAATGAAAATAGATTTTATTTAGGATATAAAAACAAAATTTAGGGAGGATTAAATGTCTATCATTACCGACAATACAGTGTTAGTACAAATTTACAGCGGTTTAGAATCCAAAAATAAAATAACTTTAGGTTTATTGGTTGCCCTTACTGCAGAAAAAAACGATCATAAAGTAACACTTTTTCTAGCAGGAGACGGAGTACAAATATTAAATTGCAAAAAAGCTGGTGAAATAGTTGGTCAAGGTACTGGAGATTTATACGAACATCTTCAAAATTTAAAGAGTTCAAAAATTACCATATATGTCTCAGGAATGTCTGCTAAATCTAGGGGTTACGATGAGAAGCTTCTAGATGGATATACTGCAGAGTTTGTTATGCCAGATGTTCTAGTTGAAGAATCAATTAAAGCGGATAGCGTACTTTGCTATTAAAAAGGAGCTAATTGCTCATTATTTTAGTTTGACTGAAAATCAAAAATAATTGATTCAAGGTTCAAATTTATCCCTCAGCGGGAATTAAAATTGGAACATCTTTTGCTCCTATTGCTGCAAACCAAACTATTGCATTATCAGTTTTTGCATTACCCATTGTATGTTTTGGTGTCTTTGGACCAACTATAAAAGTATCACCTGCCGTATAGATAAGATCTTCCATCCCTTGTCTTTTGACAACTATCGTACCTTGTTCAACATTGCCTAATAATGGAATTGGATGAGAGTGGAGCGGAACTATCCCTCCTTCAGTCAACTCGACTCTTTGTAATCTTATTTCTGCTTTTCCTTTTGGGTATTTAAGAGCATCTCCATCCATAGTCTCAGAACCTACAAAGACTTCTTGTACATCAACGGGAGATTCTGCAGCTATAGAAATATTAGGATTGATAAGCATTAATGCAAAAACAAATGCTATTAATAAATTTTTCATCATGAATTTGAATTTCTAGAAAATTATTTAGACTTATAGTATTTATTTTTTTCATTTTTGACAGTATTTGATTTGACTTTTCAAGTTATTTAATCTAAAACCATTTTTTAAAAGTTTTTTATAAAGGTATTGATTTTCATAAATTATTAGTGCAGACACTGATCAAAATCATTCTCATGAAATTGATTAATTTAATTCTTTTATCAATAAATTCCAACCAATTGATGATGCATCCTTATGGAAGGATTCTCTTTCCTCGCACATAAAACCATGATCAGCGCCTTTAACTTCGACATAAATAAATCTCTCTTTTAAAGGATCTAGTTTTTTAAATCTTTTTTTAATTTCTAATCTATCTTGTAAGGGAATTAAATCATCTGAAGAACCGCATATGAAGTTTAATTTTCCAGAAACTTTTTCAAGCAATTCTATAGGAGCAAAATTAGTATCGGTTCTTGGTACTGTTACCCCAGCTCCATAAAAACAAAATGTACTTTCTATTCCTTTTAACGAAGAAGCTATAAGTGCTGCATGACCCCCAAAACAAAATCCAATAATTGAGATTTTCTTTTTTGGATATTTTTCTTGAACCCAATGTATGGCTGCAGAAACGTCTTCAATAATATGTTTTAAAGTGGTTAAATTTTTATGGTGTCTTCCTAATTTCAATTCTTTATCGCTATATCCCAAATCTAATTTTGGAGCTGTTCTTCCGTAAAGAGGTAATGCTAATACAGGTACTTTTTGTGAGGCTAATTTTTCAGAAAAACTTCTTATCCAGTGATTTATCCCAAACACCTCTGGTAAAACTATAGATATATATTTACAGTCACTACCTGAATCTACCCACCAAGATCTAAGAGGTAAATCACCACTATAAACTTTTGTCCATTGACCTTTCATTAGTTATTAAATAAAAAGTTTTTTAAGAAAAAAGAGGGTTATGTTCCTCTTAGTTTAGATTGATTGTAAATGTAAAATTTCCTTATTCAATTTTATAAATTAAATCTTAAATTAAGTAGAGAAACTTATATGGGAGTTGTTTATGTATAAGTTATATAAATCAAATTAAGTAGTCTTTTTTACCAAATAAATGTACCTGTTGCTAAATAAATATATTTGTCCTTGAAAAGCCACTAAAAAATACTTTTTCTTGAAATAAAGATTGACAAGACATTCATAAAAAAAACTTTTATAAAACATTAACTTCTTTTATGAATATGTTTCTAACCAACAAGACTCGTTTGAAAATTAAGGATATTGTCAATAGGATTTCATTAGATCAACCTGTAGCATTGGAAGAAAGAATTTATGTAGAAAAGCTTGCAAAACATAATTCAACTATATGGACATGGCTTAAGAAAGCTAATAGCTTGAGAAGATATGGCAAGCAAAAATCAGATGGAATAAATGGACTCATTCAGAATCTAGGCCTTGATGGCTTAGAAACTGAAAATCATTTTGATCCCAAAAATGATGATCTTGCTGATTGGTTTGGTGGATCTCCTGATTGGGTAAGGAGGAGCTAATTACTCTCGTTAAAATAAATTCTAATTAATCTCGTAGTTATATGTTCTTTATTCTTGTTAGGGAGTTTATGAGAGCCGAATTTACTTTTAAATTTAAGTTTAGTTTCTATTAACTGTTGACATCTAAGTATAAATACTTTATAAATAGATTGTAGTGAATACTACAAAATCGTCCGATCTACCATCTGATAGACCGCAGTACGCCTCAAGCCATAGGACGGGGACTTGAGCAAGTTCAGGAGCTGCATCATGGTAAACATGTATTTCAATGGAAAGTCATTCGTATATTGTAGAAAACAAGAAGAAAAGATTATAAAGCTTACTTATAGAGGATCTATTTACTTGAAATAAGATTTCTAATTTATTTTAAAAAAAAGTTTGGACATTTATTGAGGTTTTTGGATTAAGTATTTATTTATACTTTATAAGAAGAACTTATAGTGAATATATTTTTTGCCTATTTAAAAATTCATATATTCGTATATTTAGTAACGAGAAATTAATTTTAAAATAATTAATTTGTAATTAGATTTTTAAAAGGTTATGCAACCTATTTCTGAGCAACTTTACAAAAAAATAGTTGCGAGTTCTAAAAAATGAGTAAGTTACTAATTGCTTTATTGGCTTTAGATATAGCAGTTAGTCTGTCTAAAGTTTTTATTTTTACCTGAAAATCAAATTAATTAGCATAAAAGAAGGAATTCTTTTCTAAAACAAGAAATAATTACTGGGTATTATTAATTTGATCTAAATATTTTATAAAATACAAAATTAAACCAACAACAGAACCTCCTATAAGTAGTAGCAACATTAAAAGTGCTATTAACTTTGCTAATCCCATAAAGATAAATCCGAATTTCCTGTAGATCTTTGCATCCAGTGAATTTTCCAAACATTATTTACTTTTTTAAAAATTGACGTAACTGTTGGTAAGTCATCATTAGGTGTTCCTTTATAAGTAAATTTTGAACCTAGTGTAAAAATGCACATTACTATATTTTCGCTTAAAAATTCGAATCGGTGAATTTTAGTTATTTCTGCCTTTTCTTGAACAATTTCATCAGTAATCATTTGTTCGAACCCTTTTGCATCTATAGGATTACCACTCGGTCTTATGAATAAAAAATCTGGAGTAGCATTGTCAAGAAAAAAAGAGGCCATTTTTTTTGGATTGGCAAACTCATTTAATAATGAAATTATTGTTTCTTTATCATTCATAAAAAAAGGGAAATAACCCTTCTATTTTAGATCTACTATTTAAAATGTACAAATCAAATGGAATAATTCTAAAAAAAATTCGTTAGGATATTTGTAAAAATTAGAATCTTAATGTAAATCATGATTAATTCATTAAACAAATTAATGCCGGTTGGCAAAAAGGTCAAAAAATATTTGCCTTTATTTATTGGATTTAAATTACTTACATTTACTGGCTTTCTTACTTATTTAATGAATCGCTAATCGATATAACCTTAACAATAAAGTTTAACTAAATTTAAATCAAGTGAATAAAGAAGAACGAACTAAAAGATTTAAGTCTCTGTCAAGTAAGCAAAGACAAGATCTGATACTAAAGAAGATGAAAGAGAGAGGCATAGATGTGGGAAGTGGAATTCCTAATAAAAAATACGATAGCAAAGAGGTTTATGAATTAATTCATATTGCAAATTGCTTCCCAGAATTAAGAGAGAAAAAATAAAAAAATATTTAGGTTTCTTTAATTAAGTAATTTATTTTGGTTCCCTTATTGCAGAAATAATTAATCCACCTATCAACGCGAGATTCATAAATACTGCTCTTTGATGAAAAGGAAATAAATGAAAAATTATTGTTGTTGGAATAATAAATAGTAATAAAAAGACTGAACCGATTTTTTGATTTTCCCCAAATATAAAAAATCCAGATCCCAATATAAGACATATAATTGCTCCTACGAGAAGAATAGATGAAATTGGTTCTGGAATACCTTTTGAAGAAATATATTCAACTGTTATCTCAAAATCATTTATTTTGCCTGGTATTGCCGAGATAAATATTGCTGAAATTGATAATCTTGAAAAAAAATCTAAAAAAGATTTGAAACTTTTATTTTTAAAAAAAGAATTTTTCATAATCTTTATTATAAGAAAAAAATTTTATGTGTTTGAAAGATACTTTACTAGTCCGAAATACTTTTAAATTTTTCTCAAAAAGGTTTAGCTCAATTAATAGAAATCTTTTTAATTAATGTGAATCTTTTTAGGGTAATTAATAGTAATATATGCATTGTCTTTTTATATTTATGAAATGATAAATTTAATTAAAATTAAATGTTTAAAAAATTTATTTTAACTTCTTTTTTACTTTTTAGTTCTCTAATAACTATATATCCTTCAAAAAAAGAAAATACTAATTTTTTCGATTATTGTTATTCTCTAGAAAAAATAATTTCTAGAAATACATTAGAAAAAAGTAAGAATCTATCGAAGAATTTTAAGTTTTTAGCAAAAGATATTACTCTATTTGGGACTAACAAAACTAAAGGTAATTTCGCTAATAAGATAATTGATCAATATAAAAATTCAAAAAAATTATTTATTATAACTGTTGTTCCAAATCAAATTTATTGTTTAGCAGGATATTGGATTGAGGAGATAAGTCCAGGAAAAATTGAATCCATTTTCTATGAGAAGACCAAACAAAAAATAAATGAATATAAGAATACTAAAAAAGAAATAGATAAATTTATTAAAGAAATTAATTAAGAATATAAATCTATAAAAAAAGAAATTAATGATTTTTTTTAGAAAATCAAAATCCTTTTTCAAGAAAAAAAAAATGAGTTATTTTGACTTTCTAGTGCCACCATAGGAATAATTTTTATGTTTAGAAATTTGATTCCAACATTCTTTACAACAAAAAATCCAATCAGTATGAATTATGGATTTAACTCTGTAATGAGTTTTATCTGGCTTAAAACATAAATCACATTTTTTCATTCATAAGTAACTTTGGTAAATAAATTTTAGATACAAATGAGGTTTATTTAAAAGATTCACGAAAAAGTTTTTATCGTGTCATTATAAATATGCACTCTGAAAATACTGAAGCAAAGTAGTGGTTTTGTTGAGTGCTAATTTTTTAATTAATTAATAAAAAAATTTTATTATACATTTAAATTAGTACTTTAAAAAGAAAGCCACGGATTTTAATTAATTGACCTTAGTATTAATTTATTAATTTTTAATACTATGAACATCTACCTTTTCTGGATATTATTTTTAGCATTATGGGCAATAGTTCCCTTAATGATTATTAAAGGTAGAGTAGATGAAGCGCCTAAGATTCAGCCTGCACCAAAAGTTAAAGAAAAGAAAAAAGGTTGGTTTAATTAAAGTAATGTCTAAAATTAGAAAATTTTAATTCTAAAAAAGAAAATATTTTAAAAAATTTATTAATAGTATTTTTAAAAAAATTGATAGGATTTGATTTTTATTTGTAAAATCTCACTAAACATTATTAATAATTTAAATATAAGGTATTAAATTATCTAATAGTATATTAAGTAATTAAATGTTTCTAATAAAAATTTTCGAATCGAAATTAAAGTTTTAATGTTATAAATTTTCTTATGAGGATCAGTAAGGCCTATTGGATATGGGGACAGTTTTCCATAAAAGACACTTTATATCTAAATTCAATTAAAGATAATGTGCAAATATTTCTCAAAAGTCCAAAGTTTGATATCCATTTAACAATATGCGGTCCATATCAAAAATTGGGTAGTGATTTTTTAAATAATCTCAAAAATTTAAGTAATAAAAATCAATCAATAATTTTAAATTTAGAAAAATTTGATTTTAGTGATGAAAAATTTAAATCATTTTTTATAAAAACCAATAAATCTATTGAATTAAATAATTTAAGAAATAATATTTATAAATTATCTAATTTTGCTAGAAAAAATGATTATGAACCACATATTAGCTTGGCATATGGCAATCATAAAAAATACCACAAAGATCTTTTGATTTCAAGAATGCCTAAACTAAGGAAAAAGATTTTATTATCCAAAATCTCTTTGGTATACGTTAATGAAGAATTAAACATATGGAGAATATTGAATAATTACGATTTAAGAATAGATTAAAGATAATTCATGCCTTTACTATCTAACGTAGATTTATAATCAAATTCTATTTGAATATTTCCTTATAAATCTCTTTATTTCAAATTAAAATTGGTTATTCATTATTCCTTCAAAAACTATTTATTTTGAAGCACTTCTGCGAGAGTTCCCATAATTTTATTAAGATCATGGCGTATATGGCTCCCATAATTTAGACTTCACCAAAAGTTAAAGCAAATAAAAAGGGTCAGTCAATTAAATAAATCTTTGACTTTATAAAAACTAGAAAAATTAGTGATTAATTTTGAATCAATGTATTTTTAAGTTATTTTTAAAGTATTAGTTGCAATTGAATCAATTGTTTATTTTAAAAAAACTTACAAATATCTTTGATAGTAGAGAGAAAATAATAATTTTTACATTTATTTTTCTAACATTAATAAATCATTCAATTGTTTCTTTATTTCACTTTCACGAATGTGATTCTAGCGATGTTTATAAATATTTAACTGATTCTTCAATTTTTTCTCGAGGGCATTGGATTGGTCATATTTGGAAAACAGGTTCTATATTTACTCCTTTTAGATATTTATTAGCCTTAGTTGCTGAGATAATTCCTTTCGACTTTATTAAATCTTTACTTTTTTTGTCTTTTAAAATGACATATCCACCTTTATCAGGTTTTGTATATGGATTATATTTACCTGATAGTTTTGGAAACTTTTATGAATATGCCTCGTTTATTAATATATTCTTTTTTATTTTATTGATATTGCTTTTTTATCAATCACTTAAATTTTTAGGTATATCAAAATATATATCCTTTATTTGTTCTTTTGGCTTGTTGGGTCTTTACTCTATAAATTCTTATACATATCATTTGGGAAGTTCTATTTGGTTTATATATGGTTCATTATTATCTATTTCTTCAACAATATTTTTTCATAATAAGGCTTCAAAATATGGGTTTTGTTTGTCTTTAATTACAAGTTATCCTTCTCTAGTACATTTTTTTTCTCATAATTTATATTTTTATTTTAAGAGAATTTTTAAAATTAAATTAATTTCAATAAATTCAAGAAGAAAATTCTTATTAGATAAATTAATTGCTTTAATTAAATTAAATAAATTAGGTTTTTTAACATTTTTTCTTGTAATTATATTTTTTCTACCTTTTAATAGCGGGCAAAGAATTCCATTTGACTATAGAGGTTTTTTCGCTCCATTTGCCTTATTACCTCAATATTCTAAAATTAGTATTCTTACATTATCAAATTCATTTATAATACTTTTTCTGTGTATTTTTACTGTTTATAAAAGATTAAAGGACAATATAAAAATTTCTATTTCATATAAAAAATCTCAATCACTAAAATTTGCATTAGATGTAACAATAATAAATTTAATATTTATAGTTCTTTTGATTAGTTTTGGACAGCTTTCATTCGGTTTGACCAGGCATTCATTATTTATTCAGCCTTATATTTTCTTCTTAGTAGCAGTTGGTTTGCAAATAATTTACTTAGATCTAGAAAAAAAGTTTTCGAGAATTTTTCTTTTCAAGAAATTATTAACAATTATTTGCATCACATTTTTAGTTATTGTGTCATGTTATTCATCCTATTTACGTTTCGATCCACTTAAAACTAATGAAATTCCGATAAAAATCAGAGAGTTTGCAGCTAAAAATCCAACTAATACGATTTCTTTAGTTGATTGTGATACCCATTATTTATATAATGATTTTTCAGAAATAAGAGCTACCTATAATAAAAAAGATCCTTATACATATGTTCCACTTGATTTCATTGGGAAAAGACTTTTAATTTCCCAAAGCATAAAAGAGATTGAAAACTTTTCCTTAAATTTAAAAAAAGGTGACGAGCTTATTACCAAATATAAAAACGTTAGGATTAAGTTAATAGAAGAACCTTATTTTAAAGAAAATAATATATTTTTTGATTCAATGAATTACAATAAAAAATCTCTTACGTATGGGAAAAGAGATAACCCGTATAGTAGATCTAATAGTATATATATATTCCCAATAGAAGTAATTTCTTCTAACCAAAAATCTTGATCTTGAAAAATATAAAATATTTGCAAAAGTTTAATTCAATATTTAGACGTATTCCACTTCTTGATAGGTGGATAATTTTGAAATTAATACCAATTTTATTTTTTGCAATTTCTGCCTTCACTATCGTATCACTATCTGTAGGGGTGATGTTTGATCTGATAAGGAAAATCGTTGAGTTTGGACTTCCAATTTTAGTAGCTCTAAAAATATTTTTCTTGAGCTTACCAGGTTTTTTGGTACTAGCATTTCCTATGTCAGTTTTGCTTAGCTGCTTACTAACTTATGGAAATCTTTCCTCAAATTCAGAAATATTAGCTTTAAAAAGTCTTGGGATTAATAACTTTCGTATTATTCTGCCATCTTTATCACTTGCCCTGTTTATGTCATTACTAACCTTTATTTTTAATGATAATTTGGTACCAATATCTAATCGTGTTGCTGCAGATATAATGCAGAATAATATAGGTAAATCAATAAAAACAGAAAAAGGAAAATATAATATCTCTTTCTCGAAATATGGTTCTATTTTAGACGCCAATACTAACAAACCAATTGATAGTGCTACTCACTTAACCCATATTTTTTATGCAAGAAGATTCCTTAATAATGTTATGTATGAAGTAACAGTCGTTGATCTATCAAAAAAAGGGACAAAAATTTTAATAGCAGCAGATAATGGGGAATTTGTTGATCAATTAAATAGTTGGGAGTTTAGTAATGGAGAAATGGTTATCACCAACGATGAAGGATCAATATCTACCATTTCATTTGATACTTATAAATACCCTCTTGATAATGGTCCTTCTAAGTTAGCTGCTATCCCTAGTGATGCGAAAAATATGACAATTTCTGAAGCGAGGAAAGCCGAGGAAATGTATGCGATGGCTGGAAATATTAAAGAATCTAGAAAAATGAAAGTTAGAATTTACGAAAAGATAACTTTACCCTTTTCTTGTATCGTTTTTTCTTTAATTGGAAGTACTTTGGGAATAAAACAAAATATTAGATCTTCTAAAAGCCAAGGATTTGGTTTAAGTATAATGATTATCTTTTTATATTATTTAACTTGCTTTGTATTTAGTTCCATGGGAGTTATCGGACTAATAACGCCATTTTTGTCTGCTTGGATTCCTGTCTTTATTTTTCTTGGATTTGGAACTCTTCTAGTGAGGAGATCTAATAAAATTTAGTTTTTTCAAAGATTTTTAATCCTTAAGGTAATAAAAAAACTAAAGGAGTCATTTTTCTCCTATTTAATCAAATCTTAAATTTATTCAGCTTTTATCCAAACTTAAAAATAATAATTAGGCAGACTTGAAAATATTTGATTTTGTGTTTTTTTTAAAGAAAGAAAAAATTAATGAATAATAAAACTTTATTTAAGAATTGCAAATGTGAACATTGCATTCAAAAATTACGGCAGATTAATAACTCAAGATTATATTGGGACGAATTAATTTTAAGGAAAAATTCAGCTTAGTATTCCTTGTAAATCTTCTCAATTCGCAGAAACTTTAAATCTGGCAAATTCTTTTATTGGTTGATTAAGAGATAAATAATAAAGTTTTTGTAGTTTAGTAAATAACCTCTGCTTAATTTTTAAGTTACTTAGCTTTTTGATTTTTCTTATAGATAATATTTTCTCTATTAAAAAGAAAAAGCATGATAAGTATGCAAGAAGGTATGAGAATAAAATCTAAAGACATACATTTTGAAATCTCTATTTTTTATTTAGCAAAAAATTTATTTAGTGGCATTTTTAAAATTAATCAAAATTTTTAAAAATTATTTTTGAATCCATTGGTTTATTTACTTGCTTTTAAAATTGAAAGAGCTTGCAGTATCCCACAGCAAGCTCATGACGACTTAGTTAATTCAGATTTTCTGATTTAACCAGCTAAGCACTTCCTAAATGCTAATTAAATTCTACTAAGTAAAATTACTCACTGTGAGTATAAATGCTTATTTTAGTGATTTATCTGCAATTTTGACAATAAAAGGTGATTTAATTCAAAAAATTCGAATCTGTAAATTTTTTTTTAACAGAAATGTCACATATTGAACCATTTCTACTCAGAGGTGATTCATTAAGGGCTTTTGGTTTACATAAGTTTATATTTGTGTTACTTTAGTTAACAATTATAATTTTTTAAATGACAAAATCAGGGGTAACTACTGAATCAGGGGGAAGACAGAATATGTTCCCATCAGAAACTAGGCCTTATATTGATGAAACTGTGTCCTACGATGGGTATCCTCAAAATGCAGAAAAAGTAAATGGTAGATGGGCTATGGTTGGTTTCGTTGCACTATTAGGTGCCTACATAACAACAGGGCAGATCATTCCGGGAATTTTTTAACACCTAAATAACTGATTTTATAAACTTTTTGTTTAATTTATATTTTTTTTTGTACTAAACGAAAATTTTTTAATTTAAATTTGAAAATAAGAAAAACCAAATAAAAGTTATGGCATTCAAGCTAAATATTATTCCTAGAAATATATAAACAAACTTTTTGCCAATAAATGCTGTCTCCGGTTCAAGCTTTACTCTCATGAAATCCTTGAATTGTCTTGATAAAGATAGCATCAATTAAAACTAAATTTAATTTTAAAGGCGAAAATTTATCAAATTAATAATTATTTCTTAAATCTTTTTTTAATATTTATTATTTTACAGCTTGAGCTTTCTAGTAGGAAAAATTATGCTCTTTCATTTTGTTGCTTAAATTTTTTTTAATTTGATTTGTTCCTCGCGAATATAGATTATAAAATTAACCAAAAAAATCTTTCCAAACTAATTTTCAGAATAAGATATATTTTAAAACAAAAAAAATTTGAATCTAATATAAAAATGAGACAGTGTGCTTATACTGATTTTTTGTTCGTAATAGAATATTTCAAACCTTAATTAATAAAGACTTTCCATTATAAAAAAATTCCATTAAAAAAAGCCTAATTTAATTTTAAATTAAGCTTTTTCATGCTAATTAAAAAAAATTACTAGATAAAACCAGGAATGATTTGACCTGTAGTTAGATAGGCTCCAACTAGAGCAACAAAACCTAACATTGCGAATCTACCGTTAAGCTTTTCAGCAACGATTTTTTCTTTTTCAACTATTTTTGGCTCGTTTTTTTTCATTAGAACCAACCTGGAATGATCTGGCCTGTTGTGACGTATGCACCAACTGCTGCAACGAAACCTAGCATTGCTGCCCAACCATTAAAACGTTCTGCTTCTGGGGTCATTTTTCTTGTGTAATATGTTAACTAATATAACATAATTATTTAATAATGTAAAGAAAATCAGGAGATATGCCTTGTTTTTTCGGGAAAATTTAAAAACTGCTACAGATATGTATCTAAATATACCTTATCGATATTTTTATTTTTGTTCTGATTTTTGAAATTTGAAAAAAATATAAGCTTTTCACCTTGTTTTTTTGAGGTATATCCTCATTTAAAGGTAATTTAAATTAGTATGTTTAAAGAGTCAGCTAGTAGGGATACAGGCTGACTCTTTTTGTTGAGAATTTTGGTTTTTAACTAAAAGTAGTTTTTAGAATTCAAATAATTGCTATTAATAAATTAGATATATATGAATTTATGTCATTCGCAACCTACTACATGCATTTAATTTTTGGAAGGATTCCTTCTCTAATGAGTTCTGATTTAATACTTTATATCTTGCCTGCTCTTACAATTTCAATATTATTCTTTAGCCTTAAAATAATGTTTTTCAAGACTCCTAAATTGAGAAAGGTCAAATAATCAAGGATTTTAGAATTATTATTTATACTGAAGCGCCCAATTTTTTTAATTTTGGATAATAGACTTTTTTTTCCGGCAACTCAAAGGAATAGAGACTGCATTGGTGATGTACTTTCCCGAATTATAAAAAAAGGTTCAGTATTGGAAATCGGGAGTGGAAGTGGTGAACATGGAGTGTTTTTTCAAAAAAGATTTCCTGGAATAATTTGGCAAACAAGTGACCCAGAGTTAGTGCATAGAAAAAGTATAAGTTCTTGGATTGAGTATGAAGACCTAACCAAGAAAATGCCCCAGCCTCTTGAGATTGATGTAAAAAAAATTCCTTGGAAAATTCCATCGATATTAGCTAATTCTTTGCAAGGAATAGTAACTATAAATATGATTCATGTAGCAGAGTGGTCATGTACTGTAGCACTATTTAGAGAGTCAGGAAAATTACTCAATAAGGGACAATTTTTGATTTTGTATGGGCCATTTAAAATTTTTAATAAGCATACAAGTGAAAGTAATTATTTTTTCGATAATTCATTAAAAATGCAAAATGATCTTTGGGGTATTAAAAATCTTGAGGAAGTTTGTTATGAGAGTAAGAAAAATGGTTTTTCTCAAGAGGATATTATAAGGATGCCTGCAAATAATTATTCAATAATTTACAGAAAAGTTTCTTGATAAGGCAAATACAAATACCAATAACTTATTAAAATACATCATATTAGATGATCAACCTGATAATTTTTTGCTCCATTCTTTATGCTTTTGATCTAAATCTGCAATTTTTTCGCCTAAGCTTAATTGTCTTTCTAATAGTTCAACTTTTGTAAGTGTTATTTTTTCCGAATAAAATTTAATAGGCTGTTTACCATGCAAATTGTCGCCACTCATAGAATTACTAAATTTCTTATATTTTCTAAGATGAAAAATTTATTATTGCTAATTCTTTTATATTCTTTTCAGATTTGCGTAAATTAATGTGATAAAGAATTGATACTTATCGTGTTTTTAATCGACCGTTTTGTATAAAGATTGCCATATATATCTTCCTCTCTCCATGTCTGACTCAACGGCAACGCAATTGCAAGCAATATTCCATAGAGCTTTGTGTATTGGATCAGGATTAAAAAGATATGCTTTTTTAAAGGTTTTTTTAATTAGGACTGTTGCCTTTTTTGCATGATAATGAGGGATCGTTGGACATACATGATGAACGACATGGGTAGAACCTATATTATGGTGAAGAAAATTAAGGACTCTGCCATAAGGCCTGTCAATAGAAAGAAATGCGCCTCTCATAAAGGAAAATTCCGTATTTGAAAGATGAGGTACATCTGAATCTGTATGGTGAAGCCATGTATAAACTACTAGCCAACAATTAACCACTAATAAAGGGCCAAAATACATAGCAATTACTGAAAATAGCCCATACTTGAAAACTAAACAAAAAATGCCCACTAATGTCAAAACTACACCAATATCTGATATCCAAACTTTCTTGACCCATACTGATGGCCATAATGCTTTTGAAAATGGTTTAATTGGCCAAAAATGATTTGAAGTTCCATATTTAATACCTCCTGTACTTCCCGTAAGTAAATATGCAGGCCAGCCAAATATTAGATGTAAAACAAGTTGAAGAATTCCATAATTTTTCTTACCTAAGGAATTTGAAAAATGTAATTCTTTTTCTCCGCCAACTTTTTCTGTAACTCCATTGCCTTTTATGACTAAAGGTACGTGAGTTTCTCCTATGGTTATGTTATTTGTGAATCGATGATGAACTGCATGAGAACGCTGCCAAGAAAAATAAGGCACTAGAAGCAATGAATGTAATAAATAACCAGTAATAGATTCCAATGTCTTGTTTTTAGAGAATGCTCCATGCCCACATTCATGGGCAATTACCCAGAATCCCATTGCAGTGGTACCTGATAGTAATGCGTAAATAATCCAAATTGGGATCATTTTTTGGGTAAATGGAATAGATAACCCTATTGCGACTACTAATGATTGAATTAAAGCTGATTGTAAAAGATACCTCAAAGAAGTTTTGGTATTGCACTTTAAGTAGTGATCTGGGATAACATCCTGAAATTCTTTTATGCTTGGGATATCTTTATCCTCTATTAAAAGCGCTTGGCCATTAAGACCTGAAAATTTTATATTACTCAAATTTTTTTGGTTAATAATTTTTTAAATAAAAGTGAATTTATATATTCTATTATCCATCACAGGATCTCATAATGAAAAGAACTTATAATTTTTTTTTAGATAGAGTTTTTACGATTTAAATTTCATCTTCAAAAAAAATTATTTTTGCAATGAATTATTTATTTTATTCTTTTATCGCAATTTTTTAATTATCTGTCTAATTCTTTTTTCCCCTGATTGTCTTTGCGCTTATTTAAAACTTAATTAATTTAAAGACCGCGGATATACTTTTTAGGTAAACCAGATTGTTTACGAGGCTTTACTAAAATAGGTAAAACAATAACACCTACCGTAAAAAGACAGATTGGAGCAACTACCATCAATATAGATTCTAAAGACATAAATAATTTTGAATTTATTAATAAATAGCAGGATTTTTATTTAAAGTCATGCGTATTTATATCTATTTTGTGAGAATCGATTCACAATTTTATGAATTATTAAGTAAAAAAGAAAAAAAGATTAAAAAAAATCAATTTTTTCATAATTCATCCTATTAACTTAGACATTGTTTATAAGGAATTTAGTTATGGATGAAGAAAAAAATTGGATGCTTATGACTTATTATTGTCCAACTCATGGTGATTCGGCTTTAGTGAAACCGATTCAACTAACAAAAAAAGAAATTAGTAAAACATTCTTAAAAAAAACTAGGAGTTCTAAAATTAATTTTTTAAATAAAACCTAAGATATTTTGAAAATGTTCTTAATTTTGATTGAAATCTGGTTGATTAAAATTGATATCTTACAAAAATCCCATAAGCTGCTTTTTTATCAGCAGTATTGGTAAATATATTTAAAAAAATAACCTAATTTGTATCAGAATCGCATGTTAATTCACATTGATTAAGATCATGAGATGATATCTTTTCTAAAATTCTCAACATATCAATTTCGGAAAGCTCTCCATTCGAGTTCCATTTTAAAGTTGTTTTCCTTTGAGGTGAATTTTTTTTATTCATGTTGCTCACCCCCCTTTAAATGAACTTCTAAACAACGAGTAATACATTCTTGATGACCATCCACAATACTGCATTCAGTAATACACTCAAAATATGAATTAATAGAATCTATTTCAGTGTTCTCGTTGGTAGAAATAAATGAATCATTCATAATGTTGTCTAATTTATTTGGAATAGAGATATAGCACGAATTTATGTTCAATAATTTATTTTATTAAGTGAATTAGAAAAAATAAGTATTATTTACTAAAGCTATATTTCACCTAGTTTGCCTTTAAAAAGGCAGTATTTTTCTTCTTTTAAAACACTAACGAAAACAAGAGTTTTGATTCTTTTAATTAATTTTATAAGGTAATCATCCAAAAAAATCAGCATAAAGACTGATTTACTTTAAAGTAATTTAGTTAGATGATAAAAAAAGAACACTTTTAGATTTTCAAATGAAATCAGTAATTAATTGGCTTTCGAAAATGTTTGAGAGTATGGCAAATGCTTTTGTACATCCTTTAAAGAATGACTTGCCTCCATCTATTGGTACTCATGCATATAGTAGTGTTCCTATAAAAAGAAAATTGAGAAGAAGGTTGAATTAGGTTTTAACTTATTGGCATTAATTTTTCATTTTTGTTATCCCAAATAATATATTTGAAGCAGTTTGAAAAATCGCTTAATTTTAAGAACTTTGATTGTTGCAGTAAATGAATATTTGCTTTATGACAAGCTCTTAAGTTGTAATTTGGTATTCTCTCAGAGAGATGATGAATGCTGTGGAAGGATATGTCTGCTAAAAACCAATTTAGCCAATTAGGGATATCTAAATTGCTACTACCTAAAATCGCTCCATCGACGAGATCCCAATTTTTTGTATTTTTAGCATATGCATTCTCATAGTTATGTTGTACGAAAAAAACACATATTAAAATTGCTGCTGAAAAGGTTAATACAATGGAATAAAATGATAAGAAAAAAACTAACCCAAACCATTTACACATAAAAATCCACCCTATTATTACTAATACGTTATTGATTATTAATTCACATAATTCACTGAAATTATCTCCATAATCAGAAAAAGGTGCTTTGACTCTTGAATTAATAGCTAGAAGTTGAGAGAGTTCTCTGTTTTTTATTTTGATAAAAGTCTCTTCTAATATATCTTTACTGAAATTAAAAATAATTATAAAAAGTCCTAATCTAGGTTTTAAAACTAAGTAAAAAAAACCGCCAGGGAAAAGCATCATCCAGTTTCGACTTACTTTATAAAATATTTGCTCTCTTTTTGTAAGAGATTCATAATCTTCAAGACTTAAAACATCTATCGGACCTTTGTAAATTTCCCAATTTCCATTATTTCTATGATGAAATGCATGATCAATTGCCCATGACTCCTGGGGAATACCATTAACCAATCCAAGTAAAAATCCAAAAAAGCGATTTAATTTCCGTTTTGTAAAAAGAGAATTATGACCGCAATCATGCATTAATGAGAACGCTCGAGAAGAGAATAGAGTTAGAAGAACCAAAAAAGGTATTAATAAAAATCCTTTAATCAATAATGAAAAAGGTTGATTTATTATTTGGTGGACGATTAACCAAATAGAAAAGATTGGGAAGATGGTAGAAATAATTTGATAAGAAGCTCTAATATTATTTCTTTTTAAAAATGGTTTTATTAAAAAATCACTTCTATTTACTTTAAGCATATTTCTCTTATTTTTTTGATGCTAACAATTTTTAAAAAGTATTGATTATTTAATAAACAAAAAAATATTTTAAAACCATACTAAAGAATAAATTCTTTTGACATAGTTCTTAATTGATCTAGATTTAATCTTTCTAAGTAATTTTTAAAGTCACTAAGATTCCTACTAGAGTCAGAATTTTTACTCTCGTAAAGAAGACTATTAGAAATTAACTCAATAAGATGATCTTTATCCATATCTCCTTATAGACCAAAATTCCTGTTAAAAAAATTAAGGTCTTGAATTCGAGATCATTAACTCATCTCTATTTAAAAGTAATTTTTTATAAATTTTTTAAATCTTGTTCTATTTTTTCTAATCTTTCATTTAATTCTTTTTGTTCCTTAATTAAGGCTTTTTTCTTTTCTGAAAGCTCTTTGTTCAAAGGAGAATTGAAATATTTTTGGTAAGAGACAAAAAAAACTGCTATCGCTACTGCAATGCCAAGAGCACCAATTATTAAAATTGGAGATGAAGGAAAGTCGTAAAATGGAATTGACAATGTATTTTACTAAAAATAAATTCTAGCTATCTTATAAACAAAAAAATGAGTAATAAATACTTATTCTTAAAAAAAACTTTATTGTAATTATGTTAGTTTTTTTTAAAAAAAATAAGTTTAATCTTTAATTGGTTTTTTAAAATAAGTATTTGTACAGGTGTCAAAGAATAAATAACTAATAATGATTAAACTAGTAAAAATTTTTTCATGAAGAAAATCATAAATAAAAAAAATAATACAAATGAACCATGGTTTAAATGGTTAACGAGAGAACTTAATTCTTATGAAGCTTTTCAGGATTTCGAATCAGGCAAGAATCCACGTGATGTAGCAGAGAATTTTATTTCTATAAATAGTACTGCTATTTCAGAAGTTTTCGAGAATTTTGATGAAGAAGATAAAGATATACTCCATCAGTTTCTTAAATTAACCGAATGCGAGATGCATGTGTTTAGAATTATTGAAAAACAAATAGAGTTAAGAAAAAAGGTAAGATTTGTAAATTTTAAAAAAAGAAAAAATTGAGGAGTTAATTTCTATATAAGTTTATTTTTCCCATTACCAGTCTTACCAAAGCCTAGCCAGATGAACCACAAGAGCCATCCTAAGATAGGTATTAAATTAATAAAGATCCATTTCCAATCTTTTCCAAAATCTTTGATTCTTCTGACATCAATAGCTATTTGAGGAATGATACAAACTAAGCCATAAACATTGAAACCAAACGCTTTTAAAAATATTGGGATAGTTAGGAAAGAAATTATAAGATTCGCTAGTTGAACTAACCACCAGTCCAATCGAGATGTGAATCCTTTGAAGTCTGTAGCTTTAATCCAAAACTCTTTATATGCGTTTAAAAAGTCATTAAACATAAATTAAAAATCTAAAGAATCTAACATTATCAATTTAATCTTTAATTTATCAAAATATTATTTATTCACTAAATAGGATCAAATAAATTCATATCATTTGAATCTTGTTTTGAAATCTCATCTTGATTTGGTAATGAACAGAATCCGTCTTTGCAAATCATTTTTTCTTTTGCAATACCGTTAGTTTTTGAGAATATGTTTTTGTTATTGTTATTTGAAGATTCTTTCAGCATTTATATAAAAAAATTAAATCCAATATTAAATTAATAACTCAATTAATTTTTATAAGCAACAAAATTAATATTAATTATTTATTTTTTTTGATTTGGCAAGTCTCGCCAAAACAGCGCCATTATATAAATGAATAAAGATATAGAACAAATATAAAGTAAAGAATTTAGATGCATTTTTATTTATTAAAGTAATAACAAAGAAGTCCTTTCATAAAAATGGGATTTCAACAGATTGGTAATTTTTTGACTTAGCGATCAAACAAATTCTAGTATTTATTTAAGTTTTTTATGCTTTTCCCAAACTTTGAAAAGGAAAAGTTTTTAAATTTTTTGGAATATATCTATTTAGTTAGTAAAACTTATAAATCTAGGAGTTTTATAAATCTAATCAAATTCTACATTTTTGAATTGTTATTGTATTTCACGATTTATCCTTATTTATTTCTGTTAGAGCTTTTCTACCTTCCTTAAGGGTTCTAAAGACGAGCCAGGTTAGAGAGGAAATCATTAGGATGGTAAGTGTAATCAGAGAAATATGAGTTGTATCAATGTTGTTCTCCAATTTAATTAAATTCCTTATGAGTCTTTAATTAAAAAAATTCAAAATTTCAAACGTCTGATCTAGAGTAAGCGGGTATTAGCATTCCACCATCTTGATCGTCATTATTGTCATCATCAAACCCACCCCCCAGAAGTAATTCAATAATTAAAAGTAAAGCTACTGGATAAAGGCACCATAATATCGCTGTAAAAGGACCTACTGAGGAAGAAGTTGAGTAAAATTCTGTCATAAATTGATATTAATCTAAAGAAACAACAAATGTGGATGCTCTGGGTCGTTTTTTATTCAATATTTCTATAAATATTTTTTAAAAACTTTTCTCTTTAGCACGAATAGATCTTTGGTATGTTTTGATATTTTTGTTCTTAAAATCAATTTGAATAATAATTTTTTTGAACCTACTGAGAAACTAATAATGACATAATGAATCGCGCGATTGTTATTTTTTATACTTAACAATAATTATACAATTTTGATTCAAAAACTATTATTTATCTTGATTTTATAAATTCTATGTTTTCTTTCACTTTTGATCCTTTGGCTGCGATATTTGGTATATCAGGAATTGTAGGCTTCTTTTTCTTCGTTTCTGCTGCTAAGGGAACTTCCAGTATCAATACAAAACCAAAAAAGGAATTAGATTAGAACTTATTGTCTCAGAAAACTAAATAAAAATTTTAAATTTTGCATTTAAAAGGCTTTTTAATTATTACTTATTCCATTGTTTAGATATAAATTCAAGAAAATCTTTTAGATCCTCTTCAGGACAATTTGTTTGTTTTTGTAAATCAATGCAAATTTGCTTAATTTTTTCAAAGGCCTTTTTTACTATTTCGTTTTTTTCAATAACCTCAAAATATTCTTGATCAGTAAAAGGCATAATATTAGTTTCCTTCTTGAAAATTATTTATTAACCATATTTTATCTTCATTGACTTAACAGTAAAGAAGAAAAAATCTTTTTTCTTAAATTTAGCTACCCAATCGATAATGTTTTTTAATACTTTTGGTTACTTCCCATTCGCAGTTAAGTCCAGCAGGAAACTCAACTAGATCTCCAGCTTTAATCACGTAAATGTCACCGTTTTGGGTACTTATTTTCGCTTGACCTTCAATAATTAAGCAAATTTCCTTATCATCGTAATTCCATTGAAATTTGCTTGGCTCACATTCCCAAATAGGCCAACTTTTTATTCCATACTGAATTATTACGCTTGCACTACAGGGGGAAGTTATTAGAACTTTCACGAAATAGTTCGGATGTGTTTTCATTTTACAAATAAAAGAAATATTTATTTTCGAGAATGTGTATTTCTTTACTGTCTTTTATTTTTTTTCGTTTAACATAAAAGAAATTCTAATTTATGGATGAGCTTTCTGTATTGTCAATTTCGCTATCTATAGCTTCTTTAGGAATATTTTTTTTATTTTTCGCTTCAAACGATGATGATGACCAAGATGGAGGTAAGTTGATTAAATCATTAGAAAAAATTAATTAATTCCAAGTAAATAAAATATTTAAGAGAGATTTATAACCTATAAAGCCTGCATAAATGCAGCTTAAAAAAACAACATAAACTTCCAATGTGCCGAGTCTTTTTTTCTTTAATATTTTCATTGTTTTGAGTGTTTATAGGGTAATTCTATTTAATTTGATTATTATTAACATGAGTATTTTTTACATTAACTCAGAGATTAAAGAATTATTAATGTCAAGCCAAAAAATAAAAAACAAGTAAAAAATATTATTTTTTTGGTAATTTCTCTTTCCTCAGTCTTAGCAAAAAATAAAGAAATTATTGGAGATATGCTTAATAAAGCCCATCCTACTCCTATGGGAAGGGTCTTAAACACAACTTGTTGTAGAAATATTCCTACATTTGTTCCAAGAAGTATTGAAATAAAAAATCTTTTTTGTTGTTTTTTGTCTATTTTTTTTAAGAAAAAATTAATCTTAAATCCTTTTAGACTAATTAAAAAAATTATTGAACCTAATAATCTTATTTCAGTTGTAAGGAAAGGAGATAAATTGCTTTGAAGGAAAACCATCCTTGATAAAAGACCTCCAAGAACAGCACATAAAACTGATAAAAAAGGAAAAGCAAAAATCTTAAAGTTATTTTTTTCTGAGAAAGAGAAGTTTTCCTCTTTAAAATCGTTACCTTTTCTGAGAATTATGAATAGCGAAATCGTTACTATAGTTATTCCAACCCATGATTTAGTTGTTAAATTTTCATTAATAAAAAATTCCCCTGATAAAGCTGCCATTAACGGAGAAAGAGTTTCTATAGATAAAGTTTTTCTTGTGCCAATTGTTTGAAGTGACTTTAAATAGAAAGTATCACCTAAACCAATACCTATTATTCCACTAATTAGTAGGATAAATATGTTTTTTAATTCAGTTGTAGAATTTAGATTGATAAAAGCAGGTATAAAAATTAAAAAAGCTATTATATTTTTTATTAAATTAATATCTATTGATTTATATTTTTGAGTTTGCGAGCGCCAAATAAAGCACGCATATGTCCAAGATGTAGCAGCTCCAAAAGCAGAAAGGATTCCAATCAAAACGAATAATTTTTAAAAATTTTATTTTATGAATTGAGTAAATGCTAAAAAGAATACATAAATAAGAATCAAAATCCCCGGTAAGTACTGAATTAGTGATTTGAAATTATTTTTTTTCATGTTTCTAAAGTAGTCAATTTTAAACAGTTTTTTTATTAGTAGGGTACAAACTCTCTAACTTCTTTCTTCTTTGAACTTTCGCATTAATTCTTTCTTCTTTTTCTTTTTTCTTGATCTCATCATTTATCTTATTTTGTCTATATCCAAACCAAAGTAGAACCCAAATAACAAAAGTTATTAAAAGAAGAGCAGTATATTGACCAGTCATAGGGAAACTGGCCTCAGAATATTTAACGTAAGAAAATAACATACTCATTTAATTAACTTAAAGCATAAAAATAACGACTGTGTTGATTTTTCTAGAAATTTTAAAATTAGTGAATCGTAGCTATTTATTATGTAGCTTTAAAGTTTTATATTTATTTTTTTATGGTTTTTGGACTAATTTTTCTTTATAACTACTTGCTATTATCAGATTGAAGTACATTAAATAATAAGTTTTTGGAACCTTTTGATTTAGCAGTTGTTGGAGGCGGTGCAGCCGGTTTTATGACAGCAATAACTGCTGCTGAAAATGGAGTAAAAAGAATAATAATACTTGAAGGAACTTCAAAACTTATGGAGAAAGTAAGGATTAGTGGAGGGGGAAGATGTAACGTCACTAATGCGACATGGATACCGAATGAGCTAATTGAGAATTACCCCAGAGGTGGAATTCAGCTCTTGGAATCATTTAATCGTTTTGCTGCTGGAGATGTATACGATTGGTTTGAGAAAAAAGGTTTAAAATTAAAAATTGAGGAAGATCTAAGGGTATTCCCAGTGTCTAATTCTTCTTCAGATGTTATTGATTGTTTGAGAAAAAGTGCTTTATCAAAAAACGTAGAGATACTAACAAAATTTTTTGTAAAAGAAATTGCAAAAACTCCAGATAATTTATTCAATATTTTTAGTCTTAAAAAAGCAAAGGTAACTTCAAAAAATATTATTCTTTCAACTGGAGGTAATCCAAGCGGATATAAATTAGCTCAAAATCTTGGACACACCATTGTTAAACCTTTACCATCGCTTTTTACTTTTTCCACAAAAGAACCAAATTTGGATGAATGTAGTGGGGTATCGATAAGGGGCATAGATATAGAAATTAATTTAAATAATAAGAATTTTCAAAATAGAGGCGATTTACTAATAACGCATTGGGGGTTTAGTGGGCCAGCAGTATTAAAACTTTCATCAATTGCAGCGAGGGAACTTTATAGCCAAAAATATAAATTTAATTTAATCATTAAATGGACTTCTTTAAGTTATGAGGAGTTAAAAGAAAAAATTAATTATTTAAGATTAAATAAAGGCAAGGTGAATCTTATTAATAGTAGACCTGTGCCACTATTAACAAAAAGATTATGGATTTTTTTATTAAAGAAAATAGGTATTGATAAAGAGAAAAAATGGGCTGATTTACTGGCGGATGAAAGAGAGAAAATGATAAATACTCTTATGAGGGATAAATATATAATTTCGGGAAAAGGTCCATTTGGAGAGGAATTTGTTACTGCCGGAGGCGTAAAAATTAATGAGGTTAATTTTAAAAGTATGGAGAGCTTAATTTGTCCAGGATTATTTTTTTCTGGAGAAGTTTTGGATGTTGATGGGATCACTGGTGGATTTAATTTTCAACATTGTTGGACAAGTGGATGGATCGCTGGGATGGCAGTCTCAAAGTTAAATCAATCAATATTAAATTAATAAGTAATAAATCAGTAAGTAACAATTCAATAAGTTTATCTTTTTTTTATTAAGTATTAGAAGGAAAAAGTTTTTTGGAGAAACTTTAATTTTAAAGTTTTAATTATTGGTGAAGATTAATGCAGAATCTTGTATCAAAAAAAGAAGAAGAGGAAAGAAGATTAAAAGCTTTAGCAGAATATAGGATTTTGGGAACCAAGCCGGAATCATGTTATGACGATATTACAAAAATTGCTGCTACAACCTGTAATGTGCCTATTTCTTTAATGACATTGGTAGACAAAGATAAACAATGGTTTAAATCTAAAATAGGACTTCAAATATCAGAAACTAGAAGAGATTGGTCTTTTTGTACCCATGCAATAAAAGAAAATAGTCCATTAATTATTCATGATGCTTTTCAAGATGAAAGGTTTTTAAATAATCCATTGGTAACAGGAGACCCCAAGATTCGTTTTTATGCAGGTTTTCCCCTCAGAAATAGTGATGGTAATAAACTTGGAACTCTTTGTGTAATAGACAGAAAGCCAGGAAATCTAACTACACAACAATTCAATATTATGGAATTATTATCCAAGCAAATAGTTTCATTTTTAGAGCTTAGAAAAAAGTCATTGAACTTGCTAGATGCTTTGTCTAACTTGCACAAACAGGAAGGTATTTTATCTGTGTGTTCATATTGCAGAGAAGTGAAAAATAAGGAGGGCGATTGGATGCATTTAGAAAAATATCTTTCGAAAATTAGTGATATAAGATTCAGTCATGGGGTTTGTGATAATTGTATGGAAAAACATTTCCCAGATGTAATCGAAGTTTGGAATAAAAAGGATTTCTTTGAAGATGGTCAAAAAAGGTTTTTAGAGTCCTAGATTCAATAGCTGACTTTTTATTGTTTAATTTATTTTCTAAACAAATTCTTTAATTGGTGGTTAGTATTGTATAAATTTTGACTAGAAAATGTTATTTGGAACTTTATTGACAGGTGAAATTGCGAAAAGTGCATTAGTAGCATATATTCATTATTTAGGAATAATATTGTGTTTCGGTTCTCTTTTGTTTGAAAGATTGACTCTCAAAGTAGGTCTTAATAGAAATCAGACGATCTCAATGATAATTGCAGATGTGGTTTATGGTTTAGCAGGAGTTGCGATATTAGTTACTGGGATTTTGCGTGTTAAGTATTTTGGTCAAGGAGGTGATTTCTATACAGGTAATCCTGTGTTTTGGATAAAGGTTTCTCTTTATATTCTTGTGGGATTACTTTCTTTATATCCAACAACAACCTATATCTTATGGGCCATTCCATTAAGTAAGAATAAATTACCTGAAATATCTGAAAATCTAGTCAAGAGGTTCAGACTAATCATTACTACTGAATTAGTGGGCTTTGCAACAATACCTTTGTTTGCCACTCTCATGGCTAGAGGTGTAGGTTTAGGTTGAACAATTCATTTCTAGAAAGGAATTGTTTAATAAGTGCAAACAAACTATATAGATGGAGTTTAAGTTATAAGATTTCTAAATCTAAAAAAGAGATTATCTTTATTGGTTTAAATCCCTCATTATCTGATGAAGTTTTCTTGGATAATACAACAAAAAAGATAATTAAAATCTCGAAAAATAATAATTATGGCAAAGTTAAATTAATCAATTTATTTGCTCTTATTTCAAGTAATCCAGAGAGACTCTTTAATCACAAAAATCCTGTTGGGTATTTAAACAATAATCATATTTATAAAAACTTAAAACACTGGTCTGAAAATAAAAATTGTGATTTATGGTTAGGTTGGGGTAACAAAGGGAAATTTCTAAATAGAAATAAAAGAATATTAAAAAAAATAATGCAATATAACTCAATCAGAAAAAATAATTTTGATAATCCTCTTGGACCGCTTTTAATTAAGAAAACAATCAAAGATAATCCAATACATCCACTATACTGTTCTGATAATTCCATTCTCAAAGCTGTAAAAAAACTTTGATGCAAAGGTTTAAGGGGCAATTAATTTAAACTTATGTTAATATAACTTTAAGAACGGGTTAAATTATGAGTAACACAAAGCAACTGCAAAAACTAAAAAACTTAAATGTAAAAGCAGAAAAATGCCTTACAAGAGATGAAGCACAAAAAATATTGATAAAGGCTAATAAGGCTCAGAGTAAAATAAATTTTTAAATTTGATCTTTGCTTTTTTTTAGAAATAATTTATCAAAAAAATCTTACAAATATTTTTCTAATTATTTAGAATTTTTTTAATCTATTTACTATTGATGGTTTTTAATATTATTAAAATAAGAAAATCTCACGAAAGATTTAAATCTACTAGAGAATGGCTAAATTCGATGCATTCATTTTCTTTCGCAGAGCATAGAGATCCAAAATGGGATAATTTTGGGAAAATTAGAGTTATCAACGAAGATATTATTTCTCCTAATGCAGGATTTAATACACATTCTCATGCAAATATGGAAATAATTACTGTCGTAACAGAAGGAGCAATAACTCACAGAGATTCTTTAAACAATCTTGGGAAAATTCGCAAAGATGAAGTACAAGTTATGTCTGCAGGTACTGGAATATCTCATAGCGAGAAGAATGAAGAAAATGAGAACTGTAAGTTGTTCCAGATTTGGATATACCCTCAAAAAGAAAATATCAAACCTCGATATGATCAAATTTCATTAAATGAAAAGTTGTGGGACAATCTTATTTTTAATTACAAAGACAGTAAAAATAATAAGCTTTTTCTAAATCAAAGTATCTCTTTATGGCGTTGTAAATATAAGCCAATTAAAGAAAAAAAATTGCCATTAAAAATCGATAAATATAATTGGATACAAATAATAGAAGGTAATCTTTTATTAAAAAGTAAAGACTCTAATTCAAATATATTTCTCGAATCTGGAGATGGCTTGGGTTTTGAGGTTAATTATTATGATGATGTTTCTATAGATACTGAAAAAAACTTAGATTTTCTCTTATTTTCGATGCCTTCCATATAATATATCTGTTATTTTACCCATCAATTCCTTTATTAAATGCATTTAAGGCTTGCAAAGCCATATTAAGGTGAACTTCCATAGCACCAAGTGCAATTAGAGAATTTGGTGATTTATCTTTTAGTAAATTCTCTTTTCTTTTTGATAACTCATTAACTACCTTTTTAGTTGAAGCTTCCCAATTATTGATTAACTCTTCAAATTCTCTTTTTTCAGAGCTTTCTATTTCTGCTAATTCATCAGAAAAATGAGAATCCTTTTGTGCCTTATGCATCAAGTAACTTAATTTTTTATGACTTATTGCTTGAGGTAAATTGTTAGATTCACTCATTGCTAGTGGTTAATTTATAGTCAGAATCTAACTAATTAAGTGAATATTTGCCAGAGGGTAAACGGTTGTGATGACCGACCTGAAAATTACGAAATGATACTTGAACAAAAAATGGATTAATTAACCTTTAATTTTTCACTTATTAGTTTCTTGAAATAATCTCCACGCTCTTCATAATTTTTAAATTGATCAAAACTAGAGCATGAAGGTGAGAATAATAATGTTCCAACCCTATTATTTTGTAAATAATGAAAAACAAAATTTAAAAGCTCTTTTAGTTCTGAAAATTCAAAAACATTTTTTTTAAATCCTTCATTAATAAGCGCCATTTTTAGGACTTTTGAGCTTTCTCCAAAAAGAAAAACACATTTAACTTTTTTCTTTAAAACTTTTATCCACTCACTATATTTATTACCTTTTAATCTACCCCCAGCAATGATTATTATTTGACCTTCAATTGAATTTATTCCCGCAATAGATGAGTCAAAATTTGTAGCTTTACTATCATTGATGATTTCCAGATCATTATTTTTATAAATTGTTTCCATCCTATGGGGTAATTGTTTGTAATTAGATAAAGAATCTTTAATCTTCTTGCCAGATAATCCAACTTTTCTTGCTGCTGCAATTACCAATAAAAGATTTTGAAGATTATGCATTCCTTTTAAAGCAAAATGTTCAAGTTTGAATAATTTCTTCCCTCTCTCAATAATGTACGCTTGTTCATCTATCCAATAATCGCAATGAATAAAATTTGATTTATCGAAACTAGTTGTTATCCAAACCCCTCTTGATAGCGAACTGTAGTGATTTCTTAGGTTTTTATCTTCATAATTATAAATTCTAAAATCAGATTTTTCTAACAAGCTTTTTTTTATGTTGAAATAGTTTTCAAGCGTTTTATGTCTTTCAAGATGATCTTCTGTGAAGGTTGTCCATATTCCAATATTAGGTTTTACTTCTGGAGATATTTCTATCTGATAACTGCTTAATTCAGCTACAACCCAATCAATTTTTTCATATTTTTTGGAGTGAGCATACTTACATAAAGGTGTACCAATATTTCCAGCAAAAGGAGCATATAATCCAGTATCACAGAGTATATGGCTTAGTAGATGAGTAACAGTAGTCTTGCCATTAGTGCCAGTAATACCTATCCAATTTGTGTCTTTTAAAATTTCCCATGCAACATTAATTTCTCCAATTACTTTAATTCCCTTTTTTTTTAATTCATTAATAGTTATATGGTCATAAGGTATTGATGGACTAACAACTACAGATTCGATCTCTTTCAAAAAAGGTTGAATTTCTTCAAATACAAATTCTTTATTTAGAGAAACTATGATATTAAGCTCTTCTAATGCTGTTTTTCTTTCTAAGAATTCTATCCCATCTTTACTTTCCCAAACAATTACTCTCTTATTGATGCTTCTCAAATACTTTGCAGCCCAAAATCCAGATTTACCTAATCCAACTACAAGATTAATATTTCTTTTACTTGAATGATTATCTATCATTAAATTTATAATTGCATTTATATTAATTGTGTTTAAAGGGTAATTCAATCATGAAATTTTTCTTCATTATTAATAGTATTCGCCCAAGAAAAGTTAATTAATGGAAGATAATACTGCAAAATATTGGTTCTCTTGGTTTTATGAAAATTGGGAGAAAAATGCTCCAGGTGAATTAATTGAACAGGGTTTAACTCCGTCTCAGATTGCTGAGCGCTTTGTTAATGAAAACCATGATAGTTTTATTCAATTGTCAAAAAAAATTGATGAAAAAAATTATGATGCCTTAACAGAATTTATGAAACTCTCAGAGAGTGAATTACATATCTTGAAGTATTTTCTAAAGTTAGTAAAAATGAAAAATTTATAAGAAGTTATTAAGTATTTCGAGGCTTTTTTCCCATAAATTTTTTCTTTCTTTTTTATTCATGGCGAAAGGAGAAGTAGGGGATAGTTTTGGATGACCTCTGAAATTAAATCTAGGACCATAATGATCACCGCCTCTTGCGTCTGGTGAAGTAGCTGCAAAAAGCTGAGGTAAAGCACCCATCTCAGCAGTTTGAAAAATAGGACTAAATAATTCCAATGAGAATGTTTCTAATGGACCAGGGTTAGGTTTTTGAGCAGTAAAGAGATTTGTTTTTGCAATTCCTGGATGAGCAGCTAAAGAAAGTATATTTTTGTGCTTTAAGTTCTCATTTAGTTCCAAAGCAAACATTACATTTGCCAATTTACTATTGGAGTAAGATTCCCATTTGTTGTAGTAGTTCTCGGCTTTCAGATTTTTCCAACCAACTTTGCCAAAAAATTGTGCTCCTGAAGTCACAGTCACTATTCTAGATTCTTCTTTTTTTTCAATAATTGGAAGTAGCTTTAGAGTCAAAAGCATATGAGCTAGATGATTAACTGCAAATTGTATTTCATATCCTTGGGCACTAAGAGTTTTAGGCGGATGCATAATGCCAGCATTATTGATTAGTAAATCCAAATTTTCAAAATTATCAAGAATTTTGGACTGAACTTCAACAATATTTTTCAAATCTGACAAATCTAATTCTAAAGGTGTAAATAATCCTTCAGGATTAAGACCTTTAAGTTTTTTGATAGTTTGATTAGCTTTTTCAAGTGATCTACAAGCTATAACAACATGAGCATTTTTTTCTGCTAAGGCCTTTGCAGTGTAGTATCCAAGACCACTATTCGCACCAGTAATTAGTGCTGTTTTGCCTGTAAGGATTGGAATATTAGATGTTTCCCAGTTAGAGATTTTAGGTCTTGAAATGGTGGCAGTCATTTAGTAATCCTGGAAATTGCTTTGGAATTTAACCAAAATTTAATTACTTTTCCACTGTAAATACTGGAAGTCAGTATCGTGAGCTCTTATTGAAGGTACTATTTAATATTATTTTTCAATTGCATATTGCCATTCGTTATTTTGAGATAAACTTTTCTCTCTAAGTAACTGTAATTTCCTACTATTTATTTTTACAACTATCCCATTAGTTGGATATTTCGCGAATATTTTTTTCTCTAACCAATTTTTTTTAAATATTTGGATTTCGCTTGTATGATTTGTGAAGTAACTGTCAGGGGTGCTGAAGCCACATTTTTTAAGATAGTTAAGGGTTTCGTATTGATTAAGTCTTCCATTAAGTATTTGGAAACAGCAAAAGCGGAGACTTTCTCCAATCCCTTTCTTATCATTGAGGTATTTTCTTGTAATTCTTTGGGAAATGCCGGCAACTTGGTTTGTAGCGTATAGTTCACCTCTAATTTGAAAATCTCGTTTGATAGGAATACAATCGGGGACATTTTTAATTTGTTTAATTTTGCTTGAGACATCAAATCCTTTTTTTGTAATAGCTTTATTAAACTTGCCATCTAGATATCTAATTGCAATAGCACAGCCATCAATTTTTGGTTGAATGCTTAATCTTGTTTTTGTTAATAAACTTTCCAAAAATTCTTTATAGTTTTCTTTGGCTAATTTTGGCAAAAGTTTATTATTTTTTTGATTAAAGTAGTCAGGCTCTCGATCAACAGGTATAAAGAGCTTTTCAAGTTGCTTAAATGCATCATCCGTAATTATGCCTTCACCAATTCTGTATTGTTCATCTAGATACTTAACATCTCTCACTAATAAATTATTCATAATAATTTTGATAAATATTTAAAAATCTTTTAGAAAAAATCATTTAAATAAAGATTTGAAAATTAAAATTTGATCTAAAAAGTAATTGACCACTCAATATCCTCCTACGCAGTGAGCGATTTAAGAGTATAAAATGTACTTATGAGACGTTTAAATTAAATACTTCAATCAAACATATTTTCTTAAAAGTTAAATAGTAAATTTTAAGGATCAATTTAAAGGCAAATTTTTGAAATTTCTATCAATACAAAAAAAAATTTTTTAAAGTTATAAGAAAATGTCTTTTTTATTAAAAGCTCAAAATACCTGGGAAAATTTTGCGAAATACAAAATCAATGATTATGCAAAATTAAGAAATTTTGATTTTGGGCCAAATAATGAAAGTTCAGTTTCAAAATTATCGCCTTTCATTACTCATAGAATATTATCGGAATATGATCTGATCCATGATATTAAAAGTAAGTACAAAATCAAAAATTCAACTAAATTTGTTGAAGAAATTTTTTGGAGAGTTTACTGGAAAGGGTGGATGGAAAATAGACCTAAAGTTTGGAGAAATTTTATTTCAGAAAACAATCTCGACTTTGATTATGAGTTATATGAAAGTGCAATTAATGGCAATACAGAATTAGATTTTTTTAATTCTTGGGTACATGAATTAAAGCAGTACAATTATTTGCATAACCATACAAGAATGTGGTTTGCGAGTACTTGGATATTTAATTTAGGCCTCCCATGGCAATTGGGAGCAAAGTTTTTCTTTAAGTATCTTTTTGATGGAGATGCTTCATCTAATCTCCTTAGCTGGAGATGGGTCGGAGGATTGCAAACGAAGGGAAAACAATATCTTTTTTCATCGTCAAACCTCAGAAAGTTTTCAAATAATAGATTTAATGTAGAAAAAATAAGTAATCAACAAATTTTTCTTGAAGAATCTAATCAAATACCATTTGAAGATGAGATTTATAAAAATGATATGGATCCTAAATCAGATAATCTGATTATGTTTGAAAATGATCTACACCTTGCAACCCTTAAAAATTTACTTCCAAGCTATAAAAAAGTATTTATTATCCTTTTAAAAAATGAACTAAGACAAATTACATTGTCTGAATCTGTATTGAAATTTAAACAAGATTTGGTCTCTGAATTTTTAGAGCAATTTGATAATGTTGAACAGATTGATCCTTATTCGTTAGAAAATACTTTTAAAAATACTAACGAAATAGACATTATTTATCCTGGAGTGGGAGAAAATTATGATTTCATAACTGAGTTTAAAAATTTACACCATAAAAAAATTTATAATCTTGTGAGGGATGAAGATTTATTTGCTTGGAAATTTGCTAAAAGAGGGTTTTTTAAATTTAAAGAAAATATTCCAAAAATAAATCAGAGAATTTTAGAAAATTTTTCTAAAAAATAATTTTTTGCTTAGTTGAATTCCTAATCAGAAAATAACCTCCTTGGTTAGTAAGTATAAATACTTATTTAGGTGCGACTTTTGCTCTTTGACCCACGATGGATACTGTGACTAGTTATTTTTACTTAAGGACAAATTTTTAATAGTGCTTTCAACAATTCTTACCAAGTCGTTTAGCAAAGATACTGCTTTATTAATTCTTAGAGTTATTACTGGAACTGTTCTTATTCACCACGGTTATGAGAAATTAGCAAATATAGAAAATTTCGCTGATGCTTTTGTCAGACCATTACATCTTCCATTTCCAATATTTTTATCATACATAGCGGCTTTCTCAGAAATAGGTGGTAGTTGGTTACTAATTATCGGCTTGGCTACAAGATTCGGAGCTCTGGCAATTGTTGGAACAATTTCTGTGGCTATATACCATGCACTTGTTACTTCAGGTTTTAATATTTTCTTACTAGAGCTTTTACTTTTATATTTCGCTTCAGCAACTTCAATTGCATTAACAGGGCCTGGTAATTTCTCCTTAGACGAAGTAATTATCAGAATTTTGAAATCAGAGGATGAAGAGGAAATTGTTTCATCAGCAAATGTAAAATCTTCCAAGCAAGTTGAAGTAAAAGAAGAATCAAGCAAAGGTGGTTTATTTCAATTTTTGCAAGCGAACATTCTCTCAGATACTTCAAGCTAACTTTTTAGGATAAAGGTTATTGATTAGTTCTAACCTTTTTCTATAACTGTTCCTCTTCTCAAGTTTTATCTTAATTGTTGCTTCGGAAAGACTTAAAAAAAGCCCTATAGCGGTCACCCAAGATAAAAAAATAAAAGGGTTTTCTGGAATTTCTGAGAAATTCATATGAATAATACTTCTTTTTTAAAACTGACTGATCACTATATGATTTTCAACCTAAATATACAATTTAGAAATATTTAAGGATTAATTTCAACTTTTTCCCATTTCTTAACCTTTTCCCAAAGATATCGTTTATGAACAGGTTGTTCTAATTTAAGAAGATCTACTGAATCGATTTCAAAATTTAGAACTACAAAATTTTCTGACTTGGGAAGATTGGTTAATATTTCACAAGTAGATTGGACTTCTGGGTTTATTTTCTCTCCAGGAGATCCCCAAAACCAAGAAGATTTTGATTTTTCTGATAATAAATCCCAATAATTTTTGTTATCACTTAATTCATGTATTTTTCCTTTGAATCTATATTGTGATTTGGTTTTCAAAAAGAACCATAATATTTCTGCATTAGGGTTAGATTTTAAATGCCCAATTTTTTCACTTCTTCTATCTGTAAAAATAATCATTGAACTATCTTTATGCCATCCTCTAAAAACGACTGTTCTTAATCTTGGCTGATTTTCTTCGCTGACTGTTGCAAGCTGTATCCATCTATTAGAGGTTGATTTGCCCTCTTTTTTTCTAGAAGATTTTAAATCTTGCCTCCAACTGGGTAAGTTGTTATCAGGCATTTAATTTAGGCAAAATTAGACCACTTTTCTTTTTGTATTCTTCGAACGAATCATATTTTGAGAGCGATTTATCTTTTTTTATCATTCTTGGCACAAAAACTATAGAGAAAAATATCGCAAGAATTACTAATGGTATGAAACTCATTGAAAGTATGGCGAATGATAGATAAATCAGTATTTCTCCTAGATAATTTGTATTCCTTATATTTTTGAAAAATCCTTCTTTAATTAGATTTTTTTTTAATTTAAGAGAAAAATATTTTTGGGCATCACTAGCAAAGTGTAGAAACACACCAATTATATTTATAGATACAGATGCAGCTATTACGATATTTGGAACAGATTTCTGAGATGAGATAAGAATGTAGGGAGCTACCCAGTAACTTCCAAGGAAAATAAAACCAGTAACTGAAGTTAAAAAATTGATTTTTTCTCTAAAGTAAGGATCTGGGAATATCTTTTCTTTTAAAAGCCAAAGTAATCCATAAGTACCGTGCAGAGCTAAATAAACGTAGGGAGCGATTGTAAAATTATCAAAAAAAATCATTAGGCCTATCACAACAAATGCAGTGAGCCCCTTGTGAAGATTAATTATTTGATTAAGTTTCATCTTTTTTAATAATCTAAAAAATGAAATTATTTTCTGTGGATCTAACCTAAGTCGTCAAAAGTTTTGATGGGCGATACTGGATTCGAACCAGTGGCCACTACCGTGTCGAGGTAGTGCTCTACCACTGAGCTAATCGCCCAAATTGAAGAAATTTTTTATTCCCCTTATAAGAAAATAGCAGGTTGCGTTTCATTTTCTAAGTAATTTAACTTTCCATCGTTCTCTTTTGGTTATTTCTAAATTTAGAATTTCGATAAATCCTTTATTTTCAAGTTCTAGTTTGTCGCCAATTTTTAGATTAATAGTTGGTTTATTAACTTTGCTTCCATTTAATCTGAGCATTCCATTTTCTATCCTTTCAATGATTTTGGTTCGTGATACCCTAAAGCCAGCTGAAGCTATAGCATCTAATCTTGTTGAAGCTTCTACTGTATTGACAAGTTTTTTTGTTCTTCCAGAAGGTATTTGTAATTCATCTCTACCTACTAAATTAATTTTTACTTTTACGTCTCTTAAATAAAAAATCTTTTCATCTAGATGCTCAATATCTAAATTATCAATTATCCCTTGAGCTCCCCTATCGCCAATGGTCCATATATCTCCTACTTTGCTTTGATTTACCCCATTTTCAATTAAGAGGGATCTAAAGTCATCTTGTGTAGCATTATCAAATAAAAAATTACCATTAATTTTTATTCCTTGAGCTGGAAAATTACTTTTTAGCGTATCCTCTTCAGGAATGCTATCTCCTCTAAAGCAAGCTATCCTAGATCTTTGAGAAGAGGAGAATCCTCCATAAATAAGAAACTTGAAATCATTTAAATTTTCAAAATCTTTTAAAATCTCCTCGCAAACATAAGTTGAATTAAAACTAGTCCAATAAGTTTCCCAGTGTTTGTAAGCTAAGTTAGCAACATTTATTAATTCCTCAGTTTCTTTTTTGTAGTTTGAATTTATTAAGATTTCTTTTAAGTCAATCATTTATCCTTCTAAAAAAATTACATCTTTTGCTTCTGATTGTTTTATTAAACCCCAAGGTAATTCAGTCCCAATTTGATTTTCAAGCAGAACAAGCCATTTACCCTCTTTATTAAAATTAATAATTGATCGCAACTCTTTATTTCTATTAATGTTGATACTCGCAGAAGAAACAACACTACCTAAATAGCCTGAACCCATTCCTAAAAGTCCTCCAATGAGGGATTCACCGATGTTATTCAAACCAAGAAAACTGAAAGTAGATAAATTTGTCATATTAGAAAAAGCTATTCCAGCTATAAAACCAAATGGCATTAGCCATATACTCATTTCTTTTTGTCTAATCTCTCTATCAAGTTTTGGATTTAAAATTCTTATATCTTCAAAATTCAGAGATTTGAATAGGATATTTGCTTTCGCATTTAGCAATTCTGTTTCATCTGATGATATTTTCTCACTTTTTGGTGGGATCAAAATAGCTTCAGAAAGCATTACTGATTTTTCTTTGAAAACTTCAAAAAGTTGGATACATTTATCAATGTCTTCAAATATCACAATACTTTTAGTCAAATTTCAATCCTCAAATGTTTGTGTGTTATTCAAATTAATAAAATAAGATACATACACTATAGATTAAGTTAAAGTAAAAGATTAAAGAACCAATCTTAAATGACAAAAGTTCTCATTACAGATCCAATTGATCAAACAGGAATCGATATTCTTTCGCAAGTTGCTCAGGTTGATCAGAAGATAGGAATATCAGACTCTGAGCTAGCTTCCATTATTAAAGATTATGATGCTTTAATGATTCGCTCTGGTACTCAAGTGACTGAAGAGATTATTAACTCTTCAAGTAAACTGAGAATCATTGGGAGAGCGGGAGTTGGAGTCGATAATGTAGATGTTAAGGCTGCTACGCAAAAAGGAGTCCTTGTTGTTAATTCTCCAGGGGGTAACACAATAGCTGCGGCTGAACATACTATAGCTATGATGTTAGCCTTATCTAGACATATTCCAATTGCTAATAGTAGTACTTTGTCAGGTAAATGGGAAAGAAAGAAATTCGTTGGGAATGAGCTTTATGAGAAAAAATTAGGTGTAGTAGGTTTAGGGAAAATTGGTGCACATGTAGCGAAAGTTGCTAATGCATTAGGAATGGAAGTTTACGGATACGATCCCTTTGTATCAACTGAAAGAGCTCAACAAATACAAGTTAAACTTTCAGAACTAGAGGATTTATTCAAACAATCTGATTATGTAACTTTGCATTTACCTCGCACACCAGAGACAGAGAATTTAGTAAATATAGATGTACTTAAAAATATGAAAAGTAGCGCAAAATTGATTAATTGTGCTCGAGGAGGCTTAATTGATGAAGAGGCATTGGCACAAGCTTTAAATCAATCATTGATTGCAGGTGCTGCAATAGATGTCTTTTCTAAAGAACCTTTGGAATCTAATTCACCACTTTTGAAGGTTGAAAAGAATCTTATACTTACCCCACATTTAGGAGCATCTACACGGGAAGCACAAGAAAATGTAGCTGTTGATGTTGCAGAACAAATAAGAGATGTGTTGCTAGGTTTATCTGCTAGAACTGCAGTAAATATTCCAGGTTTGAGCCCTGACATTATGGATAGTCTAAAACCTCATTTGCAGTTGGCTGAAACAATGGGTCTACTTATAAGCCAGCTTTCAGGTGGGCAGATCCAAAAACTAGAAGTAAAGCTTCAAGGTGAATTTGTTCAACATCCTTCTCAGCCATTAATAATAGCTAGTCTAAAAGGCCTTCTAAGTAAAGCTTTGGGGGATAGGATTAATTATGTGAATGCTTCTCTAGAAGCAGATTCAAGAGGTATTTCGGTAGTCGAGAATAAAGATGAGGCGAGACCTGAATTTGCTAGTGGGTCGCTTCAGCTAACCACTTATGGAGATAACGGTGACCATAGCGTAGCGGGAAGCATTTTTGCTGATGGGGAATTAAGAATTATTAGTATTGATCAATACCCAGTTAATGTATCACCGAGCAGATATATGTTGGTTACTAGGCACAGAGATATGCCTGGCATTATTGGCAAGCTGGGGTCTTTATTAGGTAGCAACAATGTAAATATTGCCTCAATGCAAGTTGGGCGCAAAATTGTTAGAGGGGAAGCTGTTATGGTTCTAAGTATTGATGATCCAATACCTAATAAGTTGCTTGATACCATTATTGAAGTAGATGGGATTACCAACGCTAATCCAGTTACTCTATAAAGAGGCCAGCTCTATTAATGGCAATTAAAGATTGGTATAAACTAACTTTTCTGATAGAAAGTGATTCTGAAGAAATTATTATTTGGAAATTAAATGAGCTGGGAATATTTAGTTTTTCATTTGAATATTTAATTAAAAATGAAAATAAAAAAGAAGTTAATATATGGCTTCCAATTGATGATTGGGATGAGAGTTCTAGAAGTGGTTTTGAAAAAATAATTAGCAAACTTTTAAACATTAATCCCCTTAAGAATCAATTTTTTGAATGGAGTATTATCAAAGAGGAGGATTGGTTAACAAGTTGGAAGAAATATTGGGCTCCTGAATTAGTAGGAAATCATTTTTTAATATTACCTTGTTGGATAAATCTAAATAAAAAATTTAAAGATAAACAAATCATAAAAATTGATCCTGGAGCAGCTTTTGGTACAGGAAGTCATCCTTCAACTTATCTTTGCTTGGAAAAAATGGAGAATATTTTATTTTCTGATAAAAAAGTATTAGATATTGGGAGCGGTAGCGGGATTTTGAGTGTCGCCGCAAGATTACTTGGCGCTAAAGAGGTTTGTGCAGTGGATAATGATTATTTAGCTATAAATTCAACAAAATCTAATTTCCAACTGAATTTCGGTAATTTAAACAAATTAAATACATATTTGGGATCTTTTAATGAGGTAATTTTAAAAAATCAACTCGAACAATTTGATTTTGTTTTATGCAATATTCTTGCTGAAGTAATAAAAGGAATGATTCCAAATATCTATAAGTGCTTGAGAAGCAATGGGGAAGTAATTTTCAGTGGAATTCTGAATTCACAAAAGGATGAAATTATAAAAATATTAATTCAGCATGACTTGAAATTATTGGATGTATCAACTAGAAAAGATTGGGCATGCGTTTCTGCGCAAAAAGCCAGCGATCCAACCTAAGTATAAGTTTTTCTTATAGATACTCTTTCATACATTTTATTGTGTCATTTTTTACTTCAAAATCTCACATATCGACCTAATCGATGTTAAAAATGTATTTGATAGGTATTAATTACCAACAATTTTTTATTTAAATGGCTTCTTACAAAGTTACTCTCATCAGCGAAGGTGAAGGCCTCAATTCAACTATTGAAGTACCTGATGACCAATACATCCTCGATGCAGCTGAAGAACAAGGTATCGACCTTCCTTATTCCTGCAGAGCTGGTGCATGTTCAACATGTGCTGGAAAAGTTACTTCAGGTAGTGTTGATCAGTCTGATCAAAGTTTCTTGGATGACGACCAACTAGAAGCTGGTTTTGTTCTTACTTGTGTTGCTTATCCAACATCTGATGTAACAATTACAACTCATGCTGAGGAAGAATTGTACTAATTATAAAAATTTAACTTTTCTAAGTTGATTATTGATTATTTCTCTGCCACCCTCTATGAAGGTGGCTTTTTTTTTGTAAATGGATAAATTTGAATTTTTCAAGACTGACAGTGTTCAATCAAGTTATGGTGGTCAGTACAGTTATAAGGTAATTGGCCCATGTTGCAGACTCTATGATAGGGAAGAGTTACCTTGGCCCTGCTCAAGGCTTGCTTGGAGAAGTAAGGAGCCTAGTTGGAGAAGAATAGGGTCTAGGTTCGTTGCTGATATGGCCTCAAGAAAATGTCCATCTTACTCAGTTCAGATTTTGGAGCCTGGATCAAAACCTGTTGAGACAGTTATAACTCTTTTTTCAAAGAAATTTTCTTCTGATATACAAGAATGGTGGTACAGCAAAAAACCAGGCTCAAAAGAACCTGGTAATATCTTCCCTTCTGAAATTGGTTAGCTTTAAATATTATGCTTTTGGCTTTGGAGGCATGTAACCTTTTAAGCCAGTGCATTCAAGACTATCAATTGTATTAACTCCAGTTTGTGAGTTAGTTCCACTAGCTCTTTCACATAATGATTTTCTTTGAGAAAGATCAAGATTTGCATCAGTAAAATCTGCCCCATCAATAATTGCTCCATCAAAAACACTTTTCATTAGCTCGCCATTGGTAAGATTTGCATCTGTAAAATCGGCATTATCAAAGCGTGTTGCATATGCAATAAGGTCCGTCATATTGGCTCCTTTAAAACTAGAGTTTTTTGCAGTCGTCACACTCATATATGCACCTTGAAGATTAGCTTCTCCTAAATCTTGATTAGATAAATCATATTTAACATATTCAGTATTATGAAGGTCAGCACCGTGAAGATCATCTTTTAGAACGTCAACTGATGAAGGATCACTAGGATAGAGTGCATTTGCAGATATTGGATTAATAAGTAACCCAATAATTAATGAAAGAAAAATAAATAGTCTTTTACAAGACTTATGTAGTGATGAAAAAATAGAGACCATTTCGATCGACATCAAATAGAAAAACCTAAGACTATTATTTCATGGGTTGGTCATTTACAACGCTCCTGCTAACGAACTGTTGCAGTTTATTTTATTTCTGCCGTTAGAAAATCTTTTGCAAGCTGAGTATTTGGAAAAACTTTTTGAGCCTCTTTAAGCAAATCGCTTGGAGTAATTGCGTTTTTATTAGTATATCTTGGACTTAAATGAGTAATAATTAATTTTTTTGTGTTAGATAATAATGCTGTTTTGGCAGCCATGATTGTTGTGGAATGTAATTTTTCGTATGCCATGCTTTCATCCTCCACTGAAAAAGTCGATTCATGTACGAGTAAATCGGCATTTTTTGATAGTGAAACAGCTGATTCGCTAAACACCGTATCTGTGCAATAAACAAAACTTTCACCTTTTCTAGGAGGTCCACAGAATTCTTTCCCATCGAATGTCCTGCCATCCGCTAATACGACTTTTTTACCTTGTTGCAATTCTGAATAAATTGGTCCAGGTGCAATTTTTAGAGACTCTGCTTTTTTGATATCAAATATACCTGGTTTGTCTTTTTCACTCACCCTATAACCATAAGCAGGTATTTTATGTTTAAGACAGGCGCAGTTTACTTTAATTTTGTTGTTTTCAAATAGGATTTTATTTTCTGATGCAAAATTTTCAACTTCCACAAAATTTAATGGAAAAGACAATTTGCAAAAACTACTTTTAAGTGATGAATTTATAAAACTTCGCAACCCTGAAGGACCGTAAATTTGAATACCCTCACTATTTCCTGATAAACCTAAGGTAGCTAAAAGTCCAGGCAAACCATAAATATGATCACCATGCATATGAGTAATAAATATTTTCTTGATTTGTGAAGATTTAATATTGCTTTTCATTATTTGATGTTGCGTTCCTTCTCCGCAATCAAAAAGCCAAACTTCTGATGACTGTGATAATTTAAGTGCTAGGGAAGAAACATTTCTCGTTAAGGATGGGACACCTGAGCTTGTTCCTAAGAAGGTGATATTCACTTATTTATGATATTTTTATTGTTATATCTGGATTAAATTTAGACTTTTAGTCAAACTTAGGCAAATTAAGCATTTGTTTTTAAACAAAGTGATACTTAAATTTAAAAATAACTATAGAAAATTTTGCCTGATAAGTATTTTATTTATTTCTATTTTTCAGAGTGAAAGTGTTTTTGCATCCAGAGAACCAATCATTAGAGTTTTGATATCAAAAAATAACAATTTAAGGATCAGATCAGATAGATCAATTCCTTTAACAATAGAGGGTAAATTTTTTTCACGCAAAAGAATAAAAGGTCTAACTTTGAAAAATGAGAAAAATAGAAAAATTTTATATTTTGATAAGAATAAACAAAAAAAATATGACTTAAAAAGTAATCAAAAATTTCGAGTGAGTTCTTCCGATGGAAGAGGTATTTGGGTAGGTCAGAAGAGATTTGCTGGTAAGCTTAATCTCTTTGTACTCGACTCCGAAATATTGGTAGTAAATGTTTTAGGAATAGAAAAATACCTTAATAGCGTAGTGGGTTCAGAAATGCCAACGAAATGGCCTATTGAAGCATTAAAGGCACAAGCAATTGCTTCAAGAACTTATGCTTTAAAGCAAAAGGGAAATAATTTATTTGATATAGATTCAACCCAGAAAAATCAAGTCTATAATGGCTTGGAATCAAGAACTTATAAAACTATCAGAGCCGTTAAAAGTACAAGATCTTTGGTTTTAACGTATAAAAATAAATTAATTAATGCTTTGTTTCATAGCAGCTCAGGTGGAATGACGGAAAATAGTCAAGATGTATGGAAAAATAAATATCCATATTTATCAAGTGTGAAAGATTTTGATAAAAATAATCCAAAATTTAGATGGCAAAAAAAAATTTCGAGTAATGAATTAATAAATTTATTTCCAAAGATTGGAGGTTTAAAAAATATAGAGATTTTAGATATTACTAGTACAGGGAGGGTAAAAAATTTAAAACTTATTGGGGCTTATGGTTCTGATCAAATATCTGGGGTAGATTTTAGAAAAAGATTAGGCCTGAACAGTAATTTTATCAGATTTAAATTTTTTGAGGAAGAATTAAACAACAATACTCCTCAACAGAAAGGGTTGATAGTTTTTGGACAAGGATCAGGTCATGGAGTCGGAATGAGTCAGTGGGGGGCTAAATATCTGGCGTCTAGAGGCCAAAAAGCTGAAAGAATATTAAAGCATTTTTATAAGGGTGTGCAGGTTAAACCTTTTAGAAAAGATTACCTATAGAAGTTATTTAGCATTAAGGACTAATTTTGGATTTATATTAGATTGCTCTTCATTTAAGAAACCTATCCCAAGTAGTATTTGTTTTTTATCTATTACTTTTATGGGTTTTTTGTAATCAAAAGATTTGTTTTCCTGGAAGTAATTAATATCAACTCTAATTGCTCTTCCTGTTTGCCAAAAATTGATTTGTTCTTCGGTACTTAAGACAAATGATGAAATGTGATTAAGAGCAGAAATTGTGGGAATAATGAAATTTTTCGAGTTTTTTTTATCTTTTTCGATATCAGATATTTTTATCGAGTTTTGTTCATCAAAGCCACAAGCTGAAATTCTTTTTAGCTGTAGAAGGCAACCCTCGGAATTAAGAATTTCTCCTAAATCTCTTGCAATTGCTCTTATGTATGTGCCAGCTGAACATTTAACTTTTATTTCTATTATTCCGTTTATTTGGTCCCATTTCATTAAAGTAAGTTCGTCTATTTTTACTTCTCTTGGTGCTAATTCAAAAACTTCATTCCTGAAAGATTTTTTATAAGCTCTCTCTCCATTAACATGCACACTAGATACTTTCGGCGGGATTTGTTTAATAATTCCTCTAAATCTATTTAAGTATTGATCTAATTTTTCATCACTGATTTTAGGCCAACTTTTTTGATTAATTATTTCTCCGTGAATATCATCAGTGTTAGTTCTTATCCCTAATTTAATTTGTCCTATGTAACTTTTACCCTGAGGTAGATATTGAATAAATCTTGTTGCACTGCCTATCGCGATTGGTAGTATTCCTATAACTTCTGGGTCAAGAGTTCCTGTGTGACCGACCTTTTTTGTATTTAGTAACTTTCTTATTTGTTTAACACAATCATGTGAAGTACATCCTTTATCTTTATTAATTACTAAGAATCCATCTTTAGTTTCCATTTTTAATATTAAGAATACTTTGAGAAAGATTTATAACCATCCTATGATTTTGATATTGGAAATTATGAGAAAGAAATTGAAAGACAATAATTTTATTTTAAAAGAGTTTTTAGACAATGCTTTTAATTTGAAATCACATTTAATGGAATACTTATCTATTAGAGAATGTGATTTAGATGGATTCCTTGCAAATGCAAAGATGAATTTGGCAAATTCACATCCTGGAGATGCTTTGAATGATGTTTCGGATTTTTATACTGAAATAGTTGGAGATCGGCATGTAGCTGATTTAGCTGCTTGGCATCTCACGAGTAGGGAATACATCGCTGATACTTTAAAACTTCAGCAGAGATTTTCTAAAGATTTGGTTTTAGATTTTGGAGGAGGAATTGGAACGCATGCCTTAGCTAACGCTATGTCTTCAAAAGTTGAGCATGTTTTTTTTGTAGATATAAATCAAACAAATAGAAATTTTGTTGAATACAGGGCAAAGAAATTAGGAGTCGAAAAAAAACTTACTTTTTGCAAGACAATTCAAGATATACAAATATCTAAATTTGATACTATAGTTTGCCTTGATGTTTTGGAACATCTTGCTGATCCAGCTTCACAAATTGAGATTTTCAATGAGTTTATGGATCCTAATTCTATCGCTTTATTTAATTGGTATTTTTACAAAGGTGATCAGAATGAGTATCCTTTTCATATTGACGATATTGAGATTGTTGAAAAATTTTTTGAAACTCTTCAATCAAATTTTTTAGAAGTATTTCATCCTATTCTTATAACTACAAGAGCTTATAAGAAAATTAGATAACTATATTAACTCTTTTTCTATTTCTTAAATTTCTTTTAATGCTTTCGAAACTTACTATTCCTTCTTTGAGTGCAAAAAGTGTGTCATCTTTACCTTTTCCGACATTGGTCCCGGGCAAAAAGGATGTACCTCTTTGGCGAATTAAAATTGATCCAGCAGTTACTTTTTCTCCTCCATAAGCTTTCACGCCCAATCTTTTGGAATTTGAATCTCTTCCGTTTCTAGTAGAACCTGTTCCTTTTTTATGTGCCATTAGAAGTGTTTAATTTGTAGATTTTTCGGATTTTGGTTTAGTTTCCTTTTTTACAGTTTCCTTTTTAGAAGAAGACTTAGGAACGCTTTTCCCTATTGTAATAGATTTTACCATAACTCTTGTAAGTTCTTGTCTGTGTCCCATCTTTCTTCTTGTCTTTTTTTTGGGACGCATCTTGTATACGAGAATCTTCTTATCTCTTTTATGAGAGACTACCTCTAATTCAATTTTTGCATCTTTAACGTAAGGTTTACCAATAGTTATGGACTCTTTGTCTTTTAAAACTAAAACTTTTTCCAGTGTTATCTTGTCTTTTTCTTTTGCATTTAACCTGTCTATGTCATAGTATCTATCAACTTCGAACCAAAATTGTTGACCTGAAGTTTCTGCTATTGCATACAATTCATTATTTTCTGAAGAATTGTTTGAGGAGTTTTTAGAATTTGTCATATTTTAAAGACGCTACTAGGCTCAAATTAATAATTTGATTTAGCCCAAAAAGCTATCATAATAGTTTGTTTATTTTCTTATTTTGTAGTGTAATAAGTCAAGGGTTGTTTTAAATCTTTTATATCAATTCAGGAACTATAACGATGGCAGCAAGGAAAACATATATTTTAAAACTCTATGTTGCTGGAAATACTCCTAATTCGATGAGAGCTTTAAATACCTTAAGAGAAATTTTAGATAATGAATTCAAAGGAGTTTATGCTTTGAAAGTTATCGATGTACTTAAGCAACCACAACTTGCAGAAGAAGATAAAATTTTAGCCACTCCAACGTTAGCTAAAATTTTACCGCCACCAGTTAGAAAAATAATAGGTGATCTTTCAGATAGAGAAAAAGTTTTAATTGGTTTAGATCTACTTTTTGATGAATTAACTGAAACTGAATATAGTGGAGATAAATAATATGTAAAAATTTTAAATTTAAAATAATTTCAAAATTTATTTTATTTTTGTTTAATTAGTACAAAAACTATGAATGATAAGAAATTTGGCAAATCAAATAAAATGCAAGTACAAAAATTACCAACTGGAATAGAAGGTTTTGATGATGTTTGTAGGGGTGGGTTGCCTGTATCTAGAAGTACACTCGTTAGTGGCACCTCAGGAACTGGTAAAACTGTTTTTTCTCTGCAATATTTACACCATGGAATTTGTAATTTTGATGAGCCTGGAATCTTTGTAACATTTGAAGAGTCACCTCTGGATATTATTAGAAATGCCGCAAGTTTTGGTTGGGATTTACAAGAGTTAATTGATCAAAATAAACTTTTTATTTTGGACGCATCTCCTGATCCTGATGGTCAGGATGTGGCGGGTAACTTTGACTTGTCCGGTCTTATTGAAAGAATTAGTTATGCAATTAGAAAATATAAAGCTAAAAGAGTTGCAATAGATTCAATAACTGCTGTCTTTCAACAGTATGATGCTATTTACGTTGTTAGAAGAGAAATATTTAGATTAATAGCAAGATTAAAAGAAATAGGTGTGACGACAGTTATGACTACAGAAAGGGTGGATGATTACGGACCAATTGCAAGATATGGTGTAGAAGAATTTGTATCTGATAATGTTGTTTTATTAAGAAATGTTCTTGAGTCAGAAAAGAGAAGAAGAACTCTAGAAGTTCTGAAGTTAAGGGGTACTGTACACATGAAAGGTGAATATCCATTTACTATGGGAATGGATGGAATAAGTGTGTTTGCCTTAGGAGCAATGAGATTAACGCAGAGATCCTCAAATATTAGGATTAGCTCTGGAGTTAAAGATCTTGATGATATGTGTGGTGGAGGATATTTTCAAGATTCCATTATTCTCGCCACCGGAGCAACTGGTACCGGCAAAACAATGCTTGTATCAAAATTTGTTGAAGATGCTTATAACAATAATGAAAGAGCAATACTTTTTGCGTATGAAGAATCTAGGGCTCAATTGCTTAGGAATGCTACCAGCTGGGGCATAGATTTTGAAAAAATGGAAAGTGATGGGTTATTAAAAATTATTTGTGCATATCCTGAATCAACTGGTTTAGAGGATCACTTACAAATTATAAAAACGCAAATTAATCAATTTAAACCTAAAAGAATGGCAATAGATTCTCTCTCTGCATTAGCAAGAGGTGTAAGTTTGAATGCTTTTAGACAGTTTGTAATTGCTGTGACTGGTTATACAAAACAAGAGGAAATAGCAGGATTTTTTACTAATACTGCAGAAGAATTTATGGGAAGCCATTCTATAACTGATTCTCATATCTCAACAATTACAGATACCATATTGTTGCTTCAATATGTAGAAATAAAAGGAGAGATGGCACGAGCTTTAAATGTTTTTAAAATGCGGGGTTCATGGCATGATAAACGAATAAGAGAATTTATCATTACGAATAGTGGCCCAGAAATAAGGGATTCTTTTTCTAATTTTGAACAAATATTTAGTGGTGCCCCTCATAGAGTAATGCCTGATCAAAATGTTCAAAATGTTTTTAGAGGAATAGATAATAATTAGATAACTTCTTTAATTTCAGAACCTGAAAAGGAATCTGAGTTATTAATGGCTTTTGCCAATAATTCATCTTTATCAGATTGTGCCAAGGCTAAATCAAACCAAAACGTTGTTCCAACTCCTAATTCACTGGCCATACGAATCTCCCCACCGTGTTTTTCGATTATTCCTCGCACTATAGATAAACCTAAACCTGTGCCTTGCTCAGTATGAACAGAATTCTCTACTCTATAAAAACGATCAAATATCTTTTCTTGATCAGTCTGAGATATTCCAGATCCAGTATCAGCAATCTCAATTCTTACTTTTGGGAGTGGTGAAACTAATTCACATTGAGGGGCCCCATCATTTTGAATACTTGGAGGAAAAGCAGGACAGGAATCTGGCCAAGTATAAGCTCTTATAATAAGAGCGCTGTTTTTTGGACTAAATTTCAATCCATTTCCTAGTAAATTATCAAAAACCTGCAAAAGCAAATCAAAATTTCCAAGTATTGGAGGAATAGTTTCCTCTATGTCATGAGCTAATGAAACATTTTTTTCTGAAGCATTAAGTCTATAATTTCTAAGAGTCTGTTCTATTGCTGGTTTAATATCCATTTGCTCTAGCTGAACAATTTTCCCAGATTCTAATCTAGATAAATCTAATACATCATTTACAAGTCTTGTTAACCTATCAGTCTCTGAATTTGCAATTCCCAAAAATTCTATTTGTTCTTCATCAGAAAGCTGATCTTTTAAATCATGTAAGGTCTCAACATAACTTTTGATATTAAAAAGTGGAGTCCTTAATTCATGAGAAACATTGCTTATGAATCTATTTTGCGCCGCATTAAGTTCAACTTCTCTGGTTAAGTCTTGGATTGTTACAGCAATTCCTTTTAATTCAATTTTGTTTGTATCTAAAACTGCTTGCAATACAACTCTTAAGGTTCTTGCTGGTTCTCCTAAACTGAACCTTAAATCGTCCTTCTCCTTTTCCCTGTTTAAAATAGATTCTATATTTGTATGTAAGTCGTTTGATAAAATTTCGGGAATTTCATTTAAAAAATGTTTGCCTTCTAGAAATCTTCCTTCCCAACGAAATAATCTTTTTGCTGTAGGATTAGTAAGTACAATATTGCCTTGAGAGTCCAATAATATTGCACCATCAGCCATTGTAGCTATTAATGATTGCTGCTTGATTTGTGCCGCTTTTAGTTCTTCTATATTAGCTTCGTCATAATTTTCTAACTGTGTTGCCATTCTGTTAAATCCATTTAAGAGTTCTCCTAGATCACCTGTCATGGGTAAAGAAATTCTAGATTTAAAATTTCCTCTTGAAATTTCTCTAACACCTCTTACTAATTCTCTGACTGGTCTTGTAATTGTCAGTGCATTAAATACAGCTCCAAGTATTACTAAAACCCAAATAGAGATAAAAACTGCAATGGTTACTTCTCTAGTTAGGGCAGCACTAGCTAGTGCTTTTTTATTAGGAGTGACTCCCAGAGCTAAAGTTCCAAGATATTTGCCTTTCCACAACATTGGGACAAATACATCTGTTACTTGACCTTGAGGTGTCGCATGCTGCCTAACTAAAGGAAACTGTGGTCTCTTCTTCAATTCTGAAGGTAGTTTTAATTTTCGAGTAAGCTGAAATTGACTGTCCGAGCTTGTTGGTGTTGCACTGATCGGTATCCCAAGTTGAACAATATCTTCAGCATCAGTAAAGAATATATAACGCAAGTTTCTGCTTGATCTCCAAAATTTCTCGGCTACATTTGAAATTTCTTTTTTTTGATTATTAGCGACTAATTCTGTAACATTCCCAGATAACAATAAGCCAAGATCTCGAGCATATCTAGTATCATTCATACCCGCATCTCTTTGAATGCTATTTAATGCAAAAAAAGTTATTCCTGTCATTAGGAGGCTTACGACAAGAGTTGCTATCGCTAATAACTTTGTTCTTAAGCTGAATCCACTCCACCAAGTGAGAAGTCCATTAATCCAATAGTTAGTACTGATATTTTCATTATCAGTGATGTTATATTTTCTACTTTCTCGATTATTGGTATCCACCATATGATTAATTCTCCTTAGAAAAGTTTTTTCTAACTTGATGACCTATGTCATTTCTAAAGTAAATACCCTCAAAATGTATTTCTTTTAAATTTTTGTATGCTTTTTCAAAAACCGTGTCGAAGTCTTTATCTTGACAGACAATACTTAAGACTCTTCCTCCAGCAGTTAATAATTTACCACTTTCACTAAAAGAAGTTCCTGAGTCAAAAATTTGACAATCATTTGCATCAATCTTGCCTATTTTTATTTGGTAGCCAGTTTTATATTCGTGAGGGTAACCTTTGGAGGTCGCTATTACACAACCACTAACTTTTTCAGAAGTATTAATTTTTTCATCACCAGTTAAACTACCCATCGAGCATTTTTCTAGAAGAAATACAAAATTTTGATCCATCAAGGGCATTATTGTTTGACATTCTGGATCACCAAACCTGCAGTTATATTCTATAACCTTGGGCCCAGATTTTGTGATCATTAAACCAAAATAAATTACGCCTCTATAGTCAATATGTCTTTTATTAAGCTCATTTATAGTAGGTTCAATTATCTCTTTGATGATTCTATCGAGGTAATCTTTTGTTAATAATGGGGCAGGAGAATAAGCCCCCATACCTCCTGTATTTGGACCTTCATCGTTTTCATTAAGTCGTTTGTGATCTTGGGCCGTTGGAAGTAATGTATATCTCTTCCCATCGCATAAAGCAAAAACTGAAACTTCTGGCCCTTGAATTTTTTCTTCTAAAACAACTACATTCCCAGAGTTGCCAAATCTTCCATTAAAAATTGTCTCTGCTGCTTTAAAGCATTCATCTTTGGAATTAGGAATAAAAACACCTTTACCTGAAGCAAGACCATCAGCTTTTACTACAAGTGGAATTGATGATGAATTAATAATTTTTTTTGCTTCTTCAAGAGAATTGACTTTCCAAAATTTTGCAGTTGGAATGTTTGCATCTTGCATAAATTCCTTCGCCCAAGATTTGCTAAATTCTAGTTTTGCTCCATCTTTATTCGGACCAAACACTTTAAAATCTTTTTTTCGAAGAAAATCAGCTAATCCATTTGCCAAAGCTATTTCTGGTCCAATAACTACTAAATCTATCTTAAAAAAATCAAGCTTTTCGACTAGTTCACTTTTATTATTTATATCAATATTTATTCTTTCACATTTATTTATTCTTTCTGAACCAGCGTTACCAGGTATTAAATAAACTTTTTTAACTAATTCATTTTTTTGAATAGCCCAAGCTAAAGAGTTTTCTCTCCCGCCATTTCCAATTATTAAAATATTCTCTAATCTAATGTATGACCCAGAACTAGGTGAATGAATTTCCATATATTTGTTTTTTAAGGTTATGAGGTTTCGATCAATAATCGGTTAAAATGAAAATAAAGTCATTTGACGTTGATCTTTAATAATTATGTTAATCATAGAAAGTACTTTACTTATAATAATGAGGTCTTAAGTTAATGAATAAAAAATATGAGTTAATTTATGAAGGCAAGGCAAAAAAAGTATTTACTCATGATGATGCAAATAAAGTCAAAATTGAATTTAAAGATGAAGCTACAGCGTTTAATGCGTTGAAAAAAGAAAAATTTGAAGGTAAAGGCAAACTTAATTGCTTAATAAGTGCAAGAATTTTTGAGATCCTGATTAAGAAAAATATTCCAACTCATTTTATTGAACTTGAAAATGAAAATACAATGATTGCAAAAAAAATAAAAGTAATTCCATTAGAAATTGTTCTAAGAAATACTGCTTATGGTTCTTTGTGCAAACAAACTACTATTAAACCTGGAACTTTGTTATCTAAGCCATTAATTGATATCTATCTTAAAAATGATGAACTTAATGATCCCCTTATTACAAAAGATAGGATTGAATTAATGAATATATTAAGCTCTGATGATCTAGAGTTAATAATAAATTTAACCTTAAAAATTAATTTAATCTTGAAAAGTTTTTTTAAAAATATTCAACTTCAACTTGTAGATTTCAAGTTGGAATTCGGTTTTGATATTAGAAACAATATTATTCTAGGAGATGAAATAAGTCCTGATAATTGTAGATTGTGGGATCTAAATCAAAAAAATGATATGATTGTAAGTCTTGATAAAGATAGATTTAGAAATGATTTAGGTGGTTTAATTGAAGCTTATAGTGAAATCCACCGAAGAATTAACGATTTTCTTAAACCTGATTGATTAAATAATGAGGTGTTAATCTTAATAACAAGTATTATGCAAAAACATTTTTTAAAATTTGGAAAGGTTTTCATAAATGTTGCCTTCACTCCATTGATGTTTATATCAAATAATTCTGAACTGGCTGCTAAGGATTTGCCAAATGATGTTGATCAATCAATAAAAACCTTGGAAATACAAAATATTAATAATGTTTTATTTCAAGGGATTGATATTAAAAAAGAGAAAAAAATTCTTCTTGCAGAAAATAATAATGATATTAGTGAAGAAAGTGTTCTTGTCTCAGAAATAATTATCGAAGGTTGGGAAAATCATCCTGAAGGTAGAAAACTTGAATTGGCTGCATATGATTCCATGAGCATAAAGCCTGGAAGTATTGTTGATAATCAAATTTTAAACAAAGACCTCAATGCAATTTATGCTAGTGGTTGGTTTTCAGGAGTTAAAATTAAGTCTCAAGATGGGCCACTAGGTGTGAGGCTAATAGTAAATGTAGTGCCTAATCCAATTTTAAAAAAAGTTGAACTTAAACCAAAAAACTCTTTAATTCCTAATGAATACTTAGATGATATTTTTAAAAACTATTATGGGACAACTCTTAACCTAAAGGAATTTCAAAATAAGATAGAAATAATAAAAAAACGTTATGAAAACGCGGGTTATTCTTTAGCTAGAGTTAGTGGCCCCGAGAGAATCTCTGAGAACGGAGTAATAATACTAAAAGTTTCTGAGGGCATTATATCTGACGTAAAAATAAGATTCCCAAATTCTGATGGTGAATTTATTATTGATGGAAAACCTAGAAAAGGGAAAACAAAAGACTGGGTTATAAAAAGAGAATTAAAAACACAACCTGGCACCATTTTTAATAGAAAAATTTTAGAAGCTGATATCGGTAGACTCTATGCCACATCATTATTTGATGATGTAAAGGTTTCTCTTGGCCCTGATAATTTAAATCCTGGTCAAGTCATAATTTTTTTAGATTTGAGTGAGCAAAGAACAGGATCGTTAACTGGGGGACTTGGTTATAGCAATGGTTCAGGTATCTTTGCCTCAATTGGTTTGCAGGAAACAAATACATTAGGAAGAGCATGGTCAACAAATTTAAACCTTAATTTCGGAGAATATTCAACCACTTACAATTTTTCATTATCTGATCCATGGATTAAAGGAGATAAACATAAAACATCTTTTAGAACAAATCTTTTTTTAAGCAGAGATTATCCACAAGAATTTAAAAGTGAAAAAAATGGGAGAATATATGCAGTAGATGATCAAACACCAACTAGCTCTGATACTTTTTCATCAATAGTTTTAGAAAAAACAGGTGGTGGATTTTCTTTCTCAAGGCCATTAAATGGCGGAGATCCATTTAAGGTTGCTAAATGGAAGGTTCTTGCAGGAATGAACTTTAAGAGAGTAAAGATGATTGATGGTGATGGAAACAAAAAACCTTATGGTGATAAAACTCCAACCACAACCAAAAATAATATAAGCGATATTATTTGTATTGGATTTACTCCAAGTGATGGTTCATGTCCCGATGAAAATACATTAGTGAGTGTTATTGCAACTGCATCTAGAAATAATTTGAATAATTCCATAAACCCAACTTCAGGAAACAAATTAAGCTTTGGTACTGAACAGTTTGTCTCAATGGGAAAAAATTCTCCAACTTTTAATAGAATGAGAGCCTCATATTCATTTTTTATACCAACAAAATTAATAAATTTAACGAAAGAATGTAAGTCTAGCAATGCTTCTAGTGAAGACTGTCCTCAAGCTATTGGGTTTCAATTTAAGGCTGGGACTATTCTTGGGGAACTGCCTCCTTACGAAGCATTTTGTATGGGAGGGACATCATCTATTAGAGGATGGGGATCATGTGATTTGGCTGTAAGTAAAAGTTTTGTAGAAGGTACTGCAGAATATAGGTTCCCTGTTTGGAGAATGATATCGGGAGCTTTATTTGTTGACGCCGGAAGTGATTTAGGCTCTCAAAATGATGTCCCAGGAAAACCTGGTAAATTATTGCAGAAATCAGGTTCTGGCTTTTCCCTTGGAGGTGGAGTTGGGGTTAAAACACCAATTGGTCCATTAAGATTAGATGTCGCTAGCAAGGACCTAAGTGGAGATTGGAGATATACACTTGGAGTTGGATGGAAGTTTTAAGTGTTTTCTTGGCCTGCTAATTATGATTCTTGTTATACCTTAGCTGGTGTTATCTCCAGAGAGGGTATAGGCCTACACAGTGGAGAAAAAACAAGAGTTACAATTTCTCCCTACGAGAAAGAAGGATACTATGTTTCTTTTAGGGATAAACCTGGCGAGATTTTTAAATTAACTCAGGATTTAATTGGAAGTACGATGCTTTGTACGGCGGTTAAATTAGGGGGGAGAAATTTATATACTATTGAGCATCTACTATCATCAATGGCTGGGTGTGGGTTAAGTTATATTCATATTGAGGTTGATGGGAAAGAGATTCCTCTTTTAGATGGATCAGCAATCCAGTGGGTTAAAGATTTTGAAGAAGTAGGTATAAAAAAGGCACCTAGACCAGATAATTACTTTCAAGAGATTAATAAATCAATAATTTTAAATAAAGAAGGTTCAGTAATAGCAGCAACCCCTTCTAAAAAAACTACAATTATATCCACAATAAATTTTGACTATAAAGCAATTGGGAATCAAACTTTTGTGATTGACTTAAATCCAAGAAATTTTGTTGAAATGATTGCTCCTGCTAGAACTTTTGGTTTTAAAGATCAATTTCAAGAGTTAAGTGAACTTGGATTAATAAAAGGTGGAAGTTTGGAAAATGCCCTTGTTTGTGACGGTGATAAATGGGTTAATCCACCATTAAGATTTGATAATGAACCAATAAGACATAAAATTTTAGACCTTATTGGGGACTTGGCTTTGGTAGGGTTACCTAAGGCTCAAATTTTAGTTTATAAAGGATCACATTCTTTAAATGCTTTATTGGCCTCATCGCTAAAAAACTAAATTTATCTTTAATTGTTTTGGAAAAGAAATTATCCAGTGAAAATAATCAACTTTCCTCTGAGCACATACTAGGTTTGTTACCTCACAGATATCCTTTCGCACTTGTGGACAAAGTCATAGAGCATATCCCTGGGGAGAAAGCAGTTGCAGTAAAAAATGTAACTATAAATGAGCCTCAATTTCAGGGACATTTTCCTGAGAGGCCCTTGATGCCTGGGGTTCTTATTGTTGAATCAATGGCTCAAGTAGGTGGAATAATTGTAACGCAAATGCCTGATTTTCCTAAAGGACTTTTCGTCTTTGCTGGAATCAATAATGTTAAATTCAGAAAACCAGTTGTGCCAGGAGACCAATTGATAATTTCTTGTGAGTTATTGTCTATTAAAAGACAAAGATTTGGGAAGGTTAAAGGTGAGGCGCATGTTGATGGGAAGTTGGTTTGTGCTGGGGAATTAATGTTTTCATTGGTTGATTAGGGATATGGATCATAAAAATAATGAATTTAACTCAAAATTTATTGGCGTAAAAGTGCACCCAAATGCTTTTGTTGATCGAAGTGCCGAATTACATGATGGGGTTGTTGTCTCTCAAGGAGCTATTATCGGTCCTGATGTGACTATTGGGAAAGGAACCGAAATAGGTCCGAATGCTGTTATTTCAGGAAGAACTCAAATTGGTATTAACAATAAAGTTTACCCAAGTGTTTTTATTGGTCTTGATCCCCAGGACCTTAAATATAAAGGGGCCCATACTGAAGTAATTATTGGAGATAATAATACTTTCAGAGAATGTGTAACTATTAATAAGGCAACAGATGAAGGCGAAAAAACAATTATTGGAAATAATAATTTGTTAATGGCTTATACTCATATCGGCCATAATTGTGAACTTGGTAATAGGATAGTTTTATCAAATAGTGTTCAAGTTGCAGGCCATGTAAAGATTGAAGATAAAGCTATTATTGGCGGTTGTTTAGGTATTCATCAGTTTGTACATATTGGATATTTAGCAATGATTGGAGGGATGACTAGAGTAGATAGAGATGTACCTCCTTTCTGCTTGGCCGAAGGGCATCCAGGAAGATTGAGAGGTTTAAATAGGATTGGAATTAAGAGAAGTGGTTTAATGGAAAATAAAGATTTTGATTTAAAACTTTTGCAAACTACTTGGAATTTCCTTTTTAAATCTAATGATGCGATTTCAAATTCATTAGAAAAAGTGATGCAAGGAGAATTAGATATTTCATCTTCAAAATTATGTAATTTCTTAAAAGATTCAATATCTAAAGAAAGACGAGGACCAATGCCTATAGTGAATTTATGAATAAAAAGATATTTATAAGCACTGGAGAAGTCTCTGGAGATTTGCACGGAAGTTTGTTAACAAAAGCATTATTAGAGGAATCTAAAAAAAAATCGATAGATTTAGAAATTTGCGGATTAGGTGGGGAAAGGATGAAGAAAGAAGGTGTAAAAATTCTTCAAGATACTACATCAATTAGTGCAATAGGAATTTGGGAGGCTTTACCTCTTATTCTTCCAACAATAAGAATTCAAAAAAGATTTTATAAATTACTAAAAAAATATCCTCCAGATTGCTTAATTCTTATTGACTATATGGGCCCCAATATAAAAATTGGAACAAAATTAAAAAGATCGAAAACTAAAATTCCAATTTTTTACTATATTGCTCCTCAAGAGTGGGCTTGGAGGGTTGGTAATAACACTACAACAAATCTAATAAAATTTTCTGATAAAATTTTCGCGATTTTCAAGAAAGAAGCAGCATTCTATAAAAAGAGGGGAGGAAATGTTATGTGGGTGGGACATCCAATGATTGATTTGACAAAGAAACTTCCTCTAAAGAAGGATGCCAGAACTATTCTTAACCTTCGCTCTAATCAAAATATCCTGCTTTTGATGCCAGCATCAAGACCTCAAGAATTACGATATGTATTACCTACATTTATGAAAGCGGCTAAAAAATTACAACAAAAATATCCAAGCTTGGTTGTCTATATTCCCTCCTGCAGGAGTTCTTTTGATGAAATATTTAAAAAAGCTTTTAGGAAATATCAAGTTAAAGGACATGTGATTTCTCAAAAAAATAGTGCAAAATTAAAACCTTATATTTATTCGCTCACTAAAATTGCTTTTTGCAAATCCGGGACAGTTAATATGGAATTAGCTTTATATGGCATACCGCAGATTGTTGGTTATAAAGTCAGTAGGGTAACTGCTTTTATCGCTAAACAAATTCTCAATTTCAAAGTAAGATTCATTTCACCTGTAAATTTATTAGTTAATAAATTAATAATCCCTGAGTTTGTGCAAAGAGAGTTTGACGAAAAGAAAATTTTCTACAAATCTTGTAGGATTCTTGAGGGAAAGTCTGAAAAAATAAAAATTAAAAAAGGTTATGCTTTTTTAAAAAAAGAATTAGGAGAAGAGGGCGTAGTCCAGAGAGCTGCTAAAGAAATTATTAATTCTATTATTTGAACTTTATAATAAAAAAATGAAATACCTCTTATCTTTAATAGTTGCTCTTTCAATATTTGTTAACCCTGTAAACGCTTTTGCAGAGGAATTGATTCTTGCAGGAGGTTGTTTTTGGTGTTTAGAACATGATTTAGAGTCATTAAAGGGGATAAATTTTGTACAAAGTGGCTATTCAGGTGGAGATTTGCAAAATCCTACTTACGAAAATCATGAAGGACATCAGGAAGTGGTTTTGGTAAACTATGATTCCAAATTGGTAACTTTACCCGAGATACTTAGGCTGTATTTCAGAAATATTGATCCTCTGGACGGCAAGGGTCAATTTTGTGATCGTGGAGATTCTTATAGGCCAGTGATCTTTTTCAAAGATGCAACTGAGGAAAGTGATGCAATAAATGCAGTTGTTTCCGCCTCTAATGAATTGCGTGTGCCATTAGAAAAAATATCTGTAGAACTTAAATCAAAAGGTCAATTTTGGTTGGCTGAAGAATATCATCAGGATTTTGCTGAGAGAAATGAATTAAAATATAAGTTCTATAGATTCTCCTGTGGTAGAGATCAGAGGTTGGATAAATTATGGGGAGATAACGCTAGATCAACAAATCTTTGGAATGAATGATTTAAATATAGTTATTTATTTTTAATCCATTGAACAAGAGTTTTAACTCCAAAACCGGTTGCACCTGATGGGTTAATCCCCTTATTCTTGTCAGTCCAACAAGTACCAGCAATATCAATATGAGCCCATTTAATCTCCTTATCAAAGAATTCCTCTAAAAATAAAGCAGCAGTTATTGAGCCACCTGCTCTAGGACCTGTATTTTTCATGTCAGCTATATGAGACTTTAAACCTTCTTTATAAGATTTTTGTAAAGGCATTTGCCATAATTCTTCTCCAGACTGGGATGATGCGGCTTTTAGGTCATTTGCTAAATCATCATTATTGCTCCAGAATCCAGCTACATCATTCCCTAATGCAACTACAATAGCTCCTGTTAAAGTTGCGAGATCTATTATTGAATCTGGTTTTAAATTTGATGCGTAAGTTAAAGCATCAGCTAATGTGAGTCTGCCCTCAGCATCAGTGTTATTTATTTCAATTGTCTTACCATTAGATGCCTTAACTACATCTCCAGGATGTACTGCAGATCCATTTATCATGTTTTCGCAAGATGCAACAATAAAATGAATTTCTAATCCCTTTGGTTTTATTGCTCCAAGTGCTTTTGCTGCTCCTAAAACTGCAGCGCTTCCGCCCATATCATATTTCATCATTTCAATTTGAGAGGCTCCTACTTTCAAATTGTATCCTCCCGAATCAAAGGTTAAACCCTTCCCAACAAGCGCAATCTTTTCTTTAATAGGTCCCTCTGACTTTAAAGTAAGATGTATAAATTTAGGATCTAGATCAGAACCTTTTGCTACAGCTAAATATGCACCCATTCCTAAATCTTCACAATCTTTTGCCTCTAAAATTTTTACTTCCAAACCATGATCTTTAGCTATTTGAGAAGCTTGTATAGACATTTCCTGAGGCGTAAGACTATTTGGAGGGGCGGCTACAAGTCTTCTAGCTAGTTCTACACCTTCACATATTTGTGCTGTCTCTTCAAAGCTAATATTCTCAAATCCTTTTAAATTTAAAAACTCTATTTCTCTAAGAACTTTCTTTTCATCTCTTTTCTTATTGAATCTATTGTCCTTAAAGGCAGATAATCTGGCTGACTCTGCTAATTGATTTATTTCTAGTTGTGAATTTATAAATTCCCAAGGTAGCAAGATGCTGATTTTTTCATTTTTATCAATTGTTTTCCTAACTAGATTTCCTATAGAGTTTTCTATATCACTTTTATTTAGGTCTTTCGATTTGCCAAGACCAACTATGATTAAAGTTTCTAATTTTTGATCTAAAAATTCAAAGCTTAAAGTTTTTCCTTTTTCTCCTTTAAATTTTTTTTGAGTAACTTTTTTTAGTAATAATTTTGGGTCAATAACAAATTTTATTTTTTCAAGTTGGCTTGAAATTTCTTCCTCTAAAACTCCAAAAATTAATGAAGCACCTTGCCAGTTATCTAGATTGTTTTGGAATGTGGAAAATTGCATTTGTTAAATGGATTTAATTAACTTTTAGTTGTTTGTGAAAGTAGTTGCCCACCGATCTCGAGTTTCTTTATTAAAAGGTGGTAACCATAAATATATCAGTTGCTGTTCTAATTTACGTCTTAATTTTACTTCTTTAGGTACATCTAAGAAGAAACGAATATCTTGGTGACTTGAGAGTTTGTTATGAGCAAGGGCTTCTTTATAGTTCATGAGGTAATTTTTACAGTCATGTTCTCCCTTCCATCTTTTATTTGCTGAATTTGTTTCTCCTATATAAAGGATTATTTTAGAACTCCCCATCGAGTCAATTACAAAATACATTGCTGGACCATTGTGTATATATTGATTAGTTCTCCAAAAGTTCAATGACAATGGCTGCAAGGAAAAAGGATCAATTTGTCTTTCACTGGAAATTGTATCGATTGGAAGACTTGTTTGGTGCGAAATTTTATTGTGAGTATCTTTTGAAATTCTGAATTGGTGGTTATATATTCTATTTCTCCATTCAGTTAGGATTTCGCCTTTGATTTTTAGATTATTTGATTGTTGAAAATTAATTGATGTATTTACATTTGAACCAAATAATTCAAATTGCCTATTTTGGTTTGAAATATTATTTACGTTAAATTTTCCCAATATTTATGAAACATGTCTACTAAATTTAATTCTTAAAAAATATAAATCAAAGAATTATTTATAAACTAAAATTTATTAATGATCTAATCAATTTAAAAGATTCTTGTTATCTTGTAATTGAGCCTTAATCTTGCGAAGTAAAAAAATAGAAATGGGATTTTTTGAGTCAGACATCGTTCAAGAAGAAGCTAAAAAGCTTTTTACGGATTACCAAGAACTTATGAAACTTGGTTCTGATTATGGAAAATTTGACAGAGAAGGAAAAAAAATGTTTATAAAAAAAATGGAATCACTTATGGATCGTTATAAGGTTTTTATGAAGAGATTTGAATTGTCTGAAGACTTTCAAGCAAAAATGACAGTAGAACAATTAAAGACACAGTTAAGTCAATTTGGGATCACTCCTGATCAAATGTTCGATCAAATGAATAAAACCTTAATAAGAATGAAGGATGAACTTGATAAAACTTCTTAAATTAAACTGTTAAAACTTCATGTCAGATAATTTAATATTGCCATCATGGCTGTCAAGAGGAATAGAAGAATATTTTCCAATCAAGGGAACGGATCAAACCTTTTCGGAAATAATTGATCATGCGAAAAAAAATAATAAAAAATTAAGGGTTAAACTAGGGATCGATCCAACTGGAACAGATATTCATCTTGGGCACAGCATATTGTTTAAAAAACTTAGGGCATTCCAGGATAATGGGCATATTGCAGTTTTAATTATTGGTGATTTTACTGCTCAAATTGGAGACCCAACCGGAAAAAACAAAACAAGAGTTCAGTTATCCGAAAAACAAGTTAAGGATAATGCAAAAACATACTTAACCCAACTAGGGATGGGAAAGCCAGCTAATGAATCTATTTTAGATTTTGATTCAAAAGATAGAATAGAAATTAGATATAACAGTGAATGGTTAAAAGGGTTAAATCTTAATTCGATAATTGAACTAATGGGCAGTGCAACAGTTAGTCAAATGCTAGCTAAGGAGGAATTTAATAAAAGGTACACTTCGCAAGTTCCAATTGCTTTGCATGAATTCTTATATCCTCTATTACAAGGTTACGATTCAGTAGTTGTTCAATCAGATATTGAGCTTGGAGGTACAGATCAGAAATTTAATATTGCAATAGGAAGAGACCTTCAAAGGCATTTTAAACAAGACCCTCAATTTGGTGTTCTGCTGCCAATTTTGACAGGTTTAGATGGAATTAAGAAGATGAGTAAATCTGAATTTAATACCGTCGGTTTGACTGAAGATCCTCTTTCTATGTATTCAAAATTAGAGAAAGTACCCGACAATATAATACCTACTTATTTTGAATTACTTACTGAATTAGATTTAAGTTTTCTTGAAAACTCAAATCCTCGTGAATTACAGAGAAGAATGGCTTTAGAAGTTACTACTTTATTCCATGGAGCTGAAGAAGCATTAAAGGCTCAATCAAACTGCGAAAAATTATTCCTTGGGCACAAAGAAAAAGTTGGAGAAATTCCAGAGATTTCTTTAAAAGAAGTAGTTTTTCCAGTAAAGTTTTTTTACTTATTAAGTTCTCTAAAACTTTTCAAATCTAGCAGCGAATCAAAAAGATCTATTAAAGGTGGGGGTGTAAAAATTGATAGTCAGAAAGTAATAAATCCTGATTTAGTTTTTAATTCAAAAAATGATTTGGAAGGAAAAATTTTGCAAATTGGGAAAAAAATATTTAAGAGGTTTGAAAATTGAAAATTGATGAATAACAGATTTAATTCAGAAGATAAAATAATTTTGGCAATGGATGGATTAGATTTAAGTCAAGCAAAATTACTTTTGGAGAAATGTCCCAATATTAAGTGGGTGAAAGTGGGTTTAGAGCTTTTTGTTAGGGAAGGTCCAAGAGTGATTGAAATATTAAAAGGTTTAAATAAAAAAATTTTTTTAGACTTAAAATTTCATGATATTCCAAATACCATGCGTGCAGCATGTTACCAAGTTTCAAAATTAGGGGTTGATATAATTTCCATTCATGCTTCAGCAGGTTTAAAAGCTCTTAAAGATTCAAAAAAAGCATCTTTAGAAGGCGCTACCTTAGTCAGTGTGAAACCTCCATTGGTTGTTGGAATAACTGTTTTAACGAGCTTTTCTCTTAAAGATTTTCAAACTGATCTTGATAGAAATAATTCAATTGAAGAAAATGTATTGAGACTTGCAAAGTTGTCTTTTGATGCCGGATTAGATGGATGTGTTTGTTCCCCTTGGGAGGTAAATATGTTGAGATCTATTTATAATGATAATTTTGAACTCATTACACCAGGCATCAGATTAAATATTGAAAATAAAGATGATCAAAATAGAATTATGACTCCCCATGAAGCTATAGATAATGGAGCTTCTAAGTTAGTCATTGGTAGATCAATTTCAAAAGCTATAGATCCTAATGAAGCTCTAATAGAAATATTTAAATCTATTGATTCTGATTAATTTTGGATTCTTCTCCCTTAATCAATCTTGTAATGTTTGTTCTATGTTTCCAGATTACTAATAATGCCACAATTAAACTTATAAAAAAGTACGAGTGCATAAATTCACCTAGGTAAAAAAACATAAAAATAGGAAGTAACATTGCAGCTGAAATACTGGATAAAGAAACAAATTTAGTTTTTGTTAGGACTATTAAAAAAATGCCAAGAGATGCGAGCCCAACTTTCCAAGAAAGAGCTAAAAACATACCTAATCCAGTAGCAACAGCTTTCCCTCCTTTACCTCTAAGCCATATTGGCCAGATATGTCCTGAGATAGAGGATATCCCTGCTATTACCTCTATTAAGCCTTGATCTGTATAATATTGAGCAATTTTTACTGCTATAAGGCCTTTCCCAACGTCAATGATAAACACAAAAAGTGCTGGCCATTTCCCTACATTTCTCAAGACATTTGTGGCACCTGTAGATCCAGAACCCATAGTTCTTAGATCTATATTTTTGAGATATTTCCCAATTAAAAAACCTGTCGGAAGTGATCCTAAAAGATAACTTGTAAAAATTATTAAGATATTCATAAACCTTAGTTTAGTTCAAGATCATCGTAAATTTCATTATCTGAACCAGCAAATGCAACCCATAACGGGAATTGAAGTATTGGAATTTCAACAGAGGTTTCTGCTGCATCAATGATAATAAATGGCAATTCTTCATTGGCTTCTAATCTATCAGCTCTTTCGATGACACCTTCAGGCCTTTCAAACAGAACAATCCCACTATTAGGTCCAAAGTCGTCCCTTGTGAGACCAAGTGAATCTTGAAGAATTCTTCTCCATTCACCTAATCGTTCAGGCTGCGAAGCTAAAATAAGAGTCTGAAATTGATCTCCATATAATTCGCCAAGAATAGATATGAAGCCAGCTGATAACAAGGCATTTTTTTGTCGAGATCCTCTACTTTCAAGAGAACCTCTTCCACCCATATTAAAGAACCAATCATCCATAATTTCTATATCTGATGAATCAAGACTCCGTCTTAATTTCCAAGGTTCTGCATAAAAGTCGGGTTGTTCTGTGAAGCTTGAAAAGCAACTTTTTATAATCTTTTCATCTGGCTTAAATGTCTCGGAAAGAGCAGGAACATTAACTACATTATTTGTGCTATTGTTTTGCTTTTTCTCATCAAGGGGAGAAGGCTTTACGATTATTGGTTGAGAAACTAATTCAAGTTTCTCTACGTTTTGTGAAAGATTCTGCAACGCTCCAGTTAAGTACTCTTGAAAGCCTTTAACTCTTTTAGCAATATTATCTGACTGTCCTTTAAAATTTGACTCAATATCTTTTTCTATTTCATTTTTTTTTGTTTCTAAAACTTTTATTTCTTTAACTAAAGAATCTTTTTTTGACAAGAGATCTCTAAAAATTTCATTAGAAATTTCATCAAAAGATTTAGTTGATTTATCGTTTCTCGGCGTAATTTTTTTATTTTGAGTTGTATTTTTCTTACTAATTTGTTTGGTTTTATCATCTGAAATTGACTTATCTATTTTTAATTCCTTTTCAGGATTATTGTCGGAAATTTCTGTATTGGTCATTTAAATAATTTTGATGATTAGGCAAAGTCTGAATTTTAAGAATTTTTAATTTCCAGGGAGTCAACTTTTTTTATGAGCTCATCTTTTAATTGCTTTGGATTAAATAAAATTGGTAATAAATGAGGACTGGACTTTTCTCTAAAATAAAAAATACCTGGGATTATAGGGAAAAAGAATTTCCATGATATCCAGTTCTTGAATGGAAAAGTTCTAATCTCTTTCCCTAATTGTAAAACGATAAAATCATCATTTGTTATTTTTATTCTTAAGGTGAATGCCTGAAGTAATAAAAAAAAGCTAAAAGAAGCAAAAACTATTGTTGGCAAAGAACCAATATTCAAAAACAAAAGCATAAAACTTAAAATTAGCAGAATGATTGGCAACTGAAATGAAGGAGATATTATTACTGGTTCCTCTTTTTTTGATTTAGTTTTAGACATAGAATCATCCAAATAAAATTTGCGTTAGTAATACATCCATTAAAGATACAGTAACGAGAGTCATTACAACTGCACCTGTTGTACTTGTTCCAACTTCTTTTGGACCCCCTTTGGTTGTAAGTCCATATCCACAAGCAATGATTGAAATAAGTAATCCGAACACTACAGATTTTATTAACATTGAAGTTAAGTCTGCACTGGTTAAACTCACATTACCTGATCTTACAGATGTCCAAAAAACTATAGGAGGAACTTTATAAAAAATTGTGCTCCAAATTTGCCCACTCCATAAAGCTACAGATAAAAACAAAAGACACTGTATTGGAGACATTATTACCATCGATAGTAATCTTGGGACTACCAAATATTGGACTGGTTCAGTCCTTAACATAGTTATTGCCTCAATTTGTTCTGTGACTTTCATAGTGCCCAGTTGAGCAGCATATGCAGTGGCAACCTTTCCAGTCATTAAAGTAGCAGTTAGAAGAGGAGCCATTTCTCTTGCCATGCCTACTGCTAATAAACCTCCAATTTCACTTGAAACCCCCATACTTGTAAGTTGTGATGCAACCTGAATATTAAAAACTGTACCTGCGGCAATTCCTGTAATTAATACGATTAATAAACTGCCAGGACCTGACTCCATAAGTTGGTCAAAGAGATCATTTTTGGAAATTTTACCCTTAAAGATAAAATTAATTGCTTGCCCGCCAATGACTAGGCTGCTTAGAAGTCTTTTGAAAAAATTAAGGTAATACATATCCTTATATTAGTTTGTAATTAATTTTCGATCCCATTTTCTCATGATTAAAAGACCAATTATTACCAATATTGAGGGTATAAAACCAATACATAATCTTATAGTTAATTGTGCTGAGTAGCATTGTTCAATAATATTTAGACCGCCTTTATCAACAAAGCATGATTGATAACCTGATAAATACAATAAAAATCCTAATAATTGAACACTAAACGCGATACCTATCTTCTGAATTAGTACCATCCAAGCAGTATATAATCCTGCTGGTTTCTCTGGGTCTTCGTCTATTGCATCAGGAAGTAGTGACCAAGGGATAAGAAAAGCGGTTGAAGCTCCAATGCCAATTATACAGATTATGAAAATTAAAAGAATGAACAGAAATATGTTGCTGGTATTAAGGAACAAAATATCTCCAACTCCTGAAATTTTTGATAATGGAGGTAAAAATAGAGCTGCTGTACATGAAATAATCCACATAATCGCTCCATAGTTTAACGCTGAAATCCTGTTCAATTTATTTGATACTCTTGTCCATATTTGTAAACCCACTAAAGCGCTAATTTGGAAAGGTATCGGGATCCACTTCGCAATATTTGTTGGTACATTCAGTACATCCTCGACATAGATTAAGGCTACTGTTTGCATTAATTGTAAGGCGCACCAAAGAAGAATATAGAGCGTAATAACTTTTAGAAATTTTTTATTTCTGAAGATCCTTTTGAATTGAAGTGTTATAGCTTCAACTTTCCCTGAAGGCCTTCTTGCTTTTTTTGCGAATGGAGCTAATCCCCAACAAGAAATTAATGTTGCTGCAACTGCAATACATCCACTTATTTTACCCATTAAAAAATATTCATTATTTGCAGATCCTTCGGAACTTAATACAACTCCAGCAATTATTAAACCAGTTAGTCCTGCGATTATTGAGCCAGTAAATCTAGATGCGTTTAATCTTGTTCTTATTGCCGTTTTTTTAGAAATTTCAGTAGATAGAGCTGCAAAAGGAAGATTAATACTTGTATAAGCAGTCATTACGATTATAGAAATTATGGCATAGTAAATAGTCTTGGTTAGCACTGAACCAGTGGGTGTCCACCATATCGCGGCTAAAGAGAAACCAAGAGGAACAGATGCTGCTACCATCCAGGGGATTCTAGGCCCCCATCTTGATTTAGTACGATCACTTAACCATCCAATTAACGGATCATTTATTGCATCCCATATCTTTATTAACATTAATAATGATCCTGCAATTATTACTGGTAAACCAGCAGAAATAAAGAATTTGAAAAGAAAAAAACCAAATTGTGTCGCGACTAAACCTGTGCCTGCATCTCCTAGCCCATAAGAGAACATTAATCTTGTTGTTGATCTAGAAATATTTTTTTTCGAGTGTGAATTTTCCAATCTTTTTACTTTGTTTATTGTTTGATAATGTATTATTGCAATGGTAATTCTATTACTTAATGCGGGCGTGGTTTAGTGGTAAAACCTCAGCCTTCCAAGCTGAAGATGCGGGTTCGATTCCCGCCGCCCGCTTCTAGAATAAATTATTTTTTGCCCCAAATACTTCTTCTGAAATGATTAGTAAAGAGCTTCTACTCTTTATTGAAACAGATTTTTCATTAATAGTTAAGGGTTTAAAAATCTCAGACATGCTAGTGTCAATAACTTTTAACCAATTATATTTACATTTCGGCAAGGGGAAATCGATACTTTTTGAATATGCATTTAAACCTATCCAGATCAACGGATTAGTAATACCTTTGTTAATGCTAAAAGCAACTGTGTGAGACCAACTACTCCAATCAGGGCTATCTAACTTTGTTCCATGCCAATGATATGTTGGAATATTTTTATTGGTTTGATTATTAGGGAAGAAAGATGGATTGAAAATGTTTATTAGTTTTTTTCGGATTTTTATGACGTATTTAAAATATTCTAATAATTCCAAATCTTGTTGCCCATGTTCCCAATTCATCCAGCCCAATAAATTATTTTGGCACCAAGAATTATTGTTCCCGCCTTGTGATCTTCCTATCTCATCACCCATAAGTATCATTGGAACACCTTTAGAGATAAATAAACTAAGAATAAGATTTTTTTGTTGTCTTTTTCTTAAATCATTGATTAATAAGTTCGAAGTTGGTCCCTCAATACCATGATTCCAAGAATTATTATGGTTATCTCCATCTCTATTTTGTTCTCTATTGGCAAAATTATGTTTTCTATTGAAAGTTACTAAGTCTTTTAGAGTGAATCCATCATGTGAAGTAATAAAATTTATCGACTTTGGAGAAATATTATCTTCTTTATAAATAGATGGCGTCCCTTTTATTTTATCGCTCATATTCCAAGCTGTATCTTTATCCCCCCTTCCAAAATCTCCTCAAATCATCTCTAAAATGACCATTCCAAGTGAAAGTATTCTTTGATGGGAAATCACCTAATTTATATAAACCGCCACAATCCCATGGCTCACTTATGAACTTGACATCGATAAGCTCTGGTTCACATTCTATATCTTCAAAAATTGGAGGATTATCGAGTGGCGAGAGATTTTCTCCTCTTGATAGTGCAATTCCTAAATCAAATCTAAAACCATCTACTCCAAATTCACTTGCCCAACACTTTAATGATTCAATTATTAGTTTTCTCACTAATCCTCTGTTTGCTGCAATGGTATTTCCACAACCTGAAACGTCCTGATAATTTTTGTCTTTTCCAATAAAGTAATAAAGGTTTTCATCTATACCTTTCCAAGATATTGCAGGTCCTTTGTAATCTCCTTCAGAAGTGTGATTGTATACGACATCTAAAATAACTTCAATGCCTGCCTTATGACACTCCTCTACTAATTTTCTAAATTCCTCTCTATTCTTTTCAGCTGATTCATTCGAAAGGTATTCAAAATGCGGAGTAAACCAATTAATTGGACTATAACCCCAAAAATTCTCTAAACCATTTGGTGCATCAGTTGGATCAAAACAAAAAATTGGAAGTAATTCTATAGAGGTAATTCCCAGTTCTTTGAGATATGGAATTTTTTTTAAAAATTTCTTGAAACAACTTTCAGTTTTATCAGCTGATTCAGTGAAGGATTTGATATGGAGTTCATAAATAATTGTTTCTTCCCAAGAATGTTTAGGTCTTGGAAAATCCTTAAAATTAAATAATTTTCTATCGCAAACAACGCTTTTAAGACAAGAATTAGTATTTTCTTGCGTTTTTAATGCATTTTCTCTTTTATAACTTTCCCACCCAGTTATACCCCTTGAACATGGATCGAGTAATACTTTTTTTTCATAGTTATTGTTGATCGCATTATTTTTTTGTTTTACTCTAAAAGCATAAATACATCCTTTATTTATATTTTTTACCTCTGCATGCCAGTAGGGACCTGTATTATGATTATGGTCTAATTTCAAGATACTTTTTGGGTAAATAGAGTCATCTTTTTCAAACAATAAGATTTCTACATATTCTGCATTTGTGGCTACTAGGGAAAAATTAACCCCTTGTGAAGTTAGAGAACTTCCTAAGGGAAATGGTTTACCTTTATTGATATGAGTCACTTTCTCTTTATCATTGATTATTTAAATATTGAGATAATTTATTCAAATTACTGATATTAGAATAATAGATACAAAATTAAGAAAAAAACTAAAATTTAAGGTTTCACTAATCAACTTTATTAGACTTTGAGAATATTAACTTCCAATTAATTACAATTTGTTTATCCATTTTTTTAATGCATAAAAAGATTTAGAGAAAAGCTTAATTGTGAGAAAACCAGATTTTTCTTGATTTCAAAATACAAATTATGCTTTTTCATGTGATGAGAAGGAAATATATCTGAAAATTAATAAAACATAATAAATGGCTCAAATTCTTAACTTTATTTATCTTTGATATTTTCTCTTTGATAAATTAAAATAAATTTTTCAAGGATAAATCAAGTGCTACCAATGGTTTTAGCTGTTTTATATTTAAAAGGGCTAATTTTATATTAGAAAAAAGTGAGGCTATAAAAATATATAATGGAGCTAAAAATGTCCCTAAGATTTGTATAAAGCTTTGCGCCGCCGGCATTTTCGGTTGCCGTATTTGTATTTGCTCCATATGATATGCAAGTTCGAGGTTTTTAGGCTTGCTTAAAACACTTGTCTTTAAATCTCTGCTTTATAAACAATTCAATGAACAAAGCTGATTTAGTAAACCTTGTTGCTGCTCGTACAGAGCTCACAAAAACTGATGTTTCTTTAGTTGTTGATGCAGCTATTGAAACTATTGTTGACTCAGTAGTGGAAGGCAAAAAAGTCTCCTTACTAGGATTTGGTTCTTTCGAGCCAAGAGATCGTTCTGCAAGACAGGGATTAAACCCTAAGACAGGCGAAAAAATAGCAATACCTGCTAAAAGAGTTCCAACATTTTCTGCAGGTAAACTTTTTAAGGATAGAGTCCAAGGTTAATCTTTTTAATCTATTTCTTCTTTTAATGCCAAGGTGCTCTTTTAGAGCATCTTTTTTTTTAACTTTAATAAAATAAAAATAGCAAAATGAAAAATGACCAAAACAATTAACAAGGAATCTCAAATTTTGAAGTCTTAAAAAGTAATGAAATATTTAACTTTTTTATTAATAAAGTTCTTGTTGTTATCTAATTTTGTGATGGCAGAAACGATACCAACAAAATCCAAAATTTTAAAGGAAGCAAGTTATTGTATTAAAGATTCTCAATCCCAAGTTTGTAGAGAGTTAATTTCTGAAATAGAAAAACTTCAATTATTTGTATTTGACCAAAATAGATTCAAATGTCAATCAAGTTTATTGGGGATGCAGTCGGCAATTATAGAAGCTTATTTTTTAAAAAATTTCTCAAATGAAAGAATTTCATTTATGATCCCATATGTGATTAAAAATTGTTAATTATTAAAAAATTTTATTTTTTTGGAATATTATAAATTTGGATTTTAAGTATTAATGGTAAAAGGTTTCTCTGATAATGAAGTTAAAAATGATGCTGAAATAGAAGAATCAAAAAAAGAAAAAAAAGGCTTAGCAGCTTTTCTTAATGGCAAGAAATTTACTTACACTTTGCCAGGCAAAAAACAAATAAATATTTTTGGATCCATAGTAATAAGCTTAAATTTTATTTTAGTATTGCTAGTCATTCTGTATTTAAAGAATCAAGAATTTCATGACTTTGTATTTAATGTTGGTCGTTAGCTATATTTTTAGATCGAAAATTTTTATTTGATGATATATTTAGATTTTAGAATATCTTATGAAAGTAGTTAATTTAGTTTCTCAAGTATGTTTTTTGTTAATAGCTGTTCTATTTTTGATATATTTTTTAACAGGTTATGATTCTGCTTTTGAGGCAGACCAAAATTGTCATTCGCATCTTTCAAGTTTCGATAATATATCTGGAAATTATGGTTGTGATCATGATATTGAGACACATCAGTGGATACTTTACGAGTCCAATGGAAGTAAAGAACCAGCAAAAATTATTAAGAAATTTAGGTACAAATTTTTATAACTCAAATTTCTTATAAAAAAACTTTGCGCTTATTATTGATATTATCGCTGTAATTGTGAAAGTAAGATACTGATATATGCTTCCTTCTAAGTAAATTTTATTTTTATAAAGAGGATAATCAATCAAAGAACCTAATGATCCCCAAATTATTACCCATACAGATATGTATAAGAATACCTTTATTGGATTAGATTTTTTTGCTTCCATTTTTAATTAATACCAAAAATTGAAGAAGTTACAGGCCTGCCGCTAAAAACTAACTCGGTTAATATGAGCATTAAGAATCCAATCATAGCTGCTCTACCATTCACAAGCTCGGCGCTGCTATTAAATCCAAAAACATTTTTTACTTCATCCCCCTGATTATCTACCCATTTTGAGTATTCATTGTCAGTTGATGATTTATTAGTAAAATCATCTTTTTGATTTTCTATTGAAGAGCCGTTTTCTTGCATAGAATTTTTATTGTATTTTAGTAATTTTAAAACTAATTTATTATTAAATTAAAGTCTAAATTATAAAAAAGATTAAGACAAAAATTATTGTCCATAAAAATTGTAATCTCAAAATTAATTGACAAATATATTTAATGTTTTCTCCGGTGCAATTATCTCCAGTCTCATTAATTATTGGCTTTTCAATAATCTCATTTTTATATTTACTTTTTCCACCCAATTTTATACCAGAAATATAAGCAAATATAGCTTCTGAAATCCCAGCATTAGGCGAATCATATTTTTTACCATCAAGATAGCTTTTTTTTATGATTGATCCATACTCATTAATTTTGGGACTAACTAAAGGTAATGTGATTAAAACTAATCTTGAAGGAACAAACGTAAAAATATCTTCGATTTTTGCGCTGAAAAAACCTAAATATCTAAAATATTCATGTTTGTAACCTATCATTGAATCTAAAGTACTTATGGCTTTATAAGAAAAACCAAGTGATAAAGGCCCTGGCAGAAAAATTGAAAATTTCATCAAACAAATTCCAATAAAAATCCAAAATAATGGCCCAAATATTCCATCAACAGAATTTTCGGTAAGACTCTCTGTACTTGATCTCAAAAGATGTTCTAAAGAAGATGAACTTACATCCCTACTTACTATCCTTTGTACCTTCTTTTTGATAAATCTATTATATTGGTCATTAATTTCTTCGCGTTCTATTAGCGCTGCAATTTCTTTAACACTTGAAATAAGTCCCTTAGTCGCAATACAACTTGAAAGTCCAAAAAAAATTAGCAATCCACCAAAAAAATTATTTCTTGATTGAAAATAACTGAGTTCTATCAATTTACCTAAACCAAAACTCATTCCAATAATTGATATGGCTACGATTAAACCTCCCCAAAACAATATATTTTTATTTTTACCAAAATTATTTATAAGGTAATCAGATATTTTTTTTATGTAAAAGCCAATTACTTGAACAGGGTGGATTAAAAATCTTGGATCGCCGATCAATAAATCAAAACCAATAGATCCAAGGAATATTAAAAATAAATTTATTTCAGCCAACTGAACATCGAGCGCAGACCTTTACCCACTTTCTCAATTTCATGTTTTGAGTTCTCTTCTCTTAATTTTGTCATTAAGGGTTTGTTTTTATCGCATTCTTCCACAAAGTTCTTAGCGAAAGTTCCATCTTGAATATCTTTTAGAATTTTCTGCATTTCCTTCTTTGTATCACTATTGATAAGTCTTTTACCACTTACATAATCTCCATATTCTGCAGTATTTGAAATGGAATCTCTCATTTGAGATAAGCCTCCCTTCACCATTAAATCAACAATAAGTTTAACTTCATGTAAGCATTCGAAGTAAGCAAGTTCGGGTTGATAACCTGCCTCAACAAGAGTTTCGAATCCTGATTTAACCAGTTCTGATAATCCTCCGCACAAAACCGCTTGTTCGCCAAATAAATCAGTTTCTGTTTCTTCTTTAAAGTTTGTTTCAAGAATCCCAGCTCTCGTTCCGCCAATCCCTTTAGCGTAAGCCATTGCCAATGATCTTGCACTTCCTGAAGAATCCTGCTCAACTGCGAACAGTGCTGGAACTCCTTGACCATTCTGATATTCCCAACGAACAGTGTGTCCAGGTCCTTTTGGGGCAATCATTACAACATCCACAAAACTAGGAGGCTTGATAAGTCCAAATCTTATATTGAAGCCATGAGCAAAACTTAGTATCTTGCCTTCTTTTAAGTTTGGTTCTATTTCTTTAAGGTAAACATCTTTCTGAAACTCATCGGGGAGGAGAATCATAATCCAGTCTGCTTTTTCGCAAGCTTCAGAAACGCTAAAGACTTGTAGACCATCACTAGTAGCTTTGCTTTCAGACTTACTTCCTCTATATAATCCAACAATTACATCCATACCGCTATCTTTAAGATTTAGGGCATGTGCATGACCTTGTGATCCATATCCAATTATCGCAATTGTTTTATTATTTAAAAGACTTAGATCTGCATCGGTGTCGTAAAAGAGTTGGGTCATTAGTTGTAGCTTCTTTGCATTTGATATTTAATATTTTAGACATTAAGGTGGCAATAAACCAAAAAAATTATTAATTTAAAAAATTAAAATTAAAATATTAATTTAGAAAGTTTAAGACTGATTTGCTTCGCTTGGATGTGTAATTACTCTATCAATTAATCCATAATTTTTTGCTTCTTCCGCACTGAGAAAATAATCTCTATCAGTATCCTTTTCAATTTTCTCAAATGATTGGCCTGTCATATCTGCCATAGACATGTTTAACATATCTTTAATTCTTAAAATTTCCTTAGCTTCTATTTCAATATCACTTGCTTGGCGTTGAGATGTCCCTCCTAAGGGTTGATGTATCATTATTCTGCTGTGGGGCAAAGCAACTCTTTTACCTTTTGTACCAGCAGCCAATAGGAACGCGCCCATGGAGGCTGCGAGGCCTACGCATATGGTTACTACATCACTTTTTACGTATTTAATTGTGTCATAAATTGCCAAGCCAGCAGTCACTGATCCTCCTGGGCTATTTATGTACAAATAGATAGGTTTGGAATTATCATCAGAATCTAAATAAAGCATTTGTGCAACGAGGCTATTAGCAATACCATCATTCACTTCTTGACCAAGAAAAAGAATTCTTTCAACACCTAGTCTTGTGTATATGTCGACCCATCTTTCATATTGACTTCCTGGAAGTCTGTAAGGCACGCTTGGAGTTCCAATTGGCATGATTTTAAAATAGTTTTGTGAGTGTTAAATTTTATTTGGTAGATCTTTTTGACTCGTGAGTATTCTATCAATAACTCCATATTCTAGGGCTTCTTGTGGGTTAAGATAACTCATCCTGTCAGAGTCTTTTGAGAGTTCTTCGATGGTCTTCCCAGTATTACGAGATAAAATCTCCAGCATTGATTTTTTATTTTTCAAAACCTCTTCAGCTCTTATTTGGATATCGGTTGCTTGACCTCTTGCTCCGCTTATAGGTTGATGCAAAACAATAGAAGCATGTGGAAGAGCGGCTCTTTGTCCCTTAGTGCCAGATGAAAGAATAACTGCAGCAGTCCCCATTGCTTGTCCGATACATATTGTGTGTACTGGAGGCTTAATGTAGCTTATTGTATCGCAGATAGCGAAAGCTTCTGTTTCAAAACCTACTGCGTCGCCAGTGTACCAGCTTGTACCAGTTGAATTGATATAGAAATAGATTGGTTTTTCTGGATCCTCAAACTCTAAATAAAGAAGTTGAGCAATGATAAGCTCAGTAACATCCATTCCTAATTGTCTTTTTGCATCATCATCTGAAAATAATGGTAAACCGAGATAAACAATTCGCTCTTTAAGTAAAAGAGAGGGGAGATCTGGTGGCGGGGTCCTCATAACGGTGTTTTCGCCGTAATAAGGAGCAGATACAGTCATTTGTATCACAAAATTAAGATTGAACTGATTCTAGCTAGATTTAGCCCTGTGTCGCTGGTGATTTAAAAGATTTGTTTGACTCAGGATTATTTATTAGTTTTCCAAAGACCATTCTTCCAGTAGGAGTTTGTAATGCACCTGTGATAACAATGTCTAATCTGCTTCCAACAAAATTCTTTGCCTCATCAATAACAACCATTGTGCCGTCATCTAAATATCCAATACCTTGCATTTTTTCTTTGCCTTCTCTTACGATTTTTATATTCAGTGACTCTCCTGGTTGTACTTCTGGCCTTAAAGCAATAACCAAATCACTCAAATTCATAACTTTTAATTCCTTAACTTCAGCGATCTGAGAAAGATTATAATCAGCAGTAATTAAAGTTCCTGTCATATCCTCAGTAATTTTAAGGAGTTTTTCATCTACCCCATTACCTTCATACTTTGTAGGGTTTATTACAAGTCTTCTCCCATATAAATCTCTTAATTCTTTTAATAACTTGAGACCTCTTCTGCCTTTCGACCTTTTTTCATTACTGCTTGAGTCAGCTAAAGTTTGTAATTCATCAATTACACTTTGAGCAACAATTAATTGCCCTTCCAATAAGCCGCAACTTAAAAGACCATTGATTCTTCCATCAATAATTACGCTAGTATCTAGAATTTTTGGACTTGCAGCAGGGAGAATTCCTTCATTGACTAGATATGCATCAGCGTTATTTGGATTGAATAATCTTAATAATGTCCTTCCATGGGTATCTGCTAACTTATAACCAAGAACACCAAAGAAAATGTTGCTTAATATGGCTGCTAATGGTTTTGCGAAAAAAACCTCTCTAGGGAAGGGAATTAATAGTATTGGAGCTAGTAGGAGATTCGCAACAAGTAATCCTAAAATTAATCCAACTGACCTACTTATTAGTAAGTCCGTAGGCATTGTTCTTATTTGATCAAGAAAAGTCTTTCTAAGTTGAAGGAATACAAAACCAGCTGCTAATCCTACAAAAAAACCAATTATTGCTAAAACAATTCTAAAACCTTCTACATTGGATACCTGTTTGAGTACGTCTACTGGCAATAAATCAACACCAAGCCACCCTGAAGCAGCTCCAGACAATACAAATAAAATTAGTACTAAGATATCCGTCATATCTATAATCTACTAGGATTTATTAATTGAGTAAATAAGGATTTTATTTTTTTCGATCCTCAATACTTTTTTGGAGCTTTAAAAATGAATTTAGATTATGAATAAGTTTCCAAGAAGTGCTTATGTGCACATTCCTTTTTGCCATAGAAGGTGTTTTTATTGTGATTTTGCAGTTATTCCACTAGGAAACAAAGTTGAAACTTTAAAAGGTTATGGAAGCAAAACAGTTCAAGAGTATTTGCAATTTTTATATAAAGAAATATTATCAATTAAGCATAAATCACCTCTATCGACAATTTATATAGGAGGTGGTACACCATCAATTTTAGATCCTGCCCAAATCAAAGAATTAGTTGATCTTTTTGAAGAAAATTATGGAATTGACTATGGTGCTGAAATTACTATGGAAGTTGATCCAGCAAGTTTTACTCAAGATGATCTTTTCGGATTCATAAATGCTGGGATAAATAGATTTAGTCTTGGGGTACAAAGTTTTAATAATCAGATACTTCAAAAGTCGGGAAGGCGTCATTTGAAAGAAGATGCAGAAAAATCTTGTTTATGGTTGAAGAGAGAATATGATTCCGGGTTAATAAAAAGCTGGAGTTTAGACTTAATTCAAAACTTGCCACTAAGTGGATTTAAAGAATGGCAAGATGACTTAAAAAAAGCAATTACATTTTCACCACCTCATCTATCTATTTACGATTTAAATATTGAAAATGGCACTGTTTTTAAAAAATTAATTAATTTAGATAAATTAAAACTCCCAAGTGATGAAGAAGCTTTTAGGAATAGTGAATTAACCCATTTAATTTTAAAAAACTCAGGGTATTCAAGATATGAAATCTCAAACTATTGCCTTCCGCGACATCAATCGAGACACAATAGAGTTTATTGGAGTGGTTTAGGCTGGTGGAGTTTTGGTCAAGGTTCCACTAGTTCACCTTGGGGGGAAAAGTTAACTAGACCAAGAGTTAGTAAAGAATACAAAGAATGGGTAACTAAACAATACGAAAATAATTTAGATTCATCCCTAACTAATAAGGAGTTTGTCTATAAAGAACTTGATGAGAAAATAATGTTGGGATTAAGACTCAAAGAGGGCGTAGATATCAAAGAGGTGTTTAAAGAACAAAATTGGGGAAACGAAAAATTTGAGAGCAACTTCAGTAAATTGCTTGAAGAATGGGAAAGGTTTCTTGAAAGTGGACTATTAGTAAAAAAGGGGAATAGATTCTTCTTAAGTGAGCCTAAAGGCATGGAACTAAGCAATCAAGTTCTTATTTCTATGTTTAAGTGGTGGGATGAGATTAATTAAGTCTTTCAGAGTCTACCCATTCTTTTAATTTATCCTTAAATAGTTTCTTGCCTTGGATAATTGGTTGGCAAAATGGTGGTTGATCATCATTGAGGCCTAACAAATCTGCAGTAACTCTTACTTGTCCATCGCAATAATTACCTGCACCGATGCCTATTGTGGGAATTGATAAAGAATTTTGTATTTCTTTAGCAAGCAAATCAGGAATATGTTCAAGAACTATTGAAAAACATCCTAATTCTTCAAGTATCGAAGCCTCTTTCTTGATTTTTTCTTGGCTTGCTAAGCTTTCTCCTTGTTTTTTTAATCCAATATTTAGATAGCTTTGTGGTGTAAGACCTATATGACCCATAACAGGGATTCCCATTCTTATTAATCTAGAAATAACTTTTTGTATTTCTGGTTCAGCTCCTTCTACTTTTACAGCTTTTGCATAAGTGCTCTGAATGATTTTTCCTGCATACTCAACAGCTTTATTTTCACCACATTGGTAAGTCAGAAAAGGCATATCTGAAACGACTAGAGGTTGTTCCTCAATTTTCTTCATAAATCCTCTTGAAACAGCATTGGTATGATAAATTATGTTTTCTAAAGTTAATGGCAATGTCGATTTGTATCCCAAGCACACCATTGCTAATGAATCTCCTACTAGTACAAGATCAACATTTGCTTGTTCTGCTATAGATCCTGATATGGAGTCCCATGCTGTTAGTGCAATGATTTTGCGAGATTTTTTTTTATAATTAACTAGGTCTGAAGGTAACATAATAAATTTATGTATCTTTTTTAATCAAGAATTGCTAGTATGATTTTGACTCGGCCTTTCGCGGTTTTAACGCCTAAACCTGGTCAGGACCGGAAGGTAGCAGCCACAAGGGATGCTTGAGGCAGGCGAGATAACCGAGTCACTCTATTTTACATTTCAACCAATATCTTTTTTATTTTGCCTTAATTTCAAAAACTCAGGAATACTTGCTCCTGATTCTTTATTATCGGAAAATTTATAAATAGGTTGATTAGATAGTCTGTTTTTTATTCTTTGCTGGTTTAATGGTTGGGTTGTTTCAAATCCTGTGGCAATTACAGTAACTTGAATCTCCCCTTCCATTGCTTCATCGACAACTGCACCAACAATAATATTTGCTTCTTGATCAACAACATCATAAATAATTTCGGATGCCGAGGTCATGTCTTCTAAAGTCATGTCTTTGCCACCGGTAATATTTATAACACAGCCTTTGGCTCCATCAATTCTAGCTGCTTCTAATAAAGGACTATTCATTGCTGCCTGTGCTGCCTCTAGAGCTCTTGATCTTCCTGAACCTATACCTATTCCTAGAAGAGCAGTGCCAGCTTCCGTCATGACTGATCTTACATCTGCAAAATCAACATTAACTAATCCTGGGCAAGTAATTATGTCACTAATACCTTTGACGCCCATCCTTAGAACATCATCAGCATTCCTAAATGCTTCTTGAAGAGGAGCTCCTGCTATAACGTCTTTTAATCGATCATTTGGAATAACTATAAGAGTATCGACGTTTTCAGCTAGTCTTGCGATCCCCTCCTCTGCTTGACGCATTCTTCTTTTCCCTTCAAAAGAAAATGGTTTGGTTACTATACCTACTGTTAGAGCCCCACTTTGTTTGGCTACTTCTGCAACAACGGGAGCTGCACCTGTGCCAGTTCCTCCACCCATTCCAGCGGCTATAAAAACCAGATCAGATCCTTCTAAAGCTTGTTGAAGCTCTTCTTTGGATTCTTCGGCTGCTTTTTGTCCAATACTTGGATTTCCTCCTGCACCTAAACCTCTAGTGAGGTTTTGTCCAAGTTGCACCCTACTCTCTGCAGAAGATTGTAGTAGGGCTTGTGCATCGGTATTGAGGACTCTGAATGAAACACCCTCTAAATCACTATTAATCATTCTATTTACCGCATTACTGCCGCCACCACCTACACCAATAACTTCTATTTTGGCGTTTTGGCTTGGAAGGATTTCTCTCGATTGATCAAAGTTTGGATTGTTACCGAAGCTCATCTCTTAATAGGAATCTAATACTAGTATTGGGTGCATTATGAACTTACTGAGCTCATCTGTAGGAATTTGTTGAGGAAAATCCTAAAAATATTTATTTATTAAATATTTTTTTTGAATGCAAAACCCATATCAACACTACAATAATTAAAAAAAATTACTCAGAATCCTTTTTCAAATATTAGGGTTTGAACACTTTTATTTTTGGTTTATCTGGGTTGGTAAGATCAATATTATCTATTTTTTTTGAAAAGCTATTTTTCTTAAGTTGATTTTTAAGATTATTTATTTTTTGTAATTGATAGTTGATTAAATTTGGCTTAAATCCTAAAAATATTGTTTTTAAATCTTTTTCCTCAACAGTTAGAAATCCATCGTTTGAGAAGGTTACTTTAACTATCTCTAATTCATAATTCTCTATAGCGATAAAAATTTCAGATAATATTTTTTTAAATTTTTCTTTCCAGCCAAAAACTTGAATGGTTAATTTATTCAAATTTTTTTCGTCCACATTTTGTTTATTTATGAAAATTCCATCTTTATCAATGAAGCCTAATATTTTTTCGTCATTTAACATTCTCTCACCGTAAGCTATTGGGATTCTTGTATTAACAATAATTTTCAAACCAAAAGGAAATAATTCTCTGCTTACCGAAACATTCTTGAGGGATAAATTTTGTTTTAATTCTTTTTCTAACAGATTGGTTTCAACAAAAATTAGTCGGATTGGAAAATTTAAAGATGAATTTTTTACCACATCATTCTGCGAAAATAATTCACTACCAGAAATCCTAATATCCTGTATATAAACTTTTTTGAGACTTTTTATATTTAATAATGTCGTTAAAAATAAAAATGAAATTAGAAAAAAAAAGCTTCTATTATTGATTCTTTTTTGGTTTTTCACAAATCACAGCGAGCTTTTTCCATCAGTTGGTCCATCCATTCTCTCGCTTGCTCTGCATCTGAAAATGGTACATCCATCTCTTTCCCATCCCCTACTAATCTCAACCTGCACTTACCTTGAGATTCACTTGTTAGTGGAGCTTCTCCTGAAGTTAGTGCCATTAATTCAACTAATTCCAGTTTCTTTATTATAAAACAATCTTTTTCTTCAAATTTGCCAGCTTCAAATAAGCTCCATTTTAACTCACCATCTTTTAAGGATGCTGCGCTTGAACTGTCTAACTTGCATAGTTCAGAATCACTCGCCCAACTTCTAAAAAGATTTTGCCTTCTTCTTTCTAACCACCCAAGTGCAGTTAATAAAATGAAGATTAGAAGTAATGGTAACCAAAGTAGTCCATGCAACATTTGATTTAAATTACAAATCTAAAGATATCTCTACCAGTTTAGCCACAAGTTGTTCCATTTTTAAGCCTGAAGCTTTCCAAAGCATTGGAAACATACTGTTTTTTGTAAAACCAGGAATTGTATTTATTTCATTTAGCAAAATTTTATTTGAAGATTTTTCTAAAAAGAAATCTACTCTTGCAAAACCGAAAATATTTAGTGCTCTACAACTTTTAATAGCAATTTTTTTAATTTCTTTTGTGATTGCAGAATCTATTTGTGCTGGGATGATTATTTTATTATTTGAGTGATATTTTGAATCGTAATCATACCAATCACTTTCGTAATTTACCTCGCCTATCTCAGAGGTAAGGAGTTTTGAATTCCCAATTATTCCGCATTCAATTTCTCTTACCTCTAAACCTTCTTCTATTAAAATTCTTGAATCTACTTCCCTAGCCTTTTCTAATGCTTGTAATATTTCTGATTCATTTTTGACTTTGGAGATGCCAAGAGATGATCCGGAGTTCGATGGTTTAACAAAAACAGGAAATTTGAATTTTTTTAAAATTTCATTAATTATTTTATTTTTTACTTTCTTATCGTTGAGATTTTCATTTTGAAAAACTAGATAATTAACCTGTGGAAGTTTAAGATTTGAAAAAATTGTTTTCATCAATATTTTATCCATTCCAAGTGCAGAGCCAATAATTCCACATCCTACTAAAGGTTTATTAGTAAATCTAAGTAAGCCATGAATTGATCCGTCTTCACCATTAAATCCATGTAAAAGAGGAAACCAAACATCAACATTTTGAAATTCAATTCCCTCAAGGAAGTTGATTTTTTTCTGATTAAAAATTTCTTGTTGATTTGTTTTATCGTTTTCAATTCTTCCAATTAGTATGTTTTCTGAGAGATGACTATCAAGCCAATCTCCATATTTGTTTATGTAAAAGGTTTTAATTGTGTAGCGTTCTTTATTTATTTCTGAATTAAATGCTTGAAAAACTGTTTTTGCAGAGGATATCGATACTTCATGCTCATTGGAATTACCACCAAATATTAAACCAATACATTTTTTTTGCCCCCTTATCATTTAAAAAGATTATAAATAAAGTTCGCCTGTTAAAGAAAAAGGTCTTGCTTCATTTATCTTGACATCTATCTCATCTCCCAATGAAAAATTAAAATTAATGTTTTTGGGAATCTCTGCGAAAGTTAATCTATTTGTTCTAGTTCTACCCATAATTTGCGAGGAATTTTTTGGATTTAAGCCCTCAATTAAAACGCTTTCAATATTGTTTATGTATCTTTGATTTCTTGTCCTAGCAGTTTTTTCGACTAAATCATTAATTTCTTTTAATCTAGCTTTTTTTTTCTCTTCAGAAATTTGATTCGACCAAACTGCTGCAGGTGTATTTGGTCTTGGAGAATATGCTGCCGTATTTACTTGATCAAAACCAATTTCTGATATTAGCTTTAATGTATCTTGATACTGTTGTTCGGTTTCTCCTGGGAAAGCAACTATTGCGTCAGCAGTGATTGATGCATCTGGCATTAATGACCTTATATTCTCAATAATATTTTTATACTTTTTAATTGAATACCCTCTTGACATTTGTTTTAAGATTTCATCATTTCCACTTTGGAAGGGAATATGGAAATGTTCACAGACTTTATCAAGTTCATAACAAGCTTTAATCAACCTTTTTGAAAAATATCTTGGATGACTAGTAGCAAATCTTATTCTGCGAATTCCTTTAACATCATGAATATAATACAAAAGATCAGTTAGAGTGTTTTCTTTTCTCCCCTCTTTTGTAGTTCCTGGAAGGTCTCTACCATAAGCATCAATATTCTGACCCAAAAGAGTAATTTCTTTAAAATTATCATCAGCTAATTTTTGGATCTCATTTTTTATCGCATTTGGATATCTTGATTGCTCTTTTCCTCTAACAGAGGGGACTACACAATATGAACATCTTTCATTGCATCCATAAATGATATTAACCCAGCCACAAATAGAGCTTTCTCTTCTGGCACTCGTTATGTCTTCAGAAATGAAGGTTTCTTCTGTGGCAGCAACTTGATTTCCTAAATCAACTTTCCCGAGAAGATTCTCAAGATTATTTACGTGTTGAGGCCCCATAACAAGATCAAGTTCTGGGACTCTTCTTAATAAGGACTCTCCCTCTTGCTGCGCAAGACAACCTGCAACAACAAGTTTTAAGTTAGGTGTTTTGTGCTTTCTTTTAGCTTGTCTTCCTAGAAAACTATAAACTTTTTGCTCCGCATTATCTCTGATTGTGCATGTATTGTAGAGGACCAAATCGGCATTTAATTCATTATCTGCTCTTATATATCCCATCTTTTCTAATGTCCCAGCCATTCTCTCAGAATCAGCCTTGTTCATTTGGCATCCAAATGTGGTTATCCAATAACTACCAGTAGTTGAATTCTTCTGAGATTGTTTATAGTCTGATTTTGTTTTTGTTAGCACTTTGCTGGGAATTTTTTATGATTCTTTAATTCAAAATTACAAGTTAAATAATTTTGCTGCAATATTTTTGAGGGCGAGCGAGGGGATTCGAACCCCCGAATAGCGGCGCCACAAGCCGCTGCC
>JFLX01000112.1 GCA_000634215.1 Prochlorococcus sp. scB243_495L20 | reverse complement strand
CCGCTGCCTTAACCACTTGGCGACGCCCGCCTCACATTTATAAATTTAACAACTCAAGGGTAATTTTTCATAGTTATTTTTATCTTTTAGCGAAATTTGAATTATTTTCTAATTCAGTAAAGTTTTCTTATGATTTAAAATAAGAGAAAATTTAAAAATTGGAGTAATTCCGGCACAGCTGAGGTTCTTATTCCCAGAAGCCTTTGTTTAATAGAAGATATAAAAAACCTCATTATCGATGTAG
>JFLX01000111.1 GCA_000634215.1 Prochlorococcus sp. scB243_495L20 | reverse complement strand
CTTGAAAGAGTTGAGAAATCATTAAAACTTGCCATAAAAAACGGATACCGAGCTATTAGAAGTCATATTGATACATACAAAGGACAATCTATTGATATTTGGATTGAACTTTTTAAATTACAAAAAAAATTTTCACCTGAGTTGACTTTACAATACGTTGCTTTAGCTCCATTGGAATTCTGGGGTACAACTGATGGCGAAGATTTGGCAAAAATATTTTCATCTAATGGAGGCATTTTAGGAGGTGTTATTGTACCCCCTTTCAATAAAAAAAATACAAGCAAATTTCTAGCAAAGATGATTCTTCTTGCTAGTAAATATAAATTAGAAATAGATTTGCATATAGATGAATCAATTATTGCACCTGGAGCGGGAATAAAAGTTTTATTAGAAACAATCGAAAATTTAAAAATTAATAGTGTTCCGATCACTTGTAGTCATTTGAGTAGTCTTATTTCTTTAAGTGATAGAGAGATTTTAAATTTAGGAGAAAAAATGGCTGAAAAAAATATTAAGGTTATTGCCTTACCCCTAACAAATTTTTGGCTGCTCAATCGAAGTAATAAAACTACTTCGTTAAAAAGACCAGTTGCGCCAATAAAGCAATTACAAAAATCACATGTGGATGTATCTCTTGGTAGTGATAATGTTCAAGACCCTTGGTACCCATTTGGTAATTTTGACCCTTTTTATATGTTGTCTTGCTCGATACCTATGCTTCAACTAAATCCCTGGGAGAGAATGACTCTATCTTCTATTTTTTTTGCTCCAAGCAGATTATTAAATTTAAAATGGGATGGTTTAATTAAAAAAGGTTGTCCTGCTGATTTTGTGATTTTGGATGCACAAAGATGGGCAGATGTTTTTTCGAGTAATTTAAAGAGAAAAGTATTTATTAACGGCGATTTATATTGCTAATTGGCTAATTTATATACAAATCACAAAAATCTTATCAATGATATCAAAACTTAAATTTATAGACAAATTTAGAGAAGTCAAAAACTTAGAGATCATTGAAAATAAATCCGATGTAAAAAGACTTTCAAAAGATTTTTATAACTACTCTCCAATCCTTACTGAAAAATTAGACGAATGTATTGCTGATTTGGTGGTAAGACCTAGTGATCACAAAGCGGTAAAGAAAGTAGCCGAAATTTGTTGGGAATTATCTATCCCACTTACTTTAAGGGGTTCAGGTACAGGTAATTATGGACAAGCTGTCCCATTATTTAAAGGAGTGGTAATGCAGATGAGTCGATTTAATAAGTTAGAGGAATTTGATCCAGATACAGGCTTTGTAAAAGTACAGTCTGGCTGTGTTATGGGAGATTTGAATAAAAAATTAGAGAAATATGGGAGGGAATTGAGATTACTTCCTAGTACTTGGAAAACTGCAACAATTGGAGGTTTTATTGCAGGTGGATCAGGAGGTATTGGTTCCATTAGATGGGGATTTTTAAGGGATCCAGGAAATCTCATAGGTTTAGAGGCAGTAACGATGAATGAAAAACCTGCATTATTAAAATTTGATGCTGCAGAATCCGAACCTCTTAATCATGCTTATGGTACTAATGGAATAATTACTTCCTTATTACTTGCTACTGATATCAAACGTAAGTGGTACTCATTAGTTATCGACTGTATTGAATTTAAAAAAACAATTGAAATATTAAAAACTCTTACTAGCGCAGCAATTAATCTGAAATTAGGAGCAATTCTTGAAGAAGAAATTGTAGATCAAATGCCAAAATGGTTTAAAGGTAAATCTAGAAGTCACAAGATATTAATACAATCTACTCTTGGGGGGATAAAAACCATCGAAATAATTTGTAAAAAATTTAAAGTTGAATCTACCCTACTTGGGGAAGAAGAAAAGCTCGTTAATGGAATTTCTGAAGTCGTATGGAATCATACAACTCTTCATATGAGGTCTAGGGATAAAAATTGGACGTATTTACAGATGCTTTTGCCACTTAATAATGAACTAGAATTAATTAATTTTTTGAGAAAAAAATGGGGTAAAAAAGTTCTTTGGCATTTAGAGGCAGTTTCTCAACAAGGATCACCACGATTAGCTGCTTTGCCTGTCTTAAAGTGGAATGGGGCAGAAGAATTAATAGAAATAATGGAAGATTGCAAGAAACTTGGAGCGTTTATTTTTAATCCTCATGTTTTAACAGTTGAAGGTGGAGGTCTCGGAGTGGTGGATGCAGATCAGGTAAAAGCGAAATTAAGATTTGACCCTAAAGGGCTATTAAATCCAGGAAAATTGGAAGGTTGGGAAGTAAAAGAACAATTTAAAAATTAACATTTCTGTTTATTTGCAAATTTAATAAATTCAGCAACTAAAAAAATAGAACCTGTTAGAACAGGATGATTAGGTGGCCATTTTTCCAGAGAAAATAAATACTCAATGGCAAGTTCAAATGTGTTAAATTCAATAGCTTTTTGAAAGTCAATTTCTTTTATCTGAGAGAGATCATTTAATTGCCAACTCGGTTGGTTTGGAACTGGCACAAGTAATAAGCGATCATTTTTCTTTAGAAGTGTTTTTAATATTGCGTAAATATCTTTTTGTCTTTGGACACCTAAAATCCAATAAATTCCTTTATCTTCATTCTCCCAATTTCTTCGCTCATTAGAGAGTGCTTTTGCAGCAGGATAATTATGCGCACAATCTACAAGAATTTCTTTGCCAAAATAATTTATGATTTCTAGCCTTCCGTTCCAAGTTGTCTTTTTAAGACCTTCATATATGTGTTTATCTTCTATCTTAAATCCCAAATTATTCAGCGCTTCAATTGCTCCAACAGCTACTGAAGCATTTTGCTTTTGAAAAATTCCTTTTAATCCAAGCTCATAGCTGTTTGAAATTGAATCTTTCCAAATAATTTCTGCTCCTACCTCTTTAACTTTTTTTGTTATTAAATTTTCAACTTGACTATTTTGATTGCAAGAGATGACAATTGAGTTTTTTTCAATAACTGCTAATTTTTCTTCTGCAATTTTTTCAATCGTATCTCCAAGAAATTCTTTATGGTCTAAGCCAATATTCCCAACAGCAATGATTGGTCTAGATTTATGGGCTGTTGTCGCGTCTAATCGTCCCCCTAAGCCAGCTTCAAGAATGAGTAATTCAACTTTTTGATGGTCAAAAAAGTTTAGTGCGCAGCAAATGATTTTTTCAAAAGGAGTTAATTCAAATTTTGAAAAATTATTTTCTATTAAACTATAGATTTTTTCAAAATCAGTTTTATTAATATTTTTTTTATTAACTCTAATCCTCTCGCATACATCCAAAAGATGAGGAGATGTCGTTATCCCGAAATTCCTTTTAGCTTCAAAAAGTATACTTTCTAAATATGCCGCGATTGATCCTTTCCCATTGGTTCCAATAATTTGTATCGCAGGGATATTCTTGCAAGGATTACCGAGCTCTTGAAGTGCTTTTTTAATTCTTGATAAACCTAGCTTGATATTATCCCTTTCATATTTAGGAGAGAATAATTCAAAAGTTTTTAAATACGCATTTTTCAAAATATTAATTGCTATAACTCTTCAAAAATTGAATTTAGCTTATCCAAAAGAATATTAATTTCTCTTCGAGAAATAACTAATGGCGGGACAATCCTTACAACATTTCCTCCTGCAGGAACTACCAGTAATCCTTTATCAAAAGCTTTTAATGTAATATTTTTTGCATCAGCATAATCATCATTGATCACAAGACCTTGTATTAAACCTAAACCTCTTTTCCCGCTAATAATATTTGGAAATTTTTTTGACAATTCTTCAAAACCAGCACTTAATTGTTCCCCTCTTAGATAAACATTATTGATAATATTTCTTCTGTTTATTTCTTCTAATACAGTTAGGGCAGCTTTACAAGCAAATGGGTTCCCTCCAAAAGTGCTTGCATGATCCCCTGGAGAAAAAATGTTGGCTTTTTCTTTTACCAATAATGCTCCAATCGCATGACCTCCTCCTAATCCTTTAGCAAGGGTAAATGCATCAGGTTCAATTCCTAAATTCTCATAACCCCACATTTTCCCAGTTCGACCTACTCCACTTTGGACCTCATCTAAAATGAGAAGAGAATTATATCTATCACATATTTCTCTCAGGCTTTTAAAAAATATTTTACTTCCAGGAATTACGCCGCCTTCGCCTTGAATTGGTTCAACTAAAACGCCGGAAATTTTCTGATCATTATTTTCACACTCTTCAAATAATTTTTTTACCGAATCAAAATTGTTAAATTTAAAAAATTTGAACCCTTGAATCATTGGTTCGAAACCTTTTTGATATTTTGGTTGTCCAGTGGCACTCAAAGCTGCAAGCGTCCTTCCATGGAAGCTGGATTCTGCTGCGAGAATAATTGATTCTTTGCCTTTATTTGTTTTATTCCCATATTTTTTAATTAATTTAATTGCTGATTCATTTGCTTCCGCACCACTATTACAGAAGAAGACGCTTTTAGCACAACTCATATTCGTTAAAGTTCTGCTTAATTGTTCTTGTTCTTCAATTTTATAGAGATTAGAAATGTGCTGAATCTTTTTTAGTTGAGTTGATAACCTTCTTCTTAAAACTCTGTCGCTATGACCAAGACTACAAGTTGCGATACCAGCGACTGCATCAAGATACCTTTTACCTGTTTTGTCCCATAACCAACAACCTTTTCCTTTTTTGAAAGATATATCGAATCGACTATAGGTATTCATCAAAGTGGGAGCGGTCGGACTTGAACCGACATACCCGAAGGTGCCGCATTTTGAGTGCGGTGCGTCTACCAATTCCACCACGCTCCCAAGGCTTTTGAAAAAATGAACTTTTTTATTATAACAAAAATCAACTTATTGACTATTGTTTTGGCCAAAGAAGAGTTATCAAAAAAACGTTTTTAATAGTAAATCTTTTCGATAAAAACATAGAATTATTTATTGCAT
>JFLX01000110.1 GCA_000634215.1 Prochlorococcus sp. scB243_495L20 | reverse complement strand
TTGCATTTGCCAACAAGAAATGAGGAGAAAAAGAAATTTTAAGCATTTATGACACATTTTTGTGATTAAATGCGCTTAAAAATCTTTTTTAAAAGCAGATAGCTTCATGATTAGTAATATTGTGTTATATTTAAAAATAAACAACAAATGTCTAAAACTCAAGCTAAAAAACTATCCACTAAATTTGTACCTTATCTTTTTATTGCAGTAACTATACTTACAATATTCGGATCTAATATCGGAACTTGGGCATGAACGAATTCAAATTTCATGGTTTAAATAAAATCTGGTCTAATCGCTTTCTAGTTTTGTTTATATTATTTTTGGGTTGTATTTCGCTAATCAATATTGCTTACGTTTGAATCAACTATCTTAGTTTTAAAATAAATTTGGGAAAGACTAAGCGGCTTCCAGTTTTGAAAGTTTCTCAGATTTAGGTTCAATTTTATATCCATTTTCCTCAAAAGTACTTTTACTGATCTCTCTCATTATTTTTACACCTAGATTTTTTAGTTTTAATTCAAAGTTTTCATAACCTCTATCTAGATGTTCTAATCCATAGATATTACTACTACCTTTTGCGATGATTCCTGCAATTATTAATGCAGCTGATGACCTTAGATCTGAGCCAACTAGATTCATCCCATTAATTGTTTTAACACCTTTGATGTGAGCAACGTTTTTGTTTAGTTTTATACGGGCGCCCATTTCATTAAGTAAATAGATATGATTCATTCTGTTTTCGAAAATTGTTTCAGTTATCTTTGATTCACCATTTGCGATTGTCATTAGAGTTGTAAATGGTGCCTGCAAATCAGTAGGAAAGCCTGGGAAAGGAGCTGTTTCAATATCTACTCCTTTAATCTCTTTACTCTTGATAGAAATTGAATTACCTTTAATCGTAATTTTACTCCCACTCTCTTGAAGCTTATTAGTGACAGCTTCAAGATGATGAGGGATTACTGGAGAAATTGTTATTGAAGAGGAAGTTGCAGCAGCAGCTATTAGAAAAGTTCCAGCTTCTATTCGGTCTGGAATTACTTTATGGGTACATCCGCCAAGCTTATTAACACCATCAATAATAATTGTTTCTTTACCAGAGTCATAAATTTTTGCCCCCATTTTATTGAGCATTTGGCATAAATCTTGAACTTCAGGCTCTCTAGCAGCATTTTCAATAGTAGTTCTTCCTTTGGCTAAAGATGCTGCCATTATTAAAGTTTCAGTCGCACCAACACTTGGACAATTTAATTTAATATGAGTGCCATGAAGTCTATTTTTGTTCCCTCTTGTTTTTGCCTTTACAATTCCCTCTTCAATAATAATGTCTGCTCCTAGTGCGATTAATCCATTAATGTGCTCGTCTATTGGCCTTGAACCAATATTGCATCCACCAGGTAACGGTACTTGAGCTTCTCCAAATTTAGTTAATAGTGCACCTATACAAAAGAAACTAGCTCTTAATCCTTTAACAAGTTCATATGGAAGTTCTTTAATCGATATAGTTGTTGGATCTATTTCTAATAGGTTGTTTTTGCGAACTAAATTAATTCCTAAATTCTTTAAGATATTCCCCATCTTTTCAATATCAGTGAGAAAAGGTACATTTTCAAGAATTATTTTTTCATTAGTTAGCAATGATGAGGCTAATAAAACTAAGGCGGAATTCTTCGCACCACTTATTTTAACTATTCCATTTAACTTGCCTTGGCCAAGAATCTTTAAATTTTGCGATTTAAGATATGACTTCGTTTTGCTTCCGCAAATCATTAAGACTTAATTTATTAGATTCATCATGACAAACTAATAATATTAAGTCCACCCTATGTAACGTCATGAATATTAATTAAAAGTGAAAATGTATTATATGATTTCTTGAGAAATAAAAATTTAATAAATAATTGATCAAAATATTTTTGTAATTAAAATATAGTTGATAATAAATTTTTAAAATACTCATAGAAAATACTTTTTTAAAAATAACTAGTAAAAACAATAATCTAGTTAAAAGATTTAGATCTTTTAAAAGGGGATCATCTCCAAAAGATCAAGACTTTTTTTGCATAGAGGGTACACATCTCATTGAAGAATTGCTGAAGTCTGGGAAAAATCCAACTAAGATTTTAGTTACCGAAAAATGGCTAAGAAAGAATCAAAATTTAAGCAAAAAATTTGATGAGTCATTTATAAATATTGTCTCAGAGGAAGTCTTGGCATCTGCGATTTCAACAATTAATCCAGATGGAATAGCAGCTTTAGTAGAGATTTCAGCAATACCTAATTATCAATTTCATAGAAAAGATG
>JFLX01000109.1 GCA_000634215.1 Prochlorococcus sp. scB243_495L20 | reverse complement strand
ATTATCAATTTCATAGAAAAGATGATTTTGTTCTTGTTCTCGATAGAATTCAAGATCCTGGGAATATGGGTAATCTATTTAGAACTGCTTTAGCTGCGGGAGTTAGTGCAATTTATTTAGCTGGAGGTGCGCACCCATTAGGCCAAAAGGTATTAAGAGCATCCTCAGGTGCAGTTTTTCATCTGCCATTTTTAAGATTTGATGGCATTGAAGAAGAAATATTAAATTCTTTACTTAAGTCTTTGTCTGAATTATCAAATTTAGGATTTAAGATTTTCTCTACTAGTAGCCATAATGAGAGTTCAAAAAAACCTTCAAAACCTTACTGGGAAGTTGATTGGTCTAGACGTACGGCATTAATTTTGGGTAATGAAGGTCAAGGTATTCATAAAAAAATTCAAGAAGCTTTTAATGAAACAATTACAATTCCGCATAGTGAGATTGTAGAATCATTGAATGTGGCTTGTGTTGCAGTTCCGTTATTATTAGAACGAAAAAGAGTCGCATACACCTCTAAATAAATAAATAAAAAGTGACTGATTCAAGTTTTGATTTTGATTTAATCGTAATAGGAGCAGGATATGGGGGTTTTGATGCCGCTAAACATGCTGCTGGTAAGGGGCTGAAAGTCGCAATAGTAGAATCTTCTGATATGGGAGGCACTTGTGTTAACAAGGGTTGTGTTCCATCTAAAGCTCTTTTGGCTGCAAGTGGAAAAGTTAGAGAAATAGCTAATTATGAACATTTAGCTAAATTTGGTATACATGCTTCACCAGTAAGGTTCGAGAGATCAAAAATTGCAGATCATGCAAATAATTTAGTTTTAAATGTTAGAGAAAATTTAACAAAAACTCTTCAAAGGAGTGGAGTTGAAATTATTTTGGGCATTGGAAGAATTGAGGGAAATCAAAAAGTAGGTGTAAGAGATAAAAACGGAATTGATAAGATTTTTACATGTAAGAATATTGTTATAGCAACAGGCTCTTCTCCTTTTGTGCCCCGTGGAATAACTTTGGATAATAGGACCGTATTTACTAGCGATGATGCGGTTAAACTTGAGTGGCTTCCAAGATGGATAGCAATTATTGGAAGTGGATATATAGGTCTAGAATTTGCTGATGTTTATACCGCGCTTGGTTGTGAAGTTACCATGATCGAGGCTTTGGAGAATATTATGCCAACATTTGATCCAGACATCACTAAAATCGCTAAGAAGAACCTTATTCAAGCAAGAGATATAGATACAAAATCAAATGTCTTTGCGACAAAAATAACACCTGGATGCCCTGTAAAAATAGAACTGACGGATGCAAAATCTAAGGAAGTTGTAGAAACTTTAGAAGTTGATGCTGTACTAGTCGCAACTGGCAGAAGTCCTAATAGTAATAACTTAAATCTTGAGTCGGTTGGTATCGAAACAGTAAAAGGTTTCATTCCTGTAGATGATCAAATGAGAGTTAAGAATGGTAATGAAATAATACCTAACATTTGGGCTGTTGGAGATGTAACGGGCAAACTAATGCTTGCCCATACAGCTGCAGCGCAGGGTACTATTGCTGTTGATAATATTTGCGGTGGTAATGTTGAAATTAACTATAAAAGTATCCCCGCAGCAACCTTTACTCACCCAGAGATAAGTTCAGTTGGTCTCTCTGAAGTTGAAGCTAAAGAGATATCTACAAAAGAAAATTTTACTTTGGGAGTTGTCAAAAGTTTCTTTAAGGCTAATTCAAAAGCATTGGCCGAATTAGAGAGTGATGGATTGCTAAAGTTGATTTTCAATAAAAATAATGGGAAAGTATTAGGTGCTCATATTTTTGGGTTACATGCAGCTGATTTAATTCAAGAAATTTCGAACGCTATTTCTAGGAACCAAGATGTAATTGAATTATCTAAAGAAGTTCATACTCATCCTACTCTTAGTGAAGTAGTTGAGGTTGCATATAAACAGGCAGCTTCTCAAATAAAATAATATTTAAAATTAATGGAGATAAGACGCAGGCCACCAAATCCAACGGTAAGGGTTGAAAATTTAGAATATGCTGTACCTCATAGAGAAGCACAAGCAAAAAATATTCTGGAAGAAATTGTATGGCACAAGGATATTGAAATTAAGAATTTTAAAAAATTAGTCTCTTTAGAAGATCTCATAAAAAAGATTGAAAAACTTCCTACTCCCAAAGATTTTTACAAAAATATCTTGGAGTCAAAAATAAAACCAGGAGTTATTGCTGAAATAAAAAAAGCTAGTCCGAGTAAAGGAGTTATTAGAAAAGATTTTAACCCTGCAAACATAGCAATTTGTTATGAAGGATTAGGTATATCATGTATCTCAGTACTTACCGATAAAAGGTTTTTTCAAGGTAGTTATGAAATACTCGAAACTGTAAGGAAATCAACTAATCTCCCTCTACTCTGCAAAGATTTTATTATTTCTGCTTATCAGATTTATAAAGCAAGGGTATCTGGTGCTGATGCAATATTATTAATCGCTGCGATTTTAAGTGATGATGATTTAATTTATTTAAAGAAAATAGCTGATAATTTAAAGATGAGTGTTCTTGTTGAAGTACACAACTCTAATGAAATAGAAAGGATTCTAAAGTTAAAATCTTTTAATTTGATTGGAATAAATAATAGGGACTTAAAGACTTTTAAAACGGATTTAAAAACATCAAAAGAATTGATGCATAAATATGCAGATATATTTTTAAAACAAAATATTATTCCCATAAGTGAATCTGGAATTAATTGTGCCGAAGATTTAGAATCGCTTAGATCTATTGGAATCATGGGAGTATTAATTGGTGAAACTTTTATGAGAGAAGCTGATATTGAACAATCGTTCAAGAAATTATTTAACTCAATTTAATATTGACTTCAAATCGTGCTATAAAATTGAATAAACAGAGTTGTACTGAATATATATGCAGGCTGTAATTTTAACAGGTATAATTGCAGGATTTGTGCATGTAGTTAGTGGCGCTGATCATCTAATTGCAATGGCACCAGTAGCGATTAATAATCCCCAAAAAGCTCTTAAAAATAGTTTCTCATGGGGCTTGGGACATTCTTCAGGCGTCCTCTTGTTAGCTTTTCTAGCGATTTTTATTAAGGATAATACGCCATTAAATAAATTTTCTAGTATTGCCGAATTCCTAGTTGGAATTTCACTTCTAATTGTTGGAGTATTTGCTATAAAAAATTCTTTTCAATTAAGTATCCACTCGCATTCCCATAAGCATGAGAATGGAATTGCCCATCGTCACTTTCACTTTCATGTTAAGGAACAAAAAAAAAATAATAAGCATTCACATGCTTTGACTGGTTTAGGCTTACTACACGGTATAGCTGGAGGCTCACATTTTCTTGCAGTTCTTCCTGCTTTAGCACTACCTTTAACAAGCGCTTGCTTATATTTGATTTCATATTTGATTGGTTCACTCATAAGTATGAATCTTTTTACTTGTTTAATATCTTTTACTACCTTTAAAGCAAGTCAAAAATTTATTAAAAGACTAATAGCTGTCGCAGGAGGGCTTTCCTTTTCTTTGGGATTATTTTGGATTCAAAGAAGTGCTTCTGTTTTTTTGAATTAAAAAATTTTTTAATTTAGGAATAATTAATTTAGAGGTGACAATCCCAATTATTTTTTCGTTATTGATTAATCCAAATTTATTACTATCTTCGCTAAATTCAATATTGTCGCCAATAACCTCAACGTTATTTTGATTTACTGAATTTATCCTCTTTATTAGTTTTTTATTTTTAATTGGATGATTAAAAATAACTATTTGTCGATTTTTAAGTATTGATTTATTCTTTTTATATTTTTTAAAAAATACAATATCTCCTCCTTTTAGGTAAGGAAACATAGATTCACCACTAATAATCGCGGTTTTTCTTAAACCTAAAAAAAATAAAATAAAATCAAAAAAACTTTTGAAAATAACTCTGATTAACTAGCTTTTACAAAAGCGTCTGATCTTCCTTTTGAAGCCCAGAAAATATTATGAATTTTTTCTACATAACTCATGAGTTCTTCAGCTTGGGCTAAGTCAATATTAACTTTGCATGCACTGCATAATTTGGCCGCCTTCCAAATAGTTTCATGTAAGTCTGGATAAGTTTCTAAGTGAACTGGCTTAAAGTAATCTGTCCACAAGATTAGAATCTCTTTCTTTGTTTCTTTTGCTTGCTCTTCTTTAACTGCAACATATCTAGAAAATGTATTACTGTAAGCAGCCCACTCTGCGGTATCAGTGCTAGAAGGAGCTTCTAATGCGATAAGTTTTTTTGTCATTGATAAAACTGCTTCAGCTGCAACTCTCGTAGATGCTGGGTCGTAAACACCACAAGGACCATCGCAGTGAGCATCGACTGTCATTGGAGATTTTTTATCTAGAAAAGAATTGATGAATTTACTTAACATTTCAAATATTTGGTTTTGTATATATCTTACTTGGAGATTAACTAAATTGAAAAGTCTTAGATATTTTTCTTACTTAATTTAATTGACTTTTAATAATTCAACTTCAAATATTAAAGTCGCATTAGGAGGTATTACATTTCCAGCTCCTCTTGATCCATATCCAAGTTCCGGGGGTATTATTAATTTCCTTTTGCCTCCAACTTTCATACCTGCTACACCTTCGTCCCAACCTTTTATTACTCGTCCAGCACCTAAGGGAAAGCTGAATGGAGCTCTGCCGATACTGGTATCAAATTGTGTCCCGTCTTCTAGAGTTCCTGTGTAGTTTACAGTAACTGTTTGCCCAGAGTTAGCCTCATCTCCTTCCCCGTTTACGATATCTTCAATGATTAGACCACTTTCTGTAGTAATTGAATTGTTGTCTGATGGTGTTTCTTCTGCCATAGCGAAAAGTATAGGATTTGGATCTGATGGGTCTAGTTCAAATAAATTATTATTTGAGACATTTGATGATTTTGCAACAGGTGTTCTTTGAACTGAATGAGTTTCTGATTCAGCAGCATTAACAACTTGTGGTGAATTAAATTGACTGAAAAGAGTTAATGAAATACAAAAAACAAAAACTGCAAAACTAATAAAGACTTCTTTCACTTAAATTTTGAAAGTCACTAAAACTTAGTCTACAGAATGAAGGTACAATAAATGAGTGATTATAAATTTAATTTCGTAATTTTAGATTGTTAATCCCAACTCAAATTAAAAGTCTAAGACAATATTTTTACCCTTGTTTAGGAGGGATTTTAGGAGGAATTTCAGTCTCAACTCATTTTTGGCTCATTTTTATGCCGATATCATTATTTATTTTATGGAAGGGAAGTGAAAGGAGAATAGCAAATTTTTGTTGGGGTTTTTTCTTTATCTTGATAAGTCATTCTTGGCTTTATGATCTTCATCCATTGACATGGCTTGGTTTTTCATGGCTTGCAAGTTTAATTATTGCCATTTTAATTTTATTATTTTGCGCTTTTTTGGGTGGGATATTAGTTTATTTATGGGGATTGTTAGTTGAAATTATTCTCTGGAAAGAGGATGTTTTCAAAATGAAAATATTATCTTTAACAGTAAAAGTATTTTTTTTATCTTTGACTTGGGGTATTGGTGAATTGATACTTTCTCAAACACCTTTTTTTTGGATAGGTTTAGGAGAGAGTCTTATACCGGGTGATATTTATCTTGCTGGTTTAGCAAGATGGATTGGTGCAAGTGGTTTATGCGTATTGCAAATATTGATTGGATTTTGGATTTTTTATATTCAAGGTAGATGGGAAAGAAAACTTTACTTTAAAAAAATATTTCTTTTAGGACTTTTGGTTTTTATTTTCTTACATTTATTTGGAGGTTTAACAACTCCAATAAAAAGAAATTATGAATATCCAGTAGCTATTTGGCAAACTAATATACCAACAAGAGAAAAATTAAAAATAAATGATGAATTTATTGAAGAAAAGCTATCTATCGCTCAAAAATATGCTTTATCAAACAAAGCGAAACTTCTTGTTGCTCCTGAAGGAACTCTATCTAATAATTTTTATTTTTCTAAAGACATTAAGGTTAATACCTTGTCAGGAGGTTTCAGAAATTCAAATAATGAGTT
>JFLX01000108.1 GCA_000634215.1 Prochlorococcus sp. scB243_495L20 | reverse complement strand
AGAAATTCAAATAATGAGTTAAGAAGTTCTTTACTCGGATTCCAAATTGGAGATAACTCTTTTACCTCATTTATAGATAAAAATAGACTTGTTCCAATAGGTGAAAAAATACCTAGATTTCTAGATAGTTTTTCAAGAGGATTATCTGCAGTAGGGGGAATTAAACCAGGCTATGATTCAAGATATTTTGATCCTAAATTCACCCCCCCACTAGCAGTAGCTATTTGTTACGAAATTAGTGATGGACTAGAAATAAGAAAGGCTATTAATAGCGGTGCAAAACTAATAATAACTGCAGCAAATTTAGATCCATATCCAGCTAAGCTTTATAATCAATTCCTATCTTTGGCTAGATTAAGAAGTATTGAAAATAAGAAAAATAATTTACTAGTATCAAATACCGGCCCTTCGGGCTTAGTTCAAGATGATGGAAAAATAATTAAACTTTTAGATTATGATGTTGAGCAAAATGAAATAGTTTTCCCTAATTTTTCATCCGAAAAGACTTTCTA
>JFLX01000107.1 GCA_000634215.1 Prochlorococcus sp. scB243_495L20 | reverse complement strand
TCATCCGAAAAGACTTTCTATACAAAATTTGGAGATAAACCTATTTTGTTTTTGTTTATATTATTTATGGGATTAAATTCCTTTTGGAAAATTAACTAATTAATCCACCACCTAATAAAATTTCTCCTTTATAAAAAACTGCAGCTTGTCCTGGCGTTATTGAACTTTGACTTTCTTCAAAAATTAATTTAAATGTTGTAGTGGTATTATCTAAATTTTTCAAAGGTATTAATGAACCTTTTACTGGATTACTTCTATATCTGATTTGTGCTTCTACTTCTATCTCTTGCTCAGGTTCTTCGATTGAAACCCAGTTAACCTTAATAATTATTGCTTCTTTATTAAATAGATCACTTTTGTCTGCTACATAAACTATGTTTTTTACCCTGTCTAAACTTTTTACATATAGTGGCTCTGGCCAAGCAATGCCCAAGCCTTTTCTCTGACCTACCGTAAAGTGCTGAATTCCATTGTGCGTCCCAAGGACTTTCCCATTTACATGCACAATTTCCCCTTCTTTGGGTTCTATGTGTTTGTCGATAAATATCTGCATTGATCCATAATGGTCAACTAAACATAAATCTTGACTTTCTGGTTTTTGAGCAGTTCTTAAGCCTAATCTCAGAGCTTCCCTTCTTGTTTCTTCCTTTTTCATTTCACCAAGAGGAAATTCTAATCTGCTTAGTACTTCTTGAGAAAGAGAATAAAGAAAATAACTTTGGTCTTTGTTTTCGTCAGCACCTCTAAGAAGAAGGAATTCCTTAAATACAAGGCTCTTGCAAACAAGTGTTTTTGCATAAGATGATTTTTTTATCCTTGCGTAATGTCCGGTCGCAATATGAGTAAAGTCTTTTTTGCTTATTGCGTAATTGAGCATCTCTTCAAACTTCACATTCTTGTTGCACATCGAACATGGAAGTGGTGTGAATCCTTTCTCATAGCTTTCAGTAGTTTTTTTAATTACCTCCCTTTCGAAAATTTCTCTTGAGTCTATTATTTTATGGTTAATTCCCAAATCTTCACAAAGGCCAGCAGCATCAACTAATCCTTCAGAGCAACAGGAGCCTTGTCCTTTCATTAGCCAAAGAGTTAGTCCCTCAACATTCCAGCCTCTTTCTATAAGAAGAGCAGCTGAAAGGGAACTATCTACGCCACCAGAAAGACCTACAATAATATTTTTCTTCTTTTTAGTTTTATTATTAGAAGAAAAAAAGTTCTCTAATTTTTTATTCTTTTGTGTCTTTAACATGGAAGTTTAAATTTTTGAACATTACTTCAATTGCTTTGTACTCATTATGAATGAAATTGTATGGCCAACAATTGACTCTGAGCATTTAATTGTTGATTCAAAGCAAATGTTGATATTAGAGAAAGAAATGTTTTCTGATGGAATGCCACAAGAAGCATTGATGGAAAAAGCTGGTATCCAAATTAGTAGATGGCTCCTAAAAAAGAAACCTCTTCTCAAGCATGGAATAACTGTTTTTATAGGTCCTGGGCATAATGGTGGTGATGGTGCAGTAATAGCTAGAGAGCTTTTTTTGAAAGGTTTTTATGTTCAGGTATGGTGTCCATTCCCGATTAAAAAAACATTAACAAATAACCACCTTAATTATCTTACATCTATTGGTGTAACAAAATTAGTAGAGCCTCCTGATGCAAATGGGAAAGAGCTCTGGATTGATGCAATTTTTGGTAATAATCAAACAAGAAAAGTTGATGAAAAATTAATTAAACTGTTTAATCAAAAATTTCATAAAAAATCAGGAAGAGTAATAAGTATTGATATTCCAACAGGATTATGTCCTGATAATGGAGAGCCTTTTTTAGATGACGCAGTAAAGGCAGACTATACCTTGGCTATTGGTCTTTATAAAATTGGGTTGACCCAAGATTCTGCTTTACCTTTTATTGGAGAATTGCACCATATAGATGTTGGTATGCCTAATAGTAAGCTGTCCAAAGTTGATAAAAAGATTTTTAAGGTTACTTACAAAGATATCAAAAATATAGATTTACCTTCTTTACCAAAAAATTCAAACAAATATCAAAGAGGTAGAACATTACTAATAGCCGGAAGTGAAAAATATCCTGGTGCTGCATACTTGGCATTAAAAGGGGCTATATCAAGTGG
>JFLX01000106.1 GCA_000634215.1 Prochlorococcus sp. scB243_495L20 | reverse complement strand
AAAAGGGGCTATATCAAGTGGAGCAGGATTTATCTCTGCGGTCCTCCCTGGAATAGTGGCTGAATCTATTTGGCAAGTTGCTCCAGAAATAGTTTTAAAAGAAACTATGCAATCTAACCAAAATGGAAATTCATCTTTATTTAGTGCATTAAAGAATATTGATTTAAGTGCGTTTGATTCATTAGCTGTCGGTCCAGGAATAGGAATTGATAATGATGATTGGCAAAAATCAAAAGAATATCTCATGGCTTTTGGAGGATTATTGATCTTGGATGCAGACGCACTTAATAGAATTTCGGAATCTAAGTTAGGGTCAAATTTTTTTTTAGAGAGAAAGTTTAAGACATGGATTACACCACATAGCAAAGAATTTGGAAGATTATTTCCTAATTTCAAATCTAAGACTAATGTTGAACTTGCTCGTGATGCGGCAAAAGAATTCAATATCAGTATTTTGTTAAAGGGGGCTAACAGTGTAATTGCTGATAATAAAAAAGTATGGCAACTTTTTGGAACCGATTCTCAGACAGCTCGCGCTGGATTAGGTGACCTTTTATCTGGTTTTGTAGCTGGTAGTTCTGCGATTGATTTAACCTTGTGTAGAAATATACCAACAGATTTTTTTGCTAAATATGTACTTTTGCATTCATTTGCTGCATCAAAGTGCAAAAGTGGCTCAAATGCCTCTGCTATTGGGGATGAACTGACAAAACTAATGAGAAATATAAAAACGAGACAAATATCTTGAAAGAAACAATTTAAGAGAGTTATTTATAGTTTTAAACACATAAGTGTACAAATATTACTTGAAATCTGAAGCGCGCGTTAAATATTTGGCTATTTCTTAAAAAGTGTAGGAGAGTTTTAATACCTTATTAGGTCAAAAATGGTTTCTTCAACTTCAACCCAAGCAGATCCACCAAAAAGGAGGAGTAATGATCCAATAAGTTGGTATTTGCAAAACATCGGTAGAGTTCCTTTGTTAACCCCTGCTGAAGAGATCGAGTTGGGTAATCAAGTACAGAAAATGATGATCCTCACTGAAGATGGCCAATTAAATGAAAAAAATAAAGAATTTACAACTCAGCAAAAAAGAATAATAAGAGTTGGGAGAAGAGCTAAAGAAAGAATGATGAAAGCTAATTTAAGATTAGTTGTAAGTGTGGCCAAGAAATATCAAGGCAAAGGACTTGAGCTTCTTGATTTAGTTCAAGAAGGATCTCTTGGCTTGGAGAGGGCGGTTGAAAAATTTGATCCTACAAGAGGATATAAGTTTTCTACGTATGCTTTTTGGTGGATTCGTCAGAGTATGACAAGAGCAATTGCTTGTCAATCAAGAACAATACGCTTACCAGTTCATTTAAGTGAAAGATTAGCTTCTATTAGAAAAGTTAGTAGGGATTTGGCACACAAACTCGGTGCGATGCCAAGCAGAATTGAAATTGCTGAGGCGATGGAAATTGATGTCGACGAATTAGATTCTGTTTTAAGGCAAGCCTTATCGACAAGTAGTTTAGATGCTCCAGTAAATGGTGATGATGGTAGAAGTTTTCTAGGTGATTTGATTGCAGATAGCAATAATGAAGAGCCTTTAGATCAGGTTGAACAAAAAATGCATCAAGAGCAACTTGGGAAGTGGTTAAGTCATCTAAGCGAGCAAGAACAACATGTTCTCAAATTAAGGTTTGGACTAGATGCAAATGAGAGACATACGCTTGCTGAAATTGGAAGATTATTAGAAGTTTCTAGGGAAAGAGTAAGACAAGTTGAACTGAAGGCACTAAGAAAATTAAGAAATTTAACTAGAAAACTGCCCAGTGGTATCTAATTTAATCTTCTGCCCAAATATATTTAGTTAATTCTGTTGAAGGTGGTTCAGGAGCATCAATAGCATTTTTTACCGACTCCGATATTTCTGTATCAATTTTCTTTTCAATAATTTTTAATTCTTCTTCTGTTGCCAATTTGTTATCTAAAAGTTCTTGGGCTAATTTTTTAATTGGATCTCTTTTCGCCCACAACTCCTTCTCTTTTTCAGACCTCAATTCATCTGGGTCTGCAAGAGAATGTCCTCTGAACCTGTAAGTTAGGCACTCTAAAAGCGTGGGACCTTCCCCTGCTCTAGCGCGTTCAATTGCTCTTTGTGCTGCACCTCTCACTGCTAATACATCCATTCCATCAACTTCCTCGCCATGCATTCCAAAAGCAGATGCTTTTCTCCAGATTTCAGGATTGCTAGTAGCTCTATCGTGAGCCATACCAATTGCCCATTTATTATTTTCAACAACAAAAATTATGGGTAATTTCCATAATTGGGCCATATTTAAACATTCAAAAAACTGTCCATTGTTGCAAGTCCCGTCTCCAAAGAATGCTGCAGTTACAGAGTCACTATTATTATTACCAGCAACTTCCTTTTTGTATTTGCTTGAAAAGGCTGCACCCAGAGCAACTGGAATTCCCTCTCCTATAAATGCATATCCTCCGAGTAAATGATGTTCTCTTGAAAATAGGTGCATTGAACCACCTCGGCCTTTGCTACAACCTGTAGCTTTACCAAAAAGTTCACTCATCACTTCAAAGGAGGGAACACCAGCACTTAGCGCATGAACATGATCGCGATAGGTACTACAAAACCAATCATGTTTCTTTTTCATAGCGCCAATTACTCCTGTACTTATAGCCTCTTGACCGTTATACAAATGAACGAAACCGAACATTTTCCCCCTGTAATACATTTCTGCACACTTATCTTCGAACCTACGACCAAGCATCATATCTTCATAAAGAAATAATCCGGTTTCTCGATCTAATTCGGCTTTTTTTATGTCTTGAAGATTTGAGATTCTCTCTACGTGTGTTTCCAAGAAAAATACCTTAACGAAGTTTTGATTTGTTAACATTCTAAGCTGTGAAGGTCGATTTTCATGATTTTTTTTAATAACTCTGTAAGACCCTGTGAAAAAAAATTTTAACTTGATAAAATTTGTCTAAGAATTTTCAATAGGATATTTGTTTGGAACTTCCTTTAGACCATTTTCGTTTAATTGGCGTAAGCCCTTCTGCAACTTCTGAGGAAATATTAAGGGCGTTTCAATTACGGTTAGATAAAACACCTTATGAAGGTTTTACTTATGAAGTTTTAACCCAAAGATCTGAGTTACTTCGCCTCACTGCCGATCTACTTACAGATCCAGAAAGCAGAAGAGAGTATGAAAATTTGTTATTAAATGGGAAATCTGGATTGGAGTTTTCCTCAAATAGAGAAGTAGCGGGATTAATACTTCTTTGGGAATCCGGTTCACCAAAAGAAGCTTTTAAAATCACTAGAAAAGCATTGCAACCCCCACAAACTCCAGCCTTAGGAAGTAGTAGAGAAGCTGATTTAACATTATTGGCTGCTTTAACAGCTAGAGATTCTGCAGTTCAAGAACAACAGCTTAGAGCCTATTCGAACGCGGCAGAATTTTTACATGAAGGTATACAACTACTACAAAGAATGGGAAAACTTGGAGATATAAGAAAAGAGCTTGAAGAAGACTTGGCTGCTCTGCTTCCTTACAGAATCCTTGATCTATTAAGTAGGGATCTAAATGATCAAGAGTCTCATAAAAAAGGCTTAAGTATGTTGGAAAATTTAATAATCAAAAGAGGTGGTTTGGAAGGTAATAATAAATCTGAATATAAAAATTATTTAAATCAGCAAGAGTTTGAAACTTTTTTTCAACAAATTAAGCCGTTCTTAACAGTGCAAGAACAGATTGATTTGTTTCTTGAATTGCAAAAAAGAGGATCATTAGAAGCAGGGTTTTTAGCTTTTCTATCCTTGACAGCAATTGGCTTCTCTAGAAGAAAACCTGAAAAATTATTTGAAGCGAGGAAAATTTTAAAGAAACTAAATTTGTCCGGTCTTGATTCAATGCCTCTAATAGGTTGTTTAGACTTACTCTTAGCCGATATTGATCAGGCCTCTGCAAGGTTTTCAAGTAGTGCTGACGAAAATCTAAGAGATTGGCTCAATAATTATCCAGGAAATAAGTTAGAAGCAATATGTATTTTCTGCAAAAATTGGTTAGAGAATGATGTTTTAGTTGGGTACAGAGATATTGACTTAAAAGAGGTAGATTTAGATTCTTGGTTTGAAGATAGGGAAATTCAAGAATTTATAGAAAAATTAGAAAAGAAATCAAATAAATTTGCAACTAGATCAAATCTTCAGAATCAACAAATTGAAAAAGAATCTCCTACAAAAATGACTGAAGATTTTGAAAATATATTGGGTAGTATTGATGAAAGAAGATTACCTTGGCCAGGTGGCATAAAACAAGATTATGAAAAGTTTGAGATCAAAGAAAACCAATTCAATCAGGAATACTTTAAGAAAAAACCAATAGAGTTTTATAATTTTTTAATTGAAAAAATTGCCGAATTTAAGTTTAGTTTTGGGGAATTTTTGAACGATAAAGAGATTGTTAATCGGTCATCCTATTTGATTTATATTTATGCGTTTTTAATATTATTTGTATTTGGTATTGGGATTGGATTTTTAAGAAATAATTTAAAAAAATCAATTCAAAACGAAGCTATTGCTGAAAAGCCTTTAATTGTCTTAGATAAAAATAAAAAGCTGAATGGGAAAGATATTATTCAAGAAATAAAAAAAAATCCTTCAACCAAATTGAATTCTATATCTGATAAATCTACTTCAATTATTTCGTATGAATTCAAGGAACTTAAGATCCCATCACCTTCTTTGGAAGATATAAGGAATTTAATTAATGGATGGCTATTAAATAAAAGTAATTATTTAGCGGGAAAAAGTGAAATTAATCTTTCTAAGATTGTTAGTAAAGGTCTGATTGATCGAACAATCGAAGAAAGACAGAATGATATCAAGAAGGGTATTTATAAAGAAATTAATTCCCAAATTAGTAAGATTGATTTGGAATCGCAAACTGCATCTCGAATAGTTGTTCTAGTTGAATTAAATTATCTAGAGAAAATATTAAAGAATTCTGGGGAATTTGTTAATGAAACATCATTGACTCCCCTTAAAGTGAAATATATTTTGGGTTTTTCAAATAAATCATGGAAATTGGTTGATTTCGTGAGTGGCTTGTAATTACAAACTTCAAGATCATCTATAATAAATAAAATTACTTTTTAATGATGTTTGATGAACTCTCGTCACGCTTTGAAGACGCAGTAAAGGGTTTAAGAGGCGAAGCAAAAATTAGTGAAAATAATATCAATGATGCTTTGAAGGAGGTAAAAAGAGCATTACTTGATGCTGATGTTAGTTTGTCTGTAGTCAAAGAATTTATATCAGATGTCAAAGATAAAGCTATTGGAGAAGAAGTAGTTAGGGGTGTAAACCCAGGTCAAAAATTTATAGAAGTTGTAAATAAAGAATTGATTAACATTATGGGGAATGCAAATTCTCCATTAAACGAAAATGATAATAGTCCCACAGTGATCTTAATGGCTGGACTTCAGGGAGCAGGTAAAACAACTGCAACAGGAAAATTAGGCCTTTATTTGAAAGAAAAAGAAAAAAAAGTTCTTTTGGTTGCAGCAGATGTTTATCGACCAGCAGCTGTAGAGCAGCTTAAAACATTGGGAAGTCAATATGACTTAGAAGTTTTTTCAGCTAGAGAAAAAAATAGTAAACCAGAAGAGATAGCAAAGGAGGCCTTGAATTTTGCTAATGAAAATGATTTTGATTCGATAATTATTGACACCGCGGGAAGATTGCAAATTGATGATTCCATGATGAGTGAAATGGTTCGAATAAAAGAAGTTTCTAATCCTGATGAAGTTTTGCTTGTTGTTGATTCTATGATTGGGCAAGAAGCTGCTGACTTAACAAAGTCATTTCATGAAAAAGTAGGAATTTCAGGAGCGATATTAACTAAATTGGATGGAGATTCAAGAGGTGGGGCTGCTTTATCAATAAGAAAAATAAGTGGTAAACCAATCAAATTTATTGGTGTAGGCGAAAAAATAGAAGCATTGCAACCATTTCATCCAGAGAGAATGGCTAGCAGAATTTTAGGCATGGGTGATGTATTGACACTTGTTGAAAAAGCTCAAAAAGAAGTTGAACTTGCCGATGCAGAAGCTATGCAAAAGAAACTTCAAGAAGCAACTTTTGATTTTAATGATTTTGTTAAACAAATGAGATTAATTAAAAGGATGGGATCACTTGGCGGATTGATGAAATTAATTCCTGGAATGAATAAAATTGATGATGGGATGATTAAAGATGGAGAAGATCAACTTAAGAAAATAGAATCTATGATCTCCTCTATGACTCTTGAGGAGAAGCAAAAACCTGAGGTTCTCGCTGCTCAGCCCTCAAGAAGACAAAGAATTGCGCAGGGTAGTGGTTATGAAGCAAAAGATGTAGATAAAGTTTTAGCTGATTTTCAAAGAATGAGAGGCTTCATGAAACAAATGTCAAACGGAGGAATGCCAGGAATGGGAGGAATGCCAGGAATGGGAGGAATGCCAGGAATGGGAGGAATGCCAGGAATGGGAGGAATGCCAGGAATGGGAGGAATGCCAGGAATGGGAGGAATGAGTGGTAATAAGCCAATGAAAAAACAAAAAAATAATAAAAAGAAAAAAGGTTTTGCAGATTTATAGTTTCTATATTTTTACCTTTAAATGATATTATTATTAAAAACGCATTAATTTAAAAATGATTAAATTGCGCCTTAAGCGCTTTGGAAAGAAAAAAGAGGCAAGTTTCAGAATTGTTGCATGCAATAGTACTTCCAGAAGAGATGGTAGACCTCTACAAGAACTAGGTTTTTATAATCCAAGAACTAAGGAAACCAGGCTTGATACAGAAGCTTTAAGAACAAGACTTACTCAAGGAGCCCAGCCAACTGATGTTGTGAGAACTTTATTAGAAAAGGGAGGGTTATTAGAAAAAAAAGAAAGACCCTCTATCGCAATTGGTAAAGCAAAGTTAGAGAAGGAAAAATTAGCTAAGGCTAAAAATAAAGACGAAGAAAATGATAGTAGTAAAGCTGAAAGCGATAGTAATGAAGCTGAAAGCTAGTGATTTGATAAATTTTTATTCTTATTCAATAACTAGATGACGGAAGTTTCCAAAACTGGTCACTTCAAAATAGATTTACCAAGCTCTGATGCTGCTACAGCATTATCAGGACCTGGTAATTCTTTTTTAAAAAAATTTGAGTCCCTTACAGGAGTTTCTTTAACTATAAGGGGCTTACAACTTGAGATGAATGGTGTCATATCTAAAATTGAGAGAGCCTCAGCATTAGTAGAACTAACAAGACCTATTTGGGAACAAGGGTTAGAAGTCTCAGAGGTAGATCTTAAAGCAGCTTTAAGTTCTTTAAATATGGGCGAATCTTCTTCACATGCTGAACTTGGAAAAAAAATTCTTGCGCGTTCCAAAGAAGGAAGATATTTAAGACCAAGAACTATCAGACAAAAAGAATATGTTGAATCAATTGAAAACTTTGATCTTACGTTCGCAATTGGCCCAGCTGGAACTGGTAAGACATTTTTGGCAACTGTATGTGCAGCAAGGCTATTGAACGAGAAAAAAATTGAAAAAATTGTTTTAACGAGACCAGCTGTAGAAGCTGGTGAAAGTTTGGGATTTCTTCCTGGTGATTTGCAACAAAAAGTAGATCCATATTTAAGACCCTTATTTGATTCTCTACATAGTATTTTCGGGTTTGATAGAACAAATTCGTTAATTGATAAGGGAATTATTGAAGTTGCTCCCTTGGCATTTATGAGGGGAAGAACTTTGGATAATTCCTTGATTATCTTGGATGAAGCACAAAATACTACTTGCTCTCAAATGAGAATGTTTTTGACCAGATTAGGAGAGAGATCAAAAATGGTTGTAAACGGAGATATTACACAAATTGATTTAAAAAAAGATCAGGAAAGCGGTCTCATAGAAGCATCGAGAATTTTCTCTAAAACTGAAGGTATAAAATTTTGTTATCTAAATATTGAAGATGTAGTTCGACATCCTTTAGTTCAGAAAATTATCGAGGCTTATCAATAAATTTATAACTCTGGAGATCCGTACCCTGAATTTTTAAAAATCAAGTAGAATAAGTTCATATTTATTAAAAAAAATGCCAGCAAGTAGTAATTTCAATCAAGCTATTCGTGAAGCACAAACTAGTTCAATTGTTGGACCTAATGTTGTTCAAAAAGCTTTACCTTATGTGGGTGGAGGTATGGTTCTAACTTCTTTAGGTGTTTTAGCAGGAGTCTCACTCATAGCAACAAATCCTGGTCTTTTCCAGCCTCTTTCAATAGTTGCATTAATTGCAGAATTGATTTTGTTTTTTATAGCTACAAGCGCTGCAAATAATGCAAATAATGCAAAGGCTTTGCCTTTACTAACAGGATTTAGTTTGTTAACTGGATTTACCTTAAGTGGAATAGTTGCTTTAGCAATAGGAACAATTGGTATTGGTTCGGTTGGAACAGCTGCCTTGGCTACTGGTATAACTTTCGTTATTGCCTCTTACACTGGCCAAAGAATGAGTGATAGTGTTGGTCAAGCACTAAGCGGTGTAGTTGGTCTTGGATTGATAGGACTACTTATAGCAATGTTTGTCCAATTAATTGGAGGATTCTTTGCACCAGGAGTTTTTGGAGGTTCAGGACTCGAATTGATAATCGCAGGATTTGGAACTGTATTATTTGTAGCAATGTCTTTCGTTGATTTCTATACAATGCCAAGAAGATATAATGATGATCAATACCTTGCAGGGGCTTTAGGTATGTATCTAACTTATATAAATCTTTTTGTTTTCATATTGAGATTAATGATTGCACTCCAAGGCGGTGGAAGAAGAGACTAAACAAATTACGTAAAAAACTAACTCAAAGCGTAGATTTTGTTTCTACGCTTTTTTTATTGGGAGATATCAAGAATTTGTCTTTTTATGAATTCCTTTTGCTCGGAGTCATATTTTACTGAATTATCAAAACCATTACCCATATCATCTAAGTCTCTAAGGACTTTATTGACAGACTTTGTAACTGACTTAGTTTCTAGCAGTCTTAGAATAGCCTTACATCTATCTGAAATGTTTTCTGATGTTATCTCATATTCACGATTATTATCTCTCCGATGAATAATAATTTGAGCGGAACTCATTATTAAATTTTTTACTACTAAATCTGTTACAGCATCGCCACCTTCGTTCAGTTTGTAAATTAGTGAAAAAGGAAGTTTATCTAACAAGAAACAATCTTTATCTGATAAAGCGTATGCAAAAAATCCTCTGAGTCCATTTCTTGTTTTAGTTAGCTCTGCGATTCTATCTGCTAAAACCTCTTCGCTGAGTAAATCTTCACCCCACTCTTTGCACCATTGTGCGGATATGTTTATTGCTTGCGTGAACGAAGCCTCTTTTAAGTTTATGGTTTTTTTTTCCATTTTTGATCAGAATTTTATTATTGATGCATTAAAAGTCTTTGGCTAATTATAGATCTGGGTTTGTAACTTTACTAGGAAGGCCTAATGTCGGTAAATCTACTTTAATAAATAAATTGATTGGAGAAAAAATAACAATTACTTCTCCAATAGCGCAAACTACTAGAAATAAATTAAAAGGAATACTCACTACAGACAATGGGCAAATAATTTTTGTTGATACGCCAGGTGTTCATAAACCTCATCATCGACTTGGAGAGATATTAGTAAAAAACGCAAAATCTGCAATTAATGGAGTTGATATGGTAATTTTTGTAATTGATTCAAGTGAAGAACCTGGTAGAGGTGATGAATATATTTTGAACTTTCTAATCGCAAACAAAACTGAATTTATTGTGGCATTAAATAAGTGGGATTTGGTTAATAAAGAATTTAGGAATTTACGATTAAATCAATATAGAAGATTTTTTGGAATTAATAGAAACTTTCAAATTGTAAGTGCCTCTCAAGGAGAGGGATGTTCTGAACTAGTCGATATGGCACTTAATTTTCTCCCAGAGGGACCAAAACTTTATGGTGAAGAGACGATTTGCGACCAACCATTAGATAACTTATTGTCTGATTTAGTAAGAGAGCAGGTATTAAAAAATACAAGAGAAGAGGTACCTCATAGTGTCGCAGTAAAGATCGAAAAGAGAGAGGAAATGAAAAGAAAAAATGGCAAAGTTTTTACAGCTATTTTGGCTACTATTATTGTTGAAAGATCAACTCAAAAAGGTATTCTTATTGGAAAGAAAGGTTCAATGTTAAAAATGATTGGTCATTCAGCAAGATTAAATATGTCAAAATTAATTGATGGTCCAGTTCACCTAGAGTTGTTTGTGAAAGTTGTTCCAAATTGGAGAAAAAAAGAATCAAGGTTAATTGAGTTTGGTTATGAGGAAGATTTCTAGATGAGTGGTTTTAATTTTGATGTAATTACATTGTTCCCTAAAGCTTTTGAATTAATAAATAATTTAGGGGTCATAACAAAAGCTCTAGATAAGAATTTGATCGATCTCAATTTACATGATTTGAGAGAATATGGAGAAGGTTCTTACAGACAAGTAGATGATAAGCCTTATGGAGGAGGAGCAGGTATGGTATTAAAACCTGAACCTATTTATAAGGCATATGAATCAATCAGAAAATCACCTAATAGTAAAACTTTATTGATGACCCCGCAGGGTAAAGTCCTAAAGCAAAAGGATCTTGCGAGATGGTCCACTTTGGATCAAATAATAATTATTTGTGGTCAATATGAAGGTTTTGATGAAAGGATTAGATACTTAGCTGATGAAGAGATCTCGATAGGCGATTATGTACTTTCTGGGGGTGAGATACCTGCTATATCAATAATTAATGGGTTAACTAGGTTATTACCTGGTACTTTAGGGGATTCAAATTCACTTGTTGAAGAGAGTCATAATTCATTACTCCTTGAATATCCACAATATACTAGACCTTCTATTTTTAGAGATATGAAAGTTCCCGATGTACTACTTAGTGGTAATCATCAAGAAATTAAGAATTGGAGAATTTGTAAACAAATACAAAGGACAATTAATAGAAGAAATGATTTTTTTTTAAAAAAAGAGTTAAGCAATTTTGATGAAATTTATCCTGATTGGTAATATTTTGATTTTTTTTATACATCGAAAGGAGAATTGAATTTTTTAAAATTAGCTTAGATTTTGCATTGATACGCTGGATATTTTTTATTTTATGCCTTTGTTAAAAACTAAAAATTTTAAACTTAAAAAGTTTATCGCTGCAGATGAGAATGTTGCGAGTGAAAAAGATAACAATGTTATTTTGATATTTCTAATATCAGATAAAGATAGACATGTTTTGTTAACTAAAATATTGATATATAGAGAAATTAAAGAACTAATAGCAAATGTTAAAATGGTATATTTTTTAGCTTTTGACTTAAAAGTCCAATTTTTATTTGCATTATAAGAAAATGAACCTCCCAATACATAAGAAAAGAACTTGGCTGTGGAAGGATTAATTGTTAATCCCAATAATAAAAAATAAACCATTAGATCAATTAAAATAGCTAATAAACCTACTAATGCAAAAATTTTTGATTCTCTAAAGAACTTAAATTCAGATTTCATGCCTGGGTTTTATACTTATATCTAAAAAATTAAAATTTTTATTAATTAATTAAAATATAAATTATATTTTTTTTAATTAACTATTAGTTATCCCTATACTTAAAAAAATAATCATATTGAGTAAAAATTAAGAAAATATTTTAGGACACATACATGTATTTTAATAAAAAGATTAAATTAAAAATACTTATCTTGGTAAAGTCATTTTTGAGACCTAAAGGAGGGAAATTTTCATTTTTATATGGAGTACCAAGGAATTCTAAAATTTTAGATATAGGATGCGGAAATAATTCACCGATTCTAGTAAAAACATTATTACCAGATTCTTATTATGTAGGGATCGATATTGAAAACCATAATAATAATTATGATGTCAATAAAGTGGCAGATGAATATATCTTATCTAAACCAGAAAAATTTGTTGAAAGTATAAAATCACTAGAAAGTAAATTTGATGTAATTATTTCTTCTCATAATTTAGAACATTGTAATGATAGATATGAAACTCTAAAAGCGATGATACATAAATTAAATGTTAACGGTAAATTATATATTTCTTTCCCATCCCAAGAAACTATTAATTTTCCAAAAAGGAAAGGATGTTTAAATTATTATGATGACCCTACACATAAAAATATGCCACCAGATTTTGATTTGATACTAGAAATTTTGAGAGAAAATGATTTAAGAATTTTATTCTCTATTAGGAATTTTAAGCCTTTTATTCTAAATTCAATTGGTCATTTTACAGAATTAATATCAAAATATACCAAAAAAATTTATCCAGGAGTTTGGGAAAAATGGGGGTTTGAATCAATAATAATTGCAGAATTTATTAATTAACCTCTGCATATAATCAGAAAATTAGTTGATTTCATAAATCAAATTTAAATACTTTTAGTGCAATATTATTTATAAATTAACCCTAAAATGATTGGAGATTCTATGAGTTTCTAATACAGAAAAAAGCAAATATAGTATAAAAGATTAATAGTAGGAATCTAGATACTAAAATTAAACTACTCAGTAAATTATAATATTATAAAAATCTTTCTTTTTGAAGAAGATGCTAAATATTATTATGTATCATTATGTAAGAAATAATGAAGATTATTTTTATGATACTTTTTCAAGAAGAAAAGATGAATTTGAAGCACAAATAGATTTTTTTAGAAGATCATCAGAAATTGTTGATCCAGCTGATATGGAGAAGATAAAATATTATTTAAATAATCATAATGAAGAGGCATATCTTTTAACTTTTGATGATGGATATAAGGATCATTTTTATTGTGCTAAATACTTATTTGATAGAAATATAAGAGCATTTTTTTTTCCACCTATTAGCTCATTAAATGGGGAAATTTTAGATATTAATTCGATACATATGATTATTGGAGTAAGAGGATTAAAAATAAAAAAAATCTTAAAGGTAATATCAGAAATTTGTTTATCTTCAAATTTTTTATTAACTCTTAATAAGCAAAAGGTTGATATAAATACTTATTTAGAGAATTTTAAAATCGTAGATAATTATGATGATAGGAATACTCTTATGATTAAAAGGATTCTACAAAAAGATATAATTGGCGATGATAATAGGAAATTTATAATTGATATTTTAATTAAAAAATTTATAGGTGAAAAATCTTCTAAAATTTCTTCAGAACTTTATCTTAATATAGATGATCTTCAAAAAATGAAGAATATGGGTATGTTATTTGGGAGCCACGGTAAAACTCATAGGTGGTTAACTAATTTAAATTATTTTGAACAAAAAGAGGAAATTGAGAAAAGCTTAAAAACTTTGAAAGAATTGCAACTTATTGGTAGCGATGAGCCTATGTCAATGTGTTATCCATTTGGAGCCTATGACTCTAATACAATTAAGTTAATGGGTGATTTAAAAATAGATTTAGGTTTTACTACTGATATTGGTGCTTCAATGGCTACAAATAAAAAAGAATTTATTTTTAAGCTACCAAGGTGGGATACGAACCACTTTTGGGATAATAAATGGCGAAGACCTTGCGTTTTTGTGAAGTAGCTTATAATTTTGGTAAATTGCTTTTGACTTTTATTTATTTAATAAATTATTTTGCCTTCTTTTCTATAATTCTGAAATTTATACAAGAAGAAAATCATAATAGTTATAAAACTTTGATTAATAATTTTCAAAATTTTTTTGCATACTATTCATTGGCTGCATTAATTTAATAACTTATTCCCCCTTTTTTTCATTAAATTTTTAATTTTAAAGTTTTAATATTTACTTATAATTGTTGTAAAATACAAAAAATTTTGAAAAATATTAACTGGACAATTTAGAGTAATTATTCTGGAAATTATCCAAAATATTTTTAATTAATTTAAATTATATTTTGCAAATGAAAAAAGTTAAAACCAATAATATAAGTTTTGTAGCTTCAACACTTCCAGTTGATTTTATCGTTAAAAATAATAAAAGATTAGATATAAATATAATTTATGTCCCAACAAAAAAGCTAAAACGTTCTTTGCAGTTTATAAATACTTTAATAGAGAAAGAAATAAAAGTAGAAGTTTTACCAAATAAAAAAATGCTTCAATTTTTATATATCTTATATTTGCTGTTTAAAAGTAAGATAAAACAAGAAAAAGTAATTTTTTTTCATGAGATATCTTGGTTAATATTTGATATAGCTTTTCATATTACAAAGCCTTGTTATGAATTTTTCCCGCAAGTTAAACTTTATGGTTGGATAAATATTAAAGAAGTAAATGAGGATAAGTCAGCAAAAATTCAAAAAATATTCTTGAAATTTGATAGTGTTCTTACTTTTCTTAGCAATTTCAATATCGTCCCTAAATTTAATTTATTATTCCATCCAGTAGATGATTTTAGTACTAATAAATTACGATTTTATGCTGGATTTTCTTGTCAAAGTTATAAATCAAAGAAAATAGAAAATAATATTTCTACAATAAGTTCTAAAAAAAAGAGTCAAGGAAAGTTTATATTTTTATGCGGTATTGATATAGGTCCTAAAGATGAACAAAGGGAGGTAACTGCAGATATCATAAAAATAATTAAGGATAAAGGAATTAAGGTTGAATTGAAAGGCCACCCTAATTGGGAAAATATATACCCAGATAACAATGATAATAAAATAATTGATAAATATATACCTTTTGAGATTTTGGATTCAACTGAATTTATTGGAATCATTGGATTTGGAAGCATTGTTTTAACTCGTTATCCAAGAAAATCTATTTCTTTATTATATTTTCTTGAATCAATATCTTCTGACTTAGTTGAAAGGAGAGTATTATCCTTAAAAAAAATTCATAAAAAAAATGATTGTTTTTATCCAAAAAATAAAATGGAGCTTAATAAAATAATTGATTTGTTAATAAAAATATTTTATGAAGAATAAATTAAAGAAATAATTTCTATTTTTTAAAATTCTAAAAGCGTTTCCCAAAATAAATTTTACACTTCTTTTTTGCCTATTAAAATTATAAGAATCCTAAAATTCTAATTTAAAAAATGAAATCATTTATCAAATTTTCTTCTTTAAGTAAAACATCATATAAATGATTTATAACTAATGATTCTATTTTATTGGTAAAGTATTAATTAAGGAGGAATAAAGTATTATTAATTGTTAAGTTAAATATCCACATGGAATTACAGATAAGTTACAGGTCGTTTTTAGATGCTTCTAATCCATCGCTATGACAGGCTCTTTACCTAAGTTCCGTATCGGTAATGGTTATGATATTCATAGACTGGTAAAGGATAGAGATTTAATTATCGGGGGAGTAAAATTGCATCATCCGGATCATTTAGGATTGGATGGTCATAGTGACGCTGATGTTTTAAGTCATTCAATAATAGATGCATTATTGGGAGCTCTTTCGCTAGGTGATATAGGAAAATATTTCCCCCCATCGGATGAAAAATGGAAAAATGCTGATAGCTTGTTTTTGTTATCTAAAGTAATTGGCTTGATAAGAAAAGATGGTTGGGAAATAAACAATATTGATAGTGTTCTTGTTGCTGAAAGACCAAAAATCATGCCACATATAAAACTAATGAAAAAAAATATTTCTGAGATCTTAAATATTGATGAAAATTTGATTGGGATTAAAGCAACTACCAATGAAAAATTGGGACCTGAAGGTAGAGAGGAGGGTATAAGCTGCCATTCTGTAGTACTACTAGAGAAAAAATGAAATTAAATTTTAGCTTTAAAGGAAAAATTTATCGATTTTGTTTAGTATTAGTTTGCTTATTAATTTTATTTTCCCAATCTGATGTGCCAAATTTTAAAGCCCTTCCTATGGATATTAATCAAGATCAAATGATAATAGAGGAATTAAGACTTAAAGTTCCTGCAGAGGCAAAAGCAGTATGGTTAAATGCTGAAAAAGCAATATGGGAACCATGGTTATCTTCCAAAGATGGTTTTTTGGGTAGAGAATTATTGTGGAATAAAGAAAAGGAAGAAGCTTTGGTATTGGTAACTTGGAAAAGTAAAAAATTATGGAAAAATATACCGATTTCAGAAGTAAATATAATTCAAGAAAAATTTGAAGACAATGTTAAAACCACTTTAAATGTGGAAGAAAACCCATTTAAATTGATTTATGAGGGAGAATTAGATAAGCAAGAATGAATTTTGATATTAATTTTGATTTCCAAAGAAGAGAGAGGATAGGTCTCGTTGAAGCAATTTGGGGACAAGATAAGACTACAGATCAATTAAAGAGATTATCTGAAAATGTATTAGATAAAAATGAGATTGTTTTCATTACTAGGATTAATAGTGAAAAAGCAGTTACTCTTTTAGATTTGTATGAAGGAGCGCGATTCTATGATGAAGCAAAATGCCTAATAATTGGTAAGAATTTGAATAAACTCAATACAAACAAGAGAGTCGCCATAATTTCAGGAGGCTCAAGTGATTTAGCTGTAACACTTGAAGCTAAATTAGCTCTTGAAATTTATGGAGTAAATTGTCAATCCTTCATAGATGTTGGAGTGGCAGGAGTTCATCGGTTAATTAGTCAATTAGAGGAAATTAATAAATATGATGTTTTAATAGTTTGTGCTGGTATGGAAGGAGCTTTGGCAACTGTTGTGGGCGGATTATTGGCGCAACCGATAATCGCAGTCCCCGTTTCAGTTGGCTATGGAGTTAGCAGGAATGGAGAAGCTGCCTTAAACAGTATGTTGTCAAGCTGTTCTCCAGGTATCTCAGTTATGAATATAGATAATGGATACGGAGCCGCAATGGCAGCTTTAAGAATAATTAGAAGTATTTCCTAGATACCTACTTTTTTTCTATTTCTAATAAATTTTCTATCCATAAATTAAGTTGTTTTGAGAGCATTCCTTCTTCTCGCATTTTTATTGCTTTAATAACAACTTCTGTGTTTACCCATTCTGGAAATCTTTTCGACATTTATCTATATATTCTGTAATCATAATTTGGTACAAATTTTTATAAAAACAAGCCCTTATTAATAAATTTAATCTTTTATGTTTGATTTTGTACCCAATCTGGACAATTCAGAAGAGGTATGTTCACTTTCTACATTTTTTAATCTCTCAATCAACTCAGAGAGATCTTTGTGTGCTAACTCTCCATTTTGCTCCCACTTTAGGGACCTTGAATTATTATCAATTTTTTCTTTCATTATTTTTTTTAAGTATTAAAAATATAAAACGAAAACATGGAAAATTTGGTTATTGTTTCAAGCCTAAACTTAAAAAATTATGAAGATTTTTTTTTAAACAAAAAATTTCATCTTTCAACCACCACCAACTATTGAAACGATCTCTAAATTATCCCCATCTTTAAGCTTCACTTTTTTCCAATTTAATGAATTAATAATTAAATTATTTAACTCCACAACTATTGTGTTTGGTTTATACCCCATTAAAGTTAGTGCTTTTGATAGTAGAGCATTTTCTTGATCAAGTTCTATTTTTTTTTCTTCTCCATTTACTTTAATTTTCATGAGAAAGTTCTTTTAAAATCATAATAGCGTCTTCTTTCGGATCTTCAGAATTCATTAATTGTGAAACTAAAGCAACCTTTTTAAATCCATTGCTTTTTAAATGTGAAATATTATTTTTATTAATTCCTCCGATAGCAAACCAAGGAATATTTAAATCTTCTGTTAATGATTTGATCTTATCAATTCCTATGGGTTTTTTGTTCTTTTTTGTTTCAGTTTCAAAGACTGGTCCTATTCCTATGTAATTACAACCCTCATTAAGAGCCTTAGAAATATCAATTTCATTATTAGCGCTTATACCAATTATTTTTGAATACCCTAATAATTTTCTCGCCGTTTTTAAATCTAAATCTTCTTGACCAAGATGTATCCCATCCGCATTTGATGCCAGGGCTATATCTACTCTATCGTTAATTATGAACAACGAATTATATCTTTCACATAGATTTTTAATCTGAATTGCTTCTTGAAGATGATCTTTATCAGTTCCAGTTTTAAATCTATGTTGAATGATTCTTACTCCCGCAATTAAAATCTCTTCTATGATGTTTATTAAATTGTCCTTTTGATCTGTGATTACATATAAGTCATTTTCTTTTAATATTTCTTCCGACTTCTTACACTTGCTTAAACTTAATAAGTCGATTTCTATTGTATAAATTTCATATCTAATTTCTGAAGCGATTTTTGAAAGCTCATGATTATGTGGTCTTGAAAATTCTTCTATGACTCTTAATGCTTCTTGAATTCTGCCTGAATTAGAACTTAAAATTTGCTCAGAGGTTTTTCTATTCATTTGCTCTTGATGAGTCAATCCTTTGCATTTGTCTTCAAGATGATTTCTAGATTGTTTATAAACTTCTAAATGATTTCTTCCTAAAATTTGTCTAAAATTTTTAATTTTTTCAACATATTTTTCTTTACTAAGACCAAATCTAGCCCAATCCTCTAGTACCCTTAATCCTTCTCTAGCTCTATCTAAATTAGCGTCAATAATTTGATAAATTCTTAAATCTTCAGCGTTAGTAGTATTGGAATTCAGCATTTGTAATTTATTTTTTGTAGTTTTTAAAAATTCTTAGGGCATTATCTCTATCTTTTTTAATTTGATTAGAAAGTTGATATGTATTCTGGAACTTGATTTGAGATCTAAGCTTTTCAACTGGTTCTACAGATAGATTTAAACCATATAGATCGATATCTTTATCAATTAAATGAATTTCAACTGCAGATGGCAATAAAGGATTGATTGTTGGTTGAGAGCCAAGATTCATAACTGATTCGATTTTTTGGTTGGAATTTTCTATGGTTGTCCAAGATGCGTACACTCCTTCTCCAGGTAAAAATTTTCTGCCATCTATTTCAAGATTTGCGGTTGGCCATCCTATACTTTTCCCAATCCCTTTACCTTTAACAACCTTTCCATTAAAACTATAAGGCCTATTAAGAATTTTGAAAGCATTTTTCAGATCACTATTCTCTAATAAATCTCTAATTCTGCTGCTACTGATTCTACCTTCTTTGTCTTCTAAAATTGGAGTAATTTTTAGTTTAATATCAGTATTTTTAATTATAGTCTTTATAGTATTGATGTCTCCACTTCTTCGAAAACCAAATTTAAAATTAGCACCTACTGAAATGTTTTTTGCTTGCAATCGATTTATCAGAATATCTCTTACGAATCTTTCTGCACTTAATTTAGATAGTTGCTTATCAAAAGGAATTAGAACTAATTGTTCAATCCCAAGATCTTCAAGAATAGGAAGTTTTTCATAGGGGAGATCAAGTCTAAGACGCGTTTCTTTGTATAGAACTTCTCTGGGATGAGGCCAAAAGCTCGCGATTGTTGGGGTATATTGATTTTCTTCAACTACACTTTTTATTAATTGTCTGTGGCCAGCGTGTAGGCCATCAAAACTTCCAATAGCGATTGAAGTAGGATTCTTAACTTCAGATGGCGATATTAAAGAGATCAAAAGATTACGTGCAATTTTATGATTTTGATGGCAAATTTGAATAGATTATAGTTTATTCAATCAAATGAATGTCTGACAAAATTGATTTTCAGTCCCTTTCATTTGGAATGCGGCGCATCGGATGGATACGCTTTTGGTTTCAATCCATTTTAGGTGTTGTTGTTGCAGCTGTTTTGCTTTTTTCAAATGTTGTAAATAATAGCGAAGGCCAGCTTGGCTTATCACCTGGTTTGTCACTTACAACAATATCCTTGATTTTACTACTTTTTAGTCTCTGGCAAGGTTGGTTAATAGTAAGAACAGGAAGAGCAATCGCTAGCAATGCGAGACCCTCAAGAGGACAAACTAGTAAGTTGATAAAAAGAGGTCTAACAGTTGATTTATTAGGGATTTTGTTTGGATTAATTGGATATCAAGCTCTTATGGGAGCTTTGTTTATACAAGCATCGTCTCAAACGACTGGACAATTGATAACAGCAACATCTGATATACCAATTACTGGACTTGAAATATTATCAGTTCTCAGTAACACGCAAGTAATTGCTGCTCATTTTTTTGGACTTTGCCTTTCTTTATGGCTTTTAAGAAGAATTTACAAATGAATTATTAATTTTAGGTAAGTCTTCTAAGTTACCCCTCCAAAATAAATCTGGTTCTACAGGTGTAATTGATATTTTATTGTCTTGTATTTGAGATACATCACTTGGCCAGTTTTTTGGACCATAACCTTTAGATTTAAGATCTAAAACTACCTCACCTGCTAACCAATAATAATCGTCACCCCTTGGGTCCTCCCTTTTGGAAAATTGATTTTTATATTTTCTTACTGATAATCTTGTCCAGGATAATTCTTTTATTTTGTTGTTCCCGCAAGGGGGTATATTCAAGTTTAAGAGAAGTGAAGCTGGCCAACTATCGTTAATTGCTTGTTCAGCAATATTCATTGCAATTTCTCCAGCAAATTCAAAATTCTTCCATTTAAAACTAGCAACACTTATTGCCATAGAGGGAACATTTTCTAAAGTACCTTCCATGGCTGCTGCGACTGTTCCTGAACAAAAAATATCTGTCCCTAAATTAGGCCCGTGATTTATTCCTGATAGAACTAGATCAGGTTTATTATTCAAGAGTTCAGATAGAGCTAATTTAACGCAATCAGCGGGGGTGCCAGAACATCCCCAAGCTTCAATTCCTTCCCCAAATAATTCGTCTGCTCTTTCCACTCTTAGTGGAGATTGCAAAGTAAGACCATGACCTGTAGCTGATCTTTCTTGGTCAGGACATACTACTTTTACTTTATGTCCTCTTTTTTGAGCTGCTTTTGCTAAAGCTCTTATCCCGGCCGCAAAAACACCGTCATCATTGCTAATTAATATATTTAACGGTTTCATTAATCAATACATTTTATTTATGGACGATATTTAAGTAAGATAAGGCAATACTTATTTTTACTATATCAGTGAGTCAAATTGAATCATTAAGTCAAATTGAGGAAAAACTAAATAATCTTTCTCTAACAGCAAAAAATAATATAGATAAATCTAATACTCATGAAGAACTGGATCAATTGAGAGTTACTTTGCTAGGAAAAAAAGGTGATTTGTCAATTATCTTGAAAACCATGGGTCAATTGTCTGCTACTGAAAGACCAATTGTTGGCCAGAAGGCAAATTCAATAAAAATAAATTTGCAAGAATTAATTAATGAAAGAAAAAATAAACTAAATAGTGATGCCTTAGATAAAAAGATTAAAAAAGAAAAAATTGATGTAACTATCCCCTCAATTGGAACTCCCCCAGGAAATAAACATCCTTTAATTTCCACTCAAGATGAAATTATAGATATTTTTTGTGGTTTAGGTTACTCAGTGGAAAGTGGCCCTGAAATAGAAACTGATTTTTATAATTTTGAGTCTCTAAATATACCCAAAAATCATCCAGCAAGAGATATGCAGGATACTTTCTATTTAGATGAAAATCGACTTTTAAGGACCCATACTTCTCCAGTTCAGATAAGATATCTAGAGAAAAACCCTCCCCCAGTTAGGATTATTGCCCCAGGGAGGGTATATAGGAGAGATGCAGTAGATGCTACTCATTCCCCTGTATTTAACCAGGTTGAGGTTTTATGTATCGATCAAGATATTAATTTTAGTCATTTAAGAGGAACAGTTCTTACATTTTTAAAGACCTTTTTTGGAGATATTCCTGTAAGATTTAGAGCTAGCTATTTTCCGTTTACTGAACCTTCGGCAGAAGTAGATGTTCAATGGAAAGGTAAATGGTTAGAAGTAATGGGCTGCGGAATGGTAGACCCTAAAGTTTTAGAAAAATTAGGAATAGATTCTGAGAAATGGACTGGATTCGCAGCCGGATTAGGAGTTGAAAGATTTTGTATGGTAAGACATCAGATTGATGACATTAGGAAATTTTATACAAATGATCTTAGATTCTTAGAGCAGTTTTAATGAAATCAAAATTTTAAATTAGGCTTGTCAAGCAAATTAGTCTAAGATAGTCATAGTTTTAATTGTTTGATTGATACGTAAAGCAGGGTTAATCGTTAATGATGGGAAAGAACTTGCTGTTCAAACTGCAATTTCTGTTCAGAAAAAATTGGCAAAATCCAATTATGAAGTTGTAAGAGTTAGCAGCTCTGGTGGAATGGTTGGATTCGCTAATCCTGATCAGCATGTTCGTCCTTTGGGATATAAGAATTGTGTTCCTGAGGGGTTTGACTCGTCAATGGCATTTGCAATTGTTCTTGGGGGAGATGGAACCGTGCTTTCTGCAGCAAGACAAACAGCGCCTGCAAAAATACCAATCCTTACTATAAATACTGGACATTTAGGTTTTCTTGCGGAAGCTTATTTATCTAATCTTGATGAAGCAATAGATAAAATCATTTCGGGAGATTGGGATATTGAAGAAAGAACTTGCTTTATTATCAGTGTAATGAGGAATGATCAGAGGAGATGGGAATCTCTCTGCCTGAATGAGATGGCTCTCCATAGAGAACCTCTTACAAGTATGTGTCATTTTGAGATTTCTATAGGGCGTCATGCTCCTGTGGATATTTCGGCTGATGGAGTAATTTTATCTACTCCAACTGGATCTACTGCTTATTCTCTAAGTGCAGGAGGGCCAGTAATTACACCTGATTGTCCAGTAGTGCAATTAACTCCAATTGCTCCACATTCATTGGCATCTAGGGCATTGGTTTTTAATGATTCAGAGCCAGTAACTGTATTTCCCGCAACTCCTGAAAGATTAGTAATGGTTGTTGACGGTAATGCCGGTTGTTATGTTTGGCCAGAAGATAGGGTTTTAATAAGAAAAAGTAAACATTCAGTAAAGTTTATTAGACTTGAAGACCATGAATTTTTCCAAGTTTTAAGAAATAAACTAGGTTGGGGATTGCCTCATGTGGCTAAACCCAACAAATAAAATTGTTTAAATTGATTTTTTCCCTTTTAATAAAAAAATAGGATTATTTGGTTCTAATCTCATTCCCTCAGCGATACTTAAACTTTTATATGTTTGAATTAAATTTAAATTTGTTTTGAAATTTTTATTTTCTAATCCCTTTTTTAACTCTTTAATAGTTTGAATGTCAATTATTGGGATAACGATAATATCTCCAATTCTCATCACCTGAGCCAGGGTATTAATAATTTGAAGTTTAGTCTTTTTATTACATCCTCCAATTACTAATCTATTAGGTTTTTTAAAAGAACTTAAATTTTTCATATTCAAGGCTTTATTTATGTCTTCCTCAAAAATAAATTTTGGTTTAACGCCTAATCTTTTTGAGTTTTCTAGTATTAATGCCTTTGATCCAATCCTTTTATCAATACAAAGTAAATCTAAATTAGGTCTTAATTTTAATGCCTCTAAACCAATTGAGCCACAACCTGCTCCGATGTCCCAGATAACACCATTTTTGGGGAGCTCAAGATCAGCTAAGATTTGAATGCGAACCTCCCTTTTAGTAAATAAATTTGGTCTATCATCAAAAGTTTTAAAAATATTGTCACTAATTCCGAAAAGGGGGAGATTATTTTTTGGGAAATTTTTCTTTGCTTTTACAAGAACAGCAATATTTAAACTTGATATGTCAGAGGGTAATGGCTCTTTAAGGTTTAATTTTCTTATATTTTCATTATCAAAACCTATCTCTTCACAGAGCCAAAAATCATAAAAGTCAATAAGTTTCAATTCTGATAAATTTTTTTGAATTATTTCTAAACTATTGTTATTTGTATCTGTAATAATAGCCAAACTAGAAGGCCTTGTTTTTAGGGCCTCAACTAACCTAGCAGAATCTCTGCCGTGAATACTCAAATTCACAGTATCTTGCCATGGGATTTTTAATTTACTAAATGCTAATTGAATGCAAGTATTTGAAGGATAAAAACTTAATTCATCTTTTGAAAAATTTTCTAGTAAGATTCTCCCAATGCCAAACCAAAGTGGATCCCCTCTTGAAATTAAAATAACATCAGATTTTTGAGATTTAAGCCATTTAACAAGTTCGTTATTACTTTTGCTAGAAAAAAATGATTTCTTTTTTTCTAAACCATTTTTAATCCATGATTTAATTTCGTCAAAATATGAATTTGGAACTGCAATATTTTCTGTTTCTAAAAATAGATTTTGCAATTTGAAAGGTAGATCCCCAAACTTATAAGAATTAATCCCAATTACATGAATTTTTCTATTAATTTCAGTCATCAATATTAATGAAATTGAATTAATTTGTTTGAATGTTTTATGTAATTATCTTATTATTATTTGAGTTATCATAATAAATCAATTGTCTGAAAGGAGAAAGAGATTACATGATTTGTTGTTAACTCTAATAAATAAAGATAGTGAATTTGAGTTTATTGAAGAAGATTCTAACGATTTAACATCTAGCTATTCTGAAAAAGACACTTTAAATTTATCTCGAGTTATAGAAAAAAATCGTAAAATAATCAAAAGATATCAAGCTATTATTAGAACAGCTACAACACTTGATGCCATGATGGATTCTGAAAATGAAGAAAATTACAAAATCAAATAAAAATATTTTTTTGAAAGGAATATTACCTTTACTTTTACTACTATCCCTTATTTTTAACCCATTAAAAGTATCTGCAGAAGTTGCAGAAACAGAAATAAATGGAGAATTAATAAATGCTAGCAGTGAGTTTTTAAGAGACTTGGACTTTGAAACTTGGCAATTAGTAGCTTATAAATCTCCTCTTTTTGAAGATAAATTGATCTTGAGAGTAATAGGATATCCAGGAAATCTTAGAATTGATCATCCGACTGATTTGAGTGTTGAATCAGGAAGAAAACAGTGGCTTTTAGATGATAAAACACTACTTAATGTGGAATTAGCAAATGATGGAAGACAAGCTGCTGCAGAATTCGATCTTGATGAATTGATTAAAAATTTAGATAAAAATAGACCATTAAGATTATCTTTGTCAGGAGTTTTTTCTGAGTTACCTGTTCCTCCCTTCGTCGTGAAAGAGTGGAGATCAATAAACTGAATTTAATTTTTGGAGATGTCTGAAAAAAATGTAAGCAATACAAAATGGATGAAAAGAGCAATTTTTTTGGCTTCTTTAGGCAAAAATACAACGAGTCCTAACCCTAAGGTGGGAGCGGTGATACTAGATAAGAAAGGAAAACTTATTGCAGAAGGATTTCACTTCAAGGCAGGTATGCCTCACGCAGAGGCAATGGCTTTTAATAACTTAAAAAAGGATGCTAAAGGTGGAACAATGTATGTGAATCTTGAACCTTGTTGCCATCAAGGTAAAACACCTCCATGTGTAGATAAGGTAATATCATCTGGAATAAAAAAGGTATATATATCTATTGAAGATCCTGATAAAAGAGTCTCTGGTAAAGGTATCAAGCTGCTAAAAGAGGCTGGAATACAAGTTCATTTAGGATTATGCAAAAAAGAATCTTTAGATTTAAATAAGGCTTTTATTCATAAGAATATTACACAAAAGGCATTTGGGGTACTTAAATGGGCAATGAGTATTGATGGAAGAATAGCTCTAAAAAATGGAAAAAGTAAATGGATTACTAACGAAAGATCAAGGTCGTTAGTTCACTCTTTTAGGGCAGAATTTGATGCGATAATTATAGGCGGAAACACACTTAGAAGAGACAACCCATTTTTGACCACTAGAGGTTCAAAAAATCCTGAGCCTTTGCGAGTAGTTTTCACAAAAAGTTTAGATTTGCCTTTAGAATCTAACCTTTGGAATTGTAATGAGGCAAAAACTTTAGTTATCTATGATTCTTCTTCAGCAAACGAAAACCACCTCAAAAGAATACCGAAATATGTAGAGGTTGAAAAGGTATCATCAGATAATCCAGAGTTGATTTCAAAAATACTCGCTAAAAGAGGATGTAATAAAGTTCTTTGGGAATGTGGCCCCAGCTTAGCCACCGCCGCTATCAAATCTAATTGTATTCAAGAAATTATTACTTTTATTGGTCCAAAAATTTTAGGTGGAGAAAATAGTATGAATCCCTTTGGTGATTTTAATTTTAAAGAAATGGATGAAATTATAAATTTAAATGATTTCAAATTTAGTTTGATTGGTAATGATATATGCGTTAAGAGTTCATTTAAAAATTAATTTTTAAACTAACTTTTATGGGTCAAAGTACCGTACGGTTCTTACCCAAAAAAAACAATACAGATACGGAAACTCTTCGTTTAGTTTATAATAAGTTCAAAATAGTTCACAACTATGCCAATAAGACAAGACGATAATCAACCTAATAGAAGATTTGGAATCGTAAATATCATTTTGATAGGAGTTGGGGCATTACTTCTATTTAGTAGCCTTTTCCCTAATCAAAATATGCAAATCCCTAGGGTTCCTTATTCTTTATTTATAGATCAGGTTAATGATGGGGAGGTTAAGCGTGCATATATCACTCAAGAGCAAATTAGGTATGAGTTAAATGGAGCTGAAGAAGGAGCCCCTTCTGTATTAGCAACAACTCCAATTTTTGATATGGATCTTCCACAAAGGTTAGAGAATAAAGGTGTTGAATTCGCTGCAGCTCCTCCCAAAAAACCTAATTTCTTCTCAACTTTACTAAGTTGGGTTGTTCCTCCTTTGATTTTTATACTTGTTCTGCAATTTTTTGCTAGAAGAAGTATGGGAGGCGGTGGTGCTCAAGGAGCTTTAAGTTTTACTAAAAGTAAAGCTAAAGTTTATGTACCAGATGATGAATCAAAGGTAACATTTGCAGATGTCGCAGGGGTTGATGAAGCTAAAGACGAATTAACAGAAATAGTTGATTTTTTAAAAAAACCTGAGAGATATACCGACATTGGAGCCCGAATACCTAAAGGAGTTCTTCTCGTAGGACCCCCTGGAACAGGAAAAACTCTTCTTTCAAAAGCTGTTGCGGGTGAAGCAGAAGTTCCTTTCTTTATTATTTCAGGCTCTGAATTTGTAGAACTTTTTGTGGGCGCAGGTGCAGCAAGAGTTAGGGATTTATTTGAACAAGCCAAGAAAAAGGCTCCTTGCATTATTTTTATTGATGAATTAGATGCTATTGGTAAAAGCCGTTCAGGTTCAATGGGAGTAGTTGGTGGCAATGATGAGAGGGAACAAACTTTAAATCAACTTCTTACCGAAATGGATGGATTTGCATCAACTGATAAGCCTGTTATAGTTCTTGCTGCTACGAACCAGCCAGAAGTGCTTGATGCCGCACTTTTGAGACCTGGAAGATTTGACAGACAAGTTTTAGTAGATCGACCTGATTTATCAGGTAGAAAAACTATTTTAGAGATCTATACAAAAAAAGTTAAACTTGCAGATTCAATAGATTTAGATTCTATTGCTCAAGCTACTAGTGGATTCGCCGGGGCTGATTTAGCTAACATGGTAAATGAAGCTGCTTTGCTTGCAGCCAGGGCTAAAAGAAAAAGTGTAGAGCAACAAGACTTGAGTGAAGCTATAGAAAGAGTGGTGGCTGGTTTGGAAAAGAAGAGTCGTGTTCTACAAGATGATGAAAAGAAAGTTGTTGCTTATCACGAAGTTGGTCATGCAATAGTAGGTCATCTTATGCCAGGAGGTTCCAAAGTTGCAAAGATCTCTATTGTACCCAGAGGAATGAGTGCTCTAGGTTATACTCTTCAATTGCCAACTGAAGAAAGATTTTTGAACTCCAAAGAGGAACTTAAAGGTCAAATAGCAACGCTTCTTGGAGGAAGGTCTGCCGAAGAGGTTGTATTTGGAAAAATTACTACTGGAGCTTCAAATGATTTACAAAGGGCAACAGATATAGCAGAACAAATGGTTGGTACCTTCGGTATGAGTGACATTCTTGGTCCCCTTGCTTACGACAAACAAGGTGGCGGTCAGTTTTTAGGAAATGGAAACAATCCTAGAAGATCAGTTAGTGATGCCACTGCTCAAGCAATAGATAAAGAGGTTAGAGATTTGGTCGATGATGCGCATGAAACTGCACTTAAAATCTTAAGGAACAATTTATCTCTTCTTGAATCGATTTCCCAAAAAATTCTCCAAGAAGAAGTGATTGAAGGAGAAGATTTGAAATCATTGTTGTCCGAATCAAAGATGCCTGCTTAGAATTATCTATTAAAAGGATTTAATGTTAGTTCCCAAAAAACTTACTAATAAAGATTTCTTATCTAGTTCGGATCTTACCAGGGAAGAAATAATTAATATTTTAGGTTTAGCTAAATTATTTAAAAATAATTCTCTTGATATTGATTTAAAAAATAAAGTTCTTGGCTTGATCTTTAATAAATCTTCTACACGAACGAGAGTAAGTTTTCAGGTCGCTATGTCAAGACTAGGTTGTTCAACAGTTGATTTAGACCCAAAAACATCTCAGATTGGCAGGGGTGAAACTATTAAAGATACAGCAAGAGTTCTAAGCAGATATTGTGATGTACTTGCTATTAGGACTTTTAATCATTCTGATTTAGAAGATTATGCAAAATGGTCTTCCAAGCCAATCATAAACGCACTAACTGACTTGGAACATCCTTGTCAGGCGCTTGCTGACTTTCTTACAATTAAAGAGGAATTTGAAGATTTTAATAATATAAAATTAACTTTTATTGGGGACGGGAATAATGTTGCTCACTCTCTTATATTATGTGGATCAATATTAGGCGTAGAAGTTTGTATCGCCTGTCCAAAAGGATTTGAACCTAAATCTTCAATACTTCAAAAAGCAAATGAAATAAATGGGAAAAATATAAAAATTACTGATGATTTGGATGATGCCGTAAATGGTGCTAATGTTCTATACACTGATGTCTGGTCTTCAATGGGTGAAGAAAATAATAAGGAAGATAAAGATAAATTTTTCAGTGGATTCACAATTAATACTGATTTAATAAATAAAGCGAGTAAGGATGTAATAGTTTTGCATTGTCTTCCAGCTTATAGAGGTAAAGAGATTTGTGATGAAGTTATAGAAAGTAAAAATAGTCGAATATTCGACCAGGCTGAAAATAGAATGCATGTACAACAAGCCCTTCTATACTCTTTGCTTTCGTAAAAAGACATAAATATTTAGTCAAAATTTACGGAATTTTTTTAAGCCTTGTGAAAATTTATAAATGGCAAAACCTACCAAAGTGGATAAATATCGTTTGAGGAATTTTTCTTTTTATTCTTCAATTTTTTTTGATAAATTTTACGCGAAAAATAATTTAACAAAATAATACTTATAAATAAAATCAAAGATACCAATAACCAATTCATAATAGTTTCAATAAATATTCATTATATATTCTCTTTATAATGATTTTTTTTTAAATCTGAAATTAATTCCAAGAAAATTGCCTTAGCTAGCAACTTATTTCCTTTTTCGCTGAAATGCATTCGATCTACAAACATGCTATATCTCTCTTTATAAGGTAGATTAAAGGACTTATTTATATCAAGATAATTTACATTTAATGATTTGCATAAATATTTAGTTCTTTCTTCTATTAGATCTATGTATTTAAGGAAAATGTCAAATAATCCTTGCATGTTTAGATCAACATCAGCAAAATTCTTTTCTTTTTTTGATGCATCTTTAAAACAAGGAGATGCATGACTAAGCATATAAACCTTGATATTGTTTTTTTTACATTCTTCAATTAATGCGGACATATTAGAACTCCATTCATCAAGGAATAAAGGATTTTTCAAAACTTTTTTAAAATTTCGAATACTAAATTTAGGTATGTTTTCTGATCTAATTTTTTTTCTTAGAAAGTAAAAAAATCTTTTTGAGGCAAAATAGATTGCACTTCGTTGTAGGAAAACTTCAATATAGTTATTAGGTAAATTTTGAGATAAGCAATGGGTATGAGGGTTAAAAGGATTTGATAAGTTCCATGCTGCGTCTTCAAAGTCGTTATATCCACTGAAAATAATTACTGCATAAGGTTTATGTTTTAATATCTTTTTTTTTAATAAGAGTAATTCATGAATCGATCTATATCCTCCAACTCCAGCATTTATGACGGTGTACCCTAGTGGCTCAATCAGAGAAGAAAGGATATTAGGATAAGATAAATCATGCCTTGATTCCCCTCCCGCAGTAGTACTTCCGCCTATGCAGAAAATTAATTTAGATTTTTTTTTAACTTGATCAATATTTCTTTTTGTTAGGAAGCCATATTTATCTGTTTTAATATCAACCCATTGAATTTTTCTTGGTGCATTCTTAAGTGGAGTAGTAGGATTTTTATAGTTTAAATTTGTATTCCAGTCATAGCCAAGAATTTTATCGTATTTAAAAACTTTAAATCTTCCCCCAGAAACTAATTTGTAAAAGTTTAAACCATTTTTTAGAGGGTAAATTACAAATGCTATTGATAATTCAATTGAAATAATTACAAATAGTAAGACCAATAAAATATTAGACATTTTGTTTGGTTTAAAAGCTTCATTAAGTAATATTTAACCCTACCATGTTTTTTTTAGGAAAAATCTATATTATTAGCTAGTTTAAAATACTTATCTCTTTAAAAAAAATGATTGTACTAAAGTTAAGTTAAATAAGAATAATGCTAATATTTTAAGTTAGGTAATTTAAATCTATTAATCATCAAGTATTTTTGAATCCTGTGAATAACTATGTACTAGGAATTTCTTGCTTTTACCATGACAGTGCTGCAGTACTACTTTGCAATGGTGAAATTGTAGCAGCTGTTCAAGAAGAGAGGTTTTCCAGGAAAAAACATGACTCTAGATTTCCAATTAATGCCATTCTTTATTGTCTTAATTTCAAAAAAATTGATCTAAGAGATATTAAATATATAGTTTATTATGAAAAACCGCTTTTAACCTTCCAACGTTTGTTAGGAACATATTTAGGTGTTTCGCCGAGAGGGGGTAAATCTTTTGTTCAAGCTATGAAGGTTTGGTTAAAAGAAAAAATTTTTTTAAAATCGCATTTAAAAAAAGAATTTAAAAAGTTACAAAATAAATTGGTTCCCAATCAAAGGCCAATTGCTCCAGAATTTCTTTTCCCGGAACACCATCAGTCTCATGCAGCAGCAGCATTTTTTCCGAGTCCTTTTGATGAAGCTGTTATTCTCTGTATGGATGGAGTTGGAGAATGGGCAACCACTTCTGCTTGGATTGGAAGTAAAAACACTATCACCCCTCTATGGGAAATAACCTTTCCCCATTCTTTAGGACTTTTATATTCTGCTTTTACTTATTATTGTGGTTTTAAAGTGAATTCTGGTGAGTATAAACTTATGGGTTTAGCTCCCTATGGAAAGCCAATTTATGCAAAAATTATTAAGGAAAACTTAATAGATATACAAGAAGATGGGACTTTTAAATTAAATATTAAATATTTTAAATACCATAGAGGCTTCCAAATGACAAGTCAAAAATTTCATAAGTTATTTGGGTCTCCACCAAGAAAAAATGAAACTGAATTAAAACAATTTCACATGGATTTAGCTTCGTCTATACAAATCGTAACTGAAGAAATTGTTTTGAAACTTGCAAAAACCTTAAAGAAAGAGACAGGTAAAAAGAATATATGTCTTGCCGGTGGTGTGGCATTGAATTGCGTAGCAAATGGAAAATTAATAAAGCAAAAAATATTTGATGATATTTGGATACAGCCAGCTAGTGGCGATGCTGGTTCGGCATTAGGTGCTGCTTTATTAGGTTGGCACGAATATATGAAAAAGCCACGTAAATCAAATCCTGAGGATTCGATGAGAGGTACATATTTAGGATGTGAATTTTCTAATTTTGAAATAGTTGAGTATTTAAAAGGTATTGAAGCTAAATATAAAACAATGGAAGATGATGCATTATATGAAAAAGTATCGCAATTACTTCAAGAGGGTAAAGTAATTGGTTGGTTTAGTGGACCAATGGAGTTTGGGCCTAGAGCTTTGGGTGCTAGATCTATAATTGGCGATGCCCGAAATAAAGAAATGCAAAGCGTGATGAATCTTAAAATTAAATATAGAGAAAGTTTCAGGCCTTTTGCACCATCAGTTTTGGAAGAGGATGTATCGGATATTTTTGAACTAGAAATGAAAAGTCCATATATGTTGTTAGTTGCTCAACTTCAAAAAAAATTATGTAAAGAAATGACAAAAGAAGAAAATAAGCTTTTTGGTATCGAAAAAATTAATATTGTGAGATCCTCTCTGCCTGCAATTACACATGTTGATTATTCTGCAAGAGTTCAAACAGTTAGTAAAGAAACAAATCCCCGTTATTATGAATTAATTAAATCTTTTAAGAAAAATACTGGATGCGCAACCATAGTCAATACTTCTTTTAATGTTAGGGGAGAGCCTATAGTTTGTACTCCTAATGATGCATACAGATGTTTTATGAGAACAGAAATGGACGTTCTTGTTCTTGAGAATCAAATTTTATTTAAAAATGAACAACCTAAGATTGAAAAAAATGAAATTTGGAAAGAAGAGTTCGTATTAGATTGATGTTTAAAAAAAGTTTTTCTCTAGTTAGATTGAGAATCTTCGTTATTTTTTTTGGTCTATCTTTATTCTGGTTTTCAAAACTTATATTGCGATTTTTATTGAGTGACTTATTTATCAAAATTTCATTAATAGTTTTCAGTATTTTATTTGTTATTTTGATTATTAAGCCATTACTAATTAAGAGGATATATTTATTTTGGATAAGTTTTTTTAGTACTTTTGAAGATTTAATTTCAAACTTATTATTAGGAATTATTTTTATTATTTTTGTACAACCTATTTCCTTTATAGCCAAATTATTTGGTTTTGATCCTTTAAGGATAAAAACTAATCGCAAAGGCACATATAGACAAAAAAGATCAAATACTAAAATTAACTTAAAAAAACTATATTAGAATTTTTTAAATAAACTTGCATCTTCTTTTTATAATAGGTACAAATGTATTAGTAATTTAAGTTTTGTGAATAAAAATTCCAAAGAAGATCTATCTTTTGCTCAAAATCAGCTTTATCAATGGATAAGGAACTATATGAAAGAGTTTCAGCATAGCCCTTCAATAAGACAAATGATGGAGGCTATGGCGCTCAGATCTCCGGCTCCAATTCAGAGTCGTTTAAAACATCTACAAGAAAAAGGATATATTTCATGGCAAGAAGGTAAAGCAAGAACACTTCAAATTAATGATGAGATTTATGATGGTGTTCCCGTTATGGGTTCCATCGCTGCGGGAGGATTAATTGAAACATTTTCTGATGTACAAGAGAAGCTTGATATATCTGAAGTTTTTCATAGAAAAGACGTCTTTGCTTTGTTAGTTAACGGTGATTCAATGATAGATGCTTGTATAGCTCATGGCGATATGGTCTTAATGGAACCAGTTAGGAGTAAATCTTCTCTCAAAAATGGAACAATAGTGAGTGCTTTGGTCCCAGGATTAGGTACCACATTGAAATATTTCTTTTACAGAAAAGAAAAGATATTTTTAGAGGCTGCAAATACTTCTTATGAACCAATCGAATTAAATCCAGAAGAAGTTGTCATTCAAGGAAGATTATTAGCAGTTTGGAGAAAATGTTGAACAAAATCTATGATTGTTGTAAGATTTTAAAACTAAGAAAATACCCAATTTTATAAAGTAAATTTATATATATATGAAATTTGAAGATGCATTAAATAATAATGAAATCGATTTAAAATCACTTATTACTTTTCTTCTAAGAAATAGATTAAATTTATTTGTTTTTTCTTTCATTGGTTTTGTCATATCTATATTTTCACATTTGAACTCTCCTAAAATTTGGAAAGGTGAATTTCAAATAGTTTTAAACTCTAAGGAGGATCAAATACCAAACAAATTATTGAATAATTTTAATAGAAAGAATTTACAAACTCAGGTTGAGATTCTTAGTAGTCCTTCAGTTCTACTTGATATTTTTAATTTTGTTAAAGATGAAAAGATTGTTGAAAATAACTCTTTTAAAAACCTATCCTTTTTGGATTGGAAGGACAACTTAAATGTTGAGCTTTTAGGTAATACTTCGGTACTTAACTTGTCATATAAGGATAAAAAAAAAGAAATTATCCTACCAGTTTTAAAGAAAATATCAGATGAATATATTTCTTATAACACTAAAAAAAAATCTAGAGACATCAAACAAGATTTAGAATTTTACGAAAATCAAATAAATTTATTCAAATTAAAAAGTATTAAATCTTATAAACTTGCTCAGCAATTTGCTATTGACAATGATTTATTTTTTAATTTAGAAGATAAAAAAAATAATCTTCAACCTGTTGAATCAGTAAGAGTTCAAAGTGCAAATATAATTCGTAATTTAAAAGAAAAATTAAGAAGAGTTGAGGCCTTAGATCCATATTCTGAAGAGATTTTATATATTGCAAAATCTTCCGATGTTAATAATCTTTTAATTAATAAAATAAATATTCTTAATGAAGAAATAGTTAGATTAAAAACTTTTTATTTAGAAAAAGATACAACCATAAAAACTTTATCTGAAAATAGATTAAAATTTTTAAATGCTTTAAAAAATAGTCTTGTAAAAGAACTTAAATCAAAAATTCTTGTAAATGAAGTTAAGGTTAAATCTTATCAACGACCTAAAGAAATATTGTTAAAATTTGCTGAATATAAAAATGAAGCGTTAAGAGATATACAAACTTTAAAAAATTTAGAGGATCAATTTCGGTTTTTATCTTTGAATTTATCTAAAAAAGAATATCCCTGGAATTTAATTACTAATCCAACACTACTTCCTAATCCTATCGCACCAAGAAAAAGAAATTTTTATCCCATAGGAATTTTATTTGGAGCTGTAGTTGGTATTTTTTATTCTTTATTGATTGAGAAGAAAAAAGATCTAATAATAGATATTAATCAATGTGAAAATATATTTAGTTATCCAGTATTGGACGAAGTATCAAAAATAAATATCCAAGATTTTACCAAAAGTCTAAAATTTGTTGTTTCTAATCCATCGATTGAAAATTTGGATGATATTGGATTACTACTTGATAATGATATAAAAGAAGATATTCAGATGGAATTAAAGAAGTCTTTAAAAGAATCTAGTATAAAAACGAATATGACATACTTTTCTGATTTTAGATCAATATTAAATTCCTCTCCTCAAATTATAGTTATACAGATAGGAACTACAAAAATTAATAATTTATTTAATTTAATAAAAAAATTGATTTCTAATGATATTAAGGTTTTAGGATTTGTAGTTATCAATTAGAAATAAGGTTAATCTTTTAATAAAAGATTCATTATCTAAGATTTATTTTTCTATCATTAAGTTATAATTGTGAAATTTCTTTATTGAGTTTACTTATTTCGCTTTATAATTATTTTTTCTTAAACGAAGTGATTTTTAAAATTGAATTACCAAATAAAATCATTAATACAAAATTTTATTGCATTATTACCAAATAATTTTTCAAATAATTTATATTTTTTTCTTCAAAGAAGATTAGGTAATTTGAAAAAATTTGTACCTGATGGACAATTTCAAGCTGCTATTAAAATTAAAAAAATATTAGACAACAATGACAGAAAGTTAAACTCTAGTAAATTATTAGAAATTGGATCAGGGAGATGTCCTATAACCTCAATTTCTTTATGGCTTCTAGGAGCTGAATCTATTACAACTGTTGATATAAATTTTTATTTTAGAAAAGAAATTTTTAGTGATTTCGTTAATTGGCTAGAAGATAACAAGTATTTTTTAATAAAAAGATACCCTGAAATATTAAAAAAAAGATTAGATATATTTTTAGGAATCAACTGGGATCAATCAATGGATGAAATTTTAATTAAGTTAAGAAATCTTGGTATTAATTATATTGCACCTTGCGATGCATCTTCTTTAAATATTGAAGACAATTATTTTGAATATCAATTCTCTTATAATGTAATTGAACATGTTCCTCCATATATGATTGAAAAGATATTTTTAGAGTTTAAAAGAGTATTAAAAAAAGATTCATTGCTTATAAATAATATTGATTATACAGATCATTTTGCTCATTCTGATAAAAATATAAGTCCAATCAATTTTCTTAGATTTTCCAATTTTACCTTCTCTATACTTGCTGGGAATAAGTTTATGTATATGAATAGACTTAGGGATGATGATATACAAAATATTTTCAAAAAACTTAAATTAAAAATTATCCATTATGAGAATTTTGTTGACTCTAATATTAAAAATGATATATATGAAAATAAACTCAAATTAGATAAAAGATTTATAAATAAAAATCCTATTCATCTTGCAACTTTGGAATCTTGGTATTGCTTAAAAATTGAAAAATAAAATAAGAATTGATTTTTGTAAATTAATAAAGTAATGTAGATTTCAAACAGTTATAAAATTGATACTTCTAATTATCGCTTTTATTCCTGTTTAATTAATTGGGGCCATAGCTCAGCTGGTAGAGCACCTGCATGGCATGCAGGGGGTCAGCGGTTCGATTCCGCTTGGCTCCATAAATTTATTGTTAATAATTTCACAAGATTTCTTCAAATTGTAGGTATGAAATTTCTAACTCTTTAGAATTTGAATTGACTTAAGTTTAAACTTTAATATGACTATAAAAACTGATTTTGTTTGCAATCTTTCTTTAGACAGTAATCAAATTAGATTATTTTATGCTGAAAATTGGGACAGGGGAATTGCTCTTACTGACAAAAAATTTTATGATTGGCAATTTCTAGAAACCCCAAATGGCAAAAAAAAAGACCATTGTGTTGTAGCTTATGATGAACAAAAAAAAGAAGTTTTAGGGGTAATGGGTCTTAATAAGAGGAAATTTTTTCTTGATGGAAAATCTATAAATGGAGCAGAACTCACTACCTGGATTGTAAGTGACAAAGCAACTAGATCTGGAGTTGGAGCGAAAATCTTGGGATTTATTCAATCTAATTTTGACATATTAATAGGGATGGGAATAACAAATATGGCACTTCCTATCTATATGAGAAGTGGTTTTAGGTTTATGCAAAATATACCCAGATTTATTAGGGTAATAAATTTTGAGAAAATTAAGGAATATTCAACTTTCAACAATTTGGCTATTAAGTTGATAAAAAAATGGAGTAGCCTAAGTTTAACAAAATATATTGCTAGTGAAGTTAACGATGAAAACTATAAAGAATTGTTCAATTCAATTAAAACTAATTTAAATTTATTTTCCAGAGATAATAATAATCGGAAATGGCGTTATGGAAAACATCCTTATTTTAAATATAAAGAATATATTATTAGCGATTTGAAAGCTAGTCCTAAATCATCATCTTATGTAGCTTTAAGAGAAGAATTGAACCTTAGAGAATTCAAGATACTTCATGTAATGGATTTATTTGGTAATACAAAGTCTTTACCTCTTGCACTTTCCTTTATTGAAATGTATGCAATTGATAAAGGATTTGATCTTATAGATTTTTACTGTACAACTTCGAGTATCTATAGGTTTATGTTATGTTCTGGTTGGTTCTCTACAACAGACGATCTTTGTTTCCAGTTTCCTCATTTATTTCATCCAATTGAGATGCGTAATCCACCTACCACATCTTTGATATATTGGTCAAAAAATAATTTAATTTCAATGGCTGACCTTTCAAAGTTATACATTTCTAAGCAAGATGCTGATCTGGATCGCCCGACTTTGAAAACAATTAATGCAATTAAAGATTTATCAAATTGATTCAGACAAATTTTTTAATGTATCATTATTTCTTTCAATACAAATATATTTTTATCAAAAAATGAAATCCTTTTAATTAAATGGCATCAAGAATAAAAATAGGACGATGCTTAATTAAATAAATAAAATTACTCATTTTATAATATATTAAAGGTATTAAATAGATAATTATATAAAATGAGTTAATTAATATCCGCATCAATTGTTTTTAATATTTTTATTAGAAACTAAAAATTTATAAATAGTTTAAATATAAATTATGCAATTTTTGAAAAATCAAAAAAAGAAGAATTTAATTCAATATTTTTTCAAATCATTAAATACAAGAAATGGAATTTTTAGAACTATTTTGCTGGGGAAGATACTATTGTTGCCTTTATTAATAATTACTTATGGATTTATCGACAATAGACCACAAAATATATTTTTTCATGGAGATTTGGGCACATATGAAAATTACTCTGAAATGAGTTCGCAAAGGAATATAGGATTTATAATTATCGCCAATTTATTTAAAATAGCTTTTGAAAATGAAATTTTGAAATTATTAATTTATGGAATCATTTCATTGTTGATTATGTGTTATGTACAGTCAGAAATTTTGCATATTGTTTTTGAGGAGAAAAAAGAAATAGATAATAGATTAAAATTTGCCTCTATTTTTTTAAGTATCACAAACTTTTATATTTTAATTTATTCTTTTAAGCCAGGTACAGATATCTATAATTGTTTAGGCATAGCAATCTTTTTCTGTGGTCTTATTAAATTAAAAAAGTTTCAGTTACAAGGTAAATCTCTTATTTGGTTAATCAAACTTCTATCAATTTCATTATTTAGAAATACTATATTTCTTCCTATATCATTTCTTTTTTTGACGGATATCAAATTGGTATTTTTTGAAGAAATTAAAAAATTTAGAATTACAAAAAGAATTTTTTTTATAGCACTTATTTCTTTTTTACTTATTTTAAATGTAAGTCAAATAAAAAATAATATGGATCTTTTCTTTTCTTTACAGGAAAAAATAGGTCTTCAATTTAATTTAACTAACATTGATAGCTTCAACAAATTTTCTTCAACATTTTTGTTTTTAGTTACCAATATAGTTAAGAAACTAATATTTTTAATTAGCGCTAGAGATGCTGTTAGTATTACTACTAATTGGTTCGTAACTGAAATGGGAGGAGAAATAATATTTTCTAATCCCTATTTATCTAATATCATTCCATCAATTTTTCTTTTTTTTACAAATTCAATTGGAATTTATGTTATTTATACTAAATTTAGTAAAGAATTTAAAAAATATTTTTCTTATTCACTGATAGCTCTTTTGCCAGTAATTTCATATTATGCTCATCATAGATACTTTTTACCATACTCAATTTTCACTTCAGCATGTTTACCATTTTTGTTTGAAAAAAAATTTAAATGAAAAGAATTTTAAGAATAGCTATTAAGGGTTCAAAAGGAAAGTTATCTTCAAGATTACTTTCTATAATAAGAAGTTATTCATCGAAGAATTCAAACTATAAAGGAAATTTATTGATCACTACATTCAGTCCAACATTAATTAAAGACAATAAAATTAATTACTTAAAGGAACTAAATTACTATAAAAATTTAATTATTAAAATGAATCAAGAAGATCATATATTTTATGTTTCTTCCCAAACTGTTGAATTAACTAATATCACTTACTATAGTAAATCTAAAAAAGATGTAGAAAAATTGATTATGGAATCAGGAAAGTCATATACAATAGTAAGGCCAGGGATGATAATTGATGAGAAAGAAAATAAATATTTATTAGATACAATGAATAGAGCTTCTAAAAGTTGCATTTCAATTAATGAAAAAGTCCCTAAAACTTCTGCTTGCACTGTGGGAGATATTGCAAATTTAATAGATCAAATTTCAAAAGATTCAAAAATTTATAATAATAAAATAATAAATTTGGGTTTGATTAAGTTGAAATTCTACTTGCTTCAAGAAATTGTACATAGAAAAAAGTTTCGTTTTGGGATAATAACAAATTTTGCACTTCGAATTTTAGGCAAAATTAATCTTAGATCAAAAGCTTTATCCTCAGGGAGCGCTATTGCAGATACTGCAAACTATGGAATTTTAAGTTCTATTGATAAAAGATTTATTTAATGAAAATTGCAGTAATTGGTAATGGTATTATTGGAAGAAATGTAAGCAAATATCTTATAAATAATGATTTAGAAGTTGATCTAATTTCATTAATTTCTTCTGATAAAGCAACAATAGATAATAAAACCATAATAAAAGATAACTTAACTGAAAAAATTGTTGGAAGATCTTTATCGCCAAAATTTAGTAGAAAAGATTTTCTAATTTCGAAAAAGATAAGTGATTCAAATCTACCCAAAAAAAATTACAACTTTATAGGTTTGGAATTAACTTCATCGATGGGGCTTGCAAATTTTTGGGGAGCTAATATTGCAATAGATGAGAATAATCTTGATATCAAAAAACTCAATCTTTCCAAAGATGAGTCTGACTTTTTAATTAATGAAATACCCGTTTTAGATGTACAAAAACACTATGGAAATAAATTAAGTAATTATCCATTTTCTAAAGATTTTAAGATTTTTTCTTCTAAATTAGCCGTTTGGGAAAATAAATGCATACCATGTGGAAAATGTAATCTCTATTGTGATGCCATATATGGTAATTCTTTTGAAGATATAAGGTCTAAAAAGTTTAAAAGTGTTGAAGGCTATGTTGAGAAAATATATCAAGAAAAAGGTTCAAATTACGTAAAAGTTATTATAAAAAAAAATAATAAATTGGTTCAACTATCTTATGATTATATTGTTGTAGCTTGTGGCTCAATTGGTTCTTATCGCCTTTTAGGTAATTCTCTTGAATTTAATAAGAATATATTTACAAAATTAAAGCATCATCCTTTTTTTACTACTTTAAACTTTTCTGCTGATATTAAGTATCCATTTAAAAATATCCTTATGAGTAATTATGATATTTCAATAAAAACTGATCAAGAGAAATACTATATAAATAATTATCCCCTAATCAGTTCTATTAAAATATTTTTAGAAATGGGTCAAGCAAACTTACTTAAAAATTTAGGATTAAAATTTTTAAAACTTTTAGAAAAAATTGATAAAATTCTGCCTGATAACCCTATTTTTTTTAATTGGTGGTTAAAAAGAATTTATGTATCTAATATTTATGTACCAGATAAATATTCTTCATCATATATAAATCTTAAAAATCATATTTGTACAATTATCGGCGGATTCAGGTCTGATTTTGAAAAGTCAATTTTAGATAAAGAATTTTATAAAATTGTTTTAAAGCTATTAAAGAAAAAAATATTTATGCTGCCAAAAGTTTTAGTAGTAAATGCTCCTGGATCCGATCTACATTATGCATCATCTCTATCAGAATATTTTAATGATTATGATGGAAGACTAAAAGAAAAATATTATTATACGAATCTTAAAAATGTAATAGTTGCTGACTCTTCCTCATCGTCTAAATTAACTATTCAAAATCCAACTTTTTATTTTGTTGCAAGGTCTTTGAAACTAGTAAGCTTTTTAAAGAATAAAATTTAATAATTTAGTTTATCTTCACTATCTGTTAATAAGTCTATTGTTCCTAATTTTATCGCTAATAAATATAAAAATAAAGAAGAACTATTTAGTATCATAAAAAGATAACATAATAAGTTTCCTGTTCGGCTAGATAAAAAATTAATATCATCTAATCTTTTATGGTTTAAAAAGAATCCCAGAATCACTGAGATTGTTATTACAAAGGCAAATAGCTGAAATAATTTATCAATTACTTTTTTAGTACTAAATTTTCTAAAAAGATATGAGCCAAGTTTATTTGAATTATATTTAATTTTTTTGCCAATTAGAATTCTAAATGACGTATATTCTGATAAAAACCATAAACTAAATATATAAAACACTATACTGAACAATAGTGTATTCTCTCCAGAAAAAGGGATTTTTTCTGATGCATAAAGTAAAAATAAACCAAATGAAATGAAAATTGACAGAAATGAAAATGATAAGTAAGTATATTTTGGTGAAAAGAAAAACATAAATTTTAAATGTCTCCAACCATCTCTCCAAGTTCTAAGATGAGGTTTTCTATCTTTTATGCCTGCCCTTAGTTTTACGGGAGTTTGTTTTATGTTATGTCCACTTAATGAAGATCTAATAATCATTTCACTGGCGAATTCCATCCCTGAAGATTTTAAATTTAGACTCATTATAGATTCTTTTTTGAAACCTCTTAGCCCACAGTGAAAATCTTTTATATCAATTAGAAACAGAAATCTTCCTAAAAAAGATAGAACTGGATTACCTAAATATTTATGAAGAAAGGGCATAGCACCAGGTTCAATATTACCTCCTAATCTATTCCCAATAATCAAATCACAATTATTCTTCCTTAATGTTTCGATCATTGGTATTGAGTCTAAAAAATCATATGTATTATCAGCATCTCCCATTATTATAAAATTTGAATTTGCATCATCAATTCCTCTTTTCAAAGCTGAACCATATCCTCTTATTTTTTCTTTAACTACTTTGGCACCTAATTCTTTTGCAATCTTAATTGAATCATCAAAACTCCCATTATCAATCACTAAGATTTCATATGAACTACAAAATTCCCCTGCTTTTTTGCACGTCTCTATTACTTTACCTATAGTTCTTTCTTCATTTAAGCAAGGTATTACAAAAGCAAATTCTTTCATAAGTTTATTTAATTTATTATTTAATGATAATTGTTCGCACTTATGAAAACAGAAAATTAAGATAATTAAGTTAGAAAAATAATATTTTTCTTTTTAGTAAGAATATTAATTTATTTCCTTTTGAAAAAATAAAAAATAAAATTATATTTAGTCTAAACAATTAATAATTGAATTTTAAATTTAAATTCATAGATAGATAAGAAGATTTCTCTATTGAAATATAAAAGAATTAATTATCCAAACAAATACATTCTCCACTTCTAAAATCATAATTTTACTATTACTGACTTATCTTATAGAAGTGATGGTATTACCTTACAAAATATTCTTAAAAGTAAGAACAAATAAATAGTCGTTTAAGCCATTTAAAGTGTGGAAAAATTAAGGACTTTCGATATTTTTGAAAAAATTTAAGTTTTCTAAATAACAGTTAAGGATATTTTGATAAGATAATATTACTTTAGGGATAAATGCTTGAAGAAATAGTACAAATTAAATAATTGCTTATAAAAAAATGAGGAAGTATTTATATTACAAAAAGAACTCTATCAGAAAGCAATTTAATGACTTTATACAAAGAGGATCTTGTCATAATTATATCAAGATGTTAGGTGCAGATTTTTATCCTCATACTTTATAAGAAATCAATTAAATGAAATTAGAATTTAGTAAATCGTCGTTTGTTAAAGAGAATAAAAAAAGATGATAATTTACATATAAAAAAATAGTGGATGAGATTTAATAATTATTATTTTTTACCTTTAAAAAAAATGAATAAAGAATAAGTTTACAATTAATTCATATGATAGGATTTTATTGAGTAGATATATAAAGATGACGACACTTTTCATATGGCCATCTAATTTAGTATTAAATATTCTCAAGAAATCTAATAAAAAATTTATTTCTATAAAAAGTGATAATCTTATTGAAATTTGTGAAGGTGATAAAATTATAAAGAAATTTTATCTACAAGATTTAGAAATTTGCTATTTTGATAAAACAAAAATAGAAAAAATTTTAAAAGAATTAGAACATTATTCCCCAATTTTTTCTAGGTGGGTTCATAAGGCTCATACACATGAATTATTAAAGGAAAAATATGTTTTTGATATTTTAAGAATAATTAATTTATTGCAAACATATAATGTCAAAAATGGGTTCTTCCTTACTGGTTTAACTCATCATTTAGATAGTTTGTGTTTTGAAATAGCATTAAAAACTCTTGGAATTAAACAAATTTTTTTATACCCAATTCTTGAAAGTGGGCGTCTAATGCCCTTTTTACAAAAAAATGGATTTCCTACAAGAAAAAGATTTAAAAAGAAAATATCAAAATTTAAATTTGATGAAATTTTAGAACGTATAGCAAATAATGCAAAAGTAAAAAAACCTATAAAATTTAAACAAAAATTTAATAACTTTTTAAAGTCTAATTATTATTTTTCATTTTGTTATTTAGTTCTTAGAAAATTTAAAATAATTATTCAAAAATTATTGAAGTTAAAAAATGATAAATCGAATTTAAATTTTAATAATTATTTTTCTGAAACTTTAATATCTGATTTTGAATTAATTTCTAATCAAAGGGAATACTTAAAAGAGTATATCAAAGAAACCAAGAAAAATAATACAAAAAAAACCAAAAAGGTATCTCTTTTAATACCAGCACATTTTCAACCAGAAGGAACATCTTTTCCAATGAGTGGAAGTATACATAGTTATTTATACATAGTTTCACATCTTAGAAGTATAGGTGTTAAGAATAAAATTTTTTTTAAAGAACACCCTCAAACCAAAACTTTTATTGCTTCAGACAATTTAAATGTATTTTTTACGTTCCCAACAAGAGTTGGTATTAATAGAAATAAAAGATATTTAGATGAATTAAAAAAATTAAATTTAGTTTTTTTATCAATGGATAAAGATTTATTTGATTACCAATATTTTTTACCAATAACTCTTGTGGGATCAATTGCTTTCGAAAGATCTCTTAATGGTTTGCACACAATTTATACTGGCTATCCATGGTGGGCGGGACTACCTGGGACTATTAATTTAAATAAATGTGATTTTGATTTAGATAATATTCCAAGAGAACTTGTAATTCCTGATAAAGAAATTGCAAAAAAATCCAAAGAATTTTTAATTAATATACTTAATGAAAAAACATTAGAAAATTGTTTTAATATTGGCAATATTGATAAAAAAATCATTACAAATGAATTTTATAGTGAGTTTGATTTATTATTAAAAAAAATTGATAAACTTTAAATTCATTTTTAATTAATAAGATTTTAATTAAGAAATTTAATTAAAAATCTCTTTTATTTGTAATGGTGTTCATTTAGAGTTATTCTTTTTTGAATTACTTTAGATAATGTATTCATAGAATGCAGTAAGTGAAAGTCTCCAATTCTAACTAATCGAATTTTTTTGTAAATTTATCACCTTTTTTATATCTTTAGAAACTACAGCAACCGTAGCTACACCTTTGTAAATAATTATTGGCTTCAATTTACTTGATGCTTTTTTTATTAAAGGAATATGATTGTTTTCAAAACTCGCAATTTTAATTAGTGGTTTATTCAGCCCATCTAAAAATTCAAAAAAGGATTCATCAAAAGGAGAAATAAAATAAATTATCTCAATATCTCTCGCCTTTTTGAAAATAGTTTCATGTAATTCCTAATCAGTACTACCAAACAAAAATAGGATGTTTGAATCGACCATATCCATTAGTGAAAATAGGATTTTTTCACGAAGTAACACGAATATTCTATTTGTTAAATATTTGTGATGTAACTATAACCAAATTCTTCAGTTTAAACCTTAATCTAAGACTGATTTGTAGAGAAAACATACACTAAAAAGATAAAATAAGTGCACAACTTTAATTAATGAGGGAAAATAAATATATCTATATGAAGACTCTATTCTTTATGTAGAAAATAAAAAAATCTTAAGTGGTTTTATTTTTTTTACTCATTTAAGATCAGCTCTATTTTTCCTTTTAGAAAAAAATTCACATTATATTATTGAAAGAAACTAGCCTATGAATCATAAAAAAGTAATTCTAATAGTAGTGTCCCACTCTGATGACGAAACCTTGGGTCTTGGTGGGTCAATAGTAAGACATGTAGAGTCGGGAGACAAAGTATTTGCCATATCTATGACAGATGGAGTTGGTTCAAGAGATCTAAATTATAATGGAGCTGATGTAGAGAGATTGAATGCAGCGAGAGAAGCAGCAATGGAGCTTAATTTTGAATGGCTTCCTGGAGGAGATTTTCCTGATAATTCTATGGATAAAATAAGTATATTAGAAATTGTGAAAAAGATAGAAGTAGCTAAAAGATTAGTTAATCCAAATATTATTTACACACACTCTCATGCAGATTTAAATATTGATCATCAGATCACCTGCAAAGCAGTATTAACAGCTTTTCGCCCACAACCTTCGGAAATTTATGAAGAAATAAGAGCCTTTGAAGTTCCATCTTCTACAGATTACGGTCACAGATCAACAACAGGATTTTTTCAGCCAAACCTATACGTTGACATAACAAGAACTTGGCATAAGAAGTTGAAGGCACTAAATTGTTATTCTCAGGAGATGAGAGAATCTCCGCATGCAAGATCCTTAGAAGGTTTAGAGAATTTAGCAAGGCTAAGAGGTAATCAATGTGGTGTTAAATTGGCGGAAAGCTTTGAGATTATTAGAAAAATTGAGAGATGACAAAGATTATTATCGCAGACTCCAAAGGATGGTTTGTTAAAAGTTTAAGTAGACAGGAAGCCGTCATCAATGGCTGGAGTATCTTAACAACAAGAGAAGAGCTGGATTACAAATATCTAAAATCGATCAATCCATCTTATATTTTCTTTGCTCATTGGAGCTGGATAGTCCCAGAAGAAATATACAATAGCTTCAACTGCATAGTTTTTCATACTGCTCCACTTCCATATGGCAGAGGTGGAAGTCCAATACAAAATTTAATTTTGAAAGGATTTAAATCTAGTCCTGTTTGTGCAATAAAAATGATAAAGAAAGTGGATGCAGGTCCAATATATTGCTCCGAAACAATAAGCCTTGAAGGCAATATAGTAGAAATATTTGGGAGAATAGCTGAAGCAATTAAGAATATGATTGAGAAAATAGTAAAAACAACTCCCAGCATTACTCCCAAAGAACAAGTTGGAAAATCTATTATTTTCAAACGTTTATCAAAAGAGGTAAATGATCTAAGAAATACTTCGAATAAGATGCAAATATACGACCTTATTAGGATGACCGATGGATTGGACTATCCAAGGGCATATTTGAACCTTCAGGGCACCTTGGCAGAGTTCAGCAATGCCCGTAAAGAAGGCGAGTATATAACTGCAGAAGTTAAATTTAAAGATAAAGAAAGACTAATCCAGTCAAAGGCAATTAAAATTGAAAATTTAAACTTTGAAGCAGTACAGCAATCCGACGAACATCATAATGAACTTTATAATTTACTTAAGAAACGTATTCATAATATAAGCAATGTAACAACACCGACTTTCGAAGAGCATCGCAAATTCGTTTCATCTCACCCATACCTTTATTGGTACATAGTAAGGGATAAAGACGGCGAAGCGATTGGGGATGTTTACATTATGGAAACGAATTGCGTTGGAGTTAATCTAGTAAGTCCAAATCCGCTCAATATCAAGGCTGTAATTGAATACATCAAGAACAGGCATAATCCATTACCTCCAATTAAGTCAGTGCGAACAGCAAAGTTTCACATAAATGTATCACACAATCATAGAGAAAAAATTCAATCGCTTGAAGCCTGTGACTGTAGTAAGATACAGGTAACTTATTTGATCAACTAGCTAAAAGAATGTATATCTTAGGACGATGTATCAATTCTTCTAATCCTCCCTATATTATTGCGGAAGTATCGGCGAATCATAACGGAAATATAGCAAAAGCCAAGAAATGTATCAGTGCAGCTAAAAGTGCCGGAGCACATGCTGTAAAAATTCAGACATATGAGCCTCAAACTATGACAATTAATAGCACAAAGGATGATTTCTTAGTTAAAGGCGGATTATGGGATGGATATACATTATTTGATCTATATTCTGAAGCACAAACTCCTTTTGCTTGGCACCAAGAACTATTCGATCATGCAAAAAAAATTGGAATTACTCTATTCTCTACTCCATTCGATGAAACAGCTGTTGATTTACTTGAGAGTTTAGATGCACCAGCGTATAAGATCGCTTCTTTTGAACTCACAGATGTGAAACTCATCCAGAAAGTTGCTGCGACAGGGAAACCTCTTCTTATGTCAACTGGCATGGCTACATATGATGAGATATCAGAAGCAGTCAACTGTGCGAGAAAAAACGGCGCTAAGGAAATACTCCTTTTTCACTGCATAAGTTCTTATCCAGCTCCGATAGAAAAAAGTAATCTCAAATCTATTCAAAGCCTTCAGCAAAAATTTGACGTTGAAGTAGGGTTATCAGATCATACTTTAGGAAACATAGCTGCTATATCTTCAGTAGCTATTGGAGCTACTGCGATAGAAAAACATTTCACATTAGACAAGAGTGACAAGGGACATGATTCGGCATTTTCGATTGATCCTGCAGAGTTAAAAAAACTAGTACTTGAAACAAGTCAGACTTGGAAAAGTTTAGGAACAGGCGAACTTAATAGGCAAAGCTGTGAGAATTCAAGTTTAATATTTAGACGATCCCTCTATTTTGTAAAAGATCATAAAGCAGGTGACAAAATTACTAAAAATTCTATTAGAAGAATCCGACCTGGATATGGATTGCTCCCTAAATATCAAGATAAAATTATAGGCTTAAGAGTTAGTCATGATGTAAAGAGAGGAGATAGAGTAACTGCGGATGCAATTTTAGGGTTATCTCTTGAGAAGAATTAAACGGATTCTTTGTAGATTTTTATGATGTACTTAACACCGTTTTTATAGAAAAATGCAGGATACTTTTCGTTATCAGCTATTCTTAATTGATTAAATATAGCATCGATAGTTTGTTGAGGATTTATTTCTGAGTCACTTGGCCTTCTTCTGGCATAGAATGTTTCTTGACCAGTCTGGGGTGAGCCTACGACATTTGGATATTCATCTGCAAATCTAAGACAAAGGTTTATGGTATATTGACCTTGCAAATTCCTTATCTCTTCAATCAGTTCGTGACCCTCCAGACAAATAAAGTCTTGATAATATATAACTCCTGAATCTACTTTGCTTGAAGCCTCAAATATAGTAATTGGAATTAAATTTATCCCTTCAATTATTTGCCAACTCAAAGGCGACCATCCTTTCCCTCTTGGTAAATCGCTTTCATGGACGACTAGATTGTTCTTATGCAGCGAAAGAACATCTTTTGGCAAAATCTTTTCGCATCCAAGAATAAATAACATATCTCCTTTTTCAAGATCCTTCCAATCTTTATAGATATCAACAACAAATCCACGATCAATTAATTGAGCTGCTAAAGACCTACAGAAAGGCTGTATCCAGCTATCTGTCTTATCTGAAAGAATAGAAACTCTCGCTCTTTTCACTTTCCAAGCTTGTTAACATCTATCATTCTAAACACAGAAGATGATACTTTTGTGTGCAACAAGAAGATAGTTGATACTCTCTAGAAAAATATTTTTATTCATATGCAAAAAGAGAGCAATAACTCTAAAAAGAAGGCGTACTAAATATATCTACCCTCAATGAGGGTAAGCTTTTTGAAATAATTTATGATAATATTCTCCCTACCATAATGATTTTGGATCATTAATTTCAAAGCTGCCTCATCTAAAATCAAGAGTCATTGTGTAAGCATTATAAGTTTGTAATTTAATAGCATTAGCTCCTTTAAGCATAATAATTTATTTACTTCATCTCCTTTATCAATATGTTTTAATATAGTGCCTCCAGATCACAAAACTTCATCATCATAATGAGCTTCAATTACTAGTTTTAATTAAGGCAAAATTTATCTTGTCTGAATATTTAGTTTCTATTATTATGATTTAAAACTTTAAACAAAATAATTTAAAGTAATAGATAATTATTTAACAGTTTAAAACTAATAATAGAAAAAGATCAAATACAAAAAACTACTTGCCTACAATTAAACAACCATCTTTAATTTCAAAAACATTATCAAAAAATTTTATTGTAGATAATTTATGCGTTATCAAAATTATAGTTAAATCTTTTTTGTATGATTTTAATGATTGAAGTACTAACTCTTCAGTCCTTTTATCTAAGGCGCTTGTTGCTTCATCAAGAATAATGATACTAGCATCTTTGTATAGTGCTCTTGCTATACCTATTCGTTGTCTTTGGCCTCCACTTATTTTGATCCCTTTTTCACCTATAATATGATTATATTTGTAATTAAGTTTGTTTATAAAATCATCTATTGCTGCTAATTTAGCGCATTCTTTAACTCTTTCTAAATTTATTTCACCTTCAGGAATCCCATAAGCTATATTTTGCTTAATAGATAAATCACTTAAGTTTATAGTCTGTGGTACGTGACTAATATTAATTATTTTTTTTGGGTTATGACCACTATTTATTAAATTCCCGTCAACAAATATTTTTCCTTTAGTAGGCTGAATAAGACCTAGTAAGATATTAATTAACGTGCTTTTACCAGAACCTGTTTCTCCTACAACTGCAATACTATCACCCTTGTTGATTTTAAAATTGAAATCTTTGATTACAAAATTTTTTTTATTTGGGTAAGAAAAATCTACATTTTGGAAAGTTATATTTTCTTTAAAAAGGATATAATTTTTTGAAAGATTCAAATTTTTATTTTTAAGATTAACAATTTTCATAAGTCTTTCTACTGAAACCTGATCTTGTCTCAAATTCGTTAAAGAAGCATAAGCTAGCTGCAGAATTGGTAATAATCTTTGACATCCTAAAGCTATAGCACCAACTAAGGGCACCGTATTGTTAATGTCGTTAGAGACATTTCTTGTAAAAGAAATTAAAGAAATTATTATTATTAGGGAAATTCCTAAAGCTTCGAGAACATATTTAGGAAAGCCTCCTAAAAATTGACTTTGACCTAATCTATATCTTCTTTCTTTTTCATTTACGCTAAATAAGTTTATAAAGTAATTTTGATCTCTACCAATCAAAATATCTCTGATTGAAGCAGTTGTTTCTTGAATAATCTTTACTTGTTTATTAACAACTGAAGCAACCACTGTACTGTTCAATTGTAGTTTATTTTTTGTGAATTTTAATAAAAGTAAGTATGAAAAAGTAAAAAATACTATTGTTATGGATGTAAATTCAAAGTTTAGATATAATAATGCAACTATAATTGCAAAAGATGAAAATAAAGCAGTAATTATATTCAATAAGCTGTTTATAAAAATTACCGCCTTATCAGTATAATTTGATATGGCGGTAATTGTTTCGCTACTATTTTTATAAATATGGTAGGTATAGTTTTGATTCAAAATATTTGCAAATGCCATGTTACTTAGTTGTGCACCTATATTTTGTGAAAAATAACTATAATTTCTAAAATTAAGGATTTTTATAAAGCTTGAGACTACAACAACAAATAAAAATAAAGTACCTGCTAATATTTGTAACTTGAAAATATCATTTAAATTTAAAAGATTAGAAATTAATAAAATAGATTTGTTTTCATTTATAAAATTAGGATTAGATATGATGTAAAGGAAGGGTGTAACCAATGAAATCGTAAAAAATTCAGAAATTGATGTTAATAACATCAGTAATACAGTTTTTATAAACCAATTCTTTTTCTTTTTATCTAGAGTACCTATTATTTTTTGTGAAAGATTCAGAATATTCAATTAACTCTTTAAGTTTATTTGATTAATTCTATAATACCTTTTTTGACTTTATAATTACAAAATTTAGCTTTCTTAAGTTTTTTGATTAACTTTTTTATATACAATAAATTTCATTAGATAAAATGCAAATATTTAGTCTAGTTATATAGTAGAAAAGCTTGTAATAAAAGGAGGCGAACCAGTAATTAAAAACAAATTTGGGGTTTTTAATAAATTGGAGTTTCTGCAAAAAAATTATGTAAAGCTTTAAATTCTGAAGGAGTATCGATAGGCTCTAATTATATAAACGTTTATACTTATCTAACTTATTCAGAAACAATTGCCTACGGGAATTCCCATTATCCTTGGGAAAGTGATTCTTCTGAGCGTAAAATTTTCTATAAAAAAGGTGACTTCCCAGTTCTAAAGTGATTTAATGATAAAGGTTATTTAAGTGTGCAATTTTGTAGTTTTGAATATCATGAAAAGGATATAAACCTTGTTAGTAATTCTTTTCATAAAGTTTGGAATAACTTAGATTAATCAAAATAGTATATGGTTTTTTAATTCAAATGAAAGATATTCTCAAAAAGAAGGTATTTGCTATTTTGCCCGCAAGATTAAATTCAAAAAGAATTCCAAAAAAAAATATTAAAAATTTTGTTAACGGCCCAATGATTTCAATACCTATAAAAGTAGCAAAAGATTCGCAAATTTTTGACGAAATTTTCGTGTCTACTGATTCAGAGGAAATTGCAAAGATTTCTAGAGAAGCAGGAGCATCTGTTCCTTTTTTAAGATCTCAAGAAATATCTGATGACTTTACTCCTGTAGGAAAGGTTATTAGTGATTTCACTAGATGGCTTATTTCTAATAATTATAAACCGGATATTATTTGCATTATTTATCCATGTTCTCCATTTATCTCTGTAAAGAGATTAAAAGAAGGTTTTGAAAAGTTAAAAATTTCAAATGCTAAATGCCTTTTTACATGTATAGAATATGCTCACCCAATCCAAAGAGCTTTTAAAAAGACATCTAACGGAAGGGTTCAAATGAATGACCCAGCAAATTTTTTAACAAGGTCTCAAGATTTAGAAACAATGTATCATGATGCTGGACAATTTTATTTTATGAATGCTGATTTTGCATTGGCAGATGAGATTATTTTTTGCGAAGATTCGATTCCTTTAATATTATCTAGAGAAGAGGTTATTGATATTGACACAATGGAAGACTGGAAAATAGCAACAATTCAATACGCAATTCTTAATAAAGAAAAGCTTAAATAGTTTTAAATACCAGATTTATTAAAAGCTTTCTTTATGATCAATAAATATAATTCTACCCTTCAAGAAATTTCTCCTATAAGTGAGTTGATAAATACTTTTATTAATACAATTTGAAAATCAAAAATTTTTAATAAGTTATTTTTAATTACTTAGTTAAATTTTCATAATTAATATTGTAAAAAATGAAAAAATAAATGATAAAAAATATAGTATGAATACAGTATTGGCGTGATTAAATCCTCTCTTTAATAAATAATGATGAAAGTGTGTTTTGTCAGGATAAAATGGTGATTTACCATTGTAAACTCTTCTAAATATTACCGAAGCCATATCTATCAAAGGTAAAGTAAGAACAAGTAAACATAATATAAAACTTTGGTTATTTAAATCATTATTAAAGTCGTATAAACTTAAAGCACCCAAAGAAAAACCGAGAAAATATGCGCCACCATCGCCCATAAATATTTTTGCAGGATGAATATTATTGAGAAGAAAACCTAAACTGGAACCCGCAATAATAGTTGATAAGTAAATTAATTCAGAGGAATTAAATTTTTTAAAGATTATTATAAAGCTTATTGATGAGATAAATGCTATGCCAACAGCTAACCCATCTAACCCATCAATCCAGTTAAAAGCATTTGTTATGCCTACTAGCCAAATAACTGTAATAAAAAAACTTGTATAAGTATTTAAATAAAAAGTGTGATCTAAGATTCCTATATTATCAAGACTTATACTATTCAATGACACACCCCTTGACCATAAAATAGAAGAAATTATGGTTTGACCTATCAATCTTGACCATGGAGACATACCTTTTATGTCGTCTGCAAATCCAAGAAAAAACATCATTATGCTTCCAATAAATACATATATAAATTTTTCGTTGTTAGACAAAAAGTAATTAAATACATTTGGTATTAAAAAACTGGTTATTAAAAGTGTTAGAAAAAAGCCTAAAACGATCGAAATACCGCCAATTCTTGCAATTGGAAAATTATGTTGTTTTCTGGGACTTGGGTTGTCAACAAATCCAAAATTCAATGCAAATTTGTTTACCAATGGGAATGTAAAATAAGATATTATTCCAGGCAGTAAGAAGCAAATTATTGAGTTTATAAAAATGTCGTAATTGATATTCAATTTTCTATATTTGGATAATTCTTAAATTTAACCCTTTGTTCGCTCATACATGTTAAAAAAGTAAATTTTGGTTCATTTGTCCATATTTTTAGTTTGTTATTTAAATTAGGCTTTTTCTTCGTTAGATTACAATTTATAGACCAGTTTTTACGAGGGTTTAATTGAAACATAATTTGAGTAGCTATTTTACCGTTTGAAGGTATACCGTCTCTATGACAACATCTTGCAGGGAAAAAACCATAAATTTTATTTCTTTTTCCTACAAACTTATATGATTTATGATTTGTTGGGAGGGTAGTTATATTTTTAATTTTTTTACTTGATTCATTATCAATCACACTTAATGGTCCATGTTCTGATGTGATATTTATTGGATATATTATTTTTAAAGTATTATTACTATTTGGTTTATCGAAATGCCACTTGTAAGAATACCAAAGTTCAAGGGTACTTCTTTCTCTTTCTGATTCCTTTATAAATTTCCTATCATAAATAATCATGTAATCGATAGAGTATTTAAAACCAGTTATTGAGGTAATATAATCTCTAAATTCTTCATTGAAAATATTTGAAATTAAGTCATTAATTAAATTTTGATCAGGAAGATAAATAAACAAATATTTATTAATGGGAACCTTTTTGGTTTTATTTAGATCTTCAAATTCAAAAGGTCTTTTCCCTTTCATGAAATAACCTTTTTTAATTATTGAGTTATTGGTTATTGTTTGTTTAAAAAATATATTCTCTAAAGTAGTAACTAAAAAATTATATGATTTACAAACATATTTATAAATAAGCTTTACCTTATTTTCAGGAATAAATACAATATTAAACATTTCTAATATGAATTTTAAAATATTAGGAGAATTTAAACCAATTACATTTTGTAGTTAATAAATCGAAATAGAATTGTTATATTTTGGCTACTAAAATTGATAAAACTGAATTAGATGTATAAGTTAAAATTCCTACTAAAATTATTAAATTATGAATAAATAATCTTTTGCCGGGATATATTTTATTTGTTAAATAAAATGATAAAAATAATGGGATAATATAAAAATGACTTAATCTTGATAAAATAAGTGGTGGCGAAAAAAGAGTTACCATTATTATCGGAATAAAAGTAAAGTGAATAATTTTATTCAGATCATATATATTTTTAATAACTTCATTTGGATTCTTTAGTTTTTTTACTATTGATTTGTTGTAAAGGTAAACTAAAAACATTATTGAAATTCTATAAATAGATGAGAAATGATTTCCTCCAAAGTCCATATTAATTGAACTTAAATATTTAATATTAAAGGGGATAGATCCTCTTCTCAATAAAAAGGAAATTATCAATGGTTGCAAATAAAAAATTGTAATAATTAATAGTAAAAATAAAAGTGTATAAATTAAAACCCCTTTTTTGATTTTTAATGTAGTCAATGTTTTTTTGTATTTATACCCGAAGAAAGTGATCATGAAAATAAGAATAAAAATTAAAGAACTTGGATGAGAGTTTATTGAAGCAATTAAAAAAGTTATAAAAATATAAAAGTTGTATGACTGAAGATAATTTTTTTTGGATAGTAAATTTTTTATAAAAATTGAAAGAGCCAAGGTAAGAAAACCTATAGCTAAGCCTTGTCTTATAGCATTAAAACTTAATAAACTAAAAGTCTCGCTACTAAGGTAGATAGGTAAAAAAATTGGATTATCCAAAATTAATGAACTTATAAAAATGCAAAGAAATGGTATTAAATTAATAACTTGAAGAGTTGTTAAGGTATCTAATCCAACAATATTTCTTAAAAAATTAACTATAAAACCAAATGTAGGACTAATAGTATTAAACCAATTTCCCGTCCCAGATTCAATTGCAGGTAAATAATTAAAAGTGTCTGGAGGTGATAGAGGGTCTCTTATTAAGCTGATAACCAATAAAAAAGTTAAACTAAAAACATAGATTAACGTTTTATTTAATTTCAGATTAAGTGTAGGTAAGATCAGCGATGAATATAAACTTAAAAATAGAAATATATTCATAATTAAAAGCTCTAGGTAATACTTATCTTTTTTTTAATATACCTGCGAGGTTTAGGCTAATATTGACTTTTTTATTAGCTATTTTAATTTTTTGATTTGAGTAATCACCTAGACTATATCCAAATACATCTTTTGTTTCCCATTCAGTAATAAAATTGAAACTGTACTTTTTAAATATTTTTTTTAGTTTGGCTTTATTAAAGATTGATTTGTGAAAATTATAAATATGATCCTGCCCTCCTAATAAAATTGGATCTATTTTTTCTATATTATTTCTACTTAATTTATAAATTAATATCAAATTATCAAAGTCTGGAACTGAAATTCTTAGTGTTCCGCCATTAATTAATTTTCTACTAAAAATCTCCATTAAATTCTCAATTTCATTTGGCGTAAAATGCTCTAGAACATGGCAAAGATATATTTCAGTAATACTATTGTCAGCAAAAGTTTCTAATTTAAAGTTTTTTTCTAAAATATGTATATGGCTATTCTTCCTAGCATCGATATTTATCCATCCTTGAAGATTTATATTCCCAGAACCTAAATGTAAACGAATACCTTCATCTCTTTTTGTATAAATCGGAGCAGGATTAATTATTAGTTTGTCTAGCTGTAGAAAAATCCTTAAAATATTTTTAATTCTTTCTTTAATTCGTTTAAATATTCTCATATATTAAATTCTTTAGTTGATAATTTTATAACAATTAAAGTTAAAAAAATGGAAAGTTAATTAATTAATTAATCTTTTTTAAAATGATAATATGATATTTTATCTTTGCTGAAGATATTTAGATAAAATAGAAACTATAAATATTTGTTCTTCCTCGGTTAAATCTGGATATAGTGGAATACTAATCGCATTCTGACTATAAAGTTCAGCATTGGGGAAATCATTTTTCTTAAAATTGAGATTTTGATAAAAAGGGTGAAGATGAATAGGTTGATAGTGTAATTGAACCCCAATATTATGACTCTGCATTTTTTCAAAAATAAACTTGTGAAAACTTTTTTCTTTGTTATCTAATCTAATCACAGCTAGGTGAACGGATGAATATACATTATTGGGAATTTCTAATAATTTAATTGGTAAATCTTCTATAAGCTTTTTGTACCTTTCAAATAAGATGTTTCTTTTAATTACAAAATTATCTAATCTTTTTAATTGACTTATTCCTAATGCTGCCTGTAATTCAGTCAATCTATAGTTGAATCCTAATTCTTGTTGTTCATAACTCCATGGTCCATTACTTTTATATTTGAAATCTTTTATATTTCTAATAATCCCATGACTTCTTAAATTCACCATTTTCTCAAAAATAATTTTATCGTTAGTTGAGGCAAAGCCTCCTTCTCCAGTGGTAATGATTTTCACTGGATGAAAACTAAAAACACAAACAGAACTGTATTTGCAATTCCCTACATATTGAGCTTTATACTTGCCACCTATTGCATGGCTCGCATCTTCAATAATCTTAAAGTTATATTTTTTTGATAGCTTAAAAATCTCTTCCATATTACATGAACTTCCCGTTAGGTGGACAGGAATAATTATTTTTGGAAGTTTGTTGTTTAATGCAGCTATACTTAGTTTTTCTTTTAATTTTTCAATTGACATAAGTCCAGAATTTGGATCTATATCAACAAAATCTATTTTTGCGCCGCAATAAAGAGCGCAATTCGCAGAGGCAACGAATGATATTGGACTTGTCCAAAGGATATCTCCTTTTTTGAGACCTAATGCAATACATGCAATGTGAAGAGCACTTGTCGCACTATTAACAGCAACTCCATATTGGGAGCCTATTTTTTTCGAAATTTTAGATTCAAATTCTTGACATAGAGGTCCTTGAGTAATAAGTGGACTTTTTAAAGCGCTTATAACATTTTCAATATCCTCTTCACTTATAGATTGTTTACCATAAGGAATAAATTTATTTAAAGACTTCATTCCGGGATAAAGTTTTTATCAATGTGTTCCCTTATTAAAAGTCTCATTTCGTTTACAGTTAGAAACTTATCATTCTCACCTGAATTATAAGATTTACCCTCAGGGAAAGGTGTGAAATTAATATTTAGCTCTTTATATTTACTTAATAGTTTTCCGTCAGCAGGCAAAATTGCATAATATTTGCCTAAATTAATAGTGTTATAACTATCAGATACGCTAATCATTTCTTCATGAATCTTTTCTCCTGATCTTATCCCAATTACAGGTTTTTTGCAGCTTGGACTAATTGCCTCTGCAAGATCTAGAATTTTATAGCTAGGTATTATTGGAACAAATATTTCTCCTCCTAGTGATTCATTAATAGCCCAAAATACCAAATTTACACTTTCATCAAGAGATATATTGAATCGTGTCATATTTGGATGTGTAATTGGCAGCACCCCTTTTTGTGCATTTTTCATAAAAAATGGAATCACTGAACCTCTTGATCCCATTACATTGCCATATCTCACTACTGAAAATGTTAAATCTCTAGGGCCTTTAATATTGTTTGATGAAATAAATAACTTATCTGAGCATAATTTTGTAGCACCATATAAATTAATTGGAGATGCTGCTTTATCTGTACTCAAAGCAATAATTTTTTTTACTTTAGTATCTAAACTTGCTTCAATTAAATTTTCTGCTCCTAATACATTTGTTTTAATGCATTCCATTGGATTATATTCTGCAGCAGGCACTTGCTTGAGTGCAGCGGCATGAATCACAATATCAACCCCTTCTAATGCTCTTTTTAATCTGTCTCTATCTCTTATATCGCCCATAAAGAATCTTATCTGAGGATATTTTTCTTGAGGATATAAATTCTGAAGCTCCCACTGTTTTAACTCATCTCTGCTAAAAATTACAATTCTTTTTATGTTTGGATAATTTAAAAAAATTTTTTTTAAAAAATGTTTTCCGAAACTGCCTGTTCCTCCCGTTATAAGCAAGCTAGATCCTGAAATTATATCTTTCATTAATTAAAATAATAAATTTGCTACTTTTATTATGAATATAACAGTATCGTGTACTATCTTTATGCGGTTGTAAATTGTTCGTTTAAAAATTAAAGATAAAATAGTACACGATTCATCTTTTTCTTGCACCAGTTAAATAATTTATTTGATTTTAAAAAGTAAAAAATCTAACACTATCTTGTCTTGTTAATTACAGTAATACTTTTTGTACCAATCAACGAATTCTTTTATTCCTTTTTGCAAATTTGTTTTGGGTTTGTAATTTATCCAGTTTTTAAGTTTTGTACAATCTGCATAAGTTGATAATACATCACCTAATTGCATCTCTTTATAAATCTTTTTTGATTTTTTATTTAATTGTTTTTCTAACAAATCTATGAAATCTATAAGTTTAATGTTGGTTGAATTTCCAATATTAAATAAATTGTAAGGAGCCCAACTTGAAGATGGATCATTTGAATTTAAATTAATTAATTCATTATTTGGAGGATTTTTAATGATCTGAAAAATACTTTCAACGACATCATCTATATAAGTAAAGTCTCTATATAATTGACCCCTATTATAGATTTCAATTTTCTTATTATTCAAAATTAATTCAGTAAATTTAAAAAGTGCCATATCAGGTCTCCCCCAAGGCCCATAAACAGTGAAAAATCTTAAACCGGTGCATCTTAAATTATATAAATGACTGTAAGCATGAGCCATCAATTCGTTGGATCTTTTGGTAGCGGCGTATAAACTAACAGGATGATCTACGCCTTGATCTTCGGAATAAGGTAATTTATTATTTCCACCATAAACAGAACTACTGCTGGCAAATAAAAGATGTTCAATTTTATGCTTTTTGCAATTTTCTAATATATTTCCAAATCCAACTAAATTAGATTGAATATAGGTACTTGGGTTATTAATTGAGTATCTAACTCCAGCTTGTGCTGCGAGATGAACAACTATATCAGGCTTTTCTTTGTGAAAAATGCTTTCTATCTCTACTGTATTTGTAATATCAGCTTTATAAATTTTAAAGAATTCATTTGGCTTATTTTTTTCAGAAATTAGGTTTTCAATTCTTGAATTTTTTAAATTTGGATCATAATAATCATTAAAGTTATCTACACCAATAATATAGTTTTTATTTTTAATAAGTCTTTTACAAATATGAAATCCAATAAATCCTGCTGCGCCAGTTACTAAAATTTTCATTTAAATTCTCAATATTCCTTTCGTCTTTTCTTCATTAAAAGATTTTATTGTTTCTGAAATACCATTTTCAAGGTCTATTTTATGCTTCCAACCTAATGAGTTTATTTTTTGAACACATAAAGTTTTCTTTGGTGTTCCATTTGGTTTACTTTTGTCCCAGAAAACCTCTCCTTCGTAGCCTATTTGATTACTTATAAGTTCTGTTAAATTTTTTATTGAAATTTCAGTCCCTGTTCCTACATTAATCCAATTGATTACATTATCTGAATCATTTTTATTTTTTGATTTATCTGGGTCCCAGTTTTCTAAAAGAAATAAGCAAGCATCTGCTAAATCATCTACATGTAGGAATTCTCTATATGGGCTTCCATCACCCCAGCATGTTATTTTTGGTTCTCCAGCTTCCTTGGCTTCAGAAAACTTTCTAATTAGTGCAGGTAAAACATGACTATTTTGATAATTATAATTATCAAAAGGTCCATATAGATTTGAGGGCATACATGAAATCGCGTCAAAAGAGTATTGATTCCTTAATGCTTCGCATAACTTAATGCCTGCTATTTTTGCCAATGCATATGATTCGTTTGTTTTTTCTAAAGAACCACTTAAAAGATAATCTTCAACAATTGGCTGTTTAGAAAACTTAGGATAGATGCAACTGCTTCCAAGAAATAATAATCTACGTACTTTTTTTTTCCAAGCTATGCTTATAAGGTTATTTTGGATTATGAGATTTTCAAGTAAGAAATCAGCTGGATAATTATTATTAGCTAATATTCCTCCTACCTTTGCTGCGGCTATTATTACTATATCTGGATTATATTTATCAAACCAATTTTCTAAATCAATGTAATTTAAGAAATTTAGATGTTTTCTTGAAGGACAGAAAAGCTGACCTGAATATTTTTCATTACCATAATTTTTTCTAATTAATGCTCTTTTTATTGCCCTTCCAACCATGCCATATGCACCAGCCAAAAGAATTTTATCTTTTTTAAATAATTTCTGCATAGTTTTAAAAATATGAATTTTTTCGAATTAAGTTTGTCATTAATTAGTTATCTTTTATTAATTTTTCGTTTTTTGCAATACTAAGATCATTTTTTACCATTTCTTCGACTAATTCCTCTAAAGAAGTGCTTGGTTCCCATCCAAGTTTTGTTTTTGCATATGAAGGGTCACCAAGCAATTCCTCTACCTCAGAAGGTCTAAAATATTTTGGATCAATTCTTATTACTATGTCTCCAGTATCATTCCTTCTCCCTATTTCATTCAAACCGTTTCCCTCCCAAGTAATTGAATTATTAACATTTGGCCCCCACCCTAGCTTAAAAGCTGTCAATTCAATAAAATTTCTTACACTTTCCATTCTCCCGGTTGCAATAACAAAATCTTCTGGCTTATTTTGCTGAAGCATTAACCATTGCATAGCAATATAATCTCTAGCATGACCCCAGTCTCTTTTGGCATCTAAATTTCCTAAGTAAAGGCACTCATCAAGATCGTAGCTTATTCTTGATAATCCTCTAGTAATTTTCCTAGTAACGAAAGTCTCTCCTCTTCTTGGACTCTCATGGTTGAAAAGAATCCCATTACATGCGAATAGTCCATATGCCTCTCTGTAGTTGACTACAATCCAATATGCATAAAGTTTTGAGACTGCGTAGGGACTTCTTGGATAGAAAGGTGTTTTTTCATTTTGTGGTGATTCCTGAATTAAACCATATAATTCACTGGTACTTGCTTGATAAAATTTTGTCTTTTCCTTTAAATCGCAAATTCGAATCGCTTCAAGAATTCTTAATGTTCCTAAAGCATCGCATTCAGCAGTATATTCGGGACTTTCAAAACTTACGCCAACATGACTTTGGGCGCCTAGATTATAAATTTCATCTGGTTGAATTTTTTCTACAGTTTGGATTAAATTTGAACTATCAGTTAGATCCCCATAGTGTAAATAAAGCCTTTGGTCATTTTTATGAGGATCTTCGTAAAGATGATCAATTCTTTCAGTATTAAAACTGCTTGATCTTCTTTTTAAACCATGTACTTCATAGCCTTTTTCTAAAAGGAATTCTGCGAGATAACTTCCGTCTTGTCCTGTTATTCCAGTTATTAATGCTTTTTTAGCGATATTTGTTTTTAATTTATTTAATTTTACCATTCCTTAATTGTCTTGAATAACTCTTTTGATTTTATTTATATTAATAACTTATTAATTACTTTAGTTGAATAGTTTGTGATTATTTGTACTATAGATTTATTAAAAAACAAAAGATAAAAATTTGATTATTTATAAAAAATATCTTTATATAAAACCAAATTTATTATATGAGAGGAATTAAAAATTAAACACTTAGTTACTGGAGGAGCAGGTTTTCTTGGCTCACATTTAATTGATAAATTAATGAATAAGGGAAATAGTGTAATTTGTTTGGATAATTTATCTTCTGGTAGTAAAGAAAATATAGATAATTGGAGAAATCATTCATCTTTCAAGTTTATTGAACACGACATAACAAAAATTTTCGAAATTGAAGTTGATTATGTATGGCATTTGGCTTGTATAGCATCACCATTCAATTATATGAAAGATCCAATAAATCTTACTAAGACAAATTTCTTAGGAACCTTAAATTCCCTTCAAATAGCAAAAAAATCTAATGCTAAATTTATTTTCACCTCAAGTAGTGAGATTTATGGGTTTACGCACCAATTTCCTCAAAAAGAAAGTGATTGGGGAATTGTAAATCCTATTGGAATTAGAAGTTGCTATTCTGAAGGGAAAAGATTAGCTGAGTCACTATGTTTTGATTTTCAAAGAATTTATAATTTGGATATTTCCATAGCAAGGATTTTTAATGCTTATGGACCTAGAATGAGAAGAGAAGATAAAAGAGTTGTTAGTGAATTTATCTTTAGAGCCTTAGATAACAAAAATCTAGAAATATTTGGTGATGGTAATCAGACACGCTCATTTTGTTTTGTTGAAGATATTATTGAAGGCTTAATGCAATTACCTGAAAAGAGAGTATTTTCCCCAGTAAATATTGGTTCAACTGATGAAATCTCTATTAATCAACTAGCATCAATAGTCTTAGGTAAAATTAATTCTAAATCAAAAATAACGCATAAGAAACCGAGAGAGGAAGAGATTTATAGGAGATTGCCCTCAATAGATCTAATAAATAAAATATGTGGTTGGGAACCTAAAATAGATTTGAATATTGGTTTAGAAAAGACAATTGAGATATTAAAAACTTATTAAATACTTTTCATAAGTTGAAATATATTAAATTATGACCAATACGTATTAAAATATATAAAATTTGGTGAAAAATATTAAATACAAAACCAGAAAAATTTGTTGCATTGGCGCTGGTTATGTGGGGGGTCCTACTATGGCGGTAATAGCAAGCCATTGTAAAAATATTTCTGTAAATGTAGTTGATATTAATGAAAAAAGAATCAATTCTTGGAATAGTCATTCCCTAGATAATTTGCCAATTTATGAGCCTGGGTTAAAGGAAGTTATTAAGAAAACTAGAAATATCAATTTATTTTTTTCTACAGATATAAAAAATGCTATTTCGAAATCAGATATGGTATTTATTTCAGTCAATACTCCAACAAAATTAAAAGGTTTTGGAGCAGGTTATGCCAGTGATTTGAAATGGGTTGAAGAAAGTGCTAGACAAGTCGCTAAATATTCAAAAGGCCACACTATAGTTATAGAAAAAAGCACACTGCCTGTTAAGACTGCAGAATTAATAAAAACTATTTTAGAGGCCCAATCAGAAAATAAACATTCTAAGGGAACAAAAAAAAGCTTCTCAGTTTTATCCAATCCAGAGTTTCTCTCTGAAGGAAACGCAATTGATGATCTAGAAAACCCAGATAGAGTTTTAATAGGAGGAGATGATGAATACTCAATAAACGAACTTGAACAGATTTATAGAACATGGATATCAAAGAATAAGATTTTACGTACAAATCTATGGAGCAGTGAATTATCTAAATTAAGTGCTAATGCTTTTCTTGCCCAACGCATAAGTTCTATTAATTCTATTTCTGCCATATGTGAGAAAACAGGTGCTGATATTAAAGAGGTTTCTAAAGCAATTGGTCTTGACAAAAGGATAGGTAATAGATTCTTATCAGCTGGTCCTGGATTCGGGGGGAGTTGTTTCAAAAAGGATATTTTAAATCTTGTTTATTTATGTAGATATTATGGCCTTAAAGAAGTTTCTGATTATTGGGAACAAGTAGTCCTCTTAAATAATTGGCAAAGAAACAGAATTTCTTCCTTGGTAGTTAAAAAACTATTTGGGACAGTAAGTTTAAAGAAAATTGCAATCTTAGGTTTTGCCTTTAAGGCTAATACCAATGATGTTAGAGAGGCGGCAGCTATAAATATTACAAAGGATTTAATTGAAAATGGCGCTAAACTTTTAATCCATGATCCTAAAGTTAATTCAGAACAAATAGAAACTGCTATAGATTTAAAATGCTCTGACGATATTGATAATTCAAACCAAGGATCTTGGATTTTTCAAGAAGATTTTAATAAACTATTTTTTGAAATAGATGCTGTCTTGGTATTAACTGAATGGAATGATTACAAATCTATTAGATGGGATATATATTCAAAAAACATGAGAAAGCCTGCTTGGGTTTTTGATACTCGAAATATTATAGATAAAGAAAAAGTTATATCATCAGGTCTGAATTATTGGGGTTTAGGTGATGGTAATAATTTTGAAAATTAAAATTTACGTAAACCAGCTATTAAAATCCAAAGAGAAATACTAATACGCCCATCATAATATTGGATGTCAAATAATTGGGAAATTATTAAAACTAGAGAAGAGATAAACCAAGCTTTATCAAAAATCAAATCACTTTCTAAAAAATTTTTAATCTTGATTTTATTTCTATAAATTTTAAAAGCATTTATAAAAATCATTACTGAAAATGAAAGTATAATTATTGAGACTATAATTCCGTAATTCAAAGCTAGTTCTAAAAAAAGATTGTGGGTATGTGATTGTTGATAAATTTCAGTACCAGATTTTTCAATTTCATATAAAATTGGGAACGTAGATGCACCCCAACCTAGGAGTGGTCGTTTTAAAATATATTTTGTAGTTATGAACCATATATTTACACGATTTAAGCTTAAAAAATTTGTAAAAATTAAACTCTTCGAACTCCAGAAATTTAAAGGAAATAAAGTATCAAAAAAGTTTGATAGTCCTGCATTGAATCTAAATATTAAAAATAAAAATACTAACGTAATTGCCACTATTCCTAAATAAGAAAATATTGATTGATTAATTATCAAGGTCGTTGTAGAGATAAGATAACCAAGACTGGCATTCCTAGAATATGTTGAAAATATGCCAATAGTTGTAAGTAAAGTAAAAAGTATTAATATCAGTTTTTTGAGAAAATATTTTCTATATTCAATCAAACTTGCGAAAGCAAATGGTAAAGAAATATTTAAGAAAGTCCCTGCATAATTTTGATTATTAAACATTGCTGTAAAGACATTGAATGCGCCTCCATCTCTTTGATACCAAATGAAAAGACCATTTAAAAATTCAAAAGGACCATAAATACCAAACCATATTTGTAAGAATCCTGAAATTAGTACTGGTACAGATCCTATGATAAATAATTTACATATTTGTTTTCTTTTTTCGTAACTAGATAAATATTCTTGAAAATAAAAAAATATCAAAAACATAGGTACCCAATTGAATAATCCAATCAAAGAATAAAAAGGAGTCCAATCTTTGAAGGGCTCTTTGGGAATATTAAGTAAGATTAAATCATTCAGTAAATTATATGAGGATAGAGACGATAAAGTCATAAAAATCAATGCAATTATTAAAGATAAATTCCATTTATCAGTTATGATTTTCTTTGGATTAGTTTCAAATATTCTTATTATTAAACTGATTAAAATTAAAAAAATTGATAAAGCGAATACAGATGGAAGCAAAACTATACTTAACTTAAAACAATAAGATCCAATTTTGCTAAATGTATTTTTAGAAAATTTTGTGTACATTAAAATATTTTTTAAAAAGTTATATTTTTAAAATTTTCATTTATGAAATTTCAAATTCCAACCATCAATACACATTTCTTCTAAATTTTTTTCAGGTTTCCATTTAAGTATAGATAGGGCCATTTTATTATCGGCTACCACAAAACCTTTATCTCCATCTCTTCTCTCAGAAAAACTATAAGGAATTTTTACTTTGTTTACTTTCTCAAAAGTTTTAATTAGTTCGATTACAGAAGTTCCTTTTCCAGTTCCTAAATTTAAATTAATAATTTGAGGATTATTTGCATTAAGAAATTCAAGTGCTTTCAAGTGTCCATTTGCAATGTCAATCACATGAATATAATCCCTTACTCCTGAACCATCTATTGTGGGCCAATCTTTACCATATACTTTTAACTCTGGAATTTGTTTTAATGCAACTTTTGTAATTATCGGGAATATATTCGTTGTATGAGATGTAAGTTCCTCTCCTATAATTCCTGAAGGATGAGCTCCAATAGGATTAAAGTATCTTAAATTTGCTATTCTCCATGTGTTTGAGGATGAATTAAAAATATCTTTTAAAAATCTTTCGATTGTTTCTTTAGTTTTGGCATATGGCGAAGTTGGATTTATCGGAAAATCTTCGTCAATTAATTTTTCGCTTGAGTCATCATAAATTGATGCACTACTGCTGAAAACAATAGTTTTACAATTAAATTGATTCATTATATTGATTAGATTTATAGTCCCAGATACATTATTTTCCCAATATAAAAATGGTTTTTTTACGGACTCAGATACAGATTTCAAACCTGCAAAATGTATTACACTTGTAATTGGATTATTATTTTTAATTGCATCTTCAAAAATTTTTATTATGATTTTTTTATCTCTTATATCTCCTTTAAAAATATTAAGATGATGATTAGTATGAATACCAGCTTTTCTTAATATCTTTTTAATACCTTCAATGGTTTTTATTGAGCTATTTATAAATGAATCTAAAATTGATATTTCATATCCCTTTTCGATTAATGTTAAACAAGTATGACTGCCCAAAAACCCTGCACCGCCTGTTATTAATATATGCATAATTATCTTTTAATTTTTAGAATTTACTCTATCAAAAGTAATTGTTTATAAAAATGATTTTTTATAAATATAAATATTTTGCATATCTATAAAAAGTAGATTTAAAAAATATATAATTAAAATAAATAGTTTAAATAAATTAAAATTATATGAATTTTAAATATCCTTTTTCTGCAATTGGGCATCATTTAGAGGATGAAGTTTTTGACATTCTTAAAGATGCTAATAAAACTATGAAAACTTATACGCAAGGATATTATCAGGAAAAGTTTGAAAAAGAATTTTCTGAGAAGTTTCAATTACCTTTTACTCTTGCCATTTCAAATGCAGCTAGCGGATTAGATTTGATTGCTAATGATCTGGAAATTAAAAGTGGTGATGAAATAATATGTCCTGCTCATACATATTGCGCTAGTGCTTATCCATTCTTAAAATCTGGAGCCTCTATAGTTTGGTGTGATATAGATCCAAAGACTTGGCTTCCTTCCAAAGATCATTATTTATCAAAAGTCACAAAAAATACTAAGGCTATAATTGTGGTTCATCTCTATGGAGTTCCTAGTGATGTTTATGAGATATATAGTGAATTAAGGTCTAGAAATATAAAAATAATAGAAGATTGTGCGCAAGCTATTGGCGCTAAATATGATAATAAGCCAGTTGGTTTTTTCTCAGACTATTCTGTTTTTAGTTTTCAATCACATAAAAATATAAGTACTCTTGGAGAAGGAGGGATGATTTCAGTTGGAAATAGTGAATCGTATGAAAAAATTAAAAAACAAAGACATAATGGTCATACAAAATATTTAATTCATGAAGATAAATATTGGAAGCCAGCAATGTCAGACGTAAGGAAAATTTATAATGAGATATATCCATCAAATTATTGTATGAATGAGTTCCAATCAATAGTGGGTTCTTATTTAATAAATAAAGTTGATAAAATTATAAAAAATAGAGAATCGAAATGGAAATTGGCAAGTGATTTTTTTAAAAATAATGAAAAGATTTTAATGCAAGATATACCTCATAAATCGTCATCATCTTTTCATCTTCTTCCACTTAGAATAAATGTCATAAATTCTAATATTGATCAAATATTCAAAGATATGTGCACAAATGGAATTCAATGTGCAAAGCAATATCAGCCATTATATAGGTATCATTTATTTGATAATGATTCTAAGGATTTAGAGGATAAAAAGTTACTCCCTAATACAGATCTTTTTTATGATCAAATGATTTCACTTCCTTTTCATGAGAATTTAGTGAAAGATGATTTAAAGTACATTTTGCAAACTTTATTAAACGTAGTAAATAATATTAAATGAACTTAGTTGGATATGTACCCGCAAGATCTGGAAGCAAAAGATTAAAAAATAAAAATTTTAGAAATTTTTATAAAGATATTTCCATGGCAGAGATTGCACTCCTGAAAAGCAAACAAAATAAGAAAATTATTTTTACTTTATTAGATACTGATAATGATATTTTTCTTGAAAAAATGAAAAGTAAAAAGTTAACTGATTACTTTAGGAAGAGAGAAAAGAAATTTGCTAAAGATAGCTCATCAACTAAAGAATCTCTAATAGATTGTATTCAAAAAGCAGAAAAAGATTTGAATTTTGAAATAGATTCGATTGCCATTTTGCAACCTACTAGTCCACTTTTATCTTCTAATTCTATAGAGTTAATAATTGAAAAGTTTCAAAGAAGTAAGGTGGATTTAATAGCTTCATTTACTTATCTTCCTTTTAATATTAATGACTGTGTAGCTATTGATAAAAATACAATTAATAAAATTACATTAGACCATAGTAATTCTGATAAATTTTTATTTGAAACTGGTGGAATTTATATAATAAAGAAATCAAGATTGTTTAATAGATCCAACCCTTTCTGTATAGATTCGTTAAATAATATATATAAGATTCCATTGACAGAATTTATAGATGTAGACTATGAGGATCAATTTGAATTAGCTCAAAATATATTTAGAAATCTTGAGAAATGAGAAGTTTTAATGGCCTAGGAGGGATTGATAATAATTCAAAACCGAAAGTCATTGCTGAAGCTTGTGAAAATCATTTAGGTGATTTGAATGTAGCAATAAAAATGATTGAAAAGTCAAAAAAATGTGGAGCAGACATTATAAAATTCCAACATCATTTAAGAGACTTCGAAATGGTAAAGGGCTTAAAAATGTCAAATAATTTTGATGAAGATTTATATGATTTTTTAGGAAGATGCTCTTTAAAAATTCAAGATCACATAGTTCTAAAGCAGTATTGTGATGAAATTGGAATTGAATATCTCTGCACCCCATTTTGTAAAGAGGCAGCTGAAGAACTCGTAAAGTTTAACCTCATAAATACCGCAAAGATAGGTTCCGGAGAATTATTAGATTTTAGGCTTTTGGATTACCTTGTCAGTGAAAAAATTTCTTTAATTCTCTCAACCGGTATGAGTACAATAGAGGAAATTGAAAAAAGTGTGAGTTTTCTGAATTCTAAAAAAGCAGATTATGCTTTATTGCATTGCGTATCAGAATATCCTCCAGACCCTAATGATATTTGTTTGGATACAATATCCCTTTTAAGAGAAAAATTTCCTAATAAAATCATTGGATTCTCATGTCATACGCCTAGTATTTACACCTCATTAGCTGCTGTTACATTAGGTGCCTCAATTATTGAGAAACATGTAACTTTAGATAAAACAATCTCCTGTCCAGATCAAAGTGTTTCGATTGATTTTAAAGAAATGAAAGATTTAGTTAATGGTATTCAACAAATTTATAAAGGTAGGGGAATAAGGGAAAAAGTATTTGAAATTGAAAAAGATATTAAAACTTGGGCTAGAAGAATTTTAGTAATTAATAAGGATTTAAAAAGTGGGCAAAAATTATCAGTTAATAACTTAACTACTTTAAGGGCTGGTAAGGGTATTTCTTCAGAATATTTTTTTGATTATATTGGAAAAAAAATTGTCAAAAACTTACCTGCAGGGACTAAATTAAATGATGATATGGTTTTATGAAAAAAATATTGGTTATAAGTGGATCAAGAGGTGAATATGGTTATATAAGACCTTTTTTGAAATATGCTTTTTCTGATCAAAGCAAACTTATTTGTGATGTGCTTGTTACAAATATGCATTTGTTAGATAAGCATGGTTTAAGTATTGAAGAGTTTGAAAAAGATAATATCCCTGTTAAATATAAGATTGAAAATACCCTAGATGGAAATACAAGTACAGGAATGTTGAAATCACTTTTTATTTTTGGATTAAGCCTTTCTGATATCTTAAAAAATGAGAATTACGATATATTACTTCTTGCTGGGGATAGAGGGGAACAATTGATCAGTGCAATAACTGGATTTCATTTAAATATTCCGGTTTATCATATTCAAGCTGGAGAAAGATCTGGACATGTCGATGGAATGAGCAGACATGCTATTGCGAGATTTTCGCATGTCCATCTTGCAGCAAATGAAGATGCTGCAGCTAGGTTAGAGAAATTTGGAGAGGAGCCTTTTAGGATACATAATATAGGCGCTCCTCAGATTGATGAACTCATCTCAATAGAAAGTTCTATTGATCTTAATCTTTTTAGAGAATTAAATATAGATGGGAATGAAGATTATATACTTTTCGTTTACCATCCTGTATCAGAAGATTATATAGACAATAAATTAGGATGTAAGAACGCACTTAAAGAGATTATTAAATTAAATTTAAAAGTTATAGTTATTTATCCTAATTCTGATGCTGGTTCAAAAACTATTATCCAAGAAATTGAATCTTATAGTTCAAATTTGATTAGAAGATTTAGAAATCTAGATAGAAAGAAATATCTTTATCTTCTTAAAAACTGCAAATTTATTATTGGAAATTCCTCTTCCGGAATTATTGAAGCACCTTTTTATCAAGTTCCCTGTATAAATATAGGAAGAAGACAAAATGGAAGGTATAAAGGAACAAATGTGGTTGACTGTGATAGTTCAGCCATTAGTATTAAAAAGTCCATTGAGAAGGTATTAGGATCTTCATTTATTAATGAATTAAAAAATTGCAATTCACCCTATGGAGATGGTCACTCAACACAAAAATTAATTCAACTTTTAATTAACCATGAAACAACGCAAAAATTAATAGTAAAAGATTTAACATGCTAATCAAAAAAGGAATTGAATTGAACGATTTTTTCATTGTTTCAGATGCATCAATTACTGATGCAATGTTAAAAATTGAAAAGAATGGAAATAGAGGGACATTGGTAATTAATAATAATAATCAAGTAATTGGTATTGCTACTGATGGAGATATAAGAAAATCCTTGATAAGAGGAGTTTTACCTAATACGCTCCTAAAAGATATCTTAAATACAAATTTTAAATTTATAGATAGATCACCTGAATCTACATTGGCTGAAAGATTAAAAAAAATATTTGATTTATATAGTGAATTAGAAATTGTTCCAATAGTCGATGATACTATGAAACTTATATCTGTAGCAACTAGAAGGAATTGATGAGATTCAAATTTCGTGAGAGTTCTGGATTAATAAAAAATATATTACCATTAGAAATTATTAAAGAAATTTCTGTTCAAATAGAAAATATAATTGACTCTAATAAAAATAAATTAGATATTTCTGAATCTAATTATCTAGTAAGAGATAATCTTCACAGAATTACTTATATAAGTAACATTGCGGAATATATAAATATAAATAAATTAAATAATTATTTTGATGAAATAAATTCAAAAATTGTTCACAAAAATAAAAACTTTTTATTATCTTCCTCTGAATTACATGTAAGATGGCCTGGATGCGAAAGTATTCCTCCCCATCAAGATAACTTTTATCATTGCTTTAAGGATGTTACAAGTTTTAAAATCCTACTTCCCCTTACTGAATTTAAATATCCTAATTCTTTTTTAAATTATGCAAAAGTAAATATTGATCAAACCACTCTTAGACATGTTGCATCTTCAGTGCCAGCATTCTCTTCTTTTATTCCTGAATCAATAATGTCTAGTCTTAATCTAAACTGGATAAATTATAAATTTAATTTGGGAGATATATTATGGCATTCAATAAGTTCAATACATTTTGCAGATAAAAATTTAACAAATGCCAAATCCTATTTTTTAGTATTTAGATTTGACGAGGCATCTTCAATAATTGATCAAAAAATGATGAATAACTATAAAAAAGTTTTTGATAAGCATAAAGAATTAATAAAAAAGAAATTTAATTAACTTTTAAAATCATTTAGATCAATTTTTGAAAATATATATTTATGTTTCTTTTAAAGAATAAAATGCAAGAAATAAAAAGAAATAGAAATCCTGATAATAAAGAAAATAAACCTATCAAATCAAATCTATTTCTTTTAATTCTAATTAAAAAATTATTAAACCAGTTTTGATAGTCTCTATTTAAATTATTATTTTTATACTTAACTACTGGAACTTTAAGTTTATGTATTTTTGCTTTTTTATCTATAAAAGCTAGTGAAATTGATAAGTCTTCGCTTCTATTAAAAGCAGGGTAAGAAATTGAATTCTTTTCAAAAAATGATTTTCTAAAGCAAACTGTAGGAGCTGGAAAAGGATTTTTAAAAATTGATATTAATGGAGCTAAAGATGGTTTTGGATATTTTAATATTTTATTATCATCAAGATCTATCATGTCTGAATAGATAAAATCGCATTGATCATAATTATTATTAATTACTTCAATAGTATCCCTGAATCTGTTTTGGCGAATAAAGTCATCCATATCACAGCGCATAATGAATTCTCCTTTACTTTTTTTAATCGCCTCATTTAGACAAAGTCCTTTCGAACCTTTACTTTCAACAAAACCTAAATAAAAATTTAAGAATCTTTCGAGGGATAAATATTTTTTCCATCTTTCATAGCCAAGTAAATCATTCTTTTCAAGAACAACTACTATCTCTATTAGATCAGAAAATATAGATATTTGAGATAGCAATCCTCTTATCTCTTTTTCTGACGAGTTATAGCTCAAGGGTACTAGTGATATTGTTTGGTTATACATCAAATCTTTTAATATGCAGGAAATAATTTATTTTAGGTTTTGAATGTAAGTAAACTTACAGCCTGCAAGTTCTGCAGCTTCTTTATCAGTTTTTGAATCCCCAATAAAATATGAATTAGATAAATCAATATTTCTATGAAATGCTTGTTCTATGAGCTGCCCAGGATTAGGCTTTCTACAAAAACAGTCTTTTTTTAAATGAGGTATTTCATTCTTAAAACCTGAATGTGGATGATGAGGACAGAAAGAAATTACATCAATTAGCAAACCAAATTTTCTGCATATTTCAATAACTTCTGAGTGAATTAACTCTAAATCTTCTAAGGAAATTAGACCCATTGAAATTTGAGGTTGATTAGTTATTAGACATACAAAGTGGAAATTCTTAGCGAAACTTGAGATCCTTTTTATATTTTCTGACATTGGTACTATGTTTGAGTTCACAGTTATGTATTCACCTTTTTTGCATTCGATTATTGTATTATCTCTGTCTATAAATAAAACTTTTTGTTTGTTTAGATAACACAGTTTATCAATATCTCCATTTTTAATAATTTTCTCCACTTCTTTCAATCTAGAAGGGGTACCCATATCTTTTATATATTCAGTAGTGTTGTAAGAATATATTCTTTCTCCTCCTGTAAATGACTTGTTTACTATATGGTGGAAGACCGAACTACATTTCAGGTCAGATGGAGGTGGGATTTTCTTAATTATAGATTTGGATATTAAAAAGATCCCTGAATTACCAAGAAAACCGTTGGCATTTCTGTGACCAGAATCTGATTTTAAAAACAATTTCTTAATTTGAGAACCATTCGGAACAGAAACTAAATCTGAATCATAAGGATGCGTAGAAACATGAGTAACTAAGGTTAACTTTGATGAAAGTCTTTTATGATAATTAATTAGTCTTGAGAAATCTAAATTAAAAATCAAATCTCCATTAATAAATAAAAAATCTTCTGATAAATATTCATAAAAATTCCATAAAGCACCGCATTCTCCTAAAGGTTTTTTTTCTTCATATACCATTATTTCTAAATCAAAAGTTTTAGCAATCTCTTTAATTGGCTCTTTGAAATTTTCTGGCTTAAAGCCAATTGATAATATAACTTTCTCAATGCCAAAATTTTTTAAATTTTTACAGCATCTAAAAAGAGTGCTTTCTCCATGAATTCTATAGAGGGGTTTAGGAGTGCCCCCAGTTATGGAACTTAATCTTGTACCTTTTCCTCCTAATGGTATGAAAGCGACAATATTCATATCCTTCAAAAATGCATACTAGATACACCTTGATTAGATAAGCTTGCTTTAAAAAAAACATTAAAACCTTTATCAAAAAGTCTTTGTCTGAAAATCTCTGGTGATTCTTTTGGACAAATAAGGAAATATCCCCCAGATCCTGCTCCTAATAATCTTATCCAGTTGTTGGGTATTTTATTTAATAATGCAAACTGTTCTTTTAACTTTTCATCCATTACATTAGTCATTTTACTCTTAATCTCCCATGATTGTCTTACTGATTCATGAAACTTTTCCTCTAAATATGCATCTCTTTTCTCATCGCAGTTAATGAATGAGTTCGCAATTTCTCTAATCATCTTAAAATATCTGATAGATGATGGGTTATCTTTTAATGAATTAAGCACTTTATCTGCTGGCCTAGTTTTATTACTTGGAATAAGATAAAGACTATCAATAATGCGAGTTATAACTGTTCTTTTTTCTCTTGATATTGAGAGCTTACTAACGTCTCCAGATCTCTTGAATTTAAAAGCATTTATACCTCCTTCTGAAGAAATATATTGATCTTGTCTGCCTATGGGTTTAGATAAGATATTAATCTCTATCTCTGAAGCAATATGAGCTAATAAACTAGATGAATATTCAATTGATTGACTTATATGCAAGGCTGCAAGTAAAGACAATAAGAAAGAAGAGGATCCTCCTAAACCAGATCCTCCAGATGCAAATCCATAAGATGATAGTTCTATTAATCCTAAATTTTTAAAATATTTTATTCCTTCCCTTATCAAAGGGTGAGTAATTTCTTTGGGATCGCAATAAGTTTCTCTAATAGAGTAATTTAGAATTCCATAGCTACTAATTGAGGGAAGTCTGTTGATAACTGCATATGAGTACTTATTTAATGCATAGCCCAAAGAGATTCCAAATGATTCCTTCTCAACAAACCAATCAAGATCTGATCCTCCTCCAAGTAATGAAATTCTATAAGGGGCTTTACCTAAATAAATCATGAAACCACATCATCCATAATTCTTTTTTCATACTTTTTAGATACTAAATTAGTGTTTTTATTATTGTTTCTACATAGGGTTTGTTTTATATTGTGAAAAATACTCATTTGCGCATCCTCTGCTATCTCCATATCTTCAACCTTTACATGGATTGGTATTTGCACTATTTGACTTAATCTCCCACCGCTAAATGAAGTTATAGATGCCTGTTTAATCTTTAATAGATTGGCCTTCTGCGCACATTTGACTAGATTTATAGAGTTTCCACTACCAGAAAGATAAATTATCAAATCATTTGGCAAAATAAGCTTTCCAACTAATAATGAGTACACTTCACTGTAATCTAAATCATTAGAAGCGGCTGTTAAATAGCAAGTATTATCTGAGATAGAATTAATTTTTAATTTATAACCAGCTAAAGCGAATGATTTCATGTAATCGCCAACAACATGATTAGCATTTGCTTGACTTCCTCCATTACCTAAGATGTAGATTGTAGAAGATCCATCAAGTCTTTTGGAAATTTCATTTACTAATAAGTTTATATTGCTTTGATCTATACTCTTTAAAGCTTTATATAATCGCTCAGCATAATCGGATATAGTTTCATTATTAAAATTGTTAATTATTAATGTGTTGCTCATTAAATCTTAATAATAAGAATGGATAAAAGGTTTATAGTTTTAGATAATAATCAAGTATGACTGGTGTAATTAAATGGAATTATACAACTTAAATGTAATAACTCCCTTTAAAGATTTATCACTTAAAACATTAAAAAAAACTATTTCACCTCTTCGCAATCAAAACTATATTCATATTAATCACTTTATAGTTTATGACAATAGTTGTGAGGATCTTTTATTGTCCAGCAATCTTTCAGAAAATGTAGCAACAGATTTTTACAATGTTCGAGAAATTTGTGCTGAAAAATCAGGTATTTACTCTCCTATTAACCAGGTACTCGAAAAGCTAAATAAAGAAGACTTTTATTTAGTTTTGGGTGCAGGTGACATCTTAAATATAAGAAATAAAATTGAAACATACAATCAAGATGATTTCATCTTAATTCCATATTGCCTATCTTCAGATCGAGAAAAGGTGATTAATAAATTTTTTAGTTCAATAATGTTAGGTATGCCTTATTGCCATAACGCAATTATTTTTAAAAAAAATAATCTTCTTTATAATAAAAATTATAAATTAGCGTCAGATTACGACTACTTAATAAGATATCTATTTGAGTTGCTAAAAAATAAAAATGAAAATATAAGTTTAGAATTTTTCGAAAATTATTCTTCAGAAATTTCAGACTCAGCACTAGTTACTTATGATTCTGAAAATGGACTTAGTAAAGAAAAAAGAATTGAGGGTTATAGAGAAATGGCAATAATTGTTTTAAAATATTTTGGTATTTTTAAGGTTTTAATTTTCTGTATTCATTTGATCTTGAAAAGATTTAAATACATAAAGATTTAATTTATTGAGATTAATGTACTGTTTTTTCAAGAAATATATTATTCATATAGTTTTTTCGCATTTATAATAATTTTTTAATTATTTATAAAAACGCTTCCTTCAGGATTCGAACCTGAGGCCCACTGCTTAGAAGGCAGTTGCTCTATCCAGCTGAGCTAAGGAAGCTAGGTAAAGGTTAAAATACAAATAATAAAAATTTACTCTTCAATTTTTTTAATCTTTTGAAGATAATTCTTAATACTTATTCCTTAATGATTTTACTAACTTATAGTTCCTAATACAACATTTTTTTTTAAATTTAACTTAATAATTCATCACTATATTCTTTATTTGAATTTTTAAATGAAACTAAAAGTTAAATACCTAATAAATTTTATTTTGTAGTCCTTCCATAAACGTCTTCAAATCTAATTATGTCGTCTTCCCCTAAATAATTTCCACTTTGTACTTCGATTAGTATTAAGGGGATTTCACCAGGATTTGATAATCTATGTTTGGCGCCTAAGGGTATGTAAGCACTTTCATTTTTATTCAATAGTGAAATTTCTCCATCTATTTCCACTTTTGCAGTTCCATTTACTATTACCCAATGCTCTGATCTTTTATGATGCATTTGAAGAGAAATAGATGCATTAGGTTTGACTTCTAATTTTTTCACTTGCCAGTTAGCGCCTTTTTCGATGGTCGTAAAGTTTCCCCAAGGACGATATTTTTTTTTATTTTCTTGACTCACATCAGGATTACTTTTATTTAAATGTTGAACTATTTGCTTTACTTTTTGGGTAGACTCTTTTTTTGATACCAATACTGCATCATTAGTTTCAATAACAATTAAATTTTCTAGATCAATCCCAACTATTAGTCTTTCTTCACTTCTTAAATAACAATTCTTGCTTTTTTCAATAAAAATTTCTCCTTTTGTGATATTCCCATCTTTATCTTTCTCAGAATTTTTCCAAAGAGATTCCCAACTACCAATATCATCCCAACCTGCATTCAATGATAATACAGAACCAAGTTTTGTTTTTTCCATGACAGCTACATCTATTGGTATATTCGTGCAATGCTTAAAAGTTTCTCCACATATTCTGAAAAAATCCAAATCGTTTGAGCCTCTTTCAATAGAGTCCCTACATATTTTCACTATCTTTGGATGGAATGTCTCTAGTTCTTTGAGGATGGTTGAAGCTTTAAATAGAAAAATTCCACTATTCCAAAGGAAATGCTTATCTTTGATCAACTTTTTTGCTAAGTCAATATTTGGTTTCTCAATAAAATTCTTTATTTTACTGATATTCTCAAGTTCAGAAAGCTCAGTATAACTTTCTATATAGCCATAACCTGTTTCAGCTCTTTTAGGAACAATTCCAAAAGTAATTAAACTTTCATTCTTTGCATATGATAAACCTTCTTTAATAACTTTATGGAACTTTTTTTCATCTTCGATTTTATGATCTGAAGAGAGTACGAGTAGTATTGGATTTTTAAAATTCTCTAAGGCTTTTATTGCTGCAAGTGCTATAGCTGGGGCAGTATTTTTCCCAAAAGGTTCTAATATTATGGATTCTGGACTTACATTAATTTCTCTCATCTGCTCTGCAACAATAAATCTTTGCTCTTCATTAGAAATTATTATTGGATTAGTTATATTTTTTAATTCCTTTACTCTTAAATATGTATTTTGAAGAAGTGAAAAATTATTTTTTTCTTCAAGTCTTAAATATTGTTTTGGTAAGCTTGATCTTGACAAAGGCCAAAGTCTTGAACCACTTCCTCCTGAGAGAATTACTGGGATTAAACTGAAATTTGAAATTAATTCTTTATTAGAGTTTTGCAAAATTTTTATTTTATTTTTATTCTTTCTTTAATTCATAACTAGGAATTAGAATTTTGCAAATAATGAAATTTTTATTAGTTAAAAATATTAATCTACCTTATAGTTAAAAACTGTTTTTAAAAGTATTTTTTAATTAAATTGAGTAATAAAATATTTTTAGAGTAATAAAATTAGTGCCTAGGAAAATTTCTGAAAAAAAGATTAAAGAAATTATTGATAGTTTTATTAATGGCAATACTATTGATGAATTATCTAAGGCATTTAATTGTACAAAAATTACTATTTCGCGTCACTTAAAAAAAAATATTAGTCTAGAAAAATATAATATTATTTGCCAAACAAATACTAAAAGAAAAAATAAGGCTACTAATTTTAAAGAGGATTTAAATCCTGAAATAATTTCTAATAATGAAATAGCAAGTACTCAGCATCAAGATAAAGAATTTATTTGTCAGTCATTTGTTGAAATTTCTCCTTTAGATTGCGAAATAGATAATTTACCTCAAAAAGATCTTTCCTCTATTCCTATTGCTGAAATTAATTTCCCAAAATTAGTTTTTCTTATTGTCGATCAAAATATCGAACTAGTTACAAAACTTTTAAATGATTACCCTACATGGAACTTCCTCTCAGAAGATGAATTAAAAAGAAAAACAATCGAAATTTTTGTTGATAGGAAAATTGCAAAAAGTTTTTGTAATAAGGAACAAAGAGTAATAAAGGTTCCAAATACAAATGTTTTTAAAATTGTTGCACCTTATTTAATTTCAAGGGGTATTACAAGAATTGTAAGTTCTGACACATTGATAGCGCTTTAAGAAATTTCTTGATTATCTTTTTTAATATTTAGATTCATAACACTTCCTGTAATAGAACCGCTAATAAAACTTAGCCCGATTATGAAACTGATTGGTAATTTTATAGTGTCGTTTATAATAAAGCTTACTTTTTGTTTGTTTGAACTATTTTGTATCCCAATAATTAAAAGCAGAAATAAAGAAAAATTAAATGTAAAAATATAAAATAATTTTTTAAGATAGAAAGTCATTTTTTACTAAAATTAACTCATTTTAATACAAATTATAAATAAAGCTTTTCTTAATATTATTTTTTTTTGCAAGATACTTTGAAGCAGCGGAAAGACTTAAACCAGCATTAATTAAATCATTAAGATCATTTTTAATTGCATTTTTATTGATTTCCTTCTTTTCTTTTCTTTTATTTAGACCCTTTATTACAACTGTTATTTCGCCAATAACATCTTTGTTTTCAAAATAATTAATCACCTCTTCAATATTTCCTCCAATCTGTTCCTCAAATTTTTTGGTTAGTTCTCGCGAAACTTGAATTTCTCTTCCGCTCCCAAAATACTTTTTTAATTCTTTTAATAAGCTTTTCAAACGATGTGGTGCTTCATACAGGATGGTTGTCTTTTCATTTTTACATAATTCTAAAAGGATACTTTCTCTCATAGAATTTTTCCTTGGAAGAAAACCTTCAAATGTGAATCTAGAAGAGTTAAATCCACTTGATACAATTGCAGTAAGTGCTGCACATGGACCAGGGATGCAAGTAACATTTATTCCATTAGATCTGGCATCTCTAATAAGTTCTTCTCCGGGATCACATATACTTGGCATGCCTGCGTCACTAACTAATGCTATTGATTTGCCAGAAAGAAGATTATCAATTAATTTTGGAGTTTTTTTAAAAGAATTAACTTTGTTAAAGCTGATTAGCTTATTAGTAATTTCATATTTACTCATTATTTTTTTTGTTTGTCTTGTATCCTCGCATGCAATTAAAGTAACCTCAGTGAGAATTTTTATTGCTCTGAAGGAGATATCATTTAAATTTCCTATAGGAGTTCCAACTATAAATAAAACACCTTTTTCGGGTTCATAGTTTTTGTGAGAGAATGGTGTTTTATTATTCATTTTGTGGCTAAATTACCTCTTGGTGTCGACATTTGTAATCTTATAGATGATCTTAGAACTTTGAGTTGGGAAGCTTCAGATGCATTGCTTTATTATTCTGGTGTTCTTAAAGATCCAAAAAATAAAAATAACTTATTACATAATAAGAATCTAAATGATCCGGTAACAATTGCAGATTTAAAAGTTAATGAACTAATTATCCAGACAATTAATAGAAAGTACAAAAATATAAACTGGGAGATCTTAAGTGAAGAAAATGTAAAATTAGAACCGTTTAGAAATACTTCAAATGGGGATTGGATTTGGGTGCTTGATCCTCTTGATGGAACTAAAGATTTTATTCAAGGTACGAGCAATTATGCTATGCATTTAGCATTAAATTATAAGCAAAAACCATATATCGGAGTAGTATTGATACCTGCAAAAGGTGAATTATGGATTGCAGATGGGGACAAGGCTTGGTGTGAAAAAAGAGATGGATCAAAATGTGCTCCAGTTCTACTTAAGGAAAAAAAGCTGCAAGACATGACATTAGTAACGAGTAAAAATCATAGAAATAAAGCTTTAAAAAAATTAGTTCAGAAAATTAATTTCTGTAAGGTAGAAATAATGGGAAGCATTGGGTGCAAAATAGCATCTATAGTTAGCGGAGAATCTGATATTTATATTTGTCTTAGTTTGCCAGGGAAAAGTTCACCAAAGGATTGGGATTTTGCTGCTCCAGAGTCAATTCTGAAAGCAGCTGGTGGTGCAATAACAAACTTAGATAATCAAGAACTCTCTTATGGGAAAAATAATTTCGAGCAACGGGGAGTTATAGTTGCAACAAATAATAGGAAAACTCATGGGAGTATTTGTCGCGAAATAAGGAATATTATTGAGGGTAATGATATATAACTTATTTAGTTTTTAGTTTAGTGGAGCAACTGGAGTTGGAGTTGGTTCGGGATAAGACATTCCATTGTTTTGTCCTACCCCTCTCAACGTAAGATTAATTCTTCCTCTGCTGTCAATTTCTCTAACTCTTACAGTAACTTCATCTCCTTGTCTAACAACATCTTCAACTCTTTCAACCCTTGCTTCAGATAACTGAGAAATGTGAACCATGCCTTCTTTACCGGGTAATATTTCTACGAAAGCACCTATAGGTATTATTCTCGTTACGACCCCAGAGAAGATTTCGCCTTCATGAACCTTTCGTGTTAATCCTTCAATTATTTTTTGAGCTTCTTCTGCGGCAGCCCCGTCATGAGAAGCAATAGTTACAATACCCCCATCTTCAATGTCAATTTTTGTATTGGTTCTTTCAGTAATTCCTTTTATAGTTCTTCCACCAGGTCCAATGACTGTCCCAATAAGTTCAGGATCAATTCTAAAACTTAAAAGTCGAGGAGCATGAGGTGAAAGGGATTCTTGAGGTTTATCTATCGCCTCTTGCATCTTTTCTAAGATATGTAATCTTGCAGGACGAGCTTTTTTAATGGCATCAGAAATAGTAGAGACTGGTAAACCTGTGATTTTCATATCCATTTGCAAAGCTGTTATTCCCTTATCAGTACCAGCAACCTTAAAGTCCATATCCCCAAGAAAATCCTCAATTCCTTGTATATCTGTAAGTATGCGTACTTCTTCACCCTCCTTGATCAAACCCATGGCAGTACCACTGACAGGGGCTTTTAAAGGAACCCCTGCATCTAATAATGAAAGCGTACTTCCACATACAGAACCCATTGAAGTAGATCCGTTGGAACTTAACACTTCGCTAACAACCCTTAACACATAAGGAAATGTTTCTTTTCCTGGTAATACTGGGATTATTGCTCTCTCAGCTAATGCTCCATGGCCAATTTCTCTTCTTCCAGGAGTTCTCATTGGTCTCGTTTCCCCAACTGAATAAGGAGGGAAATTATAGTGATGTAGATAAGTTTTTTCAGTGCTTGGATTGAGGTCATCCATTTCTTGAGCATCACTAGGCGTACCTAATGTAGTTGTAGATAAAACTTGGGTTAGGCCTCTTTGAAACAATGCAGAACCATGAACTCTTTTTGGAAGAATTCCTGCAGAAGCTGATATTTTTCTAACTTCGTCAAGTTCTCTACCATCAACTCTCTTATTGTCGTTAATAATCTGAGACCTCATTAATTTCTTTGTAAGTTTTTTAAAGTCGGCGCTTAATAATTTTTCATTTTCCGCAAGAAGAACTTTTAATTGGTTTTCATCTTTCAAGGATTCAATTTTTACTTGAGCATCAACTTTTATTTTTTCGAGTTCAAGATCTCTATCTTCTTTTGAGATATCAAATTTCTTTAAAACTAACTCAATTGATTTTGTACAATTTTTCTCTAAATAAGATGGCAATGTTTTATCTTCTTCAGGTTTCGATGGCTTAACCTGTTTTATCCCTAAATCTTTTAGTAAATCTTCTTGAGACTTAATAAGTTCAGTAACTGCCTCATAACCAAAATCTATAGCTTCGATAGTATCTTGCTCTGATAATTGGTTGGCACCTGCCTCAATCATGACAATGCCGTCAGGTGATCCTGCGACTACAATGTCTAAATCTCCTTTTTCTATTTCTCTATAGCTTGGATTTAAGATGAAATCATCACCAATTAGACCAACTCTAACTGCAGCCATTGGACCATAAAATGGTATTTCTCCAAGTAAAGTTGCTATTGATGCCCCTGTAACAGCCAATACATCTGCTGGAACTCTTTCATCTAAAGAAAGGCAAGAGGCAACTATTTGTATCTCGTCTCTCATCCATGAGGGGAAAAGAGGCCTCATTGGCCTATCAATCAATCTTGAGATAAGAGTTGCTCTTTCTGGAGGGCGACCTTCTCTCCTCATAAAACCACCTGGAATTCTTCCAGCAGCATATAGCTTTTCCTCATAGTCACAAATTAGAGGTAGAAAATCGGAAGCTTCTTTCTTCGTTGTTTGTGTAGCTGTAACTAATAGAGAGGTGTCCCCACACTCAATCATTACTGAGCCATTTGCTTGAGGAGCATATAGTCCTGTAGTTAGTCGTATCTCTCGTCCGTCAAACGTGATCGACTTATTTTGTCCTTCCACTTTTTAAATTATAAATCTATACATAATTTATTCTTACATTTTATAGGGACATATTGAGTGAATTATTTAGATAAGCTATAAAAATTCTTAAAAATGTCCAAAAAATGAATATTTATTTTTCTAATTATCGTTTTTCATTAGAAAATTAGATGTTAAGTAGAAACTTTATACTACCAACTTGATTTGACTACTCCAGGAAGTTCACCATTATGAGCTCTTTGTCTCAATTGATTTCTGCAAAGACCAAAGTCTCTATAAACTCCTCGAGGCTTACCAGTAGCCCAACATCTATTTCTTACTCTATTTGGAGCAGAATTCCTAGGTAGACCTTGAATCTTTCTATGTATTTCTAACCTTTCCATTGGATCTTTTGCAGCATTAAATTCATCTAATAAAGATTTCCTTTTTGCAGCATATTTTTTTACAAGTTTTTTGCGTTTGACCTCTCTCGCAATCATGGACTTCTTCGCCATTTAAGAAAAAAATTAAAAAACTAATATTATTTTAACAGCTTGACTAACAATTTTTGAAATTGATTTATTGGTTTAGTAATCTTTGTACTATTAAAAGTTGACTTGTATCTCGAATGATGAGCAGTACACTTAGTCCAACTAAAAGAAAAAAACTGGACTGAGTAACAACCATTTGTACCTTGATTGGAACAGGTTTTCCCCTGAACCCTTCAATTAAGGTGAAAACAAGTTGTCCCCCATCTAGTAGTGGTAAAGGCAATGAATTTAGAACTGCTAAGTTTATAGAAATTAAAGCCGCAAATAATAATATGCCTGTCCCCCCTTGTTGAGATAATTGCGCTCCTATTTCAACTATTTTGACAGGTCCACTTAATTGTTGAGCTGTTGAGGCGAAATTTGTTATTAATCCTTTATAACCTTGAATTGTTTTTACCAAAAGTGATGAAAACTCGTTGTTAGTGTATTTAAAAATTTCAAAAACGTTCTTTGTTTTTTTAGTTTCTTTTCTTATATTCGGCTGCAATTGAGCACCTATGGTTCCTTTCCCATCAATATTTTTTGGAATCAAAGTTAACTCTTTGAAAATTCCATCTCTTACAATATTTATTGAAATTGGTTCCCCTGATGAATTTTGAATCTCTTTTACTAAAGTGGAAACAGCTTGATCACCAATGCCTAAAGTACTATTTTCAATTTCTAATATTTTATCTCCTGGTTCTAAGCCAGCAAGAGAAGCAGCCTTTTCAGGTTGAATCGCTAAAACTAAAATACCTGGTTCTGGATCGTATGGAATGCCAAGAGTAGTGATATTTATAATTAATATAGTGTAAGCAAGGATTAAGTTAGCGAAAACTCCAGCTGAAATTACAATAACTCTCTGAATTATTGGCCTATTTTTTAAAAGATTTGGATCTTTAGGGTCAATATTATTTAGTTCTTCATCAGGAAAGGATACAAAGCCTCCAAGAGGAAAAGCTCTTAATGAGTAAGTGATATCCCTAAACTTTTTTTGTATTATTGAAGGTCCAAATCCAATGGAAAATCCATCTACATAAATACCTTGCAAAATTGCCGCAAGAAAATGCCCCATCTCATGAAAAAATATGAGAAATCCAAGTACTGTTATTGAGGTTAAAACATTCATTATTTTATTTTAAGCAGTTTTTAAAAAATTTGATCCAAAATATGGAACCAGAGCATCTGGAATCTTAACGCTACCATCTGTTTGTTGGCCATTCTCAAGAATCGCGGCCATTGTTCTTCCAACAGCAAGACCACTGCCATTTAAGGTATGTAAATATGTACTTTTTTTGTCAATTTTTGATCTTATTGATGATCTACGTGCTTGAAAGTCTAGGCAATTACTGCAACTTGAAATTTCTCTGTAACATTTACTACTGGGAAGCCAAACTTCAAGATCAAAAGTTCTACTAGAAGAAAAGCCTAAGTCTCCAGTACAAATATCTACTAATCTGTAAGGTAGATTTAGCTTTTTTAAAATACTTTCTGCATCAGAAGTAATCTTTTGATGAGCTTCTAAAGATTTTCTCGGATCACAAAACCAGTAAAGCTCAACCTTATTAAATTGATGAAGTCTTATTAAACCTTTAGTATCCCTTCCATAGCTGCCAGCTTCTCTCCTAAAACATGGACTATATGCAACATATTTGATGGGTAACTGCTCGGGATCAATAATCTCGTTTCTATGAAAAGCAGTTAATGGAACTTCAGCTGTTGGAGAAAGCCATAAATCGTCGTTAGAACATTTAAAACTTTCATTTGAAAACTTTGGCAATTGCCCAGATCCCTTAAGACTTTCTGAATTTACTAAAGCTGGAGGCATTAACTCTAAATAACCATTTTTAGTATGTATATCGAGCATAAAATTAATCAATGCCCTCTCTAATCTGGCACCATTACCTATAAGGGTAATAAAACGACTTTTTGATACTTTTGTCGATTTTACAGAGTCAAAAATATTAAGACTTTCTCCTAGTTCCCAGTGTGATTTTAAATTCTCTTTTCTAAGAGGTTCCCCCCATGTTTTTATTTGTACATTATCACTTTCATCTTTTCCGATAGGTGCATCTTTGCTTGGAAAATTTGGCAGATTATAAATCTCATCATCTACTTCTTTATTTAACTTTCTTTGTTTCTCTTCAAGTTCAGAAATTTTAATTCTGTATTCGTTTCCCTTTTTCTTTAAATCATTTAGTTCTTGTGGATTAGTATTTCGCGATTTTCCAATAACTTGACCAATTGATTTGCTTAATTTTTTACTTTCAGATTGAAGAGTAGACAATTCTATATCAACTTCTTTTTTCGTGACAGTTAATTCGTGTATATGAGATATCTTATATACTTTTCCTCTTAAAGATAAATTCTCTTCAACAAATGATGGATTTTCTCTTATTAATTTTTGATCTAACACTCTTTTTTTTTTAATACATTAATTAAGATAATTAATCTAAAATCATTATTTGGAATTTTTGATGAAAAATTAACTAAATTAATGATTCCTAACTTATGTAATTTTTTCAAAATTCAATTTTAGTTACGATGCAGAACGAGCACGTCCTGTTGATGACCATTCTTTTAGTAAATCAATTTGCTCTTTAGCTGTTCTTGATAAGGGAACTAATTCAGAAACAGCCTTAATTAAATCTTTCTCCATTAGCTCCCTATTTTCAGAGAATGAAATATGCATCCCCTCTATCACTGCCTGTTCAAGTTCTGCACCTGAGAATCCATCTGTTCTATCAATGATACTCGAAAGAGGAAAACTGTAACTTGGTCTTCTTTTTTTTAGGTGCAAGTCCAGAATACTTAATCTTTCTTCAGAATTTGGTAAATCAAGAAAAAAAATCTCATCAAATCTACCTTTCCTTAATAATTCCGCAGGAAGCTTATCTATAGCATTAGCGGTAGCTATGACAAATACGGCGGAATCTTTTTCAGCCATCCAAGTAAGCAAACTTGCCAAAACCCTTTGACTTGTTCCTCCATCACTTCTAGCATCGCCACCAAAGCCCTTGTCAATTTCATCGATCCAAAGGATACAAGGAGACATTGCCTCTGCTCTCAATATCGTTTCTCTTGTTCTTGCCTCGCTTGAACCAACAAGGCTAGAAAATAGTCTTCCAACATCTAACCTAAGCAGCGGCATCGACCAACTCTTAGAAATCGATTTTGCCGTTAGCGATTTCCCTGTTCCTTGAGCTCCCACAAGTAAGACTCCCTTGGGAATAGGTAATCCATAGTCTCTAGCTTCTTTGGAAAAGGCCCTATATCTTTGATTAAGCCAAACTTTTAAAACATTTAAACCACCAATATCATCTTGACTTGATTTGGCTTCGAAAAATTCTAAAATTTCACTTCTGGCGATTACTTGTTTTTTCTCTTCAAGAATATCTTTAATATCTTCTTTACTTATTTTTCCTCTTTGAGCAAGGGCCTTTGCAGTGACTTGCTTTACTTTTAATTCGGTAAGTCCACTTGAAGCAATAGAAAGTTCGTTTAAGTCATGTTCCTCTAGGTTGGAATTGGTATTGATAGCAATTTGTTTTATTAGATTTTTCAATTCTCTTTGATCAGGCAAAGGTAAATTTATAATTGCCATTAATTCATCTAACTCTTCTGATGAGGGAAATAAATGCGAACTAATAATTAAATTATTACTAGTTTTTTTAAGCGCTGAGGATAGTTCTTTAATAGTTCTATTGATAGATGGATCATCATAAAATTTATGAAAATCTTTAACTAATAAAACTGTTGAAACTTCAGAATTTTGTTCTTTAAGCCAATTAAGGATCCCTAAAGGATTGTTAGGAAATTTACCTTCTTCATTTATTAATCCTTTTATACCGCTAACACAATCCCAGGAAACGAATCTTTTTATATTTAGTTTTTCACAAGAGAAATTTACTAATTTTTCTAATCTTTCCTCTTCTTTAGTTCTAATCCAAATTAATGATGTTCTAGATTTTATGAGTAATTCTAAATTTTTACACCAAGAATTCATTATTTAAGATTAAGACTATTTTTTACTGTTAGGTTCGAAAGGTAATCTTTTATCTGAGATAGTTGCAGCAGAAGTTGTTATTACTTCATTTTTTGCTAATAATTGTTGATCCAAAATTTTCTGTAGATTCTCAGGAAGAGCTTCTTTATTGAGCAGAAAAGTCTGGAACGCCTGGAAAATATTAGCAACAACCATGTATAGCAAGACTCCTGCTGGTAGTGGGAAAAACAGAAACATTCCTGTTATCATGACTGGTGTAATTTTATTTGCTGTTGATTGCTGTGGATTGGCAGGCATCCCCTGACTTGATAAAACTTGAGAGAGAAGTAAGGTTAATCCAAAGGCACCAACTAATGCAGCAATATCCCAATTAATTGAACCATCTACATAAAAACCGACTTGACCAAGAGCTTTAATAAATAAGAAACCACTTTTGGCAGCGAGGCCAGGGATTTTCGCCTCGATTGTTGCATCACCAGGTTTAATTGCTGTTACTGTTCCGTCTTGGGAAACTTTAAGATTTTCGGATCCTTTAGAAACTGTCCAAGTTGGGAGAAATTTAGATCCGTTGTCGTATTTAGATAAAACTTCCGAATAGCTATTGCCATTTGTTGTTTGTAAATTTACTTTTATGGATTCTTCTGTTCCCAATTTTGTTCCACTAGGAATGGTGGCTACTACAGGAAAATGTGATTTTTCAGTAATAAATATAGAGTGTCGTGGAGATTTGTATGGTTTTGGATCGATTGCTGCTACTTGATCCTGTGGAACAACCTTGAGATTTATGTTGTAGGGGACATCAGCGAATGGAGAACCTCTTAAAGTTGCAAATAATGCAAATAGCACAGGCATTTGCACAATCAAGGGAAGGCAACCTGCGAGAGGGCTGCCAAACTCATTCATTAATTTTCCAAGCTCTTCTTGCTGTTTCTTTGGATCACCTGAAAACTTAGATTTTATTTCTGCTTGCCTTTTCTGCATTACTGGTTGGGCAATCTTCATCCTCCTTGCACTTCTAATGGAACCAGCGCTTAAAGGGAAAAGTGCAATTCTAATTACGACTGTCAATGCAACAATCGCTAAACCATAACTAGGAACTAAACCGTAGAAAAAATCTAGAATAGGGATAAGTAGTTTTTCAGAAATGAACCCTATCACGATATTAAAGAGAGTGTAATTTGAACTGACATTTTATTTTACAGGAAAAAAAGATTTTTGTAATTAATTTATTTAGGATTTAGTCGCAAATCCTTCTACTTCGTTGAGATTTTGAATTTGTGATCTTTTATTCATATTTTCTTCAATAAATTTTTGCTTTTCTCTGAATAAAGGTAATGATTTCATTTCAACCTTTGATCCATCGTTAAGAATAAGAACCATATCACCATAAGAACCGAATCCTCTTGGAATAGATCTGATTTCTTCAATGTTACTTAATGAGACTTGTGTTTTGTTTTTACCAAACCATCCACCATCTATTGTAATTCTTTTGTTTGAGATTTTATATCTCAACCAAAATGCTCTAACTATTGCGGCAAAGGTAAATGGCAAACCAAGTATAGTTATCCCTGCTAGTAGATTTATTATTAAATCACTTTTAGCAGGACCACCTTCATAAAAGGTTTCTTCATTCATGTTAATCATTTGATTAGACGAGATTTGAACATTAAGTTTTGAAATTCCTCCAAAAGTCTACTTTTATCATTGCAGAAATCTCCAATTTTAAGGTTAACAAGTAACCAATAAGGTTTGTGGTTATTAATTTTTTGAATGTTTGTTAATAACCACTCTTGCAGGACTCTTCTTAATTTATTTCTTTCTACAGCTTTTTTGGAAACTTTTTTACTAATAGCTATTGCAACCCTAAATTTGTTTGAGGGATTTGTGAATTTATGGGTTAAGAGAATATCTGGATTTGATCTTGCAACTTTAAATGTCATTAATTTCCCATGATATATTGTTGCATTTTTATGTATGTAATTAAAAGTCCTATGACCTTTTAAACGCATATCCTTAGGTAAGGCCATTTAAATTTGAAGTTATACAGCTATTCTTTCTCTACCTTTTTGTCTTCTGCTTTTAATAACTCTTCTGCCTGTATGAGAACGCATCCTTACTCTAAAACCAGATACACGTTTTCTTTTTCTTGAAGTTCCGCCAAAAGTTCTTTTAGTCATTTGTTTAATTATCCTTATTTAATTTATCATTTAATCGATCACTATAGTCCAGCTTCCTAAATAACTTGAAAATGATTTCCCTTTAGGTTGCCCATATGAATGGAATTGATATAAACCTGATTTTTTTGGATTAATGATTTTAAACACAATTGCATAACTTTCTTTATTAGAGGGAATTGGGCTGTAAGGGTAAATATCTAGGGAACGTAAGCCTGATTCATCAGTCTTGATTTCTAAATCAGCTGGAATGTCTTCTAAACATTTAGTTCTACCCTCAAAACCACCTATTTTTACTTTGCAAAAACTAATTTTTTCATTATTTAGAGTGGATTTAAAAGTCTTAGGAATTGCTAGATTAATTTTTAAAAGATCAGTTCTCCTATCAGATGGCCTCAAGAAAAAATAAATTTTATTTCTAAATCCCCTCTTGTTTTCTTTTTGAAACCACTTTAATCGTCTGAAACTAGAGTCTTGATCCCACTGGAATTCCAACCCCGATTTAACATCTTGAATGTTATTAAAAAAAGGAGTTAAAACTAAAATTGTAGGGATCATAAAAAATCTTAAAATTTTAAGATTTAAAGTATGTTTCTTTGAAATTTTTAACATTAAGGAAATGGAATTTAAAGGTAGAGTACGTGCTACTTAAATTTAAAGCAGAATAATAATTTCACTAAGGTTAACATCTATCTGACCTTAATTTTGCAGCCCCCTTTAGATAAGGGTGCCTTATTGCATAATTTGGTGGCAATAAAACTTGAGCCATTATTCTTATGCAAAAATCAACATCATTGGATACGTGCATTTGTTGGCAGTCTAAAAAGGCAACTGAATCAAGTCCATTAAATTTCCTCGCAATTGAAGCGGGGAAACATGCATCTAAATCTTTTGTCGCTGTGAATGTAATGGATTGTATGTTCGTCTTAATTAGATTGTTTCGTGAAATCAATTCATCAATTAATTCCACTACGGCAACTTCTATCTCCCTCACAGAATTCCCAGATGCTGTTGTGGCTCCACGAATAAATGCAATTTTATAATCATCTTTCATTTTTTCATACATTTCGATTTAAGGCTTGTATAACCAAAGTACTTTATTAGATGAGTCAAACTCAAAAAAGATATTGTTGATAATTTTCTCAATTATCCTACTTCCAGGAATTAGTCCAAGTATTTTTTTCTTCTTCTTTCCAAATGTTAAGGGCTGAAATTTGGGATCAATATTAACCATTTCTGCAGCTAGCTCCCTTGCAACAAATTCATCTCCAACCTTATCAACAAGACCAAGTTCGAGTGCTTGTGTTCCAGTAAAAATTCTTCCATCAGCAAATTTTCTCACATCTTTAACAGGTAAATTCCTTCCTTCAGCAACAGCTTCAGTAAATTGTTTATAACTTTCATCTATAAGTCCTTGGAGTAGACCTCTACCTTCCTCACTTAAAGGTTTATCTGGAGAAAGTATGTCTTTAAATACACCACTTTTAACAGTCTCAAATTTAATACCGATTTTATCTAATAATTCAGATAAATTATTACCTCTTATAATCACACCAATAGATCCTGTAATTGTGCCTGGATTAGCAACTATTTTGTCAGATGCAACACCAATGTAAACGCCACCTGATGCTGAGATGTTCCCGAAACTGGCAATGACTTTACATCCTTTATCTTTTAGTCTTTTAATAGCAGAGTATATTTCTTGGCTATCCCCAACAGTACCCCCTGGGGAATCAATTCTCACGATTAAAGCAGGAAATTCTCTATCCTCAATTTGTTTAAGAGCTTTAAGGACTGAAACTCTCGTTGAACTTGTAATAGGCTCATCAATTACTATACGAGCTATTCTTTTTTTTGACTTTCGTCTAAAAGGCCAAATCATTCTTTTAAGGTAAATTCATAAAACTACTTTAAAAAGATTATCAGCAGACCTAATGAATTCAATCCTAAATTGGTTTTTAATGATACTACCTTTTGCGCTTTGGGGTACTTCAATGGCGGCAATGACTCCTTTAGTATCTAGTGCTGGGCCAGAGTTTGTGGCTTCTTTAAGATTACTTCCTGCAGGGATTCTTGTTCTAATAACAACATATTTGTTTAAAAGAGATTTAAAAATTTATAAGTGCGATTTGAAGTGGTTTTTTGTTTTTACAATTGTTGATGCAACTTTTTTTCAGTTGTTTTTAACTTATGGTATTGAAAAAACTGGAGCAGGTTTAGGTTCTGTCTTAATTGATTCTCAACCGCTTTTGGTAGCTATTTTAGCGAGGGCAATTTTTGGGAATTTAATTAATCCAATAGGATGGTTGGGACTACTTTTTGGCTTGGGAGGAATAGTATTTTTAGGAGTTCCTCAAGAACTTTTAGGTAATTGGTGGTTGATGTCTGATAAGTCTATAAATGATGTTGTTTTTAATTTTGGAGAACTTTGGATGCTTGCAGCTTCTCTCGCTATGGCATTAGGAACAATTTTAATTAGATTCACTTGTACTAAAAGTGATCCAGTTGCAGTTACTGGGTGGCATATGGTTTTAGGTAGTTTGCCTTTAATTATTAAGCACTGCTTACAATCAAATTTCACAATAATTCCAGATTGGTCAATATTTGATTGGGGACTTATGTCATTTGCAAGTATTTTTGGAGGAGCAATAGCTTATGGATTGTTTTTCTACTTTGCTAATAATAAAGAAATAACTGGATTTAGCACTCTTGCATTTTTAACACCTGTTTTTGCTCTTCTCAGTGGAGGTGTTTGGTTGGATGAAAGACTCACTATTGTGCAGTGGATAGGAGTGGTGTTTGTCCTTATCTCAGTATTTTTTGTTAGCCAGAGAAAGAGTTTATGGGAAAATAAGATTAATAATACTACTATTTAATTAGTTTCTTTTTGTCAAAAGTCTAATAATGCGAATAGTTTTGATTAGTACTCCAATAGGCTTTTTAGGGAGTGGTAAAGGTGGTGGAGTTGAATTAACTTTAAATTCTTTAGTTTCAGGTTTAATTTCTTTAGGTCATTCTGTTGAGGTTGTAGCTCCAAAAAATTCTAAGTTAAATGAAAGTAATTTAAAAGCAAAATTACATGTTGTTGAAGGTGAGGATCAAATAAGTTGGCAACATCAAAATTATAATTCTCCCGTGAGTATCCCAGACAATTCTCTTTTAGCAGGAATGCTTCAAAAGGGAATAGATATTGCTAAACATGCAGATGTATTGTTGAACATGTCCTATGATTGGTTGCCTATCTGGATGACTCTAAATTTAGAGATACCAATTGCACATATTATTAGTATGGGCTCTGAAAGTTTAGTAATTAGTAATTTAATATCTAAGGTATATGCTAAATATCCAAATAATTTTGCTTTTCATTCGAAAATGCAAGCTAATGATTATCCATTCATAAAAAAACCAATAATTATTGGGAATGGGTTTAATTTAGATAATTATATTTTTCAAGATTCAGTAAAGGGGCCCTTGGCGTGGGTTGGAAGAGTGGCTCCGGAAAAAGGTTTGGAAGATGCGGTTTATGTGGCAAATAAACTTGGCGAAAAATTAAAAGTTTGGGGACTTATTGAAGATGAGATGTATGCATCAAACATAGAAAAATCATTCCCTAAAGGCGCTATAGATTGGATGGGGTTTTTATCTACCCATCAATTGCAAAAAGAACTTGGTAAATGCAGAGGGTTGCTAAATACTCCCAAATGGAATGAGGCATATGGGAACGTAGTTGTTGAAGCTTTAGCCTGTGGAGTGCCAGTTATAGCTTATAGAAGGGGCGGACCTAGCGAAATTATCCAGCATGGTCAAACAGGTTATCTTGCTGATCCTGATGATAGAAAAAATATGCTTTCTTATGTAGAGATTATTGAAAAAATAAAGCGGCAGAAATGTAGAGAATGGGTAGAAAAAAATGCCTCTGCTGATATATTTGCTAACAAGGTTGTGAACTGGCTTAATAAGGTAATCATCGAAAATAAATAAAATTTATACATTAAATGATTCTTCTTGACTCAAAAAAAAGGCTTATAACCTTGTTGATAGTTTTAGTTTGTGGGATAATTATATTTATTTTAGGTTTAGGTACTACAGGACTGGTGGACGAAACGCCCCCTTTATTTGCCGCTGCGGCAAGGGCAATGAGTGAATCTGGTGACTGGATAACTCCAAAGGTCAATGGGATGTTCCGCTTTGATAAGCCTCCATTAATATATTGGCTAATGGGTTTTTTTTACTCATTACCGAAAAACGAGATTTGGGACAGTTTCGGGACTCTCTCGGCAAGACTCCCTTCGGCTTTGGCATCATTATTTTTAATGTTGATGATTGGAGATACCTTGTTTTGTTGGCCACAGAAAAGTGATAAGCAATTCCTCACTCCAATAGTCGCATCATTAGGCTTTGCTCTTTCTCCATTAATAATTATTTGGAGTAGAACTGCAGTTAGTGATGCCCTTTTAACTGGAACCTTAGGGATAAGCCTGCTTTTGTTTTGGAGAAGAATGGCAAGTGAAAATAATGATCAATGTATTTCGGCGTGGGTATTTTTAGGTTTTTCAATTTTAGTTAAAGGACCTGTTGCATTTGTTTTGGCATTATTGACTATTACGTCTTTCTTGTTTTGTCAGAAAAATTGGAAAACCCTGCTGAGTAAGATAAACCCTAAGAAAGGTTTTTTAATAACAACACTAATAAGTATTCCATGGTACATACTAGAACTTTTAAAAGAGGGAAAGCCTTTTTGGGATAATTTTTTTGGTTACCATAATTTTCAAAGATATACCTCAGTTGTAAATAATCATGCAGAACCATTTTGGTTTTTTCTTTTCATAATGATATTGGCTTCATTACCATTCACTCCTTTTTTGTTTCATGGTATATCTACAGCTCTTAAAGATTTCTTAAAAAGTTCAAAAGAAAGTTTCAATGTCCCTGAAACCCTTTTTACATATTCTCTATGTTGGTTAACGTCAGTTTTAATCTTCTTTAGCCTTTCTGCAACAAAACTACCGAGCTATTGGTTGCCAGCAATTCCAGCGGCAGCGTTGTTAACAAGTAATAGCTTTATAAGCTTAAAAAATATAAATAAAAGTTATTTATTTTTCTGGATTTTTAATATTTTAGTTTTGTTTGGTTTCTCAATAGCATTCTTTTTTTCCAATATTTGGTTGAGTTCAATTAATGATCCCGAAATGCCTAATCTTGCATCAGAACTTATAAGCTCTGGGATTATTTTCAAAGCTAAATTGTTCTTCTCTTCATTTACCCTTCTTGCAATAATCTTATTTTCTTTAAAATCTAGATATATCTTTTTTTATCTCCAAATTTTACTTTTAATTGGACAACCTTATTTGATGTCGCCAATTAGAAAATTAGCAGATACTTCAAGGCAATTACCTTTAAGGAATATCTCAAAATTAATTTTAGATATTCGCGAGGGAAGGGAAACTTTAGCAATGATCGGGATAAGAAAACCCTCATTACATTATTATTCGAGACAAATAGTTTTTTATGAACCAAATACTGAAGAAGGATTAATTAATCTTTCAGAAAGGCTAAATACTGATAGGAGAAAGAATTATGAGGATCAACCCGATTATGAATATAAATCTCTACTGGTCGTGATAGATGAATACTCTACCCGCCGAAAACAATGGTCAAAAATTAATCATCAAAAATTGGGCAAATTTGGGATTTATAATTTATGGCGAATTCAAAAAAGTGATTTAAATAAGTATTCGAATTTTTTAGTGAAAAGTGGTTATAAATCTGACTGGGAAAATAGAATAGTTGAAAAATTTTAACAAAGTCTTTTTTTTAGAAGAGCTTTTTTTAAATCATCAATGCTGCACTTGCTTGGGATATCAATTTTATTCAAATCTTCCATTAATTCGAGATCGATGACAGAATCTTCGGCTAAAAAACTAAAAACTTCATTAATGCTTATTCCCATATCTTGAGCCATCTCTGAGATAAGCCGTAGAGTATCCCTCCTCACAGAAATCCTTAGATCTAGAGGGATATATTCATTTTCAGGGTTTACTGACTTCATAACCTAAATCTTAAGACATTATTTAGTTATCAGGATATAAACTTTACATTATTCATTAATCATGCATTTAAATAAGATTTCATTAAAGTTGTTTAAATAAATAAATTCATCAACATTTTTAATAGAGGAATTGTAATTATTGAAATTAAAGTTGTAGTAAAAAGAATTTTTGAAGCTATTTTTTGGTTCACACCATAAGCCTCTGCCATTAATATTGTGGATATTGCTGTTGGGGTTCCTGCCTGAAGAATTACTGCAGATGATTGATAGAAGTTAAAATCTAAGAATTTGCATATTAAAAAAATAATACAGGGAAGAATAAATAATTTTAATATAATTGAAAATTTAATTTCCTCATTTAGATCCAAAATCCTCTCATTTTGATTTGTGATTATTCCAAGTCTTGTTCCCACAATTATTATTGCCAAAGCAATCACTATTCTTGCAGGAATCCAAAGATAATTGCCCAAAATTCCATCTATTTGAAAAAGATATGCAAGAAGTACTCCAATAATCCCTCTAGAAGCAGGACTATTTATCAATGCATTTAATAGTCCTTTGATGTTTGGGATGTTATTGCTGTTAGCCTTTTCTTGAAGAAAAAAAGGTCCAAATATCCAAGCGAAAAGTGTTGTTCCTAAATCAAATCCAATAGTGAAATTTATAGTTGTTGAAGGTAGAAGAGCTAGCGCAATTGGTATTCCAAGAAATGATGTGTTACCTATTAGGCCTGCTAGCTGCAATGTGTAATTTGGAAGCCTCTTCTTAAATATTGGGATTATATTTATAAAAGTTATTAAAATTCCAATTACAGAGAATGCTAAAAATGCACTTTTAATTAGATTTATATCTATGCCTTCCTTTAATAAGAGACCCATTACACTTAATGGAATGCCAAATCTTATTAGAGGTCTTGCTATATATTTTGAAATCTTTGGATTCTTTTTTCCTAGAAGAAAACCTAAGAATAAAAAAGGGATAATATTAATAAAAAGAGAGTAGATGGTATTAATTAAATATTTATTAAAGCAATATTAACTCGCCATAGTGCAGTAAAAAAGTTTTTTCTAATTCATTTAGAAATTAAATTATTTTCCAAATTGCTTTTTCAGGAATTAAAGGAGATTTATATAAATTTTCTGGTTCTTTAGTCAAAACTCTCCATGAAGGGACCCGACAAGTTACGTAAGCAGGACTTTCTATTAAAACTCCTGGTTTCTCATCAAAAGTACAAGTAAACCCCTCTTTCCAATATCCACTATCGTTAAGGCTTCCTTTAAACCAAACCCAGCATTTTGAAGTTTTCAAGATCAGTAAATTTTTGTTCTATTTTAATCAAGATTTAATTATTAAATATAAAGAGTATAACTTTTAAAAAAAAATTTACTCAATTTAGTTTTTTGAAAAATATATTTTAGAGATTAATATCAATAAATTTAAGATCAGGGTGATCAAATTTGCTATCAATATTGGTGTAGACGAAATTTTATAACCGTAAATAATCCAAGACAAAACACCGATAATAAACATTATTAATGTTGTCAAAGAAACATCATCTGCCTTTTTTGTTTTTAAAGTTTTTATCAATTGAGGTAGAAATGCTGCTGTTGTTAAAATCGCTGCAAAATATCCAAATATATCTACATTCATAAAAATATTTTAAAAACTATTCTTTAATTAAGTTAGTCAAAAATCCTAATGGATCCCTCATATTTGATGAATATCCAAGCACATCGTTTGAAAAAAATTTATAAATAATTTGATTGTTATTATTCAAAAGAAAAGAAGCCCCTCTTTGAGGAAGGTATTCTTCATTAAGAATATAATCACTCCAATTTTGAATTATTTCATTCATATTATTTAGTCTAAATGTTGCTAATTCAAATGGTCTTAAATAACCATCCCCGAAAACCTTTTTAAAAGAATTACCTGAAAATTTTAAAAATTTTAATACATCAATTTTGTCAACTTCTGAATAAATTTGCTTTGCTTTTCGGTCGCCAGTATAACCTCTAATAACTTCTTTAATAGTTTTAAAGGAATTTATCCCTGATAACATCAAAAGCATATTGATCCAACCGCCTAAACCAATATCTAATCCTCTTGAGACTTTTAAATTATTATGGATTTGATTATCAGAAACTACTATTAAATTTTCTTTGTTAAAGCCAGTAAATTTACAGAATTTATCTTTCCCACTTTGGTTCCCAATAGCAATTGCAAAAATATCTAAATTTTTATCTTGATTCTTATTGATGTAATTTTTCAAATTTATTGCATATTCAAAGCTATCAAAATCTCCTAATAAACCAAATAAAATAATTAATTTAAACTTTTTCTGCCCATTAAATTTGTATTCATCAATGATTTTATTTAGATTGTTATCAGAAGTTTTACTATTCATGCTTAAAGATTTTTGAGTAGATTATTTTTAAAAGCTTTTTCTTACCTTTATTAGTATAAAATTTAACTTGAAAAAGTCTTTTTTGGAGAAATTTTTCGTTTGTTTGTTTCTATTATTTTAAAGAAAACAATTTAAATTTATGACAGTAGGAATTTATTACGCAACTACAACTGGAAAAACTGAAGATGTCGCAGATCGTCTTCACAACTTTATTCCTTCAGCAGAATCACCAAAAGATGTATCAGATGTTGATGATCTTTCAGAATTTGAAAATCTTGAAGGTATTATTTGTGGCCTGCCAACTTGGAATACTGGAGCGGACGAGGAGAGATCTGGAACTTCGTGGGATTCAATATTAGAAGATATAGGCAAACTAAATTTATCAGGAAAAAAAGTAGCAATTTTTGGTTTAGGAGATTCTTCTACCTATACTGAAAATTATTGTGATGCAATGGAAGAACTTCATAGCTACTTCACAAAAGCAGGCGCTGAAATGGTCGGTTACGTAGATAAATCTTCTTATACATTTGATGAATCTAAAAGTGTTATAGGGGAAAGCTTTTGTGGATTACCTCTTGATGAGGATAGTGAATCTGATTTGACCGATTCGCGTCTTGAGGCATGGGCTTCTCAGCTTAAAGGTGAAATCCCCTCTTTGGCTTAAATTTTTGACAAAAAACCTAAAAAAATAGTCAATTTAATAAATTAAAACTTTCTATCCCAATTAGAGATGCCTTTTTGTATGATTGCTTGTAAATCTTAAAAATAATGAAAAATTTAAAAGAACAGAGTTGCAAAGATATTTTTAAAAATGCTTATGAAAAAAGATATACATGGAATACTGATTTCAAAGGCTATAAAGGCAAGTGTACTTATTTATTTGAAGATAATTCTTATGAGGGTGAGTTCTTATTAGGTGAAGACTTTAAACCTGAGATTAAAAATATAGATGAAGAAAACATAAAGAAAAGTATTGCTTCTCAATTGTTTGAAGTGTGTATTCACAGGGTAAAAAGAGAATTTAATTCAGTTCATTCAGAAAATAATTTTAATTTACTTAAAAGTTCTGAAAATGGGATTGAAATGAATGTTTCTGGGAGAAATGAAGGAGATAAGTATAGGGTTAAAGATGATTGTATTAATATGGTTTATAGAAAAATTCATAGAACAATTATTGAGATTTTTGTTGAGGAATTTTTTGATACTGGAGTTGGTTTTCTTAGTAAGAAATATACTAGTCAACAAATTAATCCAAAAACCCTAGAATCAAATTCTCAAAAAATTGAATACAAAGATGAATTTATAAATATAGGTAAAAAAGATTATTGGATTTTAAATTCGAGATCAATAAAATATTTAAACCAAAATCAAGAAGAAGAAATACAAAAGTTTGTTTTCGAGGATTTAAGTTTATTGAAATAAGTTTTTTATTCAACCAATCTAAATCCTTTATCAAGTAGTTTTTGATAAAGAAGTCTTGCTCTGAAGGCTAAAATTTGTTCTTCATTTTCATTACTAATTACATGAAAATAATTATTGTCTAATTTGTTTTTGCTAAAACACACGTTTGCTTCACCTAATCTTAAAGTCCAGTTTTCTTCTTTAGCTAAAGGTTGATTAGGTCCTAGATCCCAAGGGCATTTTTCAGGATATTTTTCTCTTTTAGAGCCCATATTTTTAATATTATCTATCCAATATTAGTAAAAATTTAAAAGTATGGCTATAGATCTTTGTTCAAAGCTTTATCTGAAATGCAGTAAAGATATTATTTACTTTTTACTTGCAATCAAGCAATAAAATGGGTCTTTACTAAAAAAATTGAAGATATTTTGGACTGGTTCATTAAACTTTTTAATTATTCTTGGCTCATTAAATCCGTTTGATATTAAGACTTTTCTTACATATTTAATTCTCTCTTCTTCAGTGGATGAAGTCCAAATGTTGGGAGCCTTATGCCAAAATGCTCTATTTGAAAAAGATATTATAAACTTGCCATCATTACTCAAAATTCTTACGATTTCTCTAGATAAATTTTCTGGGTATTGTAAATATTGCCAAGCTGCGACCATTAAACAGAAATCAACACTTTCATTACCTAAAGGAATTTCTTGATTTAAATTGAAATTTTGTATCCAATAAGTTTCAAAAATTTTATTTTTCTCAAGTTCTTGTTTGTTTAATCCATGCCCAATAACTTTTTTATATTTTTTCTCTTGAGGTAAGTAACTATCCCAGCTGGACATTAAATCTAGGACAGTTGAATTGTCTGAAATTTCTTTTTTATAAACATTTGATAGATATTGCCTGAAGTTCGCATCTAAATGATAAACAAATTTTGGGTCAGAATAAAATTCTTCATCATTGCTCTCATCAAGTTTTTTTCTTTGATAATTATTTAGAACTTCCAAAACGATTATTAAGTGATCTAATTCAAATTTAATAAATAGTTATTCATATTGTGATTCAGAAATATATTTTGCATTTAATTAATTAAAGATTTTTAAAAAAGCTAGACATCTATTAAAAAAAAGTTAAATTAATAATTAATAATTTTGTAAAAATGATTGAATTCAAAAGGAGCAAAAAAAGTAGATCTAAAAATGCCCTTTTCAATCCCTATAAAAACGGAATAAGTCAATACGATATGGCATATCTTTCATCAAAAAAAGTTTTAAAAAATAAAACTTTTAATCTACAAAATGATTTTCAAAAAGATAATTTAGCTGCATAAATATGCCTTATATTAATGTTTCTACTTCAGCAAAAATAGAGGATAAGAAGAAATTACTTGAAGAAATTTCAATATTAGTCGCGTCTTTAACAAATAAATCAAAAAGATTTGTTATGGCTAAGTTAGATGATAATTTAGAAATGTATTTTGATGATGAAAGACCTTGTTGTTTTTTAGAAATTAAGTCGATAGGCTCTTTAAATCCTTCAGAGATGGCAAAGCAAATATCTAATTTTGTTTATGAAAAAATTGGAATTCCAATAGATAAAATTTATATTTCTTTCGAGGATGTGCCCGCTTCATTATGGGCTTGGAATGGAAGAACCTTTGGTTAATAATTTATTATTTTAGGTACTAATTTAATGGAAATAAATAAATTAGCTGATTTAAACAGTCTTAGAACTGCTCCTCATTTAAGCAGTAGTCAAGAAAAAAAACTATTAATAGAATTAGAAACTAATATTTATAATGCCGATTGGATAACAATAGGAATAATGGCAGCTTCTGATACCAAAGCTATTGAAGCACTGAAATCAATTTCTAATAAATATTCCTCAATAAAATTTGGTAATTTAGATTCGCTTAATGCTGATGGATATGTTTTTTTAAAAGGCAACCAAAAAACTGGTAATGTTTTTGTTAGATCTGAGAATGGTCTGGGAGAAGGAATTTTAATAACTTGCCAATATGATGAAGATGCAGAAGAATCTAATACTTTTGGACCTTTGCCATTAGATTTTTTTTCATGATTAATTTCTAATTTATGTTTATATTGGATTAAGTTTTATGCTATCCAAATACCAGATAATGCTTCTCAGAAATTAGAGTTAAAAATATTTTTTGTTTTAAGTTTTGTTATTATGTTTAATGGCATTGATCTAAATTCTAAACTTCTTAAAATTTGATGTTTTTTCAGGATATAATTCAAAATTTAAATAATTTTTGGTCCAAAGAGGGTTGTTTAATTATGCAGCCATATGATACTGAAAAGGGTGCTGGTACAATGAGTCCTCATACTTTTTTGAGGGCAATTGGACCCGAACCTTGGTCTGTTGCATATGCTGAGCCATGTAGAAGACCCACAGACGGAAGATTTGGTGATAACCCTAATCGTGCACAACATTATTTTCAATATCAAGTAATAATTAAGCCTTCCCCAGATGGGATCCAAGAAAAATATTTGAAATCTCTGGAATCTCTAGGAATAGAGGCTAAAAATCATGACATAAGATTTGTTGAAGATAATTGGGAGTCGCCAACTCTTGGAGCTTGGGGCGTAGGTTGGGAAGTATGGCTAGACGGAATGGAAGTTACTCAATTCACTTATTTTCAACAATGCGGGGGAGTTGATTGTCAACCAATACCAATTGAAATTACATACGGTTTAGAGAGAATTGCAATGTTTTTGCAGGATAAAGAAAGTATCTGGGACTTAAATTGGAATAAAGATCTGAAATACAGCGATATTTGGCTTGAATTTGAAAAAGGTCAATGTTCATATAATTTCTCTGAATCAAATCCTGAAAATCTCAGAAAATTATTTGAGATATATCAAGATGAAGCAAATTCATTAATTGAAAAGAAGCTAACTTACCCCGCGCTTGATTATGTTTTAAAGTGTAGTCATAGCTTTAATTTGCTTGATGCTAGAGGCGTAATATCAGTAACTGATCGTGCCCAGTATATAGAAAAAATCAGAAAGTTAGCTAGAGAAGTCGCGTCTTCATGGATACTAGAGAGGGAACGCATGGGCTTTCCCTTAGTAAAGTAAGATTTATATCTCGAAAGTATCAGAATGTTATTTCCTAAGGTAAAGAAATATACATGACAAAGTGATTTTTTATTTTTGGATTATTTCTACCAAATTTTTGTTGTAAGGTAACAAAAATAACAATTTTAATAAATGAAATTAAAGAATTATTTAAAAAAGCTATTTTTTACTTCAGTGACATTATCGCTACTTCTAAATAATCAACCTGTAAATTCTGCAGAGAAAGAGGTTAGGTTATTTTCTGGTAGACATTACAATACAGATAAAGAGGTTTATCAAAAATTTCAAGAACAAACTGGCATCAAAGTTAGATATATAGAAACAGATGGAAAAGCTATAATTGAGCGCTTAAAAAGAGAGGGTAAAAATTCTCAGGCTGATTTAGTAATTCTTGTTGATGCAGCAAGAATTGAAAATGCATCAAAGGCAAATTTATTTCAAAAAATTAATTCAAATATTCTAGAAAATAGTGTTCCAAATAATTTAAGAGATCCTAGAAATAAATGGTTTGGCCTTACTAGGCGATTAAGGGTAATCATCACAAATCCGGATATTGTGGATATTACAAAAATCAAAAATTTTGAGGATCTAACCAATCCTTCTTTTAAAGGAAAAGTATGTCTAAGAAATAGAAAAAGTCCTTATAATCAATCTTTGGTTTCTAATCAAATAGCAAAGAAAGGCGTTGGCCAAACAAAAATTTGGCTTAAGGGTTTGATATCAAATGTCTCCACTCCCTATTTTTCTGGAGATTCTTCATTAATAAGAGCTGTAGGGCAGGGAACGTGCGGTATTGGAATCGTTAATCATTATTATGTCGCAAGGATGCTTGATGGAGTTAAAGGCCCAAGAGATGCTTCTTTAGCAGAAAAAATAAAATTAATAATACCCAATCCTGCGCATGTAAATATAACTGCTGGGGGCGTATATAAATATGCAGAAAACAAGACTGAGGCTATTAAACTTCTTGAATATTTAGCTTCTAGTGAAGGTAGTCAAGGTTTAGCTAATAAAACTTATGAGCACCCTTTAAAGGAATCAAGTCAAAATAGAATTGTTAGTAAATTTGGAGATTTCACTCCAGATAATGTGACTATAAAAGAAATTGGCAAATTCAATAGTAAGGCAATAGAAATAATGAAAGAAACTGGTTGGAATTAACAAAAATCTAAATATATTTTTAGTATAAATTTTTTAATTTATATTTTAAATATGGGAGAGGTGGCTGAGTGGTCGAAAGCGAACGACTCGAAATCGTTTAATAGGTAACTATTCGTGGGTTCGAATCCCACCCTCTCCGTTAAAAATAGTTTCTAGAAATCCCAAAAATAAAATAAGAGGGCATTTATTTGCCCTCTTCGAGTCTTCTGCACCTCGTTGTCCACAAAGTCGATGAAGTTCTTTTGACTCCTGAATTATTTCTACTCCTACTGAATGAGAAAAGATAGTCGCGACAACCACAAAGCACTAATACTCGGGTATTAATACTCTATTAATTTCAATTGAATAGGAGGATAATTAAGGGGTAGAGATATAGGAGGTTTTATGTTTATGAGACTCACCACTCCATTCACTGCCCTAAAAAATGCAACTTCAGATATTTGGAGAATGCATGATTTTAATTATCAACTGCCAAAAGATCCAAGACAAGATTATTGGGAGAAAGAGTGTATAGATCACCCAACAAGTTCTCATTGCAAAGTTTACTAAAGGTAATATAAATTCAAGACATTAAAAAACTTTTGAGGTTATTTTCTTCTAATTAAGCAGATATTCTTTTAGTATAAAACTAAAGAAAGTATGGCTATTAATAATTCAATATCTAAATATGACTGGCAGTTTCTTGCAACAGGATTTTTTTTAATTTCAGTTTATATTTTTACAGATTTAATTGGCGTCATTGATAAAGAATATTTTTACTTTGTACCTAGATTAATTAGTGATCAACCCCATAGGATTTTCACATCAATTTTAATCCATGCAGATCTAAATCATTTATTAAGTAATCTTGGAGGAATAATCATTACTAGATATTTTTTGATGAAACTTGGAATCGAAAGCAGATTTTTTTATCTGAAATTTATTTTTATTTGTTCTTTTATTAATTTCTTTATTATTTGGGTTTACGAAAAGATTTTATCGTACTTTCTTAATTTCTATCCCAAATATGCTGCTTTAGGATTTAGTGGAATAATTTATGCTTTATTTGGATTCATACTATTAAGCTCTTTTTATGGAAAGAAATATTTTTTAGGTAAAAAAATCGGTTTTAAGTCCAATTATGAAGTTCAGAAAATGTCAAAAACAATAAGCTTTATAGGTTTGATTTTCTCCTTTTTGCCAGGGGTAAGTTTATTAGGTCATTTAAGTGGTTTTATTGCAGGGTGTTTGTTATTCTTGATCTAAATAAGATAATTCTTTATTGATCAAATTAATATAGATATTCACCCAGATATTCAACTTTTTTTAAAATTATTTACTTTTAAACTGATCAATTTTGATATCGAAAGTAACTACTATTCCAATACTTATAAGGAGTAGTCCAATCGCAATTTGGGGTGAAGGTAATACCATATTAGAATTATTTACAGCAACTCTATCGAATCTTTACCAGTTACTAAGAAAGATTGAGTAATATTAACTTTGAATAAAGTATCACCTTAAAAAATGGCAAAAGTAGAAAATGATCTTGATACATATTATGCAGTTGGAAATGCAAATACTCAAAGACAAGAAAACGAACTTGCAGCAATTATGAAAAAACGTAATTCTGCAGGATGGAAGTTGATCTCAACAAGTAGCGCAATAGTAGATACTAAAAACCAGTTTTCAAATCTTTATCTATTTTGGGAAAAAAATTAGTAATTAATATTGTAGATACTTTATGTGTTTCCCCAGTAAGTTTTACAAATTAGAAACTCTTCGCACGTTAATCTCTTATAAGTAAATCCCCTTCTCTCTGAATTAGGGTGATTTTTCTTTATGTCCACAAATGGGAAACTGTCACATGTGACAGTTAAGTAACATTACATTCAGCTCTTCCACGAAATAGAATTTAATGGCATAGTTTATGTATGTGTGAAGGAGTGGATTTACTGAAGCAGTGGAAACAAGGAAACACTTGTTTTGGTAGAACCATAAAAGACCCAATTATCAGGGGTCTTTTTTTTTGCAAATTCTTTGCTTCTAATTACTTTCATGTCGTTCCAAGGATTTCTTATAAAAAATTTGATATTTGATAAAATGAGTTACTTTCTAAATATTCCCTGTTTGTTTCTATAATTTCCCCTGTAGGAAAAGATGTTATTTGCCCTCTACGTTTTTGATAATCATCATTAATGTTCATCTAATATGAATAAAAAAGATCTAAATTTTAAATCAGTAATTTTTAAAATATTTTTTACCTATTTAGGGGTTTATTTTCTTGCTCTAATATTCAAGTATACCTATGATCTTGAGTCCCTATTTAATAATATTCAATACAAATATTTGATTGCTTTAAATATAGTTTCTATATTTTTAGGCCTTCCTTTATCAATTATTTTTGATTTTATCTTAATAAAGATTTATGGGTTGAAATATGTTTTATTCTTTTCTCCTGCTTTAACCATTTTAAGTGTAATTCAAGTTCTTATTCTGAGGAAAATTAAATTTAAATTTTCTAGAAATATATTATTTTTAAAAAACCCAGAAAAAAATAATCTTTATAAATTTTTTGACAATATTACTTTCAAATCTTTTTATATTTTAATCATAAGATCTTTCCCAATCCTACCTCATGTTTTGGGTAGCTATATCATTGCCTCGTCAAAAATTAAAAAGAAAGTTATTCTATTAAACACATTTTTTGGATCATTTTTTTACTATGTTTTCCTTTATCTAATAATTAGGTAATCTTTAGTAAAATTATTTTTCCCAAAAGGGGTCTGTAGTTAAAGAAACCCTTAATGTAGATTCTTTATAATTTTTAATTTCACTGATACAAGCCCTCACTGTTTCACCATTTACATCTATTTCACAGGCTCCACAACTTCCTGTGAGGCAGCCAGTAGGGATATCTAAACCTGCTTTTTCAGCAGAAGAAAACCAGTCATCACCATCTGAAACAAATGTTTCTTTATCGTTTGGCCATATTACTTTTATATTTTTTTTCTCTTTCAACTTAAAAATGATTTGAGATTTAAATGTTTGTGGAATTCATTCGCAAGATTATCAATAATGGATTGTCTCTTCTCTTTATAAGATATTGACTTTTTATTTAATATTGGTAGATTTTTACTCTTCCTTATTAAATTAATATATTGTGCTCTCCAGCTGTCATTTTCAAAGATCCCATGAATGTAAGTTCCTGCAATAGTTCCTCCTTTATTATTTTCTTTGTACCAACCAAGATCTGAATCTTCAAAAATAGGATTAATCTTTAATGAACTTTGGATTTCATCTAATACAGTTTGACCATTATGAATTTCAAATCCATTAATTTCTGATTGGCACGGCCATATAGATTTAGAGTTAATTTGACGTGTTAATTTTTTTTTAAAGAAAGTCGTTTTTAATGGTAGTAATCCAATACCTTTAATTTTTTGTTCAGAATAATTTTTGGAACCCTCTTTGAAATGCGGATCTTCAAGTGTAGTTCCTAACATTTGTAAACCTCCACATATTCCAATAATATTTCCTTCGCTTTTTGAATAGTCCCTTATGTCTTGAGATAAGCCAGAATTTTCAAGAAATATTTGATCTTTAATCGTTTGTTTGCTGCCCGGCAGAATAATGAAGTCATACTTACTTAGGTTTTGTGATTTTCTAATCCATTCCATTAAAATTGTTTCTTCATTTTCTAGGGGATCAAAATCCGAGAAGTTACTAATAGATGGTAATTTTATAATTCCAACTTTGATTTCAGGATTTTTAGAAAGTGATTTTTTTTCTATTAAATCTAAAGAATCCTCTGGAGGAAATGAATCATTTAACCAAGGAATAATTCCAATAACAGGGATTTGAGTTTTATTCTCTATCCATTTTTTTCCATTTTCAAATAATGAAAGGTCTCCTCTGAATCTATTTATAATAATTCCCTTAATAAGTTTCTTTTCTTCAGGCTTCATTAATTCAAGAGTACCAATTATTTGTGCAAATACACCTCCTCTTTCAATATCAGTAACTAATATGCAATTTGCATTTAAATATTTTGCAATTCTTAAATTAGTAAGGTCTCTATGAATTAAATTCATTTCTACTGGACTGCCAGCCCCTTCGATAATTAAGCGGCAATTCGGATTCCTTTCGTAAATAGAATTTAAACTTTTTTTAATTACTTTCCAGCCTGGAATAAACCAATCTTTATAGTAATTTTGTGCGGTTGTGGTGCCTATGCTTTTGCCAAGGTGAATCACCTCGCTTACTGAGTTTCCTTGTGGTTTTAATAAAATGGGATTCATCTCTGCAGAGGGATTAATACCACAAGCAAAAGCTTGAAGTGCTTGTGAATATGCCATCTCTCCACCTTCCCAATCAACCCAAGCGTTGTTACTCATATTTTGTCCTTTAAAAGGTATTGGTTCTTCTCCTAAATTTTTAAGAATCCTGCAAATAGCAGTAACCGTTAACGATTTCCCTGCTCCACTGGAAGTACCTAAGACCATTATTGGTTGCCTTATTTCATGTAATTTTGCTTCTAACTCCATTAGTAATTTATATTTATTTTAAAATTTATTAATTATTAAATTGAATTATAATTTGGTAAAAAATTTGTGTTAATTCTAGCCTCTGCTTCTCAATCTAGAAAGAAATTACTAGAAAATTGTCAAATCGAATTTATCCAAATAGCAAGTAAATTTGATGAAACTACTATTCAAGAAAAGAATATATTTAATTTAGCTTTGGAATTATCTTTTCAAAAGGCTAATAGTTTATCTGAAAATATCCAAAACTTATCATTGCCCGAAGAATTTAATTATGGAACTATGGAAATACTTGGGTGCGATTCAATTTTTGAATTTAAAGGAGAAGCTTATGGAAAACCATCTAATAAAGAGGAGGCATTTATTAGATGGAAAAAAATGTCTGGAGAATTTGGATTTTTACATACTGGTCATACTCTAATAATTGGGAATTTTGATTCAACTTCCAATATTTTTAAAATCACTGAAATAATAAAAAAAACAGTAAGTTCAAGAGTTTATTTTTCTAATTTGGAGGATTGGGAAATCAAGAGTTATGTAGATACAAATGAACCTTTATATTGCGCAGGAGGATTTGCCTTGGAAGGTATTGGTGGTAAATATATAAAAAAAATAGAGGGTTGTTTTAGTAATGTAATGGGTTTAAGTTTGCCATGGCTCAGAGAAAATTTATATAGATAATAAAATTGAGCAAAAAAAAACCCTATCTTTAGATAGGGTTTTTTTAAAGATGAAATAGAAATTAATCTAGATCAGGCATTTCTAGAGCTGGTTCACTCTTTCTGTCGATTCCTTTCTCGAAACCAGCAGCGGCAGCTCTAGCACGTCCAGCATGCCAAAGATGACCGATAAATGTAAACCATCCTAGGAAGAATTGAGCTGCAGCTAACCATTGTCTTAAGTTAACGAAGTTAACAGCATTTGGCTCTGTAATGATTCCACCAACAGAGTTGATAGAAGCGTTAGGAGCATGAGTCATATATTCAGCTGCTCTTCTTACCTGCCAAGGCTGAATATCATTTTGAATTTTCTCAAGGCTCAATCCATTAGGACCTCTTAAAGGCTCTAACCATGGACCTCTGAAATCCCAAAATCTCATTGTTTCACCACCAAATATAATTTCACCAGTAGGAGATCTCATGAGATACTTACCTAGACCTGTTGGTCCCATTGTTGAACCTACGTTAGCTCCAATTCTTTGGTCTCTCACAAGGAAAGTAAAGCTTTGAGCCTGTGAAGCTTCAGCATTTGTTGGGCCATAAAATTCTGAAGGGTAAGCAGTATTGTTAAACCAAATGAATGTTGAAGCAATGAAACTTGCTACACAAATTCCACCAAGAGCATAACTTAAAAGTCCTTCACCATTCCAGATGAATGCTCTTCTTGCCCATCCAAAGGGTTTAGTGAAGATATGGAATATTCCTCCAATAATTGCAGTAATACCCACGTAAACGTGTCCACCAACAATATCTTCAATGGAGTTGACTCCGATTATTGAACCAGCTCCTCCCCATGGAGATCTAAATAGATAACCAAGAATAACTCTCGGATCTAAAGTTGGATTAACAAGTCTGACTTCACCACCACCAGGTGCCCATGTGTCATATGCACCGCCAATAAAACACCAGTTAACTGACCATGCTAATGCACCTACACCCAATACAATCAAATGATATCCAAGAATATTTGTCATCTGATTTTTATCTCTCCAGTCGGTAGAGAAAAATGGAAAATCTTCTTCAAGTTTTTCTGGGCCTGCTAATGAGTGGTAAATACCACCAAAACCAAGAACAGCAGAAGCTATCAAATGAACCACGCCTGCTTGGAAGAAAGGCATGATATCAGTAACTTCACCACCTGGGCCAATCCCGTAGCCAAACATTGCAACGTGTGGCATACAGATTAAACCTTGCTCCCACATTGGTTTATCAAAAGTGAAATGATTAACCTCAAAGAGCATCATTGCTCCCGCCCAAAAGACTATGAGTCCAGAGTGAGCAATGTGAGCTCCTAATAAACGTCCAGATAAATTGATTAATCTAGCGTTGCCTACATACCAGGCATAACCAGTTTCCTCAATACTTTGGTTTGGAGCTCTTAATAAATTATTAAAGGGCGTTTCCACGTGGAAGAACCTCCTCAGGGAATACAAAGTTTTCGTGTGGTTGATCCACAGAAGACATCCATGCTCGCATACCTTCGTTCAAAAGTATATTTTTTGTATAGAAAGTTTCAAATTCTGGATCTTCTGCTGCACGAATTTCTTGGCTTACGAAATCATAAGCTCTTAAGTTTAGTGCTAAGCCGACTATACCTATTGAAGATGTCCACATACCCATTACAGGTACAAATAGCATCAAGAAATGTAAGAAACGCTTGTTTGAGAAAGCAATGCCGAAGATTTGACTCCAGAATCTATTCGCTGTAATCATTGAATAGGTTTCTTCTTCTTGAGTTGGGTCAAAAGCTCTAAATGTTGAACTTTGAACCTTACCATCTGTATAAATACTTGTATCTTCATACAAAGTGTTTTGTACTGTAGCTCCATGAATAGCGCAAAGTAGAGCACCACCAAGAATTCCAGCAACACCCATCATGTGAAATGGATTTAAAGTAATATTGTGAAAACCTTGAATGAACAGAATGTAACGGAAGATTGCTGCAACACCGAATGAAGGTGCGAAGAACCAACTATGCTGTCCTAAAGGATAAATAAGGAAAATACTTGTAAATACTGCAATTACTGCTGAGAATGCTAAAGCGTTGTAAGGTCTAATTCCAACAAGGCCAGCAATTTCAAACTGACGAAGCATAAAACCAATTAGGCCAAATACTCCATGTAATGCAACGAAGTTCCAAAGACCACCAAGTTGTAGCCATCTTACGAAACTACCTTGGGCTTCAGGACCCCATAAAAATAGAAGACTGTGTCCCATGGCATCACCAGGGGTACTTACAGCTGCTGTTAAAAAGTTACAACCTTCAAGGTATGAGCTTGCAACTCCGTGTGTGTACCAAGAGGTAACAAATGTTGTTCCGACAAACCAACCACCTATCGCAAGATATGCACAAGGAAGTAAAAGTAGTCCGGACCAACCAATAAATACAAAGCGGTCACGCTTCAGCCAATCATCGAGGACATCAAACCATCCTCTTTGTGGGGCGCTACCAACTGCGATCGTCATGAGAAATCGTTTTTTAGCTTCGGGATACGCAGTGACTGTAACAAAGATTGAGAGTAATGTGGGGAAATATTTGTATATCTGAAATGCCTTGTAAAGCTTTCCTGACTTTTTTATTAAAAAATAGGTAAGAATACTCCCTTAGTTTGTTAAATTATCTGAATTAGGCTCTAAAAAAAGATAAAAATGAATTCAGACCTCACGTCTTTCGATAAAATCGAACAAAAAATTGGTGGATCAAGAAAAATTTCAAATTATATTATTGGAGGAATGCTAACTATAGGAGGTATTGGTTTTCTTTTGGCCTCTATATCTAGCTACACAGGAAGAGATTTATTACCTTTAGGAAATCCTTCAACTTTATTGTTTATCCCTCAAGGAATAATAATGGGAGCATACGGAGTAATAGCTAATTTATTAAACCTTTATTTGTGGTATCTAGTTTACATAAACTTTGGTTCAGGAAGTAATTATTTTGATAAGTCCTCAAAATCAGTTGAAATAAAGAGAAAAGGATTATTTAAAGATGTTGAAGTTAAATTAAATTTCGATGAAATTAAATCTGTTAAGTTGGATATAAGTGAGGGATTTAATCCTAGAAGAAGAATTGCATTAGTATTAAAAGGTAGAAAAAAACCTCTCCCTTTAAGCGGAGCAGGTGAACTTAAACCACTTCTTCAAGTTGAAGAAGAAGGAGCTCGTCTAGCTAAATTTTTAAATGTTAATCTGGAGGGCCTAAAATAAAAAAAAAATATTTTAAAACATTATATTTTGTACAGGTTTTGTTTTTGGTTCAAGCTTGTAGTTATAAATATAAGGGAGATTCAAGTTATTACTGTCAAAAACTTAAATTAAGTTGCACTCAGAATAATAAAGTAGTTAGTTTTAAAACTTCAAGAGGTGATTTTGAGGTTAAATTATTTGGTAAAGATAACCCAGTAACAGTATCAAACTTTCTGGAAAATATCGACAATAGTATTTATGTAAATCAAAAATTTTATAAAATTATAAATCATTCCGAAATAAGGTTTATACATGGTGGTGTTAACCCAGAAAACAAATTTTATTTTGAACAAAAACAAAACCTGAATAAAACAAGTCCATCAATACCTTTAGAAATAAAATTCAAACAAGAAATAAAACCAAGATATAACTACCAAATAAAAAATCCTAATGAAACTGAAAATTTAGTTAATACTTTTGAGAGTGGATCAATCGCTATGGTTAAGAGAGGTAAGTATAAGTCCTCATCTACTGAATTTTTTTTTGTTACTAGTAAGATCCCAGAACTAGATGGAAGATATTCGATTTTTGGAAAGATTATTAACGGATTAGACGTACTCAAAAAAATCAATAAAGAAGACTACATCAAGTCAGTCCAGATATCTAATTAAATTTCTAGAGAGTATTTGTTTATTTTCAACATTTCTGTATTAACTCCTGAAGAGCGTTTAAGAGCTACCTTACCAGTCCTTGCTATTTCAAGGATGCCGTACGGCTCGAGTAATTTCTCTAGAGCAACTAACTTTCCAGGATCCCCAACAACCTCGAGAGTTAAGGCCATATCTGATACATCAACAACTTTTGCGCGGAAAATCTGTACTATATCAAGGATGTTACTCCTAGTATCCTCTTTCGATGAAACTTTTAGTAACATCAATTCCCTCTCAACAGCTGCGAGATTAGTAAAATCTACAACTCCTAGAACATTAAATAACTTATTAAGTTGCTTAGTCATTTGTTGAAGAGTTTCATCATCACCCTCTACTACCATTGTTAACCTTGAAATCCCTTTAGATTCAGCAGGTCCTACTGCAAGGCTATCTATGTTGAATCCCCTTCTAGCAAATAGACCTGAGATTCTACTCAAGGCTCCAGATTCATCTTCTACAAGAACTGATAATGTATGCTTCATATTTTAAAAGGTTTTTAAATCTCTAATCCATTCATAAGAAATTCTGTTGAATACTGAGGGGTCTTCATCATGAATACAATGCCCTGAATTGGATACTATTTTTAATTTTACCCATCTATGGAAATTTGCAATCTTTTTACCAACAAACAAAGGTATGAAATTATCTTTTTCTCCCCAAATCAATAAAAAAGGAACTTTTTTTGAGGCGCTCAGTTTCCTCAAAAGGTAAGAAGCTTGAAATTTATTATCTCTTGAAGACATACCAATACACATTGCTCTTAATGATCTAGCTGAAGTTCTCCTTAAAACTGGTTTTGTTACCAAATCTATTAGTTCGCGATCAATGTTATCTTTTTTGAAATATGCAGAATTTAGTCCCAGTTTAATAACTCCTAATTTAGTTATTAAAAATAAAATAATCTCCAAAGGGAAAAACAAAAAAAATATTGTTATGAATCTATCTTGAAATTTCTTAAATGATGATTTTTTTGTTATGGACTTTTTATTTTCTTGAATTTGATCTGGCAAAGGAGATGCAATAACTGTTGCAATCTGATCCTCTAATGAAACAGCGCATGTTAAAGCAACTAGTGATCCAAGGGAATTGCCAATAAGAATTACTTTCCCAGAATTCTTTGGTCTTACTACCTGTGCAATAAAGTCTTTCACTTGATCACACCAAATCTCATTATTTAATTTTCCAATTTGTCTAATCCCAGGTTGATCTGAATCCCCAAATCCTATTAAATCCAAGGAATAAGAGGCAAAATTCTTTTTCGCAAAATACTCTAAATTATTTCTCCAATGTTTTCGACTTGCTCCAAATCCGTGGAGAAAGATAATTGGAATCTCATTTTCTTCGCCTGTAACACTCCAACAAATTTTAAAACCATTCCAATTCCAGTAATTAGGAATGTTTATATTTTTTTTAAAATTATTATTCATATATTCAAAAATTTTCAAGATATTTGAATTATCTACATTTTTTACAAATAAATGTATTTTGAATGTAAATTATAGTAATCATTCAATTTTACTATGGCTAAAGAAATTTTTAGTATTGCAGCAGTTTTTTGGATACTGATACCAATAGGATTAGTTGGTGGGGCTTTGTTATTAAAGTTTCAGGGAGACTGATTCTCACGGATACATCACAATTTGAGTTATGGTCTTAAAGTTAAGTAAATCTTAAGTATGAAGATTCTTTTAGTAGGAGCAACAGGGACACTTGGTAGACAAATAGCAAAGCAAGCTATAGAAGAGGGACATGAAGTAAGATGCTTTGTAAGAAATCCAAGAAAATCTTCCTTTCTACAAGAATGGGGTTGTGAGCTAACAAAAGGTAATTTATTAAATTCTTCTGATATCGAATATGCATTGCAAGATATTGAAGTAGTTATTGATGCAGCGACTAGTAGGCCAGATGATCCAAAAAGTATTTATGAAATTGATTGGGATGGAAAACTAAACTTATTCAATGCTTGCGAATCTTTAAACGTAAAAAGGGTAATATTCCTTTCTATCCTCCTAACAGAAAAGTTTAGAAATGTTCCTTTAATGGACATTAAATTTTGCACTGAAAAACTTCTTGAAAAATCGAGTTTAGACTATACAATCTTCAAATGCGCAGCTTTTATGCAAGGAGTTATTGGTCAATTCGCAATCCCAATCTTGGATAGTCAAGCAGTGTGGATGAGTGGGACTCCAACTAAAATTGCTTATATGAATACTCAAGATATGGCGAAAGTTATTGTAGCAGCAGTAAATAATCCAAAAACTCACAGAACATCATTGCCATTAGTAGGTCCCAAAGCATGGGATTCAAATGAAGTTATATCTTTATGTGAAAAATTTAGTGAAAAAAAGGCGAAAATCTTTAGAGTTTCCCCATTCCTTATTAGTGTCACTCAAAAAGTAGTTTCCTTTTTCCAAGATTCTCTTAATGTTGCTGAGCGATTGGCTTTTGCTGAAGTAACTAGTAGTGGTGAATCACTAGATGCTGAAATGAGCAAAACTTACGAAATATTGGAACTTAAAAAAGAGGATATGACCTCACTAGATAGTTATATAAAGGAGTACTATCAACAAATACTTAAAAGATTAAGGGAAATGGAAGCAGATCTTAATATTGAAGAAAAAAAGAGATTACCTTTTTAATATTGCAATTTTAGAATCATATAGTATATTTGTACTATATTAAATATTATTGACCTATGTCTGTTTCTAAGTCTAAAAACCTTGAACGAAAACTAGATAATTTTGCAAAAGAAGCAAAAAATGAATTGAATAATGTTTGCGGATCTTCATTATGGGAAAGCCTTGGGTTTGTTTTTTTTGATCAATTAGAAGATTCTGAAAAAATTGCGAAAGCAAATTTTTACTATGGACAACTGCAAATAATTAATGAAATTAAATTTTCAATTTGAATTGAATTGCATATTTTTTGGTATGTAATTTTTTTTAAATCAATTTTGGCTAATCTTTTTCTGATAATATGTACTTAGTAAAAGATTAATTAATGATTGAAACTTCAGGTGTAATAGAAAAAGAGCAGGGGAATGGATTTTATTTGGTTACCTTAGAACAACCTGAAGGACATCAATGTTTATGTAGAGCTGCAGGTAAATTGACTAAATTTAGAATTAAATTATTAGCTGGAGACAAAGTGTTAGTTGAGATAAGTCCTTATGATCTTTCTAGAGGGAGGATAACTTATAGAGAGAGGAATGCAGGCAATGCTAAACCTACTACTAATAAAAATAATCCCAAGAGAAATAATAAATAAAAAGTTACTTTAGATAATATTTTTTATCGCTTCTTTAAACTCACTTCTTTGTTTAACACCTTGCCATTGTTTTTTTAATAATTTTTCTTTAAAAAGTTGAACTGTTGGTGTGCCATTAATACCAGCTTGTTTTGCAATATCTTGATCTTTATCAATATCTATTTCAACGCCAAGAACTGCACCATCAAGTTCTTTAATTACCCTTTTTAACTGAGGTTTTAAAACATGACATGGGCCGCAACTTGGAGAACTAAAAATTACTAAGATAGGTTTTTTACTCTCGTGATAAAGTTTCCTTAATGCATAACTGCCTTTTTGCCATTCAGAATTTGCATCGAAAGTATCTTCATTAACTTCTTCTTCATTAAAATCTGATGAATTAAGTTTTTTTTCTGGTTCTGGTGTTTCTCTGACTATAGTTTTTGCTAAGTTTTTCTCGGCTAGCCACCTTTCGGTAGCTAATGCTGCCATGCACCCAGTTCCTGCGGCGGTAACTCCTTGTCTCCACTCAGAATCAACAACGTCACCTGCTGCGAAGATGCCTTCAATAGATGTTTCTGGCCTTCCTGATTTGCAAGCAATATATCCTTTATTATCTAAATCAATTTTGTTGGCTAAGAACTTCGTATTTGGTGTGTGCCCTATCGCGTAAAAAAGACCTTTTATATTAATTTCCCCTTTACCTTCTAGAGGGTGAATAGTTTCTATTTTCTCAAGCCATTCAGAGCCATCCGCTTTATTAACTTTTGTGTTCCAATGAATTTCTATCTTTGGATTAGCTTTTACTCTATCTACCATTGCTGCGCTAGCCCTTAATTTTTCTGATCTAACAATCAAATGCACTTTGCTTCCATACTTTGTGAGATATGCTGCTTCTTCACATGCAGAGTCACCCCCTCCAATAACAGCTAATTCTTCACCTCTAAATTGTGGGGTCGCTCCATCACATATTGCACACGCACTTATTCCTTTACTCCAGAATTTATCTTCATTTATCACGCCTAATCTATTTGCACTTGCTCCAGTTGCAATAATAATTGAGTTAGATTTTATAGTTCCTTCTAAAGTTTTTAATTCAAAGGGATGTGAATCAGTATTTATTGAGACAACATCACTTTCGTATAAATTAGTACCCCATCTTTCGGCTTGAGCTTTCATTAGATCCATTAATTCAGGACCAAGTACACCATCTGGAAAACCTGGATAATTTTCAACAAATGTTGTAGTCATTAATTGGCCACCAGGAATTCCACCAGAATTAAATCCTGTAACGAGCAATGGTTGAAGATTTGCTCTTGCTGCATAAATTGCAGCTGTATATCCTGCAGGACCTGAACCAATAATTACAACATTTTCTACATTTGAAGTGTTCTCTTTATTCTCCATTTATTTGCTAATTTCAATATTAATAATAATAAACTAACCCAAATAATGTAGGGCGGATTTCACTCGATATATTTATTACTCAATCGTTGACTTTTTGATCTAATAACTTTTTTAATTCCTTTGGGAAGTTTAAAACAGAATCTTTTAAATTTTCGTTCTTTTCTCCAATATGTAATATCCACTCTCTAAATTCTTCTGCGATTGCATAACTGTCTTCATACCTTTCTAAAGTGTCCATTGCAGAAATTCTATTGGTTGCCCAACAGGTCGCTATGTCGATCCTTTTTCTAATGAAATTGTCCATTCCAAGATTTAAGTTGTATATAGATAAACACACCAGAGAACCTATGTATTGTCTAATAAGTTACAACTTTGTACTTCCAAACAATAATTTAATCTTTAATTTATATTTGAGCCAATTTTTGGGTAAATTATAAAGAAAATATAAAAAAAATAGAGTTAGACTGCCTCGCTGTGATTTGCAAGTAGCCTTTCAACTTCCTCAAAACCCTCTTTAGCTGAATTTATTGCAAGTTCCTCGCTAACTTTTTCTTCTGATATTAATTTTGCGGATATTTTTTTTAAAAGAGTTTCTTTCTTTTCTCTTAGTGAACTAACAATTTCTTCTTCAATGATAGATTTTATTGCTTTAGAAATTATTTTTTTATCATTTGCTTCCTCGAATGTACCCTGAACTAATTCTTGAATAAATAATCGATGCACTTCACTACTCCTTAGAAAGCTTTCTGTGGCATTAATAATTCCTTCAACAAGAGCTTCATCAGGTTCAGAATCATTTTCTGCCAGCTTAAATTCCCAATCTAAATGTCTTCTTTGCCAGCCTGCTGAGTGGAGACTGGGCATGACTGTCTGTGAATAAGTATCAACTGACATTTCATAAATTCTCTCTGCTAATTTCTCGCACCAGTCTTTACCATGCTTTTCTAGGTTTTTCTGCATAGCTTGCCTTGGAACAGCATGTCCACCATGATGACTGTGACATACTCCATCAGGACATTCGATTGCTTTTATACTCATTAGATTATTAAGTACCTTTATATTCTAGATAGCTATTTTTTATAGAAAAGAAAATATATTTTTAACAAAAATCCAAGACTTTTGACTTTCTTCTATTTATATTTAGTATGTTAAAAAAATAAATAAATTGACAAAGATACTTATTCCTTCCGAAACAAGCTCTGGTGAAAGGAGAGTTTCAGCTACACCAGAAGCGGTAAAGAAATTAAAAAGCCTTGGATGTGATGTTTATATTGAAAGTTCAGCAGGAAAATTATCAGGATTTAGTGACTTATCATATAAAGAATCGGGCGGAACAATAATAAACAGCTCAGATCAAAAAATTTGGGGTGAAGCGGACTTAATATTTTGTGTTCAAACTCCATCAGAGGATAATTTAACTAAGTTAAAGAAAGGCGCTGTTCTTCTTGGTCTTCTTAACCCATATGGCAATAAGCAGCTTCTTAGGATTATAAATAGTACTAAGATTTCAGCTTTATCACTAGAGTTGCTTCCGAGGATTAGTAGAGCTCAATCTTCTGATGTTCTTTCTTCACAGGCCAATATTGCTGGATATAAAGCAGTTCTTTTGGCTGCAAGTGAGTTAGATAGATATTTCCCAATGCTTATGACTGCAGCAGGGACAGTCCAACCTGCCAAAGTAGTTGTTCTTGGTGGAGGCGTAGCAGGATTACAGGCAGTTGCGACAGCAAAAAGACTTGGAGCAATAGTATTCGTATCTGATATTAGACCTGCTGTTAAAGAACAAGTAGAGTCCCTTGGAGCTAGATTTATAGAACTTCCTGAAGTTGAGGAAAAGCCTGGAGAGGCAGGAGGTTATGCGAAAGCTGTAACACCCGAATTCCTCTCAAAACAGAAGGCAACTTTAACTAAATATTTATCTGAAGCTGATGTTGCTATATGTACTGCGCAAGTTCTAGGTAAAAAGGCCCCCGTTTTAATTGACGCACCCATGATTGAAAAAATGAGGCCTGGAGCAGTCGTTATTGATTTAGCAGTTTCTCAGGGAGGCAACTGCGAAGGAACAAAATCAAATGAAACTATTATCAAAGATGGGGTAAAACTTATAGGAGCGGGCGAATTACCCTCTTCAGTTCCTTATGATGCAAGTTCTCTTTATGCTAAGAACTTAACATCTTTGATTACACCATTTATAAAAGATGGTGTAATTAAATTAGATAAAGAGGATGAACTCATTTCTGGATGTTTATTAAGCGATGAAGGAGTTGTTCTTCAAAATAAAGTTTTTGAAAATTGAGGTTTTAAAATTATGTCTTTTATAAGTCTTCTTTGGGTTCTTTTACTTGGTAGTTTATTAGGTCTCGAGTTAATTGGAAAAGTTCCTCCTACTCTTCACACACCTCTAATGAGTGGAGCAAATGCAATTTCAGGAATAACAATGCTTGCAGCTTTGACTTTAATTGTAAAAGCAGAAGGTAACGTACCACTTTTAATCATTGGTTCAGTTTCTCTTGGATTTGCTCTTTTCAACGTTGTAGGAGGTTTCTTTGTAACTGATCGAATGCTCGCGATGTTTAGTCGTAAACCATCAAATAAGAAGTAATTTTTAACATGAATCTACCTGTAATCATTAAATTCGTTATTGACCTTCTAGCAGTACTTTTACTGGCGTTGGGAATAAAAGGATTGTCAAAAGTAAAATCAGCAAGAGATGCCAATAGATTAGCTGCATTTGCAATGTCGCTATCAGTAGTAGGATTACTTTCTTATTATTTAGGCACTTCTGGAATTGCTATTCAGTCTTGGATTTGGATAATAATTGGATCAATCTTAGGTAGTTTATTCGGAGCAATTCTTGCAAAAAAAGTACCTATGACCTCCATGCCTGAAACAGTGGCATTGTTCAATGGTTGTGGAGGAATGTCATCACTTTTAGTGGCCTTAGGAGTAGCTATTTTCCCTATATCTGGTGGTCAAGAAAATTTTGATTTCTTTAAGTCACTGATTAACGAAGTTTCAATATCTGTTTCTATATTTGTTGGTGCCATAACTTTCACAGGTTCAATTGTGGCGATGGCAAAGTTACAGGGTTGGTTGTCAACTCCAGGATGGACTCAGAGCAAAGTTAGACATTTTGTAAATATTGTTTTTGCAGTTGCTTCATTGATAGCCTTTTTTGATTTGATAAACGGCAATACAAGTTCTATTTGGCTTTTAGTTATTGTTTCTTCTTTATTAGGTATTGGAGTTACTTTACCAATTGGTGGAGCTGATATGCCAGTCGTTATATCTTTATTAAATAGCTATTCAGGGATCGCAGCAGCATCAGCAGGTTTTGTTGTAGATAGTCAGCTTTTGATAGTAGCAGGTGCAATGGTTGGAGCAGCAGGCCTAATACTTACTCAAGTAATGTGCAAGGGTATGAATAGATCATTGGTCTCAGTTCTTTTTGGAGGATCTTTATCCGCAGAAAGTACAGCCTCTTCTGGTTCAGGAGAATATACAAATATAACTTCTTGCAGTGTTGAAGAATGTGCATTGACTTTAGAGGCAGCCAACAAGGTAATTATAGTTCCTGGCTATGGTCTGGCGGTAGCTCAAGCTCAACATACTTTAAGGGAAGTGACAAAAAAACTAGAGCAAAATGGTATTGAAGTTGTTTACGCAATTCATCCTGTAGCAGGGAGAATGCCTGGGCATATGAATGTACTTTTAGCAGAAGCAGATGTTCCTTACGAACAACTTAAAGAAATGGACGTTGTAAATCCTGATTTTCCAGCAACGGATGTTGTTTTAGTTTTAGGAGCAAATGATGTGGTTAATCCTCAAGCTAAAAATGATAGCTCTTCTCCTTTATATGGCATGCCAGTTCTTGATGTGCAGGAAGCAAGAACTGTATTTGTAATTAAACGTGGAATGAGTGCAGGTTACTCCGGAATAAAAAATGATTTATTTGATTTACCAAATACCTCAATGGTCTTTGGTGATGCAAAAAAGGTATTGAATGATTTGATTGGAGAATTAAAGGATCTTGGAGTTGGGGAGAAATAGTAGTATATCTTTTATTTTTTCAGATTACCTAAAAAATAAGCCATTTCGAGAAGTTTTACCTTGGATAGGTGGCGACTTACAAACTTTGAGAGATACTTTTGTTATTGATCTTGGTAAATCAAAAAAAAATAAAAAAATATTCTTTCCGATTAACAAAATTCTTTCTAAAAAGTTTGAATATGATTATCTTCTAGGGTTTTTAGAATTACCTGACAACTTAGAATCACTTAGGGGTTTTGTAATCGTTACTCATGGTTTAGGGGGTTCAACTAAACGGTTTGGTTTAAGAAGAATTTCTAGGAAATTAGCAAATAATGGTTTTGGAGTTCTTAAATTAAATCTGAGAGGATCTGGATCTGCGAGATATTTAGCTAAAGGAAATTATTGTGCTAGATGCTCCAGTGATGTTATTTCAGCAATTAATTATTTTAAAAAATTCATTAATTTAGAGTTTAAAGATCTCATTAAGATGAATCATCTTCCAATTTACGGAGTTGGATTATCTTTAGGGGGAACAATTCTTTTAAATGCCTGCTTAGATTACGATGAAAACAAAGGGAAAAAACTTTTAGATGGCCTAGCCTGCGTGAGTAGCCCTTTAGATTTATCATCATGTAGTCTCTGTATTGAAAAATCTAGAAATTATATCTACCAAAAATGGTTACTTCATCGCTTAAAAAATCAGTTATGGGACGGATTTAATGATGAAGGCAAAATTCTTAATAATGAGGAATTAAGAAAAAAAATTAGAGCTTTAAAAAGTATAAGGGAATTTGATCAGAAATTTACAGCTCCAAGTTGGGGATTTGATTCTTTAGAAGATTATTATGTTAAAGCTTCTCCAATATTTAGAATCCAAAACTCAATAAAAAAATTACCTCAAATGCTTTTTATTCATGCCAAGGATGATCCTTGGGTTCCATATAATGAAACTTTGAATTTAAGAGGGAAATTTATTGATAAATTTACTATTTTTATAACTGAAAAAGGAGGTCATAATGGTTTTCATTCTATTAATGGTTGCTGGTCAGACGAAGCAGTAAAGAACTGGTTTATTAATATCTAGGACTATTTGAAAATGGTGTTTTTTTAAAAATCCATTTTTCTATTGGCTTACCGTTAATAATATGTGAGGTAAAAATTTCTGAAATTTTTTCTGGAGAAACTTTCTCGTACCAAATACCATCAGGCCACACAAGAAGAATTGGGCCGTTCTTACATATCCTTAAACAGTCAGCTTTTGATCTCAATATATGAACGTTTTTTGTACAGGGATCATTCTCAAATTTTTTTAAAGTCTTTTTCAGGCATTCCCATGTTTTTTGACCTTCATTGCCTTTAAAGCATTTCTGTTTTGTGGGTGTTGCGCATAGTAGAAGATGCTTTTTAATATTCACTTTATCCAATACTTACGTATTTTTTCCCTTTTTTAATTTCTTGCTCAACAAAAAGTCTGGCCCAATTGTCTACTTCAAGAATATCCTCCAATTCGGGCTTCAAATTCAAATTCTCCATATGTGATTCACATGCTTTACTTATAAATATTGGAATTTCTTGAAAAGAAATTTTTTCTTTAAGGAATTGTTCAACAGCTATTTCATTAGCAGCATTTAAAACTGCAGGCATAGTCCCAGAAGATTTTCCTGCGGCATAGGCAAGTCCCATGCATGGATATTTAAACTCGTCTGGCTCTTTAAAAGTTAATTTTCCAATTTCACTTAGGTTTAATCTTTTCCAATTTGTTTTAAATCTTTCAGGCCAACTCATCGCATATAAAATGGGTAGTTTCATATCTGGCCAACCTAATTGAGCTAATACTGAAGAATCTTCCATCTCAATCATTGAATGAATAATACTTTGAGGGTGGATAACTATTTCGATATTTTCGTAGGAGGTCCCAAATAAATAATGAGCTTCTATAACTTCTAATCCTTTATTCATAAGAGTTGCAGAATCTACAGTTATTTTTTTTCCCATATCCCAATTAGGATGTGAAGTTGCATCTTCCACTGTGACATGCTTTAAATCCTCAACGTCCCAATCTCTGAAAGCACCACCAGAAGCTGTTAAATGTATGGCTTTTAAACCTTTAGGTATCTCTCCTGTTGAAAAATCTGCATTTTCATAATTGGGTAATCCTTGTAAACATTGAAAGATAGCAGAATGTTCTGAATCAGCAGGTAAAAGCCTACTATTATTTTTCTTTAATGCAGGAATAACAATTGGTCCTGCCGCAATTAAAGTTTCTTTGTTAGCAAGTGCAATATTCTTCCCCGCATTAATTGCTGACATTGTTGGGATTAAGCCTGCACATCCTACTATCCCTGTAACCACAGTATCTGCCTTATCCCATGCTGCAACAGCGTTAATCCCCTCCTTTCCACTCAAAATCAAGGGAGCACTATCCAAATCTAAGTTATTAATATTATCTTTTAAATCTTCTATAAGATTTTCATCCTCAATCGCAACTACTTCTGGTTTGTGTGTTTTAACTTGTTCTGTTAATAAATTAATATTTCTTCCTGCCGTGAGAGCTACGGCTTTAAACTTATCAGGCTGCTCACTAGCTATTTCGAGAGTTTGAGTCCCAATTGAACCAGTAGAACCGAGCACAGTAATGTATTTCAATTTTCTCTGATATTTCTAATATCTTCCCATTTAAAGGTGTATTTAAAAAACAAAAATTTCAAATTGGTTTTTTTCTTAAAATTTAGACCCTTATCCATGTTGTTATATCCTTGGATTGATCAATAAGTTCAATACCTTTTTCTTTTAACAAATTCCTAATTTCATCGGCCTTCGTATAATTCTTTTCTTTTTTTGCTTTCAATCTTTCATTAACAAGCATTGATATTTCTTCTTCTTTTATTTTACTTTCTTTTACTAAAACCTCTTTTTTAAGACCAAGTACTTCAGTTAACTTTTCAAGAGTTTTAAAATTCTCAAGTAGAAAGAATTTTTCATTTAGGTCTATTTTAAAACCTTCGACCCTTTGAAATTGGTTTAAAAAGTTTTTTAATGGTTTTGCTAAATCGTAAATAATTGCGATAGCACCTGCTGTATTAAGGTCATTTCCAAGAGCCTCAGAAAAATTAAGCTTTTTTTTAGATAATTCAAAGCTTATTTTCTCTTTATATTCGAATTCGATAGATTCATTCTTATCAATAAATTTAAAAGCATCTTTTGTAAGGTCCAAAAAAGAAAGGGCTAAATTAATGTTTTTCCAAGCTTCTGAAGCACTCCTTAAAGCTTCTTCAGTAAAATCAAGTGGTTTTCTATAATTCACAGTCATTACAAAATATCGCAAAGTCATAGGGCTTATACCTGACTTAATTAGCTCTCTAATAGTTTTAAAATTTTTAAGGGATTTACTCATCTTTTGTCCATTTACATTTACCATCCCATTATGTAACCAATAGTTCGCTAGCTTTTTGCCATTGGCTGCTTCTGATTGGGCGATTTCATTCTCATGATGTGGAAAAATCAAATCAGAACCACCTAAATGGATATCAATAGTATCTCCTAATTCATCTTTAACCATCGCCGAACATTCAATATGCCATCCTGGCCTACCTTTACCCCATGGCGAATCAAAAAATGGTTCATCATCTTTGGCTTTTTTCCATAGTGCAAAATCTTGCGGATTTAGTTTTTTACTATTTTCATCATTAGCCATTCTTCCTTGCTGATTGATATTTTGTTCTTGTATATTTTGATTACTTAGCCTTCCATAATTTTTATTTTTAAAAACAGAATAATAAACATCTCCATCCCTAGAGTATGCATAACCTTTGTCTTCAAGGATTGTTATGAAGGAGCAGATATTGCATATATGATTCGTTGCTCTTGGCATACTATCCGGACGCATTATTCCTAAAGAATCCATATCTTTATGAAATTCAATAATATTTTTTTCAGATACTTCCTTCATTGAACTGCTTTCTTCTTCAGCTCTTTTTAAGATCTTGTCATCAATATCTGTAAAATTTTGAACATACTTCACTTTGAAATCACTGTAAATTAAAAATCTTCTTAATACATCCCAAGCTATATAACTTCTGGCATGACCAAGATGACATAAATCATAAACAGTAACTCCACAACAATAAATTTTAACGACATCATCGATAGGCTTAAAAACCTCAACTCTTTTGCTTAAAGTATTAAAAAGTTTGATCATCTTAAATTAAGTTTTTCATAAGGTTTATTTTGTCTCCATCCAATTGTCTCCAATACCAATATCAACTAAAAGAGGTACATTTAATTTTACACAATCTTCCATAGTCTTCTTTACTAATTTCGTCGTAATTTCCAAAGAATCTGGTTCAACTTCAAACAATAATTCATCATGTACTTGTAAAAGCATTTTTGCGGGAACATTCATTTCTATGAATTTCTTATTTAGTTGAACCATTGCAATTTTAATAATGTCTGCACTTGAACCCTGAATTGGGGCATTAGCTGCGGCTCTTAATGACTGTGCTTCCATGCCAGCTCTTCTTGCAGATTGCAAGTCAATTTCGTAAGGATCTTTTCCTATTAATCTTCCAAGTCCATTTTTATCAAACTTAAATTCTCTCTTTCTACCAAAAATTGTTTTTACATAACCTTTTGATAAGGCAAGCCTTTCTTGAAGTTCAAGAAATTTGAAAATTTTTGAATATCTTTCTTTGTATTTTATTAGGAATTCTTTTGCTTCTGGAGTACTTACGCCTGTAGAACGTGCAAACTTTTTAATTCCCATACCATAGATAACTCCGAAATTTATTGTTTTCCCAACTCTCCTCTCATCAGAAGAAATTTCTTCTTTCTCAAAAATTAATCTTGCAGTCAAAGAATGAATGTCATCATTTTTATGAAATGCATTTATTAGTATTTCTTCATCCGCTAAGTGTGCGAGTATTCTTAATTCGATCTGAGAATAATCAGCTGATAAAAGTTTCCAATTTTTTTCAGGCAAGAATGCTTTTCTGATTCTCCTACTAAATTCAGTCCTAACCGGGATATTTTGAAGATTAGGATTGCTACTACTTAGTCTCCCAGTCGCTGTTGCAGCTTGATTAAAGTTTGTATGAACTCTTCCTGTCTTTTCGTTAATAAGATTTGGAAGAGCATCAATATAGGTGCTAAGTAATTTGCTAAGAGTTCTATGTTTTATTAAATGTTGGATTATTTCATGTTCGTCGACTAATCTTTCCAGAACTACTGCATCTGTACTCCATCCTGTTTTTGTTTTCCGTGATTTTTTCTTATCCAAATTTAATTTTTCAAACAAGATCTCACCAAGTTGTTTTGGTGAAGATAGATTGAAACTTTCCTCTGCTAAATCATAAACTTTATTTTCAATATCTTCTAAGGTACTTTTTAATTCTTTTGAGAGTTTATCCAAATAAGGGATGTCGATGGTTATGCCATTCATTTCCATTTGGGACAATACCGGTTCTAAAGGCAGCTCGATTTCTTCGAACAATTTGATTAATTCATCTTTTTCCTTTGAAAAACTTTCTTTAAAAATTTTGACAATCTTAAAAGTTAGAAAAACATCATAACCGCAGTAAATACTTGCTTCATCAATATCAACAAATGAAAAGTCTTTATTTTTCCCAACTGTCTCCTTAAATGAAGGAGGCTTAAATCCAAATAATCTAAAACTAATTTCACTTAACCCATGTTTCTCCTGATTATTAAGAAGGTAGTCTGCTAACAAGGTGTCAAAGGTTACGCCTTTAAGATCAAGTCCATGATTAAAAAATATTTGCCTATCAAATTTAGAATTTTGGAGTGCCTTTTCTTTTTTTGGATCTTCTATCCAATTTCTTAGCTTTGAGAAAACATCTTCAATTGATAATTGATTGGAGGTCTCCTTTTTTGTTTGATGACCAAGAGGTATATAAAATAAATCATCATTTTCTTCTCCAAGACATAACCCTATCCCAACAAGTTCCGCATCGATTGGATTCAAACTATTGGTCTCTGTATCTAAAGAAACTATTTGATTAGTCTTGTCTAATCTTTGAATTAATTTTTCAAGTAATTCGAAATCATTTACAACAGTTACGTTGATTTCAGGGATTTTATTTTCACTATTTTCTAATTCATTATTGCCTGAGACTTTTGTTGCCTTCTCTTGCTCTTTAGCTATATTATTTTTGTCAAAACCACCTTTGCTGAAAGTTGAATTGAAAATATCAATTTGTCTAAGTAGTGTTGATAGTTCTAATTTTTTCAGTGACTCTGAAAGTAATTCTTGATTTATATTTTTTAATTCATAACCGTTACTTAAAATTAAAGGCACCTCAGTATTTATTTTTGCTAAATCTCTGGAAAGATAAGCATTATGTTTATCGTTTCTGAGCTTTTCTATAACTGACCCTTTGATGAATCCTTTATATTTCTTATCGTTGTTCTGCTGAATCTTGTCCAAAGCCTTATAGATTCCATCAAGCGTGTCATTCTCTTTTAGTAGATTAATTGCAGTTTTTGGACCTACCCCTTTAATACCTGGAATATTATCAGAATTATCACCAGTTAGGGCTTTGAGATCAACTACTCTTTCTGGCGCAACGCCTAATTTTTCTTTTACTCCATTTTCATTCATAAGAGTTGGATTTCCACTTTTCGCATATGGACCACCACCCATATAAAGTACATAAATATCTTTTTGATCATCTACTAATTGAAATAAGTCCCTATCTCCAGAAAGAATATTCACGCACCATCCTTTAGAAGAAGCATCATTTGCAATTGTGCCTAGGAGATCATCTGCTTCATATCCTGGAGATTTAAAAATTGGTAAATTAAGGCTTTCTTCTAAAATGATTTCTAATTGTTCAATATCCTGAAAAAAAACATCTGGTGCTACATCTCTATTGGCCTTATAATTTGGATCTAATTCATGTCTGAAAGTAGGTTTTTCTGTATCAAACGTAATACAAACACCCTCAGGACTAATATTTTTACAATTATCCAGAAGGCTTTTTAGAAATCCATAAGTGACACTTGTTGGAAATCCCTCTTTGGTGGTTAAACCTCCATCAATCCCTTTGCTAAATGCATAGAAACTTCTAAAAGCAAGTGAGTGGCCATCGACTAAAAGTAAAATTGGTTTTTTAGAGTTTTCAGATTTTAAACTCATTTTCTCTTCTTAGCCCAAGGTGGGATATCAATAAAGATTTGCTCTCCAGGTTCTAATCCATCAATCACTGAAGTTTTATTTCCACTACTAATACCAATTTCGATTTTTTCAAATTTGGGAGAATTGTTGTTATCAACCTTCAAAATTCCTTTTTCACCTTTTTCAGTGACAATAGAAACTGTTGGAACTAGGATTTTTTCTTCAATACCTTCGACTCTAAATTCAAGATCTGCAGTCATTCCAATTTTAATTTCTTCAAAAATATCTTTAAAATTTAAAGTTACTTCGAATGAGGTTACATTATTATCTTTAACAGCTCTTGTAGCTATTTTTTTAACTATTGCACTATATTTTTTTGAGGGATAAGCCTCAATTCTTACTGAGGCTTCTTGACCTATTTTTATTCTGCCAATGTCACTTTCAGGAACTTTGGCAACAATTTCAAGACCCTCTGATAGTTCAAAAATAAAGTTTTTGGTTTTAGGGTCTGAACTTAAGTTTGTACTAGGTGTGACATAAGACCCTATCTCCGCATATTTTGCAGTTATCTTTCCTCCATAAGGCGCTTTAATCAAATAGAAACTTTTTTCAGCTTTTGCATCATTAAGTTTAGCGCTACTAATGTTGTAGTTATTTTTATAACTTTCGTAATCTTCTTTGCTTACTGCACCTTCTTGATATAAATATTCTCTTCTTAAAAATTCAGATTTTTGTTTTTCGACATTTAATTCAAGTTCTTCAATTTTATAGATAAAATCTTCATCATCAAGAGAAGCTAAAACCTGATCTTTTTTTACAAGATCGCCCTCATCTACTTTAATCTCTTTTATTACGCCTTGCTTCCGAGGCCCGATATTGCTTGTCCTTATTGCTTTTACTTCACCACTAGTATTAATTGAATCTGAGAGGATTCCTTTTTCAACTTGAACTACAAAATCAGAAATATCTTTTGACTTATTTTTCTTGAAGGAATTGGTTATGAAAACGAAAAATATAGTTAAAGAAAGTAAGATAATTCCACTTCTTAGATTTATATTTTTTTTTATTAAATCAAACATTTCTTTTTAAAAAGCAGAAGTAGAGAATATTTAGAAACTTAATAAATAATCAAGACGATTATAATTAACTTATCCAAGATTGGTTAAGTAAATACTATATTACTAGAAGATGTTTTCTGAATAATTTTTCCATAAGTTTTTTCAAATGTTAAAAGCAGGTATTATTGGATTACCAAATGTTGGAAAATCAACTTTATTTAATGCACTTGTAGAAAATGCTAAGGCCCAAGCGGCTAATTTTCCCTTTTGTACAATAGAACCTAATAAAGGAATAGTTTCAGTCCCGGATCAAAGGTTGCAAGAGTTAGGTAATTTAAGTTCTAGCCAAAATATTATCCCAACAAAAATTGAATTTGTAGATATCGCAGGACTAGTAAAAGGAGCTAGTAAAGGCGAAGGTTTGGGAAATAAATTTTTATCAAATATTAGGGAGGTTGATGCAATAGTTCATGTTGTAAGGTGCTTTGAAGATAGTGATGTAATTCATGTTTCTGGAAAGGTAGATCCCCTGGATGACATTGAGATAATTAATCTGGAATTGAATTTAGCTGATTTATCTCAACTCCAAAAAAGAAGAGAAAGAATTAAAAAACAGGTTAGAACTAGTAAAGAGGCAGCAAAAGAAGATACCTTACTAGAAAAAATTGAAGAAGAGCTAGAGAAAGGCCTTTCAATTAGATCAATATCTTTGAATGAAGAAGAAAATTTAATAATTAAGCAATTAGGCTTCCTTACTGCTAAACCAATTATTTATGCAACTAATTTGAATGAAAATGATTTAGCTGAAGGTAATGATTTTTCATCAACAGTTCAGAGTTTTGCAAGCAATGAAAATACAGAATGTATAAAAATATCAGCGCAAGTCGAGTCTGAATTAATAGAGTTAGAACCAGAAGATAAAAAAGACTACCTAATTGGCTTAGGAGTAGAAGAAGGGGGATTAAGTTCATTAATTAGATCAACATATAAATTATTGGGATTAAAAACTTATTTCACTACAGGAGAAAAGGAGACAAAAGCTTGGACAATAAAAGATGGGATGACTGCGCCACAGGCAGCAGGAGTAATTCATACTGATTTTGAAAAAGGATTTATAAGAGCTCAGACTATTTCGTATCAAAATTTAATTGATTCAGGTTCAATTGCCAATGCAAAAACTAAAGGTCTTTTAAGAAGTGAAGGTAAGGAATATATTGTTAACGAAGGTGATGTAATGGAGTTCTTATTTAACGTTTAGTTAGTCTCTTAAGGTTTACTATTTTGCTTTTTGAATTTAAATTCAAAAAATGAAATTAATAAAATTAAGATACATCCTAAGCAACTTCCTATTAACCCAAAAACAATGGTTGTAGAGCCATCATCGTAGCCATATTGTAGTTGGGGTAAGTGAGGGGGTATTGGCATTATTTTTCAACAGAATTTTCAATATCTTCCAGTAAATGTTGAGTTGATCTACTAAAACCATTAGTTTTTAAATAGTTTTGAGCCTCTCTAAATTTTTCAGCTACTCTTTTTGCATAAGGAGTGTTCATGGAATTTTGAGTCATGTTGAAAATGCGACTCATTCTATAATCTGATTTAGGTAACCCCTTGATAAGTATTCAAAAATACAAGAATATAAAAATAGGATTTTTTACTTACTAAGAAATTTATTGTGAAAAGTTCTTGATTCTCCAAATAAAGTTTTCTCAAATTAGAAAATTGACAATGACAAATATATTATTAATTCTTTTTTTTGTACTTTTATTTTTATTACTTTTTTATTCAAAACGAAGTAGAGGATTAGCCCAAAAAACAACAATTAGTCCAACTTATGTATCTTTCTTAAAAGAACAAGAATTTAATCCTGATATAAGTACTGATAATTGGGATTTACACAAACTTAGATTAGATAAATTTAAAAGATCACAATATAAGGGATTAACTTTCTTTGTAAGTTCAGAAAATAAAATTTACTATCTTTCTTTAGAAGGGGATAAGGTTTATTGCTAACAGGTGAAATTAATTTTATAAATAAGAAAAGCCGATAGAAATTAATAATATTAATGAAGTATTTATTTTTATTATCAGAAAAGTTCTACAGGCTTATTCAATGGGAGTGGAATACCTTAAAAAATCTAAGAAGAACAAAAAAGAATTATTTTTTAAGTGGATCATTTGCTTTATTTAGTTTATTCTCTATTCTTTTTTTAATATTTTCGCCTCCTATTACTTTCGGAATATTATTTGGAGAGGGATTAAAATTTAGTATTTTTTTTATTTGGATATGGATTCTAAATTTAAAGTTTTTTTGAAAATGTATAAATTACTTCCCAAGGTTATTTAAAATTAAGAATATAAAAAAATAAACTTATGCCAAAAATATTCAAACAAAATAAGTTCGCTTTGTTGGGAGCAAATATATTGATAATTTTACTTTGGGTAACTATATCTTCCTTTTTGATGAATTTATTTCAAAGTGAAAATGCCCCATTTTACATGTATAAAATTTCTTTTTTAATAAGATTCCTCCCTCCTATTTGGGTTACATGGTTCCTTTGGATAAAAAGAGGTGGTTTAAAAAGATAAATTACAAAAGCATTTTTACGGATTTACTATAAAAACAAATCAGTTAAGATCTGAAAGCTTACTTGAAATTTTCATGTAAGAATTAGGTAATTGAGAGATTGTTTTTTGCTAAGAAACAATCTCTTTTTTTTACAAATATTTTTTCTCATAAAAAAGTGTTTGTCAGTATCCCTATTGACAAACACTCCTGACGATCATTTTTTAAAAATTAAACAGGCAATCTATTATCAATTTCTACTACTCCAGAATCCATAAGACGGCCGATTTTAATAACTAAAGCCATATCTAACCTTGAAAATTCAGATTGATGGTTAGTTATCCAATCAAGTTCAGAAAGAGTTATAACTCCCAAAGTATTTACTTTAAGAAAAAGTAAGCCTAAATTCATTTTAAAAAATTCCTGGGATTATCCATCCGAATAAGCCATAATTTACAACTAATGCAAATAAGCCCATCATTGCCATTCTCCCATTAGTTCTCTCGGCGTTTTGCCAATAAGTTGTTTTTGAATTTTCCATTTTTCTGATTTGTAGAAATGTTAAATAGTAGGTTTTTAAACGAAACCAGGAATTATTTGACCTGTTGTTAGGTATGCTCCAACAGCAGCAATTAATCCAAGCATTGCGAATCTGCCGTTAAGAGTTTCAGCAACAATTTTTTCTTTTTCGATTGTTTTGACATTTGTGTTTGTGTTTTTCATTTGATTAGAGGATGAATAGTTTAAATTTTCGTTTTGAAATTGCTTGGTTAAATAAGCAACTAGGATGGCTGTAAAGAATACAATTACGGCTAAGAAACCTGAAAGTGGACTCATTAAAAAATGCCAGGAATAATTTGTCCGGTTGAAACGTAAGCACCTACTAACGCAACAAGGCCAATCATTGCCCAACGACCATTAACTTTTTCTGCATTTTGTGGGTAGCTGTCGTAAGAAACAGACTCATCTATGTAAGGACGTGTCTCAGTAGGAAACATATTTTGTCTGCCACCTGATTCAGTAGTAACGTTTGAATTAGCCATTAAAGTTGTGTAATTGTTAAATAATGTAACACTACTATTAACAAATGTAAAGTATTAAGCCCAAATTAAGTTATTTTCAAGATATTTACTACATAACTGTCGCAGATCCGTGACATATATATTTAAATAGTTGTTTTTTAGGCTTGCTACGCTTTACAGATTGGCTCGAAAACTATTGAGAGTTCAATTTGTTGTTTAAGTATTTATTTTTAAATCCTTAGAAAGATATCAATTTGGTAGAAAAAACTACATCATTCTGAAATTTGAATAATTAGTTTTTAGATATAATTTATTTCACTTTATTATGGAATTCGCAAAAAAAATCATGACCGAAAAAGCTGAAAAGCTTAATGGTAAAGCAGCAATGCTTGGAATGTTTGCTCTCCTAGGAGCCTACTATTTTACTGGTCAAATTCTTCCAGGTATTTTCTAATAAAAATCCTTTTTAAATTTTTTTAGGGCTTTATCAAGCCCTTTTTTACTGGATTATGCCCTTTTTAATTATCTAATAATTCAAATAATTTACTTATTAGAAGCTTTCTTTTTGAAAAAGTTTTATCAATATATTTTTTATTCTCTTCTTTTAAAATTTCCTGACCATTTAAGCCTAATCCTTTAAGGACAAACTCTTTATCCTCTTTAATCCAGTTATTTATCATTCCCCTCGTCGTCTCTATATGGAATTGTAATCCATAAGCAAAATTACCAATCTTAAAAAACTGTTCCTTACAACGTGCACTACTAGCAATGAGTACTGCTTTATTAGGTAATAAAATCCTATCTCCATGCCAATGTAGTACATGAAAAGGGTCTTCAAACAGTGCTTTAAAGTCTTTATTCGATTTGTCTATAAAAATTTGAGACCATCCAATTTCTGGTAATGCTTTTGGAGGTGATCCATATTTAAGAATTTCTACATCTCCCCCAGCAGCACTCGCAAGCAACTGAGCGCCTAAGCAAACACCGACTATAGGTCTTTCATTTTCTAATTCTTTTTTTATAAAATCTCTTTCTAACTTAAGCCATGGATATTTTTCGCTTCCAATATCTTTAACACCCATTGGTCCACCCATAATTAAAATTAAGTCACCTTTTTTTGTTTGCGGCAGAGCATTTTTATTATCTAAACGAATAATTTCTATTTTTAAATCTCTTTCTTTAGCAAATTGTTCAAAAAGACCAGGTCCCTCTATTTCTAAATGCTGCAAAACTAATAGGCGTTTTATTTCCTTCATTCACTTTCCATTATTTCAGCTGATTCAGAACAGACATTAACGCTAAACCACTTCAATGCCGACCAAGTATCGTCTTGGTATGTACCTGCTGCAATACTTACAAAACAATCATTTTCATACCAACTTCGATAACTGGGAGTTACTCCCGTTCCTTTTAATCTATTTTCTAAGCCTTTTCCATATTTTTTAATAACAAGATTTATAGCTTCATTCTCAATTTCTCTTTGCTTTTCATCAGCAAAACCTACTAGTGGAGTAAAAAAAAGAATTGATGCAATAAGTAAACGTATCATTGAGTCTTTAGTTTATATGTAGCTAATTTCATATCGATTAATTAATTTTTTAAAATCATCTACCCTATTTTGTCCATTTTTTAACGGTCTTGAGGAGTCAAGAACGGCTGCACAACATAATTGCCAGCAAGATTTTTCATCTAGTCCCAATTTCTTGCATATATTTTTTGGGGCTTTGATAACTGTATTTATTTCTGCAATATGTTGAGTGGTTTCCCATAATTCTCCTTCAAGAAAATCAATTTCAATACTTGATAATAATTCTGTAGCAACGTAATCCTTAATTAGCTCAGTTAATTCCACGATATTTTATTGAAGCAGAGAAGTTAAATAATCTCTTAGTATTTTTTATAGCAGGATAAAAAAAAAGAACTAGTTTCTACCTCATCTTGAATATCCTGTAGATTTTAATAGACTACATCATTTCGTATTGATCAAGTTTGGTTTTTAATTTTGTTGCTTGTTTAATCAATGACAAAGCTTCTTTTCTTCCAGTTGAATTATTAGCCTGGACTATAAGATCAGCGTATTTCTTTGCGATTTTTTTTTTCATAATTTAAGGTAAATAAATACCGTTTTTGAATCTTGAAACTAGCGAGTCACAACTACAAGTAGATAAGGAGTCAACGGTTAAAACCTCAGAGTCAACAAATTGGAACAGGTTAATTTGTGTTTTTAAATTTATAATCAATTAATAAAAAAGCTGTTGGTATCTATGATTACATTGTTTTCAAACCCTGATTTAATTTATAGTTATCCATGAATTGGATTGAAAATTTTCAATCATCTTTTTAATGCAATTAATTAAAAAAAGGGGGTTAAAAACCCCCTTCGGTTTATTAAAAGACCTAATTTACTAACTAATTATTTTGTTTTTTAATAAATAAGATAATTTCTTTAAGCTTATGAATTACAGGGAAGATCTAGAAATCAAACTACAAAAAGTAACACTTGCAATGCAGGAAGTTTAGATGATATCCATAAAACTGATCTTGAGAAGCAAAGAATAATTTCCAAACTTATTGAATATTAAAGAAGCAATCATTTCAAAGGGAATTGAACTTAATATTGAATTAGAGGCAGCCTAAATAAATTCCAAATCTCATGAATGTTTAATAACTTTTAGAATAATGTTATTAACAAAAAAGGGTTATTTATCAAATGCAGCCTGGTACTTTTGAATTATTGATCCTAGTATTTATCTTTTTAGGTCTTCAAGCCTGGTGGATTATCCCAATAGTTATTAAAAATAATGAACTAAATAAGAGAGGTAAGGATTTAAGAGAGGAAATTAAGCAATTAGAAAAGTTATATAAAAAATAAATGAGTTTATTATTTTTGCAAACTACCTATTATTAGTGAAACTCAAATATCTAATGAAAATAAAAACATTCATTCCATTTAGCTTCCTTTTTATTGGGACTTTAGCTTTACCACAACCTTCTCTTGCTGAAGAAAAGATTGAAGTTATACCTATTATTCAAAGTTCAAAAGGACTAAGCGGTAAAAATTTTAATTATCTCGAGGGTAAGCCTGAATTAAGACTCTTAAAAGTAAAAATTCCAGTTGGCTTGAAAACTCCAATTCATACTCATCCTTCCCCAATGTTGATTTACGTTACCAGAGGAAGATTAAAGCATGTGAGGGGTGAAGTAATTAATTTCTTTAAAGCGGGTGATGCATTTATAGAGAGTAATAATGGGGCCCCACACTATGTGAAAAATGTTGGGAAGAAGCCGGCCATACTTCATGTGGGAGTTGTATCAGTAGTTGGAATGCCTACGGCCATAAATAAATAAGATTTTTCTCAAAGTTGTCCTATCAGTATGAGGATTAAACTTTTATGAAGAACAGCTGTAGTGAGATACTCCTCCATAGTTAAAATACTGGCTTGGCTTTAGTCGATTATATTTTTGATCTATTTCGGAGGATTGTTCTATATATGGATTGCTAAAGACATCCTGTAACTCTTTTATTTTTTTGTAATTTCCTTTTTCAGCTTCTTCATATGCGGGAACGACCATCCATTCGCGCCAAGTATAGACTGGATTAAGGGATTTCATTGATGCTGATTTCGCTTTAATATTTCCCTCTTTCTTCAAGATTGATTGCCAGTTTTGAAGCCATACTTCCCACCTATTATTGAGCTCGTCATTAATTGGTAAATAGAAACAGTCTTTTAAAGAATCTAAGTTATCAGGGATTTCAGAGAGTTTGCGGAACAAAATTGTATAGTCTGCTTTTGAAATGACCATGAGATTAAAAAAATCATTTATTAGAGCTTCGTTGTAATGTTCTAAACCAAGCTTGTTTGCCCACATTTTCATCAATTCCTTATTCATTAATTCAGAAAAATCCTTTTCGATTTGATCTAACTTTTCTTGATCTTGTTTGCTTCGTGAAAGTAACGGACTAAGAGATGAACAGAATGTTTTAAAGTTGATTGCCGCTGCAGAAGGCTGGTTAAAAAATGAGAAATGTTCACCTCCACCTGTCCATGGTTGAAATCTTGGATCAAATAATTCACAGAATCCAAAGGGGCCATAATCCAAGGTATAACCACCAGCAGCACAATTATCACTATTGAAATTACCCTGGCAATAACCAACTCTCATCCAGTTGGCTATAAGTGATATAAGTCTTGATCTGTATAAAGAAGCCAGTTTTATTACTTTACTTTCAATTGAAATCTCATATTCAATTTCATCTTTATAATTTCTATCAATTAGATGTTGAACTATCATCTTTAGTTCATTGAAGGCCTCATCATGCGCATTATTACGAACTCGTCTTGCAAAAAGTTCAATCTGGCCTACACGTAAAAAAGATGGAGCGACTCTCGTAGTAATTGCCGCTAGATTATCAATCATGATATCAGGTTCAAAATACCTTGACCCTTTGGAATACCACGGTCTTCTAACTATTTCTGAACGTGAGACATAAAGTGTTAAAGATCTTGAGGTAGGGATTCTCAAGGCATCCATTAATTCCTGTGCGAGAAATTCTCGAACGCTTGATCTTAAGACAGCTCTACCATCTGCTCCTCGACAATAGGGAGTTGGACCTCCTCCTTTAAGTTGCATTTCCATTCTTTTCCCTTTGAATAAACCTTCAAAAACAGAAATTGCTCTGCCATCGCCATAACCATTGCCAGTGCCAAAGGGACATTGCTGGGTATATTCAGTCCCGTAAATTGATAATGCATAACCGGTTGCCCAACCAACAGTACTCATTGGATAATTAGCAACAGAAATATCACCGGAGAAAAAACGACAAAAATTCTTGTCTTTAGTAAGTTCTGAACTTAGCTTTAGTTCCTTAAAAAGTTTTTTGCTATGGGAAATATATTCTGGTTCTGGAATAGCAGTTGGAACAACTGGTACATAATGACCCGAATATACTGAACGCGGTTTATGATCGTTTCCATCTTTTGTTGATTGAGGATCTGCTTTAAGAGAACCCATAAAAGAATAGTCAGATAGTTGAGAAAATTCAGAAAAATTTTCTGTAAGCTTTCCTTTATATGAATCAGATTTCGTTGACATCAGACTTTTTATCTATTCTTGAAGGCTTTCTAATTTCTTAAAATTATATACCTTGGTATATTTTATATAGATTCTATTAGGGATGGCTTTTGCCGATAAGTTTGAGATTAAATATAAGTTGAAATTTAATACTTAATTAAAAAAAGAGTTTGCAGTAAGACATTTTTTGGAAAAAACATATGGACTTTTAAAAAATAAAAAAAGAACTTCTCCAACACATTAATTTTTTAATCAAGAACCATTGCAAATACTTAATTATTGACTAGTATTTTTTTGAGTTTGCTCAAAAATAATGCGAAAAAGTTAAACTATTTAATCTTTTTTTTGACTAGTACCCCTCCCCCTATTTTTGCACTATATTGCAGAAAATTTATTTAATTTTATACATTATTGTTTTTAATATATTTTATACTTACCCAACCTTTCAGCAAATCAAACACACTAATAAATAGTCCAAAACCAATAATTGGGGGCGCAACCCATCTTGTCATGAATTTCAAATAACGTGTAGTTTTGATTCCTACTTTTGAATCACTAAGTTCTTCATTAAACTTTCCAGGTACTACCCATCCCATAAAGAAAGTAACCAAGAATCCACCAAAGATAAGTAATACTCCTCCAAAAATCGAATCAATAGTTCCAAGAATGTTTAAGTTCAATGCAGAAGGAATGCCTGCTAAAAATAGGAAAAGAGTTATTAGCCAAACAGATTTTTCTCTTTTAAAACCAAATTTATCCATCAAGGAGGAAACTGGAACTTCCAATAATGAAACAGAAGAAGTTATTGCTGCAATATAAGCTAGTGCAAAAACGAAAAAGAATTACATATCTATTTGAGGAAATAGATGGAAAAATTAAAATCAAATCAAAGAAAAATTCACAGAAAAATATCTTTCAAATTAAAATCAATCTCAATCTCAGAGACTTTATAAGACAAATTAAATTTATAAGTTTGAGAATAAAAAATAATGAAAGGGTTGATTTTTTTTCAGAATTCGTTTCTTTAAAGATATATTATTTTTGGTACTGCTCATGGTAATGCCCCAATCCACCTTGGAAAGCTTATTATTTTTTTTGATACTTTCTCTTCTTGCAAAGTACATTGTTAATTTAAAGTATTCTTCAAAATTAAAAATACAGAAGTAGTTTTTTTATTTATCTTTCTTAATTAGAATTATTTCTTTGGATCACTCCAAGTCTCTTTGTATAACCAACTCAAAAAAGTAAGAGTGAGTATATTACCAAATGCATAAGTTATTCCTAATAATGGGTCATAAATATTGGCAATAATCGTCGACATTATAAAGATTATTAACCCTGAAACAACCAAATCCTGAATAGGCAAATGGTTAAAATTCACAGAATTTATCATTTGATAATTGTTTTTAATAGATTAAATTAATTATAAAACCAACAAGTACCTTTATTTATATATAAGGCAATATCATCTAAGATATGATTAATTTTAGGATTGCTAAAATAATTTTAGTTTTTTCATCATTATTGTATTTGAGTGTTTCTTTTTTAAGAAATTATAATTCTCCAGAAAATATAGAAAAAAGATGTATCCTTAAATTTGAAAAAGATTTTAAAAATAATTTAGAAACATCTCATGAAGAATGGAATCAATTTTTAGATTTAGCTGATAACAATTATTTAAAATGTATGGGAATACCTCAGTATTAATTATGGGAGAGGCAAAGAGAAGAAAAAATTTAGGTATTCCGCCTAGAGAAAAAACTGAAGATATAAAGTTGCCTCAACTTGATAAAAAAGCCATACAACAAAAAGTAAGGTCTACTTTGTATAAATATCCAATTATCCCTTTTCTTTTTTATGGAGCTGCAATATTGATCCTAATCGGAGGTTTATTTTATGTTTTCAAGTCCTTCAATATAGCATAATTAAAAGGATTATTAATTTTGATATTTATGATTTTTTGGCATCATCAATTAAAAAACTTTAAGAATAAATGAGTAATTTTTATTGTGCAAAAATAATCAAAGAAATTATATGAGAATTATTTACAATTGACACCATCATATGGTGTTGTAATTTTAGTTTAAATTAAAACTATTTATGAAAAAAATAAATAAAAAATATGATGAAATAATGCGTCAAGCTGATAATGCAGTTGGAAGAAAAGAAGTAGTTAGTTTATTAAAAAAAGCTGCAATAATTATGTCTAAATCTGAGGAAAACTTAGCTGCTTAAATTAAAAAAAACTATTTTATTAGGATAAATAAAACACCATAAAGAATGATTGATGAGGATGCAGCCATAATGATAAATGGTAGTATCATGCCTGAGTTTAACCATCTTAAAAGTCTAATTTTTTTGTTAATTACTCTTGGCATCTTTTCTGAATCCCTTTATTGCAACCTAACTAGTAAATAAATGGTGTAAATGATTAATTAATCTTTTTAAATATCATTCTTTAGCTATTTTGGAATTTAATTTTCAAAAGGAAATTATTTTAATTTCGTACGAATTTTTATTTTGAAAGAAATTTTTAGGTAATTAATACCTTGTATTCTTCAAATTTCTTATGCAAGATTTAGAAACATTAGATTTCTGAATAATGATTGAAAATTTTAAAGAGGTCCCTGAAGAATTTAAAGAATATGATTCGGAACTGTTACTTAAAATTCTAAATAAGACATCACTGGAGAATGAAAAAGGTGATGATGTAGAACTTTTTGTTGATGAAAATTGGAAAATTAATTCAAAAAATATGAGTAGTATAATTCCTTCAGATAATTCAAATTTGAAAAGAATATTATCAAATATTTTCCCAAATAAAAAAATAGTGATTCAGGATAATAATGATGGGTCGCAAACAATTTTCTTATCCTAATTTAGGAAATATTAAAAACTTTTTTTATACTATCTATTCAATATTTATTTTTTTGAGAAAAATTTAGTAAAAATTACTCTCGCGGAATTTTTTTAAAGATGTTAAGGTTCAATAGCGTTCATCCAAGTTAATATCTCTGGACGCATGAAATGGGAGTAGGGAACGGGATTCTCATTAACTGCAAAAGACCATGAATAACCTCTTACAAATAAGAGAAAAAATCAAAAGAGCCAATAGGGTATATGAAGCCCAACTTTTGGCTACTAAAAATGGAGAAGTTACTCCATACAGAAGATCCGTCTTTGAAGAAAGAATCAGGAAAACACAAAAAGAAATGAAATTGAAAGACTCAAAAAATTAAATTCTTTTTTGAAACTGATCAATTAAGAGGGGGTTTTAGCTCTCTCTTTTTTTATTTTTATAAAAACAAAGTAATCATTAATTTATTTTTTCGATTATCGATTATTAAAAACAATATAATTTTGATGCTTTTACTATTGATTTAATTTATATAAATGGCAAATTTAATTCAGTAATTAAGAGTTAAACAAATATGTTTAAAGAGAAAAATAAACAAATTAAAACCTCACCCAATAAATCAAATTTAGATCAAGTTTTATGGTTTATAGAAAATTATTTGCCCCAAAAGAAAGATCAAGGTGTTCAAAAAAAATTGTATATGGATAATCTAGAAGCAGAGTCTATTAATATATTTTCTAAATTAACCTCTTCACGTTCTAAAACATTATTACCAACTACAAAAAATACTACAATCTCTATTACATTTGGTAATTGGGCCTTGCCTTATCTGAAATTGCTGAAGAAAATAGGAATAGCTAAGTAAGAAAATTGTAATCCGCTAGAACTAGATTTATCCCGCAAATAAAAATAAATAAAGATTAAAAAGTCTCAAAAAGTTCTTTTTGAAATTTAAGGAGGAATACTTACTTTACATAAAAAATACAATTGCTAAGTTTAAAATAAGAGATCTATTGATTATGTTTCTAAATTATCTGCCCAGTGAAATGGTTGAAGTTGTTGGTTTGACAATGATTTTTTCATTTCTAGTTGGAACTATATTAATTTTGTTATTTACATCAGATCAGGCAAATACAAAGAATCTATATTTAAAGAAGGCTAAATAAATTTTAAATAATTTATTTTTCTATAAAGGACCTCTGTTCTTAATAAAGTTTACTCGCAGGTGTAGAACATAATTTTTAATATTGATAAATAAACAAATTTAAGATTATGGGCGAAGCTAAAAGAAGAGAAGAATTAGGATTACCACCTAGACCAAAAAAAAATGAATTAAATAAATCTGATAGATACCTTTCATGGCTTCCAATTACTAAATCAAGAATTAAGAAATACCCTTATATGGGTGTAGCAACAATGGCACTTGGAGCGATAATTTTCTTAGTAAGTGGGGGAGCAAATAGGATTAATTAATTAATTAAATTTTGGCTTGGCTTAGAATATATCTAAGATTTTTTTTGTAATAGTTTAACGCCAGATATTATTGAGATTATTGAAGTTATACCTAGAAAAATCGAGTAAAAAGGTTGCAAATTAATAATGCCAAAATTACCTGTATGCCATTTTATTAACCAAAAAGCATCTATTCCTAGTGGCTGAAGAATACTATAAATAGTTCCAGATAAAATAGTAATTAGTAATGGGATTGCTGAAATTGCGGTTATTTTTCTGTGAATTTTTCTTTGATTTGATTTTAATTTTTCCATCTATTTCCTCAAATAGATATGTAATTCTTTTTCGTTTTTGCACGGCATCCATTTATCTTGATTCTTATGTATTCCTTCGCAACCAAGTTCTAAAGATCTCTTTTCGGCGTCCTCTTCAGAAAGAAATGTACCCCTCATATGTGCATGCGAATAACTATTGAAATTTAGAGATAAGGAAAATAAAAAAATAAAAAATTTAAAATATCCAAGAAAAATATGCATTATTTCAAATAAGTATTTGTATTAAGGAGAGATTTTATCAAATATTTTTGTTTTGCCAGTTTTACTAAATGAAACTACTTTGTAGTTCTCATAATCATGAGAGTGCGATTGGTGAGAATGCATTTCCATCCCTGGAGAGCCAATTGGCATGCCCGGAACTGCTATCCCATTAATATTTGGTTTTTTTATAAAAAGTTTGTTGATTGATTCAATCGGGACATGTCCTTCAATCGTATAGTTAGCTATTTGAGCAGAGTGACATGATCTCAGATTATTGGGAATTTGATATTGGTTTTTAATTGCTGAAACATCTTCAACTATATTATCAACAACTTGTAATCCATTATCTCTTAAATGATTGATCCATTTTTTGCAACAACCACATGATGCTGATCTGTAAGAAACAACTTTTGGGATATCTAGATTTTCTAACGTTTCTGCACTAATCCTATGAACGTTATTTGTATTTGCAAAAAGCATTCCAGAAGCAATTAGATAATTTAAAAATCTGGTTTTTATAAATATTTTATTAATTGCCATAGAAATTAAGACGATTAGATTCTTTTTTAATTAACAATAAATGAAAATTTGTAAAAGTGCTATTTAATCAAAAGCAGGACACTCATAATTGCCATTAAAAGATTTTCGATAAAACTAATAATTCCCAAAGGAGTTTTTGCATATCCACCGATACATGCACAATTTAATTTTAATTTATCCAAATAAACGGCCTTAAATACTGAAATCATTCCAGAAATTCCTAAAACTAGAGCAATAAAATTAATTAGAGAAGGTGGAGAAGGATAAAGAAAACTTATCCCAATTATTAATTCAAAAAAAGGATAAATATATATCCAGCTATCAAATTGAGAGGAAATTAAATCATATTTCTTATAACTTGTTCCAAAAGCTTCAATATCCATAAGCTTAAGCATCGCTAAGAGACAAATTGATATCCCCATAAAAATTTGGAAACTTTTAAGCAATGTAATGGTGATAAGAAATGAAGTGCCAAAGACTGCAATTAAGGGGACAAATGACTTAATCTTCATTTTTAACTTTTAAGGATAGAGTCACAAATACTAGATGGATTTGCTTGTTTAACTATTTTTAGTCTTTTGATAAGTTTGTCTCGATCTATTTGATGTTTTAAATATTTAATACATAAATTTTTTTCCTGATATACCATTGCTATTGGAGCAATCTTTAAAGCAATAGCAAAAGTACCAATAACTAAAAGAATATTTGTAGCTAGTCGAATATTTGGTCGAAAATTTGATCTCATTCGTATTCTTTATTTCTGTCAATGACTTCCCTTAAATATATGTCTTTTAGCTCTTCATTGTATCCATTTTCTTTTGCAAATTCCTCTAATTCCTTTAAATCTTTTTCTTTCATTAAGCAGATTTGGATATGTTGTTTTTCATATCTTCAATTTGGTTGATTAATTGATCTAACCATTCTGTATTATTTTCGGATCTTTTCTGAAAATATCTAATTTTAGGCTGATTGATTTCTAGCGTCTCATAATCTCCACTCATAAATTCCCCCTAAATTTATACTCTGCATATTTTATCTAGAGAAATTATGCCCATCAATAGGCTCTAATACTTAATTGACATTTGTCATGGGTAACAAGTCACTTTTTTAATAGTATAAATATCAAGGAATTTATCTTTAAAAAATATGGCAACTAATGAAGAACTAGAAAAAAGAATTGAGACTTTAGAAAAAGAAGTTCAACACCTAAAAGCTGTTCTTCAATATCAAATGAGAAATAAGAAAAAGTGATTTTTATTGCATGGCAATTGCTTTTGGTCAGATAAGCATTCTCACTTGGTTGTTTTAGGTACCTAATGAAAAAGCTAAATATTAAAAATTAGTCCATAATTAATAGCCTTTTGAAAAAATAACTTTAGTCATTGATATTTAGAACATATTTGTTTTTATATATATAAAACCACTTGATATGATTAACTCAATAGCTATTACATTGTTATTATTAGGCTCTTTAGTCGCTTACAAAAGACTCAAAAGAAAGAAACGGCAATTTCACGCGCCACCTACAAATCAGCTTCCTAGTTGAAGATTAAATTCCGTCTTCGTCTTCTCCAAAAAGGTTGTATCTAATATCTCAGATGAGAACTACTGCTATAGATAAAAGCAATAGACCAAAAATAACTTGAGGAGGTGGGAATAACATTAATGAAATATAACAATTATCAATGGGCTTTGCTTATGAAAATTTTAAAGGGTAATCGATATTGTTTGGTTCTAAATGTTTTACATAACATGCTGTTGTGCAATCTACTCCCTCACTATTGATGCTACAAGAAGTTATACATTCAAAAAAACTTTCCAAAGCATCTGAATCTTTAATATTTGAATAAATTTCATTTTTCATGTTCAATCTTCCATCCTGAAGCTTATCTAGCAATTAATTTTTAATAATGTCAAATTTTAGGTAAAGTACCTATTCACCATTTTTTTAAAAAAAACTATTGAATCTATAAGTTTTTCCCCACCCTTGCTCTAAAAGTTTTTTATATTCGTTTCTCGCTTCTTCGATAGATTCAACCCTAGAGCCTTTCATAACTGGCCTACTTGATCGCTTAAAAACTCAACCATAAGAGATTAAAATTGCATTATTAACCATATAAGAGTTCTTAGAACTATCTTCAAAAGGTTCAAATACTTTAATCCTCGATCTGGCTTTATTGATTAAAGTATATTTTTCCATAAAAAAAGGGCGTTAGCTTCGCCCCAATCAAAAAGCGGGATAATCCCCATCACCCAGCCTTTTTAAAATCTTAGCACTACATATGGTGTTTGTAAGTATTTAAAATTACCTATTGATGGGGTTGTTTGTTTCTGTTTAATTTGTCATTATAGGAGTCCCCATCACCTAGGCTCGTAAGAGTCTTTTTTTTTGTTTTCTTGCACTTGGGTTAATGAGTTTTTAATTAGTGTTTAAAGACTTTTTATTTAATTTTTAAATTTGATAATTAATAATTAAAAAAATAATTTTATTCATGCAAACTTACATCGTACACTGGCAATTTCCAGATCAAGAAAGTCATATGCAAGGGGCTGAAGCTTTTGCGGGTTTTGTTGAAGGAGGATGCGAAGGTGATGAATTTGATGGGTTTAAAGTTCTTAATCGAGTAGTAAATCCTGAGGGAGCTAATGGTTGGGCAATAGTTGAATCTTCAAACCATCAGAATATTTGGAAATGGAGTAGTATCTGGGTCGATAATTTTGGCGTAGAAATTGAAGTTACACCAGTTCTAACTGATAAAGAATTTCTTTCAGTCCATAAAGAAATTGAAGCAGCCTCTAACTAACAATTTTTTTTAGTAATTGACTTTTGATCTAAAATAAAAAGGTAAGACCTATACTTATGGAAAAATTTTCTTCTGAAGAAATAGAAAGTCAATACAATTTAATAAAAATGCTTTTAGCTGAACCTGAAAAGTATAGAGATGCTATTAATGCAATAAAGAAGGATATTGCATATATGCCTATAGAACTTAAAAAAAAACTTGAGGAAGAAAATATTATTTTTTGAATGAATCATAAATGGCATTCATAATGATCGTTAATTTTAAAAATTAGTAAATAGCCATACTCGTAAACTAACCCAGAGAGTCTAAATCTCTACGATGGTGAACTGGGTTTGCATAATCTTGCGGAACTTTCTGTTCTCTCATTAAATCTGCAATTGTTGGATAATCTTTTTCATGATCAAGATCTCTTGCATTTTTATCTTGAATTGCGAATGGTGATCTTTTTAAATTCATAATTAATTTCCTCAAAATTTTTGTTGGATTCTGATTACAGATCCTGGATTATCATGTACGTAAGTGTTGAATTCTCTCGCAAGCATTAGGCAATCGTATGCATCGCGCGCGTAGAAGCCAACTTCATGTGTCTTATTTGTTGAATCTTTGTAACTCAACACATATTTATTACAAGATTTTATTGGTGTTGAAGGCATTTAATTTATCTTAGTTACCACTAAGTTCTAACTAGGCATGCTTATCAATCGACTAATATAAATGTACGGTTTAATGCACAAACATATACGGATAGAGGACCAACAATCTAATTTAAAAATAAATATAATTACAAGTTAGATTTAGCATAGAAAACAATATTTTCGTTACTCCTATAAAAATGTTTTTAATGGTATTTTGTTTTTGCAAAAAACTTTTTCAAGATAATGTTTTATAAACAAATCAACTATCTTGCTAAATTAGCATGTTCGAGATTATAAATATATTTTTCTCCATCATCATCACCATCGTCATCATCATGGAAGGAAGAGATTAATACATAAACTCCTCCAAGTCCCAAAAACATAGATAAATAAAGAATAGGATCTGTCATTTCTTAATTTTGAATCATTCAAATTAAATTTGAGGAAGCTTTTCAATATCTATATTTTCTTTTAATTATTTGGATAAAAAAATTTCTACGATCAAAAAATTTTTTTTATTTGAGAAAATTAAAAGTAGATCTAAAATAAGGTAAATTTACTGTTTTTTTAAGTGAGTTTTAAAAATATTTTAAAAATCAATGTGCGGAAGATTTGAGTTGAAAACTAAATTTGAGAATTTGCCAAAGGTTTTGAAACAAGACTATCCAAATGGACTTGATGCTAAATATGAAACTCAAAGTCTAATAAGACCTAATGATCCTGTTCTTGTAATTAAAAACGAAGGAAGAATTAAAACTACTTTTATGACATGGGGCTTTATTTCTCCTTGGGCCAGAGACCCATTTGATAAAGAGAGACCAAGACCATTTAATGCAAGATCAGAAACTGTAGAAGAAAAAAAATTATTTAGTGGAAGTTGGAAACATAAAAGGTGCCTAATACCTGCAAGCGGTTTTTTTGAAAAAAAATATCGTGTTCGAAAATCGAATTATGAGACTTTTTGGTTGGGCGGAATTTGGAGTAAGTGGACTTCACCAGATGGCGCAGAACTTGAGAGTTGCTGCGTTTTAACAACTGAACCAAATGATTTAATTAAACCTTTACATCACCGCATGCCTGTGATTGTTCCTAACGGATATGAGGAACAATGGACAGAGCAAGTTAAAGATGCAGATGAATTAAGAGGATTATTTGCAATCATGATGAGTTGCTCCCCTGATGGTTGGCTAGTAGAGGATGTAAAGAAAAAAGATACTGATCAAATGAGTTTGTTTTAAATGGAACGCTTACTAATTCCAATGTTAGATTAATGGCTAAATCTTATTGGTTGATTAATTCAAATAGTTCAGAAGTTAAAAGATTTATGAAAAACGACAAGAGTGTTGATGGAGTTTTTGAATATATGTTTATAGATACTGGAAAAATAGTTGGGGGATTAGGAAACAAACCACCAGTAATGACAAATACAGTTTCTGTTGAAATAGATTTAGCTAGAGAAATTTATAAAAGATTACTTTCTAAGGGATGGAGGAAAATTGAAAGAAAATGGAATTAAAAAATGGAGTTAGATCTGTGCGTATAAATTACTGATGAAAATAATCTGAAATTCAATAATGAGAATATTAACTAAAATTGACACCCGATCTAAAATATAAGGAGATTAGTAAATTATTTTTTATTGCAGATAAAAATAAAACATCCAAAATGGCTACCAGAATAAATAAATATTTAAGTGAAGTCGGTTATTGTTCTAGAAGAGAAGCAGATAGATTAATCCTAGAAGGAAAGGTAACCATTAATGGCAAAATTCCAGAAATTGGAACTAGAGTAGAAGATAGTGACCAAGTTGAAGTTAAAGGTCAAAGAATACAAAAATCAAAGAGACAAAAAAACATATACTTAGCCTTTAATAAACCTGTAGGAATTGTTTGCACAACAGATAGAAAAGTAGAACCCAATAATGTAATAGATTTCATTAAATATCCTAAAAGAATTTTCCCCATCGGAAGATTAGATAAACTCAGTGAGGGATTGATTTTCTTAACTAATGATGGAGATATCGTAAATAAAATACTCAGAGCAAGAAATAATCATGAAAAAGAATATATTGTAAAAGTTAATCGTCCTATCAATAGCGACTTTATTCAAAGTATGAGTAATGGAGTTGAAATATTAGACACAATAACTAAAAATTGTTTCGTAAAACAATTGGGTCCAAGAAATTTTAAAATAATACTTACACAAGGACTTAACCGTCAGATTAGAAGAATGTGTGAGGCCTTAGGATATAGAGTACGATCATTAAAGCGTGTAAGAATTATGAATATTAAGTTAGATGTGCCAACAGGAAAATATAGAGAACTTACTAAAGAAGAACTCTTAGAATTAAATAGATTACTGGAAAACTCCTCAAAAACATATGAATAATCAAAAGGCAATAACAATAATTGGAGCTTAAGTTAATTGGTCAAAATAGATAGCAAATACAGTTACAAAAACGCAGAATGTTGAAGCCAATGTGTTCCAGATTTATCTAAATCAATTTTTGTAAAATTAGACTTACTAACTAAATTAAAGGATGGGATAGGCTATCCATCCAAACAAGGCATAGTTAATAATGACAGCCATGAAACCTATCATTGCAAGCCTTCCATTTGTTCTTTCAGCAATGAACCAATAGGTATTTGGCCATTCAAAACTTCTCCCTATATTGGATTTTTGATCTTCTTTAATTGGGACCTCTTTAGGAGCATTATCTTGGTCAAGATAATAATTACTATCTGGGTAAAAGCTTTCACTTGAAAAGTTATCTTTAAATTTATTCATTATTAAGAGTTTTATTTCCCATATATTAAAAAATAAAAAGGCTAAATAGGTTAAATAAGCATTTTTTTTGAATCGCTGCATAAAAGCTAAGTCTTATATTTTTAAAGCAAGTAAAAAGTGTTTCATTTACAATATAGAGCTACTGTTTGATCTAAATCCGCACAAGGTTCAATAGTGAATTCCAATAATTCTCTCCAAGGACTCCACTGTTTCCAGATAGTTTCTTAAGAATCAGCATCTACAACAGAGTAACCATTGCCATGTTGAGGTAAGAAAATCCAAGATTTAACGTCATAACCCTCTGGTCTATTTTGTGGCCCTCCTTTGTCGTACCATTCTTTTAACATTTTGGATCCCTTTTCTTGAGCGTTTGCATCATTGAATTTATAAGAAATTAGAAACAGCATAAAAAAGGTGCTAATTTCCTATTGTTTTAGTTTGAATTTTAATAAAAAGTAGTTTGAAATAACAGTTGAATCTTAAATTTAAACTGGACTCTCAATTAATGGTTTCACTAATGGATCTTCAAAAATGGGCAATTAAAACAATTTATTTTCAGTAATTATTTTTTTTGCTAGTAATAGAAAGCCAATAAAAATTAAAAAATAAAATGCTTTATGTTCAGCATTGGTCATTTAAGGCCGGATATCATCAAAAAGGTGCAGAAAAATTTCTTGGTGGTGGGGGAGATTATCCTGGAGTTGAAATGATTGGAAGATATCATGCACCCGGTTCTTTAGAGGGTTGGATAGTTTTAAAGACTGATGATCCAAAAGCAATATATCAACATGCCGCTGAATGGGGTGAATTTCTCAATTGGGAAACCACACCAGTATTTACTGATGAAGAAGCTGGTCCAATAGTTGCCAAAGTCTACTCATAGATAAAGATTGACAGTCGATCTAAAATAAGGGGCAATTAGCCCCTTTTTTTAGTGAACACTCTCATCATCTCAACTTTTAGCTGTAAATTTGAAGAATTTAAAAATGATGTAACGACACTATTTCTTGAAGAAATGTGCAAAGAGTTTGTAACTGATTACGAGTTTGTAAAAGTGAATGAACACAAATCTCATTTATTAATGAACTGTACCGACTTAGAAAAATTAGGTGCAGAGATGCAATCTCCTTTCGCAAAGGAATGGGATAAAAAAAATAATTGTAAGGATGTTGTATATACAATCAAACTTGTTGCGTAAATATAACGCTTACTAATTTTCTATAAAACCCGCTATTTTTCCTTCCGCTAGTCGTTTTTTTAGAATTGAATAATTTTGTGAAGCCCATTTTCGAGAAATATCAAATTCAGTTTTTAAATTCTCTATAAGTAATTTGCCAATTTTGAATACTTCTGCGAAGCCTAGATAGATTATTACCAGCACCTTAGTTATGTTTACTGCAAAAGCTGCTATCTTTTCAATTTTTTGATCTTGCATTTGAATTTATTGAAGCCCACTAAAATTACCAGTTGTAAGAAATTATGCAAATTAATTAGAGAAAAATCTTATGGGTGCTATTCTCATTGGGCATTGGCTATGAAGTATTGAAGGAATTTTTAAAGGAGCTTTGGCAGAGTCATCACGATCCATTCCGTGCAATTTATGGAATAGCTGGGTTAATGGTATTGTTGGTAATTTATAACCGTTTACTAAATAAATATCAGTAACAAGAAACCCTTCCAGAAATTCCAACTACTTAAAGGGTTATTAAATCGACTCGCAACTATATAGAATCAATTTATGTCTTGCAGCAAACGTAGAGTGTGCTGATGAGGTTTGGCCTCAATTAATTGATAGCAAAAGAAAATCAAATAAACTTATTTAAACTTCCCAATCTATGTCATAGTTGTCATCAATATCTTTTTCATAAACCCTCGCAAGTTCTCTAAGTAAAGTTTTTACTTCCATATCTGTAGCTCCAGATTCGTTTTGGAACTTGGTGCAAATTGCCTTTAGTTCGTCATAAGCTTGTTCTAGCAATATTATTTTTTGATCTGGATTTGCCATTTAATTTTTGTCAACTACTTCCCCGCCATACTCTCTTGCTATTACATCTAAACACTTAAGAATATCTTTGTTTTTTAATAGATCTGTTTGCTCTAAATAATTAAGAAGAGTTCTTATTTGTTCGATAGTATTTTCTTCTAGTTCCTTCATAAGTCTCTTTCCACTAACTCTATCTTATATCTAACCGGAGCTTCTCCGAACGCGAGGACTGCTGATCTTGTTGCATTTGTTTTTTTTCAGTCTTTCGTATTCAACTATAAAAATACCTCCTATAAGGTCTTCTAAAAAATTGGCAATTTTAATGAAATTTGCTTTTATGACTGTAGAGTTATTTTTATTATGCAAATCTCATTTTTTGCAAAACTAGTTTTGTTTTTAACTCTTTATTTTATTTCTGATTTATCAATTAAAAATAATATTTTGAGAAAAGTTATGAGTAGAGCTCATAGAGCTAAAAAAATTTAAACTTCCCAATCAATGGAATTTTTAACTAATTTTTGGAATAATCAACCCACTACAGTTATGGGAATAGGTGTGGCAATATTTGTATTATTAGGAATTTATATATCTTTACTCCAGACATATCAATAAATTAGTTAACTATTTTTTTTAATTTTTTCTAAATTCCATTTATCAAATATTAATTTCATTTCTCTTTCGTAGTATCTTACTTTCTTCGCAAAAGGTAGTTGTTGAATAATTAACCCAAAGGGAAATTAAAAAAAAGAAGAGACATAAACAATATAAAACTCGAAAAAAGAAGGTTTTGGTGGTAGAGGTAAATTTTTTATATATGCCCAATCAATGCAAGAGTTTAGTTGCTTATCACTGGCGATAATATTTTTTTACATCTCCACCAAGAGCAAAGATAAATACAAATAAAAATCGGTAACGGAAGAAGTCGCAACATTAATTAAAAAGGTATTTCTTCATGGATTATTGATTCAGGATAACCAAGCCTTAATTTACCTGCGGTGCAAGTAGTAAGCGTTTAATTTATTCCCAAGTTTTCATATCAGTAGTTCCTTGTGATCTTTGCATCCAGGCATATTTCCATGTACTGTTTTCATTTTTGAATATGCAAGTGTAAGTTGAAAGATCTATATTTTGATTTCCTTTATAGCTGAAGATTTCATTCAAAGTGAAAACAGCGTATGCAATATCACCGTATATTTCAATTTTGTGGGTTTTGATTAATTCGGAGGATTCTGCAACTAAGTCTTTACTATCAAACATCCCCACTAATCCCTGCGCAGAGATTGGATTTCCACTTGGCCTTACAGCCAAAAAATCTTTAGTTGCATTCGGTATTAGAAATGAAGAATCTTCACTGGTTGCATAACCATTAATTAAATTTTCTATGGCTTGAGTACTTGACATTAAAAAAAGAGATAAATGCCCCTTGATTGTAGATCGACTTTCAAAAAAATAAATTTTGGAGAAATGAAATTTTAAAAAAATCTCAATTTGAGATTAAATCGACATCACTTTTTGAAGTCAATTTTCCCATTAAAAAAGCGAGTCTGGGTAACTCGCTATATTGACTTGGTTTTTAAGAGTCGGGGCGACAGGATTCGAACCTGCGACCTAGTGCTCCCAAAGCACTTATTTGCTCTAGTGCAGCACTAGGTTTTCGAGCTATAGCAAATTTTTTGCTTAATTCTGCGTGATTTGTCCGGACAATTTAAGTAACATTTGACCACTATTTGACCACATTTCGAGTGGTCTTATTTTGTAATAAAAAAGCGCGTCTGGGGAACTCGCTAGTTTTTAAACAAGTCGGTTTTTTGTAATCCTTCTCCAAGCATTTTAAAAAGATCTAGATCTGATTCCGATTCTGATTCATTTCCTGTAATCTCACTCCAATAATAAATTTTTTTATCAAGATCATACGTGCGTCTTTTACATGTTCCTTTATGTACTAATCCAGTGCGCGATTCTGGTGAATAACTTAATACAGCTTTGGCAGTTTTTTCGTCATAAAAATCACTGCCTGGTTTAAATTTTAAATTTTTTACTGTTCTTTTAAATTCTCCTCCTGAACCATCAAAATCGCCAATCTCATAAATTACTTCAAAGGGATTGTTTTCATATTCATAAGTTCTTGAATAGAAAAATCTATCATCATCATTCAAATCCCCTTTATATTTATATTTATTCTTATTTTCATCTAGGATGTATATAAAACCCTTCTTCAATTTTTCACCATCCTCATCAAGCCTATTAGTTGAAGTAAATGCAATGATATTAAATTGTTCATATTCTTTTAATTTTCTACTTTTGCCCCAGACAACTTCGTCGATTGTGCAAAGATAATTAGCATTGACAGGAGTAGGTAATGCGAGAGCAGCTAATAAAGGTATTAAAAATCTTTTCATAATAAAAGGAAATAATAACGCTTATTTTAGATCGACTGTCAACAAATTTGACCACTATTTGACCACATTTCGAGTGGTCATATTTTGCATTAAAAAAACGAGTCTGGGAAACTCGCTAGTATAACTTGGGTTTAAATGGTCGGGGCGACAGGATTCGAACCTGCGACCTAGTGCTCCCAAAGCACCCGCGCTACCAAGCTGCGCCACGCCCCGCTCATAAGATATTAGTTCATAACAGTCATCTATAAAAGACTAAATCTCTAAATTTTTTATAAAAAATCATTTTTGAGGCTTGGAAATGAGCTTTGTAGCCTTATATAAGAATGTTTTGACGCTTGAAAATAATTTATAACTTCAGAAAACAAACTCCCCTAAAGAAAGAATTCCCATATTTTTATTCATGACATTTAATCTGATTGATTGAATTTTTAATAAATGTTTTATATTTATTAATAAGGAGTATTATTGAAGAAAAATAATTTATCAAAATTTAAGTGATTTATGAAATGAGGTTTGTATTTTATTTTTTCATAATTGCTCAATTTTTAAACTTTCTGGGAGTATTTGCAGAAAAAGTTAAAGAAGATTCTTCTGAATTTAATCCAATTAAGTGGGAAGAAATTCGCAAAAAAAAGGAAAATCCTTTAAAAAAGATTATCTGGAAAACATATAAGGACGATAAAAATTATTTTGAAAAAACAAATTTAAAAAATAAATCAAAGAAGAATTTTAACAAAGCTCAAAAAGATTCTTCAACTTGGCGAAATCGTACTTTAAGGTTTTCTTTTGAGGAAATTGATATGCCAGATGTGGGCGAACAAATGGGTTTATACAGTCTTGGGGCTTACGATAAACTAAACCCTTGGTTTTACGGGGGTATTACTCTTTACGGTGCTGCGACTGGACAACGTGGTGGCTTCTTTACTGGAGGCTATACCTTAGGTTTGGAACGTCAGTTATTTAATAACTTTATTTTCGATGCAGGGAGCTATGTAGGTGCTGGAGGCGGGGGTGCCGCGGCGCAAGGAGGAGGATTGATGTTACGCCCTCATTTCGCTCTAAAGTACGACTTTGGATTGAGCCAATTTGGCCTGAATTATACATACGTAGACTTTCCAAACGGAAATATTTCCAGCGATGCAATAGCGCTTTCACTGGATATTCCCTTCAGTTCACTGATACTCAAGTGGGAAGATGATGGACTTACTATGGATGATTACTTCGGAGTTGATTGGAGTAATGTGAGCCGCCACAGATCTCACATAGCCGCCCGCATTCGCAACTATTCACCGGCCAACGGCAGCAAAACTACCTCTGGTGGGTCGCTTAACAATTCACTAGGGTTATTCGGAGTAGAGTACTCTTACTTTATTGATAATAATTGGTTTACTACCTTTGAAACTTCTGGCGCACTATCAGGAGGTGTTGGCGGATACGCCGAACTTTTAGCCGGGATAGGCTATCGCCTCCCCCTAACCAATGACGATAAAATGGCCATTCTCCCAGCCCTTTCCATCGGTGGCGCAGGTGGCGGGTCGGTCGAGACCGGTGGAGGGTTTGTTGCTCGAGCAAATTTAGGCTTGGAATACCGATTTTCTCCTGATCTAAGTTTAATTATGGATGGCGGCTATCTCACTGCTCCAGATGGCAAATTTGATACCCCATATCTCGGCTTAAATTTGGCATACGTAATGGAAACTTTTGCTCAGGATCTAAAAGGAGCACCTTTATTGGAAACAGATCTTATAAAAACTATCAAATGGCGCTTCCGCCCAGCCCACCAATGGTATTTTGATGCTCAACGAAAGGGAGGTTCTTCACGAGATATGCAACTTTTGGGAGGTAAAATTGACTTGATGTTAGGAGATTGGTGGTACCTTACAGGACAGGGTTTAAGCGCGTATGGAGGAGGGGCTGGCGGATATTCAGAGGGACACTGGGGGGTAGGAATTCTTGGCCCGAGTTGGAAGAACTTGAAATTTTATGGCGAAATGCTAATTGGTGCGGGAGCTGGAGGAGGTGTTGATAGCGGCAGCGCACTATTGTTCAAACCTAGTGTCGGGTTGGAATACAATTTAAATGAAGACTTAAGCCTTCAAACGGGTATAGGAAAAGTGATTTCTAAAGAAGGGAGTCTGGATGCCAATACCTTTGACGCTAGTCTGGTGTGGCGCTTTGGAACTCCAAAATAAGGATTCAAAACTTAGAATTAGTAAGAAATAAAGTTGGGCTAACAGATCTGAGGTAGACCAAGTCGTATACGGATGTAAATATTTCTTAATCGTGAAGGCACCCGAGCTACTTTATTTCTGCCTCTTTCTCTCGTTATTAGTTAGTAGTAAAAGCAAGAATGTCAATTATTGCGATCAGTTTCTTTTATAAAAGGTATGCTCCCGATAGCACCCTTTCAACCTAACTTTGCTGCGCCTACCATATAGGAAAATAGTTCATAACCGTTATGTAAAAGATCAAATTCCTCAATTTGACGAAAAAATCATTTTTTAGGTCAGAAATTGATTTGAGGTTCTGTTTTTAAAAAAATCTATTTATTAATTCTATAAATTAATTTATCCAAATCAAGAAACTACATTACTCATAAGTTGGTTTTGAAATTTTTTAAATTACGACATATCTTTAATATAAATTGAATTCCATAAGGATATTCATCTGAATTTCTTTCGAGACTTAGAAGTATGAAAAAATTAGAAGATTTCATTATCACTTATAAGGATTTCCCCAAAAAAGGTATTGATTTTAAAGACGTTTTAGAAATTCTTCAATATCCAGACATTTTTCAGGACCTTATTTTAAAAATGTCTTCAAATCAATTTTTAAAAAATGCTGAAGCGATTATTTCTATAGATGCTAGGGGATTTATTTTTGGTTCTGCAATTGCTCTAGAATCATCTAAACCCATGATTGTCGCGAGAAAACCGGGAAAGTTACCAGGCCATTTATTAACAAGAGAATATGATTTGGAATATGGACAGAATTCTCTTTCAATACAAAGTGATGCCCTGAAAAAGTTCAATTCTTTCGTAATCGTAGATGACTTGTTAGCTACGGGAGGAACGGTTAATTGTGTCTCGAGGTTGCTTCGAGACCAAAAAAAAGAAATTCTAGGTTTAATAACAGTTGTTGAATTAAGGGAACTTAAGGGTAGATCAAAACTCCAGTTTCCTGTTGAATCGATGATAATGCTTTGAAAGGAAAATATGTTTGTTCTTAATTTAATCTGTTTAGGGAATTGTTTATTAGATAATCAAAAATATTTTATATTTGACTTTGTATTTAGTAAAGTAACGGTTTAGATTATTCCAACGGAACCTGCTGTAAAACCAACTGCAAGAAAAAAAACAAATTCTAGCAAGTCTCTAGGGAGAGAATTTACAATAAGATTAAGGTGAGTCATTTGACCTTGTGCTCCTCAGGTATAAATTAAAAAAAATATAACTAATTATTTTTTCTGATGAGGGAAATAAAAGTTTTTTTTCTTTTTTCTAAAGATTTCAGGAAAGTAAAGTCTACAAGAAAATAATTTTCAAAATCTATAAAAATCTTAATCAAATTAATTTACTGCTCAAATTTTATTTAAATGCTATATTTTTTTTATCGAAATAAAATATTAGAATTTATGGATTACAAAAAAAAATCCTTAAATAAATTAAATCAAAACGAAAGTTATGAGGAAATTGACACTAGGTTAGCTTCTGGATGGTACGTAGATGCGGTTGATACAAGAAAGAAGAAAAAATACAAAACGGAAAAAGTTTCTTTTAAAATTTCCAAAAAGATATAAATATTCAAATCAATGATTTAAGAAAAAAACAGACAAATAATTTAAATATGACTGTATAAGTTTAGAAAGTGGCACAAATTATCCAAAAATGTAGCCGTTAATACTTGATTTTGTATACCCAAATACACTATCTTGAGGTGTACTTTAAATTTCGTGTGAGGAAATTTATGAAGCTTTTTAAAAGCTTGCTAGTAGCTCCAGCGACACTTGGTCTTCTTGCGCCAATGTCCGCTACTGCAAACGAAGTCACAATTAACGACTTCAACCCTGCTGAAGAACTCGCTGTTACTAACAGTCGTGTAGATGGTTTAGAAGCCAGACTTAACAATTTTGAAGCTGGTAGTTTCTCAGATACAACTACTGCATCATTCG
>JFLX01000105.1 GCA_000634215.1 Prochlorococcus sp. scB243_495L20 | reverse complement strand
AAAATAGATTTATTTTATATATACAAACAATATCTTTATTATGTCTTGTTCTATAACATCTGTTTTTACTTTTAGAATTGAAAGCACTTTCGATGAATGGGCAGCAATATTTGATAGTGCAGAAGCAGATAAAAGGCATTCAGAATTTGATATTAAGCCACTTTTTAGAGGAGTAAGTAAGAAAGATCCTCAAAAAGTTATTGTTATTCATCAAGCTCCAGAAGGTAATGTTCAAAAGTTTGTAGAAGCTAATGGTGACTGGATGGCAACGCATAGAGTTGACCTTTCAACAATGGAAGAATCATCTTGGACTTCTTCAGCAACAACGGAAAGTTGTTGTGATTAACAAATGAAAAGACTACTATTCCCACTACTAGCTCTCTCAACTATTTTCCTTGCGAGTTGTACTAGTAACTCAAACAAAATAGGTACTCAAAAGGTTTCTGAAACCCAAAGGCAGAGAGAAGTTTGTCTAGATTGGTATGGCTACAGAATTGATACCAAGAAAGCAATTAATGATTTAAATCTAAAAATTGAAACCGAATCAGAATTAATGGCTTACTGTGATTTCTTCAAGAATGTAGCTGATACAAAATAGATTTTTACAAAAGAATTTATTTTTTGGTGTCTTGCAATCTCATTTCTTTTTGTGCTTCCCTAATTCTTTCTTCAAAGACTGATCTTCTATATGGAGTAACCTCTCCATTTTTAGTTGCCAAGATTTGGGCTTCATAAAGCCTCTTGGCTCTTGTAATTTTTTCTCTTATTTGAGAGAGCTCATTCATGATCTTATGCAGTTAATGAGAATCCCGTTCCCTATTCTCTTATCATGCGTCCAAATAAATTGGATGAACGTAGAAGTAAGCTAACATTAAAAAAAGAAGGTCGGATTTAAGATATATTTAAAAAATCTTTAAAAGTAGTTTTTAATAAAATTTTAAATAGAAATTTTATCTAGAGGTAAAATATTCTGGGCATCAATTGAGTCCAAATGAATTTCATTCTCTGTATCTTTATACAATCTTCTTGATTGTGGTGATTTAAGGGCGTTATTGTAATTTTCAATAAATTCCGAATCATCCAAAATAGATTTATTTTCTCTTTTAAAACTTTCTTTATAAGAATATTTGATATGCCCTATTTCTTGGGCTTGATTTGAGTTTTTGGGAGAAGGTGAATTTTTTATAATCATTTATTATTTTTTTTATATGATTGTCTTCAATATTCAAGGCGTAAAAATATAGAAGATATATATAACTTAAGATTATTGGATTAGGAAGTTATTAAGTA
>JFLX01000104.1 GCA_000634215.1 Prochlorococcus sp. scB243_495L20 | reverse complement strand
AGGTAAAAAGGTTTAAGGGAAAATTAAAAAGGAAATAAGATTAAATAAAAAAATAATAATTCAATGTAAATTAATTATGAAAAAATTAGATCAAATAATTTTGATTATATAAAATAAAATTGTTGGAACTTTAAATGGCTATTAAAGATCATAAAAGTTTGCAAGACTCAAGAATTCTTCTTGTAGAGGATGATAAGAGTATTAGGCTTACAG
>JFLX01000103.1 GCA_000634215.1 Prochlorococcus sp. scB243_495L20 | reverse complement strand
GTCAGTGAAACCTTGAGCAGCGAAGGTTTTAGAGTGTCAAGTTTCAAAGACGGTTTAAGTGCCTTAGATTTTATTAATAATGATATTAAAAAAGATGTTGACCTAATAATTCTAGATTTAATGTTGCCAGGACTAAATGGATTAGAGTTATGTAGAAAAATAAGAAATGACGAAGACTATACACCCATACTAATTTTGAGTGCTAAAGATAATGAATCAGACAGGGTTCTTGGATTAGAGGTTGGTGCAGATGATTATTTAACAAAACCTTTTGGTTTAAATGAATTAATTGCTAGATCTAGAGCCTTAATAAGAAGATCTAAACGTAATAAAAAATATATAGAAAAATCAAAAACTGTTCTCGAGTTTAATCATATAAAAATGTTTTTGGAAGAATGTAGGGTAACTTCTTTTGATAGAGAAATAACATTATCTCCAAAAGAGTTTAAATTATTAGAGTTATTTATGAAAAATCCAAAAAGAGTATGGTCAAGGGATTTAATACTTGAAAAAATATGGGAAATTGACTTTATTGGTGATACTAAAACTGTAGATGTTCATGTTAGGTGGCTAAG
>JFLX01000102.1 GCA_000634215.1 Prochlorococcus sp. scB243_495L20 | reverse complement strand
AAATAAGTATAAAAAAACTATTGATTTCCCATTTGATAAAATTAAACCTCAAGAAGTGTTGTCTTGGTTAGATTATTCATCGCAAGGGTGGATAATCTTATCATCTGATCTAACAATAAAATTTATCAATCAGAAAGCTTTATCTCTTATTAGGGTTATCAAATATAAAGATGTTATTGGAAAAGCAATTAATGATATTAATGAGCTT
>JFLX01000101.1 GCA_000634215.1 Prochlorococcus sp. scB243_495L20 | reverse complement strand
TTTCCATTCAACCTTGATTTCATAATTGCGGGAGTACCCATTTCGGTAAATATTGTTAGAGGAAGGAAAAAGAATTATTTAATTTTATTGGAAAGTAAATTATCAATTGAATCGATAAAAAAACGACAAAATCAATTAATTAATGATGTGTCTCATGAACTGAAAACTCCTCTTACATCACTTATCTTAATTGGGGAAAGACTTGAATCAGTAGTATCAAAAAAGGATAGGTATCTTGTTAAAAGACTTAAGAAAGAGTCAAAAAGATTAAGAAAAATGGCCGAAGAGACTTTAGAGCTTTCTAAGCTAGAAAGTAACGAAGATTTTAATAAAAACAAAAAAATATCTATTTCAGATTTGATTATG
>JFLX01000100.1 GCA_000634215.1 Prochlorococcus sp. scB243_495L20 | reverse complement strand
TGCAGAAAAAAAGGATATAAAAATAAATTTATTTTCTCCAACAAAATATTATATATCTGGGGATATTGAAAATTTAAAAAGAGCATTTATAAATATTTTAGATAACGCTATTCGTTATTCCCCAACAAAAGAGTGCATACAAATTGAAATTTTTAAGAGAGCTAGCTCTGTTGTTATAAGAGTTAGAGATAAAGGTATTGGATTAGAAGAAAATGAATCAAATGACATTTTTTCTCGTTTTTATCGTGGGGATCCATCAAGGACTAAATTTAAGAAAAGTGGAAGTGGTTTAGGTCTTTCAATTACAAAAAAAATAATTAATAACAATAAAGGTTTTATAAAGGCATTTAATCATAAAGATGGTGGAGCGATTATTGAAACTATCTTTCCGTGTCTTAGAACAGATTTATAGGGAAAATTTAAAAAATATTAGGACATGATTTTTCTGCAATAAATTTTTTTAAATTCAAAACCCCTTCTCTTGTAAAAAGAATGCTTCCTTCTTTGGAGTCATCTGCCCAATAAGAATCTCTTTTGCCAATAGCTAACCAAAGCCTATCAGGTAATGTTGGCATGTACATACTCTCGAAAGCAGATGTTCCAATGTCATTTTCTTCTTTCATATCTTTGCATGCTTCTATCATTAGTTTGGGTCGATTTAAATAATGCCTGACACCCTGCCAATAATATTTTGTTTCAGCTTTAACTGGGGCGATGAATAAAATAATAAATATTAGGTATTTCATGATTTAAGATTAATAGAAGATCTCTCTGCAGAACAAAATGTTAATTGTGGACTACTAG
>JFLX01000099.1 GCA_000634215.1 Prochlorococcus sp. scB243_495L20 | reverse complement strand
CCTAAAGATACTAGATTGTTAGAGTTTGAATAGTCACTAAGATCTGTTGAATTGATCTCAGCTGCGTTTACTGCAAAACCTGATGCCATAGAAATGATGGCAGGAGCAGCAATTAATTTTTGAAAAAGTTTCATAAACCTCAACACGTAAAAATGGATAAATATCCAAATTTATAGGAACGAATTTAGGTTAAGAAAAGGGTAAGAAATAAAGTAAACAAGTTTAATTTAAAGAGAGTTTAAACTTTTCTTAAA
>JFLX01000098.1 GCA_000634215.1 Prochlorococcus sp. scB243_495L20 | reverse complement strand
CACAAGTGTTTCTGCTAGAACAAGATTAAGCGGTGCTGGAGCATCATTTCCTGCCAAAATTTACACTCGTTGATTCAAAGATCTAGCCTCATCAGGCGGGCCAAGAGTAAATTACCAAGCTGTTGGTTCTGGTTCTGGAAGAAAAGCATTTATTGATCAAACTGTTAACTTCGGTGCATCAGATGATCCAATGAAAGATGCAGACATAGCAAAGGTAACGAGAGGTTTAGTTCAAATCCCAATGGTTGG
>JFLX01000097.1 GCA_000634215.1 Prochlorococcus sp. scB243_495L20 | reverse complement strand
ATTAATAAGACAGGACCAGGCGTTATTTGGCTAATCATTATTCCATCTATAAATTCATTATTTGTTAACCATCCTTGCGAGATAACATAATCACTCATAAGAGGAATGATTACTAATCCACCTCCAAAAATAAAAAGTCCCGATTTAAAGAAGAAAAAAAACAGATTAAGATAATCTACTAGAAACCTTAAGTTTATAGACTCTCTTAAAAAATAAAAAAAATTAGATATATCTAAAAAGACCGAGCTACTCAAAAATGTGGTTGTTGAAAATATAGATAAAGGGACCAAGCTATAAAAAATATCTTTGAATTTCTTTAAAAATATATTTATCAATCCTGCAATAGTAAGTATTGTAATTAGTGGAAATTGAATACTATTATATTTGGCAAATATAAGTAGAAATAATATTGAGCTAGAGAATAATATTCGATCAAA
>JFLX01000096.1 GCA_000634215.1 Prochlorococcus sp. scB243_495L20 | reverse complement strand
ATGAGAATGAAAAAATTATTCCTGCAATAATAGGCGGATTAAAATAAATTAAATCTGTTAAGAATTTTGATCCAGAACCAATTTGCCAAAAAAAACTAAGAGCTAATACCGAAATGAATCCTGGGATAATGAAACTTATACCTGATATCAATCCACCAAGATAACCATTTATTTTAAGACCTATATATATTGCCAATTGAGTAGATATTGGTCCCGGAAGTATTTGGCATAATCCAATACCTTTTTCAAAAGATTGAGTTGATATCAATTTTTTATTATTTATAAGTTCATCTTCGAATAAGGAAATATGAGCATAGGGTCCTCCAAAACTTAAAATACCAATTTTTAGGAAAGTTTTTGCAAGTTCAATTAAGGATATTTTTGCCATTAAAATATTCTAATTCCTAAAAATTAGTCTTTATGGAGCTGGTAAGCTTTGTTTGATTGTTGGTAATTTAAGACTCGAAATCCAAGATAAGAATATTAGAAGTGATGAAAAATAAAGACAATATTGAAGACCAATACTCGGATTTCTCCCAATCATAAATAGTAAGCCAGATAGTAATGTTCCAACTAGTCTTCCAGCAGCATTTGCCATGTAATAGAAGCCAACATTTAAACTGACTTTTTCATTATCAGAGTAGGCCAAAATCATATAAGAATGTGTAGAGGAATTCATTGCAAAAACAAATCCAAAAATAGTAAGGCCTAAAATTATTGCTATAGATGGAGAACTTTCTCTCCATAATGCGACTCCTATCAAAGATGGTATGACCATTAATACGGCACTCCAAAATTGGATGACTTTACGATCTGGACTTTCTTTCTGGCCCCATATCTTTCTAATTGCTG
>JFLX01000095.1 GCA_000634215.1 Prochlorococcus sp. scB243_495L20 | reverse complement strand
GTTTGCTGTTACAACACTGTATTGTTGAATATTAGATAACTTCATAAAGACATAAATTAAATCTCTTTTTTGATTACATATTCAGTAAGATCTGCAAGTCTGCAGCTGTAACCCCACTCGTTGTCATACCAAGCGTATATCTTTAATAAATTTGAATTAACAACCATCGTTGATAAACTATCAACTATTGAACTTCTAGAGTCATTTACATAATCTGCAGAAACTAAAGGTCTTTCTTCGTAGCCGAGAATTCCTTTTAAATAAGTTTCTGAAGCTTCCTTTA
>JFLX01000094.1 GCA_000634215.1 Prochlorococcus sp. scB243_495L20 | reverse complement strand
TCACTTCTTTATTTAATTCAAAAACCGCATCAGTTAAAGAGCCATTAAGTAGAGGAACTCTTACTGCATGCCCATTTAATTTTCCTTTTAATTCTGGAAAGATCTCAGCAATAGCTTTAGCAGATCCAGTGGTAGTAGGGATTAAACTTTGCATACATCCTCTTGCTCTCCTCCATCACCATCTTCGTATTCAACTGCATTAACGAAAGCAG
>JFLX01000093.1 GCA_000634215.1 Prochlorococcus sp. scB243_495L20 | reverse complement strand
CCTTTATATCTTTCCCCCATCTGCCATGGACTGAATCGAATTCGAGTAAATGCGCAGCGGCATTCGAATCTCCTGCTATCTCATTTATATGAGTTATTTCTATATCAGCTCTATCCCATAATGCTCTGAAGACTAATCTGCCAATTCTTCCAAAACCATTAATTCCAATTTTCATAACTTTGAAATTTTCTATATAAATCATACATCAAAATA
>JFLX01000092.1 GCA_000634215.1 Prochlorococcus sp. scB243_495L20 | reverse complement strand
AAATCATAGATCAAAATATTTTGATATATCAAGATGTTTTGATTAATGAAATCTTTTTTATTTAAGCTACATTTAAAAGAATTTAAATACTTTAAAATTGTTAAAAGAGATTAGCAAGGTAAAAAAAGAAAATATATCTAAGTTGATGGTTTCATTTTCTGATCCTTTTAGGCTAGAAATAATAGATCTAATGATGGATGGAGAAGTTTGTGTTTGCGATATTATGAAATTAACTAAATTGTCTCAATCAAGAATTTCATATCACATAAAAATTCTGAAGGAAGCTGGTCTTATCTCAGATAGGCAAGAAGGTAGATGGGTGTATTACAGCCTAAATAAAGAATCTCTCTTTTTGATCAAGGAATGGATAACTTCTTTGACAGATTATTCCTCAAATAGAAAACGTTGCTGTGAA
>JFLX01000091.1 GCA_000634215.1 Prochlorococcus sp. scB243_495L20 | reverse complement strand
CCGATTGGTAGACCTCTTTTAATATCATTAATAATTTTGGTATTATATTTTGCCTGAGCTTTGAATTTCTATTATGTTTGTTCAAAGAACTTTTTATATTCATTTTAAAATTCCGAATATTAACTAAATTTACTTTCTTTATAGTATTAATTAGTCTCATCTATTTTTATATCAATAAATGTCTCCAATATTTAAATGTTTAATTTGTAGGAGGGATATTGAAAGATCTACAAAAACGTTTTGGAATAAAAAAGGACATTTATTATGCTCAACTTGTAAAGATACTATTGAAAAAAAACCTCCAGCTAATATTAAATAAATTATGTAAATGACTATTTAGTCAAAAAAAATCAAGATATTTTAGGACTTGATGTTTGATTAGTATATTTAAACTCAAATATAAAATCTGCTCAAAAAATTTGTAATTTTTAAAAGTGATTAAAAAACAAAATAATTAGCATACTATAATTTTCCTGTCTATTAAAAAGTAATATTGTTTAATTAAAAGTTGTTGTGGAAAACTTTAAATTTTCTATAACAAATTATAAATCAAACAAATTACTTCTGAAGAATTAAGATGATAAAAACCTCCTTTTAGTAGAACTAAAAAGAAGGTTTTAACGTCTAATTATAAGGAGTTTTAATTTTAAATTAAAACCAACCAGGAATAATCTGTCCAGTAGTGACATATGCACCAACTGCCGCAACGAAACCCAACATTGCTGCCCAACCATTAAAACGTTCTGCTTCAGGAGTCATAATAATAAAGTAAATTATGTAAATTATTGTAACAGGCTTTATGAAGGTTTGTAAAGTATTTTTTTGTTTTTTTAAAAAAATAATTTAATACTTAGGGATTTTGAAAACCTGTAACAGAATTGGCACATTAATGAGAGATAACTTAACCTTTATTTAGTTACTAATGAGATAATTGCATTTTTAAAAATGTTTCGTTATTTCGTACTTAATTGTGAATTTTTTATTTTTAAAACGATTAAAATTATTTTATTTTTTGATAAACCTTCGGACAAAGAAAAGGTTTTATCCTGATGAATTTGGCTAATAAATTTAATATTTAACTTTCAACAAATTACTTTGAATTGTTATTTTTAGGAGTATTAGCGACACTCATTATTTCTAAACTGATTGTATTATGAACTCTTTAAGCTAAAAATTTATAAATTGCAGCAGTATTTACGAAAAGTTTGATTTTGCGAATTTTGGATTTATTTTGGCGAGAATTTTCAATAGAAGAACTCAATTTTTTAGAATGTGGGTCGCCTGAGATTCGAACTCAGGACCAGCCGGTTAAAAGCCGGATGCTCTACCGCTGAGCTAGCGACCCATTTTGTAAAATTGAGTACATATGAAATTATCCCTTTTTAAGGTAAAAAAAACAACTTTTTATCTCAAGTTGAACAATAGAAAAACAATTCTTAACTAATGAAATAAAAAATTAAAATTTCTCTCTAAATTTACAGTTAAAAGTTAAAATGATCTGATAATTAACAGAATTTCTAAAATGCTTAGAACAATCGTAGTTTTCGCTCCAATTATCGCTGCTTTAGCTTGGGTCATTTTTAATATACAAAAACCAGCAAGAGAACAATTCAATAGAGACTTTTTGGGCAAGGATTAATAAAGTTTGATAGTTAAAGAAGTAATAGTTATCGGAGCTGGTCTTGCAGGATCTGAAGCTGCTTGGCAAGTAGCAAATTCTGGTATATCAGTAAAGTTAGTTGAAATGAGACCTACTAAATTAACTCCAGCTCATCATACGGGTGAGTTTGGAGAATTAGTTTGTAGTAATAGTTTTGGTGCCTTAAGTCCAGATCGAGCTGCAGGTTTATTGCAAAAAGAACTTAGATTTTTTAAATCACTAATTGTTCAAACAGCAGACAAGTTTGCTGTACCAGCAGGAGGTGCTTTGGCGGTTGATAGATCTAAATTTAGTATCGCTTTAACTGATGCTTTATCTAATCATCCCTTAATTGAAATTAAGAAATTTGAACAATTGGATCTCCCAAGCAAAGACAATATAACGATCCTCGCAACTGGTCCATTAACTGCCGATAAATTGTCCTATGAAATTCAAGCTTTTACAGGTGTCGATGAGTGTCATTTTTTTGATGCCGCTAGTCCTATTATTTATGGAGATACTATTAATCAAGAGATTGTATTTAAAGCTAGTAGGTACGACAAAGGTGATCCAGCATATCTTAATTGCCCAATGGATAAAAATGATTATATCCATTTCAGAAATGAGCTGATAGAAGGTGAACAAGCTAATTTAAAGGACTTTGAGAAAGAGTCAGCTAATTTCTTTGAAGGTTGCTTACCAATTGAAGAAATTGCTAGAAGAGGAGTTGATACAATGAGATATGGACCATTGAAATCCATTGGGTTATGGAATCCAAAATGGGGAGATTTATTTGATAAGGATAATAGATTGAAAAAGCGACCTCATGCAATTGTTCAATTAAGGAAAGAAGATTTAGAGGGAAAATTGCTAAATATGGTAGGTTTTCAAACTAACCTTAAATGGTCTGAGCAAAAAAGAATATTTAGGATGATTCCTGGTTTAGAAAACGCTGAGTTTGTACGTTTTGGGGTAATGCATAGAAATACTTTTTTAGAATCTCCAAAATTACTTTTACCGACATTGCAATTTATGAAAAGAGAAAATCTTTTTGCTGCGGGTCAAATAACCGGTACGGAAGGTTATGCAGCAGCAGCAGCAGGGGGCTTGCTTGCAGGAATAAATGCATCATTATTAGCTAAGGGTAAAAAACCAGTAAGTTTTCCTGATGAATCAATGATTGGTTCTCTAATGAATTTTATTAGTAACAAAAATCAAATATTGTCTAACCAGAATAAGTATAAATTCCAACCAATGCCTGCTTCATTTGGTTTGGTTCCAGAACTTACTAAAAGAATTAAAGATAAAAGATTAAGGTACAAAGCTTATCAAGAAAGATCTACAGTTGCCTTGAATTACTTTAAAAAAACACTAGATTCTTTTCTTGAAAAAGACCACTTACTTAGCAAAATTTACTAAGATTAGTTATCAAGGGTCCAAAAATGGAATTTAATAAGGAAAATTACGATGCAATTATTATTGGCTCAGGAATTGGAGGCTTAGTAACGGCATCACAATTAGCTACTAAGGGGGCACGAGTATTAGTTCTTGAGAAATATATTATTCCGGGAGGAAGTGGGGGCTCTTTTAAGAGGAAAGGCTATACCTTTGATGTTGGCGCTTCAATGATATTTGGATTTGGAGATAAAGGTTATACCAACTTATTAACTCGTGCTCTAAGTGATGTTAATGAAAAATGCGAAACTATTCCTGATCCCGTGCAATTGGAATATCATCTACCAAATAATTTTAATATTTCTGTAGATAAAAATTATGAGCAATTTATAAATAAATTATCAGCGATTTTCCCCAAGGAGAAAAAAGGTATCAAGAAGTTCTACGATACTTGTTCAAGTGTATTTAAGTGTTTAGACTCAATGCCTCTTTTATCCATAGAGGATCCAAATTATCTTTTTAAAGTTTTCTTTAAATCTCCATTATCCTGTTTAGGGTTAGCTAGATGGCTACCCGTAAATGCAGGAGATGTTGCGAGAAAATTTATAAAAGATCCTGAACTTTTAAAATTTATCGATATCGAGTGTTTTTGTTGGTCTGTAATGCCAGCTCTCAAAACTCCTATGATTAATGCGGGAATGGTTTTTACTGATAGGCATGCTGGAGGTATAAATTATCCAAAAGGGGGGGTGGGAACCATTGCAGAAAAGTTGGTTCTTGGTATACAAAAATTAGGAGGCAGAATAAGATACAAAGCTAATGTTACTGAAATCCTTTTAAAGGATGAGAAGGCGGTAGGAGTAAAGCTTTCAAATGGGGAAGAGATATATTCAGATATTATTGTATCCAATTCCACTAGATGGGATACGTTTGGATTAAAAGGTAATGCTAAAGGGTTAATTACGAGTAAAAACGTACCAAAAAGTGAATATAAGTGGTCAGAAACCTATAAACCCTCACCTTCTTTTGTTTCGATTCACCTTGGAGTAGAAAAAAATCTAATATCAAATAATTTTAATTGTCATCATATAATCGTTGAAAATTGGGATGAATTAGAAAGTGAAAAGGGAGTAATTTTTGTTTCTATACCTACATTGCTTGACTCGTCACTTGCTCCAGAAGGTAAACATATCGTACATGCATTTACTCCATCATCAATGAGTGAATGGGAAGGCCTTACAAGGAAAGAATATTTGGAAAAGAAAGAGAAATATTTTTCATTTCTTGTTGAAAAAATATCAGCTATTCTTCCTAATCTTGAACAAAATATTGATCACAGAGAAATTGGTACTCCCAAAACTCATAAAAAGTTTCTTGGAAGATATGAAGGTAGTTATGGGCCAATTCCCAGAAAAAAGTTGCTTGGACTTTTGCCAATGCCTTTCAACACTACAAAAATTCAAAACCTCTATTGTGTAGGGGATTCATGCTTCCCTGGTCAAGGCCTAAATGCAGTTGCTTTTAGTGGATACGCATGCGCTCACAAAATAGGCGCAAAGTTAAACATAAATAGTTTTAAATTGCCCAATTAAAAGGATCCTTCTGAAATGATAGAAAAGTTTAAAACTCTTTTTTTTGTAAAAAGTTCGTTAATTTCTCTTTATTTAGCGCTTACAATTCCTTTACCATTCATTTCAATCGAAAAATTAAAGATCCCCTCTATAATTATTTTTGTCCTAGGACTTTATTTGATAATCAATATCACTAGTGATTATGTAGAAACTTGCAGTAATAAAATTTCATATAAAAGTAGCTTTATTTCTAGATTCTTTGGAAAAAAAAATTGGGAGATTTCTTGGAAAGATATTAAATTAATAAAATCTTTGCCAACCAGTCAGGGTAGTAAAGTTTATTACTTTAATACTTTTCAAGGTGATAATTTTCTTGTCCCACAAAGAGTGGAAAACTTTGAAAAATTTTTATTGATTGTTTCCAGTAATACTGGGATTTCTATTAATGAAATATCCTATATATCACCACTATGGACATATAAATTACTGACATTACTATCAGTTTTAATGATTATTGGTGAACTTTGTGCTTTTCTAAATTAAATATTATCAATACTGAATCTGTAACCTTGTTGTCTAACAGTGGTTATTCCTCCACCTTCTCCCAATCCAGCTTGTTCTAACTTTCTCCGCAAAGTTAATACCTGAGTATCTACAGACCTAGGACCACCACTGAAAGGCGGCCAGGCCATCCTTAAGAGCTCTTGACGACTTCTTACCATTCCAGGTGGCATCAAAAGAGCGCAAAGTAATGCAAACTCCCTAGGGCTTAATTCTACGGGCTTCTCGCTTAGAGTAACTTGTCTTAAAAGAAGATGAACCTCTAAAGGTCCAACCTCAACTTTTTCTTGTAATCCTATCCTTCCTCTTTTTAGGAGTGTTCTGCATCTTGCTGCAAGCTCTTCAAGTCCAAAAGGTTTTCTGAGAACATCATCTGCCCCTTCATCTAATAGATTTACTAATGCTTCAACACCTGATCTTGCCGTTAAAACTATGACTGAAGACCCCAATTGTTGAGCTAGTCTCATTGCAGTATTCTGCTCGAGGATTTCTGCGCTAACTAATAAGTCAGGTGATTGTTCTCTGCATAAGTCAATAGCTTCTGCAGCTGTACCTACTGCTGCAGCTAGATGGCCATCTTGGCGAAGCCTTTGCACAAGTACTGTTCTAAGTGTGGGGTGAGGTTCAACAACTAGAACTCTTGAGGGGGTTTGAGAGCTCGTAGGCAATTGTGAACTGCCAGGAGTTGAAGCTAAGATTTGCTCAGTTGATTGCATTCTTAATTACTGTTTGGCCAGGCAATTTTTGATCGTTCTTAATAAGGTATAACAAATGCAAAATAAAAATCAGAATTTATCGAATTATGACATCATTTGAAAACCCTAAAGCAATTCGTCACTTTCAGTCAATTTGCGATAGTTGCCAAGACTTAGTTACTCGTTTTCATACACCATCTGATCTTAAATTATATAGTGATGGTTATCTCCAAGCATTGAGGAATTGCAGTAGTTTAGAGCAAAAGGATCAAGAGAAATTAGAAAGATTAATTGAAAGATGGATTTTAGATCCTTCAAGTTTTATTGATCCAGATGGAGATGGAAATAAAGGTTTTTTTGATAAAAAAAGTATTTAAAATATTAATTTTTATTAACCAATACAGTATTTATACTCACTAATTGTTTTAAGACGCTAATTCAATTTCTATTTTTTCTTTAAGAGATCCAGAGTTGTACATCTCAATAAGAATGTCTGATCCACCAAGAAATTCTCCTTTTAAGTAAACTTGTGGAATTGTTGGCCAATCTGAATATTCTTTAATACCTTCTCTTATAGAGAAATCACTTAAAACATCAAACGTACCAAATTCTACCCCTAAAGAATTTAGTATTTGAACTACATTATTAGAAAACCCGCATTGAGGCATTAATTTTGTCCCTTTCATGAAAACCATCACTGGATTAGAATCGATCAGTTTTTGTATTTTATCTTTTGTTAGGTTGTCCATAATTCAATTTGGAGTTTCTGTTTTTAGTGCCAGTGCATGGATAGCCTCTGAAGCTAATTCTTCCTTCAAAGCAGAATATACTAGCTGGTGTTGTTTAACTAATGATAATCCATTGAATTCAGATGCAATTACAGTTACTTGCAAATGATCATTTCCCTTAAGGTTTTCCACAAAAACTTGTGAACTTGGGATTTTTTTAGTAATTAATTTAATAACTTCTGTTTTCGTAATCATAGTAAATTTTAATCAACCTTTGTATTTTGTCTCAACGAATCCTAGTTGGATCAATCTTTCATAAGCTTCTTTACCTTCAGAGCTATTAGGTGACATTATTCTAATTGTTTCAACAAGTAAGGGTACTGCGACCTCAGGCTTTTCAGTTTTTATGTACAAAGAAGCTAATCGCTCATTTGATTCTGCCAAAATTTGTAATGTTTTCTTACCTTTTCTTTGCATTTCATTTGGTATTCTCGCATCAATTCCTTTGAACGATGAATTTAGATCAGAATAAAAAGAGGCAAGTTGCTTTGCTAATTTTCTAGCGTCTAAATAAAAATCCTTAGCTTTTTCAAAATCCCCGTTTTTAATATATTTATCACCTTCTTTTATCAAATATTCAACGTTTAAGATGGAAAGCTTTTTACTCTCATCTGAGAGGACTCTGAAGTCTTCTGGATTCTTTATTTCTGCATGAACTTCATTTTTGTAAGGAACATTTCCAAAAAATATAAATAAAATTGGTATTAATTTTAAGAATTTCATTTTCTTTTTCAATAGTTAAAATTCATAGTAACTTATTGCTGATTCATCTACCTACATTTTTTAATGCTTTTTCTTCCTCTTTAGTCATTTTTTGATGTAGAAGTATATTAAAGTCCTTGATTGTAAAGTTTGAGTAATCATTAATTGGTATTGGTTTTCCAAAGGATAAACAAAATTCGCCCCTAAAGTTCGGAGGTATTTTGCTGTAAGCAATCCCAATTGGAATTATAGTAATAGAGGTCTTTTTTTTGGTAGCTAATCTAGCTAATCTATATAGTCCTTCTTTGAGAACTAATTTTTTCCCATACCTGTTAATCTTTCCTTCAGGGAAAACAACTAGTTGTTCTCCTTTTTCTATAAGATTAATCGCATATCTTAAAGCTGAGAGAGAGGGCGATAATTGATTTATTGAAAAACATCCAAGTCTCTTTAAAAACCAACCTTGTATTCCTCTCATTTCGGATTTAGTAACCATAAATCTACAATCCTTTTTTGTTACCCTTCTACCCATTGCCATTGTGAGTATTAAGCCGTCCCATCTTGATCTGTGGGTTGGAGCCAAAATGATAGAGGAATTTATGGGAATCGAAAAACCATTTTTTAATATTTTCTTTTTTCTGAAAAAGAACCTCAAAACAACGTCCTGAGTTACGAACATTGCAATAAATCCCAATACAGGGTTAATTTTATGCCAAATATGTAAGGAATTCTTCTTCAAGTTCTATTTACTATATTTTAATAATTTAAGTGTTTGCCTTTTTTTATTAGCTATTATTGGGCGGTTACTAGATTGTCTAGAAACTAAGATTTTCAAAATTATGGCTACTTTAGGAGTAAACATTGATCATATTGCAAATGTAAGGCAAGCAAGGAAAACTGTCGAGCCTGACCCTGTGCAATTTGCTTTTTTAGCTGAATTAGGAGGGGCTGATTCCATAACAGTGCATCTAAGAGAAGACAGAAGACACATACAAGATAGGGATGTATTCCTTCTGAAAGAGACTATAAAAACAAAACTCAATTTAGAGATGGCTGCTACAGAAGAAATGTTAGAAATTGCAAAAAAAATTCTTCCCGATTATGTAACGCTTGTACCCGAGAAAAGAGAGGAAGTTACTACTGAGGGCGGGTTGGATGTAAAAAGTAATTTGGAATACCTCAAGAATTTTGTTGGAAATTTAAAGGATTCAAATATAGAAGTAAGTGCATTTATTGACCCTCTTGCTGAACAGATAAATTATTCCAAAGAAATAGGGTTTGATTATATTGAATTACATACTGGAAAATATGCTGAACTATCAGGCTCTGAACAGTATAAAGAGCTGCAAAGGATTATAGAGTCTACACATTTTGCAAATGACCTTGGACTAGTTGTTAATGCTGGTCATGGTCTCAACTACAATAATGTTAAAAAAATTGCATCAATTAACAATATGAACGAGTTAAACATCGGTCATAGTATTGTTGCTAGGGCTTTAGCGATAGGATTAGAAAAGTCTGTACGTGAAATGAAGTCCCTTATTACATCAAATTAAATTTCAAAAATGACAACATATTTTTTCGTTGCGGCAAGTGAAAAGTTTTTAACTGTTGAAGAACCACTTGATGAAATTTTGAAAGAGAGGATGAGGAACTATAAAGAAAATAATAAAGAAATAGATTTTTGGCTCTTAAAAAATCCATCATTTTTACAAACCACCCAATTTGCTGATCTAAAAGCAAAAATTCCATCTACCCCAGCAGTTGTTTTATCGACTGATAAAAAATTTATAACTTTCTTAAAGCTTCGTTTAGAGTTTGTTGCTGTGGGGGAATTCGAATGTCCTAATGCAGAAATAATTGATCCATTTAAAGTTGGGTAATATAACCATCTAGTAAATTGCTCAATCTTTATAAGTCAAATAAAATTGAAGTAATTAGTGATCTGTTAGCAGAGGAATTAAAAATATGTCCTCCACCTATAAATGAGAAATTAGAAATAGTAGTCCCCAATTACTTTTTGGGGAATTGGTTACGTGAACAAATAACTATAAAAAACAAAATAAGTGCACTTTATGAATTAAAGACAATATCAACGTATACCGAATCTTTATTGACAAATTTTTTCCCTGCAATTGATATGAGCGCATGGAATTTTGAGTCAATTAAATGGGGCATTATTGATTCCTTGGAAGAATTAAATAGCTTTAAAGAATCATTTCCGCTTAGAAATTGGATTAATAAATATTTGGATCATAAAAAGACAATTGATGGAGACTTATACAATCTGACAAAAAAGATCACGAATAATTTTATTGATTATTTGATTTTCAGACCTGAAATGATTGCTGAATGGAATAGATATGAAATTAATTCATCTAATCTATTTAAGAATTTAAACTCAGATCAATTTTGGCAACCTATTTTATATAAATTATTAGAGAAAAAGATATCTGAAAAGCCATCATGTTTATACATGATTGAAGTAATAAAGAATTTAAGAAAAATTAAAAACGTTCAACTTCAAGTACCAAATCAAATTTATATTTTTTCAGATAATAACTTATCTAAACTACATATTAATTTTTATTCAGAACTTTCAAAATTTATTAAGGTAAATTTGTATTTATTATCTCCTGGAGATGATTTATGGAATAGAATAAATTGTCTTGAAGGTGAGTTGGAATTTGATGATAATGAAAGTAAATTGACTTTAAATAATATAAATATAGAGAAAATATTTGGTAAATTTGGAGCAAACTTTCAGAAATTAATTGATGAAAATATTTATTCAGAAGGTATAAATTTAAAAAATAATCTTATTTATCTCGATCCAACAACTAATTTTTATAATAAGAAAGATATTCCTCTTCTTAATCAAATACAAAAAAGACTAATTGATAATAATAGCGTTGATTTTATAGTAAGTAAAAGGGATGATTCAATATTACTTTGTGAGCATTTTAATCAGAATAGTCAATTTGAATATTTAAGAAATAAAATTATAGAAATAATAAATTCTAGCGAGAATGTTAAATATAGTGATATTGCTGTTTTATCTCCACAAACTAATTTAATTAAACCTTATCTAAGGTACATATTTAATAATGAGTTAATTAATGGTGAAAAGATACCTTATTTTTTTATTAATGAGGATAATCATGACTCTTCAAGCATTTATGAATTTCTAATTGATATCACTGAAATAGCAAGTGAAAAAATTACACTTGAAAAAATAGATTATATTCTTTCTAAAAAAGTAACTCAGAACATTTTTGATTTTAATATTACTGAGAAGGATGAAATTATTTTCTTACTTACCCAAGCGGGGTTTCATTGGGGATTAGATGATAAAGAAAGATTAGGTGAAGAGAAAAATACTCTAGATTGGTGTATAAATAGAATTACTTTAGGCTTAATTTATGACAAAGAAGTAAATTTAAGTACTTTTAATTTAAAACCATTTAGCTATAAAAATATAAGTTTGGATTTGAATAAATGGGTTAAAATATTAATTCATTTAAAAAAATATATTAATTTGATAAGGGGTTCTTTTTCTTACTCGAATTGGGTTAAAAAGATAAAGTTTATATTAAAAAGTATTGCTGATTCTAATGTAAATTTCAATTTAGAAATAAGTGAAATAAATAGAATTCTTGATAATCACGCAATAACTTTAATACCTGATGAACTTATCTTGTTAAAAGTTTTTAGAGAAATATTAACTACTTGCATTAATAAAGTTAAATATCAAAGCAAATCACGAGTCAACAAGATCCTAGTAAGTGATATTGAGAATGCAAGGCATATTCCACATAAGGTTATTTTCCTAATAGACATGAATAGTGTTTATTATCCAAAATTATCAAAGAGTGAAAACGTTAATTTATTAAATAACAAATATCATTTGGGTGATCCATCTGTTTTTGAAAGAGAGAAATATGCATTTCTGGAGTTGTTAATTGCCTGCAGAGATAAATTTATAGTTTCTTGGGTAAAAAATGATAAAGACAATAAAAAATTAGATGTTTCTTTTCCTATAAAAGAGTTAATTTCTTTTTTTGATAGTTTCTTAAACCAAAGCCAAAGAGAACTAATAATTAAAGATTCTTATTTAAATAAAAATGAAATAATTGATCTTGATAAATCTAAGCTTTTTAAAAGTAATTATTCTTTAATAGAAGATATAAATTGGAATGAAAAAAAATTTGATATTAAAAATTACAAATTATCAGAATTGATTTATTGGTTTAAGACCCCACAAAAATATTGGCTTAATAAAAACAATATTTCTCCCAAGGAAATATTTATTCATCATCCAGACGAGGAGTATGTAAGCAATCTGCAAAAGTCGCGACTAATTACAAAAATAATCCAGCAATTAGAGATTGATAATCATAATATTATTGATGATTTAAATGAATTAAATATTAATGATCAATTGGTTGAAAATGGTATTATTATGCCCAAAAATAGTATTTTTACAAAAGAAAAAGAAATCAAGGACTTATTAAGTAGTCTATGTGCAAGTTTGAGACAGCATAATAAGATTAATAGAATTTATGTTAAATCAAAAGCAAATAAAGAAGAATATTTAATTGCTGATGATACCGTAATTGAATTAATTAATGCGAATTTGAGTTTAAGTAGTTTGAGTGAGGCTTGGATAAAATTACTCTTTATTTCTTCTTTAAAGAGGAATATAAAAAGGACTAAAGTTATTTTTAGAACAGAAAATAATTATAAATCGCAAATTATTCAATCACCAGGAGCAACTGAATCAAACATAATTTTGGAGGAGTACATAAATATTTTTAAAAATTATTCTGAAAAATGTTTACCTCTTCCTCCAGAAAGTTCTTATAAATATGTAGAAGCAAAAATAAAATCAAAAAATGAAAAAAAAGCTTTTACAGATAAATGGATTGGTAATAAAAATTTTTCTAAAGGAGAAAGAGATAATATCGAAATAAAAATGTGTTTTGGTGAAGAAAAAGAACCAGATTTCTTTCTTGGAAATAATAATTTTGATCAATTATCATACAGATTATATGGTTCTCTAATTAAAGCATTAAAGAAATAAAAAATGTCTAAATTTCAGTTAAAAAATTTATTTAAAGCTGCTTATGATCTAATGCTTGTTTTTTTACAGTTCCTTATTATTAGTCTTCATTTTTTTCAATGGGAATTTCTTCCTCAAAAACAAATAATTCAATCAAGTCCTTTTTCTTATCTCCTGGGTATTTTAATTATCATAATCGCTTTCATAATAATGTTAGTTTCAATTAAAGACTTAGGTAGAAATTTATCCCCTTTCCCAAGACCTATAAACAATAGCAATCTAGTTACTACAGGTATTTATCGATTTATGCGTCATCCTATGTACTATTCTTTAATATTTATTTCCATTGGAGTTTTTATAATAAAATTATCTATTTATTATTTATTTTTGACAATAAGCTTAGCTTTAATTATTAAATTTAAGATTGACTTGGAAGAGAAATATTTAATGAATAAATTTAAGAATTACTTACTTTATAAAAATGAGGTCAAAGCTTAATTTAATAAAGAAATGGATATTAATCAAATTAAATTAGATAATAAGTTTAAATTAGTAGAAGCAAGTGCAGGAACTGGTAAAAGTTTTACTTTGGCTCATATAGTTTTAAGAAATGTTTTGGAGAAAAAAGTTAAACCAGATGAGATACTCTTGCTAAGTTTTACAAAAAATACTTGTTCTGAATTAAGAGAAAAAATACTTTTGAGATTTAAGGACTTAAAATTATATTTGGAAAATCATAATGAAAGTAAGATAGATAATACTCTTAAGGATTGGTATCTAAATTTTAAGGAGGAGGAAAAATCAAAGGAAAAAATTATATCCGAGATTGATAATTTTATTAATGAAATTTATAAATTACAAGTAACTACATTTCATGCTTTTTGCAATAATATTATTGATGAATATAGTATTGAAATAGGGATAACTCAAGATCCATGTATTGAGAATAATATAGATAATTTGTATAAAAATGTAGTAGATAATTTGTGGATTGATGATTTTTTAAATCTTAACCCTGAGCTTATTTCAGCAGTAAACAAAAAAAAAATAAGTTCTAGATTTGGGAGTAGAATAAATAAGTTATTTTTTGTAGAAATTTTAAAAAATATAGATCAAGAAAATATTTGTAAATTTCAAATAGATAATAAATATAAGATTAGTGATTTAAATAATTATTTCAGTGATTTTTTTTATTTAAATTGGAATGAGTTTTGTGTTGAATGGAATAAGCAGGGTAAGGAATTATTTTTGCAACTTAAAGAGTTGGGAAAATTAATTAAGGAGAATGGTGGAAGAAGTCAAATATATGCTGCAAAACCAAGAAATGATAAATTTACTCAAATAATTTGTTGGATTGAAGAGATTAACAAAAGGCTTAATTCTAAAAATGTTATTGATTTTATATATGATATTTCTAAGGATGATCTTTTATTTAAATATTTTTACATTGAAAATATATCTAAAGAAATTAATAAATATAATCTAAAATTAGATTTTACTAAATTTAATTTACTACAAGATAAAATTTATAAAATAAAAGAAGGTTTCTTTACTGAATTTGTAAGAATATTTACCCAATTAGCTTATATAAAATTAATTGAATTAAAGGAAAGTTTTTCTATTTTCAACTTCAATGATCTTATAAAGACTGTAGAAAATACATTTCTAGATTCGGAAATTAGTAATAGTAATACTCTATCTAAAATTCAAAAAAGATTTAAATGTGTCTTAGTTGATGAGTTCCAGGATACAGATATTACTCAGTGGAATTTAATAAAAAAGTTCTTTAATACAAAAAATCATTTTTTACTTTGCGTAGGTGATCCAAAACAAGCAATTTACAAATTTAGAGGTGGAGATATTGAAACTTACTTAGATGCAAGATCTAATGCAATCGAAGTTTTTAGTCTTACAGATAACTATAGATCCTCAAAAAAGTTAATCGATGTTCTTAATAAACTTTATAAGGATGGACTTAAACAATCAAAACTAAACTATAGTAAATTATCTTCTAGAGTTAATGAAAATATTAATCCTGAATTTAAATTTAAGGATGTATTTGAAATTGTAGAATTTTCAAAAAAAGAGACTGATATAGAAGATCTTGTAACTCATTACATAGTGAACTTTATTTTAAATAATAAAGAAATTGATATTAATAAAATTGTGATTCTTACATTAAATAATTCGCAATGCTTAGATTTTAAAAAAAAATTAAATCAGTTTAACCTCCCATGCAAAATTAAAAATAAACAAAATATTTTTGATACAGAAGCAAGTTCTCTACTATTTCTATTCATTGAATGTTTATTAAATCCCAGGTCTTTAAAACATATAACTTTGCTTGCTACTTCAAAGTTTATAGAAATAAAGTTAGAAGATTTACTTGATAATGGAATTAGTGATAATTTAGAAATTTTAATTAATAAATGCATTACTTGGTCCCAAGAACTAAGAGATAAAGGGTTTTTAAACATTGTTAATGAACTGCTTATAAATTACAAGTCATCCTCGATTATTCAAGATTCAGATTTAAATTCAAATTTATTTCAACTTTCAGAAATTGTTGAAATAGAATTAATAAATAGTGATTTTGATCTCAATATAGTCTTCAACTGGTATAAAAATCAATTAGATCATATTTTAAGAATTTCTACTGGAGAAGATTTTTTGACGAAAGATTATAATCTTCAAAATGGAATAAATCTCTCTACCATTCATAGTAGTAAGGGCCTAGAATTTGAAATAGTCCTATGTCCATATCTTTCAATTATTTCAAATAAGTCAAATAAAATTAAAGGACCTCTATGGAAATCAAATATTGATAGAAATATATATGTTAATATTTCTAATTATTACACGAAGGTTGAAAAATTTAAATTAATAGAAGAAGAAGATTTATTTAAAGAGAGTGAGAGGTTAATTTATGTAGCACTTACAAGGAGCAAATATAAACTTATTGTTTTTAATGATACAGAGGATACAAATAATATTTTAAATAATGATTTACTAAATAATTTGGAAAATATCAATATTTATAAGTCTACTTTTGAAGTCAGGATAGAAAAAGAGAAAATAAAAGAAATTTTTTCTAAGTTCCAAACCAAACCATTGAATAATAATCTTTGGAAAATCGAAAACTTTAATAAAAAAATATCTAATGAATTTAATTCTGATCAATTTATTTCTTATTCAAGTTATTCTTCTTGGATACGTAAAGATAAAAATATTGATGCAGTTATTAATCAATATAGGGATTATGAAGATAATATATCAATTATCAAAGATTCTAATTTTAAGAATTCAAAGAATTATCCTAATTATTTTTCTTATCCAAATCCCTTAAGTGAATTTCCAAAAGGAACTATTGCTGGGACTTGCTTACACAAAATAATAGAAAGATTTGAATTTAGAAACGATAATAATCAAGAATTAATTGATTTAATTATTGAGGAATTGAACTTTCATCAAATCGATACCTCTTTGGCTTGTAAAGTAAAAGATGCGATTTTAAGAATAATAAATACATCTTTAGGAAGAGAATTACAAAATAAGAAACTAGTTGATATTCCAAATGAATACTTAATTAAGGAACTCAAATATGATTTAACCCTATCTTATGAAGGTAGAAATATTAATTCTAATGATATATCAAAATGCTTTTTTTTAGATCAGGAATATGAATTTGGTGAAGAATATGCAAATAAAATAAATGATCTTCAAATTATGAATAAAGGCTTTCATACAGGATGTATTGATTGTGTTTTCCCTCTAGGAAATAAATTAGAAGATAGTAAATGGTGGGTAATTGATTGGAAAAGCAATTTGATTTCTGGTAGTGATAATAGTGATTGTTTACCAAGAAACTATAACTATGAAAATATGAGAAATGAAATGATTAAACATCATTATCCATTGCAATCACATCTTTATTTATTAGCATTGCATAGATTATTGAAGTGGCGACTTAAAAATTATCAACCACATAAACATCTAGGAGGATATATTTATTTGTTTATAAAGGGATTGCCAGATTTTGAATTATTTGAAAAATCTAAGTCTAAAGATACATCTCCAGGTATTTTTATTAGTAAGGCTCCTTTAAAAAGAATTAATTATTTAGATAACCTTTTTTAGAATGACTAAAACTACTACCGATATTGAAAAGTTCCAATATGATCATATATTTAATTTAATCTTAGGTATTTTCAAATTTAGTGAAAAAAAATATGGAAATTTCGTAAAAGATGTAATAAGAATATTATTAGAGTTTGAAAAAAATGGTGAAACTATTATTGATGTTGATAATAGTTTAATAATCTTTGAATTATTAGAAGATGGTTGGCCCAATAAACATATAGATGTTCTAAAAAATTTAGGTTTGATTGGTTCCCTTGATTCTCCATTCATATTAGTAAATAGAAAATTATCCTTATCAAAATGGTCAAAAAAGATAGAAAGAGTTATTAATTCGTTTATAAAAAAAATAGATACCGATAATTTAATGAAATCAATAATTTATAAAGATGATAATAAAATTGATCAAATTAAAAATATTTTTAAATATTCAAACTTAGTTTTTCTTCAAGGAGGACCTGGTACGGGCAAAACTACTTTAATAATAAAGTTAATACTAGAACTCCTTCAAATTGATAATTTTTTAAATATTGGTTTGTCTGCTCCAACTGGTAAAGCTACAGCTCGTTTAAAAGAAGCTCTTAATGATAAAAAAAATATTTCCTTCAGCAAATTTCTAGACCAAATAGAATTTCAAACTTTACATAGATGGATTTTAAATTCTCAAAATAAATCTCTTAAGTTGAAATTTAAACTAAAAGAGCTTGATATTTTCATAATTGATGAAATGTCAATGGTTAATATCGACTTGATTGAATCAGTTTTAAATTTGCTAGCAAAGGACTGTAAAATTATTTTAGTTGGAGATAAAAATCAATTGTCTCCTGTAAATAACTGTTCTATATGGAATTATTTGTTTGAATATTCCGATAATAGTTCAATTAAATCTTGTATAGTAAATTTAGAAAAAACTTATAGAAATATTGGAGATATAGCAACAATTAGTAGTTTAATATTTAATAATGATTTTTCTTTAATTAATCAAAAGATAAAAGAATTAGAAAAAGATAATAATTCAAAAGAAATTACTATTTCAAAGAGTAGAGAAAAAGATATTCCGATAGATCTATTATTTTCGATTACAAGTCATTTAAAACAGTTAAATATTTCAACTTCAAATTTAAGTAAAAAAAAATATATATTTGATAATAGTATTGATAATTTATTGCTTAATGAAAAGGATTTAGTAGATAAGATATTTCTGGATTTACAAAGTCACTTGATTTTATGCGAAAAAAATTCGGGAATATGGAGTGTTGAATATTTGAATGAAATTGTTTTTGGTCAAAAAAAACCCTATGACCTTAAAACTTTTAATGAGGGTGTTCCCATCATGTGTACAAAAAATAATAATGAACTTGGATTGTCAAATGGGGATATGGGAGTACTTATTGGTTTAGAAAATAAAAGAAAATATCTTTTTAGAAAATTTAATGATAACAACGAAGAAATCGTCGCATTAATTGATCCATCTAATTTAGAAAATGTTGTACCAGCAATAGCCATTACTATTCATAAATCTCAGGGAAGTGAATCTGAAAAAGTAAACATTTTGTGGTCCCAAAATTATAGAAGAAATCAATATGCTGTAAAAGAAAAAAAAGATAAACAAAATATCTTTTGCAGAGATAATTTTGAAAGAAGGTTATTTTATACTGCTGTTACAAGAGCGAAAAAATTTTTAAATATTTATTATTTAAATTAAATTTTATTATTTAGAAATTAGTAAAATCTTAACCCCGAGATGTTAGATTAATAATTCGGCTCTGTAAGGCTAATCAACAATTTAAGTCAATTTAGATATTTGTTGGATGCCTAATCAGAAGATTATTAGGCATTTAAAATGGCTTTAAAAAAAAATAATAACTCTCTTGGTAGTGAGCAAGAAAAGTCTCAGAATGATGATTGTTCCCTACTAGAGTCCAAGAACTTAGATAATAAAAAAGAAATTGAATCTCAACTATTGGAAGTATCGAAAGGAGATGATAATGAGAATGGATTTCTCGATTTTGGGTTTAATCAATCGATCTTAAACTCGTTAAAAAATAAAGGATATAAAAATCCAACTCCCATCCAAAAAGCTGCAATTCCAGAACTAATGTTAGGCAGGGATTTACTAGGCCAAGCACAAACAGGAACAGGAAAGACTGCAGCTTTCGCATTACCATTAATAGAAAAACTAACAGATAATAAAGAATTAAATGCCAAGGTTTTAGTTATGACTCCTACAAGAGAATTAGCAACTCAAGTGGCAGAATCTTTCAAAAGTTATAGTTCTGAATCTAGTAATTTTAAGACGGTTGCAATATATGGAGGTACCGACTATCGAAATCAAATTTCTGCATTAAAAAGAAAAGTTGACGTAGTAGTTGGGACCCCAGGCCGAATAATGGATCACATAAGGCAGGGGACTTTAAAAATTAAAGATATAAATTGTCTTGTTTTAGATGAGGCAGATGAAATGTTAAATATGGGTTTTCTTGAAGATATTGAATGGATAATTGATCAACTTCCAGAAAATAAGCAGATGGTATTGTTTTCAGCAACAATGCCTAGTGAGATAAAAAATATAGCAAAAAAATATCTGAATGATCCCGCCGAAATATTAATCAAAAGTGTCAAAAAAGAAACTCAATTAATTTCGCAAAAATTTATATATGTACAAAGGCATCATAAGTTAGATGCATTGAAGAGAATACTAGAACTTAATAACGAGGGAGTAATTATTTTTGTTAGGACAAAACTACTTACTACTTCAATAGCTGAAGCTTTAGAGAATTCAGGTCATACTGTGGCAGTACTTAATGGAGATATTCCTCAAAATCAAAGAGAAAATACTGTAGATAGATTGAAAAAAGGATTTATTAATATCCTTGTTGCAACTGATGTCGCAGCTAGAGGGTTAGATGTTGAGAGGATAAAACTTGTTGTTAATTACGATTTCCCTTTTGACAATGAAACATATACTCATAGAATTGGAAGAACTGGAAGGGCAGGCAGATCAGGAGAAGCAATTTTATTTGTTAATCAAAGAGAAAAACATTTTCTAAGAAACTTAGAAAACTCAACAAGAACTAAGATTGAAGAAATTAATATACCAAGTAATAAAATAATAAATGAAAAAAGGATGGAGAAACTTATAGATAATGTTAATGAGAGTTCTTTAGCTAAAGATGAAAATGAAGAAAATAAAGCTTTGATTATTGATGTACTTGATAATTTAAAAGAAAAATACTCTATGGATGACTCAAATATTGCAATGGCGGCGATTAATTTAGTAATAGGTAATAAATCATTTTTTGTTAATGAGGATGACTCTTGGATTAATAAACAAAATAATACTGATCGCAATAGATCAAATAGAAATAGTAATAATCGTATGAGAAATTCAAATAGAAGAAATAATTATCAAAATGATTCTTTTGAAACCTATAAATTTAACTTTGGTAAATTTGATGGGGTTAGAGTTGCAAATATTATATCCTCAATCTGTAATTCAACTAATATAAATGGTAGATCCATAGGTAAGATACAGATTTTTAATGATTACAGTTTGGTAGATTTACCAAGAGATCTGCATAGAGAAACTAAAAATAAATTAAAAAAAATTAAAGTCAGAAACTAGGTATAGAGAATGAAAGCTAGCGAATATAGATTCTTTATTTTTGTGAATCTGATAATCCTATTCAACTCTTTTAATAGTTATTATTTAGCTCAAACTAAACAAAATTCAATCATAAAATTATTTTGTCTTCAGAGTGTCAAAGAGGAGATGTTGAAAGCAGAAATAGCATATAGTGAGGAAATTGCGAAGGAAACTTGTGATTGTTATCAAGAAGAATTTATGCAAACTGCAAGTCATCAAGATGCAAAAACAAAATGTAAATTAGAAACTAAAGAAAATTTAAATCATAATAGAAAAATTTAATTATTGTTTTTATGAGGTCTAAGAACAATCAAAATCCAATAATTAGACTTTATTTAAATCTGATTGAGGAAAGAAGGTTACTATTTTTTGCTTTTCTTAGTTCCATAATTAATAAAATATTAGATTTAGCTCCCCCTGTAATAATTGGTCTTGCAGTGGATATTGTTGTTAAGGAACAGAATTCATGGATTGCTGGTTTTGGAATAAAAGAAGTTCCAGCACAATTGATTTTTCTTGCATTTGCTTCAGGAATAGTTTGGTCTGGTGAATCCTCCTTTGAATATTTATATTCGATTTTATGGAGAAATTTGGCTCAGCTATCGCAACATAAATTAAGAATAAAAGCTTATGAGCATATCCAGGAATTAGATATGGATTTTTTTGAAAATGATAATACTGGAAGGCTATTATCTATTTTGAATGATGATATAAATCAACTCGAGAGATTTCTAGACCAAGGGGCTAATCAGATTATTCAGTTATTTATAACTGTCTTAATAATTGGGGGCACTATGATTTTTGTTGCTCCAAAAATCGCTTTATTTGCTTTCTTTCCTATTCCAATTATATTTTTAGGATCAATTAAATTTCAAAGGAAGCTTGCTCCAAAATACAGAGATGTTAGAAATAAAGCTGGACTGTTGGCATCAAGGCTTAACAATAATTTAAGTGGAATTCTAACCATCAAAAGTTTTACTAAAGAAAAATGGGAACTAAATAGATTAAATAAAGAAAGTCTCGATTATCAAAGAAGTAATAAGGCTGCAATAAAATTATCTTCTGCTTTTATCCCTCTTATAAGATTTGCAATTTTATTTGCTTTTATAGCGATTCTATTAATTGGAGGTTTCCAAACTTGGAATAAGACACTTGATGTAGGTACTTATAGTTTTTTAGTGTTTATTACACAAAGACTATTATGGCCTTTAACTACTTTGGGGCATGTTTTAGATGATTTTCAGAGATCTATGGCATCAATAGATAGAGTAATTGATCTCATAGATACGCCCATAAAAATAAAAGATGGAAAAATAAAAATTGAACCAAAAGATATCAAAGGAGAAATTATTTTTAATAATGTAAATTTTAATTATCCTGGACGAGATTTAACTTTAAAAAACATAAATTTCAAAATTGAAAATTACTCAACATTAGGAATTGTTGGTTTAACAGGTTCTGGGAAAAGTACAATAATAAAACTACTACTTAGAATTTATGATAGTAATAATGGTTCAATAACCTTGGATGGGGTTTCTATTAAAGAAATAAATTTGAGAGATTTAAGAAAGTGTATCTCTTTAGTAAGTCAAGAAACATATTTATTTCATGGCAGTGTACAAGAAAATATTGCTTATGGCTCAATAAACCCAAGTCTTAAAAATATTATTAAAGCTTCAAAGATTGCGGAAGCTCATAAATTTATTGAACAATTACCGGATGGTTATAAAACTATAGTGGGGGAAAGGGGCCAAAGGCTCTCAGGCGGGCAACGTCAAAGAATTGCCTTGGCGAGAGCTGTTTTAAAGGATGCTCCAATATTAATATTAGATGAAGCTACAGCTTCAGTTGATAATGAAACAGAGGCTTTAATTCAAAAATCCTTATCTAAAATCACAAAAGAAAGAACAACAATAGTAATAGCTCATAGATTAAGCACTATAAAAAATGCGGATAATATTGTAGTTATTGATAAAGGTAAAATAGTTGAAAGCGGAAAACATGAAAAACTATTAGATCAGAACAAAATATATGCTGATTTGTGGAATGTTCAAGTAGGAATCTAGTATAAATTTCTAAACTATATTAGGAAGTTAAATGATTCAATTACGTTGCTAAACATACCGTCAACTTTATTCCACCTTTCTTCATTTGTTCCCACAGCGAAAGTGTAAAGTGTTCCTCTATCAATTACGACAGTAGCTAATTCATGTCTTGCCTGTTCATTTAAGTTTAATTCATACTCTAAATCATAGAAAATATGATTGGATGCCTCCCTTTTATTGGCATTTATAAGTTTTACCTCTCTGCCTGAACCTTCGGGAGCAATGACTTTATCAATTAATGTTTGCCCTACTTCACTTGGGCTTCCTAGTTGCTCTAATTGAATCTCTTTATTGACATCAGAAATAACTAAACTTAAGGTCTCATTACTATTTATTAAATCATGATAAATAATTTCAGGTCCTCCATCGACTTTTACTCTAGTCCATCCTGTTGGATACAAAAAGGCATATCTTCCATCTGGACTTTGATAAGCTTCTAATCCCGCATTTAGTCCGCCACTACAAGCACTCAGTGTTAAGCACAAAAAAAATAAAAATAAATATTTGAAAGGATTAAATTTAATATTTTTCATTTTGTTTGAAATTACTAACTAAAAACATAATAAGACATTAAAAGCAAACAATTATGGCAATTTGGAATTTTGCGTCTAAATTATCTCTAGAAATAGTTTAATTTTGATTACTTATACCAAACCACTTTCAAAATTAATCGGTCATTTTGAGAAATTCCCAGGGATTGGTCCTAGAACAGCGCAACGATTAGCCCTGTTTATTTTAAAACAACCTGAAAGTACAATAAGAGAATTTTCAAAGGCTCTGTTAGATGCACATAGTAATGTTGGTCGTTGCAAAAAATGTTTCAATTTGACTTCAGAAGATGAATGCGAAATTTGTAGAAATACTGAAAGGAATCAAAGACTAATCTGTGTAGTAGCAGAAACTAAAGATTTGCTTGCTTTGGAGCGCCCCAGAGAATTTAAAGGTGTTTACCATGTAATTGGTGGTTTAATATCCCCAATGGATTCTGTTGGACCTGAACTATTAGAAATAAGAAGCTTGGTAGAAAGAGTTAGTAAGTCTGAAATAGATGAGATCATATTGGCATTGACCCCAAGCGTTGAGGGAGATACAACAAGTCTTTATATTGGGAAATTGTTAGCCCCTTTTACTAAAGTTACGAGGATTGCATATGGACTCCCAATGGGCAGTGAACTTGAATATGTGGATGAAGTTACACTTGCAAGGGCCTTAGAAGGCAGAACAAAACTAAATTAGATAATGAGAGATAATAATCTAATCAAGAAAGAAAAAATTTTAAGACTTCCTTCTTGGATTAAATTTCCTATAAGTAAAGCTTCAGAATTCGAAAAAATACAAACACTCATCAAAAAATCAAATATTCATACTATTTGTGAAGAAGCAAGATGTCCAAATAGAGCAGAATGTTATGCCTCAGGAACAGCCACCTTCTTACTGGGTGGATCGATATGTTCTCGTTCATGTGCTTTTTGTCAGGTAACTAAAGGTAGACCTAGTTCTATCAATATTGATGAATGTACTCAAGTCGCTGAAGCAGTGAAAGTACTAAATTTGAAATATGTTGTTCTGACATCTGTTGCTAGAGACGATCTCCCTGATCATGGTGCAAATTTGTTTATATCTACAATTGATGAGATTAGAAAAATTGATTCAACAATTAAAATTGAAGTTTTAACTCCTGATTTATGGGGTGGAGGCAAAAATCTTGATGAAACAAATAATCTTCAGACTGAGAGATTGAAGATGATTTTAGAAAAAGATCCAATATGCTTTAATCATAATCTTGAAACTGTTGAAAGACTTCAAAGAGAAGTTAGGAGGGGTGCAAATTACAAAAAATCCCTAAGTTTACTAAAAAAGTCAAAGGATATTGCTCCTCATATTCAAACTAAATCAGGCATTATGTTAGGACTTGGAGAAACATTGGATGAAATAAAAAATACAATTTATGATCTTAAAAAAATAGATTGTGATCAAATTACAATTGGACAATATTTAAGGCCCTCATTCAATCATTTGGCTGTTAAGAAATATTGGGATCCATCAGAGTTTGAATATTTATATCGCTTCTCTAAGGAATTAGGATTCAAAAAAGTATCTTCTGGCCCTTTAGTTAGAAGTAGTTATCACGCGGGTTAACTTTTTTCAATTAAAGAGAGTTTCTTTTCAAGTCTTTTCAATATGGAAATACATTCCCCGTTCATAAGTGTACCTGCACCTCCCCAAACCAATCTTAATGAAAGATCTACTGGGCTAGAACCAACTTCTTTGACAATTTTGAATCCTATTAACTTGAAATATCTTACAAGTTTTTTACTATATCCTTCACTATCATAAATAGCTAAAAGTCTTACTTTGTTGCTTGATTTTTTTTCAATTGCCCAAGCCATAGTTGTTGCCCATATTAATTCCGACACAAAAGCAGGAGCTTTACTAAGGATTCTTAATGTATCAAGCTGAATAGCTTTTTTATTTAAAAAAGTCCAACCTTTCATTTCGGCCCAAATCTTAATTAAGTTATCTTTCTGTTCTGCAATCACGATTCTAAAGAAACATAATCCGATAGTTTCTCTAACTTGAATTTTAATTATTAATCCAATGGAACCTGCTAATTTTTCTAATTCTTCAACTTTCATGAATTTGAAAATTAGTCTTCATAGATTTTATGATTTTCCACTTTTGATTTATCGATTTGTTTTTGTCTTTCTTCAAACCTTTTCCTATCATCATCGCTGAATTGGTCTATGCAGAAATGACATTGGATACCCTTTCTATATTCTTTTTTTTCTTGATCTTGAATTGAAATTGGCATTCCACATGCATGACAAATTGAGTAAGAGCCTTTTTCTAAATCTTGATCTAAAGCAACTCTTTTATCAAAAACATAACATTCACCTTCAAATAAGTTTTTTTCTTTTGGTATATCTTCAAGGTATTGAAGGATACCCCCTTGAAGGTGATAAATATTTTTATAACCTTTTTTTTTCAGTAAACTAGTAGCTTTTTCACATCTTATTCCTCCGGTACAAAACATTGCTATATTTGCATACTCTTTATTTTCTAAATGGGTTTCTAAATGATCATCTACCCACTTGGGGAATTCGCTAAAGTTTCTAGTATTTGGGTTTATAGAGTTCTCAAATGTACCTAAAGAAACCTCATAATGATTTCTAGTATCAATGACTATTGTATTTTGATTTTTAATTAACTTATTCCAATCAGCTGAGTCAATATAGGTCCCATTATTTTTTGCAGGGTTTATTTCAGGGACTCCCATGGTAACTATTTCTTTTTTGATTTTTATTTTTAATTTTTTGAAGACTTTCTCTTTTGAAAAGTTTACTTTAATATTCAAATTTCTATTACCTGCATACTTATTAAGTAAATTGATAACAATATCAATTACATTTTTCTCGGCACAAATAGTTCCATTCATACCCTCACTTGCAAAAATTAACAAACCTGAAAGATCATTTTCATTTTCGATTTCTAATAATTCATTTTTTAGATCAAGAATTAAGTTTTCTTGAAATGGGAAGAAAGAGTAAAGAGAAACTATTTTATAATTTTTGCCTTTCATAAAGAAGATAATGTTTTTTCAATAGTTTCAAAATTTTTGTTAAATGATACTCCCAAATCTTTAAGAAGTTTTCTGTCTGTTTGAAAAGATGGATTTGAAGTTGTGAGTAACTCATCTCCATAAAAAATTGAATTTGCACCACATTGAAAACATAAAATTTGGGCTTCTTTTGAAAGCTTTTCTCGCCCTGCACTTAATCTTATTTTACTTATAGGCATAAGAATTCTTGCTGTAGCTATCATCCTTATCATTTCAATAGAATCAATTTCTTGATTATCTTCTAAACCAGTACCTTCAATAGCTACCAATGAATTTATAGGAACACTTTCAGGGTGTGGATTCATATTTGAAAGCACTTCCAAAAGAGACGCTCTATCGCCATTAGTTTCACCCAATCCTATTATCCCTCCACAACAAACATTTATTCCTGCATTTCTTACTCTTTTGATAGTATCTAGTCTGTCTTGATAAGTTCTAGTCGTAATAATATTTTTATAATGCTCAGGACTAGTATCAAGATTGTGGTTATAAGCGGTCAAACCTGCATCAGCGAGTCTTGAAGCTTGTTCTTCTGTAAGCATCCCAGCAGTAACACATGCTTCCATCCCTAAATCTCTTACACCGCTAACCATCTCTAACATTGCATTAAAAGATTTCCCATCTCTAATTTCTCTCCACGCCCAACCCATACAAAACCTATCTGCACCCTCATTTTTTGCTATTTGAGCTCTTGCTAAAACCTCTTCAACTTGAAATTGTGGATGACTTTTGATTTCGCTAGCACTATAAATTGATTGGCTACAGTACGAACAATTCTCCTCACATCCACCCGTTTTTACGCTGAACAATGATGCTAATTGAATGTCGTATTTGTTAAATTTCCTGTGAACGGTTTGTGATTCCCACATTAAATCAATAAGAGGCATATTAAGTATTTCCAATATCTCCTCTTTATTCCAATCGAACCTAATTTCTTTTAATAACTGATTACTCGAATTAGGCATTTTTATTAGGTATAATATTGAGAATCTTCAAGAGATTCATTTGGTAATGATTCTATACCGCCGAAACGTCTATTTCTTGATTGGTAATCAATTATTGCTTTAAGAAATTCTTGCTCATTAAATTCTGGCCAAAGGACTTCAGATATATAAATTTCTGAATATGCTAATTGCCATAATAAAAAATTACTTATCCTTTTTTCGCCACTAGTTCTTATTAGTAATTCTGGATCCTTTATCCCTCCAGTTAATAGCTCTGAATTAAATAATTCTTCATTAATTTCGCTTGGTTTTATTTCCCCAGCAGAAGATTTTAATGCAAGTTCTTTTGCAACTTTTACTATTTCTTGTCTACCTCCGTAGTTAACACAAACATTAAATAAAAATTTATTGTTGTTTTTAGTAAGTGATTCTGAAGTAGAGATTATTTTTTTTAAATTTTTTGGGAAAGGAGTTAAATCTCCAATAAATTTTATTTTTGTTGACTCTTCATGTATCTCTTTAATTTCATTTTTTAAAACTTCGCCAAAAAGATTTATAAGAAAATCAACTTCTTTTGTTGGTCTTGTCCAATTCTCAGTTGAAAAAGCATAAACGGTAATTACTTTACAACCTATATTTCTTGCAGCTTTAAGAATTTTTTTTAACACACTAACACCTTGTTTATGCCCAAATGATCTGGGTAAACCTTTTCTAGTGGCCCATCTCCCATTGCCGTCCATAATTATTGCTATATGTTTGGGCAATTTTTGCTTATCTATTTTCATTAATAAGTGACTAATTTTATCGTCTATTACTTTTTCTAAACTCATTAGTTAATCCTTTTTGTTAACAAAAATTTCTGATTTTTCTGACTCTTTTTTATTTATATCACTGATGATATTATCACCTGAGTCTGTCTTTTGGGATAAGACATTTTTACTTAAAGATGCTTTATTTGATCCCATAGTGTTTTGATTACCAATCAATTTTGCAAGAAGTTCTTGTAATCTGCTGCTGGTTATTGGCCTTTCGAGTTTGCCTTGGTTTGCTAATGATAACGTACCTGTTTCTTCCGAAACAACAATACAAATACATCTGTCAAATCTTTCTGTAATTCCTAGTGCTGCTAGATGTCTGGTGCCATATCTACTAATTCCTTGTCTTGAGAGAGGAAGTATTACGCCAGCAGAAATTATTTTATTACCCTTCACAAGAACAGCTCCATCATGTAAAGGTGTATCTGTTGCGAAAAGATTTATTAAAAGGTCAGTTGATAGTTGTGCCTCAATATTTGTCCCTGAATATAAAAAATCTTCAGGTCTTAAATCACTCCCCAAATCTACAACTATTAAAGCCCCTCTTCTATTCTGAGAAAGTTTACCTGCAGTATCTACTAACTGATTAATGGTAGTTGAAGTTGCTCTAAACTCCTTTGGCGGATTTCCAAGTAATACAGCTAGGCGCCCAGTTCCTAATAGTTCCATTAATCTTCTAAGCTCTCCTTGCCAAAGGATCGCTAAAGAGAGTGAACAAGCTAAGACTGCAGCATCAATCAACTTTGATGTTAATGGAAGGTAAGCATATCTTTGAATGAACCATGCAGTTGAAACTAAAAATAAATATCCCCTTAAAAGCCATAATGTTCTCTGTTCTTTGACTCTAGAAAATAATAAAAGTCCAAAACCAACAGCGAATAATATGTCTAATAGAAGCTTTAAATTTATTAACCCCCAGAAATTCACACTAAAAACAAAATTAATCTAAATGTACCTAATTTTGCTTAATAAAGCGATCAGGTAATACATCATATTTTAAAAGGTCAAAAGGACTTTCTCTTTTTTGAATAATCTCTGCTTCTCCATTACAAACTAAAAGTGTTGCAGGTCTAGGAATTCTGTTGTAGTTAGAACTCATTGAATTATTGTAAGCACCAGTACCAAAAACACATATTAGATCTCCTGTTTCGCAATTTGCTAGTTCTATTTCCTTAAACAATACATCTCCCGATTCGCAGTGTTTGCCAGCAATTGTATATTTATTTTTAGAGTTAATATTAAAGGGGTTTTTTACCAAACATGCAGAGTAATTTGATTGATATGTTATAGGCCTTGGATTATCACTCATCCCGCCATCAACAGACAAATAAGTTCTAATCCCAGGAATTTCTTTAAATGCCCCAATTTTGTAAATTGTTATACCTGCTGTAGATACAATGGATCTTCCAGGTTCACACATCAATTTTGGCAGATCTAAATTGTTTTTTTTACAAGCTTTAAGAACTGAGTCGGAAATTGTTTTAACCCATTCATCGATAGAAGGTGGATCGTCATTAATTGTATATTTGATGCCTAAACCTCCACCAACATTAAGTTCTTTAATATTATGGCCAAATTTTTTGGCATCTAAAATAACCTTTACCATTATTTCTCCTAGATCCTTATGAGGATCTAGTTCAAAGATTTGGGAACCAATATGAGCATGTATTCCTTTTAATTTTAAATGTTTAGTTTCGCTTATGCTTGCAAATAAATTATTTAAATATTCGATTCCAAAACCAAATTTGCTATCAAATGAACCTGTTCTTATATATTCATGTGTATGACATTCGATCCCAGGAGTAAAGCGAATCATTATTTCTAAATCATGATTTAATGAATTTGATATTTCCTCTAATCTTCTTAAGTCATAGTCATTATCTACAATTATTTTGATGTTATTTCTAATTGCGAAATCAATTTCTTTGTCAGATTTGTTGTTGCCATGAAAAACAATGTTTTTATTTGGTACCCCACCCTTTAGAGCAGTTAATAATTCTCCCTCTGACACTGCATCAAGTCCTAAACCTTCTGAGGAAACAAGATTACTCATAAATATAGAGCTATTTGCCTTGGAAGCATATATAGGGAGTGATTCCCCTGGGTAATATTTTTCTAATGCTTTTTTGTAAGCTCTACAAGACTTTCTTAAAGTGATTTCATCTAGTATATAAAGAGGAGAATCATATTTTTTAACTAACTCTTCAATAGAACATCCACCAACTGATAATTTCCCATCTCCTTTAATAGATGTAGTAATTGGTACGATATTTTTATTAGGACTTTCAAAGTCAATTTTCTGTTTTAAAAAAGATTGTTTTTCTTCCATGGGAGAACTTTAAATAAAGTTTTGCCAAAACTGTCATATTTTATAATGACTCTAGATTTGAACTTTTTAAATATACACACATTATAAAATGATATCTATCAAACAAATATATGAGAAAGATATTGATTTATGTTTTAAATTAGATTCAAATACTATTTCCCTTTGGAGTAAGAAACAATGGGCTAACGAATTTAAAAAAGAGGGTACAAAAATTTTTGGCTTATTAATTACAAATTTAGTGATTGGAATATGTGTTTTTCAAGTTGTTCTTGATGAAGCTCAAATAAATTATTTTGTTGTAAGTGAGAAATTTAGGAAGAAGGGCTATGGATCATATCTTATGAGCTATTTAATAAAAAAATGTGAAAAATTAAATCTTAAAAAAATACTTTTAGAGGTTTCTCAGGGCAATCTTACTGCTGAAAGATTTTATAATCGCTTTGATTTTTCTACTGTAGGCATAAGAAAAAATTATTATAAAGATGGTTCACATGCCCTTTTAAAAGAAAAAAAATTAACAACAAAATAATGTAAAAATTTAATTGTTCGGATAACCAGAATCATTGAAATTACTATAATTTCTTGCTATATCACTAAAAAAGTTCAATTTAATTTAATAAATTATACTTTTGGGTATTCACAAAAGCTCATTCTGAACACAAAATTGACATATTACTGGTAGGTTATTAATAGGAATTCAATCTTCTAATGTTTGAGAGATTTACAGAAAAGGCTATAAAGGTCATTATGCTTGCTCAAGAGGAAGCTAGAAGACTTGGTCATAATTTTGTTGGAACTGAACAAATTCTTTTAGGGTTAATTGGAGAAGGAACTGGGGTCGCAGCGAAAGTTCTTAAATCACTTGGAGTTAATTTAAAAGATTCAAGGATAGAGGTGGAAAAGATAATAGGTAGAGGTTCAGGGTTTGTGGCTGTAGAAATACCTTTTACTCCCAGGGCTAAAAGAGTTTTAGAACTCTCTTTAGAAGAGGCTCGTCAACTTGGCCATAATTACATTGGTACAGAACATTTATTGTTAGGTTTAATAAGAGAAGGTGAAGGTGTAGCTGCAAGAGTTCTTGAAAATCTTAATATTGACCTTACAAAAGTGAGAACTCAAGTTATCAGGATGTTAGGTGAAACATCCGAAGTGGGGGCAGGGGCCAGTACAACTAAGGGCAACTTGAAAACTGCTACTCTTGATGAATTCGGAACAAATTTAACAAAATTAGCAAGTGAATCAAAATTAGATCCAGTTGTTGGACGCCATTCAGAAATAGATCGTGTAGTTCAAATACTTGGTAGGAGGACAAAAAATAATCCTGTTCTTATCGGAGAGCCAGGTGTAGGTAAAACAGCTATCGCTGAAGGTTTAGCTCAAAGAATACAAACTGGGGATATCCCGGACATATTGGAAGATAAAAGAGTTTTGACTCTTGATATAGGTCTTTTGGTAGCAGGAACAAAATATAGAGGTGAATTTGAAGAAAGGTTAAAAAAAATAATGGAAGAAATAAAATCAGCAGGTAACGTCATTCTTGTCATCGATGAGGTGCATACCTTGATTGGCGCTGGAGCTGCTGAAGGAGCAATAGATGCAGCAAATATACTCAAACCAGCACTAGCTAGAGGGGAACTTCAATGTATTGGAGCAACAACTCTAGATGAATATAGAAAACATATTGAAAGAGATGCTGCGTTAGAAAGAAGATTCCAGCCCGTAATGGTAGGTGAGCCATCTATCGAAGATACAATCGAAATTTTAAAAGGTCTTAGAGAGCGTTACGAACAACATCATCGTCTAAAGATTACTGATGATGCGCTAGAGGCCGCCGCTCATTTAGGGGATCGATATATATCTGACAGATTTTTACCTGATAAGGCTATTGACCTCATCGATGAGGCTGGAAGTAGAGTACGTTTAATAAACTCTAAACTTCCCCCTGAAGCAAAACAAATTGATAGAGAACTAAGACAAGTCCAAAAACAGAAGGAAGAATCTGTAAGAGATCAAAATTTTGATCAGGCTGGCCAATTACGTGAAAAAGAGATGGAATTGTCTGCAAAAATTAAAGAGGTATTGGATAATAAAAAAGAATCTACAGCTGGAGATCAACCTGATGCTGATGATTCTGTAAAAAGTGATTCAAAACTTTTACAAAATCCCCTTGTTAGTGAAGAGGATGTAGCTCATATTGTGGCTTCATGGACAGGCGTTCCTGTTCAAAAATTAACAGAAACTGAATCAGTCAAGCTTCTTAATATGGAAGAAACACTTCACCAAAGGCTAATAGGACAAGATGAAGCTGTAAAGGCTGTCTCAAGAGCTATCAGAAGAGCAAGAGTTGGATTAAAAAATCCTAATAGACCTATCGCAAGTTTTATCTTCTCTGGTCCTACTGGTGTAGGTAAAACTGAATTGACTAAATCATTAGCTTCATATTTCTTCGGTAGTGAGGAAGCAATGATCAGATTAGATATGTCTGAATTTATGGAAAGACATACAGTTAGTAAACTTATAGGCTCACCTCCGGGATATGTAGGTTTTAATGAAGGTGGTCAGCTTACTGAAGCGGTTAGAAGGCGTCCCTATACAGTCGTTTTATTTGATGAAGTTGAAAAAGCGCATCCAGATGTTTTCAACTTATTATTGCAACTACTTGAAGACGGAAGATTAACTGACTCAAAAGGTAGAACTGTAGATTTTAAGAATACATTGTTAATAATGACTTCTAATATCGGTTCAAAAGTAATCGAGAAAGGAGGCGGCGGACTAGGGTTCGAATTCTCAGGTGATTCAGTTGAAGACAGTCAATACAACAGAATTAAATCATTAGTTAATGAAGAACTTAAGCAGTACTTTAGGCCTGAATTTTTAAATAGACTTGATGAAATAATTGTATTCAGACAACTAACTAAAAATGAAGTTAAAGAAATTGCTGAAATAATGTTGCAAGAAGTCTTTGTCCGATTACAAGATAAAGGAATTAAATTAAATGTCACTGATGCTTTCAAAGAAAGACTTGTTGAAGAAGGTTATAATCCTTCATACGGAGCAAGACCTTTGAGAAGGGCAGTTATGCGTTTACTCGAAGATAGTCTGGCTGAAGAAGTTCTTTCTGGGAGAATAAAAGACGGAGATAATGCTTTAGTTGATATAGATGATAATAAAAAAGTTACAATAAATATTTCTTCTGAAGAATCTTCTCAAGAACTAGCAGGTGCTAACTTCTAACCACTTAAAGTAAATATGCAGTCAATCTCTCCAGAAACTATTTATAGGGGAAATTATGCCTGGGAAGAATCTTTACCTCAAATAACCAAATTAACTAAAAGTCCATTAATTCTAGGCAGAGGGATTCAAACAAAAAATTTGAGAAATAATATTTTTAATGATTTAAAAAATCAAAAACTTAATGTTAATTCTGCTAATTTACAATTTGATTGTTGTTACGAAGATATTTCAAGAGTTAAGAATATCATTTCAAATAATAAGAATGATTCTGTTATCGCAGCTGGAGGTGGCAAAGTTCTAGATTCTGGAAAATATATAGCCGAGTCTCTTAATATCCCTTGTATTACAGTTCCCCTTAGCGCCTCTACATGTGCTGGTTGGACAGCCTTATCGAATATTTATACAAAGGATGGCCAATTTATAAAAGATATTGCATTAGGATCTTGTCCTAAAATACTAGTTTTTGATCATAAATTTATTCAAACAGCTCCATCAAGAACACTTGCAAGTGGCATAGCAGATGCCTTGGCAAAATGGTACGAATCCTCAATAACAAGTTCAAAAATAGATGACGGTCTTGTTCAACAAGCAATTCAGATATCAAGAGTTTTAAGAGATCAACTATTAATAGATGGAGGAAAAGCATTTAAGGGTCAATTTGAAAATAATCTATCTTGGCAAAATACTGTAGAAGCATGTGGACTTACAGCAGGATTAGTTGGCGGTATTGGTGGAGAAAAATGTAGGACTGCAGCAGCACATGCTATTCATAATGCAATTACTCAGATAATCACCCCTAATAAATTCTTACATGGTGAGATTGTTGGGGTTGGTTTATTATTGCAATTAAGAATAGAAGAAATGAAAAATAATAATAAATTAGCTGATCAATCAATTAAACAATTATTTGTACTTATGAAAGAATTGAATTTGCCAACTACTATCGGACAACTTGGAATAAATGTTTTTGAAAATAATAATTTAGAGAAAATTGCTGATTTTACTTGTAGAGATAAATCTGAGATTCACTTCTTGCCTTTTGAAATTAATAAACGAGATATTATAGAGGTTATTTCAAATTTTGAACAACAAATAATTAAAACATAAATATTTTTTGACTAAAAACAATTTTGAACAATTAAGTGATATAAATGCAGAATTTTTCGAAAGCGCCAAATTGTCACTATTAGATCCTTTAGGTCTTTATTTGGCAAATGATGTTAAGTGGATAAAACTCAACCAAATTTGGAACTCCTTAAAATTTCCAGTAGTTATGGGAGGAAAAGGTCAACCTATACTTCTTCTACATGGCTTTGATAGTAGTTTTTTAGAATTCAGAAGAATATATAAATCACTAAAAAGAAATTTTCAAGTTATCGTTCCTGATCTTCTGGGTTTTGGTTTTAGTCCCAGATGCGCAACAAATGAATACAATTCCTCGAAAATAATTTCGCATTTAATTGATCTCCTTAAGACATTAAAAATAACAAAGAATCTAAAAATTATAGGTGCCTCTATGGGAGGCTCAACAGCTTTAAAACTTGCTTATGAAATTCCTGATTCTGTTGAAAAAATTATCCTTTTGTCCCCCGCCGGATTGTTTGGAGAACCTAAAAGTATCCCTTTTCCTCTTAACCAAATTGGTGCTTCATTTCTTGGATTGCCTCAGGTTAGAAAAAGTCTTTGTAGGCAAGCATTTGCTTTTCCAGATGAATGCGTTGGTAAGATGGAAGAGCAAATTGCTTCAATTCATTTAGGTTGTAAAGGATGGAGAAATTCACTTGCATCATTTGCAAAAAGTGGTGGGTTTGCAGGAACTCAAAAATATATCCAAAATATCCCAATTAAAACATTATGTGGAGAAAATGATCGAATTCTTGGAAAAAAAGAGCTTAAAAAAATAGGAAATATTGAAAAATTAAATTTTGTAGGGTTACAAAATTGTGGTCATCTTCCGCATATAGATCTTCCATCATTATCTAGTAAAATTATCCAAGATTATTTTTTGGAATAAAAGATTTCTTAATTAATTTAGATACTTGAAAATTACAAAAATATAATACAAAACAGATGGAGTAAAGATGTAACTGTCAATTCTGTCAAGAATCCCTCCATGTCCCGGTAAAAAAGTTCCGGAATCTTTTATCTTTGCATCTCTCTTCATCATAGATTCAATTAAATCTCCAACTAATGCCATAAGAGAAATTGAAATTCCATATATTATTCCAACAAATAATGGATTTTCCCAATTCAATAAAAATGCGAAAATTATTGCTAGTAAAGTTGAACAGGATATTCCTCCAATTAAACCTTCTATAGTCTTGCTCGGAGATATTGGAGATAGAGATGTTTTACCAAATGACTTCCCAATAAAATAAGAACCAATATCACTAGCAACAATTAAAAAGCAAGAAGTTAAAGTTAAATGCAGACCTGTAGTATTTGACAAGTTCTCAAACGATATAAAACCCTGATTCGAAATGATTATCATTGAATCTAATCCCCTTAACTTAATCCAGTAACTAGGCAAAAAACCTAAATAAAATAATCCAAAAATAGAGGCTGCAATATCTGAAATTGTTCCAGGTTTTGGTTGCAAAAGTAACCAAGTACATATCCCAACTGAACAGATTGGTAAAATTGAATTTGCAATTTCTCCTTCAAGCACACCAATAGTCTCAAGATAAGTGGAAACTATAATAATAAAGGATGAAAATAATGTGGTTTTTGTAGCTGGTCTTATTCCTTTAAATTCTGCCATTCTAAAAAATTCTAATAATGCTAGATATGTAAGCAAAGCAGTTGCCAATGTAAAAAACCATCCCCCCATCAAAACAACAATTAAACCAAAAATTCCTATAAGTAAGCCGCTTCTTAATCTCATATGAAATTGCTATGTTTCTAAGACTCTTATATTAAAATTTACCAAATCCTTGTTGCATAAACTTTGATTATTTATCCAATTAAACCTATCTATATCAATTTTTTCGCCAGGAACTAGTAAAGGTATCCCAGGAGGATAAGGGCAAATAATATCTCCAGATATTTTATTTAATGATTGTGAGAAAGGAATACTCTGACTCTTACTTCTCCAAGCAATTCCAATTTCGATTTCGGGAGCTTGAACTAATTTAAAGGGCGATCTGAGCACTTCTAAACTTTTTGATTTTTTGGAATTTAATAGTAATTTTTTCCATAACTTTTCAAATAAATTAAGAAAATCTTTTTGATTTCCAAATCCTAAGCAAAAAGTTAGAGTCATCATTTCTGGTAATTCGGCAATAAGTCCATTTCTATAAAAAAAATTATCAGCAGTAAAACCATCAATCCCAGCCTTAGAGGTATTTACTACAATTTTTAAGGGGTCTTGAGTTTCTATGAGAGGAATATTTTTTTGAATTAATTTTTTATAAATACTTTTTGCCTCTAAAATTCTTTTTTGATATTTTGATAAACTTTTTTTGTTAAGCCAGTCCCTAATAGACTCTTCACAAGAAGAAAGTAATAAGGAACTCGGACTGGTGGTTTGCAGTAAATTAATACTTTTGATTAATTTATATTCATTTATTAGATTCCCTTGGTACCAAATTATCGCCGTTTGAGTTAATCCATTGAGTGACTTATGCAATGAATTAACCACTAAATCAGCGTTTGATGATAAGGCCGGTTTTGGTAAATTAAGATTTTCACAAAAAAGGAAATAAGAACCATGGGCTTCATCAACTAAAACAGGTAAATTTTTTTGATGGCAACAATCTATTAAAGGCTCTAAATCTCCGGCATAACCATGATAAGTGGGGTTTACAAGAACAACCCCTGATATTTTATTCTCATCAAAATTTAATTTTTTAAATACATTTTTCAACAAAATTTTTGTAATTGGTTTGTAATGACCCGTTATGGTTGAAAATTCTAAGTCAAAAAATATTGGATTTATATTCTGCATCGCACAGATTTTTATGACACTTATATGCACATTTCTTGGCATAAGGATACTTTCGCCTGGATTTGCCATTGCAATTACTGCTGATTGTATTAATCCGGAAGCTCCATTAACTCCAAAAAAACATCCTTTAGCCCCAAATTTGTCGGAGAATTCTCTTTGAGATTTAGCAATTAATCCGCTTTGGGATAGTGGGGTGCCTATTTCTGGTAATTCGGGCAAGTCCCAATATCCAGGTGGATTTTTTAATAACTTCACTAATTTCTTTGGTAAAGCTGCCCCTCTGTTATGAGCTGGAAAGAATAAAGACTTTAAAAACTTTTTAGTTAGAAAAGATGAAATGCTCATAAAGTATTATTGACATATATAGAATGTTCTACATAGTAATCTTTTTTAATATCTTTTAACTTTAATGAAGAGATCTTATTCAAAATATTCAGCAAAAGATGACTTACTTTGGTTGATTTTGAGACCATGGATTTTTATCCCAAGAGTTTTATATATCCTTTTAACTTTTATTTTTCTTTTTTTAAGAATACTTTTTCAAGGTAACAGTAAAAATAAAAATGTACAAAAAAATCTCTCGAAATATCTTTTTGATGTAATAACGGATTTAGGGCCTTGTTTTATCAAATTAGGCCAAGCACTCTCAACTAGACCAGATCTTGTTAGACAAGACTGGCTTACTGAATTGACAAACTTACAAGACAATCTCCCAGCATTTGATCACAAAATTGCTTTAAAAATCATTGAAGAGGAACTTGGATCCCCCGCTAATGAATTATTTGAAGAATTTCCAGATAGTCCAATTGCTTCAGCCAGCTTAGGTCAAGTTTATAAAGCAAAATTAAATAATTCTTATCTAGCTGTCAAAGTACAGCGGCCAAATTTATACTTTCTGATAAGAAGGGATGTTGTAATTTTAAGGTTTTTAGGAACTTTTTTATCCCCACTCTTACCATTAAATATAGGTGTTGGAATTGAAGAGATAATAGATGAATTCGGTAAGGCACTTTTTGATGAAATTGACTATCAAAAAGAGGCAGCAAATGCTTTGAGGTTTGCAAATTTATTCAAAGAAAACCCAAATATTTTCATTCCTAAATTAGAAAAACAGTTTTCATCCAAAAAGGTAATCACAACTTCTTGGATTGATGGAGTTAAGTTAAGAGATCGATTTTTACTAGAGGAAAATAACTTAATACCTGCTTCGTTTATAAAAACATGTGTCATCAGCGGACTGCAGCAATTATTTGAATTTGGATATTTTCATGCAGACCCACATCCAGGAAATATGTTTGCCCTCAAAGGAGGAAATGCAGATTGTGGGAATTTAGCTTATGTTGATTTCGGAATGATGGATACTATTACCAATTCAGATAGACTTACTCTTATTAAAGCAATTGTTCACATAATAAACGATGAATATTATCTTCTTGCAGAAGATTTCCAGAAATTAGGTTTTTTAACCAAAGAACAAGATCTTCAAAAACTTGTTGAACCTTTAAAAGAAGTTCTAGGAGGATCTTTTGGTGCTGAGGTTGGTAATTTTAATCTTAAAAATGTAACTGACAAATTCTCAAAACTAATGTATTCCTATCCTTTCAGAGTCCCTAGTAGGTTTGCCTTAATAATAAGAGCAGTTGTTAGTCAAGAGGGATTAGCACTAAGGTTAGATCCTGAATTTAAAATTTTAAAAATAGCTTATCCATATATTGCAAAAAAACTACTGACCGATAATTCCGAAGAAATTTTAGACATACTTTTAGAAGTTGTTTTTGATAAAAAAGGTCAAATTCAAATAGAAAAAGTTGAAAGCTTACTAAACATTTTATTTAGAGATTCGGAGAATATTAATTCAGATCTCATACCAGTTGCGAACGCTGGATTGAAATTATTTGTCAGTAAAAAAGGATCCGAAGTTAGGAAGAATCTTCTTTTAAGTCTTATAAAAGATGAAAAATTAGAATTTACTGATGTAAAAAAACTCTTAGCTTTAATTAGAGATACTTTTAGCCCTCTTAATATTGCAAAAAGTGCAGTGCAAAATATTATTTCTACAGTTTAGTTTATATTTAATTTGATTATCTTACTTATGATTTTAATCTGATTAGAATTGGATGTAATGTTTTAAAAATGAGAATTAAAAAGTATTATTTATTTTTGGAAGATTAAATGAATATTTTAAAAAATCTCTTTTTAATTAAAAAAAAATCTGAAAAAAATAAAGACTTTAGTTCTGGATTTGTTGATCAATATATAGAAATTGCAAAGTTAGTAAAAGAAGCAAGAATACAAAAAAACCTCACAGTTAAAGAATTGTCATACATTTCAAAAATTCCTGAACGGATAATAAACTCTATTGAAAATAATAATAAAAATATTAGGCCAGAGTATCCTTTTATAAGATCTATATTAATTAAATTAGAGGAGTGCTTAGTATTAAAAAAAAATACATTATTAAAATTAGCAGTTAAAGAAAGAAAAATTTTAAAGAAAGAGGGAAAGGATTTTCTGTTCAGGAAATTTGATCTTATAAATACATGGCAAGGGAGTATTTTGTATTTTTTTATATTAGTTTTAACTATATTTATATTAAAGAGATACTTTGTTTCAAATGTAAATGTTATTGAGATTCAAAATATTGAAAATCAAATGGTTGATAAATAATTTTAAATAAATCCTAATTTAGAGTTCTCCCAAAATTATTTCCTAACTCACTAAACATTCTTAAATTGCTTTCTATTTCTTCTAAAGGACGATTTAACCTCCATTTCCAGTTATTTTTTGTAGTACCAGGTTTGTTTAATCTACTTGAATCATCTAGAGATAATAGATCTTGTAATGGAGCGATAAAGAGATTAGCATTTGTTTTCATGCCAATTTCTATTAAATCCCAAGAAGGATTTTCTGAAAATTTATACTCATCTTTTATTCTTTTTTGGGATTCATAATCTAAATATTTCCACCATGAAACAGAAGTAGAGTTGTCGTGAGTACCTGTATAGACAACCCAATTTTCTCCTTCAATATTCTTAGGTAAATAAGGATTGTCTTCATTGCCATCAAAAGCGAATTGTAATATTTTCATGCCAGGTAGTTCGAAGTTTTTCCTTAATTTCTCTACATCCGGAGTTATTACTCCCAGATCCTCCGCAATAATAGGTAGATAGTTTCCCCCTAGATCCTTTTTTACGTTATTTAATAGTGTTTTACCTGGAGAATTTATCCATTTTCCAATAATTGCCGTTTTAGAATTGCCATTAACTCTCCAGTAACCTGCTAAACCCCTGAAGTGATCAAATCTTAATATGTCCACAAGTTCAAATTGTCTTTGAAATCTTTTTCTCCACCAATTGAAATTAGTCCTTTTATGATTTGACCAAAAGTAAGTTGGGGTACCCCATAATTGTCCTGTTGATGAAAAATAATCAGGTGGAACACCACTTTGAAAGATTAAATCTCCATTTTTAAAAATTGAAAATAATGATTTATTACTCCATACGTCGGCGCTGTCTCTAGAGACATAAAAAGGCAAATCTCCTATCAGCTTAATATTTCTTGATTTTGCAAAGTTTTTAATGACGCTCCATTGCTCATCAAGATGCCACTGTATTAATTTTTTAATAAGTATCTCTTCACTTTTTTTCTTAATCCAAGATTTTAAGAACTTGTTATTTTTTATTTTAAATTCTTGAGGCCATTCCCACCAAGGCAACATATTAAATTCCTCTCTGATAACAACAAATGTTGCATAATCTTCAACCCAAGAATGCCTACTGACCCATTGGTTAAAATTAATTTTTCTTTCTTCAGATTGTGAACTCCAACCTTGCAAAAGGAGGAGACCTATCTTTTTTGTAAGTTCATCCGCAATATCAAAATCAAAATGATCTTTATTTTTATTTGTTGGACCTAGATTTTCTTTATCTGAGATGTAGATAAAACCTTTTTCGATCAAATCATCTATATCCAAAAACCATGGGTTAAGTGCAAAACTAGATGGGGAACTATATGGCGAACCTGTGGAGTCAGTAGGTGTAAGAGGTAAAAATTGCCAGTATTCAATGCCATGCTTATGAAGTTTTCTTATCCACTCTTTAGCTCCTCTCCCAAAAGTTCCACATACTCTTCCTCCCGGAATACATGTTGGATGCATAAGTAAGCCTAATGATTTTCTTGCAATAATTGACTCTATAGGCATGTTTTCAATATATTTTGATTATTTAAACTTAACGTGTTTTTAATTCTCTAAATTCAACCTTATACAAATTTTTTTTAATTGACAAATATCATTGCTGATTTTTAAGTCTGGATAAATATAAATTTTAATTTTTAATCAACAATTTTTTGCTTAATTGAGGTGACTTTTGAAAATATCTAGTCATTATCTTTTGCGAAATTCACATAAACGACTACGATAATAATATAGTTTTATGGTGCAAAATTCGTGACAAGTTTTATCACGGCAATGCAGAGTAAAGAATCGAACTTTAATCTAACTAATAGTAGATTAAGGTTAGTAAGTGGGACAACAAATCCAAAGTTAGCTGAAGAAATTGCATCATACTTAGGGATTGAAAATGTACCTTTAATATCTAAAAGATTTGCAGATGGCGAACTTTATGTTCAGATTCAGCAATCTATTAGAGGTTGTGATGTATTCCTTATACAACCTACATGCGCTCCTGTAAACGATAGTTTAATGGAGCTCATGATCATGGTTGACGCTTGCAAAAGAGCTTCTGCTAGACAAATAACTGCTGTAATTCCCTATTTTGGATATGCAAGGGCAGATAGGAAAACCTCAGGGAGAGAGTCTATAACTGCAAAATTAACTGCCAATTTACTAGAGAAATCAGGAGTTGATAGAGTTTTAGCGATGGACTTACACTCGGCTCAAATACAAGGCTACTTCGATATACCATGCGACCATATTTACGGTTCACCTGTATTAATTGATTATCTAGAATCTCTAGATTTAGAAGAAATAGTTGTAGTCTCTCCTGATGTAGGCGGGGTAGCAAGAGCAAGAGCGTTCGCGAAATTAATGAATGATGCGCCGTTGGCTATCATTGATAAAAGGAGAGCTGCGCATAATATCGCTGAAAGTCTAACCGTTATCGGTGAAGTCAAAGGTAAAACAGCTATTCTTATAGACGACATGATAGACACGGGAGGTACAATTTGTTCTGGAGCAAATTTACTAAAAAAAGAAGGAGCTAATAGAATATTTGCATGTGCCTCTCATGCTGTATTTTCTCCTCCTTCTTATGAAAGATTAAGTTCTAAGAATCTTTTCGAACAAGTTATTGTGACTAACAGCATACCAGTTATACATAAAGATAATTTTCCACAGTTAAAAGTTCTTTCCGTAGCAAATATGCTTGGGGAAGCTATTTGGAGAATCCACGAAGAAAGTTCTGTCAGTTCTATGTTTAGATAAAAAAATTATTTTTTTTACAAGCCTTGTAATTTCTTGAGTCTCTCAGTTTCAATCTTAAATTGTTTTTCGATCTTTTCAGGAACATTATCTGGACACACTTGAAGAGCTGATTCAACTAATTGCAGAGATGCAATAAATTGTAATTGTTTCATATCAACTGTTTGTTCTTTCTTTTTCTCTATTATTTTCCCTCCATGTTTTTGTGATATTACTGATGCGAAGGTTGCTGAGGCAACGTTTAATGTTTTCGGGAAATCCAGATCAAATCCTTTTCTTGTCGCATTACATAGAAATGAAACACCCATCCCATGATATAAATCTAAATCATTTTTATTGGCAGGCGAATTTTTGACATTTGCACTTACTTTATTAAATTCATTATTTGTATTAAATAAAAAAGAAGAAAAAATTAGAGGAATTGCAAAAAATTTAGATATTTTTAAACTCATATTTAATTTATTTTTAATTCACATTACTAAAGATAACATTTTTTTTTAAACTAAATCTGCCTAAAGAATTTATTTAATAATTTTAATTTCGTGATGATTCTCTACTATTTTAAGCAAATCTTTGTTCCATGAATATATAACCCTAAATCTATAATTATCAGAATCTACAAGTCTTGTATGTTCAAGAATATACCAATCTTCGTAAGAAGATTCAAAAATCATTTCGTGTTCGTCGACTTGTTTAATATTTGAAATACCTTCATCATTACTTAGATAAAATTTCCCCCCTTTTAAGTTGATGGCCTTTCAAAAATGCATGCATTTCTCCTCGTTCTTTATACTGGGGATTTTCGTCAAAAAAATTATATTTTTTTCTGGATACCAAGTAAATTTATAATGCGACTCCCATGCAGACTTACTCTCGAGAGCTTGAATATTTATATTCATACTTAAATTATAAGTTTTTTGTGATTCATCGAGAAAATACGTTCTATTAGATTTCCATAATCCAATATTCCTGGAAAACCACCTTTTTAAATTACTATTTAAATTGATTTCAGGAGGGTTTTCACCAAAATGTAAATTTTTCTTTGGATTAATAGCAACCATTTATAAAAAAGTCCTATTTATTTAATAGCCTATCTGTAAAATAAAAAAAAATATCTTAAGGTGTTTATAAGGATTAACAGCTTTTCAACACTTCAGAGGAATTCATTTGAATGATAAAAAAGAGCTAAAATTAATACTTGTGGCAGCTAGAAATCAACTTTCTAGTAATGATATTAAGTCCCTAATAGCTTATTTAGAATCAGATGATTGTGAATTTGAGACATCTCTTCAGATCTCAGAACCCACAGAGCAACCAGAATTACTTGAATTACATAGATTAGTCGCTATTCCTGCTCTTATAAAGGTTTCTCCAGCTCCAAAGCAAATATTTGCTGGAAGTAATATTTTCTCTCAGTTGCAAAAATGGTTGCCTAGGTGGTCTCAGGAAGGCTTAACCAAAAATCTTGGGATTAATTTACAGCCATCCAAAATTGATTCAACAAGAACTCAAAAAGAATTTCTATTGGAAGACGAACTTCTTGTTTTAAGACAAGAAAATGAGACATTAACAAAAAGAATAGAATCTCAGGAAAGATTATTAAGAATGGTCGCGCATGAATTAAGAACACCTTTAACTGCTGCTACTTTGGCTGTTCAAAGTCAAAAACTCGGACAAATAGATATTTCAAAATTGCAGGAGGTTATTAAAAGACGTCTTGAAGAGATTGAACTCTTATCTCAGGATCTTTTAGAGGTTGGAACAACTAAATGGGAAGCATTATTTAATCCTCAGAAAATTGATTTAGGTAATATTAGCGCTGAAGTAATACTCGAATTAGAAAAATTCTGGAGATTAAGAAATATTGAAATTGATACTGATATTCCATCTGATCTACCAAGTGTATTTGCAGATCAAAGAAGAATGAGGCAAGTATTTTTAAATTTAATTGAAAATGCTATTAAATTTTCTAAAGATTCTGGATCTATAAAAATCACTATGATTCATAAGACAAATCAATGGGTAGAAATAACAATTTGTGACAAAGGTGCAGGTATTCCTCTGAGCGAACAAAAAAGAATTTTTCTAGATAGGGTTAGACTTCCCCAGACTTCTGAAGGAACTTCAGGATTTGGTATAGGGTTATCAGTATGTAGGAGAATAGTACAAGTCCATGGAGGAAGAATATGGGTCGTATCTGAAGTAGGGGAAGGTTCCTGCTTCCATTTCACAGTTCCTGTGTGGCAAGGACAAAACAAAGAGCAACAATACTTGACGAAAGGCTAGCCTTACTCTTAGTTTTTAATAAGCTGTTCTGCTAATTTCCCTGGCCCCATCGTCTAGAGGCCTAGGACACCTCCCTTTCACGGAGGCGACAGGGGTTCGAATCCCCTTGGGGCTATTGATTTTAATTTATTACGATCTTTTTGATGATTTTGCTTGCCTATCTACGGCAATTAAATTTTCTGAAAGATCCTTTTTCAGTCTTTTCTCTATCATCCCTATTGGCATCCACTGACAACCTTGAACAGTTAGATCATAAATTAATGAGTTTGTTAAAGTATTTTTAATATTTTGAATTTTCCAACTACCCTCAAACTTTCTGAAATCTCCTTTTATTAAATTAAATTTTAAGAGGCCAAGCTCCTTATCTTCAAATAAATCTATAGTTACTTCAGCTGAAAACTTCATGCCAAGGAAATCCTGAGCTCCAACTTGTTTAAGATGGACATTATTTCCCTTCTGAAATATTTTTTTGCTCGATAAAAGATTTGGTATGTAGAGATTTAGCCGATCATAATCCGTTAAAACACTCCACAAAGAATCAAAACTCGCAGAAGTTGTAAGTTGAGCTGCCAGTCGTCTTGTCCCGCCGGAAAACTTCTCCATCGTCTGCTCAATTGTCCTGTAATCATTGTTCTTAGAATGATCTTCTGATTCTTGAGGATTATTCATAAATGAATTTTTTAATTAGATAAAAAATTATTTCTGTGTAACTATACTGATAAAAACAACAAATACTGAAATATTAAAATAATTTCTTTTATTTATCCCGATCTCAAAACGTAACCATTTTTGTAAAATCACTTCAAATTAAACTACAAATTGATAATCTTTTATAAAAGAAATCTAAAAAATGTATTCACAAGCAAAAGTAATCGCAGGCGGATTAGCTCATATACCAGTAGTAATAGCTGTTTTTTATTTTATACTCACAACTTTTAATAAAAGAGCTTTAAAATTTGTTGAAGAAGCAAAAACAAAAAAACCTGAGGCAAAAGCTGTGGAACCTAAAAAAGTCGCTGTTTCAAAAATAGAAGCTCCAAAAGCAGAAGCTCCAAAAGCAGAAGCTCCAAAAATAGTTAAGAAAAAACATGCAGATGTGCCAGTCAATATTTATCGTCCTAAAACACCATATGAGGGAACAGTCATTGAAAACTATAGTCTTCTCAAAGAAGGAGCAATTGGTAGAGTTAATCACATAACTTTCGACCTTAAAGATAGTGATCCATTCTTAAATTATATAGAAGGTCAAAGTATTGGTATCATGCCTGCTGGTGAAGATGCTAATGGAAAACCTCATAAATTAAGACTATACTCAATAGCTAGCACTAGACATGGTGATGACTTTAATGGAAATACAGTTTCTCTTTGTGTAAGACAGCTTCAGTATGAAAAAGATGGTGAAACCATTAATGGTGTCTGCTCTACTTACTTATGTGATATTAAGCCTGGAGATAAAGTAAAAATAACAGGTCCTGTTGGTAAGGAAATGCTTCTCCCTGATGAAGAGGACGCAAACATTGTTATGTTAGCCACTGGAACAGGAATAGCACCAATGAGGGCTTATTTAAGAAGAATGTTCGAACCAACTGAAAAAGAAAAAAATAAATGGAATTTCAAGGGTAAAGCTTGGTTATTTATGGGCGCTCCAAAATCAGCTAATTTGTTATACGAAGAAGATCTTCAAAGATACATTGCTGAGAATCCAGATAATTTTAAATATACAAAAGCTATTAGTCGTGAGCAGCAAAATACAAAAGGTGGAAGAATGTACATTCAAGACAGAGTTTTAGAGTCAGCTAATGAACTGTTCAATATGATCGAAGATGAAAAGACACATATATATCTTTGTGGATTAAAGGGTATGGAACCAGGAATAGATGAAGCAATGACTAAGGCAGCAGAAGAAAAAGGATTGAACTGGTCAGAATTAAGACCTCAACTAAAAAAAGCAGGAAGATGGCACGTAGAAACTTACTAAATCTTTGATATTTAGATTTAAGTTTCGCCTATCAAATACTTTTTGGTTTAGACACAATATGTAGCTAATATTTGAAAAAAAGAGGATTTTAAATAAAGAATACTAAAAATATGCCTTCAACTTTAAGTAATCCTCTAAGATTAGGTTTACGGCAGGAAAGAGTTATATCTCCACAATGTTTAGTAATTTTTGGCGCTAGTGGAGACCTTACTCATAGAAAATTAATACCAGCCTTATTTGAACTCTATTTGCAAAGAAGAATTCCTAGTGAATTTGGAATAGTTGGTTGTGCGAGAAGACCTTGGACTGATAATGAGTTTAGAGAAAAGATGAAAGTAAAGTTATCAAATCAAATATCTGGTAAAGAAAGGGAGTGGGATCAATTTTCTAATTATCTTTTCTATGAACCAGTTGACCTACAACAAAGTGATCATGTTGTAAGGCTTTCTAGAAGATTAAATGAAATTGATAAAACACAAGCTACTCATGGGAATAGAACATTTTATTTATCAGTATCTCCAAATTTCTATGCAAGTGGATGTAAAGCTCTTAAAGGGGCTGGTCTTTTAGATGATCCTAAGAAAAGTCGTTTAGTAATTGAAAAACCTTTTGGAAGAGATTATTCAAGTGCAAAAAAATTGAATAAGATCGTTCAAAGTTGCGCTGAAGAAAGTCAGATTTATAGGATTGATCATTATTTAGGTAAAGAGACAGTTCAGAATATTCTTGTTTTGAGGTTTGCTAACACTATCTTTGAACCAATCTGGAATAGGAATTATATATCAAGTGTTCAAATTACTTCATCTGAAACAGTTGGTGTTGAAGATAGAGCAGGTTATTACGAAAGCTCTGGTGCTTTACGGGATATGCTTCAAAATCATATGACTCAAATGCTTGCAGTTACTGCAATGGAACCTCCCGGAAAATTTGAACCAGAAGCAATAAGAAATGAAAAAGCTAAGGTTCTTCAAGCTTCAAAACTTGCTGACGAAAATGAACCGTGGAATTGTTGCATAAGAGGTCAATATGGAGAGGGAGGGAATATTTCAAATCGACTCAAAGGATATAGACAGGAAGATGGTGTTAATAGTAATAGCACAACAGAAACTTATATTGCGACAAAAGTTTTCGTGGATAACTGGCGTTGGCAAGGGGTTCCTTTTTATTTGAGAACAGGTAAAAGACTACCTAAAAGACTTGGAGAAATAGTCTTGACTTTTAAAGACGTTCCTGTTCATTTATTTGAATCAACAATAATAAATCCTGCCCCAAATCAACTTGTCCTTAGAATTCAGCCAAATGAAGGTGCTACTTTCAAATTTGAGGTAAAATCTCCTGGTTCTGGAATGAAATCAAGACCTGTTGAGATGGAATTTTCTTATGATGAATCATTTGGAGAACCCTCAGATGAAGGCTATGTAAGATTATTAGCAGATGCAATGCTTTCTGACCCAACATTATTTACTCGAAGTGATGAGGTAGAGGCAGCCTGGAAACTTTATACGCCATTAATAGAATTGATGGATAATTCTCCTTGGAAGTTACCTATTTATAATTATGAATCTATGACATGGGGACCTCCTGAGTCAGATCAATTAATTTCAAAAGATAATATTTTCTGGCGTAGACCCTAAAAATGAAACCTCAACTTACACTACAAACCCCTTTAGAGCTGCCTTATCAGGAAATTTCTAATTACCTTAATAAATTATGGATTTCAGAAGATAAAGATAATAGTGGAGCTAATACTTTCACATTAATGGTCTGGCAGCCTGCTTGGCTAGAGCAATGTTTGGTTCAAAAAGGATTAGTAAATGGACCAATTACTGGAAATTTAAGTCCAGAGATAATTGAAGTTGCTAAAAAATTTATATTAGATCAAGGACTTCCTATCACTACTTCACTTAATAGTGAAGAATTATTGAATTTGTTGAAGGAAAATTTATCTAATAAAGAATTTGAAGATCTTAGAGGACAATTTTTTGAATCAACGATAAGTACATTGAATCCGAGAAGATTAATAACTCTAGCGCCAACATTAAATAAAAATTCAGATATCAAAACTTTTGTATCCGCTTACTGTCCATTAAGTGATACCCCAGCTATGCAACCAATTTGTGGGGATTTAGTTGTTATTAGCGGCGGCTCGGCTTCAATATCTAATAAAGGATTAAAAATAATTGATGAATTATCTATTGATGAATTACCTGCATGGTTGTGGTGGAATGGAAGCTTGGATGAGTCGCAAGAAATCTTCGAATATTTTACTAAATATGGTCTAAGGTTAATAATCGATACTGCTCTTGGATCCCCTGTAAGATGTTTAAAAGTTTTAGAACAATTAAATAATTCAAATAAAGCCATTAATGATTTGAATTGGGTTAGATTGAAAAATTGGAGGGAATCATTGGCAATGATTTTTGATCCCCCTTCGAGGAGACCAATTTTAGATCATATTACTGATATTGATATTGATATTGCAGGAGATCATATAATTCAAGCTTTGTTTTTGGTTGCATGGATTAGCGATAAACTTGATTGGTCTTTTCTAAGAGTTGAAAGGGATAGAGAATCAACAAAAATAGAGTTTGAAAGAAGTAATGGCGAAATAATTTCTGCATCAATTAATCCCTTATCTTTGGGAAATCCAAGTGTTCATTCAGGACAAGTTGTTGGATTGAGGCTTATTTCAAAAATTAGTGAGGTTCAAAAAAATAACACTTGTGTAATACTGGGCTGTGAATCAGTGGAATGTATGAGACTTGAAGCAGGGGGAATGGCTAATATGGAATTAATAGAACAAGTTGTTCCAAATTCTTTTTCTACATCAGAGTTCGATGTTAGTAAATTATTGGGAAGTAGTAGAGGTAATACTAGTCCTCTTTTTGAAAATTCTATTAAAATTGCTCTTCAAATATTCAATGGTTTTAATAACTAATAGATGCCTTGTGTAATATCTTCTCCTTCAACTGATAGTGGGAAAACTACATTATCACTTTTGCTTTCTTGTTGGGCTTTCTCAAAAGGTATAAAGATACAAACTTTCAAGGTTGGCCCAGATTATCTTGACCAGCAACAACTTAGTTCAATCGGCCAACCTATTTGTAGGAATTTAGATATTTTTTTAAGTGGTGAGGAATGGGTTCAAGAAAGTTTTTTTAAACATTCTTTGAAATATGAATTCTCATTAATTGAAGGAGCGATGGGATTATTTGATGGATTAGGGTCAACAACCTATTCCAGCACAGCAAATATCTCTAAACTTCTCAATGCCCCAATAATTTTTATTGTTAATGCTAGAGGTCAAGTAGCTTCTCTTTTGGCGACTATTCGAGGTTTTAGAGATTTCGATAGTGAGTTGTCAATGGTAGGAATTATATTTAACAACGTTAATTCAGATAGACATAAAAAATTAATCAAAGAAGTTTTTAAAAATGAAGACATCGAAATTCTTGGTTTTTTACCATCTGATTCAAAAATAACTTTAAACAAAGCTAATTTAGGTTTGATATCTCCAATGGATAACGGAAAAGAAATTGATGTTGAGTATTTTGCAAATTTCGCTGAAAGAAATCTTGATGTATATTCTCTTATTAAATTCCTGAAATCTCCTCAAAAGAAAATATTTAATTCTGTCAATTTTAGAGATTTAAAAATTGACAAAAGTAAACCTATCGCAATTGCAGAAGATAAAATCTTCCATTTTCAATACCCTGAAACTAAGGAGTTTTTGAGTGAAATAGGCATACCATTAATTTCATGGAGTATTTATGATGATGAAGAAATACCTAAAGAGGCTTCTTCTTTAATTATTCCTGGGGGATTCCCTGAAAAATATGCTGATCATATAAGTAACTCTACAAAAAGCTTAAATTCGTTAAGAAATTTCCGCAAAAATGGATTTATATATGCTGAGTGCGGAGGGATGATGATTTTAGGAGATTTCATAAAAGATGCAAATGGTAATAATCATAAAATGAGTGGTATCCTGCCTTTTAGATCAAAAAAAAGTAAACTTTCAGTAGGTTATAGATACATTGAGGGTTTAAAAGATACTCCGATCATTAAACAAAATCAATTAATTAGAGGACATGAATTTCACTATTGGGAAATTGAAAATAATTTATCTGAACTTGATTTTGGAAAAGCTGAGACTCAGAAAAAACTTTCTTCCCCATGGAAAATTAAATCTTGGGAAACTGAATACAAAAATGAAGGCTTTTTTGATGAAAAATTACATGCAAGTTGGATACACTTACATTTGCCAAGTTGTCCAGAAATCGCAAAAAACTTTATAGATGCAACCCAAATTACTTTTTCAAAGCATTCTTAATTTATTATCAAATCAAATATTTTGAGTGGAGAACCTAAAAAATACATTCCAGGCAAAGTGATTAATGGTCCTAAAAAACTCCCCACAATGACCTCAATTTTTGTATGACCTAGGGTTTCTTTTAACAGTAATTCAGATTGAGGGTCTATTTTTTTTGATAGTTTATTAATTTCTGCAGCCTGAACCCCAGCTGATTTTCGAACGCCACTAGCGTCATACATAACTATTAGTGCTACAGCAACTGATAATGCAAATATTGAACTATCAAATCCTAATTCATAGCCTATACCAGATGTAGCGCCAGTTATTAAGGCGGAATGACTTGAGGGCATACCACCCGTCTCAAATATTATTCCAAATCTTATCTCTCCAGTTGAAAAGAAATTGAATAGAATTTTAAAAAATTGAGCTAGCAAACAGGATAGTAGACTCCAGAAAAGAACTGAATTATTAAAAAAGGAAAAAAACTCAGACATAAATTAAAAATTATTATCTGTCTCTGTTTGTAATAAAGTCGGCTAACGATATTAAATACTTTGCATCTGCACCCCAAGGTTCAATTGCTTTTTTGGCGTTCTCAACTAAATCAAATGCTCTTTTCTTTGACTCCTCCATTCCAAGTAATTTAGGGTAGGTAGTTTTGTCAGCTAAAAGATCTTTGCCGGCTGTTTTACCAAGCTTTTCACTGCTGGAAGTTAAATCAAGAATATCATCTATTATTTGGAAGGCTAAACCAATTCCTTCTGCATATGTTGTCAGAGCTTGTAATAGTTTTTCGTTAGCTCCTGCGATCATCGCGCCTGTTCTTACGCAGGCCTTTAATAATGCCCCAGTCTTGTGTAGATGAATATATTCGAGAGTTTGAAGGTCGACTTCTTTACCTTCGCATTCCAAATCAACAACTTGTCCCCCGACTAGGCCTGGCGCGCCCGCAACTAGAGATAATTCGCCAACTACATTTAATAATCTATTCGGATCGACACCAGGGCTTCTTAAAGAGACCATTTCAAAGGCCCTCGTTAATAAAGCATCGCCTGCAAGTATAGCTATTGCATCTCCATATACTTTATGATTTGTCGGCCTACCTCTCCTCAAGTCATCATTGTCCATGGCGGGCAGATCATCATGAATCAAGGACATTGTATGGATCATTTCTATTGCGACCGCAGTAGGAACTGCAAGAGAGGGTTCTCCTCCAGCCAGTGAGCAAGATGCTAAACATAAAATTGGACGTATTCTTTTCCCTCCAGCTAAGAGGGAATATCTCATTGATTCTCTTAATATTTCTGGATTCTCAGGGCCCAAGGAGAAATCGAGTGCTTCTTCTACAATCTTTTTTGTGTTTTTAAGATATTTTTCAAAATCAGAAATACTACTTATAACTTCAGTCATTTTATACCTTTAGTAAAAAAAAATTCATCTTGGAGTTTATGGCAAAAGGTCATTAAGAGTTGATGATAAACCAAATTGTTTTTGCCAGCTAAAAATAGTATTTACAAGTAACATTGTTACTGTCATTGGTCCAACACCTCCTGGTACAGGTGTGTAAGCAAATACTTTAGAAATGACATCTTCTAATAATACATCGCCACATAATCTGGTTTGATTTTTATCGGAACTTTTTAATCTATGTATTCCAACATCAATAATTACTGCTCCTTCTTTTACAAAACTCGAATCTATAAGATTGGGTTTCCCTGCAGCTGCAATTAGAATGTCGGCTTCTCTACAAACTTTTTTCAAATTTAATGTTTTAGAGTGAGTAATTGTTACCGTGCCATTTAGTTTCAATAACATAAGCGATAGGGGTTTCCCAACAAGCAAACTTCTTCCTATGACAACAATTTTCTTACCTTCAATTGTAATATTTTGGGATCTTAATAAATTAATAATTCCTGCTGGAGTGCATGATCTCATAGCAGGCTCATTTTTTACTAGTTTGCCTATGTTTATCTCATTTAGTCCATCTACATCTTTGCTTGGATTAATATGACTGATCAGTTTTTGCTCATCAAACTTCTTTGGGATGGGAAGTTGTAGTAACATTCCATCAATATCATTATCAGAATTAAGTTTGATAATTAATTGTTCAACCTCCTTTTGCTCTACACTATCTTTTAGATGAAAGATAAAGCTCTTTATCCCAATCCTTGAACATGCTTTTTCCTTGTTATTAACGTAAACACCACTCGCGGGGTCCTCACCTATTCTTATTACAGCTAAACCAGGAGCTCTTCTTGCAATTTTTTTATTACTAGAGATATAGTCAATTAATCTTTCTTCAATTTCGAGAGATAATTTTTTACCGTCTAATTTTATTGACATTTAGAAAAACATCTCCTTTTTACATCTAGCATGCCTATAATTTTAAATTATTCAAATAGATTAATCTATATTCTGTGAAAAACATCATAACTACCTTAAAGAAATTGTTTTATCTGTGGAGGCGAACTCAAGTCCCAATAAAACAACCAATTAAAATTTCAAGAATAGATAATCTCATAATTTTTTTAGTATGCATTTTAATTTCAATAATTTCTTCTTATAAACTACTTCTTATTTCACCTTTAAAAATCGAGGATATTTTTTCTTGGTTTTTGACCTTTACTGAAATACTTATTAGTTGTGGAGTTTTGACATTAGTTGCAAAAAAAGAGAATCCCATAATTTCTTCAAGGCAGATCTTTTTAATCATTACTCTTCTTTTAGCAGTACAAGTTACGAAATTAGTCTTTGGTTCAACCATAAGCCCATTATCTATGATAATTCCACCGGCATTAATAATATCTCAAGGAATGGGAAGCATAACAGCTTTGGCTTGGGTATCAATAGCGAGTCTTATTTGGCCTGACCCAGAAATTATTATCAATAACACTTTATTTTTTGTTTTATTAGTTTGTGCTTCAATAGTATCTCTTCTTGGAGGAAGAATAAGAAGTAGAGCTCAGCTGCTTCAACTTTCAATTTTTGTCCCCATAGGATCATTTTTGAGTCAATGGATATTGATAGGTAAAGATAAAATATCTCTTATTAATAGGCAAGATTTTGTTTTACCTAATGGGGATATATTTTCTGATTCCTTGCTATTGGCAATAGCTATGCTTTTTACAATTTTATTTATTCCTATTTTTGAATCGATATTCGGATTGTTAACTAAAGCAAGATTGCTCGAATTGGCTGATAAGGAGAAACCTCTAATAAGAAGATTGTCCCTAGAAGCTCCAGGTACTTTTGAACATACCTTACTTATATGTGGTTTAGCAGAGGAAGCAACAAGAATGATTGGTGGTGATATTGATCTTATAAAAACTGGTGCACTATATCATGATGTTGGTAAATTACATGCACCTAATTGGTTTATTGAAAATCAGGATGGTTCAAAAAATCCGCACGACGAATTAGATGATCCGATTAAAAGTGCAGAAGTATTACAGGCTCACGTTGATGAAGGATTGAAGTTTGCAAGAAAAAATAGATTACCTAAACTGATAGCTAATTTTATTCCTGAACATCAAGGTACACTTAAAATGGGATATTTTTTTCAAAAAGCTAAAGAAAAAAATCTCGACATTAATGAATATTATTTTAGATATAAAGGCCCTATTCCTCAGTCTAAAGAAACAGCCATTTTAATGCTTGCCGATGGATGTGAAGCAGCACTAAGAGCTATGAATATTAATGCCTCTGATAAAGAAGCTTTGGAAACAATTTCTAATATTATCTACTCGCGTAAAAAAGATGGTCAATTAAATGATAGTAATTTATCGAGAGGAGAAATTTTTCTGATAAAAAGGGCATTCTTGAATGTGTGGAAAAGAATTAGACACAGAAGAATTCAGTATCCAACAAGTAAGAATAATACTTTTTCTTAATTTTCAATTTTACAACCTAATACTTCTTCGATGTTTCGGATTGCACCAATAAAGAAGAGCTAGAGTGCTTAATAATGTTGTTAAAAGAGTAAACCCACCAACTCCGTAAATGTCTTGAAGAGTTATTAGCCTTACCACTGAATAAGGACCCATACCAGAAATTACCATTGATAAGGATACCAGTGTTAAAGTTACTCCCCATTTTCTTTCTGCTAAAAGAGCTGCTGAAGAAACTATTCCAACAATTGCAGCAGGCCATCCAAGACTTATGGCAAGAGTTATATTCGCAACTTTTAGTGGAGGTCCATAACTTATTATTAATGCAATTATTGGAAGTGCAATTATGTTGCCGATTAAGCCAACCCACGAAAGTGCCCAATATCCAAGTACCCTTTCTCTCATTATTTACTGCTTTAACTATTAATTTAATCTACATTATTGAGAGACTATTTCTTAATGCTACTTAATAATCAAATGAAAATAATTTAATTCGCAGGATTAGATAGAAATTTATTATCAGAATTCTCTAAATCATCAAATTGTGGATGAATTGAATTTTTTTTCTCAGAAAATACAAGTCTATTTAAAGCATTAACGTAAGCATTCGCTGCAGCAACTACAACGTCTGTATCAGCAGAATGACCAGAATAAATTTTATTATCCCTTCTTATTCTTATTGTTACTTCGCCCAAAGCATCAATTCCTTCTGTTACCGACTTAACAGAAAATTCAATTAATTCATTAGGAACTTTAGCTAATTTATTTAAAGCCTCGCATACAGCATCCACTGGTCCAGTCCCTATTGATACAGCAGTATCCTCACTATTATCTTCCGTATTTAGAAGCGAAATGGTGGCAGTAGGTTTAGAGGCGTTCCCACAACTTACTTGTACAAGACTTAATTGAAATTTAGCTTCTGGTAGCTGTACTTGTTCACTAACAATTGCTTCTAAGTCTCTATCAGTAATTTCTCTTTTCCTGTCAGCTAAATCCTTAAAACGAGCAAAAGCATCATTTAAATCTTCTCGGCTCAAGTCATATCCCATTTCTTCTAATCTTGCTCTTACTGCACTTCTTCCACTAAGTTTTCCTAACGATATTTTGTTGTCACTCAACCCAACAGTTTTTGCATCGATAATTTCGTAGGTTAGTCTATTTTTTAAAACACCATCCTGATGAATACCTGACTCATGTGAAAAAGCGTTTGCCCCCACAATTGCTTTATTAGGTTGTACAGTCATTCCAGTTAGGTTAGAAACAAGTCTAGAGGTTTTTGTTATCTCTTCTGTTCTTATAGCTGTAAGAGGAGTTGGGGAATCTGGATTTCTTTTGAAAAAACTATTAAAAAAACTTTTCCTAACATGAAGTGCCATTACTAATTCTTCTAGAGATGCATTCCCGGCTCTTTCTCCAATTCCATTAATGGTACATTCTAGTTGTCTTGCTCCATTTTTTACTGCCTCAAGAAAATTGGCTACTGCTAAACCCAAATCATTATGACCATGAACCGAGATTACTGCCTCATCAATATTTGGAACATTTTTATTTATATCGGCAATTAGGGTGCCAAATTCACTGGGAGTTGTAAATCCCACAGTATCAGGAATATTTATAGTTGTAGCTCCTGCAGCAATTGCTAGTTGAATCACTTCGTATAAAAATTCAGGATCACTCCTTGAGGCATCTTCACAAGAAAACTCAATATCATCAACTAAGGATTTCGCATAATTAACCATTTCTGGAACTATTTGAAGAACATCTTTTCTGGATTTTTTAAGTTTATGTTTAAGATGAATATCACTTGTCGCAATAAAAGTATGTATTCTTCTTTTGGGAGCTGGACTTACCGCTTCGTAACATGCTTTTATATCTCCTTTAGATGCTCTAGCTAAGCCGCATATTATAGGGCCATTTTCTTTCCCTACGACATTAGCAATTTTATTAACAGCTTTAAAATCTCCTGTACTTGCGAAAGGGAATCCAGCTTCAATCACATCTACCCCTAATCTTGCTAGTTGATGGGCGATAGCAAGTTTTTCTTCAAGATTTAAACTGGCACCAGGAGATTGCTCTCCATCTCGAAGAGTTGTATCAAATATCAAAATTCTTCCAGGATCTTTTGACATTAGAGGGAATAATCTAAACTTATATTAAGCTAATTAAAAAAATTTGACTAGATTTAGTTCTATAAAAATTTGCTGAAGTTTACAACTTAAATAATATTGGTTAAAATTCTGAAAAAAAAAATCAAATATTTAATTTTTAAAGTATTGTTTTAAGATTAAAGCTTTTTTTATAAAAAAAAATTTAGATTTTTTATAGAAATATAGGCATAAATTTAAAAAGTATGAATGGGCAATACTCTGAAAATAATGTTTTAGGACAGTTAGCGATAGTTTTACATGCTCATTTACCTTATGTCAGAAAAAATGAAAAAAACTCATTAGAAGAGGATTGGCTATTTCAGGCGATTTTGGAATGTTATATACCACTACTTCAATCAATAGAATCTTCCAAAAATGAAAACCCTTCAAATACCAAACTTACTATTAGTTTGTCTCCAACATTATTATCACTTCTAAATAATAAAAAAACTAAAGAAACATTCCCAAGCTGGATTGAAACAAGAAATTATTTCTTGAACGAACTGCCAAAAGACGAAAAAAATGCCTCTGCATTTTTAATGAATAATCTTAATGAAAAATATTTGTATTGGCAAAAATGTTCTGGAAATTTAATTGAGAAGTTTAGAGTTTTAAATGACTCTGGAAATTTGGATATTCTTACTTGTGCTGCTACTCACGGATATTTGCCAATTTTAAGGGAGAATCCAGAAACTGTTAAAGGACAAATCAATACAGCCATTAGGAACCATGAAAATATTTTTGGAACTAAGCCTTATGGTATTTGGTTACCTGAATGTGCATATTATGAGAATTTAGATGAAATATTATTTAATTCCGGAATTAGATATGCAATTTTAGATGGTCACGGTATTCTAAACGCTACACCAAGGCCTAGATATGGAGTGTACGCTCCAATATGCTCGAAAAAAGGAGTAGCCTTCTTTGGAAGAGATAGTGAGTCAACTTTACCTGTTTGGTCTGCAAAGGACGGGTTCCCGGGAGACAAAGTTTATAGGGAATTTCATAAAGATTTGGGATGGGAACTACCTATTTCCAGACTCCAAAAGAAAGGTATCTCAACTAAAAGACCTCTAGGTTTGAAGTTTCATAAGATTACAGATGATAAGGTACCGTTAGGGGAAAAGGCTTTTTACCTAGAAAATGAAGCTAAAAAGAAGGTTGCAGAACATGCTGATTCTTATCTTCGCTCTAGATCCAAACAATTAGAAAAATTAACATTATCCTCTTCCTTTAAGCCCTTATTGGTAGCTCCATTTGATGCAGAGTTATTTGGTCATTGGTGGTATGAGGGACCTTTTTTTATTGAAAATATTTTAAAAAACTCTAATAAATATTCAATTAAGCTTACTAATTTAAAAGAATTCTTAATTCAAAAGCCAAATCTTCAGATTTGTGATCCATCACCATCAAGCTGGGGACAAGGAGGTTACCATAACTACTGGATTAATGATGCAAATGCGTGGATTGTTCCAGAAATAACTAAAGCAGGCTCAACTTTTGTTGATTTATGCTCGAAAAATTTTAATAATGATTTATCTCCAAGACTTTTCAAGCAAGCAGCAAGAGAATTACTTCTCTCTGAGTCCTCTGATTGGAGTTTTATACTAAGAGCTGGAACTACAACTGATCTTGCAAAAGAGAGGATAGAGAGACATTTGTTCAGGTTCTGGAAAATAGTTGAAATGATAAAAAATCATTCCAATATTAATTTAAAATTTCTTGAAGATATTGAGGAAGAAGATAAAGTTTTCCCAGATATTAATATTGATGATTGGCGAAAATAAAAAAACTAATTTAACTTAAGCATTCCTAGTTTTACTTTTAGAGGTGAATTTATAAACATCTTACTCATCACATAAATTAGTTTTGGAAGTGGAAGTGTATTAGTAAGAAAACCTACCCATTCATTGGTCGATAATCTAAAGAAATTTGAGAAAAAGCTTCTTAATCTACTTTCGTCAAAACTCATCAGTCTTCTTAAACCGTATTGGTACAGTTTATGCCTTTGGATTAACTCGTTAGGCCATAGGATCTCCCAACCTTTTGTTGCTAGTTCGAGCGAACTGAGATTAGGTTCTTTTAAAAAAATTGCTAATTTTTTTGCGAGGAGTGGAGCTCTTCTTAATAAAGATCCGATCATGTATCCTGATGCAGGATGCACCATGCTTGCAGACCCTCCAAAACCGAGTACAAATTGTTTTTTAAATGGGAGGGGTAAATTCATTGGGAAAAGACAATTCTCTTCATGAAAAATTTCACTGACCTGAATACCCTTGCTATTCAATCTTTTAAAAAGTCTTTTTTTGAGATTCTCTTGGGACAAAGCAGGATAACTTGCTAATGATGTTTCTTCAACAAAAAAAGTTTCATTCCCAAGATCCATTGCATAAAGAAAGGAAGGAGATGATAACTTTTCTTCATTATTTAAATGATTTGGACGAAAATCCATTAAAACAAATTGATCCTTTTTAACTGGTGGTGATGAAAATTTACCGACAATCCCATACGCAGCTTGTTGTGCGATTTCATTTTGGAATGGTCTTTTTATGAAATTACTTTTATGACCACTTGCGTCAATGACTAACCTCGCCTTTATTCTTAGACCTGAAAAACAAATTACTTCAGATAGTTTATTTTCCTCTTTAATATCTATTGCTGTTTCATTCAACCATTCAATCCCGTTACACTTTTTTAAAAGTTCATTTTGAAAAGCTTCTTGATTTATCAAACCATAATCGTAATTATGTTTTGTAGGATTGTCTCCCTTTTTATTTTCTCCATTTCCAAAAAAACTTACCGTTTTGCACCACCGATGAGATAACAAAGAATCTAAACCTAATTCCTCTAATTCAGAAGCCCAAATACCATATGTATTCTCCCATTTTTTATTTGGAGATTTAGTTGATATGCCCTTAATATTTAGGTCTTGCTTGGCTAATTCTGAGGCCAAGCATAATGCTGCAGGCCCGGATCCTAAAATTAGAATATCAAGTATTTCCATATATTATAATAAGTTATTTTTTTTTAATTTTCTTTGCCTTGGTTGAATTGGTCAGTTTCTTGTCTTTGTTCATGTGGGACTAATACAACTTCTGATAAATGATCACCCTCATCTAATCTTTGTAATTTTACTCCAGTAGCGGCTCTTGATTGCTGCGATATTTTATCTGCGTTTGTTCTTACTATCACGCCTTTTTCGGACACAAAAAGTAATTCTTCCCCTTCTCCAAGGACCTTCAAACAGACTAATACATCATCTTTAATTCTGAATTTTATCGCTCTCAAACCCATGCCTGCTCTTTTTTGTAATCTAAATTGGGTTACAGGTACTCTTTTGCCTAGTCCAAATGCACTGGCTATTAGTACCCAAGGTCCCTCTGAAGAGTTAACTTCAAGATTTTCATCAGACTCTTTCGTGAGATCTTCACTTTTAGCTAATTGATCAACCAAATCAGATGTTAAAACATCCATAGATACAAGATTGTCTCCTTTTCTAAGATTCATTGATTTAACCCCCCTTGCCGTCCTGCCTAATGGCCTTAACTCGTTAATATCTAGTCTGAAATGAATCGCCATGCCTGCTCTTGACCCAATCAAAACACTGTCACCTTCTTTTGATAATCTAACCCAAGTTAAAGCGTCTCCATCCTCAAGATTTATTGCTATTAAACCATTTGATCGAATTTTTGAGAAAGCAGAAAGTGAAGTTCTTTTTATAAATCCAGCCTTGGTTAGCATTAGTAGATAACAATCGTTATCAAAAGAATCTACAGCAACTAGCGAGGTTATCTTTTCTTCTCTTGGTATTGGGAGAAGTTGAACTGATGGTGTACCTTTAGCTGTTCGGCTACTCATGGGAACTCTATATGCTGGCAGAGCATAAGATACCCCTCTATCACTAAAAAGCAAAAGAGTATCATGATCATTACAGCTTATAAATAGTTTTACTTCATCATCTTCTTGTGTCTTTGTTCCAGCTTTCCCTCTAGACCCACGACTTGTAGATTCGAATTCATTAACAGGCATTCTTTTTAAATATCCTGTTTCAGTTAATAAAACTACAGATCTGTCATTAGCGATAAGATCAATATCATCTAGACCACCACCTAAATCAAGGATTTCTGTTTTTCTTGGAGAAGAAAATCTTTCATCGATTTTATTAAGTTCTTCAAGAATAATTTCAAAAATTCTTTCTTTACTATTCAATATTTCCTGATATAAGTTGATTTTTCTAGTTAACTCATGATGTTCCCCTTTGATTTTATCTGCCTCTAGTGCTGTTAATCTTCTTAATTGCATTTGTAATATAGCTTCTGCCTGTGTGGCAGATAACTCATGATCAGTTTGTAATTTTTCTTTGGCTGAAACTGTATCTTTTGCTGATCTTATGAGATTAATAATCTCATCCATAGCACCCAATGCTAATAAAAGACCTTTTACAATGTGATCCCTCTCTTCAGCCTTTTTTAATAAAAATCCTGTTCTTCGCCTTATTGTCTCCACTCTGAAGTCTAGAAATACATCTAACATTTTCCTGAGTGAAAGTGTTGTGGGCTCTCCTTTTACTAAAGCAAGGATATTTGCACTAAAATTATTTTGTAGAGGTGTTAACTTAAATAAATTATTTAAAACTACTTGTGGGTAGGCGTCCCTTTTTAGTTCAATAACAATCCTCATGCCTTCTCGATCACTTTCATCTCTAATATCAGAAATACCCTCTAATTTTTTTTCATTAACCAAGTCAGCAATTCTTTCTATCAATGCCGCTTTATTAGTTTGAAATGGGAGCTCTGTAATTATTACTGCATCTTTTTCTGCTCTACCACTGGATTTAATTTGCTCAATATTTGCTACACCTCTCATGGTTATTGAACCCCTCCCAGTCTTGAAAGTTTCTCTGATACCATCTCTCCCTAAGATTTGACCACCTGTGGGGAAATCAGGACCCTTAATTATTTCAAAAAGTTCTCTATCTTCTATCGAAGGGTTATTGATGATTGATTTAAGACCATTAATTAATTCCCCTAAGTTATGAGGTGGAATATTAGTTGCCATTCCTACTGCTATTCCAGATGATCCATTTAGTAGTAGTTGAGGAATCCTAGCAGGTAAAACTGTTGGTTCTTGCTGAGAACCGTCAAAATTATCGGCGAAATCCACAGTTTCAGATTCAATATCCTCTAATAAACTTTCATCTGTAAGAGACTTTAAACGAGATTCTGTATATCTCATTGCTGCTGGAGGGTCGTTATCAACAGAACCAAAGTTTCCATGGCCATCTATGAGTGGCATCCTCATAGAGAAATCCTGAGCCATCCTAACCAAAGCATCATAAACAGCAGTATCGCCATGGGGGTGGTATTTGCCTAGTACTTCTCCAACAACTCTTGCACATTTTCTGTATGGTCTACCGCTAGTTAAACCAAGTTCATACATTGCATAAAGAATTCTTCTATGAACAGGTTTTAATCCATCTCTTGCATCTGGAAGTGCACGACCGACGATAACGCTCATTGCATACTCAAGATACGAGCGAGACATCTCGTTTCTTAGGTCAGTCTGAATAATTCGGTCATTATCTTCACTTAATCCTGAGTTATCAGAATCTAAAATATCAGACATGTAAAAATCCTTTTTTTAATAATAATCGCTGATTGTCATAATGAATAAAAAAAAATATTTATTTAATTCCCAAATACTCACATTTACACACAAATCAAAATAAAACCTTTTGTTTTTAAATAAACCTTGGCTTATTACCCCTTTAGTTGTTAATTTATTCAAAATAAAGAGAAAATTTCCGTGAATATTGAACTTGGTTTAAATAAAAAAGTCAAAAGGGCTTATGGTATTGATGAAATAGCTTTAGTCCCTGGTAATAGGACACTTGATTACGATTTGACTGATCCTTCTTGGTCAATAGGTGATTTCAAAAGAGAAGTTCCTATCGTAGCTAGCGCCATGGACAGTGTTGTAGATGTCAATACGGCTGTAGAACTCACAAAATTAGGTTCCATAGGGGTTATTAATATGGAAGGCATACAAACAAGATATGAAAATCCTGATAAAATATTGAATCAAATAGCATCAGTCGGGAAGAATGATTTCGTTCCGTTAATGCAGGAGATATACAGTGAACCCGTCAAGGAGGAATTGATTTTACAAAGAATAAATGAGGTCAAAGAAGGAGGAGGTATAGCTGCTTTTAGTGGGACTCCTCAGGCTGCTATAAAGTTTAAAGAAACACTTAATAATTCCAATATAGATTTATTTTTTCTTCAAGGAACAGTTGTTTCAACTGAACATCTTGGTATGGAAGGTAAGGAATCCTTAAATATTAAAGATCTCTGCCAATCTATGAATGTCCCAGTTGTAGCGGGAAATTGTGTTACTTACGAAGTTGCAAAGCTTCTCATGGATGCTGGAGTTGCAGGACTAATGGTTGGGATAGGACCTGGAGCGGCATGTACATCAAGAGGAGTATTAGGAATTGGAATACCTCAAGCAACTGCAATTGCTAATTGTAGTGCGGCAAGAAATGATTACTTTAAAGAAAGTGGTCGTTACATTCCTATTATTGGTGATGGGGGAATTGTAACGGGTGGAGATATCTGTAAATGTTTGGCATGTGGAGCAGATGCTGTAATGATTGGATCCCCAATAGCTAAATCCTCAAACGCTCCAGGTAGGGGATTTCACTGGGGTATGGCTACTCCAAGTCCAGTATTGCCAAGGGGCACAAGAATTGAAGTTGGTTCTACCGGATCCTTAGAAAGAATAATTAAAGGCCCTGCCTTACTTGATGATGGGACACATAATTTATTAGGAGCCATTAGAACCTCAATGAGCACACTTGGGGCAAAAAATATTAAAGAAATGCAAGAAGTTGAAATAGTTATAGCACCATCTCTTCTCACAGAAGGTAAGGTTTATCAAAAAGCTCAGCAGCTTGGGATGGGGAAGTAATTCATTTAGAGCAAAATTATCAAACCTTAGTGAATTAAGTATTAAATTGAAAAAATTTCTAATTAAGAGTTATTATGAAATGATGGGGGAAACTCCATACTCCTCACACACTAAATCGCCCGATTAATCGGGCTTTTTTAGATATTTTGTTACTTATATTATTTTATCTGTAATGAAATCATCACTTAAAAGAATTGCCTGCTAAATTTTCAAAAAGGAATACTTAAATTATGTCATCAGCTCCAGCCGTAACTGATTCTTCATTTGACAAGGATGTACTGCAAAGTGATCTACCAGTATTGGTTGATTTTTGGGCACCATGGTGCGGTCCATGTAGGATGGTCGCTCCAGTTGTAGAAGAAATCTCAAAAGACTTTGAAGGTAAAATTAAAGTTTTTAAATTAAACACAGATGAGAATCCAAATGTAGCTAGTCAATACGGAATTAGAAGCATTCCTACATTAATGATCTTTAAAGGAGGTCAAAAGGTTGATACCGTTGTTGGAGCTGTGCCAAAAGCAACTCTTTCGAGCACTTTAACTAAGCATTTATAAATTTAAAGGCTTTGCATAAAATTGGACTAATAGACTATGGAATGGGTAATATTCATTCTGTAACAAAATCTCTAGAAAGTCTTGGAGAAGAAATTATATTAATTAAAAACTTTAATGATTCCAGGCATTGTAAGGCGATAATACTTCCTGGGGTTGGATCATTTGATCCAGCGATGAATAATCTTATAAATACTGATTTGATAACAGATTTGAAAAATTGGATTAAAAGTGGGAAGTCCTTTTTTGGGATATGTTTAGGTCTTCAACTCCTTTTTGAATCTAGCGATGAAGGAAAAGTTCAAGGGCTGGGAATTTTAAAAGGAAAAATAGAAAAAATACCCAATATTGTTAACCAAAGAATCCCACACATGGGTTGGTGTCAACTTTTACCAACAAAAAAAAATACTTTATTTGGGCTTGAAGAATTAAATAATTGGGTCTATTTTGTACATTCCTATCATGCAATCCCAGATGACCTAAATATTATTGCTGCTCAGGTTAATTATGGCTCTGAAAAATTAACAGCAATGATTGAGAATGATAATTTATTGGCCTGTCAGTTTCATCCGGAAAAATCCGGAAAAACCGGGGAAAAACTTTTGAGAAGATGGCTTAGTAAGATTCAATAACAGATGCTTAGGAATGAAGACTAACTTAAGATTAATAGGTGGTAAAAAACTCCAAAGTCCAAATAATTCTTATACCAGACCTACAACTTTAAGAGTAAGAGAGGCAATATTTAATATATTGAACAATAGAGTTGAAAATAGTAACTGGTTAGATTTATTTAGTGGCACAGGGGCCATATCTTGTGAAGCCTATAATCACGGGGCAAGCAAAATACTTGCAATTGAAAAAAACAAAATCAACTCAAAAATTTGTTCAGAAAATTTACTCTCGATGGAGAACATAGAGAATAGGAGAAATGATATCGAAGTTATTTGTAAAGACGTTTTGAAATGGACAAAACCAAATTATGATAGAAATTTATCATCTAGAAATATGGATTTAAATAAATTAAAATTTGATTTTGTTTATCTAGATCCTCCCTACGATGTGGATTTCCATGAATTAGTTTTAAATCAATTATTCAATTGTAATTTTTTAAAAAAAGATTCAACAGTTATTTGTGAACATTCTCCAAACCTTTTCATTAAAAAAAGTACTTTGTGGGAAACTATAGATGTAAGAAATTATGGGCAGTCAAGATTAACATTTTTAATCAATGTCCAGCATTCCTGAACCTCTTCTGTACTGATTCCATGCACTTACGAATAATCCAAGAAGAGTTATTGGAACTAAACCTAAAACAATTCCACATAGAAGAGGCTCGATCATTTTTTTGCCTTTTTTGAATTTCTTATCCACAATTGTTACATAGAGACTATTTTTTGTGTCAACATCTTCATCAACTGCAGCAGAAAGAGACTTTAAAAGAGTATTCTTAAAAATTGTTTTTATTTTATTAGGAGTTTTATTGATTTGTTTTTCAATATTTTTCGTTAATCATCAAGAAAATAATAAATACATTATTGAAACTCTTGAGCTTAATGGCTCTGCTGAGGAAGGAGATGCTCTTTTTAAGATGAATTGTGTCGGATGTCATGGAATTACAGCGAGAGGATTAGTTGGGCCAGACTTACACTCAATAACTCAACGTTTGAATGATAAAGAGATAATAAAACAAGTTACTGGAGGCCTAACTCCTCCTATGCCAAGTTTTGAAATTGATCCTGTAAATATGTCCAATTTATTAAAATATCTTCATAGCCTTGAATGATTTTGGGGAAAAATTTTTCTAATTTAAAGGTAATATTAGTTGAACCAAATGGCCCTTTAAATGTAGGGAGCGTTGCTAGATTATGCTCCAACTTTGAAGTTGATGAATTAAGAATTGTTTCTCCAAAATGCGATATATTCTCTTTAGATGCAAAAAAAATGGCCCTTAAAGGTCAAAAATTTCTTGATAATTGTAAGATTTTTTGCAATCTTGAAAATGCTATTTTTGACTGTGATTTGGTTCTTGCATCTTGTGGAAGGATTGATGTAAATAAAGATTCATTTTTTGTATCTTCTGAAGATATATTTGATTGGACTTTTTCCTTTAAGAAGATAAATAATTTAGCAATTATATTTGGAAGAGAAGATAGAGGTTTAACAAACAGTGAATTACTTCTAGCAAATAAAACTTTTAATATTCCAACTTCTCAGAATAATCCTTCATTAAATCTTTCTCACGCTGTTTCAATAGTTTTGTATGAATTAAATAAGTCTTCTAAGAAGAATTTAAATAATGAATTAAAAGTTTTTAACTTGGCATCATCAAAAGAAGTACATGACACATTTGTGGAGATAGAGGAAATTCTTTTACGAGTTGGATATCTCTTAAAACATACCTCCAAGGCAAAAATCAGAAAATTTAAGAATTTTATTTTGAGGACAAATACATCAATGCACGAAATAAATGTTTTAAGAGGAATTGTCCATCAAATAAACTGGTTCTTGAACAATTCAAAAAAAAATAAGGTAAGTATAAATTTGATTAGTTATTATTTACTTCTTGTTTTAATTTGATAGGGATATTTACTAAAAACATTTTCTGAAGTAGCATCTATTGATTATTTGAATACTTAAGAAAACTAAAACTGTGCCTACAACAAAGAAAAGAAGAGTTTTTCCTTTTACAGCAGTAATTGGCCAAGAAGAAATGAAATTGGCTCTCTTGTTAAATGTTATTGATCCAAGAATTGGAGGAGTGATGATAATGGGTGATAGAGGGACTGGAAAGTCTACTACAATCAGAGCATTAGCTGATTTGTTGCCTGCAATCGATGTTGTTAAAGACGATCCATATAATAGTTCCCTAGTTGATCCTGATTTACAAAGCAAAGAAGTTTTGGAAAAAATTACTCAAGGAGAAAATCTAGAGATTATTCAAAAACAAGTACCTATGATTGACTTACCTTTAGGGGCTACTGAAGACAGGCTTTGTGGCACCATTGATATAGAGAAGGCTTTGAGCGAAGGTGTTAAGGCATTCGAACCAGGTCTATTAGCAAAAGCTAATAGGGGTTTACTATACGTTGACGAAGTGAATTTACTTGATGATCATTTAGTTGATGTACTTTTAGATTCGGCCGCTTCCGGATGGAATACAGTTGAAAGGGAGGGAGTCTCAGTTCGTCATCCTGCGAGGTTTGTCCTTATTGGTTCAGGAAATCCAGAAGAAGGTGAATTAAGGCCTCAATTATTGGACAGGTTTGGAATGAGTGTAGAAGTCAAAACAGTTAGAGATGCTGAATTAAGAGTTCAAGTGGTTGATCAAAGAACTTCTTTTGATGATAATCCTGATGAGTTTTCATTGAGTGTTGAAAAACAACAGGATGAACTTCAACAAAAAGTTATCAAAGCACAAGAAATATTAAATTCTGTTCAAATGGATGATGACTTAAGATTGAATATTTCTGCAATTTGCGGAGAACTAGATGTAGATGGTTTACGTGGAGATATTGTTACCAATCGATCAGCAAGGGCAATTGCAGCATTTGAGGGCAGAACTGAAGTGCAGGAAGATGACATAGCAAGAGTTATTTCTTGTTCTTTAAGACATAGACTTAGAAAGGATCCCTTAGAACAAGTTGATTCCGGTGAAAGAGTTATACAAGCTTTTTGTAAAGTATTTGACTTAGATGAAAAAGAAAATATATCAAAATTTCAATTATCTGCTGAATCTTAAAAACAGTGAGAATAATTGGGATTGACCCTGGATTAGCCAGAGTTGGTTATGGAATAATTGAGATAGAAAATGAAAAGAAGATATTATTAGATTGTGGCGTTATTGAGACAGGTAAAGATAAGAAAGAAGAAGATAGACTTTTTGAGATATTCCAAGATCTTAATGAATTAATAAATCATTGGAACCCAACTGTAGCAGCAGTAGAGAAATTTTTCTTTTACAGATCAAGCACTACCATTAGTGTGGTGCAGGCCAGAGGCGTGATTATGATGGTATTGGCTTCTAAAAAAATTCATGTTAGTGAGTATTCACCTGCTCAGATAAAATTAACAATTGCTGGATCTGGAAAAGCATCTAAGAAAGATATTCTTGATGCTGTTATGTATAACTTAGATCTTGACAAACCTCCAAAACCTGATGATTCAGCAGATGCATTGGCTATAGCACTCACCAAACTAAATGAGGATGGCTTTAACTGAAAATTTAATATGACGATCTTTGAAAATAAGAAATTGGAGAGGAATACTTTTAGAAAACTAAGAGATGGGATTTCTCTTAATCAAAGAGAAAATGTAGAAAAGAATGTAAGATTATATATTGATTCATATGTTAAGGGGTATAAAAATATTGGTTATATAGGCATATATTGGCCTCTCAAAAATGAAGTTGATATAAGAAGTCTTAAAAAAAAATTTAGGTTAGCTTTGCCTAGATGTAAAGATAAAAAAGAGTTGTTATTTTATCCATGGGAAGAAAAACCTCTTACCAAAGATTCCGAGGGGATACTAAGTCCAAATAACTCTTCCCCATTAAGTTATTTGGAAATAAGTATGATATTTGTACCATGTCTTTCCGTTGATAAAAATTTAACAAGATTAGGTTATGGAGGAGGTTATTTTGATAAATTAAGGAGAGATAATGACTGGAGAAATGTTCCATGCATTGGAGTATTGACTTCTAATTGTGTAAGTACGATTCCATTAACAAGAGCTGAGTGGGATATTCCTTTATCGGGCTTTATCACAGAAAAAGAAATATTTGTATAATAGAAGATTCATAAAATGATTAATTTATTTTTAAAAAATGGACAATCAGGAAAAATACAATAATTTATCAAAATTAGTACAAAAGTTGAAGAAATCAGAAGATCCCAAAAGGAAATATGAATACATTTTGTGGTTAGGCAAAAAATTGAAAGAACCAGATAGTAAAATCCTTGTTGAAGAAAATAAAGTTAAGGGATGCGTTTCAGAAGTTTTTGTTAAGGCAACTATTAAAGCTGGTAAATTATTTTGGGAAGGATATTCTGATGCTCTCATAACAAAGGGTTTGTTGGCTTTTCTAATAAGTGGATTAAGTGAGTTAACACCAAATGAAGTTGTTGAAATAGATAAGAAATTTATTGAAGATACTGGCTTGAAAGCAAGCTTAACCCCTTCACGATCAAATGGGTTTTTAAATATTCTATTGAAAATGCAGTCTCAAGCAAATGAATTTTTGTAGGCCTAATAATATAAAATTAAATTCAAAGTTAAAAGAAATAAAAAATGAGAAAATGCAAAATTGGGATTGTTGGTTTTGGAACTGTAGGTTCAGGGATTTATAAAATATTAAGTTCTGAAATTGATTCACATCCAATTCTTAAAGAAATAGAAATTGCAAAAATAGCAGTTAAAGATCTAAATAAAAAAAGGGATATTGAGCTAGATAATAATTTATTAACTGATGACCCATTTAAACTAATTAATGACCCCTCTATAGATGTAATTGTTGAAGTAATGGGTGGGGTTGATTTAGCGAAAGATATCATTCTGCAATCATTAAAATTAGGTAAATCTGTTGTTACAGCAAATAAAGCAGTCATTGCAAGATATGGTGAAGAAATATACAAAACTGCATCTAAAGAGGGAGTTTATATATTGTCAGAGGCGGCAGTTTGCGGGGGGATTCCTATTATTGAACCCTTAAAAAGATCATTAAAAAGTAACAGCATAAAAAAAATGGTTGGGATAATAAATGGCACAACAAATTTTATTCTTTCAAAGATGACAAATGAAAAAGCTGATTACAAGGAGACCTTAAGATTGGCCCAAAGTCTTGGATATGCAGAATTTGATCCAACTGCAGATGTTGAGGGCCATGATGCTGCTGATAAGATTTCAATTCTTAGTGAACTTGCATTTGGAGGGAAAATAACAAGAAAGGATATTCATTCTGAGGGCATTAGTAAAATTAATCTAAAGGATATCGAATATGCCAATAAATTAGGCTTTGAAATAAAACTTTTAGCGCTATCCGAAAGGGGACAAATTAATAGTAATGATTCACTAGCTTTGAATATTTGGGTAGGACCTTCTTTGATCCCAAAATCTCATCCATTGGCAACAGTTAAGGGAGTTAATAATGCCTTATTGATTGAGGCTGATCCTCTTGGAGAGATAATGTTGTACGGTCCAGGTGCAGGGAGTGGCCCAACTGCTGCATCAGTGGTATCAGATATATTAAATCTGCATGCCGCCTCAGTAAAAAATAATAATTCAATCGATCCATTATTATCTTTTTATTTCTGGAGAAACTGTCATATCATCGAATCTTCGCAAATAAATAAAAAAAATTACCTTAGAATTATTTGTCTTGATAGTCCAGGTGTCATAGGAAAGATTGGAGATATTTTTGGAAAGAATAATGTTTCAATCGAATCAATTGTCCAACTTGATGCAAGTGAGGATAAAGCTGAAATTGTCGTTATTACTCATGAGGTAAATAATGGAGATTTTGAGAGATCGAAAGATGAAATAAATTCGCTGAATGAAGTCAAAATTATTGCAAGCCAATTAAGTTGTATTTAAAAAATAAGTTTGCAAATTTCTTTATAGCTTGGTAAACCAAAGAAAGTAAGTGTTTGGTTTTAAAACCTTAATGATTCATTCAAAACTATTAGATAATAATAATGAAAATAAAAATTTAATTTTTTCTAAAAACCTTTACAAAGGTGCTTGTGTAAAAATTAAAAATAGCAATAAGACTTTTCAAGTAATTGGTCTAAATATAGGTAAAGAAATTTGTTGGGTTAGAGAGTGGCCTTTTGCCTTTAATTCTAAAAAAACATTTGCTTTAGAAATTAGTCAAATAACCTTACAAATTTTTTGCTCAAATAATTCTTCAGAAAAATTTAATAATAATTAAATTATGAAAAAAAAAGTTTTTCTATCAATATTTATTATTTTAATTTCTTTTTTACAGAATTCTTGCGGCTCAAAAAGAATATCTAAAAAAATCATAGTAGCAAGTTCTGGAAAAATTGAATCTTTAGATCCAGCTAGAGCAAATACGCTTAAAGCAATTCAATTAATCAGTTCTCTGGGAGACACATTATATGAATTGAATTCTGATGGTAAATTAATCCCTGAATTGGCCTCGGGAATGCCAATTATTTCAAAGGATAGGCTTCAGATAACTATCAATTTAAGAAAGAATGTTTTTTTTCACGATGGAACTTCATTTAACTCAAATGCTATAAAGTTTACCTTTGATAGATTCAAAAGAATTGGAACTATGAATTATATTTTAGGAAATAAGATTAAATCAATAGAAACGCCAAGTGAATATTCAGTCATAATAAATTTGAATAAACCATCAAGTTCTTTAAATGGTTTACTCACATCGGTAAATTTAACCCCAATATCTCCTACCTTTTATAAACAATATTCTGATAAGTTTCTAAATGAAAAATTTGTTGGTACTGGCAAGTATGTGCTGACTAGTTTTTCTAATGAACTTCAATCAATTGATCCTTATTTGAATTATTGGGGTGAAAAGCCCTTAAATAAGGGTGTTAATTTTGTGGGATATTCAAATTCATCTTCTCTTTTTGGGGCTTTAAAAAGTAAACAAATTGACGTACTTTTATCAAATTCAATTGATGATAGTCAGAGAAAAAGTTTAAATAATTTAAGTAAAAATAAACAGTTTAATGAAGGTAATAGTCCTTTCACTGAATTAAGTTTTATAAGCCTTAAAACTAGTTCTTATCCCTTAAATAATCTTAATTTAAGACTGGCTTTAGCAAAAAGTCTTAATAGAAAATTGATTAGTGAGAAAGTAAGTTATGGATTAAGGAAGCCATCCAGATCAATTATTCCTCCAATATTAAAAAAAGATAATCAAGAACTGTGGCCTAAATATGATTATTTAGAAGCGAGAAGGTTATTGCAAAAAGAAAATTATTGCAATGGAAATATCCTAAAAATACCCCTTACTTATAGATCAAATGTACCAGCTGACAAGCTTATTGCTCTGACATGGCAGGAAGAAATTAAAAACTCTTTGAAAGATTGTATTGATATCGAACTTAATGGCGTTGAATCTACAACTGTTTATAAGAATCTAAGTTTAGGAGTTTATACAGCAGTTATTCTCGATTGGACTGGAGCTTATTCAGATCCAGAAGCATATCTCACCCCTCTCTTAAGTTGTAATGAAATAGTTGATGGCAAATGTAAAAAAGGAGAATCAGTTTACAGCGGTAGTTTTTGGGGTTCTAACAAAGTGGAAAGTTTATTTATTGAGAGTGAAAAAATAAGTGGAATTAAAAGATTAGAAAAACTTGTTGAAATTGAAGAAATAGCAGCAAATTCAATCCCTTATATTCCTATTTGGATATCCTCGCAAAAAGCATGGTCTCAAAATAAAATATCCAAACCTATTTTTAATGGAGCAGGAATAATTTCATTGAGTGATCTAGAGTTCATTGATGAGTAGAAATTTAAATAAACTACTAAATTATTCCTTATTGAAAATCTCATTAATACCTATAATGCTATGGATAATTTCTTCATTAGTATTTATTTTATTGAGAGTTGCCCCCGGGGATCCTGTCGATGCCATACTTGGATCTGGTGCAGATGAGGTTTCAAGGGAATTTCTAAGAAATAAATTGGGGTTAAATGAACCTTTAATAAGTCAATATTTTTCATACATTAAAAATATATTGCACTTTGATTTTGGCCAATCACTTAGTACCCAGGAGCCAGTCCTAAATATTATTATTAAGTCATTGCCTGCAAGTCTTGAGCTTGGATTCTTTTCAATATTAAGTGCCACACTAATAGGCTTCCCATTGGGATTAATTGGCTTAAGAAATAGAAGTAAAAGGACTGATTATATTGCGAGAATATTAGGAATTGCTACATATGCGATCCCTCCTTTTTGGGGTGCAATGTTAGCTCAATTAATCTTTTCTGTATTCTTTAATATTTCCCCAATTGGAGGTAGATTTCCTATATTTCAGCAACAACCTCAAATTACAGGTTTTCTAGTTTTAGATAGTATTCTTTCAAATAATATTATTGCTTTGAAAGATAGTATTTATCATCTCGCACTCCCTTCAATTACCCTTGGTTTTTTGCTAAGTGGTATTTTCAGCCGCTCATTAAGAGTAAATTTGGATAAAACATTAAAAAGTGATTATGTAAATGCTGCTATGTGTAGAGGAATATCGAGGAAAAAAATATTTTTAAACCATGCATTGCCTAATGCTCTATTGCCAATTGTCACTATTTCTGGCTTGACTATGGCCTCATTAGCAGGAGGTGCTCTGTTGTTCGAGGTGACTTTTTCATGGCCAGGTATTGCTTTAAGATTACATGAAGCTATTTCTCAAAGAGACTATACCTTGGTTCAAGGAATTGTAATTTTTACCTCTATGCTTATAGTCTCTCTAAATCTCTTCGTGGATATTTTAATCGCATATTTAGATCCACGAATAGAGTACTAATTTTCGGAAATTTCTTTTATCGTTTCAAGATCTAAAAAATGGAAATCAAGTCCCAAATCTCTTTGGTTTTTAACTATATTGGGGATTTTTTGGTCTTTAATATTTTTTAAAAATTCAACTATAAATTTAGTAGATAAATCTTGTACTAATATTGGCTCTGAACCAATAAAAGATTCACTTATTTTGAAGAGGTCATTATTTTCTTCATAGCTTTTATTAATTCTTATTGGAGAGAAATGACTTGCTCCTTCAATAATTAGAAATCTATTTGATGGATTATCTAAAGCATAAAAAACTCTAAATTGTTCATTGATTAACGGTGTAATAAGGTCATAAGTACCACCTATTAGAAGAGTTGGTGCTTTAATGCCTGCACTGTTTTCTTTTGGCCATACTAAACTTCCAAACGAATTAAAACCTACTATAGCACTGGCTTTATTAGGGTTATTTTTCTTAGGAAATGGTATTTCGCTCAACTGACATTGAAGTAATTTTGATAAATTTGTTACCGCAAAGTCTTTTAATGCCGAATCACATTTTTTCTCTAGATGATCAGTAGGTTTCTTGCCTTCATATAAAAGTGCTATTAAAGCACCAAGTGAATGCCCCATTAAAATATAAGAATTATTAGTTAAACCAAATTCTCCATTTTCATGAGCTTTCAATACAGCATCTAAATCTTTAATTCTGTATAAGAAAAAGTCTGCACTTCCTGGTATGGTTTCCTTACCATCGAGTACTTCTATTAATGATTCTAAATTACTCCCTCTATGATCTATGAATAATATTGGCCAGCCTCTTCTAGCCAATTCGTTACCTATCCATTTGAAATTATTAATTTCGCCTCCAAGTCCTGGCATAAATATTATCAATTCTTTTTCAACATTTGTTTTATTGCTTTTCCATATTTCAATTTCAAAAGGTTTCACTCGATGAGGAGCATAAATTTTTTTATCAATTTTTATTAGATCTTTAGTTGATTTTTTTTCATTATTTTTAAAGGTATTTTGTTTAGTTCTTTCAAGTTTATTTAATTTGGACAACAGTTCTTGTTGCATTGATAATTCATTTTTCCAAGATGAAATTATTAAAATTAGATTATCAATATCTAGTGAAATTTCATCTGATGGTAATGCCTTTATGATGTCTAAAGTTGAAACCTCTTTTTTTTGATCTAATAAATTTTCTATAGTGTTATATATCTCTGTTCCATTATTGTCATTTGGAACTTTAATGCTTTTGCTTAATTCTGTAAGTATTTTACGCCCTGTCCAACTTCTTAATATTTCTCTATTTAATCCCTCTTCGTTGAAAATTGGAAATTCTAAAAATTTTGATAATCCAAAAACTCTCATAAATCCATTTTTTTTTAACCAATCTATTAATTCTGTTGAATCATCTTTGTATTTTTCTAATTTTGATAATTGTTCTATAGTAAGAGGGATTTCCATCTCTTCAAACTTAATATTTATCTTTTCAGCAGCCTTTAAATCATTATTAAAAAATAAACCACAAAAACTAAAAAAAATTATAAAAATGTATTTCACTTGTGATTAGTCCAAATAGTTTACAAATTAGCAAAAATTGGTGGATTCAATTTCCATATCTTTTGAGGTTAATTACCAAGATAAGATTTTTCGCCGCATTTGGAGCAGGAGGTGTTATTTATTTAACATCACTTATTTTTAATAACCTAGGATTATCGGCGACAGATATTGGCCTGGGATTTACTATCTCAGCAATAATTGGAACCGTAACAAGAATCTTTACAGGTAATTATCTTAATGAAACGGGAAAAATACAATTTCCGATAATTACTTCTTCAATACTAAGTATTGCCGCTAGCTTATGCCTCATTTTTTCAAGAGATACTTTTTTGTACATAATTGGACAATCACTTGTTGGGGCTGCTGCAGGAATATATTGGCCTGCTGCCGAATTTGGGGTGCCCTATTTTTGTCATCCGATTGAAACACGCAAAGCTTATGCTCTTGTAAGAAGTTCGGAGGCTTTAGGAATATTTCTGGGGGTATTTTTAGGTGGCTATATGACAAATTTTTTGTATTCTAAATCAATTTTTATTAATGATATATTTTGCATGTTAGTTATCACATATTTAATATCTAGAAATAGTTTTTCTATTAAAAGAAACTTAGAAAATTTCCAAAAAAAATTTGTAGATCCAATTAATCAGGGACAATTGAAATGGAATAAAAATTCAACAATTATAATTTTATCTATTTTATTGATAACTACCTCTTTAGCTTTGATTCAAGTAACTTTGCCTCTGGATCTAGTAAAAGGTGGAGTATATCGCAATGCATTAAGCAAAGAAATTATTAGTCTTATAATTTCTATTCAGTTAATTTTATTGTTGTTTTTACAATGGCCTATTGGATCTTGGATATCAAAAAAAGGGAGATTATTTGGGATAAAATTTAGTTTGATAAATTTCTCTTTAGCTTCATTTTTATTATTTATTTCTAGTTATTTAAATATCCTAGCTTTTTATTTAATTTCTTTATCATTAATATTAGTAAGTTTAGGAACTGCTTCATTTCTCCCAACATCAACAGATATCGTTTTCAGAATAGCTCCTTCAAATAAAAAAGGTTTTGCACTTGCTCTATTATCACAATGTTTCGCTATGGGTTATTTTATTGGACCATTTATTTCGGGACGTATATTAGATCTATTTGGTTATGCTGCAGTAATCTGGATATCTATTTCATTTGCCTGCCTTATGATTTTTGCAATCCTATTTAAAAGATTATTTTAATTAATCTTTTCTAATTCAATAATTCTTCTCTCTCTTAAAAATAAGAAAAAAGGTGCAGAGAATGCGAATGCTATAAGAAAAGTTCCAATGTATACAACCCACATATTCTTCATGTTTAGTTTTTTCGATTCATTTACTATCCATATAAAAATAGCGCTTGCACCTACTAGTAGGTCTCTAGAAATTGACTGAGCTGCTGGGTTTGCATTCGCTAAAGAAATGAAGTTATTTATATCAAAGCTGTTTCCATATTCCCTAGCAAATTCAAAATTTGCCATCATTGGCAGGACCGCACCCAAAATTGATAGAAAAAGGTAAAGATAAGATAGTATCTGTTTATTATCTTTTAAAATGTTAAATGAATTCACTTGTCAAAAATATTTCTTTTAATAATAGTATTTAAAAGCTTATGGTTGTTGAAAAGAATAATAAAGTTGAAGACTATAAATTTAAAAAAGGAAATTTAAATTTTGCTGTTGTTGGTCATGTTGAGTGGATAAGTTTCTTAAAGGTTGATCAATTACCAAAAACCGGAGTCATTTCTCATTCTGAAAAGTCCATTGAGTATCCAGCTGGTGGTGGCTCCATTATCGCAAAAATACTCTCTGATTTATCTTTAAACCAAATTCATTTTTTTACGTCATTAGGTAATGATGAATATGGAGATAAGTGTTTCAAGATTCTCTCAAATATGGGAATTAAAATGCATGTAGCTTGGCGTAATAAACCAACTAGAAGAGGATTTAGTTTAATTGACTCTCAAGGTGAAAGAGCAATAACAGTTATTGGCGAAAGGTTGGCTCCAACTCACAAAGACAAGTTGGAATGGAATATTTTAAAAAAAATGGATGGAATTTTTATTACGGCATCTGATTCAGAGATTTTTAAAATGGCTAGATCAGCTTCAATACTTTGTACGACACCAAGGGTAGGATTAAACACAATTAATAAATCAAATGTTCTTTTAGATGGATTAATAGGCAGTAATCTTGATCCCGGGGAAGTTTTTTCTTTTTCTGATTTATCTTTAAAACCCAAATATACTATAAAAACCGAGGGAGAGAAGGGCGGCATACTATTCCCTGGGGGAAGATATAAGGCTCTTAAAAACAAAAAATTAAAGGTTGATTCTTATGGATGTGGCGATTCTTTTGCTGCGGGTATTCTTTATGGAATGGCATCAAAATGGGATATAGATAAAAGTTTAAATCTTGCTAAAGTAATGGGAAGAGACGCCAGTGAATTTTTCGGCCCATATGCAAATAGTTAATATAATTATTGATTTAAGACTTATATGAGTAATTTAGATAAAAAAAATAAAAATCTACTTGTAGAAAATATTATTCTTTTCTTTTTATTTACTGTTTTTTTGATTTTTAAATCTTTAAAAACTTTATCTAAAATTTTTACCTACGGAATCATAAAAAAAGAGATATTAACTACTAAAAGTGACTTAGGCGTAGATATTAAAATAAAAATTAAGTAATGAAAATATTTTTAGTTTTTCTAATTTTAGGAGTTGTCTTTTTGGGCTTCAAAAAAATTAATTCTAAAAAACCAAAGAATCTAAAATTAGATAAATTTAAAAATAAACTCCAGAGCACGCAAACAAATATTGACAGAATTTTTTTAAGAGAGGAAGAAAAAACCTTTTCAAATCCTAATATAAATATTTATATTGGAGTTTATGATAACGAAGAAAATATCAATAGAAAATCCAATATACACAGAGCAAGACTTTCAAAATTTAAAAAATCCAAATTAAATGGTGAGATGATATTTCAAGACGAAGAACAAAGGATTTATAAATTTAATAATGGTAAGAAATTTTACTTATAATTTTAATGCTAATTACATTCAAGACTTTCTCTAGTTGAAACGCCTGTGGTTGGATTTATTCCATCCGCAATTTCACAAAGATTTCTTTGGTCTTCGCTGTCAAGAATAGCGTAAGAAAAATCTGCTCCTTCTATTTGAGCCCCTGCAAAACTGCTGCCTGATGCGATCATATTTATTAAAACAGCATTTCTAAGATCTGTTTTTTGGAAATTAACTCGATCAGAAAGAGTATCGGTCAGGTCGATTCCATTTAAATTAGAACCTTTTAAATCAGATAGGGTTAGCGTAGTTCCATGTAAATCAACATCACTAAAATCTGCATCTCTCGCAACAGCTCCAGCTATAGAAGACAAATGAAGATCCTCTCCATGGAAATCAAATCCTGTAATATTAGCTCTAACATAACTTGGAACTTCATCTCCCTCCCCCTTAACAGCTACATTTGCCCCAGCAAAAACTGGAGAGGATAAAACTAAGAAGGAAAAAGTTATACATAAAAAATATTTTAAAAAACTAAAAAATTTCATACCCAAAAATTCCAATATTTTTATTTTATAACAATTAGATAATTTTTTAAATTGATGTGTAAATTTGGAACTCCTTTTTAAGATTATTTAACACTGTAAATTTTAAATCTAGGTTCTAGATTGGTTATACAATCAAGAAGTTTTTTGTTATCTTTGCTATTAGTAACCTTGAATTCAGATTCAACTGTACCGCCTTCATCCCTAATAGCTTGATTTAAAACTATGGAACCGTTTTCGTCAGAAACTGATCTATGAAATGTTCCTCTAGGTATTCTTAAAATATATCCGCAAGATTCTAATCTAACTTTATAAAAAGGGTAATCCCAGCCAAAATTGACAAGGAAGAATGTTCTTCCTCCAGAGATAGCCAGTAGATTATCTTCTTGATTGTGATGTATATAAAATTGCCAGTTATTAAATCCTTCATCATTTGGCGGACTAACTGCAGGACCACTGTGAATAACTAGATCTCTATAGTTTGATTTATTAACACTGATATCAAAAAATCTTACATCTTTTGTATCGCGAAATTTTTCATAACTTATCAATTCAAACATTTTCGATTTGTTTGATTTGATAACTGGAATTTCTAAACTTGAGTTCAATTTTATTTAAAGATTAAACAAATGAAAACAGATATATATATCCAAGAACGTATCAATTAACACTAAAAAAGAAACATATTATTATTTAGGTTTTTATAATTTTAAAAAATTAAAAATTTAGTGTTTATTTAATTTCAAGAGGTTTGATTTCCCAGGATAAAGTATTTTCTAAATTATTTTTTCCTATAAAGTTTCCTGTAATTACTGAGGTTAAATTAGATTTTGAAGAGGATACTAAAGTTAAATATCTATCATCTATTAAACCTTTTCCGCTTGGATCAAAACCTCTCCAACCAGCACCTGGAATATATAATTCAGCCCAAGCGTGTAAATCCAACTCAGAGGGTAAGGGATCTTCAAAATGATAACCACTTACAAACCTACTTGGGATACCTATAGACCTGCAAGCTTCAACCATTAGCATTGCTAAATCTCTGCATGAACCTATACGTTCTCTTAGCGTTCTGCTAGCCGGCCATGCTGGACCAGTATGTCTTTTGGTATATTTAACCCGATCTTGAATAATCTCTATTAGTTGGTAAGTAAATGATAATGCGTTATTAATGCTTCCTGCTAAGGCTTCTTGGGCAAGTTCTACTGCAGACGGGTCGTGTTGTCCATTTGGCATCCATCCCTCTAATGCACCCTGTAAATCTCTGTTAATAATGCTTCTACAAAAAGGCAATGTTAAATCTCTATTTTTAACTCCATCAATAATGTTTGGATGTTTAATAGTTTCAACTTCGCTGATTGATTCAATAGTTAAATTATCTGTTAATCCATTGAATCTTATTCTATTTATCTCTTCTCCGCTGGCAGCAAGTAATGGATAAATAATTTCTGGTTCTGGAGTTATTTTTAATTCAAAATTCTTTAGATTTTGAAATCCATTTGATCTTGGCTTTATACATAATCTATGCTCGCCTAATTGAACAGGGTCTTCGTATTTATATTCAAGTTTGTGAATGTATTTAATTCTCATTAATAAACTTATTAATTAATAAAATATTTTTCTTGAATGAGATCATTTAATTTATTTAAATCCATTTGCAATGAATCGATTGCCTCATGTAAACCATCATTGATTATATCTTCAATTCTGATATAACTCCACTTTGCTTTAAGCAAACCTCTCATGCATTCTAATTCTGAAGGATTTTCAGTAGATGGTGAGGTATCTATAGTTTTAAGAGTATTGCTTATCCCATCAAGACAGTATCTTACAGATCTAGGGAAAATTGGATCAAGTAAAAGAAATCTCGCAACTGAATTAGGCTTTATAGAATTTTGCACTGCTTTCCTAAACATTTGATAAGCTCCAGCTGAACGTAAAAGTGCAATCCATTGCAGCTCATCAAGAACTCCTCCAAGTTCATCTAAGCTTGGTAGGAGTAAATAATATTTAACATCTAAAATTCTTGATGTTTTGTCAGCTCTTTCAATTAATCTTCCAAGAATACTAAATCTCCAGGCAAGATCTTTGCTTAGAGTCGCATCTGTAATTCCATAAAAAAGCTGACATTCCCTCCTTATTTCACTTAATTGTTCTTGTCTTGGTTTATTCCATATTGCCTCTCCTTCTTGCATATTCCAATATAAAATATTAATCTGTTCCCACATTTCTGTGGTCATGACATCTCTGATTTGTCTTGCATTTTCTCTCGCCATTTGAATGCAGGAAATTATGCTATTTGGGTTTAAACGATCTCTTATTAAAAAATTAATAACGTCTTCAGGCTTTTTCTCAGGGAATCTTTTATCAAAAGACTCTCTGTCACTAGAGGCATCAATTAATGGGAGCCAAGGTTCTGCACTTCCTGGTGGACAATCTAATGACATCGCTTCGCTTACTTCCACGAAACGAGATATGTTTTCTGCACGTTCTAAATAGCGATTGATCCAATAAAGAGATTCAGCTACACGACTTAAAAGCATATTATTTACCTACAACCCATGTATCTTTGCATCCTCCACCTTGAGAAGAATTAACGACTAATGATCCTTTTTTTAATGCTACTCTCGTAAGTCCGCCTGGGCTAACCCATGAATCTTTTCCTCTTAAGATATATGGTCTTAAATCAACATGACATGGATATAGTTCTCCATCACATAACGATGGCACAGTAGATAATTCTAATGTTGGTTGTGCTATAAAATTTCTGGGATTATTTTTAATTTTATTAGCGAATTCTTCTACCTCACTAGTTGTTGAATGAGGTCCAATTAACATTCCATAACCCCCAGCTTCTGCGACAGACTTAACAACAAGTTTTGATAAATTTTCTAGAACATATTCTCGATCCTTTTGATAATGACAAATATACGTTTCTACATTTTTAATAATTATTTCTTCATCAAGATAATATTTAATCATTTTTGGAACAAAAGAATAAATCATTTTGTCATCTGCTATTCCAGTCCCAGGTGCATTTGCTATGGCAACATGACCTGCCTTAAAAACATCAAGTAATCCCCTAACACCAAGGCAGGAGTCTTTTCTGAAATTAAGAGGATCTAAGAAATCATCATCAATTCGTCTATAAATGACATCTACTCTTTTTAATCCAGAAGTAGTTTTTAAGTATACATAATTATCATTACAAACTAAGTCATGACCCTGAACTAGTTGGATACCCATTTCTTGAGCTAAATAACTGTGTTCAAAGTAAGCACTATTAAAAATTCCTGGAGTAAGTAGAACTATCTTGGGAGTATCTGTCCAAACTGCAAGTTCTTGAAGAGTTTTTAAAAGATATGATGGATATTCATCAATCGGTTTTACTATTCTGCCAGAGAAAAGATTAGGAAAAATATTTTTCATAACTAATCTATTTTCTAAAAAATAAGCAACCCCAGAAGGGCATCTTAAATTATCTTCTAAAACATGCCAATCTCCTTTTCTGTCTCTTATTAAATCAAGTCCTGAAATTTGACACCATTTGTTTAGTGGAGGTTTGAAACCTATCATCTGAGGTCTCCAACCTTCGGAACTCTCTATTAATTCTCTTGGAATTATTCCATCATTAATTATTTTTTGAGAATTATAAATATCATCTAGGAATAAATCAATTGCCTCAAGCCTTTGTTTTAGGCCTTTTTCTAACGTTACCCAATCATCTTTACTAATTATTCTTGGAAGTGGATCAAAAGGTAATATTCTTTCGGTACCTTTTAAACCAGTATCGTTTAATCTAAAGGTTGCACCATGTCTTAGTAATAATTTTTTTGCAGCAGAATGATTCCTGTTTAATTCTTCAAGACCCATACTATCTAAAGAGGAAAGAAGTGGAATCAATATTTCTCTGGCAGAGTTAACATTATCCTTAAAGTATTCATCAAAACTATTTTTAGGCTGATAACTTGAAAACATATATTTCATCGTTTAGTAACTTTTACTTTAGCTTTATATCTTTATTCGTATTTATAGCTACCAAAAATAATATCTCTTGACTCGATCTATATCATTATTTTGATCATTGAAGTATATTTCTTAAAAATCTAAAAGGCATGAGTTCTAGTAATTGGCAATTTGTTTTTTTTAGATATTTCGCAAGCTTTCTTTTTATCCTCTCTCACAGCTTGCTGGTTCTTGATCATCTTCCAGTAGGAGCTGCACTTCACGGACTTGGAGAAGTTTTTATTGCGCCTTGGGCTTTTAGGGAAAGAGCATGGGATCTTGTTGTTATTGCAGTTTTATTTTTCTTCTTCGATATTTGGGGACTTATAAACACTCCTTGGAATTAATTGATATTATTTATTTACAAATTCTGGGAAAATGATACTAAAAACTAAATCTTATTTTTACCAAATTTATAAAATAGTTTTTCTTTTATTACTTACGAATATTTCCAATTTGTATGCACATAATTTATTTAATGGAGGTTGCAAAGAACATTGTGGGCAAAAAGTTAAAGTAAAAAATAATAACAACAAATTAAAAAATATTGATGATCAAATAAATATTGAGAGTAAAAATTCTTGTTTAAATAAATCTCTTTGCAGAGGATGATAACCTAAAAAATTTCCAAATTTTTTTAAATTGGATCTTAGATGATTATCATTGAGTAAGTTTTTTTGTATTAAAAAACCAATTAATTTAATTAGAAAAATGTCAACAAAACCACCTTTGCCTCCTTTTAGCGCAGAAACAGCAATTAAAAAAGTGAGATTAGCTGAAAATGCTTGGAACACTAAAGATCCCGTGACTGTATCACTTGCATATACAGAAAATAGTTTTTGGAGAAACAGGAGCGAATTTTTAAGAGGAAGAGAAGAAATTGTAGAATTTTTGAAAAGAAAATGGAATAAAGAAATTGGCTATAAACTTATTAAAGAATTATGGGCATATGATTCAAATCGAATTTCTGTTCGATTTCAATATGAATGGCATGACGAAGAATATAATTATTTTCGAGCACACGGCAATGAAAATTGGGAATTTTCTGAAACTGGTTTAATGCGGAGAAGAGAAGCAAGTATAAATGATATTCCAATAGATAAAAAAGATTGTCTTTTTACATGGGGAGAGGGTCCTCGACCGGATGATTTTCCTGGCCTTACAGAACTTGGTCTTTAAAATTAATGAATATCAATTGAAATAGAAAATCTTTAATATCAGTTGATAGTTCAAATTTTGAAAAATTTACTGAAATTTAAACTTATTATTTATTTGATTTAATTTAGAGGATTAATTATCTTTACAAGGTGAACATTCTTCACAATCTGTACATTCACAAGGACAAGTGCAACCGCAACTGGGGCAGTTATTTTTCTCATTAGAAATAGAAATGTTTGTTAGTAATATATTTGGTTTATTAGTAATCATGATAATGAATTTGATGATTAATTATTAACAATATAGCTTATAAAATCAATCGTGGTAGTAATTTAATCATTTTAAAAAAAAAATTAATAACTATATTTTGAAAATGATTATCATTATTGTAAGGTAAATACTAGTTCTAAAGTAATATTTAGAAATTAAAAATTATATTCTAAAACTATAATTTAAAATGAATATTCCTTAAGTATTAAATTATTTTTATTGATGATTTTTTTATCCACTTTATATCTAACGAAAGTAATTTATAAGAATCTTTTTTCCATTTTTCTATATCCAAATTATTTTTAAATTTTTCATCATGTAAAAATTTTGGTAAATCATGAACTACCTTTATTAATCCATCAACAACACAAAACTGTCCAGGATTAAGAACATTTTGGTTAATTTGACTTTGTCCGATATATCCTAAATCAATAATTTCTTGTTGAAATTCTAAAAATATAAAAATCTCAAAAAGATTAAATTCAAATTCTTTGAAAAATTTATAATAGGGATCCCAGCTTCTTTCCATTGTTAATTGGTTGATTAATAAAAATAAATGTGTGACTTTAATTACCTTTAGAAGAAGAAAAATTTTTTAAAATAAGTCAATACTAAATTTTTAATGAACATTTTTGGAATCGGAATACCAGAAATTGCAGTAATTGTTATTCTTGCATTGCTAATTTTTGGCCCAAAACGTTTGCCTCAACTCGGGAAAACTATAGGTAAGACCTTAAAAGGATTACAAACTGCTTCTAAAGAATTCGAGAATGAAATAAATAAGACTCTCAAACTTAATGAAAATGATGACTAATAATTTCTGTTTTTTATGGTTAAAAAACGAAAAAGTTTTCTACCACTTTTTATAGGGCAAGAATTTACCACACATTTTTACTAAAACCCTATCCCCTTTTGGGTCTTCAACCTTATCGACTTCGATTGAAAAGTCAATTGCACTCATAATTCCATCACCAAATTTCTCTTGTATTACATCCTTCATTGGCAGCCCGTATACTTGCATTATTTCATAGAATCTGTAAATAAGAGGATCTGTAGGAATAACAGGATCTAGGCAGCCTTTTACTGGCGGTGTTGTTAATTGATCTTCTAGTTCTGATTGCAAATCAAGAGTATTAATTAAAATATTAGCTTCTCCTTCAGAAGCTGTAGCTTGCCCATAAAATAAGCTTGCAACCCATACTTCATCTCTATTAATCAATTTACCTAAATCTTCAAAGGATAATTTTTTTTCTTTTTTTGCTTTTAATAGTATTTGTGTAAATGAGGGTAAAGTCATAATTAATTGTTGTTTTTTTTAGTGCAGAAGAAGTCTAGGTAACCTCTTCTACAGCTCTTGTTTCTCTTAATAGATGTTTTTCCAAACGCATTTTTATTTTTAAATAATTAGGGTCTTGTTCTATTTTTTCTCGATCTCTTGGTCTTTCTAAATCAACTGAAATTTCCTCAGAAATTATGGCAGAAGGACCGCTTGACATCAAAACTATCTTGTCAGATAAAAGCAATGCTTCTTCAATACTATGAGTAATTAAAACAACAGTTACTTTATTTTTTCTCCAAATGGATAATAATTCATCTTGTAAATAGGATCTGGTTAATGCATCCAGAGCCCCAAAGGGTTCATCCATCAACAACATATTTGGATTAATAGATAAGGCTCTGGCAATTGCAACTCTTTGTTTCATTCCTCCAGATAATTCTTTTGGGAATTTATTTGAAGCTTTTTCTAAACCAACCATTCTTAAATATTTTCTAGCTCTTTCTTTAACATCAGCTTTTGTTTTCGCTGGGAAAACAGTATTTAAGGCAAACTCAATATTTTGAATAGTTGTTAACCACGGCATCAAAGCGTAATTTTGAAAAATTACACCTCTATCGGGACCTGGACCTTTTATGGCTTGTCCGTCAATAACAATTTTCCCAGATGTTGGAGCTTGTAAGCCTGCTATTAAATTTAGTAATGTTGATTTGCCACAACCAGAAGGACCTATTATTGATACAAATGTGTTCTTCTCTATCTTTAGGTTAATATCTTTGATAGCTTCAAATCCACTTCTATTTCCTTTGGAACGAAAATCAATAAACTTCTTTTCTTTAAAAAAAATCTTACCTAAATTGGATAATTCAAGGTGAGAATAATTTTCATTAGAGGTAGATATTTTTGATGATTTTTTATTCATTTAATCAATAAGTTTAGATACTGTAGTCGAATTTATCTTGAAGAAATCCAAAAAATTGATCCAAAATAAATCCTGTAAATCCAATTATTATTATCGCAACAAATATATTTTCAAGGGATAAATTATTCCATTCATTCCAAATAAAATAACCAATTCCTGTACCCAATAGCATTTCTGCAGCAACAATCACAAGCCAAGCTGTTCCCATTGATATTCTCATCCCTGCAAGAATGTTTGGCATGATTGCTGGCAAAATAACCCTCCTAATAGTTGTTGATTTACTTGCTCCTAAAGATTTAGAAACTCTCAAATAATCAGGATTAATACTAGCTACACCAAAAGCAGTATTAATTAATGTTGGCCAAATACTTGTTATGAAAATAACGAAAATGCCTGTGATCTCTGAGTTTCTAAAAACAAAAAGTCCTACAGGTAGCCATGCTAAAGGGGAAACAGGTTTTAAAAGTTGCACATATGGATTTAAAGAGGACTGGGCTAACTTCGACATCCCCATTAGAACCCCCAAAGGAATAGCGACTAAAACAGCTAAGCTATATCCGATTAGTACTCTTCTTAAGCTTATAAGTAAGTTAGTTCCAATTCCTAAATCATTTGGACCATTATCAAAAAATGGATCTGATACCCACCAAATTAATGATCCTATTGTTTTAAATGAGCCTGGAAAATTCTTGACTAATAAACCTTGTTGAGCAATTACTTGCCAAAGAATAATAAAAATTAAAAGGCTCAAAAATGCTACTGCAAAAGTAAGCCGTGTAGAAATAGCTTTGTTCATCACCTAGATTATTTAACTAGAAATTCAGAATTGTTGTATTAATAAATACTAATAAAAACAATTTTTATAAATTAAAAACCGTCCCTTTTAATTTGATCTTTAATGTATTTCATTGGGTTACTTGGATCAAATTCATCATAAGCTAAGATTTCTTTTCTAAATCTCGCAGTTGGTGGATTGCCCCCCATTTCTCTTTCTAAAGCTTGAGCTTCGTCCGTCAAAAATATTGAAGCACTATTAGGATTAAAATCGCCTGCTTGAATTGCAGCAACTGCACCTCCTAAATCCCAACGAATTAATTGAGATTGGATCCAATGTGAGAAGCTTTGCCAAGGATAAGGCTTAAAGTCAATTCTGTCGGGTACATTTTGTTTTTTACCTAATCCATCATCAAATTTGCCTGTAAGAACAGCTTCAACAACTTCTGTAGGTTGGTTTAAAAATCCTCTTCCAGAGATAGCTTTAGCAACTTCTTTTCTATTAGAAGGAGTTGAAACATAAGCAGCAGCATCAATAATAGATTTATTTAGAGCTCTGAAAGTTTCAGGATGTTCCTTTATCCATGGTTCCCCTGCTGCAAAAGCACAACATGGATGACCTGGCCATAGTTCTTTAGTAAGAAGATGTATAAAACCTGCATCTTCATAAACCGCCCTTTGATTAAACGGATCAGGCATTAAGTATGCGTCAATATCTCCAGCAACTAACTGTGCAATACTATCTGGTGGTGGAACAGGACGAATCTGAACGTCTTTATCTGGATCAACTCCACCTTTGGCTAGATAATATCTTAATAAAAGATTATGCATTGAATATGGGAATGGAACCCCAAAAACGAATCCTTTCATGTCTGCAGGACCATTAACTTTTCCTTTATGACGGTTAGCAACAGTAATAGCTTGTCCATTTATATTTTCAATGCTTGCTAGTTTTACACTAAATGGTGCAGTTCCTAATCCAAGTGTCATGGAAATTGGCATTGGAGCTAGCATATGGTAAGCATCTAATTCGCCAGCAATTGCTGAATCTCTTACTGCTCCCCAACTTGGCATTTTGACAACTTTTACATCCATACCAAACTTGTTATAGAAACCCATTGGTTCGGCCATAATGATGGGAGAAGCACAAGTTATAGGTATGAAACCAACTCTTAAGGTTTGTTTCTCTAAATTATTTACATTGATAGGGGTGTCATCAATTGGTTGTTTAGTAGGTTTATTTTGGTTGGAACAAGCAACTGTAATTAGTGCTGCACCTGCAGCCAAGCTAGATAAAAATTGTCTTCTACCCATTGGCGAAGAGGCTTTTGTTTTAGCAAAAAACTTACCTGCTTGAGGTCCAAATGCTGCTTGAAAGGCTTGATCTAATCCACCTGCTTCTTTAGCTAATTCTCTAAGCAATTGCTCTTTATAAGGGTCACCATTAGAAGCATTTTTATAAAATAGAAGATCTCTCATTTCTGCAGTTGAAATAGCATCAGCAATTTCATAAGCTTCATTTTTGATGAGGCCCATCCTAGAAAAATCTGAAATTATTTCAGCAGGGTCATCTGGCATGTCTGCCATAAAATTTTCATGATCATTTCCTATAGGCCTACATTCTATGCATGCACAGAAATAACCATGATCGTTTGATGGATTTAAAAAGTTATTTTTAAGAAATGTTTTATTACTTGATGTATTAATATCTGAAATTTGATCTGAAGTTTTACATTCAAAGTTATATTTTTGAGTGAAATTACTAGCTGGAATAATCATTTAATAATTTTTTTCATTGTTTAAATTATTTATCTAGAGCTATTTTTGAGATGTATAAATAAATACTATTTACAAACAATAAGTATAAATATTTTTGAATAAAGATATATCACAAACTATAAAAAAATAGCTTATGAAACCAATCATATTAATTAGGTTAAAAATTATTTAATTATAAAAATGATTATCATTTTCATTATGCTTAGCGTTCTTCTGATATAAAAATGATAATCATTTTTATTTTGATAATACTGTTATACATTATCTTTTAATTTAATTTTAAAAATTTATCTTTGATAACTATCATCAAACTACTATTTGCTTGATAATTTTTATTGGGAGGATTTAATTGATTTTTAATTAAAAAAATAAAAGTATATATCAACGGTAAAAGTAATGATGAAGCAGCAACTAAAGCAATTATCTGGTTTAATCTAATAAATGGTTTTTTTACAAGATCCTCTCCGCACAAGCCACAAATAAATTTACCTTTTGTGGATTGTTTTTGAAATTGATATTTAGGATTGCAATATGGGCAATAATATCGAACCATTTTTAAATTTAATTGTTTTAATCATTATCTATAAAACTAGAAGAAAGTCATCTTACTAAAAAAAGAGGGCTAATTTAAAGCCCTCTTTTATCTCTTACTTATATTTTTTACTGAAGTTAATAACGTACCTAAATCATGGATTCTTGTTGCTAACTTCTTTTAAGCTAATGCTCACCAAAATTAACTAATTGTCTTTAACTGGGGCAAAAACTCTAGAATTAAGCTTGTTTCTTTAAGGGCACCTAAACGATGCAGAAGAAGGAAGCTTAGACATTAATAAAAAATAATTGGAGCAGTTAATTAAATTAGTTCGGTTTATTCCGAAATTTCAGGCAGGCTATCGATCATTTTGAAAGACCTCCTAGAACTCAACAATATAAAATTAGGAAAATATTTCTCTAAAGACAATCCGTTTTTATACGCATTGCTTTTTTATTAAAAATGTCCGAGAGTGGTAATAATTGCGTTAAATTTTTTGGGAATTTTTTAGTAAGTTTTGCTTATTTCTTTTGATATTTAATTCGACTATCTTGATTTTAAATAATTGAGGAACTTTTTTATGAATCATTCGAAAGAAGTTAGTAAAACTGATCAATCTAATCCTATAGACGAATATTTTCAATGTCTCTCATATTGCGATATTCACCCAAAAGGAATAGATAATGATTGTGAGGTCATATGTATGGAAAGACATTTAAAAGCTAACTATTGGTAATTATAAATTTCTATTTTTTACTTAAATCCCTTAGAAAAAAGGTTAGTACGAACTTTAAATTTCCATACATTTACAACACCTTTTGCATTAACTGCTGCAAGTGCACAATCATCAGGTCTCCAGGATATTGCCCCTACTAAATCTCCAGCGAATGCAGCCCCAACTGGGTCTCCATTGCCGTCATTCTTTAGGAAACTTGCGACAACAGAACCATCCCTAGATCCTGAGGCTACGAGCATACCTTTATTTGAAAATGCTAGGCTGGAAATGGGTTCTGTATGGTGACATAGCTCTCCTGGCATAGTCCCTTCTGGACCATTTCCTATAAAGCTCCAAACTGTAATTCTTTCACTGCCACTTGTTGCTAATAATTTTCCGCTGTCATCAAAAGAAAGATGACTTGGTTTACCAGGGTATCCAGTCATTTCAGCATCCATTCCTGTTGATCTTCTCCAAAAATGAACTGAATTGTCTTGACTACCGCAGGCAACTATATCTCCATCAGGACTTAATTCCATAGATACCAATGATCCTTGCCATTCAAGTTTTTGGTTCGTTTTATTATTAACTATGTCAAAGAATGTCACTCTTCCATAGCAAGCAGTTGCTAGCTCATTTTTATTTGCCCATGTTATTGCACTTACTGTGCTTGGATGGTCTTCTGAGATCCATTTCTCTTCACCAATTTCATTAAAAACATATACTTTTTTTGAGGTAGCTATCGCTAGAAATAAACCGTCATTAGACCACTTGAGGTGTTCTACCCAACCTTTGCCAAGATCAAGTGTTTTAATAACTTTACCTTCATGGCAATTACAAATTTGAACATTTCCATCCTGACCTGATGTTGCAAAAATTTCACCCTCTGGATGAATTGCCATTGCTAGTAGACCACCAGAGTGAGTATTTTCTTTTTTCCAAATAATTTTTCCAGTATCTCCTTCGAATGCAAAAATACCACCCGCAACGTCGCCAACAATAAATTGTTTCCCTTTAAGAGCCCAGCCACATGCTATGGCATAATCGCTAACTTCAGCAGTCCATCCTTCATGGAACATGCCTCTTGGGCTAAATGGTTCTATATCAGGCATTTATCAAAGCCTTCTTGCATCTCTTTCTCATTTAAATTTCTACCGATAAAAACAAGTTGATTTCTACGAGGTTCGTTACCCCATTCTTTGTCAGGTTGTGCAGTAAATAACATGTGTACCCCCTGGAAAACTATTCGCCTTGGGTTGCCTGAGTAACTTATGAAACCTTTAGTTCTGAATATATCCACCCCTTTTTCTGAGAGAAGCCTTCCCATCCAAGTATTTAGTTTTTCTGGGTCAACATCTCCAAAACGCTCTATAGCAATTGAGCCTACTTCATCATCATGTTCATGCTCTGCTTGCCAGAACCTTTCAGTATTAAATGGAATCTCTTTATTTTCGTCACTTTTAATGACTTTCATATTAAATTCTTCAGCAGTGTGCTGTGTAAACAAACCTATTTTTGATGGCTTTTCTATGTTAAGGATGAAGGATTTATTTCCTTTATTCTCCAATTTTAGATTTACATGTTCTCCATATGGGACAGTATTTCCAGGCTCCAAAGTATTAGCATTTTCTGCATAAAGTCTTACGGAGGATTCAGCACCATCTTTAAGTTCTTCCTCACTCTCACCTTGGTTAACGAGAGCTACTAGGGACATTTCTGGATCGGGTCCTTCTTCTAGCATTAATTCATATTTACCTGGATCTAGATCGTAAACACCCGTCCATTCAAAAGGATATTCTGGTTCAAGAAATGTTGGTCTGCGTTTAAGGATCTGATCGAGATCAAATGCACTTAGATTTAAGACTGTTTCAATTGGTACTTTGGCATTCTCGGCTCTAATAATGCGAGTCATTCGATTCATATCTCTCAATCTTGATTCAAGGGTATCTAATGCATCATCAGAGACTAAATCAGTTTTATTTAGGACAAGAACATCTGCAAATGCCACTTGTTCTGAACTTTCGTCACTCCTGCCTAGCTGTTGATCAATATGTGCAGCATCAACTAAAGTCACAATTCCATCAAGAGTAAATTCAGAACTAATCTCTTCATCCATGAAAAAAGTCTGAGCAACTGGACCTGGATCTGCTAATCCTGTAGTTTCTACTAAAACATAGTCAAACTTATCTCTTCTTTTCATAAGGTTGCCAAGGACTCTTATTAAATCACCGCGAACAGTACAACAAATGCACCCGTTTGACATCTCAAATACTTCTTCATCGGCATTAATTACGAGACCTTGATCTATACCTACTTCACCGTATTCATTCTCAATTACGGCTATTCTTTTCCCGTGCTCTTCACTTAAAATTCTATTAAGCAAAGTAGTCTTCCCTGAACCTAAGAATCCAGTGAGGATGGTTACGGGAACTTTATCTTTGATGCTCATTTACTGATTTTTACTAAATAAACAATAGCTTAATAATAGTAATAATAAGAAATGAAAACCGTTTTTATTAGAAAAAATTAATCTGAAAGTTTGTACCATTCAGACTCAAGATTGGAGCCAGATTCTTTATCGCAGCTTCCACCTAATGAATCAACAATAGTACAAGTGTTGTGAACTGCAACGCTTATAGTATTTCCTTTCATCATTAAACCATCAACAAATATTTGATTAGAAGCAAAAGGTACAGAACTTTGCCTACTTAAGTTTTTTAATAACTTAGACGCTGGTATTTGTTCTGGAAATATTGCCTTAACATTTTCTTCCTTTAGCATATTCAAAGTTGAACTAATGTTTTCAGGTCTTAAGCTTGATGAATCGCCAAGGAAGTCTAGTAAACTAACAGTCTCAAATCCGAATGCAGCACCATAATAATCCATAGCTTTATGTTTTGAGACAAGCACCCTATCTTGCTCAGGTATTGTTGTTACCTGGTCAAGAATCCATTCATTTAGGCCACTGAGTAAAGATTCAGTTGAATCAATTCTTTCATTGATGGATTTTCTATCTTTTCTGTTAAAAATAGAGATATCCTTTTTTAAGTTTTTTGAGATTACTTTACTCATTTTTATAATGTTGGCTGGATCATGCCATACATGAGGGTCTAAACTTCCATGTCCATGATGATGGTGGTGGTGATGCCCATCTCCCTCATCTGGAACTTGCGCGATAGGCTCTACATCATTGTTGGATACATCTTTAAAAAAGTGTTCATCTGCCTCAAATTCAAAAGGCATATGTTCTGTAAAGAATGTATATTTACCACTTTTTTTAATTTCTACATTAAATACTGTACTTTCTTTACCTTGATCAAAATTAAGTGATATTGCTTTTGAACTTGCTAATAAAACATCATTATCAGCCTTGTAGATAGAGTCATCGGATTCTAAAAGTTCCTTTGCAAGTTCTTCAGATTCTTCAATATCGCCAGATTTGAGGATAACCATTTTCATAGCAGGATCTGCATATTCACCATCGACTTTTGCAAATGACCATTTATATGATCCTTCCTTAAGATCAAAAGTTCCTGCCCATTCAAAGCCTTCTGCGCCATGTTCACTATGGCCTCCCATATCAGGTTCTTGAGCGACTGGTTCGATATCATTTTTAGCTAGATCTTTGAAGAAGTGTTCATCTGCTTCAAATTCAAAAGGCATATGTTCTGTAAAGAAAGCATACTTACCATCTTTTTTGATTTCTACATTAAATTCCGTGATATCTTTCTTTTGATCAAAATTTAAAACGAAGGCTTTGTCACTTGCAGAAAGAATACCATTATTGCTTTTTTCAATATTTTGATCAGATCCCAATAGCTCTTCTGCTAATTCTTCAGATAATTCAATGTCGTCTGATTCAAGAATGACCATTTTCATGGCGGGGTCTGCATATTCACCATCAACCTTCGCAAATGACCATTTATAGTTTCCTGCTGTAAGTTCGAAGAGACCAGCCCATTCAAAAGCTCCTCCCTCTTCGCTAGAAGGATTCTCCACTTCGATGGCACTAACACCAACCACAACAGTATTTGACTTGTCTTCCCAGTTTTTCATAGTGGGAGTCATTTCTTTACCTAAAGTGAAAACTTTGTCTGCGCTATTTAATAATTGAGCTTGCCTTGGATTAATCTTTAAGTCATGAACATCCTGTTTTCTATCTACTAAGCATGTAACTTTGTCAGAGGGTAGTGCTATTGATTTAACTAAATCACAAACTAGTGGTTCTACTGCAACATATGATTTGCCTTTAGCCAATACATCATTCCCAAAACCAGAAAATATAATCGTTCCAGCGATTACGGAATTTTTAATAATTGACTTACTCGAACCTTTTTTATTTGTTAAAAGTCTTTTAAAAATTGACATGAAAAATAATAAAATACTTAAAAATGATAATCATTTTCATAATGTCTGACAAGTAAAGGTATCAAATGTTATGAAAATAATACGCAACTTGTATTATTGGTAAGCTTGTAAAGTGACTTTTTAAAAGATTAATTAATGGCTACTTTAGTCGCTGAAAATTTAACCTTTGCATACGCAAAAAAAAGTAAGCCAGTTTTGAATAAGGTATCGGTTGAGATTAAACCTGGAACTCTAACAGCGTTAGTTGGCCCAAACGGCGCAGGTAAATCAACTCTTTTGAGAATTTTGCAAGGACAAAATACTCCTGATAAAGGCGAAATAAAAATTGACGGTGAAAATTTATATAGATCTAGAGCTCTTGTGGCACTTATGCCTCAAAGAAGTTCTATGAATTGGAAGTTCCCCATTACAGTTGAAAAATTGGTATCTCTTGGTCAAATAAAGTATTCAAAATCAAGAAGTAATAACCCATTTCAAATTAAGACTCTTCTAGCATATCCTAATTCTTGGATTAATAAATGCTGTGAATTAGAGGCGACAATGCAGAGAGTAGGCATTGCAAGTTTGGCTAATAGAAGACTCGATTCTCTTTCGGGAGGACAGCAGCAAAGAGCTCTTTTAGCAAAAACTCTTATGTCCCCGGCAAAAATATTTCTTTTAGATGAACCTTGTGCAGCTTTGGACCCACCTGCAAAAGAGGATTTTCTTAAAATTGTTCGTCAACTTGCGGATGCGGGACTTTCTTTGCTCGTAAGTAGCCATGATTGGGGCGATTCTTTAAATAACTATGATCAAGTAATCGTTCTTGATAAAAGTGTTTTGGCAGTTGGTAGTCCTGACCAAATAAAAGATCAATTAGAGGCTATAAACATTAGCTCTATAAACGAAAATAATTTCTGTGATTAGAGAATGTTCCTTTTCAATTCTGAGCTTGATAACAGTTTTGGCAAAGCCCGAAATACTCGAGGGTATGAAACAACAATTGGAATTTCTTTGGATTTGTTTTGGGTGTATGAATATCTTTTACCGGGCATCCTTCCATTTTTGATGTCTCACCACATTGAACACAGGTCAAATGATGAATATCTCTATCTACGGGAGTGTAAAGAACCTCTCCAGTTGGTAGATGTCTAGAACGTATTAATCCATGCTTTATCAGAACTTGGAGATTCCTGTAAACAGTCGTCAGACCCATAGCCTTTCCGCTTTCTATCAATTGTCTATGCAACTCTTGACCAGTCAATTCATCCTCGCATTTATTAAGTTCTTCAAGAAGTTGTTCTTGTCTTTTGGTAATGTCAGACTTAGTTACCATTGTTTCCGAAATCTTTTTTTGTCCCGTATTTTTGATCATACCGAATCATTCGAATAATGTCTTTTATTAATAACAACTGGTGGCTGGTTCCATTAATAATAACTATATTCTCCGGGATTTTATGCCCAGCTATGGGAACTGTATTAATCACTCATAAGAGATTATTACAAGTTAATTTAATCTCTCATTGTGTGTTGCCTGGACTTGCTCTCGCATTAGCGCTTGGAATTCACCCCTCAATTGGTGGTGTTATAAGTGGTCTTCTGGGCTCAGTAATTGCGGAAAGTTTAACTAATAGAAAAAGTGAAAATTATGAAGCAGTTATGAACACTATTCTCGCTGGAATGCTTGGGTTTGGAGTACTTATTATTCCTTTACTCGGAATAAGGATTGATTTGGAGGCAGTATTGTTCGGCGATTTATTGACAGCAAATTTTGGAGATTTACTTAGAACAATAATTGCTTTTTTAGTATTTATACTTTTAATGACTTTTGGATATGAAAAGGTTGTTTATGTGGGATTGGATCCAGAAGGTGCATCCGCTAGTGGTATAAATGTTTCTTTATTAAATCTTGTTTTGAGTTTTACGACGGCATTAGTAATTGTTAGTTCAATGTCAGCGGTGGGAGTAATTCTTGTAATTGCTCTTCTTTCTACACCAACTTTGTTAGGGCTAAATAAGGCTCATAGTTTAAGAATTGCAATGATGAGGTCTTCATTTTTTGGATTATGTATCTCACTTCTTGGATTTATTCTCTCTATAGTCTTTAATCTTTCGCCTGGACCTGCAATTAGCGTTATTTGTGTTGCGTCCCTTTTAATTCCTAATCTTCGCAAATAATTAAATCTTAAATGTCCAATCAGAATTTAATGCTTGAGCTTCTGGATTGTTTTTTAAAGCTACTTCCATAGCTTCTTTTTTATTATTAGCTATAACAACTTCATCAAATTCCTTTCCATTTTTTTTAAGACTTACTTTGAAACGCATAAAAAAATTATTTAATTAATCAAAAGTTAACCACTAAGCAACTAGATTTAAATACTTTTAAAAGTTAATTGATGAAATAGAAACTTTAGTTATTCTGAAGTTTTTCTACTACAGATTCTTTCTCAATCTTAGCTACATCTTGTAATCCATTAGCATCAAACCAAGGAGCGTTTTCCCAATTAAATCCTTCCCCAAAAGTATTATCGGGAGCAGCTACGTACCAGTGACATGACGAATCGGGAACATCTACAGCACATTTTGACCAGTCAGCTTCCCACTGTGGAACTTGTACCCACATTACAGATGCTAAAAAGAAAGAAAATATAAAATTCATAATTATCGATTAGCAAAATTTTGAAAGATTTTTTTCACATTCCTTCTTTCTTTTCTTCCAGTAATTCTCAAGTATTTGATATTTATGCTTATTTTTAAATTGACTTAAATTAATATTATTCTGATTGAGAACCGAAGTATTTTTGATTTTCATGACTCAAGCCGTCTTTGTAGAACATATTTAAGACACTTTATAGATTTTTTGAAGTGAATTTATACTTAATTTTGTCTTACTTTTGTGTAGGTAAGTATTTTTCGGGATTATTTTCAATATAAGTAAGCGAATATTTGACAATACCGACTATTACTGAAAAAAGAGCAATTGCCGAAATAATAAAAATAATTTTTTTGTAAATGCTTTTCATGAATTTTTTATGTTTTTGATTATTTTTTTCATCAACGCCCAATTTTCTGAAAGATTTAAATAATTAGTAATTTATACTGTAGCCTTTTAAATTACCTACGGAGTAGATTAAATACATCAGAAACTCCTCACACACTTTTTTCTGATAACTTTAAAAGTACTCGATCGAAATGTTTGAGTACTTTTTGTATTTTTTGCCATGTGACAGTTAAGATAGAGGTCTATTAAGCATTACATATTTTGAATTTTGGTGTGATATTAAGTTTGTGTGTAGGAGGAATTGATTTATATCAGTGGAAACAAGGAAACACTTGATTTAAATCAATTTTAAAAAGATCTCTCATAGAGAGATCTTTTTTTTTGGGATTATTTCAAATAAATATTAAATTCTGAATATAAAAAAATATATGCTTTCTTCCGAAGATCTAGGTCGTCAATACAAATTAGTAATTGAATTCGTTAGATTATGATTCATTAAATTCTTCTGTTAATGCAAGTACTTCTTTTAGCAATTTTAATTTGTTCAAGCTTTATATTCCCTTCTTCATCATTTGCCTCACATATAGAACTAAAACCTTGTGTAGAGATTGCTCATTGTGTACGAGAAGAATGGGAGGTAAACAATATTGAGAAACCTTTTGAAGAGATTAAAACCTTTATCGAAAATACTCCAAGAACTGAGATTGTAGAAATTGATGGCGATTATCTTCATGCTGAGGCAACAAGTAAATGGATGAAGTATGTAGACGACTTAGAAGTATCCTTTCTACCTGAATCAAACATCTTATCAATAAGATCAGAATCAAGAGTTGGAGAAGGTGATTTTGGCGTGAATCAAAAAAGAGTTGATTTACTAAAATCGAAAATGTTTTAAGATAAAAAGTAATAAATAAATAATTTGTTTTTATTGTTTTTTGTTTAACTTTTGCATTTAAAAAAAAAATTAGCGGATAAAAAAGTGATAATTGTCATCATGCCTTGATAATGGCAAATTTATTAGATTTTCTCTGAAAAGATGATCATAAATTTTATATATTTATTGTTATCTAGTTTTGTTTTTTTCTGGTTTTATATAAACATTAAAAAATATGGACTTAAATGGATAATCAAAGGTCTTTTTCAAATTGGAATATTGGTATTATTCATTGGTGGGTTTTTCAAAATATTTTTCACCTTACCCCCTAATTTATTTATAAAAATATTTTTTCTTATTATTTATACATGGTGCACTGTTGGAATAAATGTAAATTGCATGATCCCTTTGATTAGTTTGATTGACCAAAAAATAGTGAAAAAATAAAACTAAAATATGCCTTAATTGTCAGTACAAAAATAAATCTATTTCCTTAACCTGCAATATTAAAATTTATAAGATTTATTTTTTTCCTTTTGAAAGTCTTTTTCTTGTATACCTAGTCTTTAATGCCAAGTCTGTCATTACATATATTCCAAATAAAAGAATGACTATTCCAATAGAGTATTTCATTATTTTTTATGTAATTTCTATGTTAGAGATTTATTCATTATGCCAACTTATTTTAATATCTATTTCTTTAGATAAATTTCTTGTAACTGGACATTCTTTGGAAGCTTTTTTCAAATAATCAATAGTTTCATTAGAAGTGCCTTCTGGTATAAAAATATCTATTATTAGTTCTTTTATCTTCCTTTCGCTATTTTGTGTCATTACTTTTTCAATATTTAAATATATACCTTTCAAATCAAATCCTTTCGATTTAGCTTTGATTGCCATAATTGTTAGCAGGCAAGTACCTAGAGATGTTGCTAATAAATCAGTTGGGGAAAAACTTTCACCCTTACCGCAGTGATCTAAAGGTGCATCAGTTCTAATAAAACTACCAGATTGTAGATGAATAGCCTCACAATGTAAATTTCCTAAATAGGAACATTTAACTTTAGTCATTTTAAATAAAAAATTTGGTAAATATTATTAATAAAAAATTATGGAACATAACAAGATTATTGATGAAAAATTTTTATTTGCATATTAGTGGAGTATTAAGGAAATTCATCATTCAAGTTTTGAAATCAGTTTTTATATCCATATTCCTCTAAGCAATACTCAATTAATTCAATTGATTTATAAAGAGTTCTTTTATTTTTATTTTCTAGATCGAAACATTCATTTAAAACACGTATAGATTCATTTAAAAATGATTCTTCTTTATTTTTTATATCATTAACTTGATTTATATAAATTAATTTTTTAATCCCAATTAGGGAAAATATGATTATTGATATTGTAAAAATTGCTATTTTGAATTTATGCATACAATTAATTATTACAAATATTTTAATTTATTTAATATCTAAAAACTTTACATAGCTTTATAGAACTAAGTAATTACATATGTAGCTGCTGTTATTGCTATGGCAGTAATTGAAATGAAGATGTATGGAACAACCTTTAAAGGAATATATAGATTATTTTTAGACATAACTAGAACCTTTATACAAATAATTACATTCCCTTTAAACTTTATAAGTCTTCAAATATACAAATTAATTTTCTTTGCAAAAATTCAATTCTTTTAAAAGATTAACAAATTTATATTCATTGAATTTTCATTAAATAAAGTATTTCTAAATCCTGTCTTGAGTCCGATATTTTTCTTTTTAAAAAGATTAATTCTTCTTGGCTCATTTTTGATTCTTTTATCATCAATTCTGCTTGTTCAATAGCATATTCTATATTTCTAATTTTAATTTCTCTTGTTAAGGGATCATCTTTACATGCTTTTTTAGTATTTGCATCTAACATATGTACGAAAAAATCACCTTGAATATAATCTAATCTAAAACTTCATTATGCTCTAACCGCAAATTTAATTTAAATAAATTATTATAAAATTAAGAACTTTAACCTTAGCTAACCCTCTCTTCAATTGATCGAGTGGGTTTTTTTTTGGTGTAATATACTCCTAGCATTTACTATTAATTTGGAAGATTCAAAACTTAATCCTGAGGAAAATAATTCAATCGAATCGTCCCCCAATTTGAATGAAGACAATAAAGATCTTAATGAGGGGAATAAAAAAGAAGAAAATGTTAAGGCATTTACAGAATTTCTAGAGAAAGCAAGTAATCAAGATTCTTCAGAAGAAAAAGTAAGACTTGATTCTGAGCAACAAAAAATAAAAATTGACAAATCACTTTTTAAAAGATTTCTTAAAAATGGATTTGATGGCATTTCAACTAATCCAAACTATAAAATGTTGGCATTATTAATAGTCCTTTTAATTAATCTTTCTCTATTTTTTGTAATTGGCAATATGGGTAAAGCGTTCTTAAGAAATGCAGGAATTATGGGTTAAAAATTATTTATTTCTTTTTGGATATTCATCTTTACATTTTTGATTCTTCAAATGAAACTGTGATATTTTCTTGTCAAATTAATATTTAAAAAAAATTTGGATAATAAAGAGCCAGAAAATCCAGTAGTTTATCTTTCTAATTTAGTCAAGAAATTAGATGTAAGAAACAGAAATGGTTTAGTAGCCTTAGCAATAGTAAACCTTTTAGTGATTCTTTTATTTAAATTTTATTTGAAAGGATCTGGATTATTATCTTGAATTTAACTGCTGATAGTATTATTCAGCATTCTCAAATTGTTTTGCTAATCTAAATGCCTTCTTAATTATTAGAAAGCCACCATATGCTCCTGCCAGTAAAGGTAATACTATTAAAGGGTTAGGGGAATAATTTGAATAATTTTTCACACCTTCAACATATTCATAACCTGAACATTTAAGAAAGATAAAGCTAAAAAATGTGATACTCCAACCAATGATTGATAAAAAGCCACCTTTTTTATCACCTTCGTAGAATCTGTCTAGACCTAAGCCCCAACCTCCTATTAGGAATATTCCTCTAACAACAGAATTTTTTTCTTGATTTCTAAGCATAATAAAAAAATGTTCATTATGAACATAACCTATTTGTTTTTAAGATGTGAGATGTTTTTATTAATTAATCTTTAAAATAAATTTTTAATGGTTTTTTCTATAAATTACAAAACTATTATTCAGTGTTTTAATTAATCATTAGAGATTGTATTTGAATTCAACAAGGAAATTGAAGGCCTTATATAAATAAAAATAGACCCATACATATCCTGCATAATTCTCATTTCATCGTCTAAGTATATAATTGAAACCTGGCAATTTGGCGATTCTTTATTCCAAGGTAACTTATTCCATACCTCTTTAACTGGATACCATCTATCCATAAGTAATTCACTAAAAAATGGAATCTTATTAAGTCCATCAACTTTCGAAACTTTTGTCTTTTGTAAGTTCATATTAAGTAAATTATTTCTTAAAACTAAATCACTTGCTAGGGTTATTACTCTTCCACCAAAAGTAGGTAATAGTTTGAACCAACCTAAGATAGGAATAGTTGTAAGCCCAAATAGTGTAGTGTCAAAAGTGGATATAAATTCTTTTTTTTCAAAATCAATCTTTTGAGCAATTCTCCCAATAGTTGATATGCCAAAGGATGCTACTTGCAATTGATGTAATTTAAAAAAAAGATTACTTTTAAATTCATCATTTAATGCCTTTTCAATAGCAAGAAAGAAAGGAGAACTTCGAAATAATTCAACATTAGAAAAAATCAATTCCCACTCTCCAGACAATAATTTTTCTGATATGTCAAAATTAAAGTCTTTAAGAGCATCAATCAATTCTTCCATTTCATTAGCTTTTTCCTCATACATAGGCGAAATTAATTTATTTAATCTTTGCCCTCTATCTGTAACAGCAGCTATTTTATATATATTTGACTTTATTTCTCCAATTTCTTTCATAACTCCAATACAAGAAATAATAATTTATCTTAGGAATTTAATTTGATTTTGATGGCAATTTTAATAAAGCTGGTAATAAAATCAATTAATATTCTCCCCACCTTTTACCAATATCAAAACCCCACTCAGTGGTTAATTTGATTACTTCATCATGATTCTTGCATTTTGAAAGGGATAACTTTTTACTAGGATTATTTTTTATTAGCTCAGCAATTTGATTAAGTTGTTCTACTTTTTTTAGAAAATTGCTTAGATCTTTATCTGACATTTATCTAGGAAGTAAATTTTTGATCATAAGTAAATATGTAATAAAGAACCCAGGCAACACCAATAATAAGAATTGCAATCATTATATTTACTGACCAAACTACTTCTATCATGTAATTTTTTTTATATATTTTTAATATATCCAAAATTTAAATTAAATTAATCGTTAATAATTTAAATCTAGAACAATACACTACTACTAGGTATATAGAATAGTCATAAATAGTTTAAAAATTATGGGAGAAGCTAAGAGAAGGGAAGAGTTAGGCTTACCTCCTAGAGAAAAGAAAAAGGAAAAACAAACATCGAAAAATCAACTTAACAAAATTCTAAATAAATATCCTTATTTACCTTTCATTTTAGGTTTTTCATTACTAGCAATATTAATTATCGATTTAGTTAATTACTACAAATAGATATATAAAATGGGGGATACTTTTAGCAGAAGAGAAGATTATCTTCGCAATTGCGAAATTATTTTTCCATAATACAAATAAAACTTATGAAACCGATTAACACCTCATGCGCCTTAATTTTAGGGGCACTAACTTTTTTTCCAATATCTATTGCTAATGCAGGGGGCTGCAGTTCTCATACTGAGAAGAAGGCAGAAATTAAATGCTTGTCTGATGATAAAAAATGTATAGAAGCGAAAGAAAAAGAATCACTATACAAAGTTGAGGCCTAAATGTTTGATAATCTTGGAACTGCTCTAGTACAGGCATTAGGCTTCTTTGCTGTTTTTGGTTTTTTTGTATATCAAACTTTATTTGCAGATAGCAAACCCAAAAATTCAAAATCAAATCCTAAAAAAATAAAGATTTCCGACAAAAAAGAATCAATTAAAAAAGAACCTAAAAAAGGCTTATTTAACAGAAAATCAAAACCTGTTGAAGAGAATTTAACAGTCCAAAAAAAGGGATTATTTGGGAGAAAAAAAGAAGTTATTAAAGAAGAGATTAAACCAAAGAAAAAAGGTTGGTTTAAATAGGTAAAGGTACTTAAACTCTTTTTTGATACCTTTTATACAAAAACTTTTTTTAGTAACTTTATAATTTATAAAATATAATAACCAAAATGAACCATAGAGAAATCACAAAAAAATATAGCGAGTTACTTAACAAGGCTGAGTTTGCTACTGGCCGTAAGGAAGTTGTAGGTCTTTTAAAAAAAGCTGCCAAATTGAAATCTCAGATTGAAATCAATTATTAGATCTTAAAATTAGTTTAATTCTAAATGTAAAAAATTTTTTTAAATAAGTTTTTACATGAGATAATCTGCATAGATTATTTTTCTTATGAATAAAAAAGGTTATACAACCGAAAGCGGTGGTATACAAAATGGTTTTGCAATTGAACCAGAAATTAACCCCATATCAGAAGGCGAATCAAAGAAATCTATATTTTTATTTATTGGAATATTATTACCTTTTCTAATTGGCGGTTTTTATTATTTAAGGACTCTGAATATATTCTGATATTTTATAAGCCATTTTTAGCAATATATTCTTCTGAGCTAACTATATCTTGCATTAAGCTCTCTGATGAAGGATTAAATCCATTTTGCTCTAAAAAAGATTTAACCTTTTCAAATTTTTGCTGAATTTTCTTTGTATATGGAGTTGTCATCAAATAATCATCTTTTTCTGTTGAATAATTCATTTGATTAACGGATTACTTTTATAGTTAAATTTTGCAAATATGCTATTGCTAGTGAAGTTATAAATATTACATAAATAATTTAATAGTAATAAATACTTATAAGTTGTTTGTGTGAGGTCGATATTGGTTGATTTTTTTTAAAGAGTACTTATGGTTACTAGTTCCATTAAATCTCTGGACTGCAGATATTTTTGAAATACTTCAGAATAAAATGCTTTTTTTGCAGCAAATTTTGATTCGAATTCAATTACTAATCCAAGCTGCCCTCCATCCCATTCATTTGAGGTTGATTCTTGTATTAAATCTCTTTTTACTATTACTCCTCCCACAGATTTAATCCAAGGCAATACTGTCCTTATATATTCCAGAAATAAATCAGCATTTGGAATTGAAATTTTCTTAAGCCAATAGCTCTTTGTCATCAAATCAACATATTCTGGGTAGAATATAGCACATGGTGGTAAGTATTTATCCTTAGCTATGTACTCCAGCGATTATTAAATGGAAACCGAAAATGATTTATTAAATTTACTTATTAAATCTCCAAATTCAGAGATTATAACTAATATTGCCGAACAACTTGAAATTGATCATAATTTTTCCTATAGCAAAGATAGAAATGATTTGCAGGGTGTTTGGGAGCTTAGGTGGAGTAGTTCTAATAGTCCTTTTTTAAAATATTCTCCTTTTATTGATAACCTTCAAATTCTTGATCCCTTAAATTTAAATGGTCTTAATTTACTTAAACCTAGAGGAATAAATTCAATTATTGGTACTGGCATTTTAATAAGACTTAATTACATAAATGAAAAAAAAATTGGGGTCAAATTTACACATGCTGGTGTTATTGGTCCTAAATTTAGAAAAAAAAATATTAAGGCTATGAAAGAAATAAATAATGAACAATTAGGGTGGTTAGAGATAACTTATTTAAGCAATAAGCTTAGAATCTGTAGAGGTGATAAAGGAACTTTGTTTGTTTTAAGAAAAATAAATTCACCGACTTTATTCAAGAATTTCCAAGAATTTATTAAATTCTATTAAAAATAGAAATTAATTCTTTATCCAAATAGACTTTAATACGAAGTAAATTGGTAAATATTTAAATGATTCTTTAGGTATTTCATAACTTAAGAATTTTAGTGCTTCTTCTAACCAGTAACCAATATCAAATCCTAAAAGAATTTTTTCTACAACAAACCAAAATTCTTTATCAAATATAATTCTGAAGTTTAAGTAAACATATTCCCAATGAAAGGTATTCCAATATTGGGTTAAAAATGAGGATAAAATAAGCCATACTGATATAAATAGAAAACTTTTAAGAAATTTATAAAATTTTTTCATATACAAGCAACTGTCTTATTTAATTTCAAATATCCCTTATTATTATTTGGACCAAATTTTATTTCCATTAAATATATTCAAAAAGATATAAAAATATTGAGAAAATAGTAAATTTTCGTGGCATTAATAATCTATTCTTCTTTTTTTAGATTCTGTGCCTTTAGATTTTTATTCTTAAGAAAAAATCCTAAAAACAGAAAAGTAGAATATATTAGTAAACTTATGCCAAAAATTAAAACTAACTTTGAAATATCCATAAATGATTTTTTTTATAAATTACAACATTTTTTGCAAAGTTTTATCTATGGTAATGATTTTTCATTTATCACGATAACTAGCTTCAATTATTAAGCTAATAATATTATTTAAATCATATGCAAGTAGCTTTTGCCTGGAGTCTTTGTCTATCAGTTGGTGTTGTTTTATTCTCAATTATTCCATTAACTGTAGGGAGAGTTAAAGCGGGATATTCTGTTGAAAATATGTCTGCTCCAAGGGCTTTATTCGATGAATTACCTTCTTTTGGAAAAAGAGCAGTTTGGTGTCATCAAAATTGTTGGGAAAGTATTTCCCTACATGCACCCGCATGTCTTCTTTGTTTGATTAGTTTAACAGACTCTAATATTGCAATAATTGCAGCATTGATTCATCCTATTTTTCGTTTTTTATATATTGGTGCATATATATTTAATATCCCCACAGCTAGAGGTTTAATGTGGGCCTCAGGAATTTTTACAACACTTTTGCTTTACAAAGAGGGCTTAACTAAATTGATATAAACTTTTAAACAATAAACTTTTCTAAATTTTTTAATTGATATTCATTGATTAGTTCCACTTTATTTGATTTTGCTAGTTGATGAGCAGACTTTGTAAAGCCAGATTTTGAGACTATTATTGCATGTGTACCTTTCCAAAATAATTTACCAGCTGAAATTTCCTGAACTGCTTTATTTCCAATGGCTTTTTCATGATCTTTGCATTGTATACATATTCTCAAATCATTTATTGACGCAATTAAGTCAACCCCTTGATCTCCTGTAATAGGGGTTTCTTTTACTTCCCAGCCATTTTGTTTGAGAATTTCCATACAATGATTTTCAAATCTAATACCTTTTTTGTAGTTTCCCTTTTTTTTACTTGAATAGTTTTTTTCTATTAGGTTAAAGCATGATTTCTCAATTTGACTTGCTATGAAAACAAACCAATCTTCAGTCTCAAGCTTTCTAATAGATCCAATTATCTCATCATCAATAGTAGGATTTTCATTACAGTAGGATCTCCACTTTTCGAAAAATAATTCCGTACTTCCAAATTCTTTTAAAATTACTTTTTCATAGAAGTATGGTATACCCTCTTTAAATCGCTTAGATCCATTAAATATATTTTTCTCAATGGCTTTTTCATCAAGAGGTGGATTGCCAATCCATTTTTTATAATCCTCGTTACCGTAAGCATCTATTTCCCTTAATCTGATCCTCTCCTCTAACAAATTGTATTTGTTCTCGTCAATTAATTTATTAATTGTTTGAATAAAGAAATTGGAATTTAAGGCATTGTTTAATTTTAACTTTTTCTTCTTAATTTGATAATCTCTTACAATTATTAAAATTAACAAAATGATAAAAATAATTAAAATAAAAAATTTTTTCATTAAAGAATTTTATTTTCTATCTAAAAAGTTTTTGTTTTTCTAATAACAAAATTATTTTTTGTTATTACTGAAGATTCATTTACTTCAAACCCATTAATTGCTGATATTTCTCCTTTTATGCCTTCTAATGTTAATTGCTCGATAATACCTTTTATTACTTCATCTTCGACCAATTTTCTATCAATTCTTTCAGGGGTAATATCTGTAAGCCATTTTGAGGTCTTTTTTTTTACAACCTCTGTAGGGTTAGTTATTTTTATGTAAATAGCCATTTTTTTAATCATTCAGTTGAATTATAAGCATTAAATCTTCTTAACTTTTATTATTGTCATTACTTTCCCACTCAAGAAATTGAAAAACAAAAATTGCAAAGATAGAGAAAAATACTATAAACAATCCTAACCATCCTAAAAATTTGTGCTCTGTAAAAAGATTTGTGAGCATTGATTTTTCTTGATATCTTGATTCCATTTCATATTGATAAGAATCAATAACTTGAAATATATTCATAATTAATAAATCGTTGAATTGGCGGATAATAATTTCAACCATTTAATTTACTAAAGGCTTCCGATAGGAAATCTGGCCTTTTTCTTATTATAGAAAAATTCAGTTTATTTATTAAGACTAAATTGACTTCAGCAATCGTTAAGATTTCATTTTTCTTGTTATGAAATTTTGAAATTACATTAATCCTTGGACTTTTATCAATATTGAATTCGCTCTCGATTGTTATTTTTTCACCAAGAAATAAAGGAGATTTATATTGTATAGAAGTATTGATTAAAGGTAAATCTAAGCCATTTTTAGTTAGTTCGAAATAACTTATACCTACTTTTGAAAGTGCATTTATTCGGCTTTCTTCAAGCCAATTAAAATATTTACCGTGCCACATTACCCCTGCATGATCTGCATGTTGAGGTAAAACAATTTTTTCTATTTTCCAAACTGGTTTTGAGTTCATCTTTTATTTAGAAAATTTTAATTCAATGAAAAAACACATTTTGATATTGTAGATTAATTTTATTTATTAACATAAGAATCATCAAAACTATATTTATAAAGTTATGTTTAATCGTAAAAATAAAAGTAGAAAAATGAAGAAGATTTTTCAATGGGAAGAATATTTAAATTGGAAAAATATGTCAAAGGAACAGAAATTAAATTTCAAAAGGGCGTGCTTATTCCCCTTTCTCGTCTATATGGTTTATGTTTTTCTTAATCAGCACTCCTTGGCAATTCTTTTGTTAATAGGTCTTTATTTTTTAATTAGATTTAAAAATAGAAATAAGTTGGGAAGATGAATATTTTTTGATTTTGATTTATATAGATTTGTTTTAAAATTACCTAGTTTTTCTAAATAACACTATTGGCATATAAAAATAGTATTAGATAAATTTTTTTTATGAAAAAAATTGTTTTGTTTTTATGTGTATTAGTTTTTTCAATATTTTCTAATACGAATAATTTATTAGCAAAAGAAATTGAAAATAACATTAAAGATAATATTTCTGATGAAATTGAAGAAATTAAGCCTGATAATAAAAAAACTAATATTTCTAATTCTTCGGTAGAAGATATATTTGGTGATGAACAAACTTTTCCATTCGTTGCAGGTTTAGGGAAAAATGCAGCCCATTGATTTTAAGGTTCTTGATAATGTAGAAAAGATTTTTAAATACTAATGAAAGGTCTTAGGGTCCTAGAACTTTCTGAAGCACTTACTGTTGATAGCGCTGATTTATTAGCTGTTTGTGCAATTTTAAAAATAAAAGCCACATCTAGATTAAGCATGCTTTCATTTGAAGAATGTAAAAAGATAACTGATTACTATGAAAATAATAATTAGAATTTTTTATAAATTATTTTATTCTTTAATGTCTTTAATCATTGATACTAAAGTTGAATGAATTTCTTCTTCAGATATTTCATTTTTGAAATTGATAATTGCTGATTGACCATCGTAATTGATTTTTATATAACTATTATTAATTTCTTCCATATAGGCATTCTCAAATGTTGATATCTTCCCATAATGGCTAAGATATTTGTGCACTGAATCTATGTGATTATTGTTCATGTGATCACAAACTCTTTTACTTGTTTCTTTACTAATAATTTTCATTTAAAAAATAATTTTTTTTAAGCTAATCTATTTTTTTTATTATTCATAGTTTTAATCATTTTAATTATTAAATTTTTAACTTCATTTTTATCAACAGCTCTAACCAAGTTATTTCTCAAATTTGATGCTCCTTTAAAGTCTTTGCATGTCCATGAAATATGTTTTCTTGCAATTAGCAAGCCGTGATCTCCTTTTTCTTTTATTAATTCATCGAGATGCTCAATAATTAAATATAATTTTTCTTCTGTGTTTGGTTCTTTAAAATTTTTATTATCTCTAAGAGCATAATCTATTTCTCCAATTTTCCATGGGGATCCTAAAATTCCTCGTCCAATCATTACACCATCAGCATTTGTTTTTTTTAAACAATTAAGAGCGTCATCTGGATTTTTGATATCTCCATTAGCAATTACTGGAATTTCCAACAACTTTTTAAGTTTCCCGATCATTTCCCAATCTGACTTGCCTGAAAAACCCTGTTTTCTAGTTCTTCCATGCAGTGTGATCATCGTTGCTCCCGCATCTTGAAGTTTAAATAAGAAATCCTCTATATTTTCTTCTTTACTATCCCATCCGAGTCGTGTTTTTACTGTTACTGGAACCCTAACAGCTTTTACAACATTTTTTACTAATTCTATAGCAAGTTTTCGGTCTTTAATTAAAGCACTCCCTCCACCTTTCTTTGCAATTTTTTTTACTGGACATCCCATATTTATATCAATTAAGAAAGCTCCAGAGTCCTCAGCTTGTTTCGCAGCTTCAGAAACAGCATATGGCCTATTATCAAATATTTGTACTCCAATTGGACCTTCTTCTAAATCTATTTGATTGATTTTTTGTGTGCCATATCCTTTTTTAAGACTTGTGGCATTTATCATTTCTGTAAAAAGTAAAGAGTTTGGTGCCCATTTACGTACAAGTCTTCTAAAAATGTTATCTGTAACACCTGCTAATGGAGATAGCATGACCTTACTCGTAATTATCCTGTTAACTCCCCTTCCTTTTAGACTTATATTTGAAGACATATAATTTTAAATTTATTTAATCTTTCTTTATTATAAATTCAGATATGGAGCTGATTTTATGTTTTCTATTTCTTAATTTATAATAAGTGCTTTTTCTTAAATAGGCCTAATTGATTACTTTTTTTGCTAGTTTATGTTGAGTTGAAATTTAAAAAGGAAATTTTTTCTTGTTTATAATAGTATCTATTTTTCTTCCAATAATTATTTTTATTGCACCAATAAATTTAAATGCTATGCAAGGTAATTTAGATTTATCAAGTGCTCAAACTTCTGTAGGCAAAAGATTTGCTAAAGTTTTTTGTGATGCTAAGAGGGAAGGTTTAGATTCTGATTTTGCTAGTGAATATGCTTTGAATAATACATATTTGAAATTTGTAGCATTTCCAGATGATGACGAATATTTGGCTGATTTATGGAATTTCACCCATAAAAATATATTAGATAATTGTGGTGAATTTGTAGATATTAATGATCTAAAAGACCTAGAGATTTTTTTTAAAGAAGAAGGTTTAATTGCATCAAATAGGGAACTCTATTTACCAACCTTTGAGAATAATTAGTTTAAATTTTTAGCATGTACTAAAATGTGAATAGAAAATGAAATTTTATGAAACTATTAGGTTTAAATTCACCTGAAATATTCATAATATTAGTAATTTTGCTTTCAATTTTAGGTCCAAAAAGAATTGAAAAATGTTTCTTATTATTTAAAAAACTATTAAAGTTCCTCTTAAGTAAAGATGAAGATCAAAGCTCAGTAAATTCAAAAGTAAAATCAGAGGAAGCAGAAGAGAGTGAAGTTAAAGAAGAAAAAGTAGATCCAGCAGTAAAATCAGAGGAAGCAGAAGAGAGTGAAGTTAAAGAAAAAAAAGTAGATCCAGCAGTAAAATCAGAGGAAGCAGAAGAGAGTGAA
>JFLX01000090.1 GCA_000634215.1 Prochlorococcus sp. scB243_495L20 | reverse complement strand
AAAATCAGAGGAAGCAGAAGAGAGTGAAGTTAAAGAAGAAAAAGTAGATCCAGCAGTAAAATCAGAGGAAGCAGAAGAGAGTGAAGTTAAAGAAGAAAAAGTAGATCCAGCAGTAAAATCAATTAAACCTAAAAAAAGAACTGTTAAAGATGAAATAATAGACGTAAAAGTTGATTCTGATAATAAATAAGAATTTAAAAAAAATAAAAGAATACTAGACAAGTTTGAATCCTAAAAAAAAAATGTTTTAAGATAATTTGCTTATTTTTTAATTAAATATAAAAAGTCTTTATTTTTAAAATTTTAATTTGAATTATAAGAAGGTTTTTATGAATCTAAAGCTACTTCGATAGCGGCTATTAAGTTTTCGTCAAACGGTTTAACACCTGGCTTGAATCTTGCAATTACTTTACTATCTTTACCTATCAGGAACTTCTCGAAATTCCATTCAACATCTCCTTCAGGTTCAACTTTGTTAAGGGTTGTGTATGGTTCTGTGGTGTTACCTTTTGCATGAACTTTTTCATAGATTTCAAACTTAACTCCATATTTTGTTGTGCAAAAATCTTTTATTTCTGAAAGAGAGTCGGGTTCTTGTTTCCCAAAATCATTACAAGGAAATGCAAGTATTCTTAGGCCTTTGCTTGAATATAAATCATGTAGCTTTTGAAGATCCTCATACTGAGCAGTATTTCCACAATAACTAGCTACATTAACAACTAAAATTACTTCCCCTGAATATTCTCCTAGTTTTAAGGATGATCCGTCTGCGGAAAGAACTGTAGTATTTTGTACGTCAACTTGCATGTCAAAAAAAAATCACCCTTTGAAGATAGCATTGTATAGACTTTATTGTGTTTAATTTTTATGGGGGTTTTGGTTATTTCTTTTATAAGTTTTAATTTTTCATTTATTTAACCCTTTATAATTGATATTATTCATCATTTTAAATTTGGACCCTTTAGACCCACTTACTGAAATTATTAATTCCGGTCAAGGTTTTTCACCTGCAATTGCTTTAGAAAGAATTATATGGGCAATGATTGGAATCTTTTTTTTAGGAGCAATTTCAAGATCTATAACTAATAGTATGAGAAGCCAAAATTGGTTTGGTAGAAATTTTTTATTTAGTTATTCTAAAGATAAAAAAATTAAAGATGATACATCTTCACAACCTTCTGGTGCTGAAGAATAAGTTTTATATATATGAAAGAATCAATTTTTTCTAAAAAGAGAATTTTATTGCTTGGTAGTGGCGAGCTTGGAAAAGAATTAGTAATAGAATCCCAGAGATTAGGATTAGAAGTTATTGCTATTGATCGATATGAAAAAGCACCTGCAATGCAAGTTGCTGATTATTCAAGAGTCATTGATATGGGAGATAAAAATATTTTAAAAAATGTTATAAAAGAATTTAAGCCTGACTATGTTGTCCCAGAAATAGAGGCACTTTCAATTGAAGCACTTAAAGAACTAGAGGAGGAAGGATTCAATATTGTTCCCAACGCCAGAACTGTAGAAATTACTATGAATAGAGATAAAATTAGAAACTTAACTTCTAGAGATTTAAAAATTAAAACTGCAAAGTTTGATTATATTTTTGAATTTGATGATTTAGAAAAGAAAGCAGATGAAATTGGATTCCCACTTTTACTTAAGCCTTTAATGAGCTCTTCAGGAAAGGGGCAGAGTTTTGTCGAAACAAAAAATGATTTACAAAATGCTTGGGAACAGGCACGAGCAAATTCAAGAGGAAAGGTTAAAGGTGTAATTATTGAAGAATTTATTAATTTTGATTTTGAGTTTACTCTTCTAACTGTAAGAAAGGAAAATGGTGAAAATATTTTTTGTTTACCAATTGGACATCTTCAATCTAATGGAGACTATCAATGTAGTTGGCAACCTATAGAGATCAAGGAGTCTTTAATTATTGAAGCTAAGAGAATGACAAGTAGAATATTAAATAACCTTAATGGAGCTGGATTATACGGAGTAGAGTTTTTTATAAAAGGAAGTGAGGTTATATTTTCAGAACTATCTCCAAGACCACACGACACTGGTATGGTTACATTAGTTAGTCAAAATATTAATGAATTTGAATTACATTTAAGGGCTTTTTTAAATTTACCAATACCGAATATAGATCTAATAGAACCATCTGCAACCAGAGTTATTCTCTCTGATCAAGAGTATCAAAATCCTATTTATGAGGGTCTTAATGAAGCATTAGAATTTGAAAAGACTAAAGTGCTAATTTTTGGTAAACCAGTTTCTAAAAAAGGCAGAAGAATGGGTGTTGTTCTCTCATCAAATTCTGACATTAATTTGGCTAGAAAAAATGCAGATGAAGCAGCTCGTAAAATAAAAGTCTGTACTACATAAATATTAAATAATAATAACGAAAAAAATACTTATTTCCTTTGTTTTTGTTCTATGTCTCAATGAGTATTATTTGAGTATGTTCTCTATTTCACAATGATAGAAAATTATAAAGGTTGGGATATAACTTTAAATTGGGATAATAAAGATTATCTAGAGAGGAGTAATACTAAAAGTTATTTTTTTAATCAAAAGGAAAAATGGATTGGTGTTCACTTAAATGGTGAAAAAATCTATGGTTCTTCCCTAAAAGAAATTAGGCATATTATTGATTATCCTAGTTTGCATGCAAAGTAGGTTAAAAGATTTTTCTTAATTATCCTGATTATTTTCATTATCTTCAATTAGTTCATTAGCTAGTTTCCTTAAATCTCCCTTAATCGAGACCCATGTAAAGGCGATTATAAAAATTGAAGCAGATATTACAACCGTGATTTTTTCGATAGGTGACATTCCTAGTGCTATAGCAAACATTTCAAACCAAGTCTAATTTTTCATTATATTGAAATTTTTTAAATAGTTAGAATCAAATTTTTTTTTGCAATGATATTTAATTATTTAAAATATAATAAATAAAATTTAAATTACTAATTTTATTTATTGTTTTTGATTTCAATTTTATTCAGTTAGATTAAATTATGGAAAAAAAAAAGTGCCCCCAATGTAAAAATTTAATTTTAATAACTTCCCCAACATGTTTATATTGTGGCAGACCTAATAAATTTATAACTAAGGAATACGTAAATAAAAAGTGGAATAAAGATAATAATAAAAATGTATTTGATTATATTTTTACTAATAAGTATCTTGTATTTATTTTTCTTTTAATATTTACAATTGTTATTATTATATTTAATTAAATAAGATCAATTAATTACTCTATTATTGCATCTAATACTTCTTTAGTATTTGTTGATAGTTTATTTTTTTTAATCTGCTTTATTGTTTCTACCATATTACTTTTGTAAGGGTCTGAATAATAATTGTATCTACTAAATACTTTCACAAAACGGGAAATTACGATTGGATTTAATTTGTCAAAATCAATTATCTTTTTCGAAATATATTTATAACCAGAACCATCCATGGCATGAAAAGTACTATTTCTTGTTACGAAAGAATTTAATATAGCTCTTAAAGTATTCGGTGATTTTGAATCAAAAAACTTATTTTCAAATAATTTTTCAATGCTGCTGGTTTTTTCATCAATTTCTATAGATGCATTGAATGAGAACCAACTATCCAAAACGACACTATTATTTTTCCATTTATTGAAGAATATATTTGAAATAAGTTTTCGTTCAGGACAATTAATCCTACTGAAAGAATTCAATGCAGCTTTCGCTAGCGTCATCGAATTACTATCGACATAATTAATTATTTTGCTTTTAATTTCCTCATCATTACTGTGTAACAGTAGTTTCCAAATAGTTTCTATTAGTTTTCTTTCATTTTTACCTTCTGGCCATACTTTATCTAGATTTTTCTCTATTTCTTCGAGCTTAAAATTTAATTCTTTTTTTAATTTGGTACCGAATAAATGATTTAATTCGTCAATAGTTTTATATATCTTTAAGGGATCTATATTTTCCATCTCCGATTCAATTTCAGAAAATGTAGGAATACTTAGTAATTCTGATAAAAGAGATAAATTAATATCTTTATTTTTTATAAATGATATTAAGGTGCTTATAAATTTATTTTCAATTTTATGATCTGGTTTTTCATCTAATCTACATAAAATAATTTTTTTATAAAATACTTTTACAGTATTAGATAGTGTAAAAAAATCTTTTTCGTATTTTAAGATTAAAAATTTTTCATCCAACGTAGTGTCTGATTCCCACTCAACAGGTGAAGAGAATTCACGAAAATAAGTTACTAAAGGAATTTGTAGGTGAGATCTTATATTCCTAAAAATAAATTCTTGTTTTTTTGTATTTAAAACAATCGTTCTTTCTATCGTTGTATTCTCACTGCAAAATATAGCCAGATTTATTGGAATTATTAGAGGTAAATCATTATATGGGTTCTTCTTTATTGGATTACTTTGAGAGGCTTCGATTATAAGTTTTTCACCTTTTTGATCCCAGATTCTCTTGAATTTAATTTTTGGGGTCCCATTTTGCTTGTACCAGATTTTAAACTCTTCAGGATCGATTTCTTTATTATGTTCTAAGATTTTATCGACAAATTGGTCTATTGTTGCTGCCTTTCCATCATATGTTGAGATGTAATTACTAAATCCTTTATAGAAATTTTCATCTTTTACAAGCTTATTAAGCATTCTAATTATTTCTGCTCCTTTCTCGTAAATCGTGGTCGTATAGAAATTGTCTATTTCTTGATATTTTTCAGGCATTACAGGATGCGATGTTGGACCAGAATCCTCTCTAAATTGATTTCTTCTAAGAAATTTCGCATCATCAAGTCTCTTGATTTCTCTATCATGAACGTCTGCAGTGAATTGTTGATCTCTGAATACTGTTAAACCCTCTTTAAGAGATAGTTGAAACCAATCCCTACAAGTCACTCTATTCCCAGTCCAATTATGGAAGTATTCATGAGCGATCACGCCCTCTATTCTTTCTAATTCTTCATCAGTTGTTGTTTCTGAATTAGCGAGTATTAGTTTTGAATTGAAAATATTTAGACTTTTATTTTCCATTGCTCCCATATTAAAGTGCCTGACTGCAACAATATTGAACAATGATAAATCGTATTCAAGGTTATATTTATCCTCGTCCCACTTCATAGATTTCTTTAAGGAACTTATTGCATGTTGAACATATTTTTCATCGCCATACTCAACATAAATATTTATTTTTACTTTTTTATTCGATTTTGTTATGAAATTGTCTTTTACACAATTAAGTTTCCCTGCTACCAATGCAAATAGATATGAGGGTTTCGGATATGGGTCTTCCCAAATTATTTCATGTCGATTATTTTCAAGATTATTTTCTTTTACGACGTTACCATTTGAGAGTAAGACAGGATAATCATTCTTGTCTGCTTCAATTCTCACGGTGTATTTGCTTAGAATATCAGGCCTGTCAGAGTGAAAACTTATTCTTCTAAATCCCTCTGCCTCACATTGCGTAGTTATGATTCCATTGCTTTCGTACATACCTAGAAGGGATGTATTTTCCTTCGGTTTAATTATTCCTTCTATTTTCAATAAAAAATTATCTTTGTTTATATTTTCAATTTTTAAGTTATTTTTTTGCTGTTTATAGTATTCCTCTTCTATTAATAAGTCATCTATAAAGATTTTTTTTATTAATATGTCCGTACCATCAAGAATAAGATTTTTGGTATTCTTATTTTTTTTTACCAATTTTAATATCGTCGTAATATTAACAGCATTTTTCTTTATTACGAAGTCCAAAAAAATTTCTGGAATTTCATAATCAAAAACTTTGTAATCTTCAATTTTTACATATCTTGAAATACCTTTTTGGTTTTTTGGTTTGTTCATCTTTATAAAAAAGTTCAGAAGTTAAAAAATCTAGAGTATTTATTTTGAAATTATAAGTTAGAACTTTTATCTTCTGATTGACAGTAATGTGCTTTAACTTTCCCTGAAGGAAGTAATTCGTATAAGGTAGGATTATTAATATCAGATGATCCGTCCTTATTAAATTCGTACCTCCAGTCCCATTTTTTATCCGTAAAGGAAATATAATCTCTTCTTAGAGAATATGGAAGCATAAGCTTTTTTTTATTCCAATTAATGTTTATAAATGCTCCTGGCTTTAATTCAGATATATTTTCTACTATGGAAAAGTCACCATTAATATTGTTTCTCATCACAAGATTAAGCCTAGAATTTTCACATATATAGCTATTATTTAAAGCTAATAAAAGTATTGAGGTAATAAAAAATGAATAAATTTTTTGAGCTCCTTTTAAAGTAGATTTACTTTCAAACTAAATGACTTAATTAAAGATCTTTTTGGATCGATTTAGATCATTATAGATTGCATACTCTTTAGATCTACAAGATTACAATTTAATACCTCTTCATAATCCTGAACTGAAATAAAATTATTTAAAAAACCTGAATATTTTGCATCTCCGCCAATGGTGCTTGAAAGTATATATTTTGGATTGAATTTGTTAATCAATTTAGGGATTACATCAGCACCTTTTACGAAAGAACCTACTAGGGGTAATTCTAAATTTTTTGTAGGAGTAATGACTGCATCAAGACTTTGCTTGTTTAAATTTTCATCAAGATATCCATGGGGTTCAATATAAAACCCTTTATCTTGATCGTCTTTAACAATATATCCGTTTTCTATTTGTGGTACTGGAGCCCCAGCAGTGGCTTCAAAATTTAAATTAGAGTAGGTTGTCTTTTCAGTTGGCTTAAGCATTTTAATTGAACTAAAACCAATATTTTTTAAAGTTTCAACAGCACTTTTAGGACAAATTATAGGAATATCCTTTCTGAACATTTCTAATGTTGGAACATGACAGTGGTCAGGTAATCCTTGGGTTAGTAAAATTATATCTATTTTTTTATCTATTGAAATTTCTTCTTTTAATGATCCTTTAAAAAACCACTCACCTGGAGGAAATATTAAATCTCCTTTGAGCCAAGGATCAATAATTAAATTGGTTTTATTAAATTTTATAAGCCAACCATTTGAACCAAGGTAGGTCGCTTCAAAAGTCATTATCAATTAATAGTTTTATTAGACTATAAGGTAATTTTGGTTTTATCGAGAAATTACTAATTAAGATTAGTTTGCTTCATTTAAGATTTGAAATGACTTTCTTTTTAGATTAAATATTAAAACTTGATTATCTTTAAAACTAATCTCAAAGTTCTCTTTTTCTAGTATTTGTATTGGTATTAGAGCTAATCCTCCTGTTCCTGAAAATATGATTGGCATGGTGCTATTTTTAGTTCCATTCATTTTTTGTAAATCAATAGCCTGAGAAACTATTTTTCTGGCCTTGTCAAATCCGTAGTCTTCTATTAATTCAGGCCATAAAAAGTTAACTAATTCATATTTTGAAAACTCAATTTGTACTGTTTTCATTAAAAAATAAAAGATATATAGTGTTTAATTAATTATGATATTTACTTAATTACTATTTTTAAACCTATCCATGACTAGTTGCAACATATCCACAACATCACCATCAGTTAAATTTAAATCCTTCTTTAAATCATCGCAAGTTAAATTCATTTCAAGTGCTGCTTCAGCCATATGATTAACTTTTTGGTTATCACCGCCCAATGAAATAAAGGGATTGAAGTTTTCTATCATTTAATACTTTTTGTTATAAACTAGTTCTAGCTAAGAATTAATCAATTATCAGTTATTGATACAGAAGCTTATAAATATGTTATTTAATATTTAGAAAGTTTTTACTTTTAAACTAAGGATATTGATATACCTTTTGATATCAATGCGAATCTTCTAGCTCTGACAAGTAAAGGAAATATTAAATTTGTTCGTTTATTTGATTTAAACACGCTAGAGAGTAACAAAAGTAAACTACTTGAAGGTTTCTTTATCTGTTTGCAAATAGTATTAATTGCATTTGCCCCATGAAAGATGTCTTCATCTTTCAAAAGAATAGCTCCTTTATCTAAGTCATAACCTTTCTCTAGGAGGGATTTAATTAGAGTTAAATTTTTACGACCATCAAGAATTTTAATATTTTTCATCTTGCTTTTGATCTCAAGGAGCTCAGCAAAATGGTTGCAAAATGGGCATTCCCCATCATAAATAAAGGTATAGTTGGAAGTCATTAAAAAAAACTTTTGATGGACTTAGAGTGCACCAACAAAATAGTGATGACTCGATAATAAAACAAATAATAAAAATTTTGTGGATTTCTTATATGAGGGATAGTTAAACATTTCTAATAATTACGAAGAAATGTCTCAATATAGTTATATTTTTCATAAAAATCTGTATGCTATCTCGAAGATATTATGTTTTAAAATCATGAATTTATTAGCTTCTTTTGCTTTAGGTGGGTTCAATCCATGGGCAGCAGGCTTTGGAATTGGTTCTTTAGTCCTTTTTGGTCTTGTTGGTCTTGTGGCAGGTCCAAACCTAAAGAATTTTGACCCTGATGCATAAACCATCAATTTTAGTATAGACTTAAAAGACTCATTAGAGTCTTTTTTTATGCAGTTTTTTAAAATTATTTTTAGAATAAATGAAAATCATATTCCCCCAAAGAAATGTTGTTAAATCCTTTTTATCCATTTACTTTTTTGAAAATCTCTTCACTTAGAGCTACTATTGTTTTTCTATCAATACTTTTAATTAAATCAAATTTGCTTAGATTAAAAGGAGGACTAATAGGAGGTCTTTTTGCCTTGATACTTATATCAGGGATTTTTGCCTCAAGTACCGTAGCTTTAGGATCTTTAATTTATGCCTATCGATTAAAGAAGAAATCAAATTCTGATGATAATCAAATGCAGGATTTAGAAACCGTTAATGTTTAAGAGATTTTTGAATAAAATTAAGTTGGATAACCTAGAACGGAGTTCCTGGAACAAAATGCAAGACTAAAAATCCAAACCCGGCAGCAAAAACTATTGATACTGCGATGATAAGAAGGCCCGATGCCATTCCTCCTTCATTAAAAGCCATTTACTTATTTATTTTTAATTAATAATAGAACATAATTGTTCTTAAGTAATAGTTCTAATTACTCATATATCATCCAAACTTATTATTAATGGTGAATAAAAGTAAAAAGATGGAAGTTAGTGAGATGATAAAACCAAATATTATTAATGGTTTAGATTTGACGTTTTCTTCTTTATTAAGCTTATTTTTTTGAGAAGGAAAATTTCTATCTTTTTTTTTATAAATAAGATTTGAAAAAGGTTTAATCACGATAAATTTTAGATTTAAGCTAATTATCCTAAAGTTTTGAACAAATCTTTATGGTAATCAACAATATTTTGACAACTTATTACGGGTGTAAATTCCATATGAATGCCAAATTTGGCTCTCCATGGAGCAAAATGCTCGAAAATTTCTTTATCACTCTCAGCCTTACATAAACAAACTACTCTACCCTCCCCTGGAGCATGAACTCTAAACAACATCTCAAACTTATCTGTTTTATCTGATTTTGCAATTTCACCTTTATCCCAAGCTTCTACAAATAATTGATAAGCTTTTACTTGATTCTCAATATCTGGAAATTGGCAGTCAGCAAGAAATAATTGCATTTTAGTATTCTTAAGTTTTTACTTATTATCCCTCAAATACTTATTTATTAATGGGACTGTTTGAATTTGAAGATCAGAAAAAGAATATTTGCCTAAATAAAGTGTGAAGAGAGAGTCTCAAGGAATTTTCCAATATCTTTTTTATATAAACTATCTGTGATTTTTAAAGAGAATAATTCATATTCATTTATATCTTTTTTTTTATCAAAATTAATATTTCCCTTTAATGAAATATTTTTCATGATTTTATTGATCACTATTTAAAATTTAAACAAAAATAAGTAAAAGACAATTTTCTTTACATTATGTTTTTTATGAGAGAAATTTCTAAGTTTAATAGATAATAATTAATTTATTTAAAAGTTAATAAATTTTTCTAGGATATATAAAGAAGAATTAGTTAAAGAAAAAATTACAGTTAATAGAGATGCAATAACGGGTAATAAATTGAACCACAATTGCGAAGTTGTCATTTTTGAATCAATAGGTAGAAAATTGGTTCTTTTTTTAATTCTTATTTGTAACCAAAAAATAGATAGTGGATACATAATTCTTGAGAAAGTTATTATCAATGAAGGCAAAATGCCTTGTTTTGAATAAAGTACAAATCCTGAAAAAAAGTATAACGCCCAAATTAGAACCCTTTGAATCAGAATTAATTCCTTGCTTTTCCCAGACATTATTAATTAATTAATTAATTTTAATGATTTTAGTCATTTTATATCTTTCAAAAAAAATATTATTTATAATTACTTTTTCTTTACGTAAAATTTTCCATTCATTTTTAAGAAATAATTCATAACTTATTAAGCTCGCTTCAGTATAAAGAGAGTCTAAGCCTTCTTTCTTTGCTTCATCTTCTAATTTGTGAAGTAACTTAGAACCGTAGCCTTTTCTTTGGAATTTACCTTTACAGTAAAATAGCGCAATTCTATCGGTGGGATATCTTGTGGCAAAAGAAATAATAATTCCTTGTTTGCTTATAAGCCATCCTTTTCCTTTAATTATTGACTTATCAAAATTTGGGTTATTCCAAGCTTGGCTTGACCAGGCTCTTTTCTGTTCTTGACTATAAATTTTTTCATCTAAAGATTGTATTGAATCAAAATAAACCTTCTTTAATTCCAGTTGATCTTTTATGGTAATTTGTCTTAAATTCATATACAAATCTTTTATTTAATATGCCTAGTAGAAATATAGTCGCAATTGGGGGAGGCGGGTTTGGACGTTCGTTAGGGTCACTTGAAATTGAAAAATATATAGTTTCTTTAAGTTATAAAAAAAGGCCTAAAATCTGCTTTATTCCAACAGCATCTGGTGATAGTAATTTGTACAAACTTAATTTTTATAGAGCATTTACCAAACTTGATTGTATAACAAGCCATATTGATTTCTTTTCTAGAACAGAAAACTTAGAAGAGAAAGTTTTAACTCAAGACATCATTTATGTTGGCGGAGGAAATACAAAAAGTATGTTAGCTGTTTGGAAAGAATGGAATTTACATGAAATTTTGAGAAATGCTTATGAAAAAGGAATTGTAATGAGTGGTGTAAGTGCTGGGGCTATTTGTTGGTTTGATAAAGGGATAACTGATTCTTATGCTAAAGAATTAGCAATAATTGATTGCTTAGGCATAGTTGAGGGTATTGCCTGCCCGCATTTCGATGAAGAGAAAGAGAGGGAACCTTACGTTAATGATGTTATTAAGAGAGAAATTATTGAATCTTGTATATGTATTGAGGGCAATTGTGCCTTGCATATTAAAAATGAATTTGACTATTCCTCAATTGATTTTGGTAATGGCAGAAAGTGTTTTAGAGTCACTAGGGAAAATAATATTGTAAAGAAAGAAATTCTTTGAAAAGAAAATATAATTAATATATTTTAGATCTCATCATTCTTCGAGATCGAAGTAAATTCAATCCCTTTATATTTTACGAATGATGCAGTCCATACTTCTTTTGAGAGATTGCCAAGGTATTTTAGAAATTGTTGTGTATCTCCGTCTCTTATCCATTCAGATTTAATAAATGGAAGCTCTTTCTGCATTCTTTTAGGATGCATATGAACCAGGAGCAAACCTTTTTCTTCAGAAGCCCTTTTTAAAGAACCTTCATCACTTCTTTGAAACACTCTCATTAGAAGATTTAAAATTACCTCTTCTCCAAGTTTCTTGAAATTTTCTGATTCCTCTAAATTATCTTTAATTTCTTTACCTCCAAGAGGCATTGCTCTAACAAGGTTTTGCTCTATTAAAGCTATTGCAATTAGATAATCCTGGCTAGCCATATTCTAAAATAATACATTTTTGATATTCTAACCTCTAGAGTTCATGAAAATCTTTCATGGATTAAATATCTGCCATAAGAAGAAAGGAAATAATTTATTAATTATTTTCCAATACAATTGAATTGTGGTTTTTTTAATAACTAAAATTAAGTATTTTATTTGTTATGAGGTTTTTTTTATTTTTATTTTTCGGGATTTTCGTAGGTCTTTATTTATCATGGCCCGGTTTTGTAAAACCAGAAAATTGGAAATGTTTCAATCAAATTATTGCAAAATCTGCAGAAGATAAAATTTCTTTAAAAGCTGCATTAGAGATTTCCCCTAGTTATTTTCTAAAGGCTAAGAATAAAAAGACGACTTCCAAAATAAGAATCGTAGCAGATGCTTGTTTTCGTTAATATGTTGATTGATTAAATTTGACTACTAAATTAAATAATGAACAATAATATAAGATTCGAATTATCATTTAAAAATATTTCTCAGTTAGACAATAAACTTAATTTCTGCAAATTAAATAATATAAAAAATATCAATATTCCATGCAAAGGACTTATAAAGAAGGATTTATTTAATTCAACTATTAAATATATATCTAAAAACTTTAATGAATTTAATGTGACCTATCACTATAGTCTTTATCATCAATATTCAAAAAATAAAGAAAAATCGTATCAGGATTTTTTTGATTTTGTTAAAAATTCTCAAATTAATAAAAACTATGAAATTCTCCTTGTATCGGGATCAAATAAGAAAAAAAACTTTGACTCAGTTGATGTATTAGCTTATTTAAAAAAAGAAAAAAATTTAAAAGTTAAATTAGGTATAGCTTACAATCCATATTTGAAAAAATATTTTAATGTTTCTTCGGAAAGAGAAAGGTTCGAAAGAAAAATTTCGACTGGATTAATAAATTCAATTTGGTTTCAATATGGCACAGATATTAAAGTTCTTCAGAATGAGTTGACTTATCTCAAGAAAATAGCAAAAGATGAAAAATTAAATCTATTTGGAAGTTTATTTATTCCTTCTAAACAATTTATAGCGCGGTTTAAATTTCGTCCTTGGAAAGAGGTATACATATCAGAAAAGTGTTTATTTGCCTTAGATAATTTTTTTGATTTTACGAGTGATTTAGTTAGTTTTTATAAAAAAAATAATATTACTCCTGTAATTGAATCTGATTTTTCATCATCAGAGAAACTTGATTCAGTTTATAGTTTTTTAGAAAATGAAAGATAATTTCTGTCAATATTAAACCTATGAAAAGTGATGTTACATATGACTTATTAATAATTGGTGGAGGTATATCTGGATGTGTTTTTGCTTCGAAGTATCTAAAAAATAATATTACAAAAAAAGTTGGTTTAATTGAAATTGGTCGTGGTCTTGGAGGGAGATCAAGTACAAGAATAAGCAAAAAAAATAGAGGATGGAAACTAAACCATGGTTCTCCGAATTTTAATATATCTAACAGTAAAAATAATCTTTTATTAAAAAGATATATTGATGAATTATTGGAAAATAAATATATAAAAATTGACGACTCAGATATATTTTTTCTAAATGAAGATTTTAATTTTGATACCATAAAAAAATCTCAATTTTCTTGCGGGGTTAATTATTCATCTTTAGATTCCATGAGTGAATTATCGAAAAAAATAATTGAGTCAAATAATTTAAAAGAGAAAATTGATTATTTCTTTGAAACTTTAATTGTTGATATGAAGTTCAATGATAAGGAATGGTTACTAACATCAAAAAATGGCGACAAATTCAAGTCTAAATATCTTATTTGTTCCACTAATTTGTTATTGCATAAGAGGTCTTTGAAAATATTAAACGTAAATCAAATTCCGCTTAGAAAAGCTATTCCAATTAATAATGATAAAAAAATTGATTTACTATTAAATTGCTTAGAAGAACAAACATTTGTTCCTAGGTTAACTTTTTTAATTTATACAAATGAAAATTATAGTTATAAAGATTATTATTCTAAAAAACAAAGGTATTTTTATTTAAAAAATAATTTAGAAAAAAAATATAGATTTGAAAGAATTATTTTTCAGCTGCAAGATAATAATAAATTAGGGATTGTAATACATTCAAAAAACGCAGAGTTAATTAATTCTTATATAATTGCAAAAGATGAAAAATCTTTTAAACATAAAATAATTACAAATTTCAATAAACTGTTTGAAGGGAATTCCATAGTACATAAATTAACTTTTGATGAAAAAATATCTATTATGAAATGGAGCGCTTCACAGCCTTCTGGCCTTGGCGTACCATTATCTTTACAATTTAGTAGAAAATATAGAATTGGATTTTGTGGTGACTGGTTTGAAGGTGATGGATTTGGGAGAATTGAAGGCTCAATTTTAAGTGCTTTAATATTAGAGAAAAAATTAAAAGACTTAATTAAATAATTTTTTCAGAATGTGATCTATATCAGTGTTTTTTTCAATAATGAATTTATTTGTATTATTTTTTATGCTATTAGGGTTCAATTTTTCGTAATAGATGTTCCATGATTTTAAGAAATCATTCTCAGCATTTTTTTTATCCTTCCCCCTTTCTTTCATATCTCTTTGGACAACTCTTTTCATGCACTCAATTTTTTTAGTTTTTATTTCTAAAAAAATATAATCCTTATTGTTTAAAGTGTTTGAGAATTCTTTAGCAAATATACCCTCAACAATTAAAAAACTAATATTATTTTTTTCGTTCAAAATATTTTGGCTTGTTTTCTTTTCGAAATTATAATAACGATCACAGATTGAAATCCCATTCTTATAGATAAAATCAAAATCTTTTTTGAATAGTTTTTTATTAAAACTAATACTTCTATCAAAAAAACCTTCTACAAATTTTGGTAGTAATTTACTTAGTAACCCTGTCTTATAGTAATTGTCGGTACTTAACACAATACCATTTTTATTTTTTTTAATTATTTGATTTGATAAAGTTGTTTTCCCGCTTCCTGAAGGTCCACTTATAAAAATAAGCTTCATTTTTATGATCTGTTCTCTAATAAGATTTTATCTTTACTATTAATAAAAACCTTTAAATTTTGGATATACATACTATCTTTTTTTAGTTTTTAAAATAATTAAGAATTCCATCCAATTGCTTGTAACCTTGCATAAGTATTAAATGTGTGTCTTTATATAATTGTAAATAAATTATTTCTATTCAATTAGTCATTGTCTTGTTATTTATTCCTCTGTAATTTGATACTATTAAATTGAAAGTATAATTTTATTACTTATATATTGCAATGATTTCTAAATTTCTCAGCAAACTAAAATTAATTTTATTTAAAAGTGCAGTAACTCCTGAAACTCCTTTAAAGAAAGAAAAAAAAGCAGCAAAGTCTGCAAAAACAAAAACAAAAACCAAGGCAGCCAATTCTAAGAAAAATATTGAAACTTTGACTACACTTCCAGGTGTTGGAGCTAAAAGCGCAAAAGCTTTATATGAGGCTGGATTTAAAACAACAAAAGCAGTTATCGCTGCAGATGAAAAAGATCTTCTAGCTGTGTCAGGAGTTGGAATAAATCTTGTTAAGAAGATTAAAAAGCTTAAATAGTTAAATTTTTTTAACCTCTAGAGAAATAAATATAATTAAAATAAAAAGAATTTTAAAAGTTTTAGGAGATTATCTTCTTCTCGCTTTTCTTCTCTGTTGCAATTTTCTTTTGTATTTTTCAATAGGCGTTTCATGATGCCTAAGTCTTTTTAAATCTGCAAAGATTCCAGATTTAGATACTTGTCTCTTAAATCTTCTAAGGGCAGATTCAATTCCCTCGTTCTCTCCTACTGTAACTTGTGTCAAAATTTTCTAAATAAAAACTTATTCTAGCACTTCAAAAGATATATTCAAACTTAAAACTTCTACTTGTGTATTGACTGTTTATTTGGCTAATTTTCAGCCCACTCCACAAATCTTTTTTTATTACTTTTTATATCTTGTAATGATTCAAAATAATATTTTTCCCAATTATCTTTAGGCAGTCCAAGAAATAACATGAGGTTCAACGGGTATTGATTGCTATCAGCACAATTTCTAAAATCATCCCTGAATAAAAAGATTTCCTTTTTTAAAGCAATTGCGATACCTAATTCAATCATTACCCCTTCATCTGGTGGATTTCCATTAACAATCGCAAAAATACAATCACATTCTTTTAAATCAATTAAATTACTTTTTGCAACCTCATATGCCCACTCACTTTCTTGTTGTATTAATCGTTTTGCTCTCTCAAAAGGTTCAAATACTTCTACATTTAAATCATTGAAGATTTGAATAAATTCATGTAAAAGGGTTTTAGTTTGTTGTGAAAATCCATATGGATTAGCCAAATATAATTTTTTTCTCAACTTAAACCTCTTTTTTTGATGTAATCTTCGCGGTCACTTTTTGAATTTAAAGTATTTTCCCAAGGGAAAACAATCCATTGACTTTTTTTTGCTACATGTAATGTATTCCACCATGTAGGTTTTATTTTACTAAATAATACAAAAAACATTGCTCCTTCAACATTCTTGAAGGTTGTCAAAGTAATACCTGTTTCATAAACATCATCTACTATTAGTGAATTCTTTGTTGGTTGAGAAATCAATTCAATTTTTAATTTATGGCTTAGTGCTACAGCAAGACATAATCCACCACGAGGAACTCCATATATTCCAGAAAATTTCTTAAACCTACATTTATCTGCTATTTGTTCTACGCTCTTATCGAATTCGCTCCAAGTAAAATAGCTTATCATCTTAATTATCGCTTTTTTCTGTTGTAATAGCATAATTTGAAGCAATTACACTTAAAAGTGCCACTACTTGCTCATTTGGACAATTAGTATTTTTTTTTAAATTTTCACATTCATTTATTATCTTGGTGTATGTATTTTCAACTATCCCGTTCATTTGATCGATACTAAAAGAATATGGTTTATTCATTTTTAAATTATTACTTATTTTATTTTTACTTAAATATCCAACGAAGTAAATATTTTTAGTATTTAAAAATAAAATTACTCCCACATGGGATCATTTAATTTTTCATTTTTAAGTGAAGAAGGAACATAAGTATGTAAAGTTTCAATTTTTATAGCCCATTTTTTAGAGTTACCCTTTAAACTTTCGCTTTCAATTAGGTTTGTTAGGGGAATCCTTTTTCTAACTTTAAGAAGTCCTAAACAAGCTTTCCAGGCTTCATGATTTTTATAAATATCTAACCAAAAATCAAAAATATTTTCCAAGATTTCTAAAGGGATATCAAATGGAATCCCCATTGAAGGGTTTGTAATTAAATAATTTTTGTTTCTTAGTTCATTTAATAAATTATTTACGTTTAAATTGATAGCTAAAAGAATATCTTTTGCTGATTCATTACCTATTAATTCTTTTCTATGGCAATCTAAAAGATTTGCATCTTCAAGAATATTTTCATCGCAATTTTTTATTCCCACAATCCAAAACCCTTCTCCATTATTCACTCCACTAGCAAGAAATAGATATTGAGGTGAATTCTCCAAGATTTAAATTATTTTTTCCATTTTTAACATTTATTGCTTGATATGAAAATAATTTAGCTGTGCAATTAACAATATGAAGTCCTCGTAAAAAAATTTTTGGTGTTATAGTTAGGTTTTAGAAAATGTTTGATTCAAGAGAACTAAAACTAATGTTTTTAGATCCTACTGATTTAATAATAAATAATATAAATAATTATCTTTATAGTAATAAACTAATTAAATTTATTTTTTCTTAGGAAATAATTTTCCTATTTTTTCCTTTTGCAAGTACTCCTTTTTAGTTCTTATTTTTTTGTCTTCTAGGGATTCTTTATTAGTACTTACAGCATAAATAATATAAAAAATCATACCAGTAAATATTAATCCTACAAAAATTATGAATATTCCTATAGGCTCACTGGGACTTAATATTTTAAGATCTAAAGCTGTATTTAGGGAAATTATCATCAATAAACTAATTCCTTAAATAAATTTTATGGAAATCTAATTGACTTCCTCGTATCCAAAAAATGTTGCATTGTCTGAATTTTTATACCCATTAGCGGCTTCCTGTGGATTTTGACTGTCAATTTTTCTTGCTTTGGCATGAATCATGTTGAATGGAAAAATTATAGCTCCTACAAAAAAATGAAGAATTAAGAAATCTGAAGGTAATCCATTTGTCCAATCGGGAAAAAATAGCAATGTCATCAATGATTCGTACATATTTGTAGTCAAATAAACCTCTGACTATTATTACTGAACTTATCGCAATACTTTTAATTTTTAATAAATTGAAATTTAATTTGCTTTAAATAATTATCTGATTTAATTGAAAAGACAATTTCAAAATACTATTATATTACTTATAAACTATTGATTAGTATCTGTTGTTAAAATTATTTTTTCTCTTACTTTTATCTGTAATTTTTCAATTAAAACCTGCAATAGGATTAGCTTTTGATACTTCTGATCCTAGTGTTAGTCTGCTACAAAATAGGATCTCTAATAATTTCTCTAAGAAATATTGCAATGCCATCCAAAATGGTCTTTCTAAAGATGAAGCAATGAAATCAGCTATTGTAAAAACTGAAAATATTATATCTTTCTCTTACAATCCTCAGAAAAAATGGATTGAGAAAAGTGACTTGGCAAATCAAATTTCATTGCAAGTAGTAAATGATTGTGGATGGTCGTTTGGATTAATTGGAAAGGAGGGGGTTGATTATTTTAAATCATATTTTCTAGAAATTTACGAAAAGACTACTCCTGACAAAAATTTTTCAAGATAGATTAGGTTAATGAATAATATTTCAGACAAATTAGTATTGACTATAATTTTGATTACTATTCTTTTTGTGTTTGGATTGATTTTTTCAGTAAAGTCTCCAGAGAGAAAGGTTATAGATTCACCAATAATGTGGAAAGATGATTATTCTAATATCTCGATTTATAAGAAAAATTATATAAATATAGAAAGAATAAGAATAATTTAAAACAAAAATTGCTCACTAAAATAAAGGACCCTAATCAAGAATATACAAAAATAATTTTTCGAATCTCAATCAATTTATCATTCATTATTTAATCTAAGTAGTTTAAAAGAACTGACGCAAGTTTTAAATCATCATTAAACCATGCTCGTATCGCCATAGCTCTTCGAGGATCATAAAAATTTTGTTTTCTGTACCAACTAAGCACTTCTGAATCTGATTTCTTCCCATTACATGACAAACAACATGGTACGCAATTGCTTGTACTGCTAATCCCCCCTTTTGACATTGGATGAAGGTGGTCGAGTGATTCAGAAGGTTTACCGCAATAAATACATTTATTATTAGTAAGTTTATTAAGTGACTCTCTCCAATTTTTATTGCTTGTCTTGGGACAAAACTGATCAAGGTAAATTGCATCTTGTTTATGCATAAGATTCTTGATAATTTTTCCGATAATAACAGGTTTTTTTGAAGTATGATTGAAAAATAGAAGACTTCTTAAAGCAAATTTTTCTTATGAAGAGCATAATTTTCACTTATTAATTAAAGGGTAATTTATAGTTAATGCTTTATTTATTAACGATATTATTAGGGAATTTTGATCAATCTTTATTTAAAAGTATTTATATCTTTTTAATATCGTTTTTTTCTAATACGTTCTCAGCGATTTCTTGAGGAGGAGCAGGATTATTACAATTGCCTGCACTGATTTTATCTGGAGTTCCTTATTATCAGGCTTTGGCTAGTCATAAATTAGCAACAGTAGCACTAGGAATAGGGCGCTCCTTAAGAAATTACAAATCTTTAGGTAATGATATAGGTATTGCTTATCAAATTTTAATTTTTGGATTACCAGGAGTAATTTTGGGAGCTTCTGTCGTTGAATATATATCAGAAAAGTATTTGTATTTAATTTTAGGAATAATATCTATATTATTAGCTTTTTACTCATTTCTTAAACCAGATTTAGGTTTATCATCTGGCAATAAAAAGGTTAATTATGCTCATAGAATTAGATTTTTAATTTTTATTTTTCTTGTAGGTATATTAAATGGTTCTATTTCTTCGGGAACTGGATTGCTTGTAACAATACTATTAATAAAAACTTTTGAAATGGATTTTCTTCGAGCTATAAGTATGACATTTTTTACTGTTGGTATTTTTTGGAATTTTGTAGGAGCTCTTTTTTTGGCAAGAATAGGTTCAGTTCCTTTAAATACATTGATAGTATTAATAATTGGTTCCTTTACAGGAGGATATTTCGGAGCTCACCTGTCAAAATTAAATGGGAATATTTTAATTAAGAAAACTTTTATAACAGTTTGTATTTTTGTTGGTATTAGCTTATTGATTAAATCCTTAAATAGTTTTTTTAAATAAATTGAGAATACTAGTAAAATTGCGGTGAGAAGTCTAAAGATGGTTTATTAGTTAAAAAAATAAATTAATTATTATTTTTATTTATTATCAATGTGGACAATGAATAACTTGTTTTATTTAAAAATACTTTTTGAGGGACCTTATTTTTGAAATCAAAAAAAGGCCTCACATGTGTGGGGCCGGGTGATGGGGAACCTTATTTTTATACCAATTCCTTGAAAAATGCAACCCCCTATCTGTAGCGCAGTCAAGGGTACGTTTAAACACTACAGATAGTGCTTTAATTACTTTTTTATATTAACATTTAAAATTCTGAAATAATTTTGTAATTTTAAAATTTAGGAGTAGAGAATCTTATTTTATGATTTCAAATGTTTTTGATAATTCTACTTGTTAAAAATGTCCTACACAGTATCATTCGTAGGAACTTTCCTAGAAAAAAGCTTTAATGATTGAATTAACTTTATTAACTCTTTTGAATTATGTTGGTGATAATTTCTGTGAGTATAGAAATCTAGGTCATGATAACTATAAATCTTTACTTCTTTCCTACAGTGATGCAAGTAATAAATTTGGTCCATTAGAGGTTAAAAAGGTTATTGAAAAGTCAGAAAATTTTAAAGTTACAGCTGTTGCTATAGCTGCAATTAAGTGCCCTCAGCATATAGTTAAGTAATGAAGTTTGAATTAAAAACTGAAAAAGAAAATTATTCAAAATCATTTTCACATTTTTTCGGTATAGTTTTTTCTCTCACTTTAATAATTATCCTTTGTGATGTTTCCCTCAAATTAGGAATCATATCTAGAAATCATGATATTGAATACAACTGTAGGCTTTTATCTGTTGAAAAATCTAAACCTCATTTTAAGGTATTAGCAAGGCTTTCTAATCTGAAAAGTAAACCTCAAATTTGGGAATTTTGCAAAGAGGTTATTAAATAAATAGTTAGCTAGATGCGGATGAATAGAACCTTAATGCAAATAACCAGAACTTTCTTGAAGTTATAAGAAATACTGAAGCAACAATAACTTCAAGCAATATTTTCCACAATTGAGAAAGTCCTAGAAAAACTTCAGAGGGAATAGTCGTTATAAAAGCAATAGGAATGAAAATACTAAAAAAAACTCTTAAAGAAAATGAAAATGAATTTAGAGGAAATCTTCCGATATAAAGAAATGATCTTAATACTTCTATTGCATTCCAAGTCTTAACAAACCAAATAGTAGTAGTAGATATAAAAAACCATAGGCTGTATAAAATACAAATCGAACAGATTATCGTAATAAAGGATAAGATTAGAAAACTTAAACTTAAATTTATTTGATTTATTCTTATGCAGAAGAGTAACAAGAAAAATCCAAGCATAATTTCTAAAAATCCAGATGGATTTATTTTCTTTAATGAAATAAAAAATTGACTATCAATAGGTTTTAAAAGTACGAAGTCTAATGTTCCTTCTCTTATATGTTTAACTATTTCTGTAAGATTAGGATTAAACCATGTATTTGTTATTCCATTCAAAATTGTATAAATAGCTTGGATTATTAGTGCCTGTTCAAATTTCCACCCTCCAATATATCCACTATTTTGAAAGAAAATAGATAATAAAAAAATACTCCCTACTAAACTTAAAATTGCAGTAATTAAATCAACTAATATATTTGTCTTATACTCCAGTTCAGAAGCTAAAGAAGTATGTAAGAATTTTTTATAAACTTTTAAATAATTTCTTAAATTCATGACCCCATTGCTGTATATTTTTTCGTTCCTTCAGTCCAGATTTTCTTAAATAATGGGAAAAGTAAAAAAATCCATAGAATTTGCATACTTAAGCCTCCACTAATATTTGTTTCATTACCTGACATTAAGTTCGCAGGGAAATCAATTAGATATGGAAAAGGAGTCAAATAAATCCAAGATTTAACATATGCGGGGAATGAGACTACAGGTGCTAAAAGACCTGAGAGAAATAAAGTTGGAATAAATAACAATCTTTCTATAGATGATGCTTTCTCTGTCCAGAAACAAAGACATGCAACTATTGACTGAATTAAAAATTGAATTAAGAAGGATAAGAAAGTAGATACTATTGATAAGAGTAAAATACCTAAATTTGGTATCCATAAACTTTCTGGATTAAAAATAAAAAAGAAAAATGCGATTATTAGTGCGAATGGAAATCTTGTTATTTGTTCAGCAAGATGTTGTGCAAAATATCTGAAAAATGGATTTAAAGGTTGGATTAAATAGGGAGATACTTTCCCCAAAAGAGAATCCTCTTCAAAACTAAATACAACCCAAACTACAGAAAACTGTCTTACAAAAAAAGCACATAAGAAATACCTAGAAAGCATAATATCACTTACGTTTATGGATTCATTAAGATTATTGTTTGTCCAAATGTTTAACATGAAAAAAGGAATAATCCCTGAAATTGCCCATAATGCAATTTCTACCCTATATTCCAACATGTTTGAATATTGGACTTTTAATAAAGTGATTATTTTATGATTAATCAAATTAGATATCATAATCTTTTTTGATTAATATCTTTCCAATAATTTCATCTACAGGTGGTTCATTTATAAAAAGGTCTTCAATATCAAAATTATTTAGGATAGTCTTTAGTGAAGAGGTAATAGAGTTGTTTTCAATTTTTATAGTGATTTCATTCTTGATTTTATTTTTAATAGTAAAACCGGAACTTTCTAATTTAATTGCATCTTTTTCAGAACGACAAACTATTAATATTTCTTTAACAGGAGATAGTTTTTTTAATAATAGATTGAGTTTCCCGTCATATGATATAGCTCCTTCGTGCACACATATAACTCTCTTGCATAGTGATGTAATATCTTTCATGTAATGACTGGTAAGGCATATAGTTGCATTAGTTTCCTTATTATATTTTTGAAGGAATTTTCTTAGGTTTCTCTGTGCATTAATATCTAATCCAAGTGTTGGCTCGTCTAAAAATAGTATACGTGGTTCATGTATCAAAGCTGCTAGTAATTCTGACTTCATACGCTGACCTAGTGAAAGTTTTCTAACAGGTATAAATAGCTCTTCATCAATTTCAAGCATATCTGATAGTTTTTTTATTCTCTTTTTAGCTTCGAACTTATCTAAGTCATATATAGATGCATTCAAATAGAATGATTCAATTGGCGGAAGATCCCAAATAAGCTGTTGCTTTTGTCCCATTATTAAGGTGATATTCTTTAGGAAATTTTCTTTTCTCCTAAAAGGTAAGTGGCCTGAAACTAAAATCGAACCTTCACTTGGATAAATCAAGCCACAAAGCATTTTTAAAATGGTTGTTTTGCCAGCTCCATTAGCACCTAAAAAACCTACTATTTCCCCTTCTTTAATTTCAAAACTTATATCTTTTATAACTTTTAAACTTTTTGTTTGTCTGTTAAAAAAGTGTTTTATTGTACCTTTTAATCCTGGTTCTTTAGAAGATATATCAAATGACTTAGATAAACTTCTTACATCTATAATATTCTGTACCATATAAATTTTGATTGCTGAAATTTTATATTTAAATAAATTGTTGAATTATTTTTATTTTAGAAAATTTTTTAACCAGTTAAAAAATATCTTTTAATGAAACAACTACCCAGATAAAAAAGTTAATTGGATTAAGTAACTCGCTTACCTTTTTTTTATTTTCATAATTTAACCCTTTAAAAAAATTAAACCTAAAATTATTATTCGCTTTTGTATCAACAATTTTTTTAATTACAGTGCCATTTTCATCGAGAAGATCAATTTCATCCTCAAAAAACCATTGCTCTTTTCCATTAGATAATTGCAAGACAACTCCAATACCTTTACCATCAGTTATCCTGAAATCACTTACCTTACCCAATGAAGAAACATTTATTGCATCAATAGTTTCTTTGGTAAGCCTATCCCTTGATAAGCCTAAATTAATTTGAACTAAATTTCCTATCTTAACCTTATCTAGAATTGACATTTTTTTAGGTTATTATACTTAGTGATATGCGAATTATGCGATTAATTCGGAATTATTGATTTATTTCAATAATTATGATTTTTTGAAAATAGCATCAAGGATTCTTTTAATTGTAAGTGTTATTACTCTTAAGAATACAAAAAAAAGACCAAACCAACCTATGATGATAGCTATCGATAACAAGCTTGAACCTAAATCACGCTGTAGCAAATCCTGCATATAATTTTTCTAAATGAGATAGATTTAACTCTACTTTATAAAATTACTTATTCAATTTGAAAATCGCCAACATTCAGATTTGTTTAAATTCATTGTTACAAGTAAATTTAATAGAAATGATTTGTAAGCTAAAATTTAGTTAGAAAATTAAATTCAATATCTTGGATCTAACTTTGCAATCGTACATTGGAATTTTTTTTATCATTATTGGTCTATTAGTGAAAGTTGACTTTAAATTCTCAATTCAAAAAGATTTTAAATAATTTCTTATAAGATTTCTTTTTAGTGTGATATAAAAAAACCTTTGTTTCTATTATATTTTTATAGTTGCGATAATTTTTTGCAAATACTAAAAAAGCAGCTCTAAAGCTGCTCCTAAATGGTGGCGGGGGGGAGATTTGAACTTCCGACCTTCGGGTTATGAGCCCGACGAGCTACCAGACTGCTCTACCCCGCGTCATACAAATAGCATACATCTGAAAGGGTTATTTTTCTCGTTTTTTAGGATTCTTGGAATTTTACTTTACCTTTAACTTCAAGTCGCACTCCATCAGGAAAATTAAATACCTTTTCTTCGATGTCTTGAATTCTTAAGTCAGATATCCATTCTAACTGTTTTAGTAAGTGAAGACTAACAGCATGCTTTGCTCTTTTTGAACCGTCTTCTACCTTTAAAGCTAAACCTATCCCCTCATTTACTTTACAAAGACACTGTATTCCCTCGGCTCCACCTTTACTTATAACGTTCCCATGAGAAGCTTTAATTATTTCTGTGTCAAATTTATTGTTATCACTTATCATTGTTGGATTTAATATCATAGATCTACTGATTTGTTCTAATTCAGCATTATCGGAACTGCTCAAAAATGAATATAACCTCGACATTTCTAATAGTTTTAAATAAAGAGTTGGAGCACCACAATCATCACGTTCTGCGTTTATTTCAGATGAAGGGATTTCAAGTAATTCAGAGACCATTCTAAATATTTCTATTTGAAGTGGATGATCCCCCTTTAAGTAACTATCTAATGGCCAATTCATTTTTTTGCATGTAGCTAAAAAAGCAGCATGTTTACCCGAACAATTATGTTCTAGTGGACTTGTCTTAGTTTTCGGACATTTAAGATTATTGATGTCAATGTCATATTCCCATAAAATTTTGAATGCTTCCCTTGAATGAAGTTTTGATCCACTATGTGACCCGCATGCCAAAGCAATTGATTGTGATTCATTATTGATTTTTGATGCAGCTCCACTACTAACGAAAGGTATTGCTTGAAAAGGTTTTAGTGCTGACCTTATGAAACTTTTATATTCAGGATTTCCTGCGCACATTAAAACTCTACCTTTTTTATCAGTAATAACGGCATGAATTTTATGTATTGACTCAATATTTGATCCTCTAATTAAGGTTGCTTGTAAGGGAGGATTGTTAGAGGTGTAGAGGTTTTTGAAATTAGAACTCATTTAGAAATTGTTATATTGAAAAATCAAAATTCCAGTCAAAGCTAAGACTGAAATAATAGAAAAAATTTGAATTAAATTTTTTAAAATAGGCTTTACCTCAATTGAAGCAATAAGTGATTCTTTTTCTTTCAAAACTAATGGCTTTTCCCATACTTGACCGTCGTACCAACCGGATTCCTCGTATTCAACTTTTTCTGACATTAATCTATTAAATATATGATTCCAACCTAAATATAATCTTATTGAAATTAAAAGAGGTATTGATAAGCTGCTAAAAAGGCTTAATAGAATATACCTTAAAGGGGATGTCTTAAAATATATACTTCCCGAAGAGATGACAAGAAATAGAACAAAAGCTCCTAGCCAGAATTTCATCAAAATAAGGATTAGAGACTTTTTTGTTTTGGGCCAAGAAAAAATTTGAGATTGTGATAATTCTATAAATTCATTTGTAGGTTGTTGCTCTCTAGGGACAGGACACTTAGATTCGTTCATATAATATATTATGGAAATATTAGATTATTTCCATTACTCCAAAACGATTCAAGGTCATAATATTTTCTTATTTCTGGTTGAAAAATATTTACTATCAAATCACCATAATCAAGTAAAGCCCATTTGGCTTCGTTAACCCCTTCTTTTCTTATCGGTTCAATTTTAGCCTTCTCTCTAAGTTCTCCCTCTACAGAGTTAGTTATAGATCTGACTTGTACATCAGATAATCCTTCTGCAATTAAAATCCATTCACTTATAAAAGAAACCTTGTCAATTTTTATAAGTTTTATATCTTTTGCCTTTTTTTCGTCACATGCTTTAGCTGCAATTAAAACCAAACTTTTATTGTCCATAAACATTTTCGCTCGAAACTGATTTATCTGAACCTTCTTGCTGAGATAATTCTGATCGTGCTTTTTCTGCACTTTTTCTTAAAGCATCTAATCTATCTTCAAAGAAACTTCTTTTTTTCTTTTTTCGCGTTTTATCTATTAATTCCTTTAAGGCTCCTCCAAGACTTTTATAAGCATTTGGAATGCTGTATCCAAATCTACAAGCAAGATCTATAGCTCTTTCGTCTGCATTAATAGCATCTTGAAGTTTTTTTTCAGAATTATTTTTTAAATATAATCTATAGCCTGCAAAACTTGATAAACCTAGTGCAAGTATTAACAGTAAACCATCTTGTACCCACAACTCTCCTATTGCACCTCCAAGTCCAATAGCGAGAGCTGCCATTTCCCATCCATCTCTGGGAATTGTGTCATTTTGAATTTTTCCAACCTCGTGCCAAAATAATAAATTTCTGTGGTCAATAGCAAAGTTATCCCATTCATCTAAATCTATTTGAATTTCTACTTCGTCACGACCGATTTCTTCAAGTGTTACTAAAGGTGGGTCTATAGCTACTGCAGCTTCAATAAATACCCAACTTTGATTCTCTGGAGGCAACAAATTTTTAAGTCGCTGAAGTTCGCTCATAAAATATTAATTTCTTTCAATACTATAGAAACAAATGTTGCTTTTCAAGTAAGTTGATTAACATCTGACGATTTATAAGTAGCATGTGATAAATGAAGGGTTTAAATTATGCCTCAAAGAGGTGATCTAAAAAAAATTCTTATTCTAGGTTCGGGACCGATTGTTATAGGACAAGCATGCGAATTTGATTACTCTGGCACTCAAGCTTGCAAAGCTTTAAGAAATGCTGGTTATGAAATTGTATTAATAAATTCAAATCCAGCATCAATAATGACTGATCCTGAGATCGCAAGCAAAACATATATTGAACCATTGACTCCTAAAATTGTTTCTCAGATCATTTTAAGAGAAAAACCTGATGCGATCCTTCCCACTATGGGAGGTCAAACCGCTTTGAATCTTGCGGTTAAATTATCAGAGTCAGATTTTTTAAAGCAAAATAATATTGAATTAATCGGAGCTGATTTGAAAGCTATAAATAAAGCTGAAGATAGAAAATTGTTTAAAGAATCGATGGAGAAAATAAATGTAAATGTTTGTCCTTCTGGTATCGCTTCTAATCTAGATGAAGCTACAGAGGTATCCAAAAAAATTAATTCTTTTCCTCTTATCATTAGGCCTGCATTTACATTAGGTGGAGTAGGTGGTGGGATTGCTTTTAACCTTGAAGAATTTTTCGAGTTGTGTAAATCAGGTTTAGAGGAAAGTCCAAGTAAACAAATATTAATTGAAAAATCACTTATTGGATGGAAAGAGTTTGAACTAGAGGTAATGAGAGACACTGCTGACAATGTAGTAATAGTTTGCAGTATTGAAAATTTAGACCCAATGGGTGTCCACACTGGAGACTCGATTACTGTAGCTCCTGCACAGACTTTAACAGATAAGGAGTATCAGAGATTAAGGGATTTGTCATTGAAAATTATTAGAGAGGTAGGAGTTGAAACTGGAGGCAGTAATATTCAATTTGCAATAAATCCATCTAATGGAGAAGTAATTGTCATAGAAATGAATCCCCGTGTGAGTAGATCCTCTGCTTTAGCGAGTAAAGCAACTGGATTTCCTATAGCTAAGATTGCAGCCTTATTATCTGTTGGTTATACACTTGATGAGATTATTAATGACATTACAAAAAAAACACCTGCATGTTTTGAGCCATCAATTGATTACGTAGTTACTAAGATCCCAAGATTTGCTTTTGAAAAGTTTAAAGGCTCTTCTAATACTTTAAGCACTGCCATGAAATCTGTTGGTGAGTCAATGGCAATAGGTCGTTCTTTTGAAGAATCATTTCAGAAAGCATTAAGGTCATTAGAAGTAGGTGTTTTTGGGTGGGAATGTGATTCACAAGATGAATTTAAAAATGAGAATCAAATTAAAAATAGTTTAAGAAACCCCACACCTGAAAGAATTCTCCTAATTAAAAAAGCTATGCAGCTTGGGAAAACTAATACTTATATCCAAGAAGTTACAAATATAGATTTATGGTTTATAGAAAAATTACGTAATATCTTTAATTTTGAAAATGATTTTTTGAAAGATAAAGAACTTTATAATCTAGATAGGGATTTGATGCTACATGCTAAACAACTAGGCTTTTCAGATCAACAGATAGCAAAGTTAACTAATTCTGAGTTTTTTCAAGTAAGAAGATATAGAAAAAAACTTAATATAATTCCAATTTATAAAACTGTTGATACTTGTTCAGCAGAATTCTCATCCTCCACTCCTTATCATTATTCAACTTACGAAGAATCTTTCATTAATCTTAAGTCTCAAATTTTTGATAGCGAGATTTCAGAAAATAGTAAATCAAAAAAAATTATGATTTTAGGAGGAGGTCCAAACAGAATTGGTCAGGGAATAGAATTTGATTACTGTTGTTGTCATGCATCATATCAATCTTCTACAAATGGTTATAAAACAATAATGGTTAATAGTAACCCTGAAACTGTATCAACAGATTACGACACTAGCGATATTTTATATTTTGAGCCTGTAACTTTGGAAGATGTGCTCAACATAATAGAAGCTGAAAAGCCCTATGGTTTGATTGTTCAATTTGGAGGTCAAACTCCATTAAAATTATCATTACCTTTATTTGAATGGCTTAATTCTAATGATGGGATCAGAACTGGCTCAAAAATTCTTGGAACTTCTCCAATATCTATCGATTTAGCAGAAGATAGAGAGGAATTTACCAAAATTCTTGATGAATTAAGTATAAGACAACCTTTAAACGGTATTGCACGTAATCAAAATGAAGCAGAATTAGTTGCAAAAAATATAGGATTCCCCTTGGTTGTAAGACCCTCTTATGTTTTAGGTGGAAGGGCAATGGAAATTGTTAAAGATGAGGATGAATTATCAAGATACATCTCCGAAGCAGTAAAGGTATCGCCTGATCATCCAATCCTTCTTGATCAGTATTTGAATAATGCAATTGAGATAGATGTTGATGCTTTATGCGATTCAAAGGGGTCGGTTGTAATTGCTGGCCTAATGGAACATGTGGAACCTGCAGGAATTCATTCAGGAGATTCAGCTTGTTGCTTACCATCCATTTCTCTTTCAACATCTACAAAAGAAAATGTGAGGAACTGGACTAGATTAATTGCAAAAAGGTTAAATGTTGTTGGTTTGATTAATTTGCAATTTGCAGTAATAAATACAAATAATAAAGATAGTAAATTATTTATTCTTGAAGCAAATCCAAGAGCATCCAGGACAGTTCCATTTGTTTCAAAAGCTATAGGTAAACCAGTTGCAAAATTAGCTACCCTGTTAATGCAAGGTTTTACATTAGAAGATCTTAATTTTACAGATGAATTTTTTCCAAAATTTCAGGCTGTAAAAGAGGCCGTTCTACCTTTTAAACGATTTCCTGGATCTGATACATTACTTGGCCCTGAAATGAAATCTACTGGAGAAGTAATGGGTTTAGCTAAAGATTTTGGAATTGCATATGCCAAGTCGGAATTGGCAGCAGGTAATGGTGTACCTTCAGATGGAGTAGCTTTTTTGTCTACAAATGATTTAGATAAAAAAAATCTTGAGGAAATTGCTAAAGAACTTTTGATTTTAGGATTTAAATTAATCGCAACAAAAGGTACAGCTGCGTATTTGGGTAATTTAGGAATTCAAGTTGAAGAAGTTCAAAAAGTTCATGAAGGAAGACCAAATATTGAGGACCTAATTCGTTCGGGACTTGTTCAATTAATAATTAATACTCCAATTGACTCCCAGGCTCTTCATGATGATGCTTATTTAAGACGTGCCGCTTTAGAATATAATATTCCAACTTTTACAACTATTCCTGGAGCCAAGGCAGCCATTAAGGCAATCAAAGCTTTGCAATTTAATAGAATTAATACTTACTCTCTACAGGAAATCCATAATTATTAAAAATTTATTCTAAGTTTTTTAGTTTTTCTCTTAATTGATTAACTAAAGAATTTCGACTAATTGAAAGCAATTTGAGAGTATCTTGATGCATCTTAAGTTGTGTCTCCGCTATTTGCAGTACTTTTAAAGATTCTTTTATTTCATTAGAAAGTTCATTAATTAAATATTTTTTGCCTTCAAAGGTTAAAACTGGATTTGAAGAGTCATTGGTGCTTTCGCTCATGGATTTACTTTTTTAACAAATAAAATAGAACTATAATATTTTAATCAATTGTTTTTCACATAATTCTTTATAAATTCCAGGTTTATTTATTAAATCAATGTGTTTGCCAACTTCAATAATTTCACCTTTATCGAAAACAACTATTTTATTGGCCTCTTGAGTAGTGGCTAATCTATGAGCAATAACAATAACTGTTCTATCTTTCATAGCTCTATTAAGTCCTTTCTGCACTTCAAATTCTGATTCTGCATCTAACGCACTTGTAGCCTCATCTAAAAGAAGAATTGAGGGGTTCCCGAGTATTGCTCTTGCAATTGCTATTCTCTGGATCTGACCACCTGAGAAATTTGATCCTCTTTCAGTTATCTCAGTTTCATATTTCTCAGGAAGCTTTTGAATGAAGTTGTGAGCGTTTGCTTTTCTTGCTGATTCTATAACTTCTTCTTTGGTGAAATTTCTGCCCATTCTTATAACATCAATAATTGTTCCTGAAAACAAAAAAGGCTGTTGTTGTACTAATGCAATGTTTTTTCTAATATCTTTTGTATTTAATATTTTGAGATTTTTATCATCTATAAAAATGTCTCCATTATTTGGAGTAATAAACTTTAAAATCAAAGCCAACATTGTACTTTTACCAGCTCCAGAAGCCCCAACAAATGCTGTGACTTCACCTCTTTTAATTTCTAAATTGATATTTTTAAGTACTTGATTATCTTTTTTGTAAGCGAAATTTACTTTCTTGAAGCTTATCTTGCCTTCACAATTGGATATCCTTCGTAAATTCTTTTTATCATCTTCGACAGGTTCTTGATTTATATTTTTCAACCTTTTTATTGAGGCTTCTGCCTGTTTATAGTCATTGAAATTTGTACTTACATGGCTTATTGGATCAATAAGCATTAATATTGCTGCAAAAAAACTACTAAATTCTTCGCTTGTTAGAAGACCTAGATTTATTCTTGCGGCTCCTAAACCTAATATTGCTAATATTCCAAATGCTTCAACAAATCCTACAACTGGATGTTGAAATGCAAGTAATTTTAATGTTTTATATTTTGCTTTTTTATTTGTACTTAATCTTTTATAGAATCTTTTCTCAATCCAATTTTCTGCAGCAAAAGCTCTTATAGTGGACATTCCATTTATAGATTCACCTATTAATCCTGCTAAATTACTTGTTGATTCTTGACTTTTTTCGGATGCTTTTAAAACTCTTCTCCCAAAACTATTAACTGAAAGAATAATCAATGGTGCTAAAACGAATGTTGACACTGTTAATGACCAGTCTAAATAAAACATATAGATTATTACCGCTAATAACTGTAAAGTGCATGGAATAGTATCTTGAGCTGTTTTATAAATAACTTCGCTTACCCTGTCAGCATCTTCTGTAAGTCTATATGTGATGTCTCCGGCTGAAATATTTTCAACGGAATTCATCTTTATTTTTTGAATTCTTCTAAATAAATTTCCTCTCATCACTTCACTAATTTCTAAAGATGGTTTTGCTATGAATACATCCTGTCCAAATTGAGCAGTTTTCTGAACTAAAAATACAAATAAAGACTTGATTATTATGCTAGAAACTTTTGAAAGATCACCTGACCCAATTGCTGGGATTAAGTTTCCAGCTAAATAAGCTAATAAAGGCCAACAAGCTACGTAGATAAGCATGCATATAAAACCCTTGATAAACCTATTTGAATATGATCTGACTGGTGGTATTAGTCTCAAGTTATTATATATTTAATTGTTTATCCTACTTTATCAATATCTTTAGGTATAAAAAACAATGAAATTGGATCAATTCTTAAAATGGAAAAATTTGGTATCTTCTGGTGGCGAAGCAAAAATTTTTATTAAATCGGGCTCTGTTAAGGTTAATGGTGTAATTGAGACTAGGAGAGGGAGGAAGTTAAACAGGGGAGATAAAGTAATATTTCTAAAAAATGAATTAATTTTTGAATAGTTAGCTTATTCAACTCACTTTGTATTAGTATATTTTTCTTGGAGATAGTATTTTGAGAAAATCTGTAATTGCTGGTAATTGGAAAATGCACATGACTTGTGCCGAGGCTAAATCCTATTTAGAAAAGTTTATTCCCTTAATAAAAAATATAAAAGACGATCGTAAAATTGTTATTGCTCCACCTTTTACAGCTATTTCAACCTTTTCGGATCATTCTGATTTTGATTATTTAGATATTTCTAGTCAAAATATTCATTGGGAAGATCAAGGGGCATTTACCGCAGAAATATCTCCAAAAATGCTTCTTGAACATGGTGTCTCATATGCAATCGTTGGACATAGTGAACCAAGAAAATATTTTAGTGAAAGTGATGAACAAATTAATAAAAGAGCAGTTTTTGCTCAATCTAGTGGACTTACTCCAATAGTTTGTGTAGGAGAAACATTAGAACAAAGAGAGAGAGGAGAAGCTGTTAGAGTTATTACTAGACAGGTTGAACAAGGATTAGAAAATACAGATCCATCTAATTTAATTGTTGCCTATGAACCAATATGGGCTATTGGTACTGGTAAAACATGTGAGGCAGAAGACGCTAATAAGATATGTTCTTTGATTCGGAAATTAATAGGTTTTGATGATGTAATTATTCAATATGGTGGATCTGTTAAACCTAATAACATTGACGAAATTATGTCAATGAGTGATATTGATGGGGTGTTAGTTGGAGGGGCTTCATTAGATCCGAATAGTTTTGCTAGAATTGCAAATTATCAATAAGAAAAATCCATGGCCAAAAGGGTGGGGCCAAAAAACTTCAATTATGGGAGTTATTAATTTAACTCCTGATTCATTTAGTGATGGTGGAGAATTAAACTCTTCAAAAAAAGTTATAGATCAAGTAGACCATTTCTTGAGTAATGGTGTTGATGTTATTGATCTTGGTGCTCAAAGTACTAGACCTGGGGCCGAAGAAGTTGGATCAAGTAAAGAAATAAAAAGATTGATCCCATATCTAAAATTAATAAAATCTGAATTTCCAGATGTTTTAATTTCTATTGATACTTTTAATTCTGAAGTAGCTTACGAAGCTCTTTTAAATGGTGCTAACTGGATAAATGATGTCACGGGAGGAAGAAGAGATATAAAAATTTTGGATGTTGTATCAAAATTCAACTGTCCATTCGTCATAACTCATAGTCGTGGTAATAGTCAAAATATGAATCAACTCTCTAATTACCAGAATGTATTGAGTGATGTTAAGTGCTCTCTTGATAATTTAATAAAAAATGCCTTAGAAAAAAATATATCTGAAGGAAATATAATAGTTGATCCTGGGATTGGTTTTTCAAAGGATATTATTCATAATTTGGAAATCTTGAGAAACTTAGATGTATTTAAAAAATGGAATTTGCCAATTTTGATAGGTGCATCTAGGAAGAGATTTATAGGAGAAATTTTGAATGAGAAAAATCCAAAAGAAAGAGATATAGGAACGCTTGCAATAAGTTGTCTTTGTTCTCAATTTAACGTTGACATTGTGAGGGTTCACAACGTCAAACTAAATTATCAAATCCTGAAAGTAGCTGATAAGATTTACAGAAAATAATAAATTTATTATTCTTTAACTCCTTCGATTTTATCCTCTACCTCTTGGTATAATTCTTTCAACTGTTCAATATTCTCATCTGAAGTTTCCCAATATCCCCTACCATTAACTTCTAGTAAAGTTCCAACAATTCTTCTGAAACTATTAGGATTAAGGTCCATTAATCTTTTCCTCATCTCTTCGTCATTTATAAATGTTTCATTAGTTTCTTCATATACAAAATTATCTACTTGACCACTTGTCGCACTCCAACCAAGAGTGTAATTAAGCCTGTTAGAAAGTTCTCTAACTCCTTCATAACCAGATTTAAGCATACCTTCATACCACTTAGGATTTAAAAGTTTTGTCCTTGAGTCTAATCTGATGGTTTCTCCAAGTGTTCTAACTTGAGCATTAGATGTAGTAGTGTCTGCTATATAGCTACTTGGTTCTTTTCCGTCATCTCTAAGTGTCTTAATCAATTTTGTTGGATCTGAATCAAAATAATGACTTACATCTGTTAATGAAATCTCTGAGGAATCAAGGTTTTGAAATGTAACATCTGCTGTTTTCATTACTGACTCAAATACCTCTCTTTTTTGATTCATCTCACCTGGATTATCAGCATTAAAAGCATATGTTTTGCGTGATAAATACATTTCTTGTAATTCATTTTCTTCCTCCCAAGTTGAGTTTTCTACAGCTAAATTAACATTTGAACTGTAGCTTCCACTTGCATTAGAGAATACTCTCGCTGAGGCTTCTCTGATAGAGGTTCCTTCTTTTTCTGCTTGTTCTAGTGAATGTTTCCTTACAAAATTAGATTCCAATGGTTCATCCGCCTCAGCCGCTAATTTGACCGCCTGATCTATTAATGCCATCTGATTTATGAATAAATCTCTAAAAACTCCTGAGCAGTTAACGACTACATCTATCCTTGGCCTACCTAATTCTTCTAAAGGGATTAATTCTAATTTGTTGATTCTTCCAACAGAATCTGGTTTTGGTTTTACACCAACAAACCATAAGATTTGAGCAAGTGATTCTCCATAAGTTTTGATGTTATCAGTACCCCATAAAACACAAGCAATTGTTTCAGGCCAAGTCCCTTGCTCTTCCTTTTGTCTCTCAATTAATTTGTCAACAACTGACTTTGCAGCAGCTACTGCTGCTGTAGTAGGGATTGATTGTGGATCAAGTGCATGAATATTTTTACCACTGGGTAAAACACCTGGATTTCGTATAGGATCTCCACCTGGTCCAGGTAAAACATAATTTCCATCTAATGCTTTAATGAGGCTATCCATTTCTTTATCTGCACAGACCTGTTCCAAACAGAAAAGTAAGTAATCAAATAATTTATTTAATTCCTTCTGGTTAACTTCATTAAATCCATTTAAGTTACAGACCCTTAGCCAAGGAGTAGGTAAATTCAAACCAAATACTTTAAGGAAGTCAAACAACTTGGAAAGAAGTGATTTTTCTAAATAAACTCTGCCATTAACAATTTTTAAAGAGTTGACCATCGCAAAAATAGACTCTCTTGCTGTCTTTATGATTTTTTCATTTAGCTCTACAAATTTAAGTTCACCTTTATTATTACCATCATAAATTTGTTCAATATTCAGCCCCATGGATTCAGCTAGCAATCCAGGAAGAGATCTTAATCCCTCTTGCTCTCTCTCTAATGATGCAATATTTACAAGAGTTGCGACTGCTTCTTCTGCTGTTGGAGCTTCTCCAATAGTATGAAGACCGCAAGGTAACAATCTACTTTCAATTTCCATCAACTGTTTGTAGATATTACCAACAAATAAATCTCTTTCATCAATTGAGAGATCTTCCACATCTTTTGAAGGGAGCTCAACATCTTTGTCAAGATTACATTGTTTAGAAGTCTCGACTATTGCATTAACTATTTGAATACCCCTACTATTTTCTCTTAATTGTTGATAAGAACCAACAAGTTCGCTTAGTTCTTTAAGTCCTTTGTAGAGTCCTGCATTTTCTGCTGGAGGAGTTAGATAGCTAATTGTTGAGGCGTAACCTCTTCTTTTCGCGATTGTTGCTTCAGAAGGATTATTAGCAGCATAGTAATACAAATTTGGTAATGATCCAATGAGAGAATCCGGATAGCATGTTTCACTCATGCCCATCTGTTTACCAGGCATAAATTCGAGTGATCCGTGAGTTCCAAAATGAAGAACAGCATCAGCACCCCAGATTTTTTCTACATAGGTGTAATAAGCGGCAAAACCGTGATGAGGACTTGCACTTCTTGAATAAAGCAACCTCATCGGATCACCTTCGTAACCGAATGTAGGTTGTACACCTATAAAAACATTTCCAAAATGTTTTCCATAAATAAGTAAATTTTGTCCGTCACTATTTAGATTTCCAGGAGGTTTACCCCAATTCTCTTCAAGTCTTTGTGAATATGGTGTGAACTCTTCGTATTCTTTTACTGACATTTTATGAGCAATATTTAACTCGGGAGAGCCGTCCATTGCTTCAGGGTTATTAATTACTTTTTCCATTAATTCTTTTGAATTACTTGGAAGTTCATCTATTTGATATCCTTTCGATTTCATTTCAAGGAGTACTCTGTAAATTGAACCGAAAACATTTAAGTATGCTGCTGTACCAACATTTCCTTTGTCTGGTGGAAAACTAAATACTGTGATGGCTAATTTTTTATCCTTTCTTGATTTAACTCTTAAAGTTGACCATTTTATGGCTCTTTCAGCTATTACATCAACTCGATCTTGGAGCGTATGCGCCTTACCTGTAGCATCATCACGACCTGAGAGAATAATAGGTTCAATAGCACCATCAAGTTCTGGAATTGCAATTTGAAGTGCTACCTGAACTGGGTGTAACCCTAGATCACTGTCTTCCCATTCTTGTGTGGTTTGGAAGACTAATGGAAGTGCAACCATATATGGTCTGTTTAACCTTTGTAGGGCTTCAATAGCTTTAGGATGATCTTGTCGTGCTGGCCCACCAACAAGTGCAAATCCTGTTAGAGATACAACTCCGTCTACTATAGGTTGATCCTTATTTATGGAATCATAATAAAATTCATTAACTGGTTTAGAAAAATCTAGACCTCCACAAAAAATAGGTAGTACTCTCGCACCTCTGTATTCCAATTCTTGAATAACAGCAACGTAATGAGCATCATCACCCGTAACGATATGACTCCTTTGAAGCACTAAACCTATTGTTGGAGTTTTGTCATCTTTAGGATTTATATCTTTCCTATTATTTTCCCAATTTTGATATTCTTTAAGACTTTCAAACATGCAAGGAGCAAGAGGATGCCAAATTCCTAAATCAGGGAATGTTTCTGGGTCTTGAATTTTGAATTCTTCTATTTGATCTTTTATGATCTCTGAAACGGCATACTTTTCAGAAATCATTAACAAGAAGTTTTTTAAGTTCTCAGTGGTACCACCTAACCAGTACTGAAAACTCAGAATAAATGTTCTAGCATCTTGAGCTTTTTCTACTGGTAGATATTTAAGTATTGAAGGTAGTGTATTTAATAACTTCAACATTGAATCTTGGAAACTTGCTCCATCAGATTCTTTTTTCTTTTTTATTAAATCTCCAATAATGCTTTTAGATTGACCAAGTTGGGCCATGCTAAATGAACCTAACTTATTTAATCTCATTACCTCTGGCATGGAGGGGAAAACTATTGATGCTTTTAGTTTGTCTTTATATGGAGATACTGCATCAACCACTTTTTGAGCGAGGTCTTCGATGAAAATTAGAGAAGCTACGAATATATCTGCATTAGCTATATCTTCTTTAAAATCTTCAAAATTACTATCATTCCTAAGTTCTTCGATAAGATAGCCACTAAGGTCTATGCCTATAGGCCCATTCATTTTATTTATTGACTTTGCAGCTTCTGTTAAGGAATTTTGGTATTGTGGCTCAAGGACAACATAAACTGCTTTTATTACAACTTTGTGTTTGTTATCCTCAACAGGAGATACTCTGCGGTTTGCTGAGCGGACCTGCGTAAACATTGATTTTCTTTAAGTATTTCTACCAGCCTACGAATGAAAAGACGTTATTGTGTGCAATATAAATAGCGTGTAACAACCTTTAAAAAAATTTTTTTAAAAAAAAATGATTGAAAATTCTAAAAAACCCATACCAGTACTAGTTTCCGGAGCTTTAGGCAGAATGGGTAGTGAAGTTGTTAATACTGTATTAAATTCTACAGATTGTGAACTTGTCGCAGCAATCGACACAAAAGAAAAGAACAATGGCTCAAATATTTCTGAATTATTGAAGGTAAAAAATTGTGATGTTTTTGTTTCAAATGATTTTGAAGGGACTTTATGTTCCATTAGTCAAATTTATAGAAATGAAAAAATCAAACCTGTTTTGGTTGATTTTACTCATCCTGATTCTGTATATGAAAATACCAGATCAGCTATTGCATATGGGGTATCACCAGTAGTAGGAACTACAGGTCTAAGCCCTTCGCAAATAAAAGATTTGTCTGTTTTTGCCCAGAAAGCATCGGTTGGTTGTGCAATAATTCCTAATTTTTCAGTAGGTATGGTGCTTCTTCAGCAGGCGGCATCTGTAGCTGCAAAGTTTTACGACAATATTGAATTAATTGAGATGCATCATAATCAAAAAGCTGATTCTCCTAGTGGGACGTGTATAAAAACTGCAGAAATGATTGAAGAATATCCAAAGAAATTTAATCAGAATTTAGTAAAAGAGTCTGAGTCATTGAAAGGAGTACGCGGTGGGCTCAGAGATTCAGGAATTAATATACATTCTGTACGATTACCAGGATTACTCGCTCATCAGTTAGTAATTATGGGATCTCCAGGTGAAACTTACACAATCAAACATGACACTATTGATAGAAAGGCATATATGCCAGGAGTTTTACAGGCTATTAAAAAAATTGGTAATTATGAAACTTTAGTTTACGGACTTGAAAAATTGATTTTTTAAAATGATAATTCCAATTAATTCAAGTCAAATTTCAAAACTTATTCCTGCAGTTGGTACAGGAAGTCAATTTAAGTACGCCTTGGGGAATCCTAGAAAAATTCTTCAAAGAGTAATAGTTTCTTCAATTGGTGGATTTATCTCATTAATTATTAGTTCGACTGGAGATCAAACTAATAATTTCTGGTTATTCCTATGTGTAGGGTTCTTTTTGTATATCATCTGGGGCCCTATTCTTGAATCAAGTAGAAAAAACTTGCAATTTAGAAAATATAAATTTTTTTCTATATTTGATGGCTATGTATCAGATATTTATAAAACAGAAAAGATTGAAAGTTCAAGAGAACAATCTAATAGGCAAGGTCGATTAGAAGTTATTGAAAACAAAAGGACTTGGTTAGTACTTGAATTAGAAGATGAAGATGGTTATTTGAAAAAATTAAGTTTTCCTATGGAAAATAAGCATAGTCAAATTAGGGTTGGTTCGAGTATTAGATGTTTAATAACATCTGATAACCGTAATTTTGACAGAGATTTTTATTTGACCGATGCTTGGCTTCCTGAAATTAACTTATGGGTTGGTGAGTACCCCTATTTATTAAGACCGGCATTTGAGGAAATTTGCTATATTTATCTGAATAGATAATTGATGCTTATATAATACGATGAAAGACAAATTCAATTTTAAAATCGTTGGATCAGGTCCCACAGGTTTATTACTTTCAATCGCGCTTTCAAAATTTGATTGCAATATTTTTTTAACTGATTTATTACCAAAAGATAGATTAATTGATAAAGATAAAACTTATGCAATTACTCATTCAACAAGAAAAATTTTATCTAAATTCAGACTTTGGAAAAAATTAGAACCTTTTTTATTTGGCTTTGATACCCTTTCAATTGCAGATAGCGTAACTTCTGCTTTCACCAATTTATCAACTTCTGACTTAGATGATGATATAACTTCTGCCGAAAATATTGGCTGGGTAGTTAAACATTCGGATCTCATGAACGTATTTTTTCAAGAGATTGACAATTATGACAATATTTTTTTTATGACACCACAGATATTGTCACGTAAAAAAATATTATTTGATTATCAATTCTTTTCAACAGGCGCTAACTCACTTGATAAAAAATTCATAGATTTTGTTGATATAAAAAAATCTTATAGTCAGTCTTGTTTAACTTTTAAAGTTTCTCTTAGAGGTCATTGTGAGAAACGAGCTTATGAAATTTTTAGGAAAGAAGGCCCACTAGCATTATTACCTTTAGAAAAAAACTTGTATCAAGTAATTTGGACTTCCAATACATTAAAGGCAATTGAAAGGTTGAATTCTGACAAAAATTTTTTAATGGATAATTTATCAACAATCTTGCCTAATGAATTTAAGTTGGACCAAATAATCGGCGAATTTAATATTTTTCCTGTTTCATTATCCTTAAATTTACCAGTTTTAAATTTTAAAAAATTAGTTTTTGTAGGAGATGCATTTCATACATTTCATCCTGTTGGTGGTCAGGGTCTAAATACTTGCTGGAGAGATGTTAATACTATTTATGATCTTTTTAATAAAAATACTGATATTACTAAATTGCAATTGATGTTCTTTAAATTTAAGTATTTTTCAAGCAGAATTTTAGATATTATTGTCACTATTTTTATAACTGACTCGTTGATATCAATTTTTGCTAATCGAAACGTTTTTTTATTTCCAATAAGGAAATTTTCATTTTTTCTTTTAAATAAATTTCTTTTTACAAGAAAATTAGTCCTTAATCAAATGACTAAATCTCTCATTTATTCAAGTATTAAATAGAATTCATGGATAATTATTTATCTAGAGAAATGATAATTTATTTATTTAATGAATTAGGTTTAGATGAATCTACTATTGAACTTGGTATAAAATTATCTATAAAAAATAACACTCCATTACCAATATTATTATGGAGTTACGGAATGCTAACTATTGAAGAACTAGATAAGTTATATTCATTTTTATTTCAAAAAATAGATTAATAATTCTGTTATAATTTTTTTATATCTTAATCGAGAACAATTACAGATTTAACTAAGGGAAATCACGTATCAAGACAATCTATAGAGAAGCTTGATTTATTATTATTAATCCTAGAAACTATTGATTTAAATGGTATTCAATCCCTTTACGCTTTATCAAATAGACTTAATTTAAATCATGTTCTACCAAATAAAATTACTATTTGGAAATTAAGGAATAATAATCCATTGAGAAAATCTTATGTTAACAATAATATTAAAGTAAACCAATTCGATGCATTAATTAAAATCACTGTTGAAATGTCTAAATATTTATATCCTTATATCAGAGAGATACTTAAATCTAAAGAAGATATTAAAGAGAATTCAATTATTTGGAATGATTTTAATAAGAGATTTATTGAGTTGATTAAAGAGAGATTTAATGCAGATAGTATGAGAGTTAAAAAGCTTTTAAATCAATCTGAAAATGGTGAGATTATAATAAAATCTTTGCTTATTTTATCTTTTTGTATTTCAAATAAGGGTCATCAAAAGTTGAAGAATTTTTTATACGATTTTTAATATGATCCAAAATAAATTGTCATTTCATCAATCTTCAGTAAGTCTCGAAATAATCGGATTGCCAGATTATTCCAATAATGAAAATAAAGATCAAATATCTATAATTTCCCAATGGAAATTAACCATAGTTGATAAACCACTTATTGAAGGCAAATTTGAACATTTAGGGCCTATTATGGATGCTTTTTATATTTATTCAAATCTCTTAATCAAAAACGAAATTCCAATATATCAGTCTAAATTAATTGATATAAAAGCCGATAATCTCCACATACATAATATTGTTCTTAAGAGCTCTAAAGCAAATGTAAAGCCTTTAGTTCTAAAAATTGGTAATTCATTACTTTCAGATACCATAAATTGTTTTGATCAATTAAATGAATCTCCAAAAGTAAGAATTAAAAAAACTGATATAACCTATAACATTCCTAAAAAATTAAGATTTGGGTTAAATAATAAAGTTAAATTTTTTAATGTCTTTATTCCACCTTTTATTGCAATTTGCTCTTTAATTCTATTTTCTTCTTCATTTATTTATTTTTATAGTCCTTTTGAAAATATAGAAAAAAAAGAACTGATAAACCCTGAATAAAGAGCAATTAGCATCTTAAATACAAACACGATACTATAGGTTAATTTCTTTTCAGAGTAATTGAAATTTATTCTTTGAGCTTTGATGTATGGCAGATTTAAAGATCCCAAATTTGAATAAAAAAACTGATAAATATATTTTTAAAAAAAAATTAAATTTAAGAAGAAAATCTAAAAGAAGACTGCTTACTGAATCTTTCTTTTTGTTTATTTTTAGTGCTTTGTTAGTTTATATAAATTATTTAATTCCTAATAAAAATTTGCTGTTACAAAATCTACCGTCGACATTTAATAAATCTTTTCTATTATTAATTGAATTCTTTTCACATTTCTATGAGATATTTTTGGTAATTTTTATTTTTGTATCTTCTTTTACTGCTCTTATTTTAATGGTAGGTTCATTCAATAGGTTATTTAAAGTATCTAAGAGAAAGTCAAAACAAATTGTTTATAAATAATTTCAAATAGGTTGCATTAGGCCACCACTTCCTGAATCAGAGTCATCATCATCATTTTCCGTTTCTTCTCCAAATAATGCAAATATTCCTAGAGCGATTGATGAAAGAATGATTGATAAGGGTAAAATGGAAGATTGGATTCCGACGTCTATATATTCACCCATAAAATAAATAAATTTTTATAAAGCTAACCGAAATCAAACTGTTTCGCGGATTTTAAATAATTATTTAATAATTTATTCTCTTTTTATAAGGTCTTTATCGAAATTCTTTATTTCTCTTTCAAAAGACCCGAACCAATATATAAGTTGATCAATTTGATTTTGAATTTCAGTTGCACCTAAACCCCTTATAGTTATTATTGAAAATTGTTCGCCTTCATTAAAATTAAATTTATTTTGAATACTAGTTGCCAAAGAATTTTTAAGAATTTTAAAAGTAGAATTTTTTAATTTTGTCTCTATCAAGATGTTTGGCTTTTTGAGCTTGATCTTATTAAAACCACATTTTTTAGCTAGTAATTTTAGTCTCATAATCATAATTAGGGACTCAACAGGTTTGGGTAAGTTTCCATATCTATTTACCCAGTCTGTAGCTAATTCAGTTAATTCATCATTATTTGAACATTCAGTAGCAGATTTGTAAGCCTCAAGCTTCTCTTCTCTGTTTAATATCCATGTTGCAGGTATAAATGCATTTATTGGTAAATCAATTTGAGTGTCGTTAACTTCAGGTATTTCTTGCCCGCTGATTTCTGAAATAGCCTCATGGAGCATTTCTATATATAAATCATATCCAATAGCATTAACCTTTCCACTTTGTTCTTCTCCTAGTAAACTACCAACACCTCTTATTTCCATATCTTTCATTGCAAGTTGGTATCCACTACCTAGTTCTGAAAAGTCTTTTATCGCTTTCAATCTTTGTTTTGCAGCGTCATTAATTTTATTTATATTTGGATAAAATAACCAAGCATGTGCTTGTACACCGCTTCTACCAACTCTTCCTCTAAGTTGATAAAGTTGTGAAAGGCCGAATTTGTGTGAATCTTCAATAATGATTGTATTTACTTTAGGGATGTCTAATCCACTTTCAATTATCGTTGTGCATATCATTAGATCTACTTCCCCATTATTAAAAGCAATCATTGCATTTTCGAGCTCTGTTTCGTTCATTTGCCCATGAGCAACAATAAATTTTAAGCTGGGAAACATATTTTTTAATTTGTTTACAGCTTGATCTATATCAGAAATTCTTGGAAGAACATAAAAAATTTGACCTCCCCTATCAAGTTCTTGATTAATTGCAGTTCTTATAACATCCATATCTATTTCAGATAAATATGTTTTTATTGATCTTCTTGATGGTGGAGGAGTATTTAGTAAGCTCATTTGTCTTAGTCCAGATAAGCTCATATAAAGAGTTCTTGGAATTGGAGTTGCCGATAGAGTTAAGACGTCTATATTGGTTTTGATTTTTTTTATTTTCTCCTTTTGTCTTACTCCAAATCTTTGTTCTTCATCAATAACTAGTAGGCCTAAGTTTTTAATTTCTATTTCTTTTCCTAAAATTTGGTGCGTTGCTACAACTAAATCAATTTTGTTATTTTTCAAACCTGCATAGATTTCCTTTCTTTCATTAACGGTTTTGAATCTATTTAGTAATGATACTTTTATTGGGTAAGGTGAAAATCTATTACTTATTGTTCTCCAATGTTGCTGAGCTAGGATTGTTGTAGGTGCTAGTAATATTACCTGTTTGCCTGATGTAATAGCCTTAAAAATAGCTCGAACAGCTACTTCTGTTTTGCCAAATCCTACATCTCCACAAACTAGCCTGTCCATTGGCTTATTGCTTTCCATATCAGATTTTATTTCTTTTACAGCAGTAATTTGGTCAGGTGTTGGTTGATAAGGGAATGATTCCTCTAATTCATCTTGCCAAGGACCATCTTCTGGGTAAATGTAACCCTTTAATTTTTCTCTCTTTGCATAAAGTTTTAGAATATCGACAGCAACTTTTTTGATTTGTTTCTTATTTTTTTCTTTTATTTTTTCCCATTCTGTCCCTCCTAATTTATTTATTTTCGGCTTTATTTTTCCGCTTGATCTATATCTGTTAACACTACCAAGTTGATCAGCGGCAACACTTATCTTCCCATCTTGATACTGAATGACTAAATAATCTCTTGAATCTCCAGTTATATTAATTTTTTCTATTTTTAAAAACTTTCCTATTCCATGATTTTTATGAACTATAAAATCACCGGGACTAATCTTATTTACATTTATATTTGAATTGACACTTCTTTTTTTTCTTCTTATGAATACATTATTAAAAAGAGATTGTTGTGAAAATAATTCTTTATCTGTTATCAGGACAACTTTCCATATCGGAAGATAAAACCCCTCGATTTCGTAATTATTCTTATTTTTTAAAATTAGAGGAGTTGAATTATTAATTGACTTATATGCATCATCAATATCATTAGGATTATCTAAGAAGTTTGCATTACATTCGTGCTCATAAAGCAAAGTCCTTGTTCTCAATGGTTGTGCTGATAATATCCATACTTTTTCATTATTTTTTATATTTTTATTTATATCATTTGATAATTTTCCTATATTTTTAGAGTATGAATTTAATCTTTTATCGTTTAGCAAAAATTTATTATCAATATTGATTTTAGATTCAAATTCATAAAATTTTATTAAATTAAAATTTACTAGTGAATTTAATATTTCGTCAAACTTTAAATGCAAATTAGGTTTGACCTCTAAATTAATGTCATTACTTTTAAGGTTCTCATTTAATTCATACGTACAATTATCAAAATTACTTTCTGAATCTAGATACCAATTATTTGCAAATTTTTTACAATCTTCTAATTCATCAATTACAAGAATTGTTTCCCTATTTATAAAATCTATTATGTTTGAGGGTTCTTCTTCAATTATTCCTAAATAACGATCAAGATTATTTTTATTTATATCTTCAGAATTAAAAAGATTGTTCTTAGATAAATTATTTAACTTATCTTTTATTAGCAAATCAAATCCAGCCTGTATTATTTCAATATTATTTATACTTTCTAATGTTTTCTGTGTATGGGGATCATATTCTCTTATTTTCTCAATTACATTATCAAAAAATTCTAATCTTATAGGAAACTCATTATTGACAGGATAAATATCTATTATTTCCCCTCTCCTACTCCAGAATCCTTCTGTTGAAGTTACATTATCCTTCGTATAACCCAGCAAAGTAAGTTTATTTGCTAATTCTTGAATCTCGATTTGACCACCTTTTTGTAGATTTAACTTGTTTTCAATTAATAGGTTCTTATTTATTAGATGAGGTTGTAGTGATCTCTCAGTTGATATAACAATATTAAGTTCATTTTTCTCTTTTTTTATTAATTTGGATAAAACAGTAAGCTGACTAAATTCAATCTCTTTGGATTTATTAATTGATGAGTATGGTAGATGTTCTGTTGGGGGATAATATAAAATTGCTTTATCATTTATACTTTCAAAATAACCAATCCATTTGTAGGCAATTTCTACATTAGGACAAATTAATAATATATTTTTTTCCTCTTTTTTTGCGATGCTATCTAATATTATTGATTTTGCATATCGACTTGAACCAACAATATTTAATTCATTATTTTTTGAAATTCTTTCTATTAATTCATAAGTAATTTGTGAGTTCGAAACATAATCAACTAAAGTATTTAAACTCATTTATAACTATCAATCTTGATTACAAATATCCGATACATTATATTAGATTTTATACTGATTGTGAATAATATTTGATGGATTCCGCCGCAATAAATTCATTTATACCCACACTAGATCAGGTAGACAGTTGGTACGAAATCTTTACACTTTTACCAATATTAATTGCTCTAGAATTATTATTATCTGCAGACAATGCTGTAGCACTAGCTTCTCTTACTAAATCCCTGGATAGTTCAGAATTAAGGTCAAGAGCCTTAAATATTGGTATAACAATATCTTTATTATTTAGAATTATTTTAATCATATTATCTAATGTTCTTTTAAAGTTTATTCTTATTAGAGTTTTTGCTGGTTTTTATTTAATTTATTTATTCTTCTCTAATGTTTTTTTAAATTCAGATATAGAAAACGCTGAAAATGGGACAAATAATAATAGAAATAATTTTAGGTTTTTAAGGGTTGTAGCGCTTCTTTCAATTACTGATTTTGCTTTTTCCATAGACAGTATCACTACTGCAGTAGCAATAAGTGATCAATACATATTAATTATATTTGGAGCAGTGATTGGAGTATTAGCCTTAAGATTTACATCGGGGATTTTTCTAAAACTTCTGGATATATTTTCTAGATTAGAAACAGCCGGTTACGTAGCAATTTTAATAGTTGGAATTAAACTTTTACTAAATACGTTAATTAAAGAATCTATTCTTCCAGACTATTATTTTTATTTTTTGATTCTTTTTGCTTTCATTTGGGGATTCTCTAAAAAAGAATCTAAAACTTAATCTGAGAGATATTCACCTGCTGATGGCTTTAACTGTTGAATCAATTGCTTTTTGCTAGAAATGTTTTTGCCTTCAAGTTTTGCTTCTAACAAAATAATCGGATCAGTTTTAGTTGAAATTATAATTCCTTCATTTTCTATTACAGCAAGAATAATACCTGGTCTTGAATAATTGCTCATGAAAAGGTATTTTTCATTTTTTATTACATCACTAGTCAAAACTTTGATTTTAAGTATTTTAAGGTTCTTACCTCTAAAATTTGTATTTGTTCGTGGGTATAATCCTTTTATTTTTTGAGAAATTTTAATTGCCTCATTACCCCAATCAACTTTAAAGTCTGATTTTTCAATCATTCTTGCGTAAGTAATTTCTCTTCCAAGGGTATTTTGTTTTATTAATTGAGGATTAGTATTTTTATTAATATTTTCTTCGATTATAGATGAAGCATTTAAAAATAATTTTGCCGATAAAATACTAAGTTTTTCCGATAGTGTATTTAAATTATCGTTATTATTAATTTTAATTTTTTCTTCCAACAATATGTCGCCAGTATCTAGTCCCTCATTCATTTTCATAATTCCTACACCAGTAAATTCATCGCCACTTATTAGGGACCATTGAATTGGGGCGGCACCACGCCATCTTGGTAGTAATGAAGCATGTGCGTTCCAACAACCAAATTTTGGGATTTCCAATATCTCTTTGGGTAAAATTTTCCCGTAAGCTATAACAATAAATAAATCACAAGAAAGTGATTTAAGTTTATTTATAAAATCTATATTGCCTCTGATTTTTTCTGGAGTATAAATTTTTATAGATTCTTTCTCAGCAATGCTTTTTACAGGTGAGGCTATTAATTTATTTCCCCTAGATCTCTTCTTATCCGGTTGGCTAACTACTGCAATTACCTCGTGCTTAGATTTAATAAAAATATCGAGACTAGGAATTGAATATTCAGGTGTTCCCCAGAATATAATTCTCACGCGTCACCTGTTATTGATAATTCATCTACCCATATATGTGGAGAAATTCCACTTGTTGTTACCTCCTGGCTTGATTCAATATTTACTATATTTTTCAAAAGATATTTGATATCCCCTGCTACGGTGGCAGATTCAATTGAGATTTTTTTCCCGTTTTTGTACAGCCATCCATCAAATGGAAGAGAAAATGAGCCTTGACTTGCTCTTACACCTGCATGGATTGCATTTAACTCTTCTATATAAACAAATTCTCCCTCATAAGTAGAGTGATCTAGTGATGTTTTTAGATCAAAGTTTTCATCTGATTTTTCAACTACGATCCAATCAGGAGATACTGAGACTTTTGATCCTAGTCCTGCGTGGCCAGTGGGAGTCGTTTTAAATATTCTTGCCGTAGATTCAGAATGTATAAAATTTTCAATTCTCCCTCTGTTAATTAAACATAGTCTTTTGGTAGGTGTTCCCTCTCCATCAAATGGTGATGAAGAAATATTCTTTTCGTGAAGACCATCATCATAAATATTAAGTGCTTCCGTAGATAGCTGCTCTCCAATAGAATTTTTATTAGATAAGCTCACTCCATCTAAAATGCTTCTAGCATTAAACATTGAGCTAAAGGCGTTAATGATAGTTAAAAAAGACTCTGGGGAAAAACATATTAAATATTTATCAGTTTTAATAGATGAATAATTTAAATGAGAAATTGTTTTATTTGAAGCCTCTTTAATACACGACTCTATATCTATATCATCAGCTCCATATCCAAGTTTTACGGAACCTGAACTACGAGGCTTCTTATTTTTCTCTTCTGCTCTTGCATATAAATATAGTGCTGCTTGACTTTTGGAATAACTTCGAAAGGCACCCTCACTATTTGCATAAACTCTCTCAAAGAAACTCTCGGATAAACCATTATATGGAACAGATTTTATGGATTCATGACTTTCTAATAGTTTTACTTCCGCTTCTCTTAAAACTGTAAGTAATTTTTTTATTCCAACAGGATTTCTTTTTTTTACTTCCTTAACTTTAATAGGATCCTTCGCTAGTGGTGAAAATTCTGTGGATTCATTCTTATTGCCGAAATCAGAAGCTATATTTGCTTGCTTAAGAGCCTTTTTAATACCAGATTCACTGATATCACTTGTTGTAGTAATACCAACTAGATTAAATTGATTCCAAACTCTTATAGTTAAAATTTGTTTTTGTGATGCCTTAAGTTGTTTAGCCTCTCCTTTATCTACTTGCACAGAATAATCATTAGAGAAGCTTGCTCCATAATCCCATTTTTTAAGATTTAGGAAATCTGCAGCTTTGGAGATTTGAGTTGTTATTTCTCTTGAATTCATATCTTATCTTCCACCAACAGTTATTGAATCAACCTTAATATGAGGTTGGCCCACAGTTACGTTGACACTTCCACTAATGGATCCACAGAATCCTGGGGCCAATTCGAGATCATTTCCACACATTGATATTTTTGGCATAACTTCTTTAGCCTCACCGATCAATGTTGCTCCCTTTACTGGACTAGTTAGTTTTCCATTTTTAATAAGATATCCTTCTTCTACCGCAAAATTAAATTGTCCTGTAGCACCTACACTGCCACCACCCATTGATTTGCAGTAAAGCCCTTCGCTAATACTATTGATTAAATCCTCTTTAGAGTGCTCACCTTTAGCTATATAAGTATTTCTCATTCTTGAAGCTGCAGCAAAAGAATAATTTTGTCTTCTTCCACTTCCTGTTCTTTTATGGCCAGTTCTTAATTCACCTGCCCTATCGGATATGAATTTTTTTAAAATTCCATCTTTTATAAGAACTGATTTTTCGGGTTCCATACCTTCATCATCTACTGATAATGAACCGAAGGATCCTTCTGATTTCCCTTCATCTATTGCTGTTACAGATTCATGTGCTATTTTTTCATTCAATTTATTCTCAAATGGTGTTGTTCCTCTCTCTATTTGAGTAGTTTCAAGTAAATGACCACAGGCTTCATGGAATATAACGCCACCAAATTTATTAGCTAATACAACAGGCATTTGTCCTGCATCAACATAATCTGCATACAACATGTTCATTGAACTTTCAAACACATCATTAGCTGCTTTTTCGTGATCCCATAATCTAAATTCATTAGGCATTCCTGACGATCCAAATCTTCTACTTCCACTAGATCTATATTGGGCATCACTTGCAATTACGTTGAGACCAACTGTTTGATGCAATCTAATATCTGAGACATAGGTTCCGTCACTGGAGGCTATAATGACTTCTTGAAGATTTCTTGAGTAACTTCCTTTCCTGGTTATTATTTTATTATTTTTTTTTAAAGACTTTGTGCTAACTAGTAGTTTTTCACTTATCTCATTAATAGATGGGACTTCATTAATCCATTTTTTCTTGGATAAACTATAGTCCCTATGTTTATTTAGACCGTTAAATAGTTCTCTTTTGGTGTTTGTTATGTCTAGCATCTCAATAGCCTGAGATACCGATCTCATTAAGCCATGCTTTGTTAAATCATTTGTACTTACAAATCCATCCTTTTTTCCCTTGAAAATTCTAATGCCAGCACCCCTTCCAAATGATGGACTTACACTTGTAATAAAATCTTCTTCTGCTAACACGCTTGAGTTGTCAGTATTCTCTATAAATATTTCTACAAAATCAGCACCAAGTCCAATTCCGTAGAAAATAATTTCTTCTAATAAATCTTTATTGCAACTACCAAAAACAATTTCATTTGATTTGATTTGTGAAGAAAGCATATGAGTCTATAAATCTTCTCTGTATTAAAGATTATCTAATCGAAGGTTGGAAATCTTTGCTATCAAGAGGTTTTAATAAGTATAGTCTTAATAACTGGTAACCGTTTGATAAATATTTAGGTAATTTTTTAAAAGTTTTAGATACTGTATTTCCCTCACTGTTTGCAATATCAGAAAGAACCTTATTATTCTCTACTATTTTATCTAATCTTCCATAAAAAGATTTATCATAAACGTCCATTACTACAGGGAAAACTCTAGCTGCAGTTTCATTTGTTTTATTAATAACAAACTGGTCGTAATCTCTGGCATCTAAACCTAAAGAACTGTAGAAATCTTTTTTAATTCCCAAATCCCTTGCATACATAGTTGCAAATACAGCTAATAGAAAGAACCTTGACCATAACTTGGATGTTAATGGAAGATTATTCAAGAAATATCTAAACCTATGGAAGTAGTCGAATAATGGATGTGTGAAAGTAGAGCCGCCAATGGTAATTTTTTGGCTTAATGATTTAACAGTACGTGGTTGTGCTTTCATTAATGCGTCAAAGAAATCCCCATGTCTATTTTCATCTTGACACCAATTTTCAAAGTAATTAAATAGTGGAAAAATTTTGCTATCAGGGTTCTTTTCGAGATGCCTATAAATTGCTATGTATCTCCAATAACCTATTTTTTCGGATAAATAAGTAGCGTAAAAAATACTTCTTGGAGGGAAATAAGTGTAATCTTTATTGGCTGTTAAAAAACCTAAATCTAACTGAAGTCCAAAGTCACTCATTGATTTATTTAAAAAACCTGCATGTCTAGCTTCATCTCTGGCCATATGGGCAAAACATTCAGCAAGTAGAGGGTTTTTGACTTTAATTCTCTTACTAAGTTCCTTGTAAAGTAAAAAACCTGAAAATTCTGATGTACAACTTCCCTCGAGAAAATCAACAAAAAGCTCTCTTGTCTCAGGATCTAATTTTTCTGCAGCGCCTTCAAATTCACTATTTCTTACAAAATGATGTCTATTGTAATCTTTCCTAAATTCCTCACAAATAGCTTCCAATTCCTCCTCGTTTATTGATAAATCCATATTTTCCATAGCCTCAAAGTCTGTTGTATAGAATCTTGGGGACAAAATTGTTTCTTTTGCTGGTATCTTTCCATTATTAATATCTTTTTTATTTTTTGATTCAACAGTTGATTGAGCCATTTTTTATTCGGTTTATTAATACTATTATTTACTATGATTTGTATTTTCGAGGGAAAAGTTAACTTGGTGTTATTGTTTTTCTAATTAACTCCTATTAACTTTTGCCCATTCAATCTTTGAAGTACTCTTGAAATTATTAATTTTAGGGTAATTCTTTTTTCGTCAATAAGAAAGGATTCGATAATACTGGGTTGTTGATTAGGTTTTGATAAAGAAATACTTTTTAAAGAACTAATGTCATCCTTCTCAAAGGATAACCAAAAGTTACATGTATCTTTAATTTCACAATTTATTACCCAACATTTATCTCCAGCAATAGGTCTATTTGTGTTAGTGAGGTTAATATTGTTTATTTCTAATCCTCTTTGATTAATTTCCTCAGTAAGTGAAGGAATTAGGTGGATGTTAATAAATTCTTGGAAAGGCTTTTTCTCTACTGGGAGTTCTTTTTTTGGTTTTGTTATAGGTTTTTCTGGAGTATTAATTTCATTTTTTATAACAACTTTAGTACCAGAATCAGCATTATTTAAATCCATATTGATTACTTTTTCTGATTTAGGTCCTTTTATTTCTTCAGAGTTTGATTTAGTAGTGTTGTCAGATATTTCTTTATTAAATTCATTATTTTTGTCAAAATTTTCTTCCATAAAAATAACTATTTATTCCATTATAAATTAAAAAAACATTTTTTAAATTAATTTATTTTTCTACCAATCACTATCAGCATTATCCCAGTCATCTTTAATATCTTGATTTGAATAACTTTGATCTTTTTTAAAATTATTATCATTCATATTTTTGACTACTCTGTAGTTAACAGAAATTGTTGGTTGAGTTTCTCTAATATCCCTTTGTGGCGGCATCTCAACGTTTGGTTCTATTTCTTCCTCATTTTTATTAGAAACAAAATCATCTTCCACATTTTCGAAAGTTTTTTTTCTGAAACTATTACTAGTAATTGTTGTATTTAATAAAGTGCTTACAAATAAACCAGAAAAAAACGAAATACTGATTAACTTACCTATACTTACTTCTTGGAGGGTCCATTTAAAGTATCTAAATGAAGTTTTCTGATTATTATTTGTATATAATAAAATTTGAAAAATTATTATAAAAAAGAGAGTAAAAAGTAAATATTTTTTCTTATACATGATTATTAAAAGTTAACTTAAATTTTTTTGGTGAATATTTCCATAATATATTTTGTAAAAATTTATTTATGTTAATTCTAAATCAATCTGATATTTAAGAATATCGACTTTTATTATTTTTACTTCTATTTGATCTCCAACTTTATATGATTTTTTAGATTTTCTTCCAATTAATAGATTTTGCCTTGACCTGTATTCATACCAATCATTATTAAGAGTGCTTACGTGTACTAAACCCTCTACATTTAGTTCTGATATCTCAACAAAGAAACCATATGTTTGCACTGATAAAATAAACCCACTATAAATATTATCTAGTAATTTTTCTGCTTTTCTTACTTTTTTTATATTTATCATATTAGATTTATATTGGTTAACTTTGTACTTGAATTCATTAAGTTTATCTATCACAAACTTGTTAAATAATATGTCTAGATTTTTTGAAATTGTTGAATTAAATATATCCCAATTTACTAGGTCTAATGAATTACTTTCCGATATATTGATAGTATTAATATTATTTTTCTTTGATTTCTTACCATTTATTATCATATTAAAAATACAGTACTGGTTAATAAGATTAGTAAAGTCAAATCCAGGAATTGTCCATGGTGAAATAAATAATTTTTCTGATTCATTATTATCAGTATCTTTAGATATCAACCTTATTTCATTGTCCTTAAATTCATTAATTAGAAGTTTATGTAAGATTCTTTTTTTATTATCATCACCACATAATTTAATTACTTGACTAAATGTCAAATTGCCATCTTCATTAAGCTCTATATCATTATCAATAAATTCTGAATATTTGATGATTTCATTTGCATTAACAAAATCTATTCCATTTGAAAGATGTCCGGCGCTTTTTAAGCCATATTGATTTGAATGTTTGAACCATATTAAATTAGCTTCATATAATATTGGTGAAAGATAAGTTTGGCAATCTTCTTTATTTAATGATTCAAAATATCCTTTTGAATATTCAGCTGGATTGTGAATAAAAAATTCTTCAAGTGACTCAATTTTATTAAGTGGTGCAGGAATCTCAACCTTACCCTCCAAAAGATGTTTTTGTCTTAATGAACATGAAATTTCAAGTATTTTATCTAAATCGTCGATATATTCCTTTATAGGTTTTAATAGCCGAGAGGTAATCCTTGATTTACTTTTTCTAGATAGAAGCGCTTCAGTATGATCACTTCCAACATTAAGAGTGCATTTAACTAAAGTAAGATGAAATGACCAATCAATTATTTCATTATCACTATTTATATGCACACAGAGGCTTATCGCTTCATTCTTCTCACCAACTTTAAATTCAGAATCATTTCTTATTGCTTCACTAAGGTAGTTTTGCCAATCATTTAATAAGGGTAATGATTCAAATCCTTTAAATAATATTTCTAGAGATTTTTTACTATTTAGGTCTACTCTTTCTGCAAGGTTATTTGTATGTATCCATAATTTAGTACTTTTATTTTCCCCCTGATCTATTTGAATCATTGGGAGCATTGGAGAATTATTAGAATTCCAACTTTTGAACAAATAAGAGTTTTTATCTGTAAGGTCTATCCTCTCCCTTTGTTCTATTTTTTTTGATTCAATATCATTTAAATTATATGAATTGACGATATTGCTTTTAGATAAAACAAAGTCTGTATCATAGTCTTCGTTATTGTTTAGTTTTAGTTCTTGTATCACATGACCTAGTCCTTCTTCTTGACCTATAGGGAATCTATCAATCTCAACTTTTACTATATTCTTATTGTCTGGATTGAAAGTGTATTTTATATTCTCTCTTGGAAGTTTAATTTTAGAAAGGATCCTATCGTCTATTGGGATTGCATATACATCATTGTTTATTATTTCTACTTTAGAAAGAAGTATTTGATTTGATCTTTCAAGAATACAATCAACTATTCCTTCAGGTGATCTTCTTCTATATCCCTCTTTTATTATCCTTACTAAAACTTTATCTCCATTCCATGCATAGTTGAGTAGATTTTCTTTAATGTAGATATCTTCTTTGTCTTTTCCTCTTACAGCAAAGCAATAGCCTTTGCTACTACATCTTATTTTGGCGACAAGATGATCATTATCCTTTATGCAAGTATATTCATCATTTTCATTTTTATTAATTATTTCAAGTTTTTCTAGAGCTGTTAAAGCAATATCTAATTTATCCTTATCAGATTTCTTTGTAATTTTTAATAATCTGCATAATTTTTTATATTCTAATCCTTCTGACTGATTAAGATTATCAATTATTGAAGATGATGTGAACATGATCTAAATGAAATTATTAATTAATTTAGGGGTATACACTTCATTATTACACCTTATTATCCAAGCTTAAAACTAATTATTTTCTTTCTCTTCTTTTTCTTCTTTTTCGATGGTGAAAGAGTTGATAAAAAGCCTTATACCAATGATGAAAAATGTAATGGACGCTATTGACTTAAGAACTACTTCGGGTAAAAAACCTGAAATAGACCCACCTGTTAAAGCTCCTAGTAAACTTGCAAAAACAAGTGCTGAAGAAGATCCTAAAAAAACTGCTAATGGTTTATTTGAAGTGCCGCTTATAGTTAAAGTAGCTAGTTGAGTTTTGTCACCTAATTCAGCTATGAAAACGGTTAGAAATGTTGATAGTAATAAACTTAAAACCATTTATAAATATTTTTTGAAGGTTTCATAAGCTAAAAATATACTTATCAATATCATTAAAGTACCAGTAGATAAAGCAAATTTGCTAGGAGATATTTTTTTTGATACCCATTTACCAATAAGAACTCCTACTATGCTAGAGCTTATTAATGCTAGAGAACTTCCAAGAAACACAACTATTGGCCTGCCCGATTCGGCAGAAAGCATTAATGTTGCTATCTGAGTTTTATCGCCAAGTTCAGCAATAAAAATTGTTGTAAAAGTTGTTATAAATATTGAAAAAAAACTTTTTTCTAGATTGTTTTCTTTTTTGTCTAATTTACTATTCATTTTCCTGAAACAGCAATTCTAAAAGATTTCATCTCTTTACTTTGGTATCCATAATTTGATGAAATATGTTGTTTGCAGCAATCTATCAAAAATTTATCACCAGATTTAAAATATCCTTTAAATGAAGTTGAAAATTCACTTACACGGCAAAAATGTGGTCTTGTTTCATAAATTAAGCATTTTTTATTTTCTCTGTCCAGGTTTTTACACCAACCGTCTTTAGCCGTCATCGAATTTATCAAAACTATATCTTCTTTGTTAAGTTTGTTAGCCAAATCGCTTCTTTCGTTCAAGTCGAATTTACAACAAGCTCCACAATTTTCTATACATGTCCATGATTTCATAATTTAATTCAATCTTGTAACGTATCAGTACAGTTTCATCATTTATTTGTAAAAATAGTATCACAAAACATATTCATTAATCATGGCAACACTTATTCCTTTGGCTGTAGTTGCGTTAGCAGGACCAGCAATAATTGCTCTTGTTTTTTACCGTAAATAAAAGAAATTCTTTTTGGTGACTTATCTGGAGGGTGTTTATTGGGATTTAGATGGGACTATTGCAAATACAGAATTAGAGGCCCATTTACCTGCTTTTAATAATGCTTTTAATGACCTTGGCATTGATTGGAATTGGGATACTAATACATACATAAAACTTCTGAAGATAAATGGGGGCAAAAATAGGATTGCTTATTACGCTAAATTTAATAATGATAATTTCTCGGAAGATTTAATTCTCAAAATTCATGAAACAAAGCAGTTTCATTATTTAGAAATTATAAAAAAAAATTGCGTTACCTTGAAAACTGGTGTTTTTAGATTAATAAATGAATTACATAGAAAAAAAGTAAGACAATTTATTGTTACTTCAAGTTCAAGAATTCAAGCCAATCTTCTTGTTGATTATCTTTTTAATGGCTTGAACCCTTTTGAGTTCATTATTTCAAGCGAAGACGTTGAATTAAAGAAACCAAATCCATTGCCATATTTAAAGGCTGTCCAACTAAGTGGTATAAACAAAAACAACTCAATTGTTTTTGAAGACTCCAATCCAGGATTGAAATCTTCCTTGGCAGCTAACTTGCCAACAATTTTTGTCCCTTCAAATATCCCAATTGTTATTGAGGAAAATATTAAATTAGATTGTATTTTAGACAGTCTTGGTGATCAGAATAATGTGGCAAATGTAATCAAAGGCCCTAAACTAAAAAAATCATACATTGACTATAACTTTCTAAGTGATTATTTAGTGTCTTTTAGTAATGCAAAAAACTAATTTTTCAAGAATTACCTACCAGTTAAATAATTTATTTTTTGGTTTTCTAAGTGATACTTGGAGAACAAAATCTATTGGTCTAATTTCTGTTTTGACAGGTTATTTTTTGTTCGCAAATTTTATTACAAAATTTATATCTGAAGGTAAAAATGAGTTAATAATGGTCCCAATAATCATTATTTTTATTGAAATCATTATAAGAATTAAACCTGCCGCAAGTTCAAAGTTTTATTATCTATGGACCGTAGTTGATAAATTAAGAATTGGTGCAATTTATGCCGTTATACTTGAAGCATTTAAATTAGGATCTTAAAAGCTACTCTTCTTCTTCCTCAATAGGATAAACAAATCCTTGAGCTTTCCCAGTTAAAACTGATTTACCTAAAGATATAGCTTTTTGAGCTGCTATTGCTGCTTTTCCTTTCCAAACAGCGTGCCTTTGGTTCCTTTTGCTCTTTGATTTTTTCTTCTTTGGTACAGCCATTCTGTTTCTTTATTTCCATATAATAATATAACCTTTAACTGGTTATCTCCAAAACTTTTGAGTATATTTTGTTTATATACGTCAATTTTTTAAATAAGCATATATGCTTTATTAATCACTTATAAAGATTAGTGTTTAGATCAAAATTCTCATATTCAGATTCTAAATCAAGTTATTCGGATCTTCTAGAAGATATAGAGACGGGGAAAATAGAATCAATATTCTTCTATCCAAGGGAGAGAGAAATTGATGTTCTGTATAAAAATGGAGATAAATTTAAAATACCTATCCTTTACAACGATCAATTAATCCTTGAAAAGGCTACTGAAAATAAGGTAGATCTAACTATTAACAATAGTAGAAAAGAAGCCTCAGCTGCTAATTCATTCGCTTCAATAAGTCTTTTCCTAATTTTCATATTAGCTATAGTCTTAATCTTGAGGAGTTCATCAAAATTGGCCTCCAGAGCTTTTGGTTTTACCAAAAATCAATCTAAATTTGTAACTATTGATGATGTAGAAACGAGATTCGACGATGTAGCTGGCGTCCCTGAAGCCGCAGAGGAATTAAAAGAGGTAATAACATTTTTGAAAGAACCAAAGAAATTTGAAAATCTTGGAGCGAAAGTTCCTAAGGGAGTTCTCCTAATAGGCCCACCAGGGACAGGAAAAACATTATTAGCTAAAGCAATTGCTGGTGAATCAGGAGTACCTTTTCTCTCAATATCGGCTTCAGAGTTTGTAGAACTTTTTGTTGGTGTTGGAGCAAGCCGAGTTCGTGATCTGTTCTCTAAGGCTAAGGAAAAATCTCCTTGTATAATTTTTATTGATGAAATTGATTCCATTGGTAGGCAAAGAGGGTCTGGGATCGGAGGTGGAAATGATGAAAGAGAACAAACCCTTAATCAGCTTCTAACTGAATTAGATGGTTTTGCTGATAATTCTGGGATTATTGTTTTAGCAGCAACAAATAGACCAGATATTTTGGATGCAGCATTATTAAGACCAGGTAGATTTGATAGGAAAATTGAAGTAATGCTTCCAGATTTAGATGGAAGAAAAAAAATTCTTTCAGTTCACTCTCTTTCCAAACCACTTTCAAGCGATGTTGACTTAGGATATTGGGCTTCTAGAACAGTCGGATTTTCGGGAGCAGATCTTGCAAACTTGATGAACGAGAGTGCTATTCACTGTGCAAGAGACGAATCTAAATTAATCAATGATCTTCATATAGAAAATGCTCTTGATAAAATTACCATTGGCCTGAGAAGCTCATTAATAACTTCTCCTAATATGAAAAAAATTATTGCTTATAACGAAGTAGGTAGAGCAATTGTATCTGCTGTGAGAAATGGAATTGAATCAGTTGATAAAATTACGATTTTACCTAGATCTGGATCCATAGGAGGATATACAAAAATATGCCCTGATGAAGATGTAATTTCTAGTGGATTGATTTCAAAAAAATTATTATTTTCAAAAATTGAAATTGCTCTAGCTGGAAGAGCAGCAGAAACGATAGTTTTTGGTGAAGGTGAAATTACACAATGCTCCATAAACGATATCTCTTATGCGACAAATATCGTAAGGGAAATGGTTACAAAATATGGATTTTCAATTATTGGACCAATTTCAATGGATTCTGATAATAATGAAATGTATTTAGGAGATGGATTATTTAGAAGAAAGCCTCTTATAGCAGAAAATACCAGTTCTAGAATAGATAATGAAATCATAAATATTTCTAAAATTTCATTAAATAATTCAATAAAAATATTGAAAAAAAATAGAGTCTTACTGGATAAATTAGTTGATATACTTTTAAATCAAGAAACTATAGATAAAAAAGTTTTTAAATTAACAACTTCAAAATTGTTGAAAGTTTGATTTAATTGCTTTAAATTAAAAAAAATATTTTCTTGATAATTAAAAACAATACAACGAAGTTATTTGTTAAACTTTCATTTTTACTTATTCTTCCATTTGTACAAAAACAATGGTTTAATTTGTATTCACTCAATATTAATGATATTTCCTTTTATTTAATCCTTTACTATTTGAGCGGAGCAATATGTCCATCTTTGGTGTATATAAACTCTTTAAATAACTATACAGATTATAGTTTTATTAAGGATAAAATCCATAGTAAAAAAATAATTAAAGGAAAAAGATTATTATTCTTAGTAGCAATAAATTTAATATTTCTCTCTTTCTTAATAGCTGATTATATATATATAAATTTTGATCTTATAATTAATCTATTTCTTGAAGGAATTAATGTCCCAAATCCGGATATTCCACAGTTATGTTTTTTCATATTTTTAATTTCTATCCTATTAATTTTTAAGAAATCTAGGTTTCTTTTAAAAAAAATAATATTGGTAAATTTTATTTTGATTTCTCTCTATCTTTGGCATCTTCAAATTATTAATATGAGTGTTGATGATCAGTTTCATATTTATAGATATTTTGGTTTAAATGACCTAAATTTAATTAATCTTTTTATCCTAGTCGCAATAGAAATTTCTTTTTATACGTGGTCCTTTTTATCATATAAAACTAATTTGAGCGATTGGATTGTACACAAACCTCAAAAAGAGGATGTTATCCCCTTTTTGAATATATTTATTTTTTATTTTTTTATAAGTATTTACTACTCATTACTTACTTAAATGTTTCTAATTCTCCTATAGCGCAGAAAAATATTCCTTACTACCTTTTGGGTCCTCTAACATTGTTTTCTCCCCGGGGGTCCAGTTTGCTGGACACACTTCATCGGGGTTCGCCGCAACGTATTGATAGCCTTGAAGAATCCTTAGCGTTTCATCAACATTTCTACCTACAGGAGCCTTGTTAACAGTCGTATGCATAACTACTCCTTCGGGATTGATAAGAAATAAACCTCTATCAGCCTCCCCATCATCATTTAGAACATTGTAAGCCTGGCAAATTTCTCTTTTTAAGTCAGAAACTAACGGATAGTTAATATCACCTATACCACCTTCATTTCTTGGGGTTTGTATCCAAGCCAAATGACAGTGCTTGCTATCAACTGATACACCAAGTATTTCCGTATTAAGTGCCGAGAAATCTTGGTATCTATCACTAAATGCTGTGATTTCAGTTGGACATACAAATGTAAAATCTAGAGGGTAAAAGAATAGAACAACCCATTTACCTCTTAGACCTGAAAGTGTAATCTCCTTAAACTCTTGATCATATACTGCGGTAGCACTAAAGTTTGGTGCTTCTTGGCCTACTTTTAAGCTCATGAAAATTTGTCCTTATTTAAATTATGTATGGTCTTTTTGACCGTAATAAGTATTATAATTTTATTAATAATGAATTAGCAAGTTTTTTTTTTATTCAATGAAATGGCATTATTCCTTTACTAGGAAATTTACAATTTTGAATCATAATAAACTTTTAAAAAATCTAAAAAAGGAGTTAATTAAATATCCCATTAACAGACTTGACAATAAAAATTCAAATTAAAAGAAATTTTATTTTATTTAAGATTCCTTAAAATTTAACTCTCTATAATTAGAAATATTCTTTTTAATATTTTTAATTATGGCTAAATATATTGAAAGACTAAAGGAAAAAGTTAAAATAAAAAAATTTGATTCTAATCAGCCAATTGGAGCTTGGATTTTCGTTTTAATTTTGAATATAGTTGGATTTGCGGGTTATTTTTATTTAAAGGTAAATCATATACAACTAGGTAGTTAAAAACTTATCTTATTTCCTTCTTAATTGAGCGACAAAAATTTTTTAGCCTTTCATTACTCGTTAAGTCAGGTAAAGTCCATATTGATTCTGTTTCAGGTAATGGATCTTTGCTCCATTCTTTGAATTCTTCCATTATCGAAGCATTATTTAATTTTGATGTATACTTTTTTCGTTTTTTTAAATATTTTCTTATCACTGTAAGATTTGCCTTAATATATTCCCTCATAAAAAATTATTAGTCTTATATTAATTTATCATTTAGGAAGTTCTTATTTAATGTTGAGATTAATTAGACATTTTGAACTGCTTGAAAAAGTCCAAACGAATAACCTCCAATTAAGATCCAGCCAAGTACGCTTGATATTATTGTAGATCTTCTATTATGTCTCCTTAAAGCTGATTCAATCATTTCATTAACTTCATCTCTATTAAGGTAATCTTTCTTGGAGTTTTTTTTCATTTTTTTCTTTTTACAATAAACGAATTTATAAGAAACTGAGCTTAAGATATTTTCATATAAGTAAAAGTTTTATTTTTGATGATTTTATAAATATTTTTTATATTTAGCATAAAAAATATAATGAAATTTTAAAATTACAATATAAAATATTTGAATTGTAGGATCATAGCTTTTTATACAAATAATGAATATTAATGATAAATCTGTTTTAGAAATGCTTAATAAACTTATTGTTATTAATAGACTAAATAAAAGTCAAATTCTTCAAATGGTTAATTTAGTTTCAATATCAAATGATATCAATGATTTAAAGGATAACTTGAAATGGGAAAGTTCTAAATCATTTAATCAAAATATTTAAAATACAGAAACTCATTTTTTGATAATTATTAATTCTTGAAATTTACATAATAGATACTTAATAGTTAATTCAATTAAATAAGAGTTTTATAAATAATTTATATAAGCTATTCAAATAAATTTTTGATAGTTATTTTCCTTATAAGAAACTTGCTCTTGATTACTATAATTAAGTGTTGTTTTCTTATCCTTGCTAAATGATTTAATTAATATTGTAGAAGTGATTATTATTATTAGAATTATTAGTAAATCTCCAACAGTAATCCCTCTCTCCTTTAGATTCATGATAAAACATATATTTTGTTTAAATATAGCCTTTATTATTTAATAAACTAATTTTTTTTTACAAACTTGCTAAAAACACATATGAAGGAAATATAAAAATAATATAAAAATATTGAGACTATAACCTTTTAAGTCATATAAAAAAATAGATAAATTCATTATATGGAAGGCAATAAAAAAATTAGGAGTTCTAACACTCCAATTTTTTTCTCTAAAGAGATGATTATCACAAAAAAATCACTTAACGAAAATCAACTCAAATTTACTTATCAAAAACAGTTAATCTCAGATCTAGATAATAAGCACAAGGAATGGTCAAAATCGATTAACAGTAAATTTTAAAAGCTTTCGTTGATTATATTTAAAAGTTTATTTCTTTTAATTGTATTTTTTTCTTCCCAATTAAGTGTTACTTCATCATTAATGATAGGTTTTGCTTCATAAGCTAGATACCAAAGAATAAATCCGACAGGAAATAATAAAATATGCATAGCAAAATTAGTTGACTTAAATCAAATATAGTGCAACACTTATAATGTGCAAGTGTCACACTAATCTTTTTTAATTATGCCCTCTCCGAGGAAAAGAATTGGTTTTTTGCCAAGTGAAGAAGTGCATGAAATTATTGAAAAATTGTGCACAGCTAATGAGTTTAGTCAGTCAAAAGTCACAGGTTTATTGGTTGAGGAAGCGTTAAGGTCTCGAGGAGTGTTAAATGAATCTTATGGTCAAAATCAGAAAAACAATAGGGATTTTATAAACTTTTCTTTTGATCACGAAATATTTTCTGAAAATAAAATTTCTTCACTTAATGTGGACGAATATGCAGTTAATAAAAAAGTATTATCTGATGATATCAAAATGATGCATGAATTTATTGAGTTTAAATATTTTAAGAAAGTTATGAAGCGAAATAACCACATTATTGAATAAATAGTGTCACACTATTAATATTTATATAAGAATGCTTTTCAATGGAATTTAGAAATTAAACAGAGATAAATATTTTTTAATATTTCTAATCAATTTCTTAAATAAGGATCCAATATAAATTGAATCTTTAAAAATTAAGCGGACTAAATCCTCGTGGAGATATGAACCTTAGCCCGCTTTAAAAAAATAGCAATAAAAAAATATAAATACAATAAGTATGTAAATTTACTTTTGATTTAAAATTGGATTGTAAAAACTCTAAATATAAATGGCAGTAAGTGAATTTAATGAAGATACACAGGATCAAATATGTGATCTTCTTGAAAATCTTCAGCAAATAGAGAAACTTAAAAATAAAGATATACGAATTTTGCTTGATAAGGTAGTAAGAAAATATGGAGGAAAAGTAGTAAATAAATGAAACACTTATTAATCCCACTATTAATTTTGCTTCCTTTCTCAAATGTTGTAAATAGCTTCCACTTAAATAAGCAGAGAGAACTTATAGTCTCCTCAGAAAGCACTAAGGATTCAATCGAGTTGGCAAAATACCTAAAGATAATGGTGTAGTTAAATATTCAGCATATTGGTGTCCTAATTGCCTTAATCAAAGTGAATTATTTGGTAAGCAAGCTTATAGAGAACTTAATGTAGTTGAATGTGCAAGAGATGGCATAAACAGTCAAACTCAATTATGCATTGATAAAAAAATTAAAGGGTTTCCCACATGGGAAATAAATGGAAAACTAATTTTAGGTACACTTTCACTAAAAGAGTTATCAAAGTTGACTGGATTTAAGAATTAAGGAAAATGTAAGATGATTAATGGCTAGATATTAAAAGTTATTGCTTGAGTACCTTTCATACATCCTCCAGCTGGATAGTTAATTACTTTTTTGGATATTAATCCTATACTTATAGCAACTATTCCAATACCAAATAAAGCTATTGATCTTTTGCTTGAGATGAGATACTTCATTGGTATTTATAAGTATTAAATAGTAGGGATTAATTCATTATAACTTAGATTTTTTTGTTAAAAAAAAATAACAAGTAACCTTAAATTTATTATTTTTTAAAGTAAGTTTTAGAAATTAGATATCTTGAAAATTCATAATCAATAAATGCTTATGTATCTTTTTTTCAGTATTTTTAGTTTGTATTTGACAGTCTTTTTATAATTAAAATGAGACCTTATGATTTATGAAAAATAAAGAATTTAATGTGACTCAAGGAATGGCTTTGTTACTTTTGAAGCCATTAAATTTACCCGCTAACTACGTCCTAAATCTCATAATTTATATAACTAATCCTAGTAATAATATTGGTTACTAATAGTCTTCCCAAACTGGTTTGGTTCTCCTCCAACCATGCGCGATTAACTTTCTCCATTCATCTCTAGCTTTATCAACTTTAAGTTCTTCTCTGGTTGTCATAAGAGGTGGTTCTTTTCCCAAAACACCAAGAATTCTTCCAGAGTCAATAAACATATATTCAAAAAATTTATCTTTATTTTGATTATTCTTTGAAAACCTTTTAACCCTTGAACGATTTGAATTTATAAGCCAAAAATTTTCTGTCAATCTTACTTATTTTATGTTTTCTCAATTGGAGCCATTGTTAATCCTTTGTTGGATAGTTGCTCATGATATAGCTCTGCTTGTTCAAGATTACCTCTCCACACCTCTGCAGATCCTGTCTTGTCAACTTTAATTGTTAGATCCCATGCCCTTTGTCCACTAATGCTTGGGATTATTGTTAAAAGACAATTTGCGACATGCTGAAAAGTATTAAAATTGTCATCAAGAACTATAACTCTTGCTTCTGGATATTTTGCTTTAGATTTTTTTGGATCTAAGACTGTGCCGAGTGAATTAACCATTATTGTCTTTGATAGTTTAATTAAATTAAAATTTCACCTATGTTCTTCAATTGAAAAGTATTGATAATGTCTCGAGCGTGACTTGAACACGCGACCTGCGGGCTATGAATCCGCCGCTCTAACCAGCTGAGCTACCGAGACATGGGAATATTGTAAGGCATTGGTTGTACTTAATTACCATTTTTAAAATTTATTTGTTTGTGGGCCTCATATATAGCAATTCCGCATGCTACAGAAAGGTTTAGACTTCTAACACCTTTTTGATCATTGTTTCCAGTCTGTATATTCGGCATAAATATTGATATTAAAAAGTCGCTTTTATCAATAATGGATTCGGGTAATCCTAAATCTTCTCTCCCAAATAGCAAAATATCATCTTGCTTGAATTTAAAATCCTTCAAATATAATCCATTTTTTTTACTAAAAGAAATTATTCTTTTTGTTGATTTTGAAGCAAAAAATTTTTCAAAATTCTCATACTGATTAACAGTAACTAAAGGCCAATAGTCTAAACCTGCTCTTTTTAAATATTTATCTTCTAGTTTAAAACCCAAGGGCTCTATAAGATTTAAAGGTATATTAAATGCAGCACATGATCTGGCAATATTACCAGTATTTTGTGGGATTCTAGGTTCAAAAAGAGCGACTTCCAATTTTAAATAGGTATTTCAATACTTATTTCATCTATTTTGATTGCTCTGCCGTTTATGGCCAGCCAATTATCTTTTGATATTTTGGTTATTCTCTTTTGAAGTTCGCCGATTCTCTCAATATATGTATTACCAATTTTATATTCAGATACCAAACTCCAACCTACTTGTTCTCCAACAATAATTGTTATGCTTTTTCTTTTCATTAAGAGACTTATAAGTAAATTCATTTTTGTTGACCATTCATTTTGTTCCTTGCCAATACTTTTCATAACGAATCCCCCAATAGAATCTATTAATAATGGACCTTCTTCATTCCTTAATGTATTTAATAGATCTGTCGTTTCTATTAATTTCCAATCTTTTGGTCTTCTTTTTCGATGTAAATTAATTTTATCTTGCCATTCTTTATCATCCAAATTGTTTTCAGATAAGGCAACATATGATAATTTTTCTACCTCCTTTGCAAGATGCTCCGCGAATTCACTTTTCCCACTCTTTGTCCCCCCTGTAATTAAAACTATATGAGATGAATATTCATTAATATTTAAAACCTTGGCATTCATAAATTCTCTATTATTTAGAGAAATACCACCATGTTGCTAGAGGAATAATTGTTGCAGCAATTAACAAACCTATAACTATATAAGTAGCAGTTGAACTCTCAGTATCTTTTGATCTCATAGTGTTAAAATTTGGATCCACTACAGGGTTGTCAATAGATGAGGGCTGACTTTTTTCGTAATTTATAACAGTCTTCTGTTGAGTAATACCAAAATATTTATTTATAGTATTAATCTCATTAGCGTATGTAGTCGAAGGGATAAGAATAAAAATAAACCCAGTAAAGATAAGGGAAAGTATATATTTATTGATGTTTAGGTTCATTTTGAGAGGTTTTGGTTAATTATATATTAAAAACCATATGTTTGAGTAATTTTAAATCTACTAAACAATATAATATTTGCATAATTTAATTAGAAATAACATATTTAAAATATGGGATTCAATGGGAAATCATTAATATCAGTCGGTGCAATACTCTTTATTTTTCAGATAGCAAATTTCATTTCAATAGAAACAATCACTCCTGAGCTTGAAAGAGCACAAGTGTTAGCTGCAATAGCTTCGTTAATTATTATTTTGATAGGTTTTTTATTTAAACAATTCCAACCCATAGCTGGTGAGAAAGCTGTTTTAAAAGGAGAAAATATGTTTCTCTTCGATAAAAACATGCCGGATGAAGTTATTGATGAACTTGCATGGGGTTCTGAAGCGATATTAACTTCTACGGCAGCAGCTGCAATATTAATCCACAATGATGGCGTTAATATATTGAGGAGGGGTATCACTTCAAGTAATGATTTTAAACCTGGGGAAACTTGTCTGAGATCTATTAAAGATATGAAATTAATATCATTGGCAAACACTAAATTTTACCCTGGAAGAGATGAATTTTATAATTTTTGCGCTGAAATCCCATCTATTTTAGTTGTACCTATAAATAATAAGGCTTTCATATTGATAGGAGGCTGGAGTGCTAAGTGTTTTACAAAGTCTGATGAAAAATGGATTAATAACTGGTCCAAAAAAATTAATAATATTTTCTCAAAAAATAAAATTTAAAAATATATTATTGATTTAACTCTTTTTTCTTTTGCTTCAAAGCTTACTGATTCAGTATTTAAATTATAGAAAGCATTTTCTGAGTTTATTTCATATTTATTTTCGTTTTTTTCATCTTTAATTATATATTTTACTGGATTAAAAAATTCAATAATGTTATCTGAACCCAATATGGCTTTTCCTGAATTTAAGATGATATTTTGATTTTCAAATCTTATATTTCCCTCTAATAGATAGTTAGTATTTTCTATATTCCAAATAAAATTATCAGCATTTATGACATCTTCATTCTTTTTTAAAGTTTTTAATTTAACATTCCCTTTCAATTTCAAGAGTTTATTATTGTCTGATAATGTAGATTCATCTGAACTAATAATATATTTAGTTTCTTTCCCATTAATAATATTAATAATAGGTTTTTTTAATTCGAATTTTAATTCAATATTGTCATAACTTGAATTTGGACTGGTAATAGAATATATTTTATCTCCACTTTTAGAGAATATAGTCATATCTAAACTGTCTATTTTTTGGATAACTTTATTTTCATCAATTACACTTGGAGCGCAACCAAGAATAAATAATGTAAGGAAGATTATTAATCTATAATTTTTGCTCATACTCAAGTTTATTTATGATTGGAGTGGGTTTGGGAAGACTTGAGTTGCTAACTAATAATCCCCAAATTAATTGTTTTTTCCAGGAAATTTCCTCTCTGTATATAGAGCCAAGTTGTTCATTAATTTTTATAGATAATTCGGGCAATAAAGGTAGTAATAATAATCCTATTATTCTGGTACTTTCTAAAACGTTATAAATAATTTCTTTAACTAGAGGTAGATTATCTTTCTCTTTTATTAGCAGCCATGGCTGATTATCATTTAAATACAAATTTGTATTAATTGCTAGGCTAAGTACTTCATTAGCTGCTAAATCTAATTTGTAGTTATCAAAGTTATAAATATAGTTTTCAACTGCAGTTTTGGCATGATTCTCTAATTTATTTTCACTTAAAATTTTTTCATTATTTGGTACTTTATTATCAAACCATTTTCTAGACATAGATAATGTTCTATTTAATAAATTACCAATTGTATTAGCTAAGTCATTATTGATGATGTCAACAAATCTTTTATCTTGAAAATCTCCATCATTTCCTAATGATATGTCTTTAATGAGGTACCACCTTACAGGATCATTTCCATATTTTGTAAGCAATAAATTAGGGTCGAGTACATTTCCTAAGCTTTTACCCATTTTTTGCCCCTCTCTTGTAAGAAATCCGTGCCCAAAAACCTTCTTAGGAACTTTCATTTTGGCAGAAATGAGCATTGCAGGCCAATATACAGCATGGAATCTCAGAATATCCTTACCAATTAAATGAACATCAGCTGGCCATCCTCCATTAATTGATTTATCCAATGAATGTTCTGTCTCATCACAACTAATGGCACTTACATATCCAAGTAGAGCATCAAACCACACATAAAAGGTATGGTTATCGTAACCAGGGACAGGAATTCCCCATGTAACATTTGTTCTTGAAATTGAAAAATCTTTTAAACCTCTTGAAACAAAATTTATAATTTCATTCTTTCTTTCTATTGGCTCTATAAAAGAAGGTTCGTTGATTATTTTCTCGATATTTTTTTGATATTTTGAAAGCCTAAAAAAGAGATTCTCTTCATTTTTCCATTCTAGATTTTTTTGATGTATAGGGCATTTGTATGTTGATGAATTTTCTGGATTATCTTTAAATTCTTCGCAACCGACACAGTACCAACCTTTTTGAACTCCCATATAGATATCATCTGATGCTTTTACTCTTTCATAAAATTCATTAACAACAAATTCATGATTTTTTGAGCTTGTTCTTATAAATTTGTCAAAGGATATATTCCAATCTTTCCAATTATTATTAAAGACTTCTGAGATTTCATCACAATGTGATTTTGGAGCAATACCCTTTTCATTAGCTGTTCTTTGTATTTTTAAACCATGTTCATCAACACCAGTGATGAAAATAACTTCTTCACCTGCAAGCCTTTTATACCTAGCTATTGAGTCACAAATTATTGTTGTATATACACTTCCTAGATGAGGTTTATCATTAACATAGTATAAAGGTGTAGTAATGACAAAAGTCATAAAGCTTTTTTATTTATACTAACAGATATTTTTTAAACTAATAACAACCCATTATATTGATTATCTTATTAATAAATAAATTCTAAAAGATTACTATCATTTATAATATATTTAACTTTATATATTTTATTACTGTATATTTCTATTGATACAAAAAGAGTAATAAGTATTTCTAGTGAATAATCTGGAAAATAAACTAAAGCAATATTTTTTTTATGATTAATCCACTTAACGAATATAATTTTATAAAAATCTTTTTTTTCGTTCTTAAAAAATAATTTTAAATACTTAAATTTATCATTTTTAAATATATTATAATTTTCAGATTGTCTATTTTTTGAATAATCAATAATCTTAGAGACTAAATCTTTACTAAGAACTTCGTAATTATTAATTTTGTTATAGACTTGCCTTTGTATAATCAAATCAAGATATCTTCGTAATGGTGATGTGCATTGTACATACATTTTAAGGCCTAATGATTCATGGATTCCTGGCTTAGTAGTTATGTAACTTCTTCCCATATATTGTTTTAATATTATATATTTAATATCACTATCATTATATCTATTGAGTATTTCAGATGGATTGCAGTTTATTTTTTGAATCCTAAATGCAGCCGCTAAATCATATTTATTTATAAATAAACTTGTTACATAACCCATTAATATCATTGATTCTGCAATTATAATTTGTGATATTGTCTTCTCTAATTTGGTTAGTATAATCTTATCCTCATATAATTTAATTTTATTATTAGGACTTTCAAAAATAATTGCTCCTTGTTTCTTTCTAAATTTAATACTTTTTTCTAATAATTTTTTTATCTCAATTAATTCTATTTCTTCTTTGGGTTCTATTTCTAATATTTCATTTGCATCTTCATATGTTAATTGATATTTTGGTTTTATTATTGCTTCAGTTATTTCATATTTATTTATTGATCCATCCTCATTGAATTCTATTGCTGCACTAATAGTTTCTGAAACTTTATTTTGAGCTAGATTTGCCTTTTCAATAATATCTTTAGGAAGCATTGGGACATATTGATCAATTAAATATAAACTGCTATTTCTCTTTCTTGCATTTAAATCAACATTAGAGTCATGCAAAAAGAGTTTGCATGGATTACTAATATGTATCCATAAATTTTTTTTATTTCCTTCTTTTATTTCTAATGAAATAGCATCATCAACCTCATGTGGATCATCAGAGTCAATAATATATGTTTTTAAATCAGTTAAATCTTTCAAATATTTGAAATATTAATTATAGTGCTAACTATTTTCAATATGAAATTATCCTTCAGGATTTACAAAGGGTAAAAGAGCTACAATTCTGGCTCTCTTAACAGCTAATGTGAGATCTCTTTGTTGCTTAGAGGTTAAACCTGTCATTCGTCTTGGTAGGATTTTGCCCCTCTCAGTTATGAACTTTTTTAGTAGTTCTACATCCTTATAGTCAATAGGATCTCCTGGTTTGATAGGTGATAATTGTTTTTTGAAAATTGAATTAGGCATGATTTAATTTGATTTGATTACTTAATTTCTTTGTGAATTGTCATTCTATTTAAATGAGGATTAAACTTTTTTAGTTCTAATCTTTCTGTTGTATTTCTACGATTCTTTTCAGTAGTATATCTTGAGACACCATTTGATCTCTTAGGATCTGTGCTTGTCCTAGCTTCAGTACATTCCAGGGTCACTACAACTCTTGTCCCTTTTTTAGCCATTTTAATTAATACTTTATTGTATAATTTTCTATTGTACATCTTCAACAAACTTTTTTGAAGATATACTAATTTCCTTTATCATCATTGATTAAAAAATATATATGAAAGTTTCTCAAAATTGGTTGAAAAATTTAGTAGAAATTACTTCTACTCCTGAAGATCTCTCTGAGAAATTATCTATTGGTGGATTTGAGGTTGAATCATTAGAAGATTGTTCAAAAAATGTAAATGGTGTTGTTTTAGGAAAGGTATTATCTGTTTTAAAACACGAAGGATCTGACAAACTTTCAATTTGCCAAGTCGATATTGGTAATTCAAAGAATTTACAAATTATCTGTGGTGCGCGCAATATTAAACCAAATATTTATGTTTATGTTGCTACTGTCGGCGCGAAATTAAATGCAGTTGATTTAACTATTAAAAGAAGTGAAATTAGAGGTGTCACGAGTGAAGGAATGATTTGTTCACTGCAGGAACTGGGTTTAGAGGACTCTAGCGAAGGGATAGAGATCATTGATGAAGGTTTGGCACTAAAACATGAATTGGGCACTCCAGGGTCTGACTTGCTTCAATTAAATGATTTTATATACGATTTAGCCATTACAGCTAATAGACCTGATGGAATGTCTGTTGTGGGTATAGCCCGTGAAATTTCTGCTCTTTTAGAATCCACCTTAAATTTTCCAGAATTAAACCATAAATACAATATTCATTTACTTAAGGGAATTAAACTTTGTCCAGAGGCTATAGAATCTAATTGCATTTATACAATAAGCTGCATTGATGGAGTAAATGGAGAGAAATTATCGCCAAATTGGCTTAAAGACCGTATAGAAAAATCAGGTATAAAATCTATTAATCTTCTAGTTGATTTGACAAATTATATTCTATTAGAACAAGGTCAACCTTTGCATGCGTTTGATAAAGATAAATTGTCAAACTTAATTGGTAAGGAAGTTTCTCCAGAAGATTTTTCTGTAAGGAAAGGCAAGGATCACGAAAGCCTTATTTGCTTAGATGGTAAAGAATATGACTTAAATGACAATATCACAGTTATTACTTGTTGTGATAAACCTGTAGCTATTGCAGGGGTTATAGGCGGTTTAGAGACTTCTGTAAGTAATACTACCTCATCTATTTACCTTGAAGGCGCTGTTTTTAATCCAGTGACTATAAGAAAATCTTCCAAGGCGGCTGGAGTAAGAACAGAATCTAGCAGCAGGTATGAAAAAGGGATTTCATCAAAAAATACAATAAGTGCAGTAACAAGGGCAATTAATCTTTTAGAAGAATATTTTTCTATTAATTCACCAATCATCAATACTTCAAATTTAAATTTAATAAGTAATGAGGATATTTTTATTAAACTACGGAGAAATCGAATACATAAAATTCTTGGTCCATTAATTATTAATGATCAATTTGAAAAAAGAAATTTATCTGATAATGAAATAGTTGATAAATTAACACTCATAGGTTGTACTCTAAAGAATAAAGAATATGGCTGGGATGTAGCAGTAATTCCAAATAGATCTCATGATTTAACGAGAGAAATAGATTTAATTGAAGAAATAGCAAGATTAATAGGGTATGACAGATTTGACTTAAAACTTCCTAATCCAATTAAGCCTGGAAAATTGTCATCAGAACAGTTGGCATTGAGAAAAGTTAAAAATGGTTTTATAGAAAATGGTTTTAACGAGGTAATAAGCTACTCTCTTGTTCCTGAATATGATGAAAAACTTATAAAGATTTCTAATCCTTTGTTATTAGAAACAAGCTGTCTTAGAGATAATATCTGGAAAGAACATTTGGAGATAGTGAACCGTAATATAAAAGCTGGACAAGCAAGTTGTTATATATTTGAAATTGGAAATGTTTTTCGAAAGAAAACTGAGTTCATTCAAGAAGAAGTTCTGAATGGTGCGATTTATGGAAATAAAAAATTTGGAAAATGGATAAATTCGGGTAAAGATAACGATCTTAATTATTTCCAGGCCAGAGGAAAATTAAAGGAGGCTTTATCATCTTTGAACATAAAAATTGATGATAAACCTATTGATTCAATTGATTTTCTTCATCCAGGCAGAACTGCAAAATTAGTTATTGAAGGCAAAGATGCAGGTTATTTTGGTGAAATACATCCCAAACTAATATTAGAAAAGAAGTCATTAAAAAAAGTTTATCTATTTAACATAAATGTTTCTAACCTCTTGGGAGCTAGTACAAGAAAAAATAAATGGATTCCAATATATAAGCATTACCCAATTGTTCCGAAAATGGAAAGGGATATAAATTTTGTTTTCAGTAAGAAATTTTTAATTAGCGAAATAACATCACAAATAAGAAAAACTGGAAAAAATCTTTTAGAGGATGTAAATTTACTTGATGTTTTTGAAGATACTAAATTTGGAGATGATCATATAAGTTATACATTTAGATTATCTTATAGAGATAAAGATAAAACATTACTGGACTCTGACATTACATCAATACATTCAAATATCATTTCTAGCGTTGAAAAATGTTTTAACACTAAATTGAGAAATTAAATGTATCGCTAATCTCATATAAGATTATAAATAAGTCTATATATGATTCTTATATAAGAGAAATAATAATCCTATAAAAGTATTTAATGTTGTATGATTAAGTCCATGATCAATCTACTATCTCTACTTCTATCTTCAATGCTGTGGGTTCAAGTCCCTCAGTGGTCAGATGATTGGTCAAAATGTGCTGTTGACATACCAGATGCATCATGTCACTGGTATATAACTGCACCAGATAATACATTTGGAGAAGGTTTTGATTGGGCTAGCGCCCCTTGGTTTGATGCTAATGGATTAAGTGATGTCCCTAGTATTGATAGGCAAACAGCCATTGAGAAGCTTCAATCTAAGTAGTACTGTCTTTAAGGCAGTACGGAAGGATATAAAACCTTGTAATAGCAAAACTTTCTAGTCCTCGTTAATTTGTTGGACATTGAAAGGACATATTTTTTTGCTTTATTATTCAATTTTTAATTTTTCCTAGGCAATAGGCAGTTTGCATATTATTCATCTTAATTGATAAATAAATTTATCTAATTAATCTATTTTGAGACTAAATTATAGACTTATATTGAGTCTCATATAAGAAATTCTATACATTATTTCTTTAAATAGCAAATTTTATTTTAATTTCATTTATACATCATTAATGTTTTTTTAAGATTGAATAAAAATAATTGATGAAAATAAGAAATATTAAATTAACATCTATCTTATATGAGACTATTAAGTAGACTTATAAATAGTCTTACCTGAGAATTAGTATACTAATTTCTATATAGATTTTTTAGTAATTGATACGCTTCATTTAATTTTCTCATTTGATCTGTTGATCCTCCTGCATCTGGATGCGTCTCTAAGGCAATTGATTTATAGGCCTCCCTAATTTTACGGAACGTATGAGCAGATCCTGCGGATGTTGATAAATTCAATAATTTAAGTGCTCCATGTACTGTCATTGTTGAGTCCAATGTTTCAAATGAATTAGATCTATTATTTCGCTTAAATCTACTTACAAATCTTCTCATAAGTGTTGGTATTCTATTTATCAGATCTGATGTAGCAAAAGGGTCTTCTAAAACGCCAATCATTAATAAAACAATTTCAAGGGATGGATTTTTCTTTATCCAAAATGGGCATAATTCTGACATTAATTTATTGGCTGCACTCCACGTAAAGGGTAGATTTTCAGTCCAATCAAGATTTGGCCATATATCCCTTGCAAACCAATCCATCGAAGCTTCTAATACATGATCATTAGGAACTGATCCATATAAGGTTTTCCAATGACTAATTAACTCAATTCGACATTTTATTAATTCAGTTTCTTTAATTGTATTAATTTGAATATCATTAATATTCTCCTTTAATTTTTCACTATTAATACTTCTTCTTAGATTCTTTACTTTTTTTTCAACAAAATTGGGAAGGCTTATGTTTGAGTTGGCTTTTTCTATATATTGATTGTTATTTGTAAATCTTTTATTCAAAGATATCTCATTAACTTCTTTTTTTAAGTCTGATTTTATTAATACCAATGCTGTATCTTCATCAATATTTAAATTTTCATTATTTTTATTCTCGTTAAAGTCTATTTCTTGCTGTTGGTTCTTAGGTAGTAAATCATCTTCTTGAAGAAGTTCTTTAAGTATCTTTTCTATTACAGGTCCTCTTGCTCTAAATCCCCACTCTTTTCGTAATTGATCAAACCTGGTAATTAGTTCCTCAGGTAAATCAATTGAAATTCTTTTCTTATTTAAATTTTCAGGAATATTCAATAATATTTTCTTGAATAGTATGGAATTTATTTAATTTTATTCAAAAAAAAATTGAAAGTCCATACGGAATATTGTTTTTAAATTAAAACCAATTTATTTTTATTTCACAAGTCAATTAAGTTTCTTTTTATAATTAAATAAAAATGTTTAATTGTTATTACAAGTCATCTAAAGAAAAAAAGAGTTTTTATCAACATAAGAAATTAGAAATGCTCAATTATATTAAGGATTCACTTGAACGTAAAATTGCCTCCGTGACAGCATCTATAGAAGTTCTAGAAAGCCAAATAAGCAGGGATAAGGAAGCTGAAGTAACTAGCTAGTATTCAAACAAAACTTTCTAAAAGTTTTTCAGGACCAAATTTTTTTAAATAATTAATATTTGAATTTTCAGTTACTAATAGATATCCTGCAAATCCTAAACCGTTAATACTGAAACCATGTATATGATCATTTTTTCTTTTTATAATAGCGATCCATTTATTAGTTATTAAAATGTTGTAAGGATATATCGGTTTCTTATCACTAATAGGGTCCCCAAGTCCTAATTTGTTGCACAAGTCTAAGTAAAATTCAAAAAGACATGATGGATTTTCTAAAAAATTAAATTTGGATACAATAATATTTTTTTTAAGCTTGCTATCTAGATCTTGATATGAGTTCAGCTCTAAAAACCACTTTTCTCTAGGGCATGATATCTCACCTTTAGATCTACGCAGAAGTTGAAAATGCCTGTGAGGTTGACTTGCTCCCGCAATTGGAGAACTATTGAAAAACCATAATCCACTAGTATCTTTATTAACTTGTTGGATCGCTCTCCAATCTTTAATATCTAACCATCCATTTTGAGGTTTCCATTCATTTGTAATAAGTAAAATATGACCTTTTTGTATAGGGTACTTATTTAATATTAGTTGATGATTATCCCCAATTTTATCAATTTCTAGTATCTTTTCCCAAGGACAAAATGGATTTTGCTTAGGACCATAAATTTTTTTTTTATTAAATTTTGAAGTATCGAGTTTCCTAATTATGAAGTCGTCTTTTTCATATAAATCTCTTGTAATAATATCAGTTTTAAGAGGATATAATGATTCATCATCAATTGATAATCGCGTTTGTTCTAATGCTTTTTTCCAATATATTTCTAAACTCATTTAAAAAAATTTATCATTATCATTTTAAAAAAAAAAATAAACTTGTATAATTACTTTTTATTAAATTGATATTCTTTCAATTTTTCCAGAGGTACTGATTCTAAGACTACAATATTCGTTGATTCTAATATGACTTTTGGTGCAAGACCGTCTAATAATGCTTGCTTCCACCTATCAAGACAAATACACCAATGATCACCATCCTTTAATCCTGGGAAGGAATAAATAGGCATGGGAGTTATTAAATCATTACCTTGTGATTTACTATATTTCAGGAAATTATCATCCATTACACAACATATGGAATGATTTCCTCCATCATTATTGTCATAGTTGCAAAATCCATCTCTGAACCACCCTGTAATAGGTGAGCAACTACAAATCTGAATTTCTTCTCCAAGGACATTTAACTGATTTTGATTATTTATGGTCATAGATTTTTTAATAATAATAAAACACCAACATTTCTTTAAAAAAGGTTGACGAGTATGGGGGGTAAGGAGGTAATAATTCTAATAAGGTTTTTTTCATTATGGATTGGGACTTTACTGAAAACATTGCATTTAAAGCTCTTTATGAAGCTTTTAAAGATAGTGATGAAACTTCCGCATTAGAATTTTTATCTAGTGATGGTGCTTCATATTATCTTGAGTTAACACAGGATGCCGCGGGTGAGGGACTTGATCTGGGTGATAATGAAACAATGGAAGAACTACAGGAAGAAATTATTGAATATTTAGAAAACAACTAAAAATTAAGCTTAAGCGCTGAAATATTTAGCTTTTGAGTGTAGTGAAATGATAGCTGTAGTACTTTGTTCTGGATGGAGTTGTTCAGATTCATCCATGGTCAAGTTTATTCTTTTTGCATCCAACAATGATAATTGTATGTTTGAATCAGATACTTTTGGACATGCAGGATAACCAAAAGAATATCTAGCTCCTCTATATTTTTGAGCTAGTATTTCTCTATTTTTGTCTGGTTCTTCAGATCTAAAACCACATTCAATACGAATTAATGCATGGACATACTCAGCTAGAGCTTCTGCTAATTGCACTGTAAGTCCATGGAATAACAAATAATCGCTATATTTATCTTCTTTAAATAATTTTTGAGAATATTCACTAGCAATATCGCCCATGGTTACTGCCTGCATAGGAAATATATCTATCGGTTTATCATTTTTCAAATCACAATAAAAATCAGCTATGCATAGATTATTCCCAGATTTTTGTCTTGGAAAATTAAATTGGGAAATTTTATTTAACGATTTCTTATCAAATAAGAAAATACTATTATCTTTTCTCCCGCACTTGAAATATCCATAAACTGCTTTGGGTGAAATAAGTTTTTTTTCTATAATTGTCTCTAACCATTTATCTAACAATGGTTTAGCATATGAATCCAAATAGTTATTGTATTCATCTACGCTTTGGCTTTTTCCTTTTTTTATTTGCCATTGTCCGCTAAATAAAGCTTTTGTATCTAAATAAAAAATTAATTTATTTAAATCTATATCAACGTCGTTCAAGACTTTCGTTCCTAGGAAAGGTGCTTTAATTGGTTCTTCTTCATTTATAAATTTAGATCTTATAAAATTTTCTTTTAAATTTAATTTGGAAGTCTTGGTATTTATTGATATTGATTCTTTAACAGCTTGAGAGTTGGATTTTGGTGAGGCTAAATTAACATTTATACCTTCATTGTTTATGAAACCCTCTGTATTTGACCAATTACCCTTTTTTTTATTATCCATATATTCATTCATGAATTTAAGATCAGTGAACGCATCTTTTCCGTACAATATTTTCCCTTTATATATTTTGCTGCAGTCCTCATTTACAAATTTTGGGGTTAAGGCTGCGCCTCCTAATATTACTGGTACACTAATATCTTCATTGTTAAAAGCCTCTAAATTTTCTTTCATAAATGCAGTTGATTTAACAAGTAATCCGCTCATAGCTATGCAATCTGCATTGTGCTTCTTTTGTGCATCTATAATTGCTGAAACATCTTGCTTTATTCCAAGATTTATAACGTCATAACCATTATTTGTAAGTATTATATCTACCAAATTTTTTCCAATATCATGTACGTCCCCTTTGACAGTAGCAATTAAGAGTTTTCCATTTGATATATTTTCATCTACAGTTTCCATATATGGTTCTAAAATTGAAACCGCAAATTTCATTGTTTCAGCGGATTGGAGTACAAATGGTAATTGCATTTGACCTGAGCCAAATAAATCTCCTACAACTTTCATACCATCTAGTAAAAAGGTATTAATTATTTCAAGAGGTTTATATTTTTTTAACGCTTTATTTAATTGATCCTCTAATCCTATTTTTTCTCCATCAATAATATGATTTTTCAGACTTTCTTCAAGAGTTAGGTTTTTATTTTCTGAAGATGCTTTTTTGAAATCTTGAATAGATAAATCTTGAAAAGCCTTTGTTAATTCTACTAATGGATCATAAATACAAATATCATCTTCAAATTTTCTTTTATCATAAATCAAATCTAAGCAAAGCTTTTTAGTTTCTTCAGAAATTTTTGATAATGGCAAAATTTTATTTGGTGCGATGATAGCAGAATCTAATCCTGCTTTAATGCATTCATCTAAAAATATTGAATTTAGATTAATTCTTGATAATGGTGAAAGACCAAAACTAATGTTTGATATCCCAAGTATGATATGAATATCTGGGAAATTTTCACGAATTTTTAATATAGCACTAATAGTTTCTTTAGCGTTTAATCTATCTTCTTCTATCCCTGTAGATATTGGCAGAGCTAATGGATCAAAAAATAGCTCATAATCTGACAAACCACATTCTCTTGTTCTATTAATTGCTCGTTTGACGATCTTATATTTTTTTTCTGAACTCCTTGCCATTCCATCTTCATCAATTGTTCCGACAACAAGACCTGAACCGTACCCTAAGGCTAAATTTAGAACTTGATCAAACCTTTCATTGCCATCTTCGTAATTGGTTGAATTTATAATACATTTACCACCAGCTGACTTTAATCCACTTTCCATTTTGTCAGCATCTGTAGAGTCAATCATTAATGGTAAATTTATATTTGTAACTAGTCTTGAAGTTATTTCTTTCATATCTATCACTCCATCTCTGCCTACATAATCGACATTTACATCAAGAACATGAGCGTTTTCTTTTTGTTGTTGCTTGGCAATTGCAACTAAGCCGTCCCAATCGTCGTTATTTAATAACTGCCTTACCTTTTTCGATCCACTTGCATTTAATCTTTCTCCTACTATCAAAATTGAATTTTCTTGTTTATATGGCACAGAGTTATATATTGATGAGGCAGATGGAATAAAACCGCTTGAATTTTTTTTCCCATTATTATTAGTTCTTTCATTATCAATAATTTCATCGATTATTGAAGAGAGGTATTTTATATGTTCAGGTGTTGTCCCACAACATCCACCTATTAATTGAACATTAAAGTCATATATAAAATTCATTAACTGCATCTTTAATTCTATTGGCTTTAATCTATAGTGAGCAATACCACCAATATTTTCAGGAAGACCTGCATTGGGAATACAGCTTATAGCGAAGGGAGAATTTTCAGACAAATATTTAATATGTTCCTTCATTTGCTCAGGGCCAGTCGCACAATTAAGTCCAAGGATATCTATATTAAATGGCTCTAATATTGTTAATGCAGAAGCAATATCAGATCCAACAAGCATAGTACCTGTTGTTTCCATTGTTATAGATACCATTAAAGGAATATCAATATTTTTACTTTCAAGAATTTCTTTTGATGCTAATAAGGCAGATTTAATTTGTAAAACATCCTGACAAGTTTCAATCAAAAGAAGATCAACTCCTCCATCTATAAGACCATAAATTTGTTGTTTATATGATTGCTTTAATTCATCAAAATCTATATGTCCTAAGGTGGGTAATTTAGTTGTTGGGCCAATTGAACCTGCTACAAACCTTGGTTTATCAACTGATGAGTATTTGGCAGCAGCTTTTTTTGCTATAAATGCAGCATTTTTATTTATCTCATAAGCCTTATCCGCAATATCATATTCATCAAGAACTATTGATGTGGCTCCAAATGTATTAGTTTCTATAACATGACAACCTGCTTCTAAAAATGAATTATGAACCTTCTCAACTACTTCTGGCGATGATAAAACAAGGTTTTCATTACATCCCTCTAATTCTTTTCCTCCAAAATCATCTGCAGTGAGATTTAAGTTCTGAAATGATGTTCCAGTACCTCCGTCAAAAATAATTAGAGGTTTTTCATCTCTATTTAGATAGGTTCTGAAAGATTCCATTTTTAGGTAAAAATTAATTTATTTCAGTGAAATTCTTGTTACCCAATTATCATAGTCTTGAGAACGACCTTCTGTTATTTCTATAAGCTTACTTTTTAATTTATTCATTATTGGTCTTTCAACATTTAATTCAGTCGATTCAATTTTTTTAACTGGTGTAATTTTTGCTGCTGTACCTGTTAGAAAAACTTCATCTGCTATTAATAATTCTGTTTTATCAACAGGCCTCTCAATTACATTTATTCCAAATGATTTTGCTAATTCAATTACACTAGCTCTAGTAATCCCCTCAAGGATATCTTGATCGACACCAGGAGTGATTAAGTCTCCATTCCTTACAATAAATAAATTCATACCACTAGCTTCGCTTACCTTACCACTTGAATTTAATAGCAGGGCTTCATCAAAACCCGATAAACTAGCTTCTGTTTTGGCTAATGAACTAGTAATATATGCTCCACTTATTTTTCCTCTTAAGGGGAGAGATCTATCTTCTTGTCTTGTCCAACTACTCATTCTACAAGAAACACCATCTGGGGATAGATAATCTCCTAGTTCAATACAATAAATAAAGAAATCTGTTTCAATATTGTGTAACCTTGGCGCTATACCTAAATCACTTGTATATACAAATGGTCTTATATAAATAGGTTTTTCTGGCTTGTTTCTTTTTATAACTTCTTCTAAGGCTTTAAAAATATATTCTTCAGAAATTTCTGTTAAGAGTAATTTTGCACTTTGAGATAATCTTTTTATATGTTTATCAGTTCTAAACAAAAGGAATTCTTCTTTGTTTGTTGGGTTAGGTATCGCGCGCATTCCTCCAAATGCAGCAGTGCCGTAATGTAGTGCATGAGTAGCTATTGATATTTTTGCTTCTTTAAATGGAATACATTTACCTTCGAACCAGGCGTATGGAAGAAATTCATGCATATTTAATTTATTTAATTAAGGTAAACTTGTTTTATCCTACTTACGTATTCTAAACCTTATTTATATATAAAAATGCACAGGATATTAAATGTAGCAGGAAATGAAAAGAATAAGGATGATTTAATTGAGCAACCAGCTGCAGATTTTATTTTTATAACAAGTGTCAAGGCTGATTTAAATCTTATATCAAACTTATTGTTAGAAAAAGAATTTGCTTCATTAAAAAATAATATAAGAGCTTTAGAAATTTCTAATTTAAATTCCTCAGCGCAAATAGATAATTATTTATTAAAAACAATAAATTATGCAAAAGTTGTCGTACTTAGAATATTTGGAGATAAAGGTACATGGAACTATGGAATTGAACAACTTTTAAATTGGCAAGCAGTTAATAAAAAAAGGAAGTTAGTAATCCTATCAGGTACCATTGATCAGGAAATTTCCTTATGTGAAATAAGTAGTATAGATAAAAATATTGCATTAAATATTTCTAGATTACTAAGATCTGGAGGACTGGATAATTATAGAAAGTTTCTTAATTGTTTAAATTATTTAGTTCTAGATGGAAAATTAATTCCTGATGATTTTTTGAATATTACTTTTTATGCAGATCCCTATTTATATGATTGGAAAAATGAAAAAGGCGAAAAGATAGGAATAATATCCTATAAATCACTTTTTTTGGCTGATGAAATTGAAGTAAACGAAAAACTTAACTTGCAATTAAGAAAATGCGGACTATCGCCTAAAACATTTTTTATTTCAACACTAAAAGATCATATTATTCAGAAGAAATTAATAGACATTTTCAAAAAAGAAAATATTAAACTAATAATTACCACAACTTCATTTTCTTCATCTCAAATCAAAAATAAAGATTTAATTGAAAAATCAACAAATATTTTTACTTCTCTTAAAATTCCAATTTTACAACTTCTTTCTTCTAATAGATCAAGAAAAAAGTGGTTAAATTCATCTATTGGAATGAATTCATCTGATTTATTAATGCAAATAATTATTCCCGAATTTGATGGAAGAATTACTACCTGTCCTTCAGCATTTAAAGAAATTATTTCTAAAAACAATACTTTGTATAGTGAAATAACTAGTTACAAAGCTGATCAAGTAGGTATTCAATGGATTTCAAAATTTGCAACAAATTATGTGAAACTTCAGAAACTTAATAATTTTGATAAAAGAATTTGTTTAGTTATAAGTAATTATCCAGTAAAGAACGGAAGAATCGGTAATGGCGTTGGTCTAAACACACCATCTTCAATAATAAATATTCTTAATTGGTTAAAAGAAGAAGGTTATGACCTTGGATCTTGTAATTATCCTCAAGATTCTTCGGAATTAATGTCAATGCTTATAAAAACTAGAACTAATGATATTGAATCTCAAAATAATAAACCATTAGATTACTTACCACTTAGTGAATATTTAAAATATTGGAATTATTTAGAACTTGATCCCAAAAATATTATTGTTAGTCGTTGGGGTAAACCATCCGATGCGATCGATCTAGATAATAAAGGTTTCTCAATAAATGGTATTAGATTTGGAAAAATAACATTATTGATTCAACCGCAACGAGGTTATGACGCTTTCACTGATAGAGATATTCATTCTCCCGATCTTCCACCTCCCCATAGATATTTAGCACAATATTTTTGGATTGAAAAAGTTTTTAATGCAAATGCTATGTGCCATATTGGTAAACATGGGACTGTTGAATGGTTACCTGGTAAATCTATAGGTTTAAGCAATAAATGTTTTCCAAATATTATTTGTCCGGCAATACCAAACATATATCCCTTTATCGTAAATGATCCTGGAGAAGGATCCCAAGCTAAAAGAAGAACTGCTGCAACAATTATTGATCATTTAACCCCTCCTTTAGATAGGTCAGAATTATATGGAAAATATTCAATATTAGAAAATTATTTAGACGAATATTTTGAAGCAAAATTATTAAATTCTAATCGGATTGAAATAATAGAAAAATCCATTTTTGAATTAATTAAAAAAGATTTTATCGAAATTACTTTAAAGAATAAAAATAATCAAATAGAGGAAATTGATTCCTTTCTTTGCAAAATTAAAGAATCTCAAATTAGGACAGGTTTGCATATTTTTGGCAATCGGCAGAATGACATTAATGAAATAAATTTATTCTTGTGTATTGCAAGAGTACCAAATGCAAACCGAATTGGTGTTATTCAATACATAGCAAAACATTTAAAACTAGATTTAAATCCTTGGACAAATCAATATGATCAAATTTTAAGTGAAAAGGATAAAAATATATTATTGACTTTTTCCAACAAAAACATTCTAAACTTTAGAATGGCTATTGATTTTTTGGAACAACAAGCAAAGTATTTAATATATTTGTTTTTTTACAAAAAGAATACCAATATAAAAAATCTAGAAAAATATAAAAATCAGAAAATAATAGACTATTTCTTTAATGAAAAAAAACATAATAAGTATTTTTTATTATTAAAAAAAGAGATTCTATATCCAATCATTAATTCTTCATATAATGAGAAATTATCATTTATTAATTCATTAAATGGACAATATGTAAAAAGTGGTCCATCTGGAGCCCCTACGAGAGGTAAAACTGAAACTTTACCCACTGGTAAAAATTTCTTTTCAGTTGATTCGAGAGGACTGCCAACTGAATCAGCATGGAGTGTTGGTTGTCAGTCCGCTTCACAAATACTTGATTTATACAAACAAGATAATGGAGAAGATTTAACAAATATAGCAATTTCTGTATGGGCAACATCCACAATGAGAAATGGTGGTGAAGACATTTGTCAAATACTATATTTATTAGGAGTACAGCCTATTTGGGATGGGCCTTCAAGAAGGGTAGTTGATCTAGAAATTATTCCTTTATCTGTTCTCGAAAGACCAAGGGTTGATGTTACTTTAAGGATTTCGGGAATGTTTAGAGATGCATTTCCACAGTTAGTTAAATTAACTTCTAAAGCAATAAATCTTGTTTCTAATCTTAATGAGGATGATAAATTTAACCATCTTGCTGGGGCATTAAGGGAAGGTGATTCAATTAATCGTATATTTGGGTCAGCGCCAGGTTCATATGGAGCTGGTCTGCAAGAACTAATTTCAAATTCTAATTGGGATAATATTGATGATTTTGGAGAATCTTTTCTTAATTGGAGTAAGTGGATTTACAGTGATAATCTTGAACCTATAGAGGATAAAAAATCACTAGAAAATGCTCTTAAAAATGTGCAGTTAGTTGTTCATAACCAAGATAATAAGGAACATGATATTTTAGATTCTGATGATTATTATCAGTTTCAGGGCGGATTATCTTCAGCAGTAAAAAAATTGAGCGGTAAATTACCTGAAATGTATCATGGTGATTTATCAAAATTTGGATTGTCTAAAATATCAAAATTGCAAGATGAAATTAATAAAGTTGTTATATCAAGAATACTTAACCCTAAATGGATAAATGGAATGAAGGATAATGGTTATAAGGGAGCTTTTGAATTTTCAGCTACACTAGATTACTTATATGCTTTTGATGCTTCTACTGAAGTAGTCTCAGATTGGTGTTATGAGGAAGTTTATAAATCATGGTTATGTGATCTGGATCTTAAGAATTTCTTTCTAGAGAATAATCCATGGGCTTTAAGAGATATTGCACAAAGATTTCTTGAAATTGTCAATAGAAAAATGTGGAATAATTGTTCATCAGATGTCATTGAAAATTTAAAGAACATAATTATTAATACTGATTCAATCATAGAAAAAAACGAATTCTGAATTATCTACCTAATAGCGAAAGTCCGTGACTATCTGTTCCGCATGTTTTTAGCATTGAATATTTATCTGCTAATTTATCTATTTCTGAACATACAAATAAACTAGGATTCCATTCTTCATTAAGTTCATAATCGTACCAAACCTCTATTCCATCAATACCTTGTATTTTGGCCTCTGGAATTAATTTATAAAAGGGAATCCTGTATCTCGCTGGATGTGCAAGAAATGATAAACCACCAGCTAAATTTATTGCTTTAATAACTGATTTAATATTTAAATCATTACCTATTGGTGACTCTCCAAGAATGTATGGATTTAGATATTTACTTTTTATATCTATTCCCAATCCAATTACATGTACTAAACATCCTAGAATCAAACAATTAATTTCTATTCCTGAAATTAAGGTAAAAGAATCTTTAGGATAATTTTTGAGTATATTATTTTTTTTTATATATTCATGAGCTTTAATTGTATGATGATCGGTTATTGATAAAAATTTTAAATTATTTTTATAAGCTTGTTCTAAAAGTTCATATGGTTCTAGACTTCCATCACTAAATTTTGTATGACAGTGAAAATTAATATTTTTAGGACAACTATTTTTATTAATATTAGAAGTTAATTTTACTAAGTCTTCCCTATTCATTACTTAATGAATTCTCATTTTTCTTTCTAATTTTTGCATATAATTGTATTGAAGCCAACATGAAAATAATTAGTCCAACTACGCTCCATGTAGCAACACTAGTTGGAAAATTATTTTTAAAAATAACTAAAAGTACAATTATAAATAATAATAAAGTAGGCAATTCATTTAATAATCTAAGGTTTTTTGCTGAAATGGTTGAAGTGCCATTTTGTAATGAATCCATTATTTTATAACAATAAGAATGATAAATTACTAATGCTAAAACAAAAGAAATTTTAATTTGCAACCACTTCTCACTTAACCAACTTGGTTGCATAATAACCATGCATATAGCCATACTTAAAGCTAATATCATCCCAGGTGTCGTGATTATATTTGCCAGCCTTTTTTCCATTAAGGTGTATTGTTTATTAAAGGCAATTTTTAATTCATTATCCATATTTTTAGATTCTTCATGGTATATAAAAAGTCTTACTAAATAAAAAAGTCCCGCAAACCAAACTATTACACCCATAATGTGAAGTGATTTAAACCAGAGATATGCTTCAGCTGCCAAATTACTAGATTAATTTAAAAATATATATTTTTAATATAGTTATATTTAACAATATCAAGAAATCTATTTTTCAAAAATTAATTAATATTTATAACTCGTTAAAATACTCATATATATCATTTACTGAATTTTTTCCAAGTCCTTTAACTTTTGATAAATCCTCTTTACTAGCTATTCTTATCGCGTCTATTGATTTAAAATGCTCAAGCAATTCTCTTATTCTTGATGGTCCTAATCCACTGATTTGGGATAATTGAGATCTATTCATTCTCTTAGATCTTTTGTCTCTGTGAAAAGATAATGCAAATCTATGTGCTTCATCTCTTACCCTTCTTAATAGAAGAACTCCTTTTTGATTTTCATCAGTGTCAAGAGACTTTGTAAATCCTGGAATAAATATTTCTTCATTTTTTTTTGCTAATGAACATATAGTTACTTCTTCCTCAAGATTTAATTCTTTTAATGCTTTAATAGCTGCATTTAACTGTCCTTTTCCTCCATCAATCATTATTAAATCTGGCCAATCTGATAGAAGTTCATTGTCTAATTTACTATTCGTTTTATCATTTAATATTGAAAAATCCCCTCCGCTTTTTTTAAATCTTGACCATTTTTTAAACCTTCTATGTATTACTTCATATATCGAAGCAAAATCATCACTATGTCCTACAAAAACGTTTGGATCTTTAATTTTATATTTCCTATAATGTTGTTTAGAAGGAATCCCATCAATAAAAACGACTTGTGATGCTACAGGGTCACTACCTTGAATATGGCTAATATCATAACCTTCAATTCTTTTAGGTTGCTCGCTTAATTCTAGTATTTGGGCAAGATCCTCAATTGATGATTCATTATCTTGTATCCCATTTAATATTCTGTCTAATTCCAATTTCGCATTCTTTAAAACCATTTCTACAGTTTCATGTTTTTTATTTCTTTTTGGGATTAAGATTTTTACTTTCTTTTTTCTTAGCTCCGTTAACCAATCCTCTATGGTTGCTTGTTTTGGAAGGTTATATTGAATAAGAATTTCTGATGGTATTTCTACGGCTTCAACATTCATATAATGCTCTTCTAATACCTTTTGTAAAATAAGATTTTCATCTTCATTATTTAATTTTTGACTATAGCCAATTCTTCCAATAAGTTTACCAGATCTCATTTGGAAAATTTGTATACTAGCTACATTTTTTTCTGAAACTATTCCTAAGATATCTCTATTAATTAAAGAATCAGGTATTGATATTTTTTGTGATTCAGTTAATAATTTTAAACCTGAAATTTGGTCCCTTATTTTTGCTGCATTTTCATAATCTAAATCATTTGAAAATTGCAACATTTTTTTTTGTAAAAATATTTCTAAGTCATCATTCCTTCCTTGAAATATCATAGATACTTGTTTCATTATTTTTTTATAATCGTCGGATGATATTACTTCTTGGCAAACACCTGGACATCTTCCTATTGAATAATTCAAACAAGTTCTATCTTTATAGACTGGCCTTGGCCTTTGTCTAAGTGGAAATATTTTTTTTATCGTAAATAATGTTCTCCTTAATAACCCGACATCTACATAAGGTCCATAATATCTATCTAAATTATTTCTATTTCTTCTTCTTCTTGTAATAAATATTCGAGGATATTTTTCACTCCAGGTTATGCAAAGATATGGATATTTCTTATCATCCTTTAAAAGAATATTAAAGTATGGTTTGTTTGTTTTTATTAAATTTGACTCTAAATTTAGTGCTTCATATTCGCTATCTGTAACTATAATTTCTATCTCAGTTATTTGACGAACCATCAAACTTAATCTTGGAGTTAAATCTGAAAAATTATTAAAATAACTACTAACTCTACTGCGTAGCTTTTTAGATTTACCAATATAAAGTAAATTATTATCTATATCTTTAAAAAGATAGCATCCAGATGACTTTGGAATTTCGGATAATCTTGATTTTAGTAATTCTTTATTATTGATTAATTTATATTCAATTTTAAAATTATATTTGTTATCTATTGTTTCTATAGATGAATTACTCATATATAAAGATTAACCTCCATAATTCCAACCAGTTGAAGATAAATTTAGAGAGTCAACATCATTATTCAAATAAGCAGATTGAACTTCTCCTACAAAAACTGTATGGTCTCCATGAATAACACTTCCAACAACATTACATTCAACTCCACCAACACTATCAACTAAAATAGGCAATCCAAGTTCACCTAAATTAAATTCAACAGATTCAAATCTGCCTCCTAATGCTTTTTGGGGTTTAAAGAAAACAGCTGCTAGATCCTTTTGATCACTTTTGAGGACATTTAATGAGAACTTATTGGTGGACTTTATTATTTCATGACTAGAACCTTCTGCTCTAACAGCCATTACGACTAATGGAGGAGTGAAGGAACCTTGAGTCACCCAACTAGCAGTAAATCCATTCACTTCATTTTTATCTTCGTCTCTAACTCCACAAATAAATAATCCGTGAGGTATTTTTCTTAATAAGATTTTTTTTGCTTCTAGATTTAATGTCATAATTGATATATCTAATAAACTTATTTTAACTAAATTTCTTATTCGAACATAATAAATTCATGAAAATTCTTTATCCTGGTACATTCGATCCTTTAACAAACGGGCATATTGATTTAATAGAAAGAGCTGAAAAAATATTTGGCAATCTAGTAGTTGCTGTTTTAGAAAATACTTCTAAAACACCAACATTTAATCTTGAAAGACGAATAATACAAATAAAAAATTCTCTTTCTCATTTACCTAATATTGAAGTTATTTCTTATTCTGGTCTAACTGTAGATTGTGCAAATGATCTTAAAGCTAATCTTATTCTTAGAGGCTTAAGAGCAATGAGTGATTTTGAGTATGAACTTCAGATTGCTCATACAAATAAATCTCTTAATAATGATATTGAAACTATATTTTTATCGACAAATACAAATTATAGTTTTCTCAGTAGTTCTTTAGTAAAAGAAGTTGCAAAATTTGGTGGTGAAATTAATCACATGGTACCCCCCTCTGTTGAGAGGGATTTAAAAGAATATTTTAAATAATATTTTTATTAACAAGATTTCAAGTAATAAATATCACTTAATAATTTAAAAGCTTTTTCTTTATCAATTTTATTAGAATTTTGAATAATGCTTATA
>JFLX01000089.1 GCA_000634215.1 Prochlorococcus sp. scB243_495L20 | reverse complement strand
TGTGATTACTTTCTATTGCAAGAGATGTAATTGGAGATCCATATTCGTAAAGTTTATCAGTATTTGTCCAACCATTAGGCCAATATGAATTTGAATCAATTTCTACAATATTGAAGTTAATAATTTTATTTTCTTTAACATTTGAAATTAGTTCGATTATATTATCATAATTAAGATCTGGATCACCTTGACCGTGTAAATAATAATCGTTTTTATTTTTAAATAAGGAAGTTTTTAAATTATTATTTAATTTATATTTACTTAAAACATAAGCTGATGAGAATAATTTTTGATTAGATGCCGGTAACCTTGGAACATCCTCATTGTAGGAACTAATAATTTCCCCTTTATTATTAATAATAGATGCACTAAAAGAATCATCAAGCGTTTGATTCAATAAAGCATCATAAGTAGGACATATTTTGTTTTTAGTAATTATTCCCGGGAAATTAAAATAAATACTATTTAAAATAGTTATTTTCTGATTTGCTAGTAAATATCTTATTAAGAAAGGAGATGTTACTAATACAAGAACAGTTAAGAAAAATGAATAAATTTTTTTTATCACATTCAATCTATAAATTCACAAAAATAGATTCATTGTCGGGTTTAATTTCAAATTCTTTTTTAAAAAAATATCTTTTATTTTCTTCTTTAAAAAGCAACCAGTTATTTGGATAAATATGCATAAGAGCAGCTTTATTTAAAGGCTGCAGAAAATAAATATTTTTCCATGTTTT
>JFLX01000088.1 GCA_000634215.1 Prochlorococcus sp. scB243_495L20 | reverse complement strand
ATATTATTTGATTCATTAAATGATTTAAAAGTAAAAATTTTATCTTTGATATCTGGATAGTCTCTTTGTGTCAAAGCCACAGCACCTTGATCAGCAAATGTCATAAATACATTATTATTTTTAGACAATATCTTGTAAATAGTTATTCCAATTCTGTTAAACTTCAATCCTTCAAAATTAAATTCTATAGTAAATCTTTTATTTGAATCTAATAAACTTGGAATAATTGCATCCTCCATATTCTTAAGAGATTCATTTAAATCTTTAGGTAGTTTGTAATTAGTTTCCATTAAAATTTTTCAATACATATTTGAATAAGTTCTAAAAATTTATCTATTTCTGACTTATTGTTTATTGAACCTAAAGTAACACGAATATTTGAATATAGTTCATCATCTTTTAAACCAATATTTTTTAGTGTTGAGCTAGGTTTCCCAGATGAACTTGAACAAGCACTTCCACTACTTATGGCTATTTTATTTTCTGACATGAAATTAACAATCTTATAGGCCCTTATAGGCTCAAATAGTTTATTTAATAGTAGAAACGAAATATGATTGGGAAGTCTATTGTTAATACTACCCGTAATCTTTATATGATTATTATCTTTAATTTTTTGAAAAAAATAATTTTTGAGTTTATTAATATTATTAGAAGGAAATTCAG
>JFLX01000087.1 GCA_000634215.1 Prochlorococcus sp. scB243_495L20 | reverse complement strand
ATATAATTTTATTTTTCCTTTAATATTCTTTAATGATTCATACATTCCAGCGATTAATGGCAAAGCTTGTGTCCCTTGCCTAATTGAAAATTCCTGAGTAAGTGATATGTCATTATTTTTTAAAATTTGTCTAGAATTTTCTTTTGTTAAAAGAATACCGATCCCTTTTGGACCTCCAAATTTATGAGCAGATAAACTTAAAAAATCACATTTAAGATCTTTCCAACTGAATATTCCATTACTTAATATTTGAGTTCCATCTAAATGAAACATTATATTTAATTCTTCACATTTGTTACCAATAAATTGGACAGGTTGTATTGTCCCAATTTCACTTTGTCCCCAAATAATTGATACAAACTTAGTATCATTGTTTAAAATATTTTCGATATTAGAAATATTTAAAATTCCATCATTATTTACCTTCCATTCGTAAATATCCCAATTTTGTTTTCTTAGTTTATTAGCACAAATAGTTGTTGCTTGATGTTCAACATTTGAAATAACAACCCTACCATTTTTAAAGTTCTCATAAATATTATTAAATACAATATTTGTCGATTCCGAAGAACCAGATGTAAAAATTATATCCTCTGCATCTGCTTCAAATATATAGGCAATTTTAGATCTAATTTTTTCGAGATATGTAGAGCATTTTATCCCTAGCTCATATGTAGATGAAGGGTTATGCCAATAATTCTTGTAAGTTGAATTAATTATATTTAAAACATTCTCAGATAATGGAGTTGTGGATGCATTATCTAAATAAATAAAATTATTTTCCATTAATTTACTAACATTGATCCTTAGAAAGCCTTTTTTGCATTACCGGTCATCATTACTTCACAATCGTCTTTTGTCCAATCAATTTTAAGATTACCTCCTGGTAAGGTTACTATGGTTT
>JFLX01000086.1 GCA_000634215.1 Prochlorococcus sp. scB243_495L20 | reverse complement strand
GTCTGGACAGAACAATTGACTCTATGTCTTTTACAAAGAATATTAAATGAGGATTTCCCATTCCTACCGCATAACCCATATTATTAAAATCTTTCTCAATAAATTCGTGTGAAGGAATTGAATTTATTTTTTTTTCAATTGTTGTTGGAATATTTTGACATTCTAAAATTGGAACTCCCATTTTTACTGTAATTTCATCATTTATATATTTTGCAATTTTTAAACCTGCTTTAGTCTCAATTTTATATTCTATATTTTTATTATTCATTGAATCCATTAAGTGGAGATACTCAACTAAACACCTAATTCCGTTTCCACACATTTCTGCTTCAGTACCATCAGAATTAAAAATTATCATTTTTGCATAATTATCTTCATTAGGTTCTTCTATAAAAATCACACCATCTGCTCCAATACCAAATTGCCTGTTGCAAATTTTTTTTATATCAAATATTTTA
>JFLX01000085.1 GCA_000634215.1 Prochlorococcus sp. scB243_495L20 | reverse complement strand
TTTGGGATTATCAGTTGATTGGGATAGGGAATTTGCAACATGTGATGAAAATTATTATATTTGGACTCAATATCTATTTTTAGAGTTATACAAGGCAGGTCTTGTATATCAAAAGGAATCAGAAGTTAATTGGGATCCTATAGATAATACAGTCCTAGCGAATGAACAAGTTGATTCAGATGGTAAATCTTGGAGATCTGGGGCAGTAGTTGAAAAAAAATTATTAAAGCAATGGTTTTTAAGAATTACTAATTATGCGGATGAATTATTGAAGGATTTAGAAAAATTAGATAACTGGCCAGAAAGAGTAAAAATAATGCAAGATAATTGGATTGGAAAGTCAATTGGTACAAATATTAATTTTAATATCAATACCAATTTAGAAGAGAAAATTACTGTATTTACAACAAGGCCAGATACTTTATTTGGAGTTACTTATTTAGCAATTTCTGTTAATCATTCATTAGTAAAAAATATATCTGATCAAGAAACAATACAAGATATAGAAAATCTTAAACAATATTTGAAAAATAATAAAAATAATGAACTTGAAAAAATTGGAATAAAAACAAACTTAACAGCAATAAATCCAGTTAATTCTGAACCTATTCCTATTTGGGTGGCAAGTTATGTTCTCGATGAATACGGTACAGGTGCTGTTATGGGCGTTCCTGCTCATGATCTAAGAGATTTTGAATTTGCTAAGAAAAATAATATTGATATTAAACAGGTAATAATAAAGGATAAAAGTGAACAAAATAAAGAGCTTGAAGAAGCTTATGTAGAAAAAGGATATCTTATTAATTCAAATCAATACAATGGCATAGAAAATACTATTGCTAAAATAAAAATTTCAGAGCAGGGAGTAAATAATGGATGGGCTGAAAATAAGATTCAATATCGTCTAAGAGATTGGTTAATCTCTAGGCAAAGATATTGGGGATGTCCGATACCAATAGTTAATTGCAAAAAATGTGGATCTGTTCCATTAAAGCAATCGGAATTACCAGTTTCCTTACCAAAAGATATAGAAATCTCGGCTAACAAGATTAATGCTTTAGGTGATAATAATAATTGGATAAATACTACATGTCCAAAATGTGGAATAGAGGCAAGAAAAGAGACTGATACTATGGACACTTTCATGTGTTCATCATGGTATTTTTTAAGATATCCATCTTCAAAATGTTCTAATAAGCCATTTGAAAAGATTGATATCAATAAGTGGTTGCCAGTAGATCAATATGTTGGAGGGGTAGAGCATGCAATATTGCACTTGTTATATGCAAGATTTTTCACTAAAGCCTTGAGAGACAATGAGCTATTTGAAATTGATGAACCTTTCAGAAAACTATTAACGCAAGGAATGGTTCAGGCGGCAGCGTATAAAAACAATAAAACTGGTAAATATGTTTCTCCTACCGATATTACTGACTTATCAAATCCTACAGATCCAATTGACAATTCAAAACTCGAAGTTCTTTTTGAGAAGATGTCTAAGTCTAAATATAATGGAATAGACCCTGAATCAGTAATTAAAAAATATGGAGCAGATACAGCAAGAATGTTCATATTATTTAAAGCACCACCAGAAAAAGATTTGGAATGGGGAGATACAGATGTTGAAGGACAATTTAGATTTTTAAGCAGGATTTGGAAGCTTTATACAAATTGTGCAAAAGAGATAAATAGTAAATCTAATTCCTATCCAGATAAAGAAAAAAGTTTAATAAAGTCAATGAATATCGCTATAAAAGAAATTTCAAATGACATATTAAATAACCAATTTAATACTGCGATTTCAGAACTAATGAAGTTTTATAATTCATTATCAAATTCCATTAATGACGTAAACAATAACTTAAAAATTGATGCTTTAAAAACATTTTGTATTTTGTTGGCTCCATTTGCACCTCATATTGCAGAAGAAATATGGCATCTTATAGGGTTTAAAAAATCTGTACATTTAGAACACTGGCCTTCATTTAATGCCGAAGCACTCAAGGAAGATTCATATGAACTAGTAATACAAGTGAATGGAAAAGTTAGAGACAAAGTAAATATTAATAATGATATGAGTGAAGATCAAATTAAGGAATTGACTTTTAAAAGACCTACCATTTTAAAATGGACTCAAGATAAGGAAATAAGAAAAATAATTATTGTTAAAGGAAAAATTATGAATATTGTTGTTTAAGAATTTATTTTTTGAATAACTAATGAATTTGGATTTGACCAATTGCCCTTAACTAAATAATTATCATTACCGAAACACATTTCACGGAGTATAAAAAATATGGGTTCACTAACTGAATTATCAAATAATGATGTTATGTCATTTATAGAATATTCTCCACCTTCATCTAATAAATTACTTACTTTTTGTTGATACTCAATAATATTTGCAGCTGCTTTTTTTCCAGCTTCAACTCCAGGTTGATCATATGCATTTATATTTACCAATTCAGCGTAGAAGGATACAGCCCTCTCAAATAAAGCGATTAAGGCCCCTAGTGAAAAACAATTTAACTTTTCTAAAGTAATAGTGATACTTTGTCTTGCTTCACTAGAGAGTGCCGATCTTGTTCCTTGCAAAAAACCAGAAAGATATTCTTTAGGATTCTCTTTTTCATCAAAAATATTAGTAGATGGAGAATCTAATAATTCAATAAATATACAAAAGAAATTATCAATACCATCTCTCAGTTGCTGAACATAAGCATGCTGATCTGTAGATCCTTTATTACCAAAAACAGAAATACCTTGATTAACTACTTCACCATTCCTATTAAATTTCTTTCCTAATGATTCCATTACTAATTGCTGAAGATATTTACTAAATACCTGTAACCTATCTCTATATGGTAATACAACCATATCTCTCTTCCCAACGCCATCCCCAGTTAAATACCAAGCAGATGACAATAATGCTGCGGGATTATTTTTAAAATCACTTATACGTGTGGCCTCATCCATTAATGATGCACCTCTAATAAATTCAAATATATTTTCATTAATAAGAGCTAATGGAAGTAATCCCACAGAGCTTGTAATACTTGTTCTTCCTCCAACCCAATCCTGCAAATTAAATATTTTTAACCAATTTTCAGAAGAGGCCTTTTTAAATAATTTACTATCTTTCATCGTTATAGCTATAGCATTAGAATTCCAATCAAGAGAATTATTTTCACAATGACTTTTAATAATTTCCATAGCAATTCTAGGTTCAGGCGTACCACCTGATTTGCTTACTACTACAAATAATGTTGTGGATAATTTATCAGATAACTCTTCTAACTTTTCGCTAATTAAAAAAGGATCAACATTATCGATATAAGAAAAATTTAAGCCTTTAGAGCACTTCTGCAGTGACTCTGTAATAAGTAATGGTCCTAAACCACTTCCACCAATTCCTATCCATAGAACATCAGTATAGTTCTGTTGATTCTTATTCTTAATATCTCCATTTAAAATTTGTTTCCCAAATTCAGAGATTGAATCAATATCTGCGCTAATTTCCTCACCTATTTTTGAAGATGGTGAAATTGATGGATTTCTAAGCCAATAATGTCCAACTTGTCTATTTTCATCAATATTTGAGATTGCACCATTTTCTTATTCTTTTATTGATGAAAATACATCTACAAATTTCTCTTCTAAATTTTTTATTTCTTCATTTGTGAAATTAATTTTGCTTATGTCTAACCAAATATTTAATTTTTTATCAAACCAAAGATAATCACAAAATTTATCCCATGAGTTTAAATCTCCATTCATATTATATATTTGTTTCCTTTAGTTACTCACTAATTATATCTATACGAATAGTACATAGATTTGATTCATTTAAAATTGTTTAAATTTATATTTTCAAATAAATATGTTTTTTAATATAAACAATTAAAATTGAGGGTTTTTTTTATTTCATATGAATTTATCATTGGATAAAATTAAAAAACTTTGGATAAATCATTTAATTACATAATTTCGCCTGAGATATCTGAATATAGAAGATTTTTCCCAAAATTAAAAATAGGTGTACTTGCTTCTGGGAAAGGAACAAACTTTCAGGAATTAATTAATCTCTCAGAAAAAGGAGAATTAGATATAGATATAAAAGTTTTAATAACAAACAAAGATGATGCAGGTTGTATTCTTAGAGCAGAAAGTAAAAAAATACCTCACAAAATTATAAGAGGCAAAGACTTTATACAAAAAGAGGAATTTGAATTAGAAATTGTAAATACTTTAATTCATTACGATGTTGAACTTGTGGTTATGGCAGGCTGGATGAAAATTGTTACTCCATTTTTTATTAATAAATTTAAGAATAAGATAATAAATATTCACCCTTCATTGCTTCCAGCATATAAAGGTGGTTCTGCGATAAAGGACTCTATATTAAATGGTTCAAAAATAACTGGTTGTTCTGTACATTTTGTTGAAGCGGAGGTAGATAGTGGATCATTGATAATGCAAGCTGCATTGTCAATTAGAAATGATGATGATATTGAATCACTTACCAAAAGAATTCAAATGCTTGAGCATAAAATTTTACCTCAATCAATCTCTATTGTTGGTTTTTTGATAAGAAGTAATTTTATGGATAATTATTAGTTAAATCAAGACCTTCATCCATTGAAAATCCGCTCATAATATTTAAATTTTGAATTGCTTGCCCTGTCTGTCCTTTTAACAAATTATCAATTACAGATAATATAACTATCCTTCCATTTCGAATATCAACTTTTACAGAAAGGTAAATTTGATTTGTATTTTTAACCCATTTTGTTGAAGGGAATGTATCAACAGGTAAGACTTTAATATTTTTGAAATTTCTATAATAATTATCCAAAAGAATTCTGCAATCATCAGAAGTTAGCCCTGGGTCTCTTAATCTCCCATATATAGTCGAATGCATACCCCTTGAAATTGGAACTAAATGAGGTGTAAAAAGTAGTTCAATTTTATTTCCAGAAATTAATGATGCTACTTGCTCGATCTCTGAGGTATGTCTATGGTTTATCAATCCATATGCTGATAGACCTTCTCCACATTCTGATAATAGTAGCTTTTGGTTTGGTTCTCGACCACCTCCAGAAGTTCCGCTTTTAGAATCAATTACTATACCTTCATTTTCAATAATTCCTTGCGAGAGATAAGGAACTAATGGAATAAGAGCAGATGTTGGATAACATCCTGGACATGCAATTAATCTTCCTTTTGAAATGGCTTCTTTATTTATTTCAGGAAGACCGTAGACCGCTTCTTTACATAAATCATCATCATTCCTTTTATAAATAGCAGCTTCTTTGGAATATACTTTTTCCCAATGATCTAAAGACTTATATCTGTAATCAGCAGATAAATCAATAACTTTAAGTCCTCTATCTAATAATTTCCTCGTCAATGTTGAAGATAGGCCATTTGGTAAGCAAAGCAAAGCAACATCTGAATTTTTTGAAATATTATCTACTGAAATTTCTTCTATATAAGGATCATTTTCTAGATAAATAAAAGGAAAATTATCATTCCACTTTGAACCAGATGTTTTATTACCCCCTAAAAATGAAATT
>JFLX01000084.1 GCA_000634215.1 Prochlorococcus sp. scB243_495L20 | reverse complement strand
TTATTTTTATTTAAAAGATTTACCGCTTGAATACCGCCGTAACCAGTAGCACCTACTATTGCAACATTCATTTCTTTGAATTGGCAGACTTTGAGATAGGATTATAAAGTGTTGAATTTAAGGTAACTAAAACACTATTTTTCTATATTGATAGGAATAATGAAAGAAACAAGTCCCAAATCAAATAATGGAACAATTTTGGATATAAATGATTCTTTTAAAATTGAATTTGATCCTATCAGCGATGCGTTAGCAGCTATAAGAAATGGAGAATGCATAATTGTTGTTGATGATGAAAGAAGAGAAAATGAAGGAGATTTAATATGTGCAGCGCAGTTTGCAACTCCACAGCAAATAAATTTTATGGCTACTGAGGGACGTGGTCTTATATGCCTAGCTATGCAAGGTGAAAAGCTTGACTCTTTAGATTTACCATTGATGGTAGATAGAAATACAGATGAAAATCAAACAGCTTTTACGATTTCAATTGATGCTGGACCTGAAAACAATGTTACTACGGGAATTTCCGCTGAAGACAGGGCCAAGACAATTCAAGTTGCTATAAACCCTAATACAAAACCTGATGATTTAAGGAGGCCCGGACATATTTTCCCATTAAGAGCTAAAAAAGGTGGAGTATTAAAAAGAGCAGGTCATACTGAAGCGGCAGTAGATATTGCTGCAATGTCCGGTCTTTACCCCGCTGGAGTGATTTGCGAAATACAAAATCCTGACGGTTCCATGTCAAGACTTCCACAACTTAAAGAGTATGCAAAACAGTGGGGAATGAAATTAATATCCATAGCTGATTTAATAAGTTATCGGTTTCAAACTGAGAGATTTGTATTTAGAAAATCAGATGCTGTACTTCCTAGCATTTTTGGTAATTTTAAAGCTTATGGATATGTTAATGAACTTGATGGTTCAGAACATGTTGCATTAGTTAAACAAAAATCATCAAAATTATGCGAGCCTGTACTAGTAAGAATGCATTCAGAGTGCTTAACAGGCGATGCTTTTGGATCTCTACGTTGTGACTGTAGACCGCAGTTAGAGGCTGCTTTATCAAGGATAGAAAAGGAGGAAGAAGGAGTTGTTGTTTACTTAAGACAAGAAGGTAGAGGTATTGGTCTAATAAATAAATTAAAAGCTTATAGTTTACAAGATGGTGGATTAGATACTGTAGAAGCTAATGAAAGATTAGGTTTCCCCGCTGATCTTAGAAATTATGGAGTTGGAGCACAGATATTAACCGATCTAGGTATTAAAAAACTGAAATTACTTACAAACAATCCTAGAAAGATTGCTGGATTAGGTGGTTATGGAATAGAGGTTATTGAAAGAGTTCCATTAGTAATTTGTCCAAACGATAATAATGCAGAATACTTGAGTGTAAAAAAAACGAAGTTAGGCCACATGATTGATGAAGATAATCCTAATTCCAGGAATATTGATCCATTTATATCAATTTTTCTTGATGGGAAATATAAATCTATTGATCTAGTTCCAATAAAAAATAAAGTTATTAAATTCTGTAGTGATATGAACATTAATATTAAACTAGAAAGTACTCCAAGGTTATTGGCTTTTTGGAATAGACCAAAATTAGTTTGGCGAATTTTGCATGATCAGAATAGAACCAATTCCAACATTACTGATGAAGAAATAAAGAATATTGAATTATTTATTCAGTTTTTATCCAATTATGAAAATAGTACAAATATTGGAATTATTGTTTCAAGAAACATTGAACAAGCATTACACCCAAAAAGCAGCATCAAATTAATCAATACTAAATTTTCAATAAATAATGAAATCTTGTATTCATCTACAAGAAAATTTAATCTAGGTAAAGAGACATTTAGTATTGTTTTTGAGGGCTAAAAACTAATTTAAAGTTGCCTTTAAAATTTTTGACCCATTAGTAAGCTTTAGCACTACATCCATATCATCAGTCTTACCAAAAACTGTATGAACTCCATCGAGATGAGGCTGTGGTTCGTAAACAATGAAAAACTGACTTCCACCTGTATCCTTTCCTGCATGAGCCATAGAAAGTGAGCCTTTTAGATGTTTATTGGAATTAATTTCACATTTTATATTATATCCAGGTCCACCAGTTCCAGGCATGCCTGATGCTCCATCACGAGTATTTGGACATCCACCCTGAGCCATAAATCCAGGAATAACTCTGTGAAATGCTAGACCATCATAAAAACCATCACTAATTAGGCTCGTGAAGTTTTTAACTGTATTAGGTGCATCGTCAGAGAAAAATTCAATATTAATGTTCCCAACTTCTGTTTCAAATAATGCAGTTGTCATGTTTTATTTGTTTAGTAATTATTAAATATTTTAATAGCTAAAGCAACTTTTCAAGGTTTTCCTTAATAGTGTTTATATCAATGCTATCTTTATTACTGTTTTTCTCTTCCTCCCAATTTTCAACTTCTAGGTTTTTCTGGGGTGGTGAAATTAATAACCTATCTTCTGCGGTTTTAGG
>JFLX01000083.1 GCA_000634215.1 Prochlorococcus sp. scB243_495L20 | reverse complement strand
CCTATCTTCTGCGGTTTTAGGTACAAAATTTTTTTCTACTAATTTGCATTCATATTCTAATTTAATACAGAAATCTTTTATTTCCTCTATATTGATAATCTCTACCGTTGGCAAAGGAAAATCTTGAGCTTCTAGAAGACCACAATATCTTGTTGCATCATCCTTATCTTCAAACATAAGAACTATGGTCCTTCCTTTAAGTTCGATTGAATGAATTCCTTCCTTATCTGTTCCTGAATTATATAAAAGAACAAATACGTTCATGAGCATCGAATTTTCTATTTATATAATATTTGATTAAGAATCAGAAAGTGATAATTCTTGTAATCTTGTATATAAAGCAATTTCTTCATCATTAATATCAGCAGGTATCACTACCAGGATTTCAACATATTGATCACCTACATTATCTTCGAAAGTTAAGCCCCTCCCTTTCAAACGTAACATTCTTCCCGTAGATGATTTTGGTGGTACTTGAAGTGTGACATTTCCATCAAGGGTAGGAACCTCTACTGCACAACCAAGAAGAGCATCATGAGGAAATAACTCTAATTTATACAGAACTCTTAAACCATCAATTCTTAGACCACTTTCCGTTTGAACTTTTAACTGTAGATAATGATCTTTACCTCCTCTTGCAATATTTTCAAGTCTTAATCGCCATCCATCTCCAGCGAAAGGAGGTGTATCAACTTCTACTACAGTTTCATCTTCAAGCTCAATTAAAATTGAAGCTCCATTTAAGGCCTCATCAGGAGTTAATTCTATAATTGTCTCGATATCTTGGTCGAGTTTTACTGGAGGTGGCTCATCTGGAGAGGTTGTAGGATAATCATGATTATTAAATTCATCATTATTTGTATTTATCGATTCATCATCAAATGATTCATCATCATTTTCCTCGTAATTCTTTGGTGAATATTCATATCCAAATAATGAATCAAGATAATCTTCAAAGTCAGGAAAACCTTTCTCGAAATTATTATTTTCTTTATCATCCTGGTTTTTTTCATCCGAACTATTTTTTCTTACATTAGGATCACGTAGATATTCGTATGCTTCGTTAATTAATTTAAATCTTTCTTCTGCATTAAGATCGTTTTTATTTAAATCTGGATGCCATTTTCTTGCTTCTCTTCGAAAGGCCTTTTTTAGTTCTTTATCATCGAAATCAGGGGGCAAACCCAAAATCGACATATAGTCTTTTTTAGAGGAAGTAGTCATTGTCCCATGGATCATCGTCCCTAGAATTACCATACCTCGAATTTTTATAATTTCTATTCATTTGATTATCCCAAGGATCATCATCCCAATAATCATCTGAAAAGAGTTCATCCTTTAATGATCCAAATGTATTTTTAATGCTTTGTAAGGGATTATTATCAGTTTTCTTTTCTGCTGCAAATTTTCTATTTAAGCCAAATAATGCTTCTTGAAGAGCACTTACTGAGATTTCTAATTCTTGAGGATCATCATCATCTATATACTCTTCAACATCTTGAATAGCTAATTCAACGGCTCGTTGTTGCCTTTCAGCACCATAAGGGCCAAATTCCAATGAAGCATCTCTAAGTCTTCTCTCAGCTTGCGCAATAAGAGTCAAAGCACTATTTTTTCTATCAATAACAGATCTTCTTTTCCTATCTTCATTAGCTTTTGCTTTGGCTTCTTCAATTATAGAATTTATTTCTTGTTCATTTAAATTGGAACCTCCAGAGATTGTGACTGTTTGCTTTCTTCCAGTTGTTCTATCAGTTGCACTTACTTCTAAAAGACCATTAGCATCAATATCAAATGCAACCTGCACTTGAGGTATACCTCTTGGAGCTGGAGGTATTCCTGATAGTCTAAATTTACCAAGTGATTTATTTTCAGAGGCTAAAGGTCTTTCTCCCTGCCGTACTTGAACAACAACTGATGATTGATTAGCTTCGGAAGTACTAAAAACATCAGATTGTCTTACTGGTATTGGCGTATTACGAGGAATAAGTACCTTCATAAGACCACCAATAGTTTCTAAACCTAGAGATAAGGGAGTAACGTCATTTAATAATAAATCTTGTAAATCACCGCTAATAATTCCAGATTGTATCGCGGCCCCAATTGCTACTACTTCATCAGGATTAACAGATTGACAAGGATCATTTGGAACAAGAGTCTTTACTAGCTGTTGAACCATTGGGATTCTTGTACTGCCACCTACGAGAACTACTTCATCAATATCTTCTGCGCTCCATCCAGAATCATCTAAAGCTATTTGCACAGGCTCTAACAATCTATCAAGTAAATCTTGTGATAATGATTCAAATATTTTTCTATTCAAAGTTTCTTCAATATGTAGCGGACCTTCATTACTTGTTGTGATAAATGGTAAAGATATTTTTGTTTTTTGCAAACCTGACAATTCACATTTAGCTTTTTCAGCTGCCTCAGTTAATCTCTGTAAAGCTTGTCTATCCCTTCTTAGATCAATATCATGTTTAGCTAGAAATTTTTCTGCAAGCCAATCAACTATTTTTGAATCAAAATTGTTACCCCCTAGCTGTGTATCTCCACAAGTGGCTTTAACATCAAATACACCATTAGAAATTTTCAATAATGAAACATCAAATGTTCCTCCTCCTAAATCAAAAACTAAAACATTATTAGAAGAACTTTTTTCAAAACCATAAGCTAAAGCAGCAGCAGTAGGTTCATTTAAAATTCTATCTACTTTAATACCAGCTAATATTGCAGAATCCTTTGTAGCTTGCCTTTGAGATTCATTAAAGTAAGCAGGTACAGTGATAACTGCAGAATCAACCGTATCTCCAAGATAAGTTTCAGCATCATTAATTAATTTTCTAATTAATGAGCTCACTAACTCTTCTGGTGCATACTCTCTTTCTGTATTTGGACTAAGAACTCTAACGCTTCCATTATTATTAGCCTTTCCACTGTAAGGAACAGAAATGCTATTCTCATCTAATTCATCCCAGTCACTACCAATAAATCTTTTTAGGTTATAAAAGGTATTCTTAGGATTTAGAACAAGTTGTCTTCTTGCTTGGTCTCCTATTACTATTTCTTTATCTTTTGTAAATCCAATTATTGAGGGTGTAGTTCTAGAACCTTCAGAATTAGCAATAACAATTGGACGACCAGCTTCTATAACTCCTACAACAGAGTTAGTAGTACCTAAATCAATTCCAACTATTTGCCCCATGATTTTAGATCGCTAAATTAAAGCAAAATTTACTAATAATTTAATTAATTTT
>JFLX01000082.1 GCA_000634215.1 Prochlorococcus sp. scB243_495L20 | reverse complement strand
ATTTTTTATCTTAGATATCTACATATAATAGTAAAAATCAAATATTTTCAACTTAATTTATATAAATAAGATTATTTATAACTTGTCAAAAAAGATTTCAATCTATATTTAAAAATTTCATAGATACATAGTTCTTGATGTAGTTAAACAAAATAAACTATTATAAAACGGAGAGAGAGGGATTCGAACCCTCGATAAAGTTGCCCCTATACAGCATTTCCAGTGCTGCGCCTTCAACCACTCGGCCACCTCTCCCAAGATAATCATTTTAAACCTTTATCATCCCATTTTTGAGGAAAGTTATTTGAAAAAGACTTTCATAGTCACGATTAAAAATAAAGAAA
>JFLX01000081.1 GCA_000634215.1 Prochlorococcus sp. scB243_495L20 | reverse complement strand
ATGAGAAGGTTTATAGTGACGAATATATACTTAAGGAATTTGAAAAGAAAGGTTTCAAACTTGCATTTTCATGTAGAAATGGTTGCTGTACAAGTTGCGCAGTTAAAATTAAATCCGGTACCTTACAACAGCCTGAAGCCATGGGTGTATCTCAGAAATTAAAAGACAAAGGTTATGCACTTCTTTGTGTAGCTAAAGCAACTTCAGATCTTGAGGTAGAAACCACATATGAAGATGAAGTTTACGATTTACAATTTGGACAATATTTTGGGAGGGGAAATACAAGAGTTGCGCCACCTTGGGAATTTGAGGAAGATTAACTATTATGTTTGAATTAAGTGAAATAGAGGATCTTGCAAATCAAGTAAACTTAACCATTTTGTATGAAATAGCAATAAATTCCGCTCAAATCGGTAATGAAATTTTAAAAGTTAATTACAATAAAATCCAAAAAATATCATCAAAGGGTAGGAAGGGTGATCTAATTACCAATGTAGACTTGGAAGTTGAAAATAAAATAAAAGAATATTTATTAGAAGAGACACCAAACATATCTATAAATGCAGAAGAGTCAGGTAAATTAACAAAATCATCGGATCTAACGTGGTGTATAGACCCATTAGACGGTACAACAAATTATTCCCATGGATATCCCTTTTTTGGGACATCTATTGGTCTTGTATATAAAAATAAGCCAATAATAGGCGCTATATCAGTACCTTATT
>JFLX01000080.1 GCA_000634215.1 Prochlorococcus sp. scB243_495L20 | reverse complement strand
ATATTCAGCCTGTATAGGTTTAGGCTCATTCTGCAATGATAATGAACTTAAAGTATCGAATCCCTCTAATCTTGCTGATAGTCTACTTGTTACAGGTTTCTCTTATGACAGATTTGAGACAGAGGATAATAATTATGCTGAATTCTGTTATTTAACACATAAAACTAGAGGTGTTAGAAGAGGAGGTGCAGCAGCAGTTGATCTAGCATTTGTTGCGGCAGG
>JFLX01000079.1 GCA_000634215.1 Prochlorococcus sp. scB243_495L20 | reverse complement strand
TTCTGATTATCCATCAGGCGAATTTGATTTAAGTTCAGGAAGAATTTTAGCTTGTTCTCCCAGCCTTGAGAATGAATTAAAAAATGAACTAGATAAAGTCTCTCCATTTAAAAAAAATCTCTATACCTAAAATTAGTTAAATATTAAAATGACAGATATAAAGGAAATTAAATTAGTCGATGTAAAAAATAACTCAAATATCATAAATAATTTAAATAGTATTTATAAACTATGGGGATATGAAGAGGTTTCACCCTCATTTATAAATACTTTAGAGACCATAAAAGGCCGTGGCATTATTGATGAAAATCAGGTTGTAGGAATAGTAAGTAATAATTCATTATGTCTTAGGCCAGAAATGACAACATCAATTGTTAAATTGTCATCTACTAGATTAATAAATAAGAAAAGACCTATAAGATTATTCACCAATGGAATGGTATTTGATAAAAAAAATAATAAAAACTCTATTAAGTTACAAGAGAAACTGCAGAGTGGAATTGAATTAATTGGATATGATACAAAATGCCCAGAAATTGAAGTTATTAATATATTGTTTGATGCAATCGACAATATTAATTTGAAGGATGGTTGTGATTTATGTCTACTAGTCAGTACCACAAAAATAATGGATTTAATCTTAAAGAAATATGAGAATAATAATTTTGAAGAAATTAAGAAATGTCTGGTTAATTTTGATCAAGATAATTTATCAAAATTAGGAATAGATCAAGATGATAAATATATTCTTAAAGATCTTTTATTCACAAGAGGAGAGCCAATTGCAATATTAAAAAAATTAAAAACTATATATGGAACAAGTAAAACATTAGATGACTTAAATTTTTTATTTGAAACATTATCTAAAATATCAAATAAATATGGTGTTAAATTACAGCTTGATCCTACTTTTCAACCTCACTTGAATTTATATGAAGGAATAGTTTTTCAACTTATAGGGGAGAATGGTAACAATAAAAGCGTCATCGCAAAAGGCGGAAGATATGATGAGTTAGTAAGATCATTTAGTCCTAATGAGAAAATATTTAATGGTATTGGATTTACAATTTCAGTAGACATTTTAAGAAATTTAATTAAGGAAGAAAAAACAGATAAAAAAAAGATTTTATTGATGTTTAAAGATTCTTATTTGTTAGAAAAAGGTATGAATGAACAAAAAGTACAACAGAAAAAAGGAAATATTGCTGTCTTACATTTAAATCCATGTGATGACTTGACTAAGGCTAATAAAATTATGCAAGAAAATAATTGTAGCGAGATTTTGTGGGTTAATTAAAACCTTTTAAAAATTTATTTAACTTTTAAATTCACATATTGTTCGGACAATACTCCTAATTAAACTTGATTAACTAGTTTTTACGAAATAAGATTTAAAATGTTTGATTTTTTTTAAATGGAAAAAGGCGAAATTCGTATTAATACCGAAAATATTTTCCCAATTATCAAGAAGGCAGTATATTCTGACCATGAAATCTTTTTAAGAGAACTTGTTAGTAATGGTGTTGACGCAATTAGTAAAAGAAGAATGGCCTCTATGGCAGGTGATTGCGAGAATACTGAGGAAGCTCAAGTAAAAATAACAATTAACCGTGAAACGAATACGTTAACAATTTCCGATAATGGTATTGGAATGAATGATGAAGAAATTAAGAAGTACATAAATCAAGTTGCATTTTCTAGTGCTGAAGAATTCCTAACAAAATACAAAAAAGATAATGATGAATTTATAGGTCATTTTGGACTAGGTTTTTATTCAAGTTTCATGGTGGCAGATAGAGTTGATATATTAACTAAGTCGGCAATTGGGGAATCAAAAGCTTTCAAATGGTCATGTGATGGATCACCAAATTTCACATTAGAGGAATCAAAAAGAGAGACAATTGGTACAGATGTTATTCTTCACTTACTTGAAGAAGAAAAAGAGTTTATCGAGCCTGAAAGGATTAAATCACTAATAAAAAAATATTGTGATTTTATGCCAATAGATGTCTTATTAGAAGGGGAAACAATTAATAAGAAAAATCCTCCTTGGAGAAAACAACCTAGTGAATTAAAAGATGAAGATTATATTGAGTTATATAAATACCTTTATCCTTTCCAAGGAGATCCTCTGTTATGGATTCATCTAAATACAGATTACCCATATGACATACAAGGGATATTATATTTTCCAAAGTTGTCAGGTAGAGCTGATTGGGAAAAGGGAGAAATAAAACTATTTTGCAATCAAGTATTCGTAAGCGATTCAATTAAAGAGATAGTACCAAAATACCTTTTACCTCTAAGAGGAGTTATTGACTCTACAGATATACCCCTAAACGTTAGTAGAAGCGCATTACAAACAGATAGAAAAGTAAGATCTATATCTTCATTTATCTCAAAAAAAATCGCTAATAAACTTAAGGATTTGATAAAAAATTCTCCAGAATTTTATGCAGAAATTTGGGATTCAATCTCTGCTTTTATTAAAATTGGTGCTATCGAAGATGAAAAATTTGCTGATTTAGTAAATAACAGTATAATTTTCGAAACAATAATAAATTCAGAAAAAGACGTAATTAATGATATTGAAAATAAATCCCTTATTAAGTCCAATGATAAATATTTCACAACTCTCGCAAATTATAAAGAGCGAAATAATTTAACTGATTCTAAAAAAATAATTTACTGTTCAGATTTGATTGCACAGTCTAGTGCATTAAATATCTGTTTATCTGATAACAAAGAAGTAATAAAATCAGATCCGTTAATTGACGCGCAATTTCTCCCATGGTTGGAAAGTAAAAATGAAGATTATCAATTCCAAAGAGTAGATTCAGAAATAAATGAACTAGAAGATAAAGAATCTAAGGAAATTGTAGATAAGGATGGCAAATCAAATACAGATAATCTTAGAGATACGATAGTTAAGGCCCTTAACAATGAGAAAGTAACAGTTAAAGTACAGTCACTTTCTAGTAAGGATGCTCCACCTGCGATGATCTTGCTCCCAGAACAAATGAGAAGAATTAATGATATGGGAGCATACATGGAACAAAAGATGCCAGGCTTACCTGAATATCATGTGCTCTTAATTAACAAAGAACATCCTCTTATTGTTGGTCTTAATAAAATTACAGGCCACAAAATAATTATTGACAAAAAAGATCCTATTGAAAATCCATTGGCATCTAAAATTGCTAATCATGTTTACGATATGGCTAAGCTTTCCGTTGGCGGATTAGATCAAGAACAGATAATTAATTTACAAAATAATAATGCCGAATTAATTTCTGAATTACTTAATTCAACAAATTGAGTCATGTGTTAAAATTTTTAAAGATATAACCCAATAAATATGTCAAGAGTTTGCGAACTTACTGGTGCAAAAGCTAATAACGGGATGGCAGTGAGTCACTCACATATTCGTACAAAAAAATTGCAGCAAGTCAATCTCCAAAAAAGGAGACTATGGTGGGAAGAGGGAAAAAAATGGGTAAATATAAAAATAAGTACCAAAGCCCTAAAATCTATACAAAAAGTAGGTTTAGATAAATTTGCTAAATCAAATGGAGTTGATTTAAAAAAATTCTAAATTTGATGAGAAATTTAGTTGCAAGTATATTTATATCATTTATTCTCTTATTTAATTGTAATTCAGTCTTTTCTTTTGATTTTGCTCCAGAAGTTGGTGATATGGCTCCAAACTTTCAGTTAGATGGTTTTAATAAAAAAATAAAAACAAAAACAACTTGGGAATTAAGTGATTTTCAAGGTAAATGGCTTGTTATGTATTTTTACCCTAAAGATTTTACAGCAGGCTGTACCCTTGAAGCTAAAGGCTTTTCAGAATTAAAAAAAGATTTTTCAAAAAATAATGCCGAAATTGTTGGCATTAGTGCCGATAATCAAGATTCTCATGAAAGTTTCTGTAGCGAGAAGTCCATAAACTACACTTTATTATCTGATCCTGGCGGAATTGTTAGTGATAAATATGGTTCCTGGATTCCTCCATTCTCAGATAGAAATACTTTTTTGATTTCTCCAGATGGGGAAATTTCTTATAGATGGATTAGTGTTTTACCTATAAATCATGCTAAAGAAGTTCTCAACGTTTTAAAGAAAAAAATATAAAATTTTGCACGAATTATCATTTGGTACTTGGTTAATACATATCTCATCAGTAATAGAATGGATTGTTGCCATATTTGTCATAAAAAAAATTTCTACATATAAAAAATATAATTTATTTTTTTGGTTAAGCCTCGCTATGGTCCCAAATTTAATAGGTGCTATGTGCGCGATCACTTGGCATATCTATGACAATCAGCAAAATCTTTACGGTCTAGTATCACTTCAAGGAATATTTACATTTATAGGAAATTCAACATTAGCCTTAGCAGCAATAAAGATTTTTAGAGGGAAAGAGACTTATGAATGATTTATTTTTAAAATTTATAGAAAAATTAGGTTCAATCGATAACACATTTTTGTTCGCAGTATCAATAATTCCTTATGCAATATTTTTGTTCTACTTATATAGAATAAAATCTGTTAATAATTTTGTAAAAACAGGATTTTCATTAACTGTTTTATTCGTATTAATAACTATATTGGTATCTATCTTCACACTAAATTACTATAATAAAACCCTTGTTGAGGTTGACTTTCTACATGGTTTAGCAGAATCCTTCTTGACTTTAAGTGATTTTGTTATTTTATTTGGATTTATAAGGTTGTTAAATAGCTTAGAAGTAAACAACTCTTAAGACCTTTTACAATTTTGTGTTTTTTAGGTAAAAGTATTAGAGAATGTATAAAAATAACGATTTTTTATGTTTACTACATTATTTGCAGCTGCAGATCCAGCAACTTTTTCTTGGTCTCCAAAGTGTGCCGTCGTAATGATTGCATGTAATGTTTTTGCTTATGCAATTGCCAGAGCAACTATAAGAAAACCAAATGAAGGTTTTGAAATACCTAATTCAAAATTCTATGGTGGTTTAAGTCACGCATCAGTTGTAGGTGCTAATTGCCTAGGTCATATTTTCGGAATTGGTGCAATCTTAGGATTAGCCTCACGTGGTGTTTTATAAAAATTTATCTATTAAATTTTTAATTATTTAACTTAAATTTCCTAACGATTTTATCTGCCATCTGATCAGGCTTAAGTCCTAATTTTTCCTTACTCTGGTCAGGTGATGCATGATCAACTAAAACATCGGGTATACCTATCCTGTATACAGGTATGTTTACTTCATTATCGTTAAGTAATTCAACTATTGCAGAACCAAATCCACCAATTAAGGTTCCTTCTTCCATAGTTACCACTTTTTGAATTCTACTTACTAAAGGCATAATAAGATTTTTATCGAGAGGTTTCACAAATCTTGCATTAACAATACATGCATTAATGTTCATATTTTTTAGGATCTTTGCAGTTTCAATAGCTGATGCAACCATTGATCCATAAGCAATCATTAAAATATCTTCTCCTTCTTCTAGTATTTCAGCTTCTCCTATATTCAAAGGTTCCCAACCCTCATCCATTACAGCCACCCCTAATCCAGAACCTCTTGGTATTCTTAGAGCTGTAGGACCATTATGGTTAATGGAAGTTATTAACATTCTCTGTAATTCAGACTCATCTTTTGGTGCCATCAATACAAAATTAGGTATAGATCTCATATAACTGATATCGTACTGACCTTGATGAGTAGGACCGTCAGCCCCAACTATGCCTGCTCTATCAAGTACAAACGATACAGGTAAATTTTGTATCCCTACATCATGAATTAATTGGTCGAAAGCACGTTGAAGAAAAGTACTATAAATAGCTACAACAGGTTTAAGACCATCGCAAGACATTCCTGCCGCAAGAGTAACTGCATGTTGTTCTGCTATTCCAACATCGATGTATTGATCAGGGATATTTTTTTGCAATATATCTAAACCAGTACCAGTAGCCATTGCAGCTGTAATACCCACTACTTTGCTATCTTGCTCACATATTTTTAATAAGGTTTGACCAAATATTTTACTATAACTAACAGGTTTAGGTTTCTTTGATGGAATAGATTTCCCCGTTGTAATATCAAATGCAGACTGTGCATGATATCCAACCTGATCTGCTTCTGCATATGGGTAACCCTTACCTTTTGTTGTGACAACATGAACAAGTACAGGTCTTTTAAGTTTATGGGCAGCGTTAAAGGTCTTAACTAAGTTACCAATATCATGACCATCAATTGGACCCATATATGTAAATCCAAGTTCTTCAAAAACAGCTCCAACTTTAGGCACAGATAATCGTCTAACGCTTCCTTTAATATTTTTTAGTTCTTCTGGGATATCCTTACCAATTAAAGGAATATTTTTTACACTTTCTTGAACACTATCGGACAAAAATTGCAATGGTGGACTTACTCTTACCTTATTTAAGTAAGATGAAAGGGCTCCAACCGGAGGGGAAATAGACATGTCATTATCGTTCAATACTACAACTAAAGGGGTATTTGGTAAGTGACCTGCATGATTTATAGCTTCTAATGCCATTCCTCCAGTTAGTGCTCCATCTCCGATAACAGCGACACATTTATAATTTTCACCTTTTCTATCTCTTGCTATTGCCATTCCTAAAGCTGCTGAAATAGAAGTACTTGCATGTCCAGCACCAAAATGATCAAATTTACTTTCGCTTCTTTTTAGATATCCAGCTACTCCATTTTGTTGTCTTAGAGAATCAAATTGACTGAAACGTCCTGTAATTAATTTATGAGGGTAACCTTGATGTCCTACATCCCAAACAACTTTGTCAAAATCAAGATCAAGAGTTTGATATAAAGCCAATGTCAACTCAACTACACCTAATCCAGGCCCAAGATGTCCTCCACTAGTAGATACTACCTGAAGATGTCTTTCTCTAATTTGACAAGCAATTTCTTCTAATTGTGAAACTGTTAAGCCATGAAGTTGATTTGGATGACTTAACTCACTTAAAAGCATTTAACAAAAATTGGTATCTATATAATCTAAAACGCCGAGGGGCAAAATGAGTATTTTTTTTGAAATAGATCATGTAATGTTTTATTAGATTAATAATTAATGCTAAAAATATATATATGAATGATTATTTTGAAAAAATACTTCAAGCTGAAGTCTATGAAGTTGCAAAAAAAACACCACTAGAGAAAGCTCATAATTTAAGTAATACACTTAATAATGAAGTTTTTCTAAAAAGAGAAGATCTTCAGGATGTATTTTCATTCAAAATAAGAGGTGCATATAACAAAATGAGTAAGCTCACAAATGCACAGCTTGCTCAGGGAGTAATTACTTCTAGTGCTGGTAATCATGCTCAAGGGGTGGCACTTAGTGCCCTTAAGTTAAATTGCCAAGCAACTATATTAATGCCCATTACAACACCTCTAGTAAAAGTTAATGCAGTAAAAAATTTAAAAGCAAAAGTTATATTATATGGCGATAACTATGATGAAACTTATAAAGAGGCAATAAGGATTAGCCAAGAAAGAAATTTATGCTTTATTCATCCCTTTGATGATCCAGAAGTAATAGCTGGACAAGGAACTATAGCTATTGAACTTGAACAGCAGCTTAAGGAAAAACCTTATGCAATTTATATTGCTGTAGGTGGTGGGGGATTGATATCAGGTATATCTTTATACCTTAAAAAAGTATGGCCTGAAGTAAAAATAATTGGAGTAGAACCAGAAGATGCTGACGCTATGACGAAATCATTGGAAGAAGAAAAAATTGTGGAACTATCTTCTGTAGGTCAATTTGCAGATGGCGTGGCGGTTAAAAAAATTGGTAAAAATACTTTTGATATTGGTAGAAAATACATAGATAAAATGATTAGGGTTAACACTGATGAAATCTGTGCTGCTATAAAAGATGTTTTTGAGGATACTAGATCAATACTAGAGCCAGCAGGTGCATTATCAATAGCGGGAATGAAAAAAGATATATTAAATTCGAATCATTCAAATAGAAAAATGGTTGCGATTGCATGTGGTGCAAATATGAATTTCGAGAGGCTTAGATTTGTAGCAGAGAGAGCAGAACTTGGAGAGTGTAAAGAAGTAATGATGGCTGTTGAAATTCCTGAACATGCTGGTAGTCTAATTAATTTTTGTAAGTTACTTGATAATAGAAATTTAACTGAATTTAGCTATAGGATGTCAAATTCAAAGAATGCACAGATCTTTGTAGGGGTTCAAGTCTATGGTTTAAATGATAAAAAAAATCTATTAAATGTATTTAAAAATTCTGAGTACTCATTTATTGACATAAGTGATGATGAATTATCTAAAAATCATCTCAGACATATGGTAGGTGGAAGATTACCAAAGAATTTTAAAGAAATGGATAATAGAAACTTTGTAGAGCTCTTATACAGATTTGAGTTTCCTGAAAGGCCAGGCGCATTAATAAACTTCTTAAATAATATGAAATCTAATTGGTCTATAAGCGTATTTCACTACAGGAATTATGGAGCTGATGTAGGGAAAATTGTTATTGGAGTTTTGATTGATAAAAATGAGATTTTAGAGTGGAATAATTTTGTAAGAATTCTAGGCTATAAATTCTGGGATGAAACTCAAAACGATACATATAGATTATTCCTTGGTGCATCAGATTAAATTTAAGGTAAATTAGGAAAGATTTCGGTAATTAAAATCAATCAATCTGATCTAAATACCACGCCAATATCTGATATAGATCTAGTTACTAAAGTTGAAGCTGTTCTATATTTGAAAGGCAGACCAATAACTAAAAAAGATCTTTCAGAAATTACTAATTCTGATATAAATTCAATAAATGATGCAATTAAAGAACTAAAAAATAAATACTCTAATCCCAACTCAGCTATTGAATTAAATGCAGTTAATAACAGTTTTTCTCTTGAACTAAAATCTAGTCTTAATGAATTCGTCGATGATCTACTTCCTTCTGATTTGAAAACATCCGAATTAAGGACATTAGCAACTATTGCGATCAAAAAAAAGATCCTGCAATCGGACCTCATACTTCTTCGTGGTTCAGGTGCTTATGATCATATTAAAGAATTATTAGAAAAGAAATTCATCGTCAAACGGAAGCAAAAAGATGGTAGATCATATTGGCTATCATTATCTGAAAAGTTTTTTCAAACTTTTGCTGTAAGTAATGAATATATCTCAAATATAGGAAGTGGTAACAATAAGCAGCAATAATAAGTAAATGTTAGGATGTATTCAATTACGACAAGATAATGTTATCTGAGATTTTTGCAGTTCTGGGTCAAACTTTATCAATTTATTCTTTCATATTGATAATAAGAATTTTACTGACATGGTTTCCAGGTATTGATTGGAGTAACGGTGTTTTATCTGCATTAACTTCTATCACAGATCCTTATTTAAACATTTTTAGAGGTATTATCCCTCCAATAGGTGGATTTGATATATCATCTTTGCTAGCTTTTTTACTTTTAAATGTTATTCAAAATTTAATTACAAATCTCCAGTATGCAAGCTTAGGTTATAGCTGATTTTATCTATCATCTCCAGAACCACTTATCTTACCTTTAGCAGCTCTTAATTTTAATTTTTCAATGTTTTGTAATGCAACATCCTCTAAATTGAAATTTAATTCTGTACAAAGATTTGATACATACCACAAAACATCTCCTAACTCTTTTTTAATACCTAATTTTGATTCGTTATCAAATATTCCATTTTTATCTCTTATAACCTTTTTCACTTTTTCTGCCACCTCACCAGCCTCTCCCACTAAACCAAGAGTTGGATAAATGTTATTTGAACCTAAATCTGGATATTGTGCTGTTTCTCTAGCTTTTTTCTGATAAGTTTTAAAATCCATGACTTAAATAACTAACTTTGGGTATGGTAAATTTATTTATATCTAGCAATATTATCTATATATGTCGAATATTGATTTAAAAAGAAGGACAAAAATAGTAGCAACTATTGGCCCTGCAACTCAATCTGAAGAAATAATTACAAATTTAATTAAAGCTGGAGTAACAACATTCAGATTAAATTTTTCACATGGAGATCATAAAGATCATGCAGAGAGAATAAAAACCATAAGGGAAGTATCAAAAAAGTTAGATATAGATATTGGAATATTGCAAGATCTTCAAGGACCTAAAATACGATTAGGGCGCTTTAAAGATGGGCCAGTAAAAGTTAAAAAAGGCGATAAATTCACACTGACATCAAATGAAGTCGAATGTACAAATACTATTGCAAATGTTACCTACGACAAACTTTCTCAAGAAGTTAGCGAAGGGAAAAGAATACTTTTAGATGATGGAAAAATAGAAATGATTGTAGAAAAAGTAGATATAGAAGCTAATCTTTTGGAGTGTCTAGTAACTGTAGGAGGGGTTCTTTCAAATAATAAAGGTGTTAATTTTCCAGATGTTCAATTATCAGTAAAAGCATTAACAGAAAAAGATAAAGAGGATTTAAAATTTGGTTTATCTGAAGGAGTTGATTGGATAGCACTAAGTTTCGTAAGAAATCCATCTGATATAAATGAGATAAAAGATTTAATAAATAAAAATGGGCATTCAACTCCTGTAGTCGCAAAAATAGAAAAATTTGAAGCAATTGATCAGATCGATACAGTATTACCTTTATGTGATGGGGTTATGGTTGCAAGAGGTGATTTGGGAGTTGAAATGCCTGCTGAAGAAGTTCCTCTTTTACAAAAGGAGTTAATAAGAAAAGCTAATACATTAGGTATCCCAATAATTACAGCGACCCAAATGCTAGATTCTATGGCTTCTAACCCAAGACCAACAAGGGCCGAAGTTAGTGATGTTGCAAATGCAATTCTTGATGGTACAGATGCTGTAATGCTTTCAAACGAAACTGCAGTTGGCGATTATCCTGTAGAGGCAGTTGAAACGATGGCAACCATAGCAAGAAGAATTGAGAGGGATTATCCACTTAAGGCTATTGAAAGTCACTTACCCAGTACGATACCAAATGCTATTAGTGCAGCAGTAAGTAATATAGCTAGACAACTTGATGCAGGAGCTATAATCCCTTTAACTAAATCAGGATCTACCGCTCGAAATGTAAGTAAATTCAGACCACCAACACCTATCTTGGCAACTACAACAGAGAGAAGTGTAGCGAGAAGATTGCAACTTGTTTGGGGAGTTACTCCAATAGTAGTTAAAAATGATGAAAGAACAGCAAAAACTTTTAGTTTAGCTATGCAAATTGCTCAGGAGATGGGAATCCTAAATCAAGGAGATTTAGTAGTACAAACAGCAGGTACATTAACTGGAATTAGCGGCTCTACAGATTTAATAAAAGTCGGTTTAGTAAGGAAGATTGTATCAAGAGGAATTTCAATAGGGGAAATCGGTGTTACTGGTAAAGCAAGAATAATTAAAAACAATCTTGACATGTCCTTAATTTGCCCAGGAGAAATATTATTTGTTCCGAAGGAATTAATGAAAAATATTCCACTTAGTAAAAATATTGCCGGCATTGTTACGAACCAAAATGTAAATGATGTTTATGCTTTGTTTAACAAAAATAATAAAAAGATTTCTACAATTTGTAATCTAGAAAATATGGATGATCATCAAATTAGTAACGGTGACCTGATTACACTGCAGCTAAATGAAGGTGTTATATACATGGGGCAAATTGAAGATGATGATGATGCATTAGATAAATATAAATATGTCTAGGAATATCTCAATAAAAGAAGCCTTAGGGATGGCCACAAAAACTTTAGTTTCGAACAAATTGAGAAGTTCGTTAACAATGTTGGGGATAATTATAGGAAATGCATCAGTTATTACACTTGTTGGGCTTGGAAGAGGTGCTCAAACATTAGCTAAAAACCAATTAAGTAATTTAGGCGCAAATGTTTTATTCATTGTTCCTGGAAATAATGACACCAGAAGAAGAGGTATTTCATTTCCTAAAAATCTTGTTTTAGAAGATGCACTAGCAATAAGTAATCAAGTCCCAACAGTTAAAAAAGTTGCGCCTCAAATTTCTGCTAACGAAATAGTTCAGTCAAATTCTAAAAGTCTAAATATATCAATTGCAGGAGTTACTCCTGAATTTCTTGAAGTAAGAAGCTTTGAAGTTGATAAGGGAAGATTTATATCTAAGAGTGATATTAGTAGTGCAAGAAGTTATGTAGTAATAGGTCCTGATCTTAAAGACGAATTTTTCAAAGATAATTCTTCATCACTTGGGGAAAAAATCAGAATTAAAGATCATACTTATGAAATTATTGGAATATTAAAACCAAAAGGTGCTGTATTTGGAAGTAATCAAGATAAAAATGCTTATATTCCATTAACTACCATGGTCAATAGGATTACAGGGAAGGACCCAACATATGGAGTAAGTTTAAGCTTTATTAGTGTTGAAGCTATAAATAAAAATGCAACTAGTGCCGCTAAATTTCAGATTACTAACTTATTAAGGCAAAGACATAAAATAATCAGAGATGATGACTTTGCGGTTAGATCACAAGAAGATGCATTGAATATAGTGACCAACATAACAAGTGGTCTAACGTTTTTATTGGCTGGTATTGGGGCAGTATCATTAGTGGTTGGAGGTATAGGAATCATGAATATTATGCTCGTTTCTGTAAGTGAAAGGACTGAAGAAATTGGACTTAGAAAAGCGATTGGAGCTAAACAGTCAGATATATTAATTCAATTTTTGATTGAGGCATTGATTTTATCTACAATTGGAGGATTAATTGGAACAACAACAGGATTATCTGGTGTTTTTCTTTTAGCTCTGATAACACCACTTCCTGCATCAGTAGGAATTACAACTACTTTTTCCACCATGATCATTTCAGGATCAATAGGTTTAATCTTTGGCGTACTACCTGCAAAAAGAGCTTCTAAATTAGATCCAATTGTTGCATTGAGAAGTTTATAAATAGAATTTATAATAATGCTCAATTTTTATAAATTAATTGAGATTCTGGTTAGTCTTCAATCAATAGTAATAACATCAATGTTACCTGTTTATATTCCACTACCTTTTATCTATAAATCTAATAATAACTTTGAGTTCCCTATCACATGGCAAATTCCGACCATAATTTTATTAACACTTATCTTCCATAAAAAAGTTGTTTTCAGAGCATTTTCTATATATATAATTTTGGGGTTATTTATACTTCCGGTCTTTCACCAAGGAGGTTCATTAGGTTATTTGCTCGCTCCAAATTTTGGTTATTTATTAGGTTTATATCCATTAATTAAAATAATTGATAATTTAAATAATAGAAATAAAATAAACGTTGGAGACTTTTTAAAAAACGGATTTATAGCAATAGGTGCTATGCATTTTACTGGAATATTTTACAACTTCATACAAATTATATTCTACAGTCAATTTAATTTATTTTTATATAATTTAGGGAAATATTCATTAGGAAAAATTGGATATCATTTTTTAATGCTTTTTCCACTTTTATTACTTATTAAACCTATAGAACGTTTAAAACGTAGCAAATAATGATTATTAATATAAAAACAAAATTATATTTTGCATCTTTAAGTATTTTTATTGTTCTAATAGATCAATATACGAAATATTTAATGTTTTATAATAAAAAATTATTTATTAATAAAGATTTTCTTTTATTCAAATTAGACTTTGTAAAAAATTACGGAGCAGCATTTAACATATTTAGTGGTAGTAGAGTATTTTTATCTTTAATAAGTATTTTTTTTTCTATATTACTTATTTATTTGATATTTAGGAAGAATACTTTAAACTCATTCGATCTATATTCTTATAGCTTTATTCTTGGGGGAACTATTGGTAATGGTATAGATAGGATTTATAAAGGTTTTGTAGTTGATTTTATAAATTTAAATATTATAAATTTTCCAGTATTTAATATTGCTGATATATCTATTAATATTGGTTTCATTATTTTACTGTATAACATTTTTAAAAATAATCGATAAAATGAATTACTTGAAATTAAAGTATATAAAGTATGTAGTATTGATATTATTTATTTATATTTTATTTTCCATATTTGTAAGAATAGTAAATATTTATACTTTTTTATTTTTAATTATAATTATTTATAGTTTTTATAATATTGATAAAAAATTATTTAAAAAAATAGTTTATAAAGTTATATATAAAAATAAAAAAAATACATTTTCATTCAAAACTACATATGGTGCTGCCAAGATAAGTTTGGAAGGAGTCGAGAAAATTAACAAAAAAATTAGCGATAAAGTAAAGGCTGAATTGTTAAATTACCAAAAAAATAAACTAGAGTCCCAATTAAAAACAGGAGATTATAAAGTTACTCTTTTTGGAGCAGGTTCCTCAGGAAAAACATCTATAGCAAGATCTTTATTGAAAAATATTGTCGGACAAACCTCAGCAAAAATTGGTACAACAAAGCAAATTAATAGCTATAAAATTCGTATACCAATTTTAAAAAGAAACATTAATATAGTTGATACTCCGGGTTTATTCGAACCATCTAGATTAGGAGAAGAAAGAGAAAAAGAAACAGTTATACAAGCATCAAATTCTGACTTAGTTCTTTTTGTGTTAGATCAGGACATAAATAAATACGAAAACTATTTAATTAATGAATTATTAAAATTAAGGAAAAAAATAATAATAGTTCTAAATAAATGTGATTTGAGGTCTAGAGATGAAAATAACCTTATCAAAAAAAATATAATTTCTATAACATCCGCTAGAAAAAATAAAATTTCAGTCGTTCAAACAATTGCAGTCCCTCAAAAATCTCCCTCTACAAAATCAGATGCTTTAAATTTAGTTCCTGAAGTAGGAAGTTTATTTAGAGAAATAATTGAAACCCTCGATAATAACGGTGAAGAGTTATTGGCGGATAATATTCTTTTTCGTTCAAATAAGTTAGGTATTAAAAGTAAAAATTTCGTACAAGAACAAAGATATTTAATGTCAAATAAAGTGATTAATAAATATATGTGGATTACAGGAGGAGTAATACTAGTTAATCCACTACCAGCTGCTGATTTTCTTACTACTACCTCAGTAAACCTTCAAATGATAATGGAGTTATCAAAAATATATGAAATAAAACTTACAAAAAAAGATGCAAAAGATTTGGCGACTTCATTGCTAAGCGCATTGGCTAAACAAGGAATACTAAAAGGGGGTCTCGCCATTCTTTCTCCTGCTTTAGCTACAAGCTTTACTAAAATAATTTTATCTAAATCTATACAATCAGTTACAGCAGGCTGGTTAATAAGAATAGTAGGACTAAGTTTGATTGAATATTTTAAAAATGGTCAAGATTGGGGAGATGGAGGAATTCAAGATGTAGTAGATAAGATCTATAGAATAAGTAAAAGAGAGGATATTTTAAATAATTTCGTAAAAGAAGCTATTTCAAAAATTGAAATGAAAAAATATATTAAATCAAATAAAAGTTTGCCTCCATTTATTAATTAATATTGGATAATTGATCATTTAGATAAGTTCTGAAATCAAAAATAGTTATTAATAGTAAATAAGCGATACAAATAGCTATAGAGATAAACCCTGTTACTATTGCAATAATTTTTGGTCTTCCCATATTCATTAGTTAAGCATTTAGAAGTCTCAAAAGTTCTTCAATATCAGAATCCTTTGTATTGTAATTTCCCATGACAACCCGTAAAAAATATTTACCTTTAAATTTTGGTCTAGAAAGCATAAAATTATTGTTAATAAGTTCATTTACTTTTGTTTGAGTCCATGCATCAGAATCTTTTGGCTCAGGTTTATTTGGTAAGAATGAAACTATATGAAGAGGACCTGAATATATATCAAATTTATTTTTACTAATATTTTTAAGAAAAAAATCTTTTCTTTTAATTGATGATTTTAGTATATTTTCTATTCCTTTGAGACCTAAATAACGTAACCCAAGCCATAGTTTGATAATCTCTGCAGGTCTAGAACCTTGTATGCCTATTTCTCCTCTATTTATAATATTTTCTTTAGATGATATGTATGGGAGTCCAGTATTAAAAGTATTTTCTAAAGTACTCATATTTGAAACCAATAACAAAGATGAAGTCTTTGTTATGCCAATAATTTTTTGTGGATTTATCGTTATCGAATTAGCCTGATTAATATTATTTATACCTTCTATTGGAATAGATGTTATAGCAAAAATCCCTCCAATCGAACCATCAATATGTAACCATATGTTTCTTTGTTTACAGATTTCACTTATTTCTTTAATAGGATCAATGGCTCCTCTTACAGTTGTCCCAAGGGTGGCAACAATAGCAAATATTTTTTTATTTTTTATTGAACATTTATCTAAAGAGTTTCTCAGATCGTTTATATCCATTCGACCTTGTTTATCAGTTTTAATCCTTACAAGATTCCTAGGATCAAGACCCATTACTCTTATACATTTAACGAAAGAAGAATGAGCATCTTCACTAACAAGTAATACAGAATTGGGATCTGAACCTAATCCAGCGTTATTTCTAGCTGCAATAAGTGCATTCAGATTACTTAATGTACCTCCGCTAGCAGCTATACCTCCTGAGAAATCATTAAACCCTATTTTCTTGGCAAACCATTTGCATAATGATTCCTCAAGCAAAGTTACACTTGGCGATAACTCGTAAGCGAGAAGATTATTATTTAAACCAGCAGCAACTAAATCACCCAAAATAGAAAAAATTAAAGGTGGGGGATCAAGGTGAGCTAGTGAGCCAGGATGAACGGGATTAAATGAATTATTCAAAAGAGATTCAATATCAGAAAACAAATCTTCCTCAGAGTTACCATCTTCCGCAGGCATAATACAATTGAAATTCTCATCAAAAGGTAAAGGACCATTTTTATCAGCTTTAGAGAACCAGTCACAAAGAATTCGACTTGCTCTATTAATAAGAGTAATCAATTTGTCATTAGTCCCTAAATTTGAGGGGAAATATATATCTTTATTATTAATTAAATCTTCAGCCATCAGATAAGATATCTATTAATAATTCTATTCTCAATCTTGGTAAATGAGATATATTTTTGAAAATGGAAATAGTAATGTAGAACATCAAAAAATAACAAATAATTCAAAATACACTTCGTGGATGAATTCGATATTAAGAAGATCCAAAGAAATTGGGAAAGTTGAGCTACCAATCTGTTCAATAATTTTAGATGAGAGAGGGAGATGTATCGGGAGAGGGGTTAACAGAAGGAATATAAATAAAGACCCATTAGGTCATGCTGAGATAATGGCACTTAGGCAGGCATCTCTAATAAAAAATGATTGGAGATTTAATGAATGTACTATTATCACAAATTTAGAACCTTGTACTATGTGTTCCTCTGCACTTATTCAAGCTCGGATGGGTAAGGTTATTTTCGGAGCTTACGACAAGAAAAGAGGTGGATTGGGTGGCTCAATTGACCTATCAAAACATGAAAGTGCTCATCACAAAATGGAAGTAATTGGAGGTATCCTAGAAGATGAATGCAGACAAATTTTACAGATTTGGTTCAAAAAGTTGAGGACTCAAAAATAGAAAATTTCTTTAGCTCGGTATCAAATAAGTTCAATAATCTATCAACATTCTCCTCACATGAATTAAAACCCATTAGCCCTACACGCCATACCTTTCCGGATAATTCTCCAAGTCCATTTCCTATCTCAATTCCAAAGTTTCTTAAGAGATGATTTCTAAAACCATCCCCATCAACTGCTGGAGGTATTTTAACTGTGGTTAAAGTTGGCAATCTATAATCCTCTGATACATGTAATTCCATTCCTAAACTTTCTAGACCATTCCAGAGTTTTTTTGCATTATTATTATGTCTATTCCAAACATTTTCTAAACCCTCATTTGCAATTAATCGTAAACCTTCACGAATAGCAAAATTCATGTTTACGGGAGCAGTATGATGATAAACACGATCAGAACCCCAATATTTATTTAATAGAGATAAATCTAAATACCAGTTTGGTACTTTTGTTTTTCTTGAACTTAGTTTTTCTTCAGCTCTTTTATTCATTGTAAAAGGGCTTAATCCAGGGGGACAACTTAATCCCTTTTGACTACAACTGTATGCTAGATCAATTTTCCATTCGTCTATCATTAACTCTAAAGCACCAAGTGAAGTAACAGCATCGACTAAAAACAAGCAATTATTTTTTCTACAAATATCACCAATACCATCAAGAGGTTGTAAAACACCACTTGATGTTTCAGCATGGACAATAGCAAAAATGGCGGGTTTTTTAGTCTCTATTTCATACTTAATTTCCTCATAAGTAAAAACTTCACCCCATGGTTTTTCAATAAAGGAAACTTGAGCTTTATATCTAGTTGCCATATCAACTAATCTATCTCCAAAATATCCTTTTTTAGCAATAAGAATTTTTTCGCCTTCTTCAATAAAATTAGCTATTGAAGCTTCCATCGCTGCACTACCAGTGCCGCTCATTGGGAGTGTAAGACGATTATTGCACTGCCAGGTATACCTTAAAAGTTTCTGTACGTCAGACATCAATGATATATATGCCTCATCTAAATGACCAATAGGATTTAATGAAAGAGCGCTTAAGACTTCTGGATGTGCGTTTGAAGGTCCAGGTCCTAATAAAAGTCTAGAGGGAACATAAGTCTTTGAAAAATGAGATAAATTCTCTTTATTTAAAGCCGGAATAACTTTTGCTTCTGTCAAAGCATTACATTACAATTACTTTTAAATTAGACTAATATCGTCACTTAAGCGATATTTTTTTATAGAAATTAATTCAATTTAAATAATTAAGTAAATAATTATTAAAGTTATGACTTGAAACACTCAAAGAAGACATCAAGTGTTGAAAAAGGTTACGGTTGATACATAATAAGAATCATCAAGTTATTAATTTCAAAGAAGGTATCTCAAAAGTTATGTCTAAGTCTCCACAAGATGTTTTAAGTCAAATTAAAGATGAAGGAATTGAACTCATCGATTTAAAATTCACAGACATCCATGGTAAATGGCAACATTTAACTCTTACATCAGACATGATAGAAGAGGATTCATTTACAGAAGGTCTAGCATTTGATGGTTCATCAATAAGAGGTTGGAAAGCAATTAACGCCTCCGACATGTCAATGGTTCCAGATGCAAGTACAGCATGGATAGATCCTTTTTACAAGCATAAAACTCTTAGTATGATTTGCTCTATTCAAGAGCCAAGAAGCGGGGAACCTTATGATAGGTGTCCAAGAGCTTTAGCTCAAAAAGCATTAAAATATTTAGATTCCACTGGTATAGCAGATACTGCATTTTTTGGACCAGAACCAGAATTCTTTTTATTTGATGATGTTAGATATGACTCTAAAGAAGGAGGTTGTTTTTATAGTGTAGATACTATTGAAGCTCCATGGAATACAGGGAGAATTGAAGAAGGGGGAAACCTGGGATACAAAATACAATACAAAGAAGGATATTTTCCAGTAGCTCCAAATGATACTGCCCAAGACATCCGATCTGAGATGCTTCTTCTTATGGGTGAATTAGGTATTCCCACTGAAAAACATCACCATGAAGTTGCTGGTGCAGGCCAACACGAGCTTGGAATGAAATTTGATTCGTTAATAAATGCTGCTGATAACGTTATGACTTATAAATACGTTGTCAGAAATGTTGCAAAAAAATATGGAAAAACAGCAACATTTATGCCCAAACCTGTTTTTAACGACAACGGAACAGGAATGCATGTTCACCAAAGCTTATGGAAGAGTGGACAGCCACTATTCTTTGGTGAAGGGTCATATGCAAATTTATCTCAAACAGCAAGATGGTACATTGGAGGCATACTTAAACATGCACCATCATTCTTAGCATTTACTAACCCAACCACTAATAGTTATAAACGATTGGTTCCAGGATTCGAAGCACCTGTAAATCTTGTTTATTCTGAGGGTAATAGATCAGCTGCGGTAAGAATACCTTTAACAGGACCAAGCCCTAAAGCTAAAAGATTAGAATTCAGATCAGGTGACGCACTTGCAAATCCTTACTTAGCATTCTCTGTAATGATGCTTGCTGGTATTGATGGAATTAAAAATCAAATTGATCCTGGTGATGGAGTAGATGTAGATTTATTTGAACTTCCAGCTGATGAACTTGCAAAAATTGATACAGTACCATCATCTCTAAATGACTCACTTAATGCGCTTAAAGCGGATAAGGATTATCTATTAGCTGGTGGAGTATTTACTGAAGATTTTATTGATAACTTTATCGATATAAAATACGAAGAGGTACAACAACTAAGACAAAGGCCTCATCCACACGAATTCTTCATGTATTACGATGCATAAATAAAAGAAAACAATAGTTTTAATTAATCAATTTGAGAAATATCACAAATTATTCTCAAATTGATTATTTTTTTGTTGGAATATATATATATAAATCGAAAAATGGCTAGGGAATCTATCTCAAAAATTGCATACAAAACGCTACAACAAAGTAAAAGCATTGCAGGTTTCGCTCACAAGCAGATTAGTTCAAGATTAATGAACTTTATTCTTCCCGATTCAAAGCTTGAAAATTTTGATATAGATAGAGACCTTCTAATTCAAATCCAAAATTCAATGGATAACTTAAGAGAAGAAGATTGGAATGATGCAGAAAAAAATATATATCCAAAAAAATTATTGTTTGATGAACCATGGCTTAGATATCTAACCCAATATCCTAAAATTTGGCTTGATATGCCTAATACGTGGGATAGACGCAGAAAACAAAACTTTGATGATCTTCCCAAATCAATTGATAAAGATAATTATCCTCAATATTACTTGAGAAATTTTCATCATCAAACAGATGGTTATTTATCAGATTTTTCAGCTAGTATTTATGACCTACAAGTCGAGATACTTTTCAATGGTAGTGCTGACTCAATGAGGAGAAGAATAATTAAGCCAATAAAAGAAGGACTAGAAATTTTTAGAGATAGAAAAAAAAGTTCTATAAAAATACTTGACGTGGCTACAGGATCAGGAAGAACATTAAAACAATTAAGAGCAGCATTTCCTAAAGAAAAAATTACAGGTATTGATTTATCTGATTCATACTTAAAAGAGGCAAGTAGATATATTTCAGATTTAGAGGGAGATTTAATTCAGTTGATAAAAGGTAATGCCGAAGAATTACCTTTTGAAAATAATAGTTTTCAATGCATTTCTTGTGTTTACTTATTTCATGAATTACCTAGAACAATAAGAGCTAAAGTATTAGATGAATTTTTTAGAGTTCTTGAACCGGGGGGGATTTTAGTTTTAGCTGATTCAATTCAAATAAGTGATTCACCTGACTTTACCTCTGTAATGGAAAACTTCTATAAATCTTTTCATGAGCCTTTTTATTGTGATTACATAAAAGAGGATATTGATTCTAAAATTAAGGAAGTAGGGTTTAAAGATGTAAAATCAAATTCTTTTTTTATGACGAAAGTATGGTCTGCTGTAAAGTAAACAAAAACTTCTATGGCCTATTGGGATAAAGAAACCATCCAGCTTGTTCAGAGTCTTAATGACAAATTAAAGATTGATCACAACAACTGGCATAAATATAAAGGAAATAAATATAAACGATCTGCAGAACTAATTTCGGCAGGATTATGCCATCTAATTATTTCTTGCAATGAAAAGGAAACTATTGAGTTCATAGAAGAAAGTATTAAATGGTTAAAAGAAATTAACGTAGATCAACCTTGTCCTAGTAAAAAATTACCTTTTTAAAGCCAACTGAAGCCTATTACCTTTACTACTCCATCTAATATCATCAAAACATTCATTAATAATATATAGGCCACGGCCATTAACACTACTTATATTTTTTGGTAATTTGTAGTCTCTTTTTTTTATTTCTAAACCATTCCCTTGGTCTTGAATTTGCCAAACACACCAATTAGGTGTAATTATTCTTCTTACTCTAATATTCTTTTTTGGATCTAAATTATTTCCATGTTTTACTGCGTTAACTAGAGCTTCATGTAAACCAAGTTTTATCAGATAGCTTGATTGAGAATTTTTAATAGGTTCTAATAATTGATCGACAAACTCATTTAATTGTAATGTTGATTCGAATTCGTAGTTTGACCAGTTAATTCTTGGTCTTTTAAAAAATTTTTTTAAAATATTTTTGCCCCGAAATAAGGACATAATAATATTTTGATACTATCTTAATTTTAACTCATTAAATACCTCAATTTAAAGAATATTATTATGTCTTACTGCAATAGCAGGATGGCGTAGTATGGAGTCCATAAGTCTCACTCCTCTTAGTTGATTTATTAAAGGCATATGACCATCAGGAGCATCCAATGACCAGCAAAAAGATCCAGGATATCTAGTCCATAAACCCTCTTTTTTCCAACCTATTTTCGGCCACATTAATTCATATTTTTTCCCTACTGATTTTAATATCTTAGCCTGAATTGAGAATCCAAATCTACCAGTAGAATAAATAGTCCATAATCTATCTATTGTTTCTAAATCTTTAACTGGCATATTCTTGACTTCACTATAGAAAACATATCCACGTTTTTCAGCTAATTTTCCAGCTAACTTGCGTAAATAAGAACTTGTTAGTCTATCAGCCTCTTCAAATTTCTGCTCAACCAACATCAATTGCAAATCTTCATAATTGATATCAATATCTGAATATGTATTAAACCAATTATTGAATTTGGAGTTTTCAAAGAATTCAGGCTTAAATTTTTTTAAAACTTGCAATATCCAACCAGCAGCCCAGTCATCTCCTTCACTATCAAAGATATCAAAAAGTGAAGCGCCAAGATTAAAAATATTTTCGACTTCAGATTCTATTTGAGTTAAGGAATTTATCCTTTTTCTTTGATTAGAATCAACAAATTTTTTTATCAGATCTAAAGTAGCATTATTATAGTTATCTTGTTCTTTGTTATTCATTTTAAAAAATCAATCTAAAAAAATAAAAACTATCCATGTATTTCAAAAGAAAAGAACTAGAGAAATTTAGAAGTTTTAAAGGGCCACTTATAGATGTTAGAAGCCCGAGTGAATATTATAAAGGACACCTGCCTAATTCTATTAACATTCCATTATTTGATAATGATGAGAGATCTATAATTGGCACGATTTATAAAAAAGAAGGAAGAAAAAAAGCTGTCATAGAGGGATTAAAATTTTTTGAAAAAAAAATGGAATTACTTCTTGATAATTTATTCATGAGTATTGATTCTTATGAAACTAATCCAAAAAAAAATAATGTATTTTTTATCAAAATATATTGCTCGAGAGGAGGAATGCGTTCACAAAGCATTGCTTGGCTACTAGAAAAATATAAATTAAATCCAATAACACTTAAAGGAGGATACAAAATATATAGAAAATGGGTATTAGATAGTTTTTCAAAAAAAATGAATATAGTAGTTATAAGCGGAAAAACAGGCACAGGGAAGACAAGATTATTATCATTACTTGAGAAATATAAATATCAAACTATTGATCTTGAAGGATTTGCTTGTCATAGAGGAAGTACATTTGGAGGTTTAGGAATGAAAAAACAACCTTCAAATGAACAATTTGAAAATATAATTGCAGAAAAATTAAAATCATTTAAATGCTCTAATGATATTTTTGTAGAGGCTGAAAGTGCAAATATAGGTAAATGCAAAATTCCTCATGAATTCTTCAATCAGATGAAAAATTCTAGGAGAATTGAAATTTTAAGAAGCGAATCAAACAGGTTAGATGAGTTGATAAATACTTATAGCGTTTTTAAGAAAGAGGAACTCCAAGAATCTGTATTAAGGATAAAAAAAAGATTAGGACCGCAAAGAACAAAAATAGCTCTGGAATCAATTAACAATGAAAAATGGGACTTAGTCTGCAGATCAGTTCTGGATTATTACGATAAGTGTTATGAATTTGAAAAGGTTGGAAAAACAAATATAAAGTTATTAGATTTAACAGATAAAAAATATGATGAAAGTATTTTAGAGTTAATAAATAATGTTTTATAAATTAATTACAAACGAATGTGAAAAATATTTCCTAAGATAAAAAATTATTAATCGAATTTTATGACAGCAAATAAAACTGCCAAAATACAATTTTATGAGGGAACTGATGAACCAGTAGTGCCAGAAATAAGACTGACTAGGAGTAAAGATGGTACAACGGGCCAAGCATTATTTTTGTTCGAAAAACCTCAAGCATTATCTTCAATTACAGACGGTGAAATCACAGGTATGCGTATGATTGATTCAGAAGGTGAAATACTCACTAGGGAAGTTAAAGTAAAGTTTGTTGATGGAGAACCCATATTTTTAGAAGCAGTTTATATCTGGAAGAACACATCAGACTTTGATAGATTTATGAGATTTGCAAATAGTTATGCCAAAACAAATGGATTAGGATATTCTGAAAAGAACTAGAGTATTTTGAAAATTGAGTAGTTCATCATATTTCAAGTTAGTAGTAATATTAATCACTTCGTTAATAATATGGACTTTAAGAGATTTTCTTCTACTAATAATTTGTTCTTTAGTAATTTCAAATATTGTATGTAATTTATGTAATCAAATGCAAAAGGGATTGAAAATTCCTCGATCACTTTCTTTGTTTCTTGTATTAACTATTATATCAGTAATAGTTTTTACAATTTTTATTCTTGTATTGCCTCCGTTCATAAATGAATTTAATGAAATACTAGTTGATATTCCAAATGGTTTATCAAAAATAAATATTTTGATTAATACAAATCTGAATAAACTGAATAACCTCTTTTATGGCGAAAAATCAGACAACGCAGTAGACATATTCAATCTTATAAATAATGTAGTAACAATTCCAGATGTCTCAACCATTGCTAAAGCTATTCAAGAAAGTTTTAAGAATTTAATAAATATAGCGGGTAATCTTGGTTCAGGCCTTTTGAAATTAATTTTCGTATTAGCTGTTAGTTTGATGATTTCTATTGAACCAAAACAATATAAAGAAAATATACTTCTATTAATACCAAAAAATTACCGTAATAAATTTAGAAATATTCTGGAAAAATGTAATATTGCATTATCAAATTGGACCTTTTCTATGGTCATAAGCTCATTATCAGTAGGTTTATTATCATTAATAGTTTTATCTATATTAGATGTCAAATATGTTGTCTCAAATGCTTTAATAGCGATGGTTCTTAATGTAATTCCAAATATAGGTCCAGTTATTAGTGGTATATTTCCTATCTCAATTGCACTATTAGATAATTTTTGGAAGCCAATGGTCGTATTTGGTGCATATGTAATCATTCAAAATATTGAAAGCTATATAATAATGCCATCTATAATGAAGAAAAAAGCAAATTTACTACCTGGCCTAACATTAATTTCACAATTTGGATTCACTTTCATTTTTGGTCCATTAGGCTTAATTCTATCTCTTCCATTAGCTGTAGTAATACAGGTAATAATCAAAGAATCAATTAAAGATATTTAAAAACTACTTAATTAATTTTTTATATAAATATGGATATGAAAGAAGTATAAAGAAAGCTAAGGGATGTTTACCAATGGCAAAATATAATGAACTAAAAGTAAAATGATCAAACAATATTCTTAACTCAGTAGAAAGATCTATTAATACTAAAGAAAATAAAATTATTAAATAGTAATTTAATTTCATATTATTAGAACCATAAGCTCAGTCTTTAAGCAACAAAGATGGAGCCAATAAAATACTTGAATAACTTCCAACTATAATTCCTAACGATAAGGCTAAGGAAAACCAAAATAACGAGTAAGATCCAAACAAGATTATGCTTAATAATGGGATAAGGGTTGTAATACTGGTAAACGTTGTTCTCCTAAATGATTCGTTTACTGATAACTGAATGGTTTCGTTATAGCCATCTTTCTTTGATTTTAAATTCTCACGTATTCTATCAAAAATAACAACAGTATCATTTACAGAATAACCAGCAATAGTTAGCAAGGACACTGCAAATAAACTATTTACCTCGACAGATAATATAATCCCCAACCAGGAAAATATACCGAAAACAATTAATAAATCATGGAATAAAGCTAATAAAGCTAATAATGCATATTTTTTGTCAAATCTAATGGTTATATATAAAGATATTGCCAATAAAGAAACCAACAATGAAGTAACACAATTAGTAAGTAATCTTTTCCCAAGCTTTGGACCTATTAATCTTGAGTCCTTACTCTCATAATTCAGAGGGCCTACAATATTATCTAGATTAGAAATAAGATTATTTGATTCTTCAATACTTAAATAAGGTGTTCTAATTGAAATTAATTTATTATTATTTTGGAATTGTAATTTAAGATTATTTAAAACATTTTTATTTTTAGAGATCTCTTTTAAATTTTCCAAAACTGAATCTGGGGAAAGATTAGTACATTCCACTTCACAAACTCTTTCTATCCTTAGTTCATTTCCACCAACAAAATCCATCCCTAAATTTATAGGTTTCTTATAAGATGTATTAAAAGTAGAATATAAAATTCCTAGAAGACTCAACAAAAGAAGAAAAGTTGAAAAACCAATAATCTTTTTTTTATTATTTATTAATTCTAGATTGTATTTCATGGGAAATTAGAAATAAAAATTTAATTTGAAAAATTATTCCTTGGCAGATAGAGATTTTTTTGTCTCAAAGATTGATATGTTGTAAAAAATCGCAAAATAGTTTTAGAACAATTTAATGAGGTAAACAAGCTTATTAAGACTCCAATACCCAATGTGGCGGCAAAACCCTTAACAAAATTTGTCCCTAATAAGAACAATACAAAACAACTTAGAAGAGTTGTAATATGGCCATCAACTATGGATGAATTAGCTCTTTGAAAACCGCTATCAATAGATCTTGTAAGTGTATTACCATCATATAATTCTTCTCTAATTCTCTCAAATATTAGGATATTTGCATCAACAGCCATACCAATACTGAGTATAAGACCAGATATTCCAGGTAGAGTCAAAGTTACAGGAATCAAAGAATATAGGGCTAAGTTAAAGAAACCATAAAGTACTAGAGAAAGAACTGAGACAAAACCTAGGATTCTATAATTGAAAATCATAAATATGCCAACAAAAATTAGTCCACTGATAGCTGCATAAAGACTTTTAAAAATATTTTTAGATCCCAACAGAGCTCCTATAGTGTTAGTTTCTACTATTTCGATTGGCAATGGCAACGAGCCTCCTTTAAGTTGTACTTCTAATTCTCTAGCATTTTCTGCACTAAAATTACCGCTTATTGTTGCTGATCCACCTGTAATTCCAGTATTGGAAAACTGATTACCAACACTGGCTTCACTTATTGATTCGCCATCTAGAATGATAGCCAAAAGTTGATTGGTGCCAGCAATTGACTTTGTAATTTCTGCAAACTTTTCACCTCCCGAATTACTAAAAGTTAATAAAACTTCCCAATTTTTATTTGTTTGTTCTTGTCTCCTTCCAGCTTTAATAAGATCCTTACCAGATAATTCTGTTTTAATAAATAAATTTGTAATTTCTTTATTAACATATTTTTTTATTTCAATTAACTTCCCATATAAATCATTACTAGTAGATGAATAATTCAATTCTTGCTCTATATCATTAAGATCATCTCGAATAACTTTTAATAAATTATCATCATTTTGACTTTTTTCTGCAGTGGAATATTGTTCAATTAATTCTTTAATACTCAATCTTTGTAGTTGCAGGTTTTTTAAATCTGTAGAGGTTCCTTCTTTTTGGGTTCTAAATTCTAATAAAGCAGTCTTACCTAATACCCTTGAAGCAAATAATGGATTTTGTTCACCTGGTAATTCTAAAATCAATTGATCTCCACCGAGGGTTTGCAAATTAGACTCAGAAACTCCTAAATTGTTAACGCGCTTATCTATAACCGAATTAACTGCTTCAAGTTCATCTCTTGTTACCTTACCTTCCTCTTTAATAATTTGAAGTGTAAGTTGAGAACCCCCTTGTAAATCTAATCCCAACTGTAAGGGATAATTTATTAATAGATAAACAGATAAAGTAAGTAGAAATATAATAAAGAAAAGCCAACCTTGCCTTCTTTTCATTGCCTATATACTCCCACTAATTAAATCTTCAACTTTTTCAACTATTTGATGTGGTTGGATTATTGTCAAATTCTCAAGATTTCCATTATAAGGAGTTGGAATATCCTGACTAGATAATCTAATTGGTCGGGCATCAAGATCATCGAAACACTCTTCTGTTATCAAGGCAATTAATTCTGCACCAATACCTCCAGTCTTCATACATTCCTCAACAATAATTACTTTATTTGTTTTTCTAATTGATTTTGAGATCGTTTCCATATCAAATGGTTTTAAACTTATTAAATCAATTAACTCAACATCTATTCCTTTTTTTTCTAATTCTTCAACAGCTTTAAGGCAGTGATGTCTCATTCTTGAATAAGTCAATAAAGTAATATCTTTCCCTTCTTTTACAACGTCAGCCTGATCTAAAGCGCAAGTATAATCTCCCTCAGGTAATTCTTCAGTCAAATTGTATAGAAGAACATGTTCGAAAAATAGAACCGGATTATCATCTCTTATAGCTGCTTTCATTAAACCTTTAGCATTTGTGGGTGTACTACATGCAACAATCTTTATGCCAGGAACTGCATGAAAATATGCTTCAAGTCTTTGACTATGCTCAGCACCAAGTTGACGACCAACTCCTCCAGGTCCTCGAACTACTGCTGGTATTTTATAATTTCCGCCACTTGTGTATCTAAGCATACCCATATTATTTGATATCTGATTAAAAGCTAAAAGCAAAAAACCCATATTCATCCCTTCTACTATTGGTCTTAAGCCAGTCATTGCTGCACCTACAGCCATACCCGTAAAACTATTCTCTGAAATTGGAGTATCTAAGACTCTTAACTCTCCATATTTTTCATATAAATCCTTAGTTACTTTATAAGATCCTCCATATTGACCAACATCTTCCCCCATTACGCAAACATTTACATCATTTGCCATTTCTTCATCAATCGCCTCTTTCAAAGCATTAAATAATAACGTTCCAGCCACAATTAATTACCTAATTAATCACATATATAATCCTACCACTTCGAATAATTCAACCTCCTTCAGCGAAGGTTATGAGTAGTAATATTGATAAAATCATTCCCGGTGAAAGTAAAAGGACTAAAAGGCCTAAGTCATGTAAAGACATTCAAAGAAAGTGTTTTCTTAATAATATTGGCAATTTAATTTTTCTTCAGAAAAAAACTGCGAATAAATACAATAAAAAGTCCTATACCTATAAAAGCAAAAGAGAAAGTTAGTAAAAAAGATAATCCAATTATTAAAGTATTAATACTAGAGGAAATATTTTGGACTATTTCAGAAGAATTAGATGGTTTATGTACTGAAAAATAAATTGCAATTTTATTACTTAAAAAATAAAAAAATATAAATAATAAAAAACTTGTTAATGATCCAACAATAAAATTTAAAGGTCCTTTTTCGGGAATATTTTTTTCAATATTCTCATTACTATTATCAGCCACAATAGATTTTTATATAAAAAAAATTTAAACGAATGTTATTCCCTTTTCAAGGAAAGTGCAAACCCATGAATCATAGCCTTTATCCTTAAATAATTTAGAATTTGCAGTTAATTCTTTTTTAGCAGTCTCTAAATCCTTAAAAAGTGCAAAGCATGTAGGGCCTGATCCACTCATTGAAAATGTGAGACAATTTTCTAATTTAGAAAGTAAATATAATGCCTGCTTTACAGAATCATTTTCATTTTCAACAACTAACTGCAAATCATTTTTAATAGATAAATGTTGATTATCAAAATTTAAATTATTTAAACTATTATCTCTTAAATTTTTTCTTATGTTTTCAATCATTTTTCTATCAGTAAGATATTGATCACAAAATCTATTACTATATTTTTTATAAGTTTCAGCAGTTGATACTGATACATTCGGATTTTTTAAAAGAATTGCTCCATATTCTAGGGTTGAATCTAATTTCTCCAAAATTTCGCCTCTTCCAAAACATAATTGAATACCACCATTTATAAAGAAGGGAATATCAGATCCTAAAGTTGATGCTAATGAACATAAATTTTCTTGATCTAATTTCAAATCCCATAAATTATTAAGACCAATTAATGTTGCTGCTGCATTACTAGATCCACCAGCTAATCCTGCGCCAATTGGGATATTTTTTCTTAAAAATATATTCGCACCGTAATCTATATTTGATTTTTTCCTTAATAGGTTTGCCGATTTAACAATTAAGTTATCATTAGATAGGCTTAAATCATTACAATCAGACTCAAGTTTAATTAAACCTTCATTATTAATTTCAAATTCTAAATAATCAGCAAGATCGATATTTTGCATAATCATTGCCAACTCATGAAATCCATCCTGTCTTTTACCAATAACTTCAAGGTGTAAATTTATTTTGGCAGGAGATTTTATATTAATTTTCTTTTTAGCTAAATCTTGCATATACTTAAATTTTTATTTTTTAATTTTAATACAATTTTCTGCAAGCTTAATCCATTGGTCAATTGAAATATCTTGCGGTCTTAAATTAAAACAAACTTTTGAAGATTCAGATAATTCATTTATCTCTTTATTTGAAAGTATTGAATTAAGTGTATTTCTAAGCATTTTTCTTCTTGAATTAAATGAAATTCGAAGAAGTTTATCTATGTATTTTTCTAGACTAATATCTAATCTTAAATCATTTTTAATTGGTTCGAAAACTACTAAAGAAGAAAAAACTTTTGGAGGAGGACTAAATGATGAAGGCGGCACATCACATATTCTTTTTATTTTTGATAAAAGTTGCATTCTTATACTAAGCGCACCAGCATTAGGACTACCTTCTTTTGACAAAATCCTATCTACAACGTCTTTCTGCATTAAAAATATTATTTTTTCGTAATTATAGTTTCTTATAATGCCCAATCGACCTATGAAAATATCCAATATTGGGCCAGTTATATTGTAAGGAATATTTGCAATCACTTTTGTAATCTTCTTATTAATCGAATCTAAATTTACAGAAAGAATATCTCCTTGCTGCAGTGTAAACTTATCATTATTATTGAATTTTTCATTTAATAAATTTATTAAATCTTTATCTAATTCAATTGCATGTAAATTTTTAATTTCTGAATCTAATAACTTAGATGTTAAAGCTCCTTTACCAGGACCAATTTCTAAAATAAAGTCATTTTCATTAAGAACAGCAATTTCTTTAATTTTTTCTAATATTTTTTTATTTACCAACCAGTGTTGTCCAAATCTTTTTTTTTGATGATAGTTTTTAGAATTCATCTAAAAGATAAATAATATGTTTAAATTAAATATGAATTTATTTAATCCTTTATATCATGAGCTTATCAAAAAATAATTTAGATAAACTTAATAAATTTAAAAAAGAGAAAAATTTAAATAACGAAAGTAAAAATATAAATAATTACAAAAATATAACTAATAATGATAATTTAATCACCAAACCACTTAATTCAGAAGATCCCAATAAAATTTTTTATTCGTTAATTGATAATTCAGAATCTTTAGAAGAGACTTCTAACGTTAATAATTCACTAAGAAAAAGTGAGATTAATCAAATTAATATGAATTCTAAAAAAGATAATTTTTCCAAGAAATTAACAATCGAAGAGGAACTATATGATGAATTTAATTATCTTCTTGATGAATAATTAGTTTTGATATTTACTTATGATTCAGAGTAATAGATTAGCAATTTATGCTATCGGCAAAATAAAGAAACTTTGGATTAGAGATGGAATTAATCAATACAAAAAAAGAATGCCTGAACTTATCATTAATGAGTTACAGGCTTTTAATTTAAATAATCTTAGATCCAATAACAATATTATTATCTGCCTAAGTGAAGAAGGGAAACAGTTTAATTCGGTTGAACTATGTTCCTTACTCTTGAATTTTAAAAATAAAAAAATTAATTTCTTAATCGGTGATACTGATGGAGTTAGTCCAGATATAAAAGAAAAATCAGATCTTGTACTAAGCCTGTCTCCTTTAACTTTTCCTCATGAATTAGCTAGATTAATCCTAATCGAGCAAATCTATAGAGCTATTTCTATATCAAACAACTCCCCTTACCATCGTTCGTAAAAAGATTAGATTCAATCTAAAATTAATCTATAAAAGTTTAATGATTAACTATTTTTTGATTTTTTGCTATATAGTATATATATACTATTATTTTCATCTTGGATTCTTTTGATTCAACTACTAAAATATTTAAAATACCCTTATTAACTGATTCAGTATCAGCAGGGTTTCCTTCTCCTGCAGATGACTATACAGAAGAAAATATTGATTTAAACGAACATTTAATATCTAATCCTTTTAGCACTTTTTTTCTTAGAGTTAAAGGTGACTCAATGATAAATGCAGGAATTAAAGATAAAGATTTAATAATAGTAGACAAGAGCTTAACAGCCAAGCCAGGGAATATCATCATTGCAATGATAGACGGAGAATTTACAATAAAAAGATTATCTATAAAAAATAATGAATTATATTTAAAATCAGAAAATCATAATTATCCTGATTTTAGGTTTAAAAACCATATTGATGTACAGATATGGGGAGTTGTTATTTATTCAATACATAGCTATTTATGAGAATTTCAAATATTGATGCAATAGCTCTTATAGATGCTAATAATTTTTACGCGTCATGTGAACAAAATATTAATCCTCATTTGAGAAATAAACCAGTAGTAATTTTATCTAATAATGACGGATGTATCATTGCAAGAAGCCCTGAAGCGCGAGCTTTAAAAATTAAAATGGGAACTCCGTATTTTAAGGTCAAAGAAAGACTAAATAAATTAGATATAGCAGTCTTAAGCTCAAACTACTCGCTTTATGGGGATATGAGCAGAAGACTAATGAATTTACTGAAAAACTACTGTGAACAGATAGAAATTTATTCCATTGACGAAGCATTCGTCTCGATTTCTAGACCTAATGATGAAAATCTATATCCTTGGGCAAGAAGCATAAGATCATTAATATATCAGAATCTAGGGATTACCATAACAGTAGGAATAGGAGAAAATAAAGTAAGAGCAAAAATTGCTAATAAACTAGCTAAAAATATTGATTATTCAGCTGGAATATTTGATTTAGCTAGAACCGAAAATGAGAATAATTATTTGAAAAGAATTAGTGTAGATAAGATATGGGGAGTCGGGAAACAAACCTCTAATTGGTTACAAAGTAAAGGTATTAAAAATGCGAGAGAACTAAGAGATATGGAAGAAAATGAAATCATTAAGAAATTAGGCATCGTAGGGAAAAGACTGCAATTAGAACTGAAAGGCCATAGATGCCTGCCCATAGAAAAAAACAAGAAATCAAAAAAAGAAATTCAGGTGAGCAGGAGTTTCGGCACTCCTATCACAAAATTAGAAGACTTAACTCAAGCACTGGCAACTCACGCAATAAAAGCCTCTGAAAAAATGAGAAGTCAGAATTTACAATCATCTAATATTAGAGTATTTGCTAGAACCAGCAAATATTCAAGTCAAAATTATCAAAGAAGTGCTCATAGAAAACTTACAAATGCAACAGATGACACAAACAATATTTTAAAAATAGTAGTTGAATTATCTAAAGAAATTTATAATCCCGAATATAAATTCTCAAAAGCTGGTGTTTTGATGCAGGATTTAACAAATAGCGAATATTTACAGCAATCAGTTATCAATTACAAATCTCAGAAAGTATTAAAAAAATCAACAAATCTTATGAAAACGATTGATTTATTAAATAAAAGATTTAATAACAATGCAATTACATGGGCTATTACAAAAAATCCACAAAGTTGGAAGATGAATAAGAATTTCTTAAGTCGCTCATCTACAACTGATATAGAACAAATCCCAACTATAGTGAAGTAAACAAAATAGAATGGAATTTATATTATTTTTGAGCAAATTAGATAAAGAGATTCTTAACTTATTAATAAAAGCAAACTACATAGTTGAAGAAAATAAAATTGAATGTTTATTAAACAAAGAAATAAAAGGGCTACATAATTTTAAAGAAAATAAAATAATAATATGTACTGAAAATGCAAAAAGGAAAACAAATTTTAGAAATAAGAATCAACAACCAAATAAAGATAACTTCAAAACAGAAAGGGCGGTAAGAAAAGCATTAAGACACGAAGCAACTCATGCGATACAAAAATGTAATGACAATAAAACAATAGGGGATATAAAAAAATTAGAAAGCAAATTGCATCAAAGTAAAAGAAAAGCATTAGAGTTCTCTAGTTCAAATTTTTCTGGGATTTATGCGAAAGAAGTAGAAGCTTATGTTCTTGAAGATAAACCCAAAAAAGTTAAAAACTTGATTAAAAAATACTGCCTATAAATTAAAACTTTTTATATTAACTAGCAAGGAAATTTCCACAACGTTGTTTGTCTAAGAAATTTATATGTTGTCTTTCTAGGTAATATAATTCCTGAAATTTAATGGCATCTGAGTTTAAATCCTTAAAAAGATCATCTATCTCTTTATTTGTATTTGAAGAACCTGAAGAAGGATTATCAATTAAAATAGATATACAATTTTCTAAAGTTTTTAATCTTTGAGATCCCCAAGATTCTATTAAGTGTCTACATCTTTTTAGAGAATTATATTTCTCAAGAAGTGATAATGTTCCTAGTAAATTGTCCTTAGGATTACTCAGCAATGTTAAAAACAGCTCATTTGGATTAATGAAGATATTAATTTTATTTGATGATTCAGGATTATTGAGAGCTAAGTAGTCAGGCAGAAGTGAAATTAAGTTAATAGAGGAAAAATCTTTTTGAAGATTTTGACTATTTGATTGTTTTAAATCATTTAAGTAATTTAAACCTAAATTATTTTGTTCAATTTTTGAAATAGCTTCCCATAAGCTTTGAATATAACTAGTATTAAAACCATTAATTTCTCTTTTGAGAAATTCATCACGAATAAATAGCCTAAGATCTGGACAATATAAATAATAAAAAATTATTTCCGATTCATTTTTTTCCCGTCGAGAAATTTCATTTGGTTGTTCAAATTTTTTTGATCTACCATGCCAACGAAATCCCTTTACTTGATTTCTTAAATCTTGTTCAAACTGTATTGCTAACCTAGCTTGTCCCTTACTTAATTGTTCGGAAACTTTTTGTAAATAATGAGTTCTGGTTGATGAATGAGGTAATTTACTCAACAATTTTACCAATGAAGAAATAACACTTTGGAAAATTTCAGACTTAGTCAAATCTTGATCTTTAAAGATCTGATCAATCTCCCAATCAATCCAAAAGGATGAATTATCAATTAAATTAAAATAATCTTCAGGTGTATGACTATTCAAATATTCGTCAGGATCTTTAAAATGACTTAGTTGAAGTATCTTAAGATTAATTTGATCATGAAGGGATAGGGTCTCAACTTCTTTAATTACTCTTTTTGTAGCTAAAATTCCTGCATTATCAGAATCAAAATTCAAAATTATATTTTTATTATCCGTACATCTACATAGTTGAGAAATTTGATACTTATTTAATGCGGTACCTAGAGAAGCAACAGAATTAGTTATACCCTTTGAATGAAGAGATATAACATCAAAGTAGCCTTCAACAATAATAGCTTTATCTCTTTTTCTAATATGACTAGAAGCTTTTTCGAAGGCAAACAACATTTTTCCCTTTTCAAAAATCTCTGATTCAGGAGAATTAAGATATTTAGGTTCCTGACCATCAAGAGATCTACCTCCAAAGGCAACTACTCTTCCCTGCATATCATGTATTGGAACAATTAATCTATTTCTAAAACGATCATAAATCTTGTCAGAATTATCTTTAGAAATTGCAAGACCTGAAGCTAATATTAAATTAATGGGGAATTTTTCTACCTTGGAAAGATAATTAAACAAATCATTCCATGAATTTGGGGCAAAGCCTAATTCAAAGTTATCAATAATCTTGTTACTCAAGTTTCTCTTAGATGTTAAATATTTCTTAGCTTCAAAACCAAGAGAATTATTTAATTGAGACTTAAACCAATTTTTAGTGACTCTTAATATTTTATAAAGCTCTTCCTTTCTAGATAGTTGTTTTTTATAAGCTTCTACTTGAGGACCCTCAAGATTTTCAACATTGATATTATTTTTTTTAGCAAGAGAAAGTACAACATCTGAAAAATTTGCACGAGTAAATTCCATTAAAAATTTAATAGAGTTTCCACCTGCACCACAAGAAAAACAGTAATAAAATTGTTTAGTTGGTGATACCGTCATAGATGGCTTAGTATCATCATGAAAAGGACAAATCCCAACAAATTCCTTACCTTTCTTCTTAAGAACAATATGTTCAGATATAACGTCAACAATATCTGCTTTTTCCTTAACCTCTTGAATAGTTCTTGGGTGTATAGAATGAACCATTGAGATTTTTATCAAAAACAAATTATGATTTATTTGTTATAGGTCAAAATCAAATAAGAATCTACTTAATTTCACAATTAAACTATTTTTTAAATGATAAATATCACAGAATTAGAAAAAAAATTTAATTCATTGAATAAGTTTAATTTGGTATTTGCTTCATTCTTCTTTAGTTTGATGACTTTATGCGTAAAAAATATTGATAAAAGGATACCTATTTATGAATTAGTTTTATTCAGATCATTGTTGAGTTTAATTATTACATTATTCATAATTAATCTAAAAAATATAAATCCTTGGGGCAATAATAGACCATTACTTATCTTAAGAGGTGTTTTAGGAACTTTAGCTTTAGTTTGCATTTTTTATGCCATAAGAAATATGCCCCTTAGTATATCTACTGTCATTCAGTACACATATCCTATCTTTATATCTATATTCGCTGGAATATTTATAAACGAAAAAATAACTCGGAATATAATTTTTGCCTTACTTATTGGCTGGATTGGAATTTTAGTAATATTAAATCCAAGTCAATTATCAAATATAAATGTTGAAATTGAGAATGTCTCGATTTCGATCGCATTTCTTGGGGCAATCTGCACTGCATTGGCTTACGTTACAGTTAAGAAACTTTCATTTACTGAAGATGTTTATGTAATTATTGAATATTTTCCACTTGTTTCTTTTATAGCTTTATTGCCAATTGTATTAATAAACTGGGTTACCCCAACATGGAATGAATTAGTTTGGATAATTGGCATTGGCTTATTTACTCAATTAGGCCAGACTTTCTTAACTGTAGGATTAAAAAATTTACCTGCTTCTGAAGCTTCAACAATTAACTATTTGCAAGTTTTATTCGGGTCTATTTGGGGGATTTTGTTTTTTAGTGAAATAATAAATATAAATTTTTTATTAGGAGCTTCACTAGTTTTATTAGGAACTATTATATCTACTACCAAAATAATCAAAAGGACATAGAATAAAGTTATTAAAATAAAAAAAAAGTGAAATTTTTCTATTTAGCTTTATTATTTTGTTTTTCTCCAATTCTTCAAGTTAATGCAACGACCCCAAAGTCAGTAACTTGCACAAGAACTGAATACAGAGAGGAATACATTCCTGGAACCAAATCAAATCCAGGTTACGTGAAAAGTTATGAGGTGGACGTTGTAATACCTTGTGGAGGTCAAAGCACAGCTGAAAAAATAGATGATAATGACTGTAGTGAAGGTACTGTTATAGGAGGACTTCTTGGTGCTGGAATAGCACTATCATCCTCTAGAGGGAAAGATAGATTTTGGGCAGTACCTGCTGGCGGAACGGCAGGAGCACTAATTGGTTGTCAGGTGGATGGTGGTTAATTGATTAGTTGGATAAATGGAGAATTGGTTGAGTCATGGCAAACTAATCAAAAGTTTTTTGCTTTAATAAATTGCCAAGGATTAGGGTACGAAATACAAATACTAGAATCCTTTTTTCTCAAATTAAAAACAAATCAGATATCTAATAAAAAAATTACTCTTTGGTTAAAACATATTAAAAAAGAAGATTCAGATTTATTATTTGGCTTTACATCAAAGGAACAAAGGAATTTCTTTATTGAAATTTTAAGTATCCGAGGTGTTGGATCTCAGATTGGTATGGGGATATTAAATAAATTCTCTATTGGTGAAGTTATCAATGCAGTAAAAACAAAAAACGAAAAATTAATTTGTTCCGTACCTGGTATAGGTCAAAAAATGAGTGATCGGTTAATTTTAGAACTTAAAAATAAATTTAAAAGTGAAATACAATTTGAAGAACAAAAAGCAAAAGATGAATTTAAGATTAAGGATCCAGAAGTTAATAAAATTATCGAAGATCTTCAGTTAATTCTTCAATCATTAAATTACAAAAATAAAGAAATCAAGACTATTTTGCCAATTATTATTAATAAAATAGATTTCCCTGCAATAAAAGAAAATAATTTATCATTTGAAAACTTATTGAAATTAGCTATGAATTATCTAGATAAGGAAAGTAGTAATATAGCTAGCTGACGTAGTATCATAGGTTAAAAGAAATAAAGTTTATGTCATTAGATACAGCTGAAAAACAGAAGCTGATTGAGACTCATCAAGTTCATCCGACTGATACAGGTTCAGCAGAAGTTCAAGTAGCACTGCTTTCAAAAAGAATATCGAAATTAAGTGACCACCTCCAAGGAAACATTCATGATTTCGCTTCAAGGCAAGGATTATTAAAAATGATTGGTAAAAGGAAAAGATTACTTTCTTTCATAAAAGAAAAAAACGTTCAGAGATATCAAGAGCTAGTAAAGAAAATTGGAATCAGAGGATGATTTCAATTAATGAAAAAAAAGCAATCTAAAAAAAAGACACAATATAAAAAGAAAAAAAATTATTCTGAGAAAACTGCGTTTGCTAATCTAGAAAAAGCAACAAGTACTGCAACTACCCCAAAAGGATCATCAACAGGAATACCAAAATATGTTGCGGATAGAATGGCAAGAAGAATATTTTTTACAGCAGGAATTCCCACAATATTAGGGATGTCGGTTTTCGTAGTTAGCTACATTATAGTAACGAGAAATATTGCCGAAATACCTCCTTCCTCAACAATTGCAATTTCAGCATTGTTTTTCTTGTTAGGTCTAGCAGGATTAAGTTTTGGAATATTATCAGCTAGTTGGGATAAGGAGCCTGGATCTTTTTTTGGTATTGAAAATATTCCAATGAATATACAACGTGCAAAAGCTGCCTTTAAACCTGCTACTCAAAATTTTGAGGATAAAAGTTAATCTAGGAAACTAAGGATTTCAAATTAACTTGGAATGATTTATCTTCTAATAATTTGCATGCGCCTTTAATATCTCCAACACAGAATTGTTCACCAAATTTAACGTAGGTAACACTATTTTTATTTCTTACTGCAGCTAAAACTGGAATCTTGATTCCACATTTATCTTTATCTGGTTTGAATTTAGTTAAACAGTTTCTCAAGATATTTTGTACTCTTACATCTGATGCTTGAGAACTTTCAAGATTAATGATAAGTAATTTAAGGTTATCTATTTCTCTACAATCATCAATTATTAATTGAGTCTTATCACTTTTTTTATCTATTGTTCCCCACACCAACAATCTAGTATCGGTCAAAAGAAATTCTGATAATCTTACATAGGTTTTAGGAAAAACTATTGCTTCGCAACTTCCAGAAAGATCTTCTAACTGAAATATAGCCATCCTATCTCCTTTTCTCGTTGTAATTTGCTTTAAATCAGGAATCATTCCAACTAAAGAAACTTTGGTTCTATCTTTTGTTTCATCTAACTGAGAAATGCTTATAGGTGATACGAGTTTTGCTGGCTTAGTTAAATGCTTTAGAGGATGATCAGATAAATAAAAGCCTAATAGCTGTTTTTCTAACTTTAATTTCTCAATAAGTGAATAATCATCAACCTTAGCTAATTGTGAATCTGAAAAAGCAACATTAGAAAATTCTTCTTTAGAGTCAAATAGATTTCCTTGGCCAGATAATCTATCACGATTTCTTGAAGAGGCCCACTCAATAACATGCCCAAGATCTGACAATAACTGAGCTCTATTATTATCATCTGAAAACTCGTCTAGTGCTCCACAATGAATAAGAGATTCAAGACTTCTTTTGTTAAGAATATTAGAAGGCAAACGGTCGCACAAATCGGATAATGACTTAAAGGTTCCAAAACTATTTCGGTTTTCAATTATATTTCTTATTGCAGAATCCCCTAAATTCTTAATTGCAGATAACCCGAATAAAATCTGATTATTCTTAATAGTGAAATCAACTCCAGAAAAATTAATGCTCGGCGAAATAACTTCTATTCCCATGGAATAACAATTAGAAATATACCTTTGCATCTTGTCGCTAGAGCCAGAATTAACGCTTAAAAGGGCTGCCATATATGCAACGGGAAAATGGGCTTTCAAAAATGCAGTTTGATAAGTTACAGCACCATAAGCAGTTGAGTGGCTTTTGTTAAAACAATATTCTGCAAATAAAACCATCTGATCAAAAAGATCATTTGCTAATTTTTCATTTACACCTTTCTTCATGGAACCGTCTACAAAAATATTCCTATGCTTTACCATTTCAGAAACTTTCTTTTTCCCCATCGCTCTTCGAAGTAAATCAGCATCACCAAGAGAATAACCGGCTAGGTCTTGAGCAATTTTCATGATTTGTTCTTGATAAACCATAATTCCATACGTTTCAGTGAGAATTGACTTAATAAAAGGATGAGGGAAATCAATCTTTTCATTCCCATTTTTTCGATTTATAAATTTAGGTATTAGGCCTGCATCAAGAGGACCAGGTCTATAAAGAGCAAGTATGGACGAAATATCCTCTAGAGAGTTAGGTTTGAAATCCTTAACAACCTGTTTCATTCCGGAAGATTCAAGTTGAAAAATACCTTCAAGATCTCCTCTCCCGATAAGCTCAAAGGTTTTACCATCATTTTGTGGTAACTCATCAATGTTTATTTTCCTTCCAGTAGATTGATTAATAAGAGAAACTGTCTTTTCAATCATCGTAAGATTCTTAAGACCCAAGAAATCCATTTTCAATAATCCAAGTGATTCGATATCGTCCATAGAATATTGGGTTATAATTTGCCCTTCATTATTTCTTTGAAGAGGTACAAGTTCGTCAAGAGGATCTGATGCGATAACAACTCCAGCAGCATGAACTCCATATGTTTTATTAGTTCCTTCAATTCTCAAAGCCAAATCAACCCATTTTTTCACCCTATTATCATTAATATATTTTTCTCTAAACTCTTGGCTAGGTGAATTCTTGTCAATCATTTCATTTAGTTTATAGGGTTTTCCTCTTACAACCGGTATTAACTTAGCCAATTTGTCCGCTTCTCCATAAGGTATATCTAAAACCCTTGCAACATCTTTTAAAACTGCTTTAGAGGTCATCTTATTGAAAGTAATTATTTGCGCAACTTTATCCTCTCCATAACGATTAGTAACATAATCTATAACTTCATTTCTCCTATCAATACAAAAGTCGGTGTCAATATCTGGCATTGACTTTCTTGCTGGATTTAAAAATCTCTCAAACAACAATCCATGCTCAACAGGATCTATATTTGTAATTTGAAGAGCATAGGCTACTAATGAGCCTGCTGCAGAGCCTCTACCTGGACCTACAGGGATAGAGTTATCTCTAGCAAATTTGATGTAGTCCCAAACAACCAAAAAATAATCTGGGAAGCCCATATCTTTAATAATTTTTAATTCGGAAGATAGTCTTTTTTTATAGTTCTCATCAACTTCTGTAAGATCATTTTTTTTAAGTCTATTTAAAAGGCCTTTATTAGATAATTGTGTAAGGAAAGAAAATGAATCTGTATCTACGTTAAGAGGGAATTTTGGCATTCTATAATTACCAAACAAATCAAATTCTTCAACTTTCTGAGAAATTTCTACTGTATTGTTAACTGCCTCAATAATTGATTCATCATCAATATGATCTTTAAAAAGTTCAAGCATTTCACTTTCACTTTTAATATATTCTGTGCCGGTATATCTCAATCTTTTTTCATCACTTATTAGTTTTCCTGTTAATACACAAAGCAAAGCATCATGTGCTTCAACATCCATGCTTGATAAATAGTGGGCATCGTTGGTTGCGATGACTTTTATTTGATGCTTCTTCCCAATTTTTATTAATTCAACGTTAACAATTCTATCCTCAATAGAACCGTGATCTTGTATTTCTAAATAAAAGTCATCTGCAAATAATTTTTTATACCAAAGTGCTATATCCTCTGCTACGTCTAATCTACCTTTTAAGATAGCCTGAGGTATCTCTCCACCAAGACAAGCTGTGGAAACTATCAAACCATCACTATATTTGCTTAAAAGAGATTTATCAATACATGGTCTAGAAAAAATGCCTCGACCTCTCATCCCATTTAGGTGACTAATTGTTGTTAACTTCACTAAATTCTTATATCCAGTATAATTTTTTGCTAACACCACCAAATGATATCTTTTTTCTTTTTTTGGTTGAGGATCATCAATAGAACCATTAATCACATACATTTCATTACCAATAATTGGTTTTATACCTTTCTCTTTACACTTCTTGACCAAATCAAGAACACCATACATAACTCCATGATCAGTAAGAGCTACTGATTTTATGCCAAGATCACAAGCTCTATCTACAATTTTTGAAATTTGACTGGCACCATCAAGCAAGCTGTAGTCACTATGATTATGAAGAGGAACGAAAGCCATATCCAAATAATTTATATATATAAGATAGAGAAAATTTCTAAAAGATCTATATTTTGTGATTACAAATTAATTATTAATACAAATTTAAAATAAAGGTCTGTTCTTAATTACTTGAGCATCAATTTCAAAGATATTTGCGGCATTCAATATTCTATCTTCTTCTAATACATTGCCAATTAATTGCATTCCAATAGGTAAACCTTTAGTATCAAAACCACAAGGGATACTGATTGCTGGGAGGCCTGCTAAATTAGCAGGAACAGTTAATAGATCAGACAAATACATTGAAAGTGGATCATTGACAAAATCTCCTTTCAAAAAAGCAGTGGTTGGGCAAGTTGGAGTTAATAAAACATCTACTTTCTTAAAAGCATAATCAAAATCTTCTCTTATAAGCGTCCTAACTTTTTGTGCCTTCTTGTAGTAGGCATCACTGTATCCCGCTGACAAAGCATAAGTGCCTATCAAAATTCTTCTTTGTACCTCATCTCCAAAACCTTCAGCTCTACTTTTTGAAGTCATGTCTATAAGATTTGAACCTTCATTCGATCTGTAGCCAAATTTAACTCCATCATATCTAGCTAAATTTGCGGAGGCTTCAGATGGTGCAATTACATAATATGTCGCAATTCCATCGTTAAATCTAGGACATTCAACTTCGAAAATTTCAGCTCCTAAAGCTTGGAATCTATCAACTCCAGAAAGGACAGATTCCTTAACTTCTGGATTAAGCCCTGGGTGTTCAAAACATTCTTTAATGATTCCAATTTTTAAACCCTTTATAGATTTATTTAAGTCAGCCAAATAATTTGGAACTGGCTTATCAAGACATGTTGAGTCAAAGGGGTCTTGACCAGATATAGAATAAAGAATTTCGGCCGCATCTGAGACGGTATTAGTAATTGGGCCAATTTGATCAAGAGAGCTAGCAAATGCTACAAGTCCCCATCTGCTAACTCTGCCATAAGTAGGTTTAAGACCTACGACGCCACAAAAAGAAGCTGGTTGCCTTATTGATCCTCCTGTATCAGAACCTATAGCCGCTGCACAAAATCCAGCGGCAACTGAGGCAGCACTTCCGCCTGAACTGCCTCCCGGGACTCTATTAATATCCCAAGGATTTGAAGTAACTCCAAATACAGAAGTTTCCGTTGAACTACCCATTGCAAATTCGTCTAAATTTGTTTTTCCTAAACAAATTCCCCCTGAAGACCATAATTTACTCGAAGCGGTGGATTCATAAGGCGCAACAAAGTTTTTGAGCATTTTACTTGCACAAGTTGTTGCAACTCCTTTGGTGCAAATATTATCCTTTATTGCTATTGGAATCCCCGCGAGAGGAGGCAGTTTTTCTTTATTTTGAATTAATTTATCAATTTTCTCTGCTTGCTCAATAGCATTATCTTTTGTAATACAAATATATGAGTTAATTTCAGAATCTTTTTGATCGATTTTTGCAAAAACATCATTAACTAATTCCTTAACAGAAATATTATTACTTGTAATTTCTTTTCTTAAAGAATTAAAATTCATATCTTATTTATTTCTTAAAATCAAAGTTATTAGACAGTTAATGGTTCTTCTTTTTTGCAACGCACTAAACTGTGTTTAATATTTTTGGACCCTTCATCAGAAAGATCTTTAATAAAAGAGGACATATTTTCTTTTAAACTACGTTTAGTAATAAATGGTCCAAACCAGTAGATACTACTAGGTTGATCTGTCTCAATTTTAGCCCACCAAGCTAAACCGAGTTTGTTTCCAAAGTTTCTAATCAATTTTATTGGCCTTAAGACCATCAATTCTTGTTAAATTCTATACAATTTTGTAGTGAAAATTCAATAAAAATTTATTAATCATATAAATGTATTGAAACAACAACATTAATGTTCTTTAATAACAATTATCAACAACAACAAAATTATTTACCTGTCAAGTGAAATAGAGATATGGCGG
>JFLX01000078.1 GCA_000634215.1 Prochlorococcus sp. scB243_495L20 | reverse complement strand
GGCGGCCGCCACAGAGGCATTTAAACTTGAAGTCTTACCTTTGAGAGAAATACTTAATATAAAATCGCATTTTTTTTGAGTAAGCACAGAAATACCTTTATCTTCAGAGCCAACTACAACTACCAAAGGTGCTTTTTCTTGAAAATTTGAGATTGATATTTGACCATCTCCAGATAAGCCAACAACGAGAAACCCATTTTTCTTAAATTCATCAAGCGCTCTATTTAAGTTAACAACTCTACTTACATGAAGGTGTTCTAAGGCTCCTGCAGCTACCTTCGCGACTGTTCCAGTCAATCCTGCAGACCTTCTCTGAGGAATAATTACACCCTTGCAATCAAATGCTTCCGCTGATCTTATAATCGCACCAACATTATGAGGATCTGTAATACCGTCTAATGCCACTATTACAGGATTTATACAATTGTGTTTGGAAAAATCGATTAGTTGCTCTAGGGATATCGTTTTAGAGCATGCTAACTGTAATGCGATTCCTTGATGTGAAGCACCATATGTCAATTGAGAAAGCCTGTTCCAGGAAACTTCTTCAATAAGTACTCCTTTTGATTTAAGATCCTTAAGTAAGATATAGAATTTGTCAGAAGAAAAAATTTCCGAAGTACACCAAATCCTATTAATCGCTCTATCACTACAGAGAGTCTCATAAACCGAATGTTTACCCCATATCCAATCATCAAAATTTCTCTTGTTAGTAAACTCTTGATGAAAATCAGAATTTTTATTAGGAAATTTTGTTTTAGATTTAAATTTTGGATTTCTTCTTTTTATAGAAAAAGTATTATTTTCATCATTTTTTTTTAAATTTTCAACTTTCTTATTTTTAGCGGAATTGTTCAAAAATCTATCAAATGTTTCTGAACGATTTGTATTTTTTGAGTTGTAATCAAAATCTGGATTTTTTTTGTAATCTTTATTATTTTTTCCGCGAAATTTATTTGAAGAGTTTTTCATAGATTCAATTCATTTTTAATTCTAAATATTCAAAAATTGTTGATAATCTTTGAGGATCTTTTAAAAATAGCCAACCAATAAGAGTTTCAAAACCAGTTGCTCTAGAGTATATGGTGGGGTCTGAAGATTTTGGATATCTCTTTGTTTTATTTCTAGCACGCCTAATTAGATCCATCTCATTTGAATTTAATAAATGTTCAATTTGACTTAATGATTTTGACTGGGATTTTGCTTTTACTTCGTTTACAACAGATAAATGGAGGTCTTTAGATTTTAAAGGAAAATGAACATGCCTTAGTCTTTGATGAAGCTCCCATACCGAATCTCCAAGCCAAGCAAGTTGAATAACACCTATATCCTCGGGAGATCCATATGGATCCAAGTTTTGAATCCAATAATTCAATTCTTTAAATAATTTAATGCATCTTCAAGGCTTGACTTCAAGTTAAGAAAATCCCCTAAACGAACAAGTTTGATTGTTTGGGCCACTCTCGAATTACCAACAATAGAGAACCCAAGTTTCGACTTTTTGCATTCTTTTGCAGTTTGGACAAGTGCTCCAAGACCAGAGGAATCTAAAAAATCTATTTTTGTAAGATTAATAACGAATGGAAGGTCATTTTTTAAATTATTAGTAACAAAATTCTTAAATTGTTTTTCTGAAAAAGCATCAAGTTGGCCTTTGAAAGTAAAAACCATAATGTTTGTTTTAACCTCAATGTTTCCTCTTAAAGAAACGGTTAACTTCTGGAAATCTTCTATGATCTTATTCCTCCAAAAAATTAATATATCAAATGTAATTATCAAATCAAAAGAAAACAATATGTCAACATCTTTCTAACATTAGAGAAACAAATTTTTTGAATAAATAATCTGAATCATGTGGGCCAGGTCCTGCTTCTGGATGATATTGCACACTAAATATAGGCTTATTGTAAACCTCTAGGCCAGCCACAGTATTATCGTTAAGGTTATAGTGGGTAATTCTAACTATGTCCTTTGGGAGAGAATTGGGATCAATAGCAAAACCATGATTCTGACTAGTTATCTCAATTTTACTATTTTCACCACAAGGATGATTTAAACCACGATGTCCAAAAGGTAATTTATAAGTTGAACCTCCTAATGCTAATCCAAATATTTGGTGGCCAAGACAAATGCCAAACATAGGTATTTCACCATACTCAATGAGTGATTTTGCTAAGTCTATGCCTTCAGAAACAGAAGAAGGATCACCTGGACCATTTGAAAAAAATATACCATCCGGATTGTTAGACAGAACATCATTTAGAGAAGATCGAGAAGGTAAAACCAAAACTTCGCAACCATGGGATACAAGTCTATTTAGAATTGAATTTTTAATTCCAAAATCAATTGCTACTATTCTTAACTTTTTAGAAGATTCATCATATCTTTTTCTTAAATCAAAAATTGTTTGCGTATGATTTTTCCATAAATATTGTTGATTTGTTGAAACAACTTTTGATAAATTTAATCCCTCCATCTTTGGAGTATCACAAATTAACCTTAAACAACTTTCATCAGTTTTACTTAGAGAGGTAATAACTCCATTCATCGCGCCAGAAGATCTTAAAATTTTAACAAGAGCTCTTGTATCAATTCCATATAGACCTATGATATTTTTTTCAACTAACCATTGATTAAAATTCTTTTTAGCTCTCCAATTGCTGTTATTAGATGAAAAATTTCTAACAATTATACCTTTAACATTAATATTAGATTCTGAATCTTCAGAATTAATACCAGTATTCCCAATCTCTGGATAAGTAAATGTTAATATTTGACCATAGTAACTTGGATCGGTAATAACTTCCTGATATCCGGTCATTCCAGTATTAAAAACTATTTCACCAATTGCTGTACCAGAAGCACCAAAAAAGAATCCTGGGAATACAATTCCATTACTTAAAACCAATTTCGCGTTTTTTTTATATGGATTAATCATCAATTTGAATTAAACTAATTTGTGGATAAATAATTTTTTAAAAGTAAAAACTTATTCCAAGGATCTCCTTGTTTAATAGAAAATAAAGCTTTATTAAATCCTTCATTTAAATTATCCTCAATGCCTGCAGCCCAAAGCACTAAAGCAGAGTTCAAAGCTACCACATCAATGTGAGATTTTTGTCCAGAACCATTTAAGACAGACTTTAATATTTCCTCATTAGAATCAGAATCAGAAACAACAAGCTTTTCATTAGATATGTTTTCATAATTAAAGTCTGAAATATTTATTTCTGAAAACCTTAATTCACCATTATCAACAAATACTAATTTATTTTCTCCTTGAAGCGAAGCTTCATCAAGGCCGCCAGACCCATGAACGACTATTGCTCTATTCATACCCATTTTCAGTAGCGCACTTCCCATAGGTTTTAAAAGATTCTCAGAAGCAACACCCAAAACTTGTGCATTGGGTCTTAAAGGATTAACCAATGGTCCTAGTTGATTAAATACTGTCCTTATTCCAAGGGTCTTTCTTAATGGAGCAAGTTTTATTAAAGATTTATGCCAAACAGGTGCGAACAAAAAAGTTATTCCAATTTCACTTATGGCTTTGATTACTCTTTCTAATGAACAATTTAAATTCAAACCGAGATTCAACAAAACATCAGCTGAGCCAACTTTTCCACTAGCACTTTTATTTCCGTGTTTTGCAATTTTTACACCACAAGATGCAGCTACAAATGCAACTGCAGTTGAAATGTTAAATGTATTAGCTCCATCACCCCCTGTTCCACAAGTATCTACTAAATACAAATTTGGTCTTGCTACTGGCAATTCGCAAACATTTAAGAGTTCCTCAGCCATAGTGCTTAGTTCGACACCTGTAGAACCTTTAACTCTCAAGGCACTCAAAAAAGCTCCTGTTTCAACATCTGAAATTTCATCATTAAGCCATCTTTGCATTAAAGATCTAGAAGTTAATTCATCAAGGTCACTTCCCTCCAACAAATTATTTAGTATTTCAGCGTTTGATAGATTATAAGACATTTATTTGTAGAAGAAAAAATAAACAGATAAAATTCAATTTGAGGTATCAAAACCTGAGCCAACTAAATCTTTATTTGTATTAGAAGGCCTGAAGCTTTTTGACCAAATATTTTTTGTTTTTGAAAAAAGTTCATTTTTAGTGATTTTCCAAAAATTTAAAATTTTTTCAATATCGTTTTTAATTTCAATTTCTCCTGGGAAATTGGTATAGCGATTTATTAATCTAGCTAGATTTATATAGTCAAGATCTTCTGGTGTTTTTTTACTGATAAGTGAATCTATGATGATTCTGTCTGTTTCATGTAATGGATGAGTTTGCTCGTTACCCATAAATAAATACTGAATCATTTATAAAATTAGCTCACATATTCAAAAATGAAACATTATCTTAATCATATCGGCAAAATAAAATGAAAAATTTAAAGATAAAAGTTATAACTAAATACCTAAGACCCTATAAAAAAGAATTCTTATATGGAGCTTTAGCTCTCTTGATTGTAAATATACTGAGTGTTGTAATACCCTTAGAAGTAAAAAATATAATTGACCAATTACAAAAGGGCTTTTCTTCCGATTTTGTTATTTCTAAATCTTTATGGTTAATATTTTTAGCTACTTGTATGGGTTTAATAAGATTATTTTCAAGACAGATCGTCTTCGGTATAGGTAGAAAAGTAGAAGTAAATCTTCGTCAAAAACTTTTTGACCATCTACTTATACAAGATCCAGAATGGATTCAAAAAAAAGGAAGTGGAGACATTATTAGTAGAGCTACAAGTGATGTAGAAAACATACGAAGACTTTTAGGTTTTACAGTTTTAAGCTTGTGCAACATAGTCTTAGCTTATTCATTCACTATTCCTTCAATGTTTTCGATTAATAAGACATTAACAATATCAGCTTTAATGATATTTCCACTAATCCTTGGAATTGTAAGTCTATTTGGTGGCAGAATGGTCCAGCAAAGGAAAGCTCAACAAGAATCATTATCAAAACTTAGTGATCTAATACAAGAAGATTTAACTGGTATAAGCGCCATTAAGATTTATGCCCAAGAGAATGCTGAGAAAAAAGAATTTAATATATACAATAACGAATATCAGAATTCAGCGATAAAACTTGCAAGAACAGCCAGCACTCTATTCCCTTTGTTACAAGGGATTTCCTCAATTTCCTTGTTAATTTTATTATCATTAGGAACTTTTCAATTAGAGAGTGGATTTATTTCGATAGGTGGTTTAGTAGCTTTAATTCTTTACGTAGAAAGACTTGTCTTCCCAACAGCTCTATTAGGTTTTACCTTAAATACTTTTCAACTTGGTCAAGTAAGTTTAGATCGTGTTGAAGAAATCTTTCAGAACAATCCGAATATTGTAGATAGAGTAGAGACTAAATTTTTAAGAAAAAAGGTTAAAGGATTCCTAGAAGCAAAAAATTTAACAATTAAGTATCCAGAATCAAAATTTAATTCATTAAATGATCTCAATTTTAAAATTTATCCTGGAGAACTTATTGCAATAGTTGGCCCAGTAGGTTGTGGTAAGACAACATTAGCAAAGTCTCTAGGAAGGACTATTGAAATCCCAGATAATCAATTATTTTTAGATGGAATTGATATAAAATCCTTAAAATTAAGTGATCTTAGAAAAAATATTTCAATCGTTCCTCAAGAAGCGTTCTTATTTACTTCTACAATATCAGAAAACATAAGTTTTGGAGAACCCAAAGCTTCTAAATATTTAGTTAAAGAAAGCGCTACAAAAGCTGGATTAATTGATGATATCAATAGTTTTCCGGAAAGGTTTAAAACTATTGTTGGTGAAAGAGGTATTACATTAAGTGGTGGACAAAGGCAAAGAACTGCACTAGGTAGAGCACTTCTTGTCAATTCTCCTATTGTTGTTCTTGATGATGCTTTAGCGAGTGTAGATAATAAAACAGCCGCAAGAATAATAGATGAAATGAGTGATAGAAGTAATAAAACAATCATAATGATCAGTCACCAACTTTCTGTTGCAGCTACTTGCGATAGGGTTTTAGTAATGGATAAAGGAGAAATAGTACAAGAAGGGACTCATAAAGATTTAGTAAAAGTGAACGGGCTATATAAACAACTTTGGGAAAGAGAACTAGCTACCAAAATTGTTAAGAGCTAAAAGTAATTTTTATTACTTATAATAAATTGATTTAATTATGTTTAAATTCCTGAAAAACTTTATGAATAATGAGGAGGTAAATTTAACTGATGATACTTATTCATTACATAGAATATTAAAAACAGATATCAAAAAAGATCCTAATATTGAAGAAGATGAAATAATTTTTGGATGTGGTTGTTTTTGGGGAGCTGAAAAATGTTTTTGGAAACTTCCAGGAGTCGTCACAACTTCTGTAGGTTATGCTGGAGGTGAAAAAAATAATCCAACTTATTATGAAGTATGTTCCGGCTTAACTGGTCATTCAGAAGTTGTAAGAGTTATATGGGATAAAAGGGAAATAGATTTAAGTGATTTATTAAAAATGTTTTGGGAATGTCATGACCCTACACAAAAAAACAGGCAAGGTAACGATATGGGAACACAATATAGATCAGCAATATATTACAAAAATGAAAATAATATTAAAACTATATTAGCTAGTAAGGAACAATATCAAACGGAACTTAGCAATAAAAATCTTGGTTTAATTGAAACGGAAATAAAAATGATTGATTCATATTTTTATGCAGAAAAATATCATCAACAATACCTTGCATCAGCTGGAAGCAGGCAGTATTGTTCCGCTTCACCCACAAAAGTTAAGTTGGGAGTTTTTCCTGGTAGCAACTATAAATTAGAAGACCACATATGGGAAAACTTTAATTGGGAAATTGACAAGTGTGTATTGAGATCTGATAACAATCCTATAAAGAATAACTTTTAAATCAATCTAATCTTTATAGTAAAGATACGGGGCGTAGCGCAGTTTGGTAGCGCACCACTTTGGGGTAGTGGGGGTCGTGGGTTCAAATCCCGCCGTTCCGATTACTTATCGTCTTCATTTATAAGAGATTTGTATAGTTTATATGAACTTATGCCTACTGCTATGAATGTAAAAGAAGAAAAAAAAGCTAAAACCAATATCGTAAGATTTGAAACTTCCACTTCACCTAATTGGAAAGATATAAAAATGTTCATTAGAAAGATTTTTTAAAACCTTAACACAATTGCAAAAAAAATTTTTTTTTAATCCAATTATAAATTCAAAAGAATTACAACACCAAAAATTACTCGATAGATGATAAAAATTTTCAAACCATTTGAAGAAAAATACTTTAATAAGAAATCTATTGCTAATAAAGAAGATAAAAATGTCGTAATAAGTCCAACAAAAAAAGGTAAAAAACCAAATGAAAAAAAATCATCAAAAGAAGAAATAAACTCAACAATCGCTGCGAGAGAAATAGCTGGCATACCTAAAAGAAAAGAAAATTTCGCAGCATCGCTTCTTTCCCATCCTGATATTAAAGCGCTAGAAATAGTGACCCCCGATCTTGAAACACCAGGAAAAATTGCAAATGCTTGAAAGAAACCTATCAAAAAACTATTTGAATAATTATGGTTTTTAATATTAATAGAACCTCTTTTTGAACTATCTGCCAAGTACATAAAAAAAGCCATTAGAAATGAGACCAATGCTATTGATAAATTTGAACGAAGAACGTTTTCAAAAAAAGAAGGGATAAATATTTTTATACTCCCACCAAGCAAAACAATTGGTATAGTACCAATCAGAATAGATCTTAATAATTTTTCATGTAAGAGATATTCAAGAAATTTTTGGGAAGATTGACTTCTGAAATTAAAAATATCATTCCTAAAATACCAAGCTATGGCCAGAACACTTCCAAGTTGAATAGCAGCGGACAAAGATGCTCCAGGATCTTCAATACCTAAAAAAAGAGATATAACTTTTAAATGAGCAGTACTACTTACAGGGATAAATTCCGTTAACCCTTGAATTAATCCATATAAAATAAATTTTAAATATTCCAAAAATACTAAATCACCTAATTAATTAATAGCAATTTACATTTAAAAATTAAAAGCTAGTATGGAAAAATGAAAAAAAAATCTATTTTAATATTATTTTTTCTTTTTTCCTTAATCTTTTCTGGTTCTGCAAAAGCTAACTATTGGTTAATAATTGGAACTTATAGACAAGGGCCTGGAGGAAGGCCAGAGGTTAGTGGAATAACAAGTCCCTCACTACATTCTATTCCGATGAAAGATTTAGAAACTTGTAATAAGGCAGGCAAAAAAATAACTAATGAAATATACAAACCTGTTTGGCAATTTGATAGTAAATGGACCTGTGTATTTAGAGGTAATTAATTGTAAAGTTACCTTTTAACATCGTGAGCACAACCATCACCTTTATAATTATCACTCTCGTAAAAATCATTTTTTGTCCCGAAATAAACTGTTAATAAAACGAAAGGTAAACTTAATATAAACAAAATAGTTGTTAGATCCATAGTGTTAACTTATTCAAGAAGGTTATGAAAAATTTCAATTTTTTTAATTAATGTTTAATAATCTGTGGGTCCCTTAATACCTAGATAAAAGAAGGCTCCTAAACCAACTAATAGTAAAACTCCAGCGATAGCTGCGGAAGGAACGAAGCCTCCTACTGCAAAGGAAGAAAAATAATACATTTATAAAACTAAAACTAGTTAGATAATATCAATAAAAAATAGGTATTTGTAAAAAATTTTGACTCGAAGACAATTTAATAAAATCTGTTTTATGCCACCAAAGTCGAATCCTCGTTATCAGCAGAAATTCTTATTCTCTCTTCCAACTTAGGGCCATATAATTCATTTCCCCAGATTTCAACTCTTGAATCATCTGGGGCCATAAAAGTAAGGATGTCAGTTGGGAATAAAACTCTTTCTAAGAAAAAATTTGATGGACCAATACATCTCAACACAACCATCCTACAGCCTTCATTTTTGTAAGAAAACTCAACCATCTTTAAGAAGCAAAATATAGACAATTAAACACTATTAAGAACTAAAATAAATGTATAAAAAATTACTGAAAAAAAAGAAATTTAGCAAATGCTACAAATTCAATCCAGCCTCAACTAAATTTCTTTCTTGATCAATTAATAAAAGGGCGTAGGATTTTATAACATCAAAGCTTTTATGAGGAATTGAGACATTAAGCATTCTCAAGAAATTAGATAATTTTTCATCTATAAGGGCGTTACCTTTCTGTAAAAACATTTCTTTTTCCTGATTTGTTTTCCATATATTCATGTATTCAACCTTCAATGGCTTTAAGTGCCAAATATTGTCTATTAAATTCCAAATATCTAAATATTCGTTTAGGTTATTCTGAATTTTTAATACATAAGATAATTCATGAAGACTCAAGTTTGTTGTATCTATAGGTCGATCTTTTATATCAAAAGAATAAGGTTTTATTCCCAAAAACCATCCCTCAAGAATTAATAAATCAGGATTATCTAATCTCCAATGAGATCTATCTCCTAAACCATTTCTTAAAGATTTATCGAAAACTGGTACATTTAATTTTCCATTTATCTTCCAATTTAATAGTTTTTCATGCATTAACTTTACTGAGTGACTTCCAGGAAACCCTCTTGAAACATTCCAAGGGTTATTCTTAATTGCTAATTTCATTTCATTTGACGGAAGATAAAAGTCGTCAATAGAAATAACTGCAATTTTGAAATTTAATTTTAATGATATAGCTTCGAGCCATTTACCTAGTGTTGTTTTACCAGTACCAGGTAGAGCTGAGATTCCAATAATTTTTCTATCAGAAAAATTATTTTGAAATTTATAAGCTTGAGATAAAAGAGGTAAAGCTAAACCCCAAATCCAATCATCATTTACTTTATTGTTCCAATATTGATCAATTGAAAGAATATTTCTTTTATTATTCCAAAAATTGAACCAATCTTCCAAGGATTCCCAACCAATATCAATAATTAATTTTTCAAATTTATCAAGAGGAAAATTAATATCTAAATCTTTCATCTTTTTAAATTAGTTCTCGCTTATTTATAAATTTATTGATTTCATTTTTCCAACCATATCCATTTGGTTCAGAAGCTAAAGTAAATTCCAAATCTTTTAATTGATTTAGTAAATTTAGATTAGGTCCATCGATTCCAGGAATAACTATCTTAATATCTGAGTTTAAAAGTAGAGGCAAATCATTTGGAGAATCACCTAAACCTATAATTTCAATATTATCAACATTTGAATATTCTTTAAGAGCATTTATTGCTTTCCCTTTATTCGATTTTGTAGATAATAAGTGACTCATTCTATTGCCCTTAAAAATTTCAACGCTGAATTTTTTACAACAAATATTAATTTTCTCTTCTAAATAAGTTGGCGGATTTAAAAAAGGCATGCTCCAATGTCTATCACGCATTAAGTTCAATGAGTTGCCTACTAAACCTGTAAGCTGAGTGGCTTCTTGATCAGTGAGATTATTAAGAGGAGTAAGTTTATAGTCGATTTCATTAGAAATAAAATTTAAGATTTCTTCAAGAGATTCGTACTTTATACCAAGAATAATTTCTCCATTTACTCTTTCAAGAGATTCACCATAAATTGCCGCACCATTCTCAACAATATAAGGATCCTTCAAGTTAAGTTCATTTCTAATAACTTTTACTTCAGAAGCGGTTTTGCTTGTACAAAGAATTACAGGTATAGATAATTTTTGTAGTTTTTTTATAGTTTCTTTAGCAGGTGATAAATCATATGAGTGATCCATTAAAGTACCATCTACATCACTTACTACCCAAATAGAAGAATTTTCTATCATTTTTATAAAGCACTAAGCCAAATTACTTGAAAAGGATCAAGACTAATATTTTTGTAATTGTATTTAGTGGCTGTTAAAAAATCATGGGTATTGAAATCATTATCAATTATTTTTGGTAGATCATTATCATTCAATTGATAATTAATTTTATTTTCAGTCATATTATGAATTGCGAAAACAGACTCAGGACCATTCCCTCTTTTGATTACAACAATATCACTTCTACCTTTAGACAAACATTTCATTTTTGAACAAGGATGAAATTGCATTAATTTTGATCTGACATCCATAGCATTGCGAAGATATTTTAAGTTTTTATTAGCATTAGATTCAGGATTATTTAAAACGGCTATAAGGTTCTCTGATTTAAACTTTTCCCTATTAAGGTCTCTTCTTTGACCTGTCATGGAAAAACTTTTGATATCATTTTCCGAAGCTAGTAATGCTGGCAAATAAAATGCAGGAACTCCTTTCAAAGCCATTACAATTAATTGACTCAAAATAAATCTTTCATATTGATATCTTTTAGAATCTCTACTGGAGTCTTCCATTGCGCTCCACCAACTAATATTCAATTCATAGGGTTTATCATCACCATTTGATAAACGTCTATGACTTACCAAGCCTCCCCTTTTTTCACAATTTATTAATAAATCTTTAATTCTCTGCTCATTCATTAATCCCTCTAGAGCTCTTAAACCAACCCCATCATGTGATGCAGTGAAATTAAATAATGTAGTCTCTTCAGGTAATATTGGCCAATCAAATATCCATGAATTTAGAATATCAGCTCTTGAGGTGATAATTGCCTCTAGGAGAAGAGGAGGTAATGGAAAATTATATGCCATATGAGCTTCATCATCAGGAATCAGATAAGATAGATTTTCCTTCTGAGGAACATTAGTTTCTGTTATTAAAACTCCATCTTCAAGAAGATTATTTAAAAGAAATCTTAAGAGTTTTACAATTGAATGAGCTTTAGGTAAATGCAAGCAAGTTGTCCCTGATTCCTTCCAAATGAAACCTACAGCATCAAGCCTGAACCATTTAATTCCATTAGATAAATAAGTAATAATTAAATGTAAGAACTCAAGAGTCATTTTTGGATTTTGCCAATTCAAATCAATTTGATCTGGACCAAAAGTTGTCCAAACTTGTTTAGGGCCATCCTCAGTATTTATTTGAGAAAACAAAGAAGAACTTCTAGGCCTAACTACATTTGACCAATCAAGATTTTGCTTCGGTGAAAAAACATTTGATATGCCTGGTTCTTGTGATTTAATAAATTGTTGAACCCATGGGTGAGATGATGAGACATGGTTTAGTACTAAATCAGCCATCAAATCATGATTTTTAGAAATACTTTTGAGATCATCCCAACCACCAAATTTTTCTTCTAAAGAATCATAACTTGAGACTGCAAAACCTCCATCACTTGTAGATTTTAAAAAAGGAAGAATATGTACAACTTTAGAAAGACTGCCAAAATGTTTACTTAATAACTCACTAAGAGTTATTAGTGTTGCCTCGCCATTTTTATAAATACTATCTGCATAAGTTATCAAAACCGAATGAGATTCATTCCATCTTTCCTTATCTCTTATTTCTTCATAAGCAGATTTCTCTGAGAAATCATCTAAAATCTGTAATAATTGGTTTGAAATAAAATTAATTTCTTCTGTAGTATGATTTGAATAAATTGTTTTTAACAATTTATCAATTTTTAATCTATCTAATTTTTTCTCTGAATCAATTTGCTTCACTTTGAAAAAATCATCGAAGTATTAATACCATTCTGCACATCAATTAGAAAATGGACTTTCAACAAGGTTTAATCACAACAATACATGAATATGGAGTTACAGGAAATTTACTTAAAGAATTAAACAAAAGTCTTAAAAGAAGATCAACTAGCATTTTAATACCTTGCTTATATGAAGAGTTTGAGCGTCCAGCATTAAAAGATATAAGAGAAGTTTTAAAAAACCTTACAGGCTTAAATGAATTAGTAATTGCTCTCTCAGCAAAAACTGTTGACCAAGTTAAGGCAGCAAAAGCATTTTTTGACTCAATGCCATTCCCGGTTCACGTTCAATGGACAAATTCACCCTCTGTAATTGAGCTATTAAAAAGCCAAGAAAAAAATGGATTAGAACTTTTAGGAACTCCAGGTAAAGGATGGGCTGTATGGCAAGGCATAGGGGTTGCGACTAGAAAATCAGAAGTTGTTGCTCTTTTTGATGCTGATATAAGAACTTTTAGTCCTTTATATCCTTCAAGAATGATACTTCCACTTCTGGATGAATCATATGGGATATCATATGTAAAAGCTTTTTATAGTAGATTATCTTTAGAAACAAATCAATTGCAAGGCAGAGCAACAAGATTATTCGTAGGTCCTTTATTAGCAAGTCTTGAGCAGTTAGTTGGTAAGGGTCCGTTTTTACAATATCTTCAATCATTTAGATATCCATTAGCAGGTGAGTTTGCTTTTACTAAAGACCTTGCTATGAATTTAAGAATACCTTGTGACTGGGGTTTAGAGATAGGTTTATTATCAGAGGTTTATAGAAACGTAAGGACCTCCAAAATAGCCCAGGTTGACTTAGGTTTATTTGATCATAAACATAAGAATATAGGAGATTCTTCTAAAGAAGGATTGCAAAAAATGTGTACAGAAATACTTTCAAGTGTTTTAAGAGGTCTCATGGAACATCAAGCCGAGACCTTAACTAGCACTCAACTAGCAACTTTAGAAGTTCTCTATAAAAGAGTTGGAGAAGATCGGGTAAAACAATTTGGATTAGATTCAGCAGTTAATCAACTTCCATACGATAGGCATGAAGAAGAATTATCAGTACAAAAGTTTGCGAAACTATTAAGACCTGCTACAGAAGATTATCTGGCTTGTCCTACTACACTTCAATTACCAAGTTGGTCAAGAGTTCTATCATGTGAGAACAAACTTCAAGAAGATTTAGCTATTGCGGGGTCAAAAGACATAAAGATAATTGAAAAAGAATTGATTAAAAACTTCTAAAGTAAAAAGTACCTTTGAGCCATTGGGACTTCATCAAGAGGTGCACAAGTAAGAAGTTCACCATCAGAAAAAACTTCATAAGTTTGAGGATCAACTGAAATATTAGGTAGTTTACTATTAAGTTTTAAGTGTGATTTATTAATATTTCTGGTATTTTCTACAGCAATACATTTTTTTTGTAGTCCTAATTTTTTTGGAATATTTTGATCAATTGAATTTTTACTCAGAAATGTAAAAGAACTTTTAATTAGAGATTGGCCGAAACTTGCAAACATAGGTCGACCATGTACAGGACCTGGAGTTGGAATTGAAGCATTTGCATCTCCCATTTGAGACCAAACTATAGATCCTCCTTTGACAACTAATTCAGGCTTAACTGCAAAAAATGAAGGTTTCCACAATACTAAATCTGCAATTTTTCCCTTTTCTATAGACCCAACGTATTTATTAATACCATGAGCTATTGCAGGGTTAATTGTGACTTTAGAAATGTATCTCTTTACTCTGTAATTATCGTTCCTATCAGAATCCTGTGATAGAGGTCCCCTTTGTACTTTCATTTTATGAGCAGTTTGAAAAGTTCTTATTATTACTTCACCCACTCTTCCCATAGCTTGAGAGTCACTAGCAATAATTGAGAAGGCGCCCATATCATGCAGGATATCTTCCGCAGCAATAGTTTCTCTTCTTATCCGTGATTCAGCAAATGCAATATCTTCTGGGATTTTAGAATCTAAATGATGACAAACCATTAACATGTCAAGGTGCTCTTCTAAGGTATTCCTCGTATAGGGTCTTGTTGGATTAGTACTGCTTGGAAGAACATTATTTTCTCCACAAATCTTAATAATATCTGGGGCATGACCTCCACCCGCTCCTTCGGTATGAAAAGTATGAATTGTTCTTCCAGCAATAGCATTGATGGTATCTTCAACAAAACCTGCCTCATTTAAAGTATCAGTGTGAATACAAACTTGAACATCAAATTTATCTGCAACATTAAGACATGAATTTATGGTGGAAGGAGTCGTTCCCCAATCCTCATGAAGTTTCAATCCACATGCACCAGCTTCAACTTGATCAATAAGATTTCTTTCGTTTGTTGAATTGCCTTTACCAAAAAAACCTAAATTCATAGGAAATGCTTCTGCAGATTGAAGCATTCGAGAAATATGAAAAGATCCAGGGGTACAGGTTGTGGCATTTGTGCCAGTTGCAGGTCCAGTTCCTCCCCCTAACATAGTTGTAATTCCTGAAGCTAGTGCTGTCTCAATTTGTTGGGGACAGATAAAGTGAATGTGAGTATCTATTGAACCTGCAGTAAGGATATGACCTTCTCCAGCTATTACTTCTGTTGATGCACCAATAACAATATCGACTTTATCCTGTACATCGGGATTACCAGCCTTACCGATTTCAAAAATCTTTCCATCTTTTATTCCGACATCAGCCTTAATTATTCCCCACCAATCTACTATCAAAGCATTAGTTATTACAGTATCTACAGCTCCATCTCCTCTTGTCACTTGAGATTGTCCCATCCCATCTCGAATAACTTTACCTCCTCCGAATTTAACTTCGTCTCCGTAAGTAGTTAAATCCTTTTCTACTTCAATAAAAAGTTCGGTATCAGCAAGCCTTACTCTATCCCCGGTAGTGGGGCCGTAAGTTTGAGCATAAGTATTTCTATCAATTTTATAAGACATAATTTTAATTATCTAAAGAACCGTTAACTAATGAATTAAAACCATATACAGTTCTTAAACCTGTATATGGAACTAATTTGACATCTGTTGTATCTCCAGGTTCAAATCTAATTGCTGTTCCAGCAGGAATATCAAGGCGCATACCAAGTGTTAATTCTCGATCAAAAATCAAAGCCTTATTAGCTTCAAAAAAATGATAATGGGATCCAACTTGCACAGGTCTATCTCCCGAATTAGAAACTGTTACTGTTTTAACTTTTTTACCAAGATTTAATTCGATTTCTCCTTGTTCAGGAATTATTTGGCCAGGGATTAAATTACTCATAACTAATTAATAGGATTGTGAATAGTAACTAATTTAGTTCCATCAGGAAAAACAGCTTCTATTTGAACTTCATCAACCATTTCAGGAATGCCCTCCATAACTTGTGATTTTGAAAGCCAGGTAGTTCCCTCTGACATTAATTGACTTACACTTTTTCCATCTCGAGCTCCTTCAAGAACCTGAAAACTCAAAAAAGCAATTGTTTCAGGATAATTAAGCTTTAGACCTCGATTAAGCCTTCTTTCGGCTAAAAGCGCAGCAGAAAAAATCAATAATTTATCCTTTTCTTGAGGTGAAAGATGCATAATAAAAAATTAATCTATAAATTCTTAAAAAAGGTTCTCTCTGAACATAATTAATAATTC
>JFLX01000077.1 GCA_000634215.1 Prochlorococcus sp. scB243_495L20 | reverse complement strand
TAATTAATAATTCATAGAATCTTGTAAAGGCCATACACCTTGATATTTTGGCGCAGAAAATCCACAAACAGACCTAATTTGTTTCCAAATACAAAAAAAACATTTCCTAGCATCTTGAGAAGAACTCCCTAGGAATCGTACAGAAATACCATTTTCAAGGATTCCAATTGACAAATGATTATCAGTTTCATTGAAAATCTTTTTTATATTTCTCACAAGATTATTTCTTTTTGACTTGGAAAAATCTTTTTCGCAAATCCATATTAATGATCCAAAAACAGGCATGTAATCCATACCTGACTTTGCCTCATAACATGCTTTAGATAATTCAATTTGATCAACATATTCCCAATCATCATATAAATCATTATTTCTTAAAATTTCTAATTTAGACCTAAAAACTCCACTCTCAATAGATTCTCCGGAAGAAGATCTTCCAAGTCTTATTAAATCCGTAAATAAAAAACTTGAAGTTTCTGAAATTGACACTTTAAACTTTTGATCATATAAACCATTTGCAAAAATAATGGTTTCTTGAGGCAGATATTCCAAATGAGAGTTATCAAGAATATTTATGAGATTTTTTTGCTTTGAAAAACTTCCTTTTGGATTAATTTTAGATCTTCCAACAGATCCATATACTTTCTGAGCTGAAGAAGTTGTCAACAAAACCTTAGAGTTTTTTTCAAGATTCACTTCAAACTCAAGTAAATCTCCTCCAACCAATCCCCCTGCTGTATGAAGAACAGGTAAAATGCATCTGCCCTCCTGATCATGAGTAGACTTCAATAACTTGTAAGGCGAAGTTGATTTAGATTTAAAGATTGTTTTATCAACATTTCCTAAACTTGTTTTATTATTGAAAAAATTTAAGAAACAATTACCTTCCCAAGGATTTTTAATCATAAATTGTTTTCTTTAATTACTAAATTAAAGTAACCAAAAATTTTGATAATGAGAATGAATAAACAAATAGTTGTAACTGATTGGATCAAGAAAAAACCAAGATTAGGTTCATTTTTAAAACTTACCCTAAGTTCAGATGAAAGAAGAATCTTACGTGGTAAAAGATTAACCGATTGTGATCAAGAAATAATCTTACAATTACCTAGAGAGGGTAAATTAAATGATGGAGATATTCTTTCAACTAATGAGTTCAATTTTTATGTAGAGATAATTGCCAAAACAGAAAATTTACTTGAAATAAGTTCAAATTCTAAAATTGAACTTATTAAAACTGCTTATCATCTAGGAAATAGGCATGTAGAAGTAGAAATTGAAGAAGACATTCTCCTAACAAAAAGTGATTACGTAATTGAAAATATGCTTAAAAATTTTAATGTTGACATAGTAAATACCCAGAAAAAATTTTTTCCAGAAAGAGGTGCCCATAGTCATGAGTAAAAGTCACTTATTAAAATATTTATTAATAAGCCCTAACTTACCAGTTGGAGGATTTTGTTATTCGGAGGGATTAGAGAGTTACTTAAATACTAAAGATTTAAAGACTCAAATTCGGTAAAAGAATTAATCATAAGTGAACTAGAAATTGGCCAGATTAGACTAGATGCAAGACTATTATTAGATTTTTTTGATATTTTTAACGAGTTAAACGAAGGCAAAAATTTAAAAATTAATTTGCAAAATCTATTGAGTTTGGATAAATGGATCCTCTCATCAAAAGACTCTGTCGAAATGAGAGAACAACAAACTCAAATGTCAAAATCTCTCTTTGATCTAATCAAAGAATTTGGATTTGAATATCTATATAAAAAAAATAAAAAAAACTCCTGGCCTTTAGCGTGGAGTTGGGCTTGTTATTGTTTTGAAATTACGAAGTTAGAAATGGTTGAGAATTTTTTCTACTCGTGGAGTGCAAACCAACTTAGTGCAGCATTGAGGATTATTCCTATTGGTTCAACAAAAGCACAATTAATTCAGCGAGATTTATTAACAATAATTTCAATAGTTTCTAAAGAAATTATGGACAAAGAAATTAATGACATCTATTTTGGCAATGTAGGTTTAGCTATGGCACAACAAAATCATAATGACCTTTATACAAAACTTTTTAGAAATTAATTTATGAGCAGCAAATTGAGAGTAGGAGTT
>JFLX01000076.1 GCA_000634215.1 Prochlorococcus sp. scB243_495L20 | reverse complement strand
GCAAATTGAGAGTAGGAGTTGCTGGGCCTGTTGGCTCAGGAAAAACTGCATTAGTAGAGAATCTATGCTTAAGCCTAAAAATAAATTATGAAATAGCAGTTGTCACCAATGATATATACACAAAAGAAGATGCTAACTTTCTAATAAATAAAAAAGTTTTAGAGGAAGGAAGGATTATTGGTGTAGAGACAGGAGGTTGTCCTCATACAGCGATAAGAGAGGATTGTTCCTTAAATAAAAATGCTGTTTTAGATTTAGAAAACAAATATAATCCTTTAGATTTTGTTTTTGTAGAAAGTGGAGGTGATAATTTAGCATCTAGTTTTAGCCCAGAACTTGTAGATTTATCAATATATGTGATTGATGTATCTGCAGGAGACAAAATTCCCAGAAAAGGTGGGCCAGGGATCACAAGGTCAGATTTATTATTAATAAACAAAATTGACTTAGCAGATATGGTTGGTGCAAATTTAAATATTATGAAAAGTGATACGGAATTTATGAGAAATGGGAAACCTTGGTTTTTTACCAACCTTAGTAAAGGCAAGGGTGTTGAAGAAATAACACAATTTTTAGAATCACATATACCTAAAAATCGAAACTAGCAAAATAGTTATTTGTTATATATTGGATTCAACAAAAAGTTACGACTGATACAAAACGAATCCTCACTCGTTAATAACTTTTACTTTATCCCCCTAATGAGGGTCAATTACCTAATTTATCCTAATTCATGAGAATTTCAAGGCGTATTTTGGCAGGATTAGCTACTGCCTCACTTGCTGTCACAGCAACTTCATGCGGTGGAGGTGGAACCTCCGGAAGTTTCGACGACACGGTAACCGTTGGTATTTTGCATTCGTTATCTGGAACAATGGCAATTTCTGAATCAACCCTTGTTGATACTGAAAAAATGGCTATTGAAGAGATAAATGCTGCTGGTGGTGTAAAAGTTGGCGGTAAAAGCTACAAAATAGAATACATAGTTGAAGATGGTGCATCTGATTGGCCAACTTTTGCTGAAAAATCTAAAAAACTTATAGATCAAGACGGAGTTCCTGTCGTATTTGGTGGTTGGACATCTGCTAGTAGAAAGGCAATGTTACCAGTCTACGAATCAAAGGATGCTTTCCTTTACTACCCAATTCAATATGAAGCTCAAGAATGTTCTAACAACATTTTCTATACTGGAGCCACACCAAACCAACAGTCAGAACCCGCTACAGATTTCATGTATAAGCGTTCTCCAGCAGCTGGTGGAGATTTCTTCCTTGTAGGTTCTGATTATGTTTTCCCAAGAACTTCCAACACAATCACAAAAGCTCAGGTAAAACAGTTAGGAGGTAAAGTTGTTGGAGAAGATTACCTTCCATTAGGAAATACTGAAGTTGCTCCGATTATCTCAAAAATCAAGAAGGCACTTCCAGAAGGTGGAATAATCATCAATACACTTAATGGTGACCAAAACGTTGCATTCTTCAAGCAGATTCAAGACGCGGGTATCACACCTTCAAGTGGCTACTACGTTATGAACTATTCAATTGCTGAAGAAGAGATTAGTACAATTGGTCCTGAGTTCCTTGAAGGACACTATGGTGCTTGGAACTACATGATGTCAATTGATACTCCTGCATCTAAGAAGTTTGCTGCAAGTTTCAAGAAAAGATGGGGATCTGATCGTGTTGTAGCTGATCCTCAAGAATCTGCCTACAACATGGTTTACTTATGGAAACAGGCAGTTGAAGATGCTGGAACATTCGACGACAACGCAGTAAGGGAAGCTCTTGTTGGACAAAAGTTTGATGCTCCACAAGGTCCTGTGGAAGTTATGCCTAATCACCACTTATCTCAAACAGTAAGAATTGGTGAGATTAATGCAGAGGGTGGATTTACAATCCTTGAAGAGACAGGAGTTGTTCTTCCTCAAGCATGGAACCAAAAGCATCCAAGTTCAAAAGGATTTGCATGCGATTGGACAGATCCTTCAAAGGGAGAAAAGTATAAGCTTTAATCTAATTAAAACCTATACTTCAAAATAAAAGGAGGTTAACGCCTCCTTTTATTTTATATAATCAAATATTTTCTTTTTCTAAATTGGAGTTACTTCTCGATAGTCTTTTTAATGGTGTTGCAATCGGATCTGTACTACTTGTTGCGGCCTTAGGTCTAGCAATTGTTTTTGGTCTAATGGGTGTTATAAATCTTGCCCATGGAGAACTTATGATGCTTGGGGCTTACACAACATATGTAACACAACTAATTTTCAAATTACCTATATTAAAACCTTTCTACAATTCGTACATAATCGTTTCTATTTTCCTTGCTTTTATTGTTAGTGGAGTAGTAGGCATTCTCCTGGAAAAAACTGTAATAAGAAAGCTTTATGGAAGTCCACTAGAAACACTTCTCGCAACATGGGGCGTAAGCTTAATTCTTCAACAATTTGTCAGAAGTGTACCTTTAGCTTATGGGACCGGTCTAGTTATAAGTCTGTTAATTGGTTTATTCTTACCAACAACATTCCCTTCAAAAATAAAAGAATCAATTAACTTCAAATATTTTAAATTTAGTTCTTGGATATTTGCTGCTTTAACTGGGGTCCTGACAGGTAGCGTAATCTCATCCTCTGTCAGCAAACTTAGTAGAGCAAGTGCTCGAAATGTGGATGTAACCGCGCCATCATGGATGAGAGGTCAAGTAGAAATTATTGGCACTGCATTTCCTAAAACAAGATTAATGATAATTGTCATTACTATAATCTCTGTAATAGCAATAACATTATTTTTGAATCAAAGTGCTTGGGGAATGCGTATAAGGGCAGTTACTCAGAACCGACAAATGAGTGATTGCCTTGGTATATCTACTGAGAAAGTGGATATAATTACTTTTGGAATTGGATCTGGCTTAGCAGGAGTTGCCGGGGTAGCAGTATCTCTTTTAGGTTCTGTAGGACCAAATGTGGGAGGAAACTATATAGTTGGTTGTTTTATGGTTGTAGTGCTCGGAGGAGTAGGCAATTTACTAGGAACAGTACTTGCTTCATTTGGAATAGGAATAATGACTGATTTAATTGGAGCTGGAAGGCTCTTATCAATATGGCCAGATATGCCTTTACCTTTATCAAACACAATTAACTTTTTTGCGACCACAAGTATGGCAAGAGTAATGATATTTGCACTAATCGTTATATTCTTACAATTTAAACCTACAGGTTTATTTCCCCAAAAAGGAAGGATGGTTGAAAACTAATGTCCTTTATTAAAATTAAATTTGACAAAAAAATAGTATTATCATTTTGGATAATATTAATAGCCTTAATTATTGCGGCACCAACTTTACTCCCTGTATTTAGACTAAATCTTCTTGGTAGATACTTATCCTTATCCATAGTTGCACTTGGCGTTGATCTTATCTGGGGATACACAGGTTTACTAAGTCTTGGACAAGGTATATTTTTTGCACTGGGTGGATATTGTGCAGCAATGTATTTGCAAATAACCAGCTCCTCTGAATTTCCAAATAATATTCCTGAATTTTTTGCTTTATATGGTGTTGAAAAATTACCCTTTTTCTGGGAACCGTTTAAATCGCCTATTTTCACCTTCTGCGCTATCTGGATAATTCCAGCATTGGTTGCTGGTTTAATTGGATTTCTTGTTTTCAGAAATAGAATCAAAGGGGTATATTTTTCTATACTTACTCAAGCTTCTCTTCTTGTATTCTTTAACTTCTTTAATGGACAACAAAAACTTATAAATGGAACAAATGGATTAAAAACAGATGTAACACAACTTTTTGGTCAGATGGTAGGTTCTGAATCCATGCAAAGAATGTTCTTTTGGATAACTGCTTTCTTAGTAATAGCAGCATGGTTTTTTGCAAAGTGGGTAGTTAAAGGTAGATTCGGCAATATTCTTATAGGAATTAGAGATGATGAACCAAGAGTTAGGTTTACTGGATACAATCCAGTGATATTTAAGACGATAATATTTTCTATTGCTGGAGGTCTTGCTGGAATTTCTGGAGCTTTATATACCGTTCAGTCTGGAATAGTATCCCCTCAATTTATGACGGTTCCCTTTTCTATAGAAATGGTTATATGGGTTGCTGTTGGAGGAAGAGGAACTTTATTGGGAGCGATACTTGGAGCAGTTTTCATCAACTATGCAAAAAGTCTTGTGAGTGAAGCTTTACCTGCTAGTTGGATGTTTATTCAAGGAGGGTTATTTATATTGGTTGTAACAGCTCTGCCAGAAGGAGTTTTAGGATGGATTCAAGGAGATGGTCCTAGGAATCTTCTTCAAAGATTTGGTTTGAAAAGGAAGATTGAAACCTATCCAAGCTTAGAAATTAACAATAAGGAGGGAAATAATGAATAATAAAGATCTTCTGAATTTAATAGATATTACTGTTAGTTTCGAGGGTTTTTTAGCTCTCAACAAACTTAATTTAAACTTGAAGAAAGGAGAATTAAGAGCTGTAATAGGACCAAATGGTGCAGGTAAAACAACATTTCTTGATGTAATTACTGGAAAGGTTAAGCCAACGAATGGTGACGTGATTTTTAAAGGGAAATCATTAGTAGGTAGAAAGGAGCATAAAATAGCCAGACTTGGTGTTGGAAGAAAGTTCCAAAGTCCAAGAATCTTTGAAAATCTAACAGTTAAAGAAAATCTTGAAATATCGGTGACAACTCCCAAAAGTCCCTTAAACCTTATAAATAAAAGTATTAAGGATGAGCAGCTTAATGAGATTGATCGTCTTATGAAGATTGTTAATTTAGCTCAAAAAGTTGATTCTAAAGCTGGATCTTTATCACATGGCCAAAAACAATGGCTCGAGATAGCCATGTTGGTAGGTCAGAAGCCTGATTTAATGTTAGTAGATGAACCTGTTGCCGGTTTAACTGATGAAGAAACAGATCTTACAGCTGATTTATTAAAATCTTTATCAGGAGAAAATACAGTAGTGGTAATAGATCACGATATGGAATTTATAAGAAGACTTGATAGCAATGTTTCAGTATTAAATCAGGGCACAGTATTATGTGAGGGAACGATGGAAACCATACAAAAAGACAAAAAAGTTATTGATGTTTATTTAGGAAGACCTGAGGACTAGTTATGGAAAATTTACTCGAAATAAAATCCTTAAATACTTATTATGGCGAGAGTCATATTCTTAGAGATGTAGATTTAAATGTTAAATCAGGAGAAATGGTTTGTTTGATTGGAAGAAACGGAGTTGGCAAAACAACTTTATTGAAATCACTAATTGGTTTGTTAAAACAAAAAAAAGGCGATATATATTTGATTGGTGAAAATATCAACAGAAAAGCGCCTCATCAGAGGGCTAGAAAAGGAATGGCTTACGTTCCTCAAGGGAGAGAAATTATTCCATACCTATCAGTTGAAGAGAATCTTATGTTAGGAATGGAGTCTCTACCAGGTGGATTATCAAAGAACAAGAAAATAGATCCATTTATTTATGATCTCTTCCCAATCCTAAAAGATTTTCTTCAAAGAAAAGGAGGAGATCTTAGTGGAGGACAACAACAGCAATTAGCCATTGCTAGAGCATTACTAGGCAAACCTCAACTTCTATTACTTGACGAACCAACGGAAGGTATTCAGCCGAATATAGTTTTAGACATTGAAAATGCAATTAACCAGATAATTAGAGATACAGGAATTGGCGTTTTATTAGTGGAACAACATTTGCATTTTGTAAGACAAGCCAATAGATATTATGCGATGCAACGCGGAGGTATTGTCGCAAGCGGAAATACTAGTGAGTTGAGTCAAGCGGTTATTGATAAATTCTTGAGTGTTTAATAGATTATTATTTTAAATTAATAAAAATCTTTAATCATTTTTCGCATCTTATAAGGTCTATACTGTTTGGATGCTCATTAATATACCTATTAAATTCCATTGCTAGTGTTCTAGCCTCGTAAGCGTCAAAAGCATAAAAACAATTTTCTAATCTTATATTTTGAAAATCACGGTAATGCACTGTGTATGGCTTCAACATATTATTTTTGTTCATTTTAATTTGCTAAAAAGCAATAATGTATATTTCAAACATGCATTTATTCGTAAATTTAAAGCACAACTTTTGTTGTTATCAAAATATATTGACTTAAATTATGTAATTAAAAATACCTTATAAAGATAAAAAGTAATTAATCTATTTTTTTTTATTTTTAGAATCTTGCTTTTTACCTTCTATTAAAAAAACAAATTTTGATAAAATATAACCAAAAACTGGGACCCAAAACTTTTCATAAAAAAATTTCATAAAAAATTAAGCAGCTATTGATTCGCTATCTTTAATTTCAGTTTTATCAGGACTCTTCAAATCTATAGAATTAAATAAATGTTGCATAACCAGAAAATCTAGTTCCCCTTTCAACAAATCAACATCTGATGAGAGTAGATCATCAATAAAATCATCAAAAGTATCTGAAAGAGGATTCACAATTAAAAAAATTTTTTTGTTATTATCATCGCATTAACAACAAAAGTCAACCAAATTTGAATATTAATTTTTGAATTTTTTAAAAATTAATGCATAAAGACTAAAAAATTAAATAATAAAAATAAACAAGCAAAATAACAGATTTAAAATCAAGCTTAGGGTTTTTGAATTAAATGTCATTTATCTTGCTTCTCTTAGTTTTATATCTCTCCTGATTAGCAATATCAAAAAGACAATGCACATATTTTCTAAAAAGAAATTTAAAGAATTCATCATCAAACCATTTAATATATTTATAGCAAGACTATTGATGTGCCAATTAGTAAAGAATCACTTAAAAAATGTTTAAAAGCAGTAATTTTTTATATTAATCAAATTTAATATTAATAGATAATTTAAATATTATTTTTTAATTAGCTCGAAGTAACCATTTTTATTTAGTAAATACTTATCAAACCAAAGACTTAATAGATTGTCTAATCCTATTCCATTCATTTTATTTATTTGCGAAGTCTTATAGTCTGAGAGTGCAAGCAATAAATACGGAAAAATCATATCAGAAACCCCTTTTGGCAGTTTTTCAAGAGGTACTCCATGCGCTCTATCCCATAAAATTTGCATATCCTGAGAGAACAAAGAACTCCAATGACTAAAATTACAATATAACTTGTCTGGAGGGAGGAGATTTACAGATAAACCCTTGAGAGATGAATTCATAAGAATAAATATTTTATAGATTAATTGAATTTAGGTTTTTGAAATGATGAAAAATAAACTCAATATGCGGTTCTCCTATATATAAATTAAATTTAACGCACAGTGCTCCACTTAGCAACACCTTATTGAGTGTTATATTTATCCATCATTTCCTGAAATTTTAGGAATGATAAAAACTTTTTATAAGTTTGCAAGTCAAAAGCCTCCTGATTCTCTTCATTTAAATAGGTTGATTTACTAGGAATAAAATGATTTCCTAAGTTAGTATTAATTGAGAGTTTTTCATTATCTGTAAAGTCACCAGGATTATCAAATAAGTTTTTTGAACTGTTTTTATTTAATAGATATGATTGAGTTACATTACTATTTCTGTTATTAAATATACCTCTTACAGAAAGTGCTTCTTCTACTAAAATACTTATTATTTTTGAATTACTTAAATTGTTCTCTGTGCTCAACTTTTCAATTATTCTCATAACATCTTCTCTAGGAATAAATCCAACTCTTTTTTTCTTGGTAGGCATTTAAAAATTAACTAAAGTTCAGCACTTGACTGTAATAAGTGTTGCACTATATTCATTATAAGTCAATTTAATGCTAATGATTTTACCAACAACATTACTCTTAGGAGCCCTTGGATATCTTTTCTATACTTCAAAAAAAGAACTTTCACTAGATCACCATGAACTTATAGAAAACAAAAAAGAGAATGATGATTTGTATAAAGATTTGGAAGATCTATTTATTTAAAATTACCGTGTATGCTTAAAGAACTTTGTTTCTTGACTAAACATATACAAAACCTTAAAAATAATTAGAATTGGAGTAATAAACTATAGATTAATGACTGTCCATCAAGATTACGAAATAAAAATCAATCTAAATGAATTGATCGAGAAGAGAATCCCATGTTGTGATTTGCTTCATCCAGATCATTGTCTAACAGAAAAACAAGTCTCTGAAATTGCACATGATATTCGTATGGATTTAAATTTGCATGATCTTTACAAGCAAGTGGATCAACATATTATGAATTATGTAAATGCAGCAGGAATTGATAACAAAGATCATTGGGTTGAACCTCATCTTCCAGATTTGGAAAGAAATTTAAAAGAAGAAGTTGGAATAGAATTTGATTAATCTTTTTCTTACAAAAGAAATCAATATATATATTTTTTTTCCAAATCATCTATTAATTTATAAATACTTTTAGCTGATCTCTTTCTTTTTTTTAATATTCTCAATAAGATAAACCCAATCAATAATGCAAAAATAGGTGTAAAAATAATAATTTCATGATTCATAACCATCAAACAGAACCTATTATTTAAATTATTAAAATTTCCGCATCAATAAAATAGGTACTTTATACAAATATCCTTCGCTATAAATAATTAAGATATTTTATAAAAAAGTTAACGGATACAAATTTTTTCATAAATTATTTAGAAATAAATTTTAATTCAATAACTATAATGATTAATTATTTTGCTTTAACAGTTACTGAGATGGGGATCGGTAAATTAGAGTTAGCAGTGATTGGCTCAGTAATTTTAATATTTCCAATTTTATTTGTTTATGCATCTAAAAACCTTGATGCAAAGGGGGTTTTCGAATGGATGATGGAGAAACCAAATGACTGGATAGGTAAAAAATAAGACTCATACAATATATATATTTTCTAGTTAAACTTTAAATTTTCTAAATTACTAATATCGAAATCATAAACCTGGCAATTATTTTCTAAATCATTAACTATTGAATTTTTTAGTAGAGAATAATCTATCAACTTATTGAGTTTATTATTTTTAAATTCCTTATTAGTTTCTCCAATAGCAAATGCCAAAGCTCCTTCATAAGAAATGCCGAAATTGCTAGTGTTGCAATAAGTTCTAGTGAATTTGCTAGAAATCTTTTTAGTATACTTTTCAAGAGTTTTTGAAGAAGTATCTAATGAGTAAACTGGACCACCAAATAGAAAGAGCAAAGTTAAAGTGAATATCACAAAAACCCTTTTGATCATAATATTTCAAAAATTGCAAATTTAATATAGTTTAAAATTTAACTCTGCCGACTATGTTTTATTAAAAATTATAGAAATTAAAAATTTATTAACCAAAACAGCTATTTCATATTTTGGATGATAAAAACTCTCTAAATGTGTATTTTATAGTTTGAATTTTTTTGGTAATTTTTTTAAAAATCGCCTAAATGCTTTTGGCATAATAAAAAATCCAAATTAATAATTAATTGATAACAAATAATAAATGAGTAATCAATAA
>JFLX01000075.1 GCA_000634215.1 Prochlorococcus sp. scB243_495L20 | reverse complement strand
TTTTTTTTGGTAATTTTTTTAAAAATCGCCTAAATGCTTTTGGCATAATAAAAAATCCAAATTAATAATTAATTGATAACAAATAATAAATGAGTAATCAATAAATAACTATATAAAAATAAGTAAATTAATTATTAAATATATGGATTGAGCTATGGAAATGTATTTAAACATGAATTATTGTTTAATTAAGTATTAAATACAAAATTAATATGGCACTACCAGAACTTATATACGCTCCAATAGATGGGGGAACAATACATAGATATGAAATTAGTGGTGGCAAGAGAAAATTTTTAAGATTTATAGGTTGTTACTTAGGTCAATGTAATTTCCACAAAAATGTTGATGATGCTATTGATTACATAAAAAATTTGAAAGAATCACAAAAGATACAAAAAACATGAAATAAAGATACATAGTTAATAGTTACGATAGAGACTCAATATTTTTCGATAAATACATAATTATTGCTACAAATAATAGAGAATTTTCTTTTTATAAGAAATTGATTATTTACTTGGGTTATAGTTCCGAAAGATAAACAGTCATTTAAAAAAAGAAATTAATTTATGGAAAACAGACAAATTAATTTTTTTAAATCAAAAGACTTTAATACCGTTCTTAAGCCATTTAAAAAAGGAACGGTAGTAAAAATTGACTCGTTTGATATTAGAGAAACTCAAAAAGATTTAAATATAGGTCTATTTGGTTGGTATGCAATTTGTCCCTCTAAAGAATTAAAAAAAAATAAGCTATATTATTTTTCACTCTATGATGAGCCTCTTGTTCTTTATAGAGATGAAAATAAAAACGTTAGGTGCATTAAAAATATTTGTCCACATAGAGGGGCCTCCTTTTTTGGAGGTACATTATCAGATGGAGTAATAACCTGCCCATATCATGGAGCTAAGTTTTCATCTGGAGGAAGTTGCCAAAATCTCGACAGAATAACATGTCGCCATATAGTTGATAATAACTACGATAACTACGCCAAAAGGATTCATTTATCTCAATACAAAACTTCAGAAAAAAATGGATATATTTTTGTACATTTTTCTAAAAAATCTGAGACTGATTTAAATAATATAAGTGAAGATACACCTATAAGTAACTACGAATTATATGAAAATGGTTTTTCACATAAGGATTATGTCTTTGAGGAGGTATTAGTCGACTTCAAATGTGATTGGTCAAGGATTATTGAAAATCACCTAGATATCCTTCATATCTTTTGGGTTCATGGCGATACAATCCCAGATAAAGATGTAAATAAAAACGTATTAGTTAGTTTCAACCAGAAAATTAATATTAATCCCTCATACATTGAAAGTATTTATTATTACAAGAATAATCCTAAAAAAGAATTTATTCGGATAAAGTACATTCCTCCAGGAAGGATATTAATTTACAAAGGCGATCCTTGCTCATCAAGATATTTACAAGTTTTAGATCATATCCCTCTAGGAAACAACAAAGCAAGAGTGATAGTAAGACACTACAGGAAATTTCTACAAAATAAACTGCTAAATAATCTCTTATTATTTAAAGAGACTCAAAGAAAGATTTTTTATAAGATATTCGATGAGGATTATATGATTTTAAAAACACAAACATATAATCACGATATGGGATTTATAAGTAAGGATGAAATAAAATTATTGGGAGAAGACAGGATAATAAATTATTTTTGGAAGTGGTACAAGAAGTCTGAAGATAAAGATGAACTATGGAAAAATATTAACAACACCCAAAATCTTGATGTATATGACAAAGTTATATTGAAATATCCTCCTGAGATAAAGAAGTTAGAAATTGTAAATAATATAGATATTATTAGAAAAACATTAGTAAGATTTGCTGCTCCGCTTATATTTTTTATGTTAATAATATAATCCATGAAGAAAGTAGATAGACCTTCATGGTTGAATTGGCTTTATCTCTTTATATTTATTTTAAGTTCGATTCAATTGATTATATTTTGGAGTAATAAGTTTTAGTGTTTAATAAATATTGGTTTGACGCAAAAAATATAAATTGTTTTAAAAATGGTTTTAGAGTAATTAAAGATTTAAATTTAAAGATTTCTTATTCAGAAAATGTAATATTAATTGGACCGAATGGTTCAGGTAAATCATCTCTAATTGAGATAATTAATAGAAACTTATACCCAGTAGTATCTAATGAATCGAAACTAAAGATATTTGACAAAGAACTTATAAATTTATGGGAACTAAGAAATAAAATAAGTACCGTAAATAATGATATAAAAAATAGAATAAATCCAAATTTACAAGTTTTTGATTTAATTTTAAGTGGACTATATGGAAGATATTGTTACGTACAAAAAAAATCTGAAAAAGATTCTTATGAGGTTGAAAAAATCATGAAGAAAATGAATATTTCTAATTTATCTAAAAAGAATTTTTCCTATTTATCAGATGGAGAAAAACAAATTTCTCTTATTGCAAGGGCATTAATCAAAAAACCGGAAATTTTAATCCTAGATGAACCAATTGCAAATTTAGATTATAAATCAAAGTTTTTTGTAATTGATAAGGTTAATGAATTATCAAAATTAAATACGAAAATTTTATGCGTTACTCATGATATTTCAACAATTACCCAAATTTATGACCGGGTCATAATGCTAAAAGATGGCAAAATAATCGCTGATGGAGATCAAAATAAGGTTATGAATAGTGAAAATTTTAATAAGTTATTTGGTATTCAAGTAGAGATAACAAATAATAATGAACTTTGGAATATAAACAGATTATCTAAATAACAATTATAAAAATAGCTATCGCAATAGCAAGAAATACTAATTTTTTACTTTTTAAGAATGAAGAGGATTTATTTTTAAATGAAGAAGATCCACATTTAGAGCAGACAATCTTACCTCCTAAAGATCGGTCTGAGACGAATGAAGAACTTCCACAATTAAAGCAAACTCTATTTACGCTCATTTAAAATAAATTATTTAAAATTCTTCCTAAATTATATTCATAAATACTTTGTAAAGAAAAACTTCAGAAATGTGATGATAATGAGAATCTATTGCAATAAGTAATTTTATAGTGCATAATTGATAATAATTCTCATTATCAAATTTAAATTAATGAATTTCCATAGTTATGGAGAATCTCCCTCAAAATCAGTAAGAATAATAACTGGACAATCCGTATTAATAGATCTTTCATCAAGACCAAAAGGGACATGCCTAGAAGTTGAAAGTGGAATTGCTAGAGTTTATTGCCCCTGTGAAGAAACTGAAGGAATGACACTCGCATTTTTACAATCAGGAGATCAATTAAGAACAGACCTTTTATGTAGCGAAGGTGTCTGTGTTGAAGCACTAACAGATTTGTCATTTCACAGCAATGTGAATATTGATGAGAATATTGGTTTCGATGCAGTAAATGAATGGACTTTGCAACTCCTTAGGATTAGACACTTAGGAAATGCAGAACAGCGATTACAAGCGTTGTTTTCGATACTAGTAAATCGTTTAGGTAGGAGATGTGGACAATGGTGTGAGTTACCTTTTAGGTTAACTCACGAAAGAATTGGTGAATTAATCGGTTCTACTCGTGTAACGTCAACAAGATTAATTTCTAAATTAAGATCATCTGAGTTATTAATAGCTCCTATTGGAACACAAACAGTCAGTGTTGCTCCTTCTTTTATTGAAACATCACCTCTATAAAAACATGAAGGAATCACAATCAGTTACTAACAGCTTGTTAATAGAAGTTGATTTTTTATCGAATAGACTCAAAAATATAAAAAAATCTTTCAAAACAACAAATAATAAAGCATTGAAGGAAAGGTTATTTTTGGAAAACAAAAATATTTTTAAAAGAGTAAATGAAATTTATAAAATAGCTGAGCTATTAAATAAAAAAAATAATGAGAAAATAAACTTTTCTAAGTTACTTGTTGAAATAAGCAAAAGGATATTGAATGAAAATAAATTTGAAAGTAATTTATTTTTTCTTTAAATCACTATCTATCAATAAGATTGCAGAAGGTTGATTAGAAGCAAACTTTACTTTGCCAAGTATGTTTGCAAATTCATCTTCTGATTTGGTTTGAGCATCAATGATTGGATCTAAAAAAACGTTAGTTCTTGTATCGGAAATTCTTTCTGAAATTGAATAAAGTTGTTGCAGAGATGAAGTCAAATCAGCCTCCATGTTGAATGAATAAGAAATAAGCTCCTCTATAGAATCCCACGTTTGAACGGGAGCAGGAATTTCATCTAATTTTACGCTTTGTCCTCTTGCAATTAAATAATCTGCAAACTTCTGTGCATGTTCCATTTCGCCTAGTGATTCACTTAGAAAATGAGACGCAAATCCATTTAAATCACGTTCTTGAAACCAGAGATACATAGAAAAATATTGAACATTAGCATATCTTTCCATAGTTAGATGTTCAAAAATATTATCCAACAAACTATTGTCTATCGGTTGAGCAACAGCTCTTCCAGATGGACCAAAATTAATTAATTTCTTAGTTCTTAAATTATTTTCAATCATTTTATAAAAAGAAACTATATAAATAGTACAACATTTTGTATAAATTAGTAATAAATTAATCCTTTAAATTAAATTAAATACTATGATAATGAAAATCAGTCTCAATACTATAAATGAATTTACAGTACAGATTTTCTGAACTGCTATTAACTAATAAAATATATAACAGTAAAAAAAAGAAATGTAAAAAGAAAAAATGCTCTAATTGGAAGGGGGGCAGGTGTAATTGCCTATAAAAAAAGTCTATATATATTCCTTATATGCTCCAGGATATAAAAAATAATGACTATTTTTATTAATAGAAAGAGAACATTTATCGCCATTATTAAGGAGATTATTAATATCAGTTCTAACCCTTAATATGTTTCCATTAATAGATACTTTATATATAAGAAATTCTCCAAGAAATTCTTTAGATATAACAATCGCATCACCAGATTCTGATCTTTTAATTGAAATAAATTTAGGCGAAATTGACATACTTTTGATAACTGTATTTTTCAAATACTCTGAACAATTTATTTCACCCAAACAAGAAATATATGAATTACCATTTTTTTTGAGATTAACAATATTATTACCCAAAATAAAACTACTAACAAATATGGTCTTGGGATTATTTATAAGGTTAATAGGCGTATCAATTTGATGTATTTTTCCATCATTCATCACAGCGACCTTATCACAAATTGACATCGCTTCTTCCGGATCATGAGTAACCATCAATCCGCTAGCATTACAACCTTTTAGGATATTAGGGAGTTCACTTCTCAATTTTAGTTTGACATGCATATCAAGACTACAAAAAGGTTCATCTAATAAAATAAAATTTGTACCTGGAGCAAGAGCTCTCGCAATTGCGAGTCTTTGTTTTTGGCCTCCAGACAGTTCATGTGGGTACCTTTCAACAAAACTATCAAGACCAACAACATTCAATAAATAATCAACTCTAGATCTGTCTTTTTTGTTTTTCAAACCAAAAATTACATTTTCCAAAACAGTTAAGTGAGGGAAAAGTGCATAGTCTTGAAAAACCATACCAATATTTCTTTTCTCAGGACTAAGAATTTTTTTCCTACTTGAAATTTCCTTATCATTTAGAGAAATCCTCCCTTTAGAGGGATATTCGAAACCCGCAATTAATCTTAAAAGAGTAGTTTTTCCGCAACCAGAAGGACCAAGCAACCCTAACAATTCGCCATTTTCAATTTTCAGGTTAATTTCGTTTAATATCCAATTTGAACATTCTCGCTTATCATATTTATGATGCAAATCATCAATTATTAACGCATCATTTTTCACTAAGTTCTTCTTATTCAAATATATTAAGTTAGCAGAAAATATTCACCTAAAATATCCCATGTATAATTTTATACACCATTTAATTTTACAAATTTAATGAGAAAGTCTGAAAGAGCAGAAATAATACGCAAGGAACTCAAAAAGCTATATCCATCGCCTCCGATACCCCTTGATCATACAAATGCATATACTCTTCTAGTCGCCGTAGTTTTAAGTGCTCAATCAACAGATAAGAAAGTTAATGAATTAACAAAAAACTTATTTAAAGTTGCAGATAATCCAGAAAAGATGATGCAGCTAGGTATTAATGGCATTTACGAATACATAAAATTTTTAGGTCTATCTAATCAAAAATCAAAGAACATCTATAACTTATCTAAATTATTGATTGAGAAGCATAATGCTACGGTCCCAGATTCTTTTGAGAAGCTTGAATCTCTTCCAGGGGTAGGTCATAAAACAGCATCAGTTGTAATGTCTCAAGTGTTTAAAATACCTTCATTCCCAGTAGATACTCATATACACAGATTGGCACAAAGATGGGGCCTATCAAATGGCGATAGCGTAGTTCAAACAGAAAAAGACCTAAAAAAAATATTTCCTATTAATGATTGGAATACTTTACATTTGCAAATAATCTTTTATGGCAGAGAATACTGTACTGCAAGAGGCTGTGATGGAACAAAATGTTATTTATGTCGCACTCTTTATCCCAAAAGAAAAAAGAAATTTATATGTAAAAAGCCTTAAGAAATTTATATAATATTTAAATTAGTTTTTTAATCATGAAAATAGCAATTACTGGTGCATCGGGGAAAACAGGTTATAGAATTTCCGAAGAAGCAGCTAAGAAAGGATATAAAGTAAGGCAAATCATTAGAAAGAATTCAAAAGTACCCGCAGGACTAGATAGTTTAGAAACAATTAGGGTTTCATTAGACAAAAAAGGGGAGCTTGATGAAGCATTTAAAGATATTGATGCCTTGATAATTGCTACTGGAGCAAGAGCATCATTAGATTTAACTGGTCCTGCAAAGGTTGATGCATTAGGTGTTTACAGGCAATTAGAGAGTTGCAAAAGAGTTGGTATTAAAAGGGTTATTTTAGTTAGTTCCCTTTGTACTGGTAAATTATTTCACCCATTAAACTTATTTGGTTTAATTCTTATTTGGAAGAAATTAGGTGAAAACTTTCTACGCAATTCAAATTTTGATTGGACTATTATTAGACCTGGAGGATTAAACGAAAATGAAGATATTAAATCAGAAAATATAAATTATTCAAAAGAGGATACTCAAATTAATGGATCAATCCCAAGAAGATTAGTTGCACAATGTTGTATAGATTCTCTAAAAAACAAAGAATCCATAAATAAATTAATAGAAGTTACGAGTTCGAATGATAATAAAAAGATATCTTTTAAAAAAGCTATGCAAATGATTTAAAAGATGTAAATATATAAATTAAAACTATGAAAATAAATCCCAAAATTGACGCATTACAATTAATGCTTACTGATTTAAGAACTAGAAATGAGCCAATAAGACATAAAGCTGCGTTTAAAGGCTGTCAACCAGAATTTCAAAGTCTTGTATCAAGATTAATAAAGCAGTTAGAGGAAGAATTAGTTGCTGAAAAACTTACTAACCGAGATAGTTAAAAAAATTAGATTACTTAAATGAACTTAAGTTATCCAATTTTGCTTGTTCTGAAAGTTCATCATATCCTCCAAAAAATTTATTATCCAAAAATATTTGAGGGAAAGTATTATGGCTACTTTGAGCCATTACTTTTTTAAAACTCTCATCATTTTCTATTAAAGTAACTTCATGAGAGATAGATAAAGAATTAAGCAACCTAATTGCTCTTTTAGACCAAGGACAATCCTTTAAAATATATGCTTTTACACGTGATTCATTTTTTAATAAATCATTACTTGAGATATTAATAATTTTCTGTTCAAAAGACAGTAATAATATATCAGTACCTTTTTTTACAATACAACCCTCCTCAAGATGACCACCAAAGACATTACATCCCTCATCTGCAAAACTCAAATGTAAATGAACATCTCCTTTATTAAAATGTCCGTTTAAAGAAACTATCTCTAGATTTCCCTCAAATTTATTTATCTCTTGATTACCTGGGCATTGAATACAAACTGTTCTAAGATTACCAACTACTCCAGAAACATACCCGTATAAATTATTCGATAAAGAATATTCTTTAATTGAATTTATCAAATCAGATTCTGGAGATAGCTTTAGGCTATGAGGCTGCATTAGATATAAGGAATAACTTTGTAATATAAAACATCATCATCCATAAAGAGAAATTGAGTTTATAATCTTTAGGATTCAGATTTAAATTAAATTTTAGAATCTAGCATCAAAAACCATTTAAAATTTTTACTAAAAATTTAAGCTTGTTGAGAGTGTAATATATTTTCTATATACAAAACCTAATTTGTTATTACGAAAAAATTTTAAAAATTTGGCATTGAATATTCCCAATTTATTATCGATATCTCGCCTTTTCCTTGTATTTCCATTAATACTTTTTTTAGAAATTAACAGACCTTTTTATATCTTTATATTGATTATTATTGGAGGTTTAACTGACTATTTTGATGGGTTTATTGCAAGGAAATTTAATCTTAAAACCAGATTAGGAGCTATCCTTGATCCCTTAAGCGATAAAGTATTCTATTTAATTCCTTTGACGTTCCTTTGTAAAAATAATCTTATACCCTTCTGGTCTTTGTCATTAATTTTATTTAGAGAATTAATTATTTCTAGCCTAAGGAACTCCACAAAAGACGGTTTACCAGCCTCAATTTTAGGAAAATATAAAACATTTTTCTTTTTTATTTCAGTAATTACCTTCTTTACACCACTAAAAATTAGCTTTTTGAATAATTTGGCATTAATTTTTTATTGGTTAGGATTCATCCTGACTTTTGTGACTTTATTAGACTATTTAAGAATTAAAAAGAATATTATCTGAATTTTCATCAAACTCCTCACTCTTTTTATTATTAAAATCATTCACAAAACTATCCCTAAGACCATTAAGTAAATCAAAAGTTGGCGCCCACTCTAAATCACGTTTTATCTTAGAGATATCAGTCTGATAATGATTTAATCTAATTGGAAATCCCTTTCGAGACTTAGGATCTAATTTTTGATAATCAAATGTTCTTAAAGAAATCTCATTTTGGTTTAATCCAAGAACATTCGCACAGAAATAAATCAAACCCTTGATTGTTACTCCTTTTTCACCTGAACAATTATAAATATTATTTTTGGAATTTTCAAAATTTATGCACCTAATCATTACATCAGTTAGATCCGAAACATGGCCTAGCTGAGTAATTAAAGAACCGTCACCAGGGATTGGTATAGATTTTTTAGTAAATAACCTTTCAAAAAACCAATTTTCGATTTTATTATAATTTCCTGGTCCATAAATATAAGTAGGTCTAAAACTTGTAAAAGGAATTTTTTGGTTTTTTAACCAATTTTCTGTCTCAAACTTCCCTTTGTGCCTACTTTCTGGATCAATTGGATCAACTTCGGATAAGGGTAGTTCACAATTATCTTTATAAACACCCGCAGAGCTGACATATATGTATCTCTGGAAAGAGTTATCTAAATTTTCTATAAGAAGTTTGGTTTGTTCTAACTCTCGTCCAGAGATATCATAAACAACATCATATTTTTTATTTCTTATTCTGATGATATCTTCTGAATTATTTCTATCACCCTTAATTAAATTTGTTTTTTCAGGATTACTTTTATTGCCTCTCGTGAAAATATCAATATCATAATTTTTGCTTAATAACTTTCCTACCAAAGACTTGCCAACAAATCTAGTACCGCCCATTACAAGAATTTTCATATTCAAAAAATATTTAACTGAAGTAGTAATCTTAAATAGAATTACATATTGAATAGTACTACTAATAAGTAATTAATGAAAAGGATGATTCTATGGACCTAATTCCAGCAATTGATTTAATGAATGGTAAGTGTGTGAGGCTTTTTAAAGGCGACTTTAATAAAAGAAAAGACTTCACCAAAGAGCCTCATGAGCAAGCTAAATTTTGGGAAAGCGAAGGGGCAAAATATATACATATAGTTGATTTGGATGCTGCAAAATCTGGATCCCCAACAAACGATGAATCAATAAAAAAGATTGTAAAAACAGTTAACATACCAATTCAAATAGGTGGAGGGATAAGATCTCAAGAAAGGATAGAGCAATTATTTTCTTATGGTATTGAGAAAGTTATCATGGGAACCTCTGCAATAGAAAATAAAGAGCTAGTTAAAAACTTATCAAATAAATTTCCTGGAAGAATAATTGTTGGGATAGATGCAAAAGATGGAAAAGTTAGTACAAGGGGTTGGCTTGAGCAATCTAATATTTTTGCCACAGATCTAGTAATGGAGTTTTCTTCATTTAAAATTGCTAGTTTTATTGTTACAGATATAAATACAGATGGGACGTTAGAAGGGACAAATGAAGAATTCATAAAAAGCATACTTGAAATTACAGATATTCCAGTAATAGCCTCAGGAGGTGTTGGTTCAATTTCTGATTTATTATCGTTAGTAAAATTTGAAAACTCTGGTCTCTTTGGAGTAATTGTAGGTAAAGCTCTTTATGAAAATAAATTCACGATCAACGAAGCAAATAATGTATTGTCATCAGAGAGATTAAATGACTTTGATTTAAACAGAAATTACTACGCCTAAAAGAGTATAAAAATCGATTTAAGGCTGGTATTTGCAGTAATTGTTAGTTAATTTTGTATAAGAGATAAGAAATCTAGTCTTGGAATTAATTTCAAAAAAACCGATATTGATTATTGCTCCAAGCTTAATAGCAGAATCTTTATCGCTTAAATTAACATCACTAGACCAAAATTTAGACATTAATTTTAATAATGGAACAGGTGATAAAACTCCGGATTTAGTTATTTGGAATGTTCTTAATTTTCAGTCAGAAGATCTTATAAGGTTAGAATTATTAAAATTAAGAGAAAGATATGATGAGTCAAAGTTTCTAATAATTCTCTCTAGTGAATTTGTTTATGAAGCAAATACCCTTCCATCATTAAATGCTGATGGTTTTCTTTTAAATCCCAGTGCAGAAAAAGTTCTTGAATCTATTGGTACCATTTTAAATGGAGGAAGGGTATTTGATATTGAAAATAATTCCCAAGTTAAATTCAACAAAAATAAACCTTTATCTTTTAGTCAAAAAATTCTAACTTCAGGTCTTAAACAAATAGATTCTGAAATTAATTATATTTTCAAATATGTCAACTCTGATTCAACACCAGAATTTTATAAATTCATTTTAAAAGGAAGATTAAGAGAACTTATTACTGCAAAATCTTTTCTAATTTTCTTATGGGGTAGTTCACTAGAACTTTATACAGAGGCAGTTTACACTGAAAATAAAATTAATCTTGAAAATAAGAACACTGTATTCATTAAAGATAAAAACACCATAGAAATATTTAATTTAATTTTAGATAGACTAAAAGAAAGGTATAGCTCAACTAACTTACAGGTTGAATTTAATAATTCATCAATAATTCTTTCTGGGATAAAGAAAGAATTTATTTCACGACTAATTTGCAAAATGTTAGATGAGTTAGATAATTTAGTAAAAAATATTAAGGAAAACTATAAGGATAAAGACTTTAAAGATGAATTAAATTCTCTTATAAAAGAACTTAAAGTTAATACAATTTCAAATATCACAGAAAGCTATTTTAGATTAAAAAAAGGAGGGGAGTCTATTTCAATTAATGATTTTATTTATAGTGAAGTAAGTTGCGAAGAGATCGATAGAGAATCACATGAATCAATAATGTTTATTGAGCCAATTATTAAAAATGAAGCTCTTGACTATGATGGAAAATTACTCCCACTTTATGAAACAGAATCATTTTTAATCCTTGAAAATATAATTTCAAATTGGACAATAAGGAACTGTAATTTATTAGCTTCTGAAATCTTTAATATTTGTTCTTCTTGGCCTGAATTAAGGACTGTACTTATAAATCCCGAATTACAATCGACAAGAAATTTTGAAAGATTTAGAAATAATATCAATAACTACAATCGCTGGCATGACTATATTTATATGCCTATCTACCTGTATGAGAGTAAACGAGAATATATTGATATTGTCGATAAAAAATTTACCCGATACTTCAAAAATGAAAATAGGGAGAAAGAATTAGAGAATCTAGAATGGCTACAAAAACAAGTTACATTGTTAGTTGAGATAAGAGATGCCGTAGCACCTCAGTTAGAAGTTGCTGTAAAATATATCGGTAATCTTTTCGTAACTTTCCTTACAAAGGTCGTTGGCAAAGCTATCGGTTTAGTTGGGAAAGGAATCCTTCAAGGATTAGGAAGATCAAGTTCAAAGTAAGTTTTTAAACTTTAATGAAAATAGTTCAATGGATCCTAATAGCATTAATTTTCTTAAGTCCATATAAAGCAAATGCCTCTAGAGATTCTGATAGTTACGATGGCAACATCTTTCCTATATACGCAGGTAATGGCGCTATAGTTCCTCCCCAGACATCTCTTCAGGAATCATTAAAAAATAAAAGAGTCGCAGTTTTATTTTTTTATCTTGACGACAGCTCAGATAGTAAAGCTATGGCTCCTATAATATCCGGTTTAGATTTGATATGGAGAAATAATATAGATATCATTGCTTTAACTACCGATGAATTACAGGATAAAGAAAAGTCTGATCTTAGAAATGAACCTAATTATTATTGGAACGGACTAATTCCACAAACCATTATTTTAAATAGTGATGGAGAAGTGCAATATGATAAAAATGGAATGATTAATATAGATGAATTAAACAAAGTTATAGGAGAACTAAAGGGAATTGATATTGAAGATACGACATTTTCTATAGAAAGTTTTAATGAATACAACAGTATCATTTCTGAAAAAAAAAGATAAAAACAAAAATTAATTTAAAAATATGATATTAATAAATATCCTCTTAGTTCTTTTAATTTTTTTAATTCTTTCAGATTTATACATTAAAAGCTCACCCAAATCAAAGTTAAATCTGATACCTATAAATTACAAAATCAAAAAAAAGGATGGTTTAAACGAATTAATTATTGATTTAAAAATAACTAATAAAAGTAAAACCAAAGAGACGATGGTATCTAATATAAATTTTGAATTAGATTTTTTTAAAAGTAAAGGTAACGAATATAGCAAAAATTTTAATTATCAACAAGAAATTTATATATATGAAAATAATAAAATTAAGAATTTAAATAATTACTGGCCAACAACAATTATCAAGTCAAATTCAGATTTATTTGTAAGAATCATATATAAATTTAGCAATAATAATTTTAGAAAAAAAATAAAATATCTATGGTTAAAAATATATTGGGAGAACTATGGACATTTTGGTATTTCAAATAATAAGGATTGTTTTTTAATTAATTTAGATGGTCAAAAACAAAGGCCGAAAGAAGTTTTTGAAATTCCAATAAATAATAAATATAAAGCTTTTGCTATTAAAACTGATTTACTTGGTTGCTTTGATAATCCAGTAAATACTGTGATTGAATACTGCAAAGGAATTGTAGAAAGAAATGATATTTTAACTATCGGTGAGAGTCCGCTAGCGATTATGCAAAATAGATATATTTCCCCTCAAAACTTACGATATAGTTTATTTTCGAAAGCTTTATGTTATTTTTTTCACCCTACAAGCAGTCTCGCAACAGCTTGTGGCATGCAATTATTAATAAATAGAATCGGAGTCACAAGAATAACCTTTGCACTGTTTGTCGGATTTCTCTTCAAATTAGTTGGTATTAAAGGTATGTTTTATAGGTTAACTGGTTCAGAATCATCTCTCATTGATGATATAAGCGGCACAGTTACACCTTACGACAAGAGTATAGTCATGGGTCCTCTCAATGCGGATTTATTTTGTAAGGAGGTCTCGAACTATCTTAATATAGATGTTGCTGTTGTCGATGTTAATGATCTTGGAGGTGTGAAAGTCTTGGCAAGTTCAAATAAAAAAGTAAATAAAATACTCAAAAGAAACTTATTATCTAATCCAGCTGGCAATGGAGATGAAAAAACCCCTATAGTATTAATAAGAGAAAAAAAGTAAATGAAAAAAGATACCTCTTATTCTTTTCAATCTAAAAAAGGAATGGAAGTAACTTTTGAAGAACTCCATATACGGCATATTAATCTTTTAATAGATATTAAAAATAAGGAATTGAATAATTGGTTTTTAAAGATGGCAATTATAAATACCTTTGATGACTTAAAAATCTTCTTGAATAATCTTAAGAAAAATAAAAATAAATGCATAATTGCTATATATGGAAACGAAATTATTGGTTATTTGAATATTTTTCCTTTAAACAAAAAAGAGACTTGCTTAAAAATATCTAAGCCCAAGTTGATTAATAGCAAGTGTTCTCTAACAGATAAACAATTAACTTTAGGATTGATAAAAAAATCTATCTCAATAAAAGAAAACAAAACTTCAAGTTGGATAATTAATTCAGATATAAATAATGTTGACCTTATATCAAACGCAAGAGAATTAGGCTTTCAACCGTTAGGAGAGATAATCCTTTGGGATGGTTCTGATCAAAATAAACCTACAAATCAAAATACCAATGCCTATACATTAATTAATAAATTCCAAAAAATTAATAAACAAAATGTATTAAAAATAGTTAATTTCATAAGATCAAATCAATCACCCTTAATAAGAAATATTTTAGATTTTGATCAAGACGACATTCTTAAAAGAAATAACTCTAATAGTGGTGCCTTAATATATGAAAATTCTGTTTTATGTACAATTTTAAAAGATATTAATTATCAAAATGAGGAGATTTATACTCTAACAATAAGTAGATATTGGGATAATAGATTCAATTCTATTTTAAAAGAATTTATAAAAAGATTTTTTGAAAAATCACCTGTTTCATATTTAAAAACCTATAAAGAAAATTCTCAATTAAATGTTTTTCTCGAAGAGTGTAATATCAAAGAAAAAAATCAAGAAATAATTCTTATTAGGAACACAATAATTAAGAATGAAGCCAAACAAGTAAATATAATAAATCAATCTTTGGAATCAATCTTTGAAAAATTAAGTCCACAAGGTAATCCATATCCATCTCCTTTTCCATTAAAAACAAAGTGAAATTTTGCAAACCCAAACCCAAGTCAATTTTGAGTATGGATATAGGTACCAAAAGAATAGGATTAGCTTATTGTGATCCCCTCTGCATAACATCAAATATACTTCCAGCAGTAAAAAGATTTAAAAATAATCAAGAGATTAAAATCATTAGAAATTATATATATGAATTTAATTTGACTGGTTTTATTGTTGGTATTCCGCTAGATGAGGAAGGTAAAATGACCACTCAAGCTATTGACTGTAAAAATTACGGTCAATTACTTTCAAATGAATTAAATCTTCCATTTTCTTATGTCAACGAACATAGTTCAACTTGGGAATCTTCAGAAAGATTTGGAATAAAAAAAGATAAATCCGGATTGATTGATAGTTTTTCAGCAAAAATAATACTTGAACAATGGATCGAAGAGGGTCCTGAATTAGAAGAAATAGCTGGTAAACGTCAGATAAAATATTAGTATTAACAAAGGATAGATATTTTTAAATGAAAGAAGCCAATTCAAATGATAATTATGAGGCACAGACTCTTTTATTAAATGACTCAAATGGAAACGAGCTATTTTGTTATCTTGAACAACTAGTAAGTGTTGAGGGGCAAGAATATGCTTTATTAACGCCAGTTGATACTCCAGTAAGTCTTTTTAAGATAAATGAAAAAGATGAACCTGAATTAATTGAGAAAATAGATAAAAATGAACAAATACTAAAAAATGCTGAAGCAGTTCTTCAAGAACATGATTTAAGACTTATCAGATCAGCAGTTACATTAACAGTATCAGGAGAACTTGAAGAACCAATTTACGATGAATTAGAAGAAGATTACGTCGATGATGATAGTGAGAGTTATGAATTGCTCGTTAACTTTAATCTTTTTGATCAAGAATATGGTTTATATATACCACTAGATCCTTTTTTTATTGTGGGTAAATTAAAAGACAAATGTGCCTTATTAGTTGAAGATGATGAGTTCGATAGAATTCAACCTTTGATTGAAACTGAGCTTGAAAAAAGTAGTTCTTAAAATCAATGAGATCTATCCTAAAAGTCAATTGGGATTCAGAGTTACCAATATATAATATTTCTCAATCTGAATTGCAAAAAAAAGGAATTAATTCTTTATTGCTAGATGTGGATGGAACTCTAGTAAATAGAAAATCTAATATGATCCCAAAAGCTGTAAAAAATTGGATCCTAGAATCTAAAAAACTTTTCTCCTTGTATCTAATAAGTAATAATCCATCAAAAAAAAGAATCGCGAAAATAGCGAAAGAATTAAATTTAAGGTATAAATACAATGCATCAAAACCAAGAAAAAAAGTAACTTTGTCTGCTATCAAAGAAATTGGCAGAGAGCCAAAAAATATAGCCATTATTGGCGACAGAATTTTTACAGATATTATTGTTGGGAATAGATGTGATATAAAAACAATATTAGTTAAGCGATTAAATAGAGATGGCTTGCCTATAAAATTTAATTTAACTTTGATGATAGAAAAATTAATTTCTCATTTTATAAAATGAAAACTTGGGTTATAAAAATTGGTACTAGTATTTTAAGAGGAACAGAGGAAACATCTACAGAAGAAGTTATTGAAAACCTTACTAGATCCTTTACAAGTTTTCTTTCAAAAGGAAACAAATTAATTTTAGTAACAAGTGGAGCCGTCGGATTAGGTTGCCAAAAATTAAATATTAAAACGAGACCAAATGATTTAAGTACCCTTCAAGCTACTGCTGCAGTAGGTCAAGTTAATTTAATGTCCTTATACGATAAAGTATTTAATAAATTAGGTCATAATATTGCTCAAATTTTAATAACTAAAGCTGATTTCAATTCACGAGAATCCTTTAATAACGCTTCTAAAACTTTAAAAAAATTAATCGATTTAAATGTTATTCCAATAGTAAATGAAAATGATACCGTAGCAAATGAAGAGCTTAAATATGGAGATAATGATACCCTCTCTGCTTTAGTTGCCTTGGCTATAAATGCTAACAAGCTTATTTTATTAACCGATATTGAAAATCTTTACTCAAAAGATCCACGTAATAATCAAGATGCGCAACCTATTAAAGAGGTCTATAATAGTGAATTAAGGGATATTAAAGATAAAAATAATCAAAACTCAAATAATGAATGGGGAACAGGAGGAATTTCTACAAAATTAATTTCTGCAGAAATAGCAACAAAAGGAGGAGTCGAAGTCCAACTAGTTGATGGAACTAATAAAAAAAACTTAATTGAAATTTTTAATGATAATAAAATTGGAACTTTATTTTATCCATTAGAAAAACCTATAGGAAACAAAAAAAGTTGGCTTTCACATGCAATTCAAACAGTAGGGAAAATTACTTTAGATGATGGCGCTTCATTTGCAATCAAAAAAAAAGGTGCCTCACTTTTAGCGGTTGGTGTTAAGAATGTAGAAGGACACTTTACGATTAATCAGGCAGTTAAAATCGTAAATACAAATGATAAAGAGGTTGCAAAAGGTTTAGTATCAATAAGTAGCGACAAATTAAGAAGTATCTTAAATAATAAAGAAAATAACAACTCCTCGATAATTGTCGTACACAGAGATGTTCTTGCTCTCTCTTAGAAAAAAATTAAAACTGAAAAATGCTTTTAAGTGATTTAGTTGATCTAATAAAAAAAGGAAATTCAAATTTTATTAGTGCCAATATTTTTGAAGATTTATATATAGATGATGCTGCCTCATTAGATGCTGCAGTCAAACATCAAATATCTTTTTTAGAAGAAAATAATATCCTTAAAGAAAAATTAGATCAAACTAAAGCATCAGCAATAATAACTACTAATAACGATGCAATCGTTTGTGCTCTAAAGAAACTCAATATATCAAACATAATCGTTAAAAACCCAAGAATTGCATTTGCAGAAGTATTGGATTGTTTATATAAAACTATTAATTTCAAACCAGGAATTCACGCTTCAGCGGTTATAGATAAAACAGCAATAATTGGAGCAGATTGCCATATTGGACCTAATGTATATATTGGAGAAAATACTGTAATTGGTGAGAATAATCATATTCTTTCTGGAGCATCAATTTTAGGCAATGTTCTAATAGGAAACAATAATATAATTCATCCAAATTGTGTTATTTACGAAAATACCACTCTAAAAAATAATTGTGTAATTAATTCAAATTCTGTTATTGGATCAGAGGGATTTGGTTTTATTCCTAAAAATGGCAAATGGGTAAAGATGCCTCAAAAGGGTGGTGTAAAAATAATGAGTTTTGTTGAAATTGGAACGAATTGTTGTATTGATAGGCCCGCAGTTGGATTTACTTTTATTGATGAGGGAACTAAATTAGATAATTTAATACAAATAGGTCATGGAGTTAAAATTGGAAAGAATTGTGCATTTGCAGCTCAAGTTGGTATAGCTGGAGGAGCAAATATTGGAGATGGTGTTATTTTGGCAGGGCAAGTAGGAGTTAATAATAGAGTAAAAGTTGGGAATAATGTCATTGCGAGTTCAAAATGCGGAATCCATTGTGACATAAAAGATGGCAAGGTAATTAGTGGTTTCCCCGCGATGGAAAATAAATCATGGCTAAGGAGTTCAAGTATTTTTAAAAAATTACCAGAATTAGCAAAAAAACTTAGACAACTAGACAAGCAATAATTTATTGTTCTTAATAAACAAAAATTCAAATGAAGAAATATAAGATAGTTTTATTGTCAGGGGACGGAATTGGACCAGAGATTTCAGAAGTTTCAAAAAAAGTTTTAAAAAAGCTTTCAAAAAATCATAATTTCGATATTAAGATTATTGAAGAATTATTTGGAGGGATAGCTTATGAAAAATATGGGAGTCCTGCTCCAGATAAGACACTTGATCAATGCAAAAAAAGTGATGCTGTACTTTTAGCATGTGTAGGCGATATTAAATATGACTCTCTTGCAAGAGAATTAAGGCCAGAAAGTGGATTACTAAAGTTAAGATCCGCCCTAAACCTCTTCGCAAATATCAGGCCTGTCAAAATAAGAAAATCTCTACTAGATGCAAGTACATTAAAAAAAGAAATCGTTGAGCATGTAGATCTTATTGTTGTAAGAGAATTAATAGGGGGAATTTATTTTGGAAAACCAAGAGGACATATAACAAATACAAAAATCCCAAAAGCTTTCAATACGATGGTTTATGATTCGGCCGAGATAGAGAGAATAACAGAAATAGCAATAAAAATTGCTAACCAAAGAAATAAAAAAATATGTTCTGTTGATAAATCAAACGTTCTTGAGGTTAGTCAATTATGGAGAGATACAGTTTTAAATATCACCTCAAAAGATAAAAATATATCTCTAAGCAATATGTACGTTGATAATGCAGCAATGCAATTAGTTAGAGATCCTGGTCAATTTGATGTAATTTTAACAAGTAATTTATTTGGAGATATTTTAAGCGACTTAGCCGCAATGATAACTGGTTCTATTGGTATGCTTCCTTCTGCTTCTCTAAACAATGATGGTCCAGGAGTTTTTGAACCAGTTCATGGTTCAGCTCCTGATATTGCTGGTAAAAACATAGCGAATCCTATTGCAATGCTTTTATCTGCTTCAATGATGTTAAAAATTGGATTAAATGAAGAAGAAGCTGCAGAAAATTTAGAAACTTCCATTGATAAAGTTTTATCAAAAGGATTTAGAACAGCCGATTTAGCTGATGGGTCTTCCGAAGTATTATCTTGCAGTGAAATCGGAGATAAAATAATGGATGAAATTTAAAAAAAAATTAATAAATAAAAAAATATTTTTAAGTAAAACATAAAGTTGGCATATGACCTGTCAGAATCATTAGATATTGTTTTTAAAAAATGTCAAAACGTCATCCAGTAGTCGCTGTAACAGGATCTTCAGGAGCAGGAACAAGTACAGTAAAAAGAGCCTTTGAGCATATTTTTGCCAGAGAAGATATTGTTCCCGCAGTTGTAGAAGGTGATAGTTACCACAGATTTGAAAGAATGCCTATGAAAAAAGCGATGGCAGACGCTCTTTCAAAAGGTGAAAATTTCTCTCATTTTGGTCCCGAGGCTAATCTTTTTGACAAATTAGAAGAACTTTTTAAAGTCTATGGTGAAACTGGAGGAGGAAAAAAAAGATATTATCTACATAGTCTTGAAGAAGCAGAAGAACATAATACAAGACTTGGGACATCACTAGAACCTGGGCAATTTACTCCATGGGAAGATATTCCTGAGGGAACAGACGTACTTTTTTATGAAGGTTTGCATGGCGGGGTAGAAGGTGATGGATACAATGTGGCATCCTATGCTGATTTACTTGTTGGCGTTGTTCCGATAACAAATTTAGAGTGGATTCAAAAAATCCATAGAGATAACGCAGAAAGAGGTTACTCAGCGGAAACCATTGTGGATACGATATTGAGAAGAATGCCTGATTATATAAATCACATCTGCCCACAATTCAGCAAAACTGATATTAATTTCCAAAGAATTCCCACAATTGACACTTCAAATCCTTTCATATGCAGAAATATCCCAACTCCTGATGAGAGCTTTGTGATCATACATTTCAGAAAAGGGGCAAGAGAGAAATGGGGTATTGATTTTCAATACTTGCTTGGAATGATAAACGATTCATTCATGTCAAGTCCAACAAGTATCGTTGTAAATGGTGGAAAAATGGGATTCGCAATGGAACTAATTCTCACTCCAATAATTCATAAAATGATTGAGGAGAAAAATAAATAATAATTAATTTTCGATTATCAACTCAGATCATTATTTTTTAACTTTAAGAAGTTTTTAATTTAGAGGATCTCAAATTTTTATATATCTTTCTTGATAAAAGTACCTTACTTAGATTTAAATAGAAAAAACAGGAAAAGTTGTGTCATTAATCGACTGGTTTGCCGCAAGGCGTAAAGATCAATTTGTTGGGAAAGTTTCCCAAGATACTGACGAAGGAGATGGTTTGTGGGTTAAATGTTCAGAGTGTTCGCAAGTAGCCTATAGAAAAGACCTAATTTCAAATTTCAATGTTTGTAGTAATTGTGGACACCACAATATGATTAATAGCGATGAAAGAATAAATATAATTGCTGATAAAAATTCATTCAAAGAATTTGATAGTACACTAAGTCCTACAGATCCTTTAGGTTTTAAAGATAGAAGAGCGTATGCTGATCGAATTAAAGAAAGTCAAGCAGGTACAGGTTTAAGAGATGGAGTCGTAACAGGTATCTGTTCTGTGAATTCAATGCCTTTAGCATTAGCTGTTATGGATTTCAGATTTATGGGAGGATCCATGGGTTCAGTAGTTGGTGAAAAAATTACAAGGATAATTGAGAGAGCAACTTTGGAAAATTTTCCAATTCTTATTGTTTGCGCATCAGGAGGAGCAAGGATGCAAGAAGGTATGTTAAGTCTTATGCAAATGGCAAAAATATCTGGATCACTAAAAAAACATAAAGAGAAAAATCTCCTATATATGCCCTTGTTAACTCATCCAACTACCGGAGGGGTAACAGCCAGCTTTGCGATGTTAGGTGATTTAATTTTGGCGGAACCTAAAGCACTTATTGGATTTGCTGGAAGAAGGGTTATAGAACAAACATTAAGAGAAAAATTACCCGATAATTTTCAAACAGCTGAATATCTGCTTGAGCATGGTTTTGTTGATGTAATAGTAAAAAGGAAAGATCTCAAGGATACTCTGACTAAAATTTTAAAAATTCATGGTGTAAAAGAACTTGCAGAAGCAGATATATAAAATGAGAATAATTTGTAATTTATTTTATTTTTCTTTAACCCTTCTACTCTTTATTTTTAACTTTGCCTCCTATTCATATGCGATAGGAAATGTTGACTGGGTCCTACTAAAAGAGAATGATGATGGGAAAGAATGGCTTGATAAAGGGAGTATTAAGTCGCTCCCAAATGGTGAAATAAGTGTATTAACAAAGTTCTTTAAAAATACAACTAATTCTGATGATAATGGAGAGTTATCACTTTATGTAATGAGAATTAATTGCAATGAAAAAAAGTTCAAAGATACATCAATAAATGGAATTCCACAATTCAATTCAAAATGGCAAACTTCTAATAATGATGAACTTATAGATGTTGTTATTGAAAATAGCTGTTCAGAGTATATTAATGAATAAGAATGAATACTAAAAATAAAAAATTAAAAATAGCAATCGCTGGACTAGGATTTGGGAAAAAAGTTCATTTAGAGGCATTAAAAGAGTCTGATCACTTAACTCCTGTAGCAATTTATCATTACGAGAAAAAGCAAAAATCGATAATAGAAAAAGAAACGGGCTTAGATTTTTTTCATAATTGGGAAGACTTAGTTAAATCTCCAAAAATTGATGGAATTATTATTGCCACGCCTCCTGAATCAAGATTTAAGTTAGCAAAACAAGCTCTAGAGAATAATAAAAATTTGCTCCTAGAAAAACCCGTTTCAATATCCTCCTCAGAAATTGAAGAGCTTCAGAGAATATCTTTAATTAATAATTTAAGCGTATGTGTTGATTTTGAATATAGAGCAGTACCTCTTTTCCTTCAGACAAAAAAACTTATTGATGAAAATATATTAGGAGATATATATTTAGTCAAATTAGATTGGTTAATGGGAAGTAGATCCGATCCCAAAAGATCCTGGAATTGGTATTCATTGGAAGAAAAAGGTGGAGGAGTTATTGGTGCTTTAGGTACTCATGCATTCGATATGCTGAATTGGTTTTTTGGAGAAGCAATAAACGTGTCTGGCAAGTTAGCAACATCAATAAAAAAAAGACCTTTACCTAATTCATCTGATTTAAATGATGTTACGAGTGAAGATGTATGTTTAGCCAATATAGAAATATCAAACTACAGCTCGAATCTTATTCCATGTCAGGTATCTTTATCATCAATTTCTAAAAATGGTAGAGGATTTAGTTTAGAAATATATGGAAGCGAAGGTTCACTAATTCTTAAAAGCGAAAACCAAAAAGATTATGTACATGGTTTTAATTTAAAATATGCAAACAACGAAAACAAAATACAAAATCTAACTGCAGATTCAAGTTTTAATTTTGAAAAAACATGGACTGATGGGAGAATAGCTCCAGTTTTGAGAATTCAAAATTTATGGGCCCAGAGTATGATGAATGGAACACCTGTAATCCCAGGCTTATGCGAGGGACTTGCTAGTCATAAAGTTTGCGAAGCCATAAGAGAATCTTCCAAAAGTGGATTAAATATCAAAATTTAAGGCTATACATTTATAAGTAGCAATTATCACCCGATAAAGTATTGGATTGATTTTATTTTTTTTTCATATTCTGGAAAAATCAATTGAACTGAATTATTAAAGAATGGCTTTAAATTATTACAAAAATGAGCTTAAAGAAAATGCTCAATTACTAGCTTCTAAAGGTAAAGGAATATTAGCGGTAGATGAATCCACTAAAACAGTAGGTAAAAGACTCGCTGGAATTGGCGTTGAGAATACTGAAGACAATAGGAAGGCATATAGAGAAATGCTTTTTACTACAGAAGGTCTTGGCAAATATATAAGTGGAGCAATCCTCTTCGAAGAAACTCTTTATCAAAATCACCAAGATGGCGAGTCAATGGTTAAGAAACTAAATGATTTAGGTATTATTCCAGGTATAAAGGTCGATAAGGGCCTAAATCCTCTTCCAGGAGGAGGAGATGTAGAAACTTTTTGTTCTGGCCTAGATGGGATAGTGGAAAGAGCCGCAAAATATTATGAACAAGGTGCTAGATTTGCAAAGTGGAGAGCAGTTCTGCAAATCACAAATGATGGTTGTCCTTCAAAACTATCAATTCAAGAGAATGCTTGGGGATTAGCAAGGTATGCAAGATCAGTTCAAGAATCTGGGTTAGTACCAATTATTGAACCTGAAATCTTAATGGACGGCGATCATACTATTGAAAAAACTGCTGAAGTTCAAGAAGAGGTAATAAAGCAGGTTTATAGTGCCTGTCAAGCAAATGGAGTTTTTCTAGAAGGCACTCTATTAAAACCTTCTATGATTGTTAATGGAGCAGATTGTCCAACAAAGGCTGATCCTATGAAGGTTGCTGAAATGACAATTAGAACTATGGAAAGATGCGTTCCTGCATCTGTTCCTGGAATAGTTTTCTTATCAGGAGGGTTAAGCGAAGAAGCTGCTTCTGTTTATTTAAATAATATGAACACTCTTTACAGGAAAGCTTTATGGAATGTTTCATTCTCCTATGTAAGAGCATTACAGCACTCATGCTTAAAGGCCTGGAAAGGCAGCGACGTTGAAGGAGGTCAAAAAGCATTAATAGCAAGAGCTCAAGCAAACTCTGAAGCTTCAAAAGGTGCCTATGTAGCAGGATCTCAACCTTCATCTGATGAACAATTGTTTGTGGCAGGTTACACTTATTAACTAAAAAAATCCTAAAAATGTACTCTGGGTCATAAAAAAAGTTTCTTTAATTTAGTATTTTGTATATCTAATGACGTGACATTTGATACCTATTTATACTAAACTCTCGGAAACATATGCTTTATGTAGCATTTAACTTATTTTAATTATGGCCCTCGTTCCACTAAGACTACTTTTAGATCACGCTGCTGAGAATGGTTACGGTATTCCAGCTTTCAATGTTAATAACCTTGAACAAGTTCAAGCAATCATGGAAGCAGCATATGAAACTGATAGTCCTGTAATCCTCCAAGCTTCAAGAGGGGCAAGAAATTATGCAGGAGAAATTTTCCTACGTCATCTAATCCTTGCGGCTACAGAAACATATCCTAATATTCCAGTGGTAATGCACCAAGACCACGGTAATGAGCCATCAACATGTTACTCAGCAGCAATAAATGGTTTCACATCAGTAATGATGGACGGTTCTCTAGAGGCAGATGCAAAAACACCCGCTAGTTACGAATATAATGTTGCAGTTACTAAAAAAGTAGTAGATTTTGCTCATTCAGTTGGAGTTAGTGTTGAAGGAGAGTTGGGTTGCTTAGGTTCATTAGAGACAGGAAAAGGTGAAGCGGAAGATGGTCATGGATTTGAAGGTGAACTTTCTACAGATATGCTTCTGACTGATCCTGAAGAAGCGGCAGATTTTGTTGCCAAAACAAAAGTTGATGCATTAGCAATTGCTATAGGTACAAGTCATGGTGCATATAAATTCACAAGGAAACCAACAGGAGAAGTTCTTGCAATAAGCAGAATTGCTGAGATTCACAAGGCACTTCCAAATACACATCTTGTAATGCACGGATCTAGTTCAGTGCCTCAGGAATGGTTGGATATCATTAACAAATATGGTGGTGAAATTCCTCAAACATATGGTGTTCCTGTTGAAGAGATTCAAGAGGGAATAAGAAATGGAGTTAGGAAAGTTAACATTGATACCGATAACAGACTTGCTTTCACTGCCGCGGTTAGAGAGGCAGCATTTGCTGATAAGGCAAACTTTGACCCAAGACATTTCAACAAACCTGCTAGAAAATATATGAAGCAAGTTTGTCTTGATAGATACAAGCAGTTCTGGTGCGAAGGTCAAGCAAGTAAGATCAAACAAAACAGCACAAATTTCTTTGCTGATCTTTACGCAAAAGGTGATTTAGATCCAAAAGTTAAAGCTACTGTTTAATTTCTTCGCAAATTAAATAAAAAAAGACCTCCAAAATGGGGGTCTTTTTTTATTTAAATATTAATGATTTTAATGTAAAGAGACCATCAGTCCCACCAATTGTCTCGTCACATGCGCGTTCTGGATGAGGCATTAATCCTAGAACATTACCCTTTTCATTAGTTATGCCTGCGATATCGAATGAGGATCCATTAGGATTATTTTTATATCTCAAAGCGATCAATTCATTATCTACAAGTTTTTTTAAAGTATTAGAATCACAATGATATCTTCCTTCCCCATGCGCTATGGGTAACTTAATAGTTTGTTTTTCAACTCCATCATTAAACCAACCTCCTTTTGAAGAAACAATATCAAGTTCAACATCATCACAGATGAAATTAAGATTTTTATTTGCCGTAAGCGCACCAGGCAAAAAGCCTGATTCTGTCAAAATTTGGAACCCATTACAAATTCCTAAAACTCTTCTTCCACTTTTCACAAAGTCATCCAAAGCATTTATTAATGGAGAGAATCTCGCTATTGCTCCGCATCTTAAATAATCACCATAGCTAAATCCTCCGGGTAGAACTATTGCATCTACATCGCTTAAATCTGAAGACTCATGCCACAAGTATTTTGTTCTTATGTCTAAACAACCTTCCAATGCCCATAAAACATCACGATCACAATTAGAACCAGGGAAGACAACAACTCCTACAGTAAAATTATCCATCTTATAATTTTTCTAGTGAATACTCGTAATCTTCAATAACAGTATTTGCGAATAACCTATCACACAATAAATCAATTTTTTCTCGTACTTCGTTTTCAGCATTACCTTCCATTTTTACCTCAATCATTTTTCCTATACGTAATGATTTTATTCCCTCGGCTCCAAGTTTTATAGAAGCAGATTTTGTAGCTTCCCCTGCTGGATCTAAAACTGAGGGTCTTAGTCTTACAAAAACTTTTACAGCAAATTGGTCCAATTAAAAATTAATTTCTAATAGAAGATTAGTTTAAATTTTGATAAAAAGAACTATTGATTAATAAACAAATATTTTTACCTTAAGGTTTTCTGAGTTATTAAATGTTTATGTAGCCTCTACCAAAACAAACTAAACAAGTTCTCCTTGAATTTTCATGTGTTTTAAAATTTCCTGCCCCTCCACATTTTGAACATTTTATTTTATCAATTGATGTAACGTCGTCAGAGATTATTTGTTTTAAAGTAATTTTTGAATTTTCCATCTTGGGCTATCTACTGTAGTTAGTATCCCGGCAGCTAACTTTAAAGTCAAATTGCTATTTTTGGGTCACTTAAAATCTTAAATTTCTCTTTAATTTTTTTATTGAAATTTTTTATAGATTTTTCATCAAAGGAAATTATTACTAATTCAAGCCCAGCATTATCATTTGGTCTCCAACAATTATCTGGAGCTTCTTCAAACCATGTATTAATTTTCTTTCCAACAATTTGTATTTGTAAAGGCAATGATTTATTTGGTATCCAAATACGTCCTTTTATTCGAAGAATGTTTAATTCATCCAAGATTTTTGACATCTCCTTTTCAAAGTCATTTTTTTCAAGGAAATAATTTAATTTAAATGAATCTGATGTAAGCTCAACATGATGATGGTCATGTTCTTCCGTTAAAAATTCTTTATAAGTTTCTTTTTTAAAATTAAAGTCAAATAGATAATTTAAATCAATTTTGCCATTCTTGGATTTAAGGACTGGCGTAGATGAGTTTAGACTTCCTTGAATTTTATTTTTTACAACGTCAAACTGATCATCATTTAAGATATCTGCTCTTGAGACTAAAACGATATCAGAAACTTCTAGTTGCTCCTCAAAAAGTTCATCTATAGTGGCGTTATGATCAATTTTATCTGTTTCATTATATTGATCTGTTATTTTATTTAAATCATTAATTGGTGAACCATTAAGCATTGATTCTCCATTAACGATGCCAACAACTACATCAAGATAGATGGAAGATCTAATTTCAGGCCAGTTAAGTGCTTGAATTAAGGGAATTGGTAGTGCCAAGCCACTTGTTTCGATAATTATTGATTCGATAGGAGGATTAAATTCTAGGAGAGCTTTTATTGATGGAACAAAATCATCTTGAACAGTACAACATAAACATCCATTGTTTAATTCGATAATACAGTCTTCTATAGATTCATCACATTTATCACAACTTTTAATCAAATCACCGTCAATTCCAACATCACCAAATTCATTAATTATTAAACCAAATTTTTTATTACTCTCTTTTAATAGATATCTTAGAAAAGTTGTTTTACCTGAACCAAGAAATCCCGAAATAACAATAACCGGAATTTTTTTTTTCATCTTTAATAATTAACAACCTAAGCTATATTCTGTACTCTCTCCTGTAGAACTATTTGTGCCATTAGCAATCGCACATAATTGTTTTTGTTGTGTACGACTAAGAACAGCATCAGTAAAATCTGCACCATCTATTTTTGCACCTTCAAAATTACTCTCCATTAATAAAGCATTAGTAAAATTAACATCCGAAAGATCAGCATCTGTAAAGTCTGTTGCATAAGCTAGTGCATCTCTTAAATTTGCTCCATTAAACTTTGAGTTTTGCAATTTACTATTATTGAACACTGCCCCTTCTAAATTACTTTCACTGAAATTAAACCCATTCAAATCAAACTTAACGTATTCATTACCGCTTAAGTCTTGACCATGCATATCTGGCTCTAAATTAAGGTCTTGCTGGTTTCTAATCTCAGGAGGTCTTTTAGCCCATGCAGAATTTACAGAATTAAAAAATAAAATCCCAACGAATAATAAAGTAATTAATGCATTCTTTAGTGAGGGGAAAACAATTGATTTAATCATAATAAGACTGTATTTTAGAACTTAAGTATTTAAAGTTTGTATGAGTATCTTAAAGGAAAATATATGGCAATGTCACTAAAGGTTATTGTTCCTCCTCATCCATTAATAAAACATTGGCTTTCAATATTACGAGAAAAAAATACTCCAAATATTTTGTACTCAACAGGATATGAGCAATTAGGGAAATGGCTTACATATGAAGCATTACGTAATTGGCTGCCATATAAAAGAGAAATAGTAAATACTGATAATGGAGACGCAGATGGATTCTTTATTAATAATGATTATCCAATAAAAGTGCTCGCAATGTTGCCCGAAGGGTTATCTCTTTGGTTTGGATCTAAAGAAGTAATTCCTAATTCGACCCTATCATTAGGAGAGCTTCCTAAAACTATTGAATCAAATGAAGGAGTTATATTTTATTCAGAACAAATAACAACAAAATCAACCACATTAGAAACTTTAATTAAATTAAAGGAATTAGGTGTTGACTCAAATAGGATTCTTTTAATAACTGCTATTTGCTCAAATAAAGGGTTAAATAAAATTGCGAAATTACTCCCCAATCAGGTTATTTACACTTCTTGCATAGATGAGGAAGACGAAAAAACACAATTATTAGTGCCGGGTATTGGGAATCCTCTATCGCGTTTAAGTACTATATTTCAAGATAAGAACTAATATAGAATATAGGAGTAAATATTTTACCAATGTCTGAATACAGAGATTCGTCTTCAAATAATCTTTTATCATTAATAAGCGGTGCTTTTATTGGAGCAGCAGGTCTAGCTTGGTGGTTAATATCCGAAGCAGATAAAAGAAAGGAGGAAAAAAAACAAAAAGCAATGATGTATTCCTCCAGAATTCAAGACGGCTCAGAAGCGATTGATTCAAATGAAAATATAAATGAAGTTGAAGGAGAGAATCTTGAGAAGAAAGTTGAGCAACTTAATTCTGCAATTGCTGATGTGAGGAAGCAACTTGAAGAGTTGGGGCAATAGAATAAAAAAGGTTCTCAAATAATATGAATAAACTCAGATCATCTGCAATAACCCAAGGTGTGCAAAGATCCCCTAACAGATCGATGTTAAGAGCTGTTGGATTTAATGATGAAGATTTTAATAAACCTATTATTGGAGTTGCAAATGGATACAGCACCATAACACCATGCAATATGGGTTTAAATAAGTTAGCTCTAAAAGCTGAAGAGTCAATAAAAAGATCAGGTGGGATGCCTCAAATGTTTGGGACTATAACAGTAAGTGATGGGATTTCTATGGGAACAGAGGGCATGAAATATTCCCTAGTTTCAAGAGAAGTTATTGCTGATTCAATTGAAACAGCATGCAATGCTCAGAGTATGGATGGAGTACTTGCTATAGGTGGATGTGATAAAAATATGCCCGGTGCCATGATTGCGATTGCAAGGATGAATATTCCCTCAATTTTCATTTATGGAGGGACAATAAAGCCTGGGAAATTGCATGGTGAAGATCTTACCGTTGTTAGTGCATTTGAAGCTGTTGGACAATTAACATCAGGCAAAATTAATGAAGAAAGGCTAATCCAAGTTGAGAAAAATTGTATTCCTGGTGCTGGTAGCTGTGGAGGAATGTTTACAGCTAATACAATGTCTGCGGTTATTGAAGTATTAGGGTTAAGTCTTCCTCACAGCTCCACTATGGCTGCTGAAGATCTTGAAAAAGAACTAAGTGCAGATAAAAGTGCTGAGATATTAGTCTCTGCAATAGAAAAAGATATAAGACCTCTAGACCTAATGACAAAGGAAGCATTTGAAAATGCAATATCAGTAATCATGGCAATTGGCGGATCAACAAATGCGGTATTGCACATCTTAGCTATTGCGAATACAGCAGGAATAGATATCAACATTAATGATTTTGAGAGAATCAGACAAAAAGTACCCGTTATTTGTGACCTTAAACCGAGTGGTAAATATGTGACAGTGGATCTTCATAAGGCAGGTGGGATTCCACAAGTAATGAAAATACTCTTGAATGCAGGATTAATTCATGGCGATTGCAAAAACATTGAAGGAAAGACCATCTCAGAATACTTACAGAATATTCCAGATAAGCCTCCAACAAATCAAAATGTCATAAGAGACATAGATGACCCTCTTTATAAAAAAGGTCATTTAGCGATATTAAAAGGTAACTTAGCAAGCGAAGGTTCTGTAGCCAAAATTAGCGGAGTAAAAAATCCTGTATTAAAAGGTCCCGCAAAGATTTTTGAAAGTGAAGAGGATTGTTTAAAATCGATATTAAATAACGATATCAAAGCTGGTGATGTTGTTGTTATTAGAAACGAAGGGCCCGTAGGAGGTCCAGGCATGAGAGAAATGTTAGCTCCAACATCTGCGATTGTTGGTCAAGGGCTAGGAGAGAAGGTGGCTTTAATTACCGATGGCAGATTTAGTGGAGGGACCTATGGTCTTGTTGTGGGTCACATAGCTCCAGAGGCTGCTGTAGGAGGAAATATTGCTCTAATAAAACAAGGTGATTTAATTACAGTAGATGCAGTAAAACAATTAATTGAAGTTGATTTGTCTGACGAAGAATTAGAAAAAAGAAAAAAAGATTGGGTAAAACCTATTCAAAAATACAAAAGAGGAATTCTTTCAAAATATTCGAGAATCGTAAGCACATCAAGTTTAGGGGCTGTTACTGATTTATAAATCAGCTCAAATTTTATTTTCATAATCAATAAAACTTTTTATCCTATTTGCTAAATTTTCCAATCTGGCGCTGTATTTTGGTGAGTTGCATTTTTTCCCATTATTGCTATCCATCCATAATGTTTTAACTCCACACCATAATATTGGTTCATCAGGGAAGTTAAGCTTAGAGATTACTAAAACTAACTCTTTATTTGATTTAAAAAGTTCTAATTCAAGATCATAAATTTCTAATCTTTTACCTTCTTTATCTCGACATAAGATATTAACCGTTAAATCAATATCTTCATCTTCGAATTCGTATTGACCATTTATTTTTACTACAGAATGAACAAAAGGTTTATTTGTTAAATCTGCTGACTTAGCGATTAAGTTCTCTATATTTTTAGGTGGATTTTCAAATAACACTTATTGATTTAATTAAAACTTTTATGGAACCCTGTCTAAACTCATTATTAAGTAATCCATCATCACCGAACTTAGAGTGTAGTAGTTGCAATCTTTTAATTTTAGATGGCTTGAATTTAAATGGAAAACGTACTTTATTAGCTCTTACTGAAGGTTTTAAGTCACTAAAAGGAATTTGAACATTTGTTGTCCCGAATTTTTTTGTTGGGAATGATTTAATCCATCTAAGTCCACCCGGAATAAATTCTGTTAGTCCTAGTAGATCATCTTCACAAGCGATAGCAAATTTAAAAGTTCTTCCTTGTCCATCAATATTTAATTCAAAGGATGAATACTCAGATACATTTAAAGAAGGTTTATATATAGACGATCTACAACTAACAAATCCTCCTGCTTTTTCGACAATATTACCCTTTAATATCAAACCCGAATTTGAAATTTCACAAAAAGCTGAACTTGATCCGCCCATAACAGTATCATTTAATGTTTTCCAACCATCGAACTCCTTTTTCTGGAATAAAAATTTTTTCTTACTCATTAAATAATTTAAATTATTAATAGACTTTAACTAAATTTCTAATTCTTTTGCTGATTCCTGATCACAAAATATTGAAATTTGATTAATAGATTTTATTAATTTTGATGGTGTTCTATCTGACGGCTCTTTTTCATCTAATAACCTCTCAAGAGCAATTCTTTTAGAAGCGCCACTAACTAAAAATACTATCTTTGAAGAAGCTGAAAGAACCTTTGGAGTTAATGAAATTCTTTTTAAACCTTTACCTTCATTAAAAATAACAAAATCATCTACATTATTATTTTTTTGATAAGGGAATAGTGAGGCTGTATGACCATCGTCTCCAAGACCTAATAATGTTAAATCAAAAGTTGGAGGGTTTGATCCGCATTTTTCAAATAATTTAGAAATAAATTGATTTTTTGTAGCTTCATCATCAGCATTTAAATCATTGAAAATTTCATAAAAAAAAGCTTTAGATCCAAAATTAGTTAACAATGAATTCTTCAACATTAACGAGTTACTCAATTCTGAATTTGGATCAACACATCTTTCATCCCCTAAAAAGACATCAACCATATCCCATCTAAGATCACTTTTTGATAAAAGCTTATAGACAGATTTAGGAGTTGAACCTCCACTTAAACAAAATTGGAACCTGTCTTTCTCTTTTAAAGTATGAATAATGTGACTTTCAATAAACTTAAAAACCGCTTTAGATAGCTCTAACTTGTCATTGTAAATATTAAGTATATATCCATTTTTAACCTTTTCAATCATTTCATCCATTCAGTATGAAAACTACCTTCCTTATCAATTCTTTCATATGTATGAGAGCCAAAACAGTCTCTCATTGCCTGAACAAGGTTCTGAGGAAGTCTATCGGTTCTATAGCTATTCAAATAATCTAAGGTACTGGATAGACACGGAATTGGTATACCAGCTTTTGTGGATAAAGAAACAACTTTAGCTAAGTTATCTAATCTTGTAGAAATTTCATTATTGAACCAATCATCAAAAATTAAATTTCTTAGATTAGGATCTTTGTTATAAGCATCTTGAATTTTACTTAATAATTTTGATCTAATTATGCAACCACCTTTCCATATTTGAGCTATTGAGGGCATATTCAAACCATAGTTATATACTGCAGATGCTTCTCTTAAAATGTCCATACCCTGTGCATAGCTAGCTATTGTGGCAAGTACTACAGCATCAAATAAAGGTTTCATTCCATCTGATATATTTCCCAAATCAAAATCCTCTATCTCTTTAGATGGAATAGTTTTTTCAATCTCACAACGTTGCTCTTTTAAAGAACTCATTACTCTTGCATTTAAAGATGCATAAATAGTTGGGACTGATACCCCCAGTTCTAGAGCACTTACAACAGTCCATAACCCTGTACCTTTCTGGCCAGCCTTATCTAATATTTTTTCCACGACATCATCTCCAGTTATCTCATCTTTTGTATTTAGACAAATCTCTGTTATCTCAACAAGATAAGAAGCTAATTCATCAGTATTATTCCAAATACCGAATACCTCTGACATTTGCTGACCGTTCATACCTTTTACTCTCTTCATAAGGTCATAAGCTTCTGCAAGTATTTGTTCAATTCCATATTCAATTCCGTTATGAACAGTTTTCACAAAATGACCTGAGCCTCCTGGTCCAACATATGCAACACATGGGCCGTCTTCAACTTTGGCAGCCATTTTTGTTAATAAGCTTTCTATTGCATCATATGAAACCTTAGTACCACCTGGCATCATACTTGGACCCTCTAAAGCTCCTTTGGCCCCACCAGAGACTCCCATCCCAATGTATCCAAAACTTTTACTTTCAAGAGTATTCACCCTTCTTTCTGTATCTTTAAATTGAGAGTTGCCGCCATCTATTAATAAATCTCCTTCCTCGAGATATCCAGAAATATTATCTATGACAGCATCTGTTGCGGGCCCAGCTTTTACCATCATTAGAATTCTTCTGGGTCTCTCTAGCTTATTAACAAATTCTTGAAGAGTTTCAGCTCCTTCTATATTCTTCCCAAGGCCACGACCTTGTAAAAATTCTTCGGTTTTTGAGTAAGTCCTATTAAAAACTACACTAGAAAATCCATTTCTCTCTGCGTTAAGAACTAAATTTTCGCCCATAACACCAAGACCTATTAAACCAAAATGTGCCTTGGACATAAAAAATCATAAAACTCAATAAATACAGTGTGCCTGCTACTCAACAAAATTGCTCAAAAAAAACACTTATGTCAGCGAAAAATGATGGAAAAGATTTAAATAACAGTTCCGTTTACAATAGTTGCATTTTTAACTACTACAACAATTCCATTTCTGATATAAAAGCCTAATTCTGGCTTATCTGCTTCTTCCACTCGATCTTTATTAATGATCACGACATTATCACCAATTCTCGTATTCTTATCAAGAATTGCTCTTTTTACAGTAGTCCCTTCACCTACTCCAAGAGGCGTTCCGCCCCCTTTTCTTAATTCAATTCTCTCTTCAGGGGATTCAAAGAAATCGGCTCCCATAACAAGAGTATCCTCAAGAACCGAGTCACTTTCAATCCTGCTTCTTACACCTAAAACACAATGTAAAATACTGCATGACTTCAAGATTGTGCCTTCACAAACAATTGAATCAGTAATTTGAGCATCTACAAGTTTAGAAGGGGGTAAAAATCTAGGTCTAGTATAAATTGGAAATTTCTCATCATAAAAACTAAATGGAGGTTTTGGTTGCTCAGTCAATGCAAGGTTTGACTCAAAGAATGCCCCAATTGTGCCGATATCTTCCCAATAATCATCGAATACATAACTTTTAAGAGTATCGCCTCTATTAAGGGCTTCTGGAATTATGTCTTTACCAAAATCCGTATAATTAGGAAATTTATTTAGAAGATCGAAGAGAGTATTTCTACTAAAAACGTAAATCCCCATAGAGGCTAGATATGGTTTTTCAGCAGCTGACTCCTTACTTAATCCAAATTTTGAAGTATCAACTGCCATAGCCTTCAACTTCTCTCCAGTAGGCTTTTCACTAAATTCTTTTATATTTCCTACATCATCGGTTCTCATTAGGCCAAAACCTTCTGCTTGAGCTTCATCAACAGGCAAAGCTGCAACAGTTAAATCAGCACCATTATCTCTATGATGTTGAACAAATAAACTGTAGTCCATTCTGTACAGTTGATCACCTGACAATATTAAATATTCATCAACATCCCATTCTTGAAATAACCATTGGTATTTTCTTACAGCATCAGCAGTACCTTCAAACCACTTCGGACTATCAGGAGTCTGTTGTGCAGCTAAAACCTCCACAAATCCTTGGCCAAAAGGGCCATTTAAATTATAGGTTCTTCCTATATGTCTATTTAGAGATGCACTATTGAACTGGGTCAATACGTACATTTTTTCAATGCCTGAATTTATACAATTACTAATCGGAATATCTATCAAACGATACTTGCCTGCCAATGGCACAGCAGGTTTAGCCCTCATTTTTGTTAGAGGGTAAAGTCTAGAACCTTTTCCTCCTCCGAGGATTATGGCCAACACACGCTTCATTCAATCTAATGGAGGTAGATATACAACTATTTAAAGTAACTGATTATGGGCATATTTAGAAATACAAATGGTCAGTTTACAAAGGTATTTCGATAAATCACTGGAAAAACTTAATATAAATCGAAAAAGTTAGTTATTTTTATCCTCTTCTACCAAAGAAAACAATTTTTCAACGATTTTCAAAGAAACTTGTCTTTCTTCTCTTGATTGAGGACTTCTCAACTTGGTGACGGGCGTATGAAGTATTTTATTAATTATTCCTTTAGTCAGAGCTTCCACAACTTTTCTTTCTCTAGCCGAAAAATCTGGTCCCATTCTGCTGAGTGCTTTTTGCAATTCCTCTTTTCTAATTAACTCTAAATCTGATCTAAGTTTATTAATTACTGGAACGGCCTCTAAACTTGCCCACCATTCTAGAAAAATGATCCTTTCTTCTTCTACTAAGGATTCCGCTTCCTTTGCTATTTTCTGTCTAAATTCTTGATTTCTTGAAACGACCTCTTGTAAGTCATCAACATCAAATGATTTAACAAATTCATGTTGTTTGACATCATTAGATATATTTCTCGGTACACCAATATCAATAAATTTAAGTCTATTACTCAAATTTATTTTTTCAATTTTTGTGAGATCAATAATTGGCTCTTCAGAAGCAGTACTAGTGAAAACAAGCGAAGATAATGATATGTTTTCTTCTAATTCGGTTAAACCTTTACAAACTATCTCTAAATCAGGGAAGTCTTGAGCAAGATTTAATGCTCTATCAATATTTCTATTTAAAAGGATAAGTTTATGACATCCTTTTGATTTTAAATGAGTTATTAAAAGCCTACTCATTCGTCCGGCGCCAACAACAAGAACGTTCTCTGATTCCAGACTTACAAGAGTATCAAAACCTTTTTCTTGTCCAATTTTTAATTGAGCTAGTTCTACCGCTGCTGAACTGATTGACACAGCTCCAGTTCCTAAATTTGTTTCGGATCTTACTTTTTTACCTGTACTAACTGATTGAGTTAATAATCTATTAAGAATTGGTCCAGTAGATTGATTCTCTTGACCTAATCTCATCATTTTTTTTACCTGAGAAAGGATTTGTCCTTCCCCTAAAACGAGGCTATCGAGTCCTGCTGAGACTTTCATCAAATGCAGAACTGCTTCTTCCTGTTTAAAGCAAAAAAGATGTGGATTTAAATCTTCAAAAATAATTCCAGAATATTCTGATATGAATTCTTTAATAGATGAAATTCCAGTTTTTTTATCCTTTACTAGCGCATATATTTCCAGCCTATTACAAGTACTTAAAATTGACACCTCTAATACATCATTAAAAGCTTTTAATGCTTGCAATGACTCTGTTATGGATTGGTCAGGAATACTTAACTTCTCACGCACTTCGACAGGTGCCGTGCGATGACTTAGTCCGACGACAACAATATGCATAAAATCAAAAGTGAATTTTTAAAGGCTGATACTCTTAGCACCATCTTTTATATGGACAGTATTTGTGAACCTTGCAGTACTATCTAATGTACTAATAACTAGACTACTTGTTCTAACACAATCCCTTTCAAATTTAACTCCGTCAAATAATAATCCATCAGTTATTCCACTTCCAGCGAAAACAACATTTTCTCCCGATGCCAATTCATTTGCTTCATAGATTTTATCTATATCTGTTATGTCCATTTCATTAAGACGTTTTATATTTCCTTCTTTTGTGTAATCAGCCCATTCAGAAGTTTGAGCGATTGCCGGATCATAAACTAGTTGTCCTTGAAAGTGTCCGCCGAGAGCTCTCATTGCAGCTGCAGAAATAACACCCTCTGGAGCTGCACCTATACCCATCAAGCAATGTGTTCCAGTTCCTGCAAAACCGCATGCAATCGCAGCTTGAACATCACCATCAGAAATCGGTTGTACTTTTGCACCACATCCTCGAATCTCTTTAATTAAATCTTTATGTCTAGTTCTATCCATTACAACTACAGTAAGCTCATTAATAGAAAGGCCCAAGCAATCACTTAGTATCTTCAAGTTTTCAGTAGCTGAATTTCTAATATCAACTTTACCTTTGGCTGCAGGAGGCGCAGCTAATTTGTTCATGTAAAAATCAGGAGCATTGAAAAGACCACCCGTATCAGAGGCAGCTAAAACCGCCATGGAACCTCTTTGATTATTCGCACAAAGATTAGTTCCTTCACAAGGATCTACTGCAAAGTCAACCCCTGGGCCATTTCCACTACCAACCTCTTCACCTATATAAAGCATAGGTGCTTCATCTCTTTCACCTTCTCCAATAACAATTTTACCTTTCATTTCAATTTTGCCCATTCGCAATCTCATTGCTTCGACAGCTGCAGCATCAGCTTCATCTTTTTGACCAAGTCCTGTTAGTTTTGCTGAGGCAATAGCTGCTTGCTCGACAACTTCGAGAATTTCTTGAATTAAAGTTTGATTCACAATTAAATTTTGAGGATTTTCTAAAAGGTTTTGAGTATGATCTCATATAAAATGCAATTTTTTATGAGAATTATTATGCTAGTAAGCTTTTTTTAACTCTTTACAGCTGTTACTTTATCAGGCCGTGACTTTAAATTAGGAATAAACAACTAAATATAGTATCTTTATTAAATATTTTAAAAATTAAATGACTGAGTCAAATCAAGCAAATTTAACTGGTGCAAATAGACCAATTCAAATAATTCCTTCAGTTTTACCAGCAGATTGGGCAAATATGGGGGCATGTGTGAAAGAGCTCGAGGAAGCTGGGGTAGATAGAATTCAATTTGATGTAATGGATGGAAATTTTGTACCAAATCTTACATTTGGTCCAGAAATGATTACTGCATGCAGGAAATATTGCAATGTCCCTTTTGAAACTCAATTAATGGTAAGCCAGTACAATTGTGAAACAATGCTTGAATCTTATGTAAACGCTACAAAAGGAGCAAATGGTGAGCCAGGAGTAGTAATAGCTCATGCTGAAGCAAATATTCATTTGCATAGAGTTCTAGGAAGAATAAGAGATTTAGGAGGATCTCCTTCTGTTGCATTGAACCCTCATACTCCTTTTGAAATGATTAAAAACATAATGGATATGGTTGATCATGTTTTGGTTATGACAGTTAATCCAGGCTTTGGAGGACAAGCTTATATACCAACAATGCTTAATAAAATAAGAGAAATAAGAAACTTTATTATCGAAAGAAACTTAGATGTCGATATTGAAGTTGATGGGGGGATAAAAGCAAATTGGACTATTTCACAATGTGCAGATGCTGGTGCTAATTGTTTTATTGCAGGTAGCGGAATGTTTGCTTACCCAACATTAAAGGAAGGATGTGATGACTTGAGAAAAGTTGCACAAGAAGCACAAAAAGGTAATGTTCTTTCAGAACCTCAATAAATATTCTGGATCATTAAGAAATCACTCAAATATCCATCCATAACTATGCAAACCTATTCCTAAAAAATTAACTCCTAAATAACATACTAAAACAATTAAAAAGCCTGTGGATGCTAATAAAGCTGGTTTGCGTCCTTGCCAACCCTTGCTTATTCTCATGTGCAGATAAGCGGCATAAAACAACCATGAGATAAATGCCCATGTTTCTTTTGGATCCCAACTCCACCATGTGCCCCAGGCCTCATTAGCCCAAACTGCACCTGATATTAAACCGAGAGTCAAAAGAACAAAACCTACCAATATAGAACGATAACTTAATGTATCTAATTCTTCTGAATGAGAAAATTCAATAGGTTCAACTAAATCATTTACGGGATAGCTATTTGAAAGTTTAAATCCTCCTATACCTGTAGAACTACTTCTGATTTGAAGTGGCTTATTTTTATTTATAAACAAAACGGACATTGAAAGTAAAGAACCTATTATTAATGCTGCATAACTAAGCATTACGACGCTTACATGCATTACTAACCAACTAGACCTTAAAGCTGGAACTAAATTGGATGATAATTTCAAATCCTCAGGTAAAACAAAACAAGCAAAAGCCACAGTCAGCAACTCAATAGGTATAGCAATTGAAGGGATTATTGGAGCTTGGTATTCTCTTTCAACCAATAGTTGACCTAATGTGATACCCCAAGTAAGGAAATAAAGAGATTCATACAAATTGCTAATAGGAAAGTGCCCAGAAATTGACCACCTAAAAAGTAATTGTAATGTTATTAATAAGTTCACTAAAATTGTAATGAGTCTTACAGCAGCAGAGGACTTTTTTTTAAAAACTGCACCCAAAGATATTGGTAAGTTAATTAATAAAAAATAAAAAACTAAAAGACCTATAACTGAAACCGGTTCATATATTAAATTTTTAAAAAAATTATCTAGTATCATTTCTAGAAATTTCTCAAGTTTTGATATTAAATGACATTCAAATAATAATTAAAATCATTCTCATATGAGTAAATCTTTAATATTTAAGTTTTAATTTATCTTAAAAAAAGCATTTCAAAGTTTGAAATTATCTCCTAGATAATACTTCTTGACTATTGGATTATCAGCCAATTCACTTGATGAACCGTTAGCTAAAATTTTTCCTTCACTTAATACATATGATTTGTTAGTAATTAGAAGGGTTTCCCTCACATTATGGTCTGTAATGAGAATACCCACACCATCACTACTTAATTTTAGAATTAGTTTCTTTAGATCATTAACAGCTAGAGGATCTATCCCAGCAAAAGGTTCGTCTAATAACAAATATTTAGGTCCTTTTCTACCTACAGTGAGAGCCCTTGCAATTTCACACCTCCTCCTCTCTCCTCCTGAAAGTTGATAACCATAATTATCTACAAAGTTATTCAAATTAAATTCATTAATTAATTGTTCTCTTCTATTTCTTATCGCTGCTCTACTGTAAGATGAATTTTGTAAAGCCAGATCTATATTATCCTTAACTGTGAGGTCTCTAAAGATACTCGCTTCCTGAGTTAAGTACCCTAACCCAAGTCTTGATCTAATTGGTAGAGGAAGATTGGTTATATTTTTCCCATTCATTAAAATTTCACCTTTATCTGGTTTTATATTCCCAACTGCAAGATTAAAAGTTGTAGTTTTCCCAGCTCCATTAGGTCCCATCAAACCTACAACTTCCCCTGGATTAACAGTTATGGAAACATCATTTACAATTAATCTTCCTTTAATTGAAAGGGATACATTATGAATATTTAGGTTCATTTTCCTTGAGATCGATAAATTTTCTCACTTTCTTGAAAAAAAACTAAATACATAATAATAATTTAATTGAAGATAAAGATATATTCATCAAAGAGGTTTCAAAAAAGGCTTATCGTTCTCGTTTAATAGTTCTCTATATTGTAATTTCCTTAATAAATCTTCCAAACATTGGCAGAAGGATTCAAGATCAATCCCTAACTCAATCTTGGTTCTAGTTTTTATTCTGCCTAAACCCTCTCCAAGCAAAATAGTAGCTCCATTTAAATTACCTTTACTTAAATGAAACTGAGAAACAGATACTTGTAAAATTCCTTGGATAACTTGTCTTTCGTCACCATCTACAGAATTCCATATTTCTTCAAAAGCATCATGAGCCTCGTACCATTCATGATTGTTAAAAAGATTTAAAGCTGTTAAAAGGGAGTCTTGAAAACTTTTTGCACTTTCTTTGTTCATTAAAGCAATTACTAATTTTTTTTCTTTTTATTTATTTTTCTCATTCTTATTGAATCCGGTGTTACCTCCAGCATTTCATCTGGACCAATATATTCGAGTGCTCTTTCAAGGGTAATATCCACAGGTGACTGCAAAGTATCAAGTTCTTCTGCCCCTGCAGATCTCATATTAGTCAACTGCTTAGTTTTACATATATTCAACTCTAGATCTTGAGGTCGATTATTCTCACCAATTATCATTCCTTTATAAACTTTAACTCCAGGTTTAATGAAATATACTCCCCTATCTTCAGCATTTTTTAAAGCATAAAATGTGGCCACACCTTCCTCAAAAGCTATAAGAACGCCATTCCTTCTGGTTTCAAAGTCTCCTGTTTTAGGTTTATATTCATAAAACGAATGGCTCATGATACCTTCACCTCTGGTTATCCTTACAAACTCCCCGCGAAATCCAATTAATCCTCTTGATGGTACTAGAAATTCTAATTGAGTTCTACCATCTGAACTTGTCTGCATGTTTTTCATCTCTGCCTTTCTAGATCCAAGTTTTTCGATACAAGAACCAACAGATACTTCAGGTACATCTAAAACTAAAGTCTCTATAGGCTCACATTCAACATTATCAATTTCTCTGAAAATTACTTGAGGTTGTGAGATTTGAAACTCAAAACCCTCTCTTCTCATAGTTTCAATCAATATCCCTAGATGTAATTCTCCTCTTCCTGAAACTGAAAACCTGTCAGGAGAATCAGTTTCTTCTACTCTTAGGGCAACATTTGTTAAAAGTTCCCTCTCCAATCTATTTTTTAATTGTCTACTAGTTACAAATTTCCCTTCCTTACCCGCGAATGGTGAATCATTGACAACAAAAGTCATATTTAAGGTAGGTTCATCAACTTTGATTAATGGAAGAGGATGAGGAGAATCGGGACATGCTATGGTCTCACCAATATTGACGTCATCGAAACCAGAAACAGCAACAATATCACCTGCAAATGCTTCATTTATATCAATTCTTTGTAATCCCTCAAATCCTAAAAGCTTACTAACCTTACCTTTAATAGTTTTTCCGTTTTCTTTAATTAAACTAGCCTGTTGGCCATTTTTTATTGTCCCATTATGGATCTTCCCTATTACTATTCTGCCTAAAAAATCAGAATAATCCAAAGTAGTTATTTGTAGCTGAAGAGGCTTATTAGAATCACCTACTGGAGGAGGAACGTGTCTAATAATAGCTTCAAAAAGAGGCATCATATTGTCACTATTAGATTCCATCTCTTCTTTTGCGAAACCAGATAAGCCACTCCCAAAAAGATAAGGGAAATCACATTGATCATCATCAGCACCTAACTCCAAAAACAAATCAAGGACCTTATCAATTGCTATTTCTGGTACTACTCGTGGTCTATCAATTTTATTTACAAAGACTATAGGCCTAAGTCCTTTTTCTAATGCTTTTTTTAAAACAAATCTTGTTTGAGGCATAGGCCCCTCATTTGCATCAACAATAAGAAGACAACCATCAACCATTCCCAAAACCCTTTCAACTTCTCCTCCAAAATCAGCATGTCCAGGTGTATCTATAATATTAATTCTGGTATCTTTGTAGTTAACTGCAGTATTTTTTGAGAGAATTGTTATCCCCCTTTCTCTTTCAAGATCATTTGAATCCATTACACATGTAGGGATAACTTCATTGTCTCTAAATATTCCTGATTGAGATAACAATGCATCTACAAGAGTTGTCTTTCCATGATCTACGTGAGCAATAATTGCAACATTTCTAATTTCTTTTATCGAAGATGACATTTATAGAATTTATATAAATTTTAGATTTACTTTATTAAGGCTAACTCAAAGTATGCTTATTATGAGTATTTTCTCTTTAAGACTTTGAAAAATATAATTTATTGAATAATTAAATTAATCAATTAGATTTATAATTTTCTATTTGAGCTTTCAAAAACTTTTAATGCTTCAATTGACCCCTCATATCTCCAATGCCAGGGTTCGTAATCTATATATTTATTATCTTTGTTGAACGATAACTTAAAGTGAAACTTAGCTGCATTTTTTATTAACCATCTAAAGGCGTCAGTATTTTCGAAGTCGGTTTCAAAGTCTGTCTCTCTTTGAGTAGCATCACCAATATCGATTGCGAAACCTGTACTATGTTCGGAATACCCTGGAGGGGCTGAAACTCTAGCTCTTTCTGCCGCTTCTTGCTTTCTAATAGATTTTAAAGAATAAAAGATATCGTTTTGCAAATTTATTGATCTATAACCACTCAAGAAGACTAAATATATCCCATCCTTTTTGGCTTCTTCTCTCATCTTTAATAGAGAATCGCGCATATCCATATGGACTTCAATATTAGGCTCAATTAAAACTAGTTTCTGCTTAGAAATTTCCGCATAGGGTAAATGACCTAAAATTCTATGGTCGTGATTTATCTGATCCTGTGAATTGAGATTATCAAGAGATCCTATTTCTATATTTTTAAATAATCGCAATGCAGCCACAGAAAAGATAAGTAAAAGAAATGGAAAAAATATTGATAGTTTTTTTATTATTGTTGAATTTCGATTATTTAGGTAAGTTCTTTTGGCAAGTGGTATATCAAATTGATCGATATCTTTGTTTAGTTCCAATATTTAGAAGTGAATTTGGAAAAGATATTTCGATATTAACTATTATTTTAAGAAATGCACTTTTATAAGCAAAAAAGATGTAGTTTTTATATACAGTATTATTTTTTTTCATATGTTGAGGGTAGCTGTTATTGGTGGAGGTCCAAGTGGTTCATGTGCGGCAGAAATACTTGCTAAAGCTGGAATAAAAACTTGGCTCTTCGAGAGAAAATTGGATAATGCCAAACCATGTGGAGGAGCAATTCCACTTTGTATGGTCGAAGAATTTGATTTGCCCGAGTCAATTATCGATAGAAAAGTAAGACATATGAGAATGATATCTCCATCAAATAGAGAAGTAGATATAAGTCTAGATAGAGTTTATGGGAAAAGTGATAATGAGTTTATTGGGATGTGTAGAAGAGAAGTTATGGATGCCTTTATGCGCAACAGAGCATCAGATCTTGGTGCTACATTAATAAATGGATTAGTTACTTCTATTGATACTGGCGATAATAATCAAGGCCCATATAAGATTTCCTACTCAGATTTTACAAATGGAGATAAAAAAGGGGAACTCAAAGAGCTTACTGTTGACCTTTTGATCGGAGCTGATGGAGCCAATAGCAGAGTCGCAAAAGCAATGGATGCAGGTGATTACAAAGTAGCTATAGCATTTCAGGAAAGAATTAAATTGCCTAAAGAAGAAATGAGTTACTACGAAGATCTTGCTGAAATGTATGTAGGAACTGATGTTTCTCCTGATTTTTATGGATGGGTATTTCCTAAATATGATCATGTTGCTGTGGGCACTGGAACCATGCAAAAGAACCAGTCATTAATTAAAGGCCTTCAAGAGGGTGTAAGAAATAGAGCAAAGAAAAGACTTGTTAATGGTGAAGTAATAAAGGTAGAAGCTCACCCTATCCCTGAGCATCCAAGGCCAAGAAGGGTAGTTGGGAGAATGGCATTGGTTGGTGATGCAGCTGGTTATGTTACAAAAAGTTCAGGAGAGGGAATTTATTTTGCTGCGAAAAGCGGAAGAATGTGTGCTGAAGAAATTGTTGAAGCTTCAAAAAATGGTCAAGTAATTCCATCAGAAAAAGATTTAAAAAACTATCTTAAAAAATGGGATAAAAAATATGGCACAACTTATAAGGTTCTAGAAATTCTTCAAAATATTTTCTACAGAAATGATTCTGCTAGAGAAGCCTTTGTTGAGATGTGTGATGACATGGATGTTCAAAGACTTACTTTTGATAGTTATTTATACAAAAGAGTTGTCTCCATGAAACCATTACAGCAACTTAAAATTACAATGCTTACACTTGGTTCGATTTTAAGAGGGAAAGCCCTAGCACCTCTAAAATATAAACCCGTTGATAGTGCTGTTAGGGAAAATAAAGAAGTAGAAAAAATGCTAGAAAAATATTCAATAAAGGGAGGAATTAAAGTTAAGAGTTCCAAAGTGTAAAGTCAGCTATTTTTAGAGAATAATTTCTAATTAAGCTCAACAAATTAAGTCTATTATTTCTTATTTTTAAATCCTCTGTCATTATTAAGACTCCCTTTTCATTATCAAATAAGTCTTCGATGGTGTTTACATTAATCTCAAACAAATTTAGAAGTTCCAAATAATTGCAATAACCCTCTGAAAAAAGTTTTTCTAATTCTCCAATAAATTTAAAAACTTGCAATTCACAATCTTTTTCAAAAAGTTTTGTGTTTACATAATCTCTTGTTGAGAGCACGTCTCTTGAAAGATCACTTTTATTTGCTAATTTGCTTACCCTAGTAATAACCTTTTGGATTTCAACAAAATTATCCTTTTCGCTAAAATTGATAATAGATTTAATCCTATTTTTAAGATCAACAATATTCAATATTCTTTTTTGAGATAAATCATCAGAAGAGCAAACGGCCTTTATTAATTCTTTACTTAGTGATATTTCTTCTAGATGACTAACAATTCTTTGAACTAAAAATTCATTTAAATCATTAAATATTGTTTCTCTTGAGAAGTTTAAATTAGGAAATACGATTTTCCAAAAATCAATAAGTTCGTTGAATAATTTATCTAAAGGTAAATCAAGTTCATAATCCCAGATTATTTTAATGACTCCATTCAAATTTCTTCTTAAAGCATAAGGATCAGATGATCCACTGGGACGTTTACCAGAAATAAATATACTTATTAAAGTTTCGACCTTATCTGCTATGGAAACTATTGCACCATATTTTGTGGAGGGCAAAGCATCTTTATAAAAAGATGGTAAATAATGTTCAGCGACAGCCAAGCAAACATCCTCACTAAATCCCTCATATTTAAGATATTTACCGCCCATTATTCCTTGCAGCTCAGGGAATTCGAAAACAATTTCGCTACATAAGTCGTTTTTACAGTATTTGGCAGCTTCTATTATTTTTTTTTCTTCTAAAGACTTATCATTCAAAAATTTAAGAATTTTTTTAGTGACTTCCTCTATCCTTTCAACCCTCTGAAATATATTTCCAAATCCTTTCAAATAGGAAACAGATTTAAGCTTTTGATTTCTTTTGATTGAAGCAACTTTTTTGTCACTTTCCACAAAAAACTTTGCATCTGAAAACCTTGCCCTTAATACTTTCTCATTACCTTTAACAATATTATTATTTGATTCTTCAAGACCATTTGAAATAACGCAGAAAGTTGTACTAATATTTTTTTCAGAGCTTAAATCTAGTTTAGAAAAACTTTTATTTTTCAATAAAAGAGGAACGTATCTCTGATGACTTTTCATAACTGTTGAGAGAACTTCAACTGGAAGATCAAGAAATTCATCACTAAATTTGCCAATAATTAAGTCTGGCCATTCAACTAAATCAGTTAGTTCATTTAGTAATCCTTCTGTAAGGTCAGGTTTCAGATTTAAAGATTTAGATGCTTGATTTATTAAACTTTCAATTGTTTCTTTTCTTTCTTTTCGAATAGCTATTACCCTATTACGTTTCAATAAATCAAAAAAATCATCAGGATTCTGAACTTCTAAAACTTCATTGATTAGCCTATGACTTTTTGTTTTATTACTTATATTGATCTTTGGATCACATTCATCAAATCCAAAATCGAGAATTTCATCATTATACATAGACACAATCCACCTAATAGGTCTTGAAAATTTTATGTTCCCAGCCCCCCATTTCATAAATCGAGGGCCTTGAAGACTCTTTACTAATTTTGGGATAATCAAAGACAAAGAAATTTTTGTTGATAGTCCTTTCTCAATTTTCCTTCCAAATAAAAAATCACCCTTTTCTGTATTTTGTATTTCTAGCTCAGCTACATCTATATCTAAGCTATTAGCAAATCCTAAAGCAGCATTAGTAGGAGATCCATTTAAATAAGCTGAATTTGCTTTAGGCCCTTTTCTTTCTATTATCTTATCTTCTGCATAATCAACTAAACCTTCGAGGAGTAGAACTATCCTCCTTGGTGTAGAGGTAACAACTATATTTTCGAATTTGATTAACTTTTTATCCAATTCAAATTCTATTAGGGATTTAAAATGTTCTAGAACAGAATGAGAAAATTTTGCAGGCATCTCTTCTGTTCCTATCTCAAGTAAATATTTAGACAAGAAAAAAATATGACTTAACTTACTATAATTTACTACCAGTTAAATAAGCTTTTCGCTAATGTATAAAAAGAGATATTTTTTGGTCCTTTGATCAAGGTTGAGAAAGTAAAAAAGAAAAAAGATCCCACCAAGGAAGAAACTGTTTGTTTGGCAAATGGACTAGAGGTTTCTAAATTTGAAAATTTTAAAAAAAGTAGCCAATTTCTTAAAGAACCACTTGCTACGGAATTAGTCAATGAGAGCGATCATTTTACCAATGATGCAGTCCAGTTATTAAAATTTCATGGTAGTTATCAACAAGATAACAGGGAAAATAGAAGGCCTGGCAAAAGTAAAGATTGGCAAATGATGCTTAGGTTAAGAAATCCGGGAGGTGAAGTCCCAGGGAAATTATTTTTAGCATTAGATGAATTATCTGACAAACTAGGTAATGGAACACTTAGGGCCACTACAAGACAAGCCTTTCAAATGCATGGAATTAGAAAGGAGAACCTAAAGGAAGTAATTCAAACAATAGTAAATTCAATGGGCTCCACATTAGCTGCATGTGGTGACATAAATAGAAACGTTATGGCCCCTGCGGCTCCATTTGATTCACCAGACTATAAAATTGCAAGAGCATTGTCAAAAAAAGTTGCAGATCTTCTCACCCCAATGGCTGGCCAAGGAACTTTTTTAGAGCTTTGGGCTGATGGAGATTTAGAGTACACCATAAAGCCTGACAAAGATATTGAAGCAATTAGGAAGCTCCAATTCAAAGATAATGTTTTTAGTGGGATAAAAGATGAGCCTCTCTATGGTTCAACTTATTTACCGAGAAAATTCAAATGTGCTATTACAGTTCCTGGGGACAATTCAGTTGATCTTCTTACCAATGACATAGGAATAGTTGCCTTTACCTCTAAAGATGGAAACTTAGAAGGGTGCAACTTCTATGTTGGAGGCGGCATGGGTCGAACACATAATAATGAAGAGACCTTTGCCAGAATTGCAGATCCACTTGGATATGTTGAAGAACCTGATGTTTATGAATTGATACAAAGCATTGTGGCCATTCAAAGAGATTATGGTGATAGAAAATCAAGAAAAAATTCGAGAATGAAATATCTTCTTCATAGAAAAGGTATTAAATGGTTCAAAAAGATACTTTCTGATAAGTATTTCAAAAAAGAAATTAAAAAAATCAGAAAAGAACCTGATAAGGTTCTTATTGATTACCTAGGTTGGCATAAACAAAATAAAACCTCCTATTTCGTGGGTTTACCATTATTATCGGGGAGATTATCAGGAGAAAAGAAGAATACCATCACAAGTATTGTTAAAAAATATAATTTAGATTTAAGACTCACCCCTAACCAAGATATTTTACTTTGTAATATCGCCAATAAAAACAAAGGTGAAATTCAAAAATCTCTATCAAAAATTGGATACGAAAATTTAGAAAACATTAATGAAATACAAAGACATGCTTTAGCTTGTCCTGCTTTACCACTTTGTGGTCTTGCAATGACTGAAGCTGAAAGAATATTACCTGATGTATTAAAAAGGATTGAAAATTTATTATTAGATCTAAAAATACAAAAGACAATATTATTCAGAATGACAGGATGTCCGAATGGATGTACTAGGCCTTATATGGCCGAATTAGCACTTGTTGGAAGTGGGCAAAATAAATACCAATTATGGTTGGGGGGAAGTAAAAATCTACAAAGGCTTGCTAAACCATTTTTACAAAGAATGGAACTTAACGATTTAGAAAAAACTCTTCAACCATTATTTGATAATTGGAAGAGTAATTTGGATTTGGATTTCGGAGATTTTATAAATTCAAAAGATGAAAATTATATATTGAATTTACTAAACGAAAATCAATAGAATTTATATTTTTCCATAAAGGGCATTTGCCTTTTTATTTTTCCAAGCCCATAATTGATCACCATAACTAAAATGCCACCATTCATTAGGATGTTGAGCGAATCCGAATTTAGTCATAATTTCCCTTAATAAATTTCTTCTACTATTCCAAATAATTGCTTCTTCATTCTTTGTATTTGCATAAAAATAAGGTTTTGAGGTCTCATCCATTTGATCAACCATGCTGCCCATTTCAACAAGATTTCCATCTTTTTCTGATAAACAAACATCCAATGCACCCCCAGTTGAATGAGGGGGAGGACACCTAGTGTCATAAGAAGGATATGCCCAAAATTTTTCAACTTTTTTTAAAATAGATGGATAAGATTTTATGTTTTCAAAAGAAATATCAATATCTGATTTTTCAGACTCTAATAAAAATGCTCTTTTAAACATAAATTCTTGGACTTCTAAAGGTCGCCAGCTGTCATAAATTAAAAGGTTAAAACTACTCTTTGATATCAAATAATCATTTACTTTTACTAATCTATTTACTACCTCCTCTCTTAATTTCCAAATAGAAGTTTTATCTTTGTAAGGTGCTCCTAAATGAAAGTAAGGGTGGGGATCAAAAAACTTTAGGCAGCTAGGTATAGCAATTAATTTATCTCCATTATCTTTAATTGGTATTTTATTCCAAATTTTCAATTGAAATTCGCAATTGATTTATAGTGGCATATATATCAAAAATTACAATGATAGATTTCAATTTAAGAAATCATGAATGAATTTATTATCAGAATTATCAATAAGTATATTCCTTAAAATAATATTTTTTTTAACTCAGGATCATCACTAACAATCTTAATAGCCTCTTCTCGAGCCTTATCAATAAGAAATTTATTGCTAGGTAAATTGTCCAGCACAAAATCAGGCAATCCGGATTGTCTATATCCTAAAATCTGCCCTGGTCCTCTAAGCTCCAAGTCTTTTTCAGCAATATAAAAGCCATCATTAGATTTTTGCAAAACACAAAGTCGTTTATTTTCTAATCCATTTTTATCGGGGGTTACCAGATAACAAAAAGATTTTGTTGATCCTCTACCAACTCTCCCCCTTAATTGATGTAGCTGGGACAATCCAAATCTGTCCGAATTATAAATAATCATAATTGTGGCGTTAGGGACATCAATGCCAACCTCAATTACTGTGGTTGAAACCAATATATTAATTTCATTCTTTAAAAAAGAATTAATTACTTCATTCTTTTCTTGTGAACTTAATTTGCCATGTAATAATCCAACTTTTTTGTTAAAAAAGACCTCTTCTGATAAATGTTTGAAAGTTTTCTTTGCAGAGCTTAAATTCATTTTTTCTGTATCTTCTATAAGTGGCAAAATAACGTAAGCTTGCTTTCCCTTATTGATCTCATCTTCAACAATCTTGAACAAGTTAGTTAATTCGTCTTCTGAAATTATTTTTGTTGTTATGGGTACTCTCCCAGGAGGTAGTTCTGTAATTTGACTCACATCTAAATCACCATAAATAGAAAGCGCAAGAGTTCTTGGAATTGGCGTTGCTGTCATTGCTAACAAGTTAGTATTTTCTCCTTTATTTAGTAATCTATTTCTTTGAGTAACTCCAAATCTATGTTGTTCATCAATTACGACCATGCCCAATGCGTTAAAGATGACTTTATCCTCAAATAATGCATGAGTACCTACGAGGATATCAACTAGTCCATTGTTCAAATTAGAGAAAATTTCTTTTCTCTTTTTTTGAGGAGTATTCCCAGTAAGTAGTTCAACAGAAACTAAAAGGGGGTTCAAATATTTTAATAAATTTTTATAATGCTGTTCTGCCAATACCTCAGTTGGGACCATAAATGCACCTTGAAGGTTTTTTTCAATTGCAAGCAAAAGAGATGCTATTGCAATTATAGTTTTACCGCTTCCCACATCTCCCTGAAGCAATCTAGACATTGGTACGGGATAAGATAAATCTTTCTTAATTTCATTTAAAACTTTTTCTTGAGATTTTGTTAATTCAAAAGGAAAAGTATTTAAAAATTCTTTTAATAAAGATTTCTTTTGAGGTAATTGTTGGGAAGTTACATTTTTATTCGTCTTTCTTTTTCTAAGTAGGAACTTTATTTGAAGTAGGAATAACTCATCAAAAACCAAACGTTTTTTTGACTCAATAAGTGCCTGTTGAGTTGGTGGGAAATGAATATTAATCAACGACTCTCCTTTTGATAATAAAGATAATGAATCAAGTTGCTTTTTATTTAAAATTTCTGGATATTGCTTTGCATAAATTAGTACCTTTTTCATAAGTTTTATAAAACTCATATTCGATAATGCTTCACCTAATGAATAAAGGGGTAATATTTTGCCTGAGAAATTAAAATTATCATTGTTGTCCTTAAGAATTTCAATCTGCGGATCTACAAAAGTTTTGCCATACTCTGTCAATTTAACCTTACCGGAAATTGCTAATTTGGTACCAGGTGTATACAAAGATTTTTGAGATGTGAAGAAAGAGTAAGATCTAAATCTTCTTCCTAAAAAAAATTTTGTAACCTTTATTGAAGACGTTTCATCAAAAACCACAATATTAATTATTGATAAATTGATATTCTTTTTACTCTTATGAATATAAAATCTTTTAACGTTTGCAATGCACGTGTATAAATTATCTGGTTTTAAATTTATTATCTTGACTCTATTCGTATAGTCTAAATATGTTCGCGGGAAATAATTAATTAGATCTTTTATATGGAATATCCCTAATTCATTAAGCTTATTTTTATAAACTTTTCCTACATTTTTTACTAAAGAAATATCTGAATCAAAAGACAAACTTTCATCAGCTTCATTCAGAAAAACATTATTAGTAATATTATTAGAACTTTCTATTTCTAGAGTTTTACCTAGTTTATAGAGATTTTTTCTTGTATCTATAACTAACCTTTTTCTTTGATTTTCATCTAACTTATTATATTCATTATATTTTTTAGAAAATTCATAAAATATCTTTAAATATTCGTCTGAGAGATTAAAATTATCTAGTTTTTTTAGTGATTCATGCAAATAATCATTAAAATATTTTTCTCTTCCTAAAGTATTTATATATTTGTTTTCAGTTTCAATAGTAAGAGATTTTTGAAGAGGTCTTATCCAATCTTTAATTAATTTATTATTGTTCCCGCTAATAGTCACATTTGAAAAAAGAGTTATTTTTTCAGTGTACCTTATTCAAAGAGATTTCTTTTTGCCTCCAATATGTCTCTTTTTTAATCAAACGCTGAAATTGATTTTTTAGCTCATTTATTTTGTTCCTTTGGATAGAAAGATTTAAATTTTTAAACTCTAACTCAACAGTAGATATATTGAAAAAAATAATTCTTGGAAAATTATTGCCGGTTAATGATGAACGATTTAAGTTAAATTCGAAATTAATAACAAAAGGATATGGATGTTTTATCATAAAATTTTTGCCTACTAAGTAATCAAAGGACTCTTTAGATATCATCTTTTTTATTAGATTTGCCTTAAATAATTCTTGGTTAACATTATATGAAAGATTCATTAGTAAATTTTCCAATGATTTGTCAATTAAATCAAAATTTTTAAGAAACTGACTTTTTGGTGAATTATCCATTTGATAGATATTGTCATTTTCTGGATTTCTTTGTTTTTCAACTTTTTCTTCTCCTAATAATTCAAGTAGAGATGAAATAAATTGTTTTTCAACTCCTAAATTTTCAAAAATATTGTTACTAGATAAATAATTATCATTATCATTATTATCTAAATCAAGTGATACGAATTTCTCATGATTATGAGCTTGATAATATTCAGAAGTATTTGAAAAATCTTCACTAAGCTGGAACTGAGTGGCTTCTTTAAATTGAAAACCATCTTCATATTGAAACTTTTCTTTTTGGTCATCCTTTGTTTTTGTGAAACTTTCAAAAATACTAAAATTAAATTCATTATTTATATTTTTTCCAATTTCATTTATTTTTAATTGTTCTACTGTTAATAAGGGCAAATTCGTAAATATTAATTTACTTATTTGTTTTTCAAAGAGACTACAGGATTCATTTACATTTAAGAAATTATCATTAATTGTTCGATAACTATATATTTGGTTAAGGCCTTTTTTTACAGAGATGTAAAGTAGATCTCTCACCAGATTAAGATAAAATTCATATTCCCTATAAATATTTCTAGTTAATATTCTTTTTTGTATGTCTGCTCTCTTTAATTGAGAGTTAATTTTATCTATATCTATGTAATTATTGAAATTATTCAAATCATTCAAGTGACTAGTTTGATTGCATTGATGCAACTTCTTCAGCAAAGTCCATCTGTTTTTTTTCGATACCTTCACCCAATGTATATCTTGTAAAGCGTCTTACTTTGATATTTTCCCCAATTTTTGCAGCTGCTTGTTTAACAAGATCCTCAACTGTTAAAGAACTATCTTTGATATAGGGTTGTGAAAGCAAAACAAGCTCATTAAGTCTTTTTGCTATTCTCCCTTCAACTATTTTTTCTTTAATTTGTTCTGGTTTTCCTGACAAATCATCCCTACCCATTTCTATCTGCTTTTCTTTTTCCACAACGTCTTCTGGTATTTCATCAATTGATACATACTCAACATTTGGGCAGGCTGCTACTTGCATTGAGACATCCTTCAACAGAGATTGGAATATATCACCTCTCGCGACGAAATCAGTTTCACAATTTAACTCTAGTAAAACTCCCACTCTTGATCCAGTATGTATATAACTACCAATTGACCCTTCGGCCGCTACTCTTCCAGATTTCTTTTCAGCACTAGCTATACCTTTCTTTCTTAACCATTCCAAAGCTTTATCAACATTTCCGTCAGTTTCGTTAAGTGCTTTTTTGCAGTCCATCATTCCTGCGCCAGTCTTGTCTCTAAGATCTTTTACGAGTTTTGCTGTAATGTTTCCCATTTGAAGTAATAAAAATTAGTGATTAGTAAGTTTTAAATTAAAATTTAATTTTTCCTTTCTGCATTAGAGCCCTTTCTACCCTCATTTATGGCATCTGCAAGTCTTCCTAAGATAAGTTGCACAGATCTAACGGCATCATCATTACAAGGAATTGGTACTTCACACAAATCGGGATCGCAGTTAGTATCTAACATTGATACTAATGAGATATCTAATTTTCTAGCTTCAAGTACTGCATTAGATTCTCTTCTCTGATCTACCAATACAACTACATCTGGTAATCTTCTCATTCCCTTAAGTCCACCTAAGTATTTTTGTAATCTTTCAAGTTCTCTCCTTAACACCGCAGCTTCTTTTTTAGGCCTCATTGCTATCGAACCACTACTTTCCATTCTTTCAAGATCCTTTAATCTTTCAATCCTAGCCTTCATTGTTGTCCAATTAGTCAACATCCCTCCAAGCCATCTTTGGTTTACATATGCAGCTCCACAGCGAGTAGCTTCTTGAGCTACTACATCCGATGCTTGTTTTTTTGTACCGACAAATAGGAAACGTTTACCGCTTTTTGCTGCGTTTCTCGTCCATTTATACGCATTGTTCATACACAATGCTGTTTTTACAAGATCAATAATATGAACTCCATTTCTCGCGCAATATATAAACTTAGACATCTTAGGGTTCCAACGTCTAGTTTGATGCCCAAAATGGGCACCAGCTTCCATCATTTCTGATAGTGATACAACAGCCATAATTTAAAAAAGGTTTCGGGTTAGCCTCCATCTGACGGGAAATTATTTTTAATAAATCACCCGAAACGGCCAGATGTGTGAAATTTACTTCAAATATTCTAGCAAGTGATGTGTATTTCTAAAAGTTTTTTATCTTCATTTGGTTAACTCTTTAATGTATATCATATTTAAAGGTATCCTAAGTATCTCAAGTGCAAATCTATTTCTTCTTATATTTACTAGGAATTTTAATAAAGGCAAGATTCTATCAACACTGATTAGTCCTCCCAAGCAAAGAATTTGCCAAAGTAAATTATGGAGAGGAGTTAATTGAATCATAAATCTAACCCTTAAATTTGGGTGTTTCTTATAAAACACTAAAGCCATTTTTGCTCTCTCTTTTTCTTGAGCTATTAATGAATCTATTTGTTCGCAATTAAATGGCGGATGCCAATGAAAACCTACTGCATTTGGGCATTTAATTAATTTTGTCCCAATTTTTTTTAATCTTTCTCCAAGTTCTAAATCCTCCCAACCGTAAAGACTAAAAGAAGTATCAAATAATCCCACACTTAAAATCAAGTCTTTTGATATCGCAACATTCCCTGTAGCAAAGTAAGCAAAAGAAGTGTCCGTAATTTTATGTTTTTCACTCTGAGGATTTAGAAAATTAGATGTATTGACTACCGAGCCGTAGGT
>JFLX01000074.1 GCA_000634215.1 Prochlorococcus sp. scB243_495L20 | reverse complement strand
GAGCCGTAGGTAAAACATTTTTTATCATTTTTTCTCCAAAAGGCAAGTAATTTTTCTACGTGGCAATCTATAAAATTTTCTAAAGCAAATAGATCACTATCAATGAATATAATAATTTCATATTTTGATTTAATTACTCCTAGATTTCTCCCTAGAGCAGGCCCTCCATGTTCTTGCTGAAATAGAATAACGTGTGGGAGATTAGCCTTATTTTTATTTATCCAGGATGGTGTCCCATCAGTTGATCCATCATCAACCACTATCACTTCATAATTATTGATATTTGCATTTAATTTTTGATTCTCAAGCGCTAAGAGACATTTCTCTAATATAGGTAATCTATTGTAAGTCGGTATAACAATACTTACATTCATGATTATGTATTAAATATGCATAATATATTGAACTCCAAAAGATAAAGTAATAGATATTTCCTAATCAGCTGCACCGCCATTATTTGCTGTACCGGTAACGTTTCCACCATCAGGTCTGCCATCAGTTCTTAATTTCCTTTTTTTGAATTTTCTAGCATAGGCTCGGTTACGTTCCTGCTTTTCTTTTTTTAGATTCCTTCTCTTAGACATGAAATTTTAAACTTTTAATTATATTAGCTCACTATGAGCACTATATATTTTACCATCTTCCATATTTAATATCCTATCAGCCATATCAGAAATTCTTGGATCATGAGTCACCATAAGTACAGAACAATTTTGCTCTTTTGCTAGTTTCCTTAAAAGGGTTACTATTTCTCTTCCTGTGATGCTATCTAAAGCAGAAGTGGGCTCATCAGCTAATAAAAGTTTTGGGTTGGCAGATAAAGCTCGAGCAATTGCTACTCTCTGTTTCTGCCCACCAGATAAGTCATTTGGCAACTTTTTATGATGTTCTTCTAATCCAACTGCTGACAACCAATTCCGTGCTATTTCACGTGAGTGCAAATATGTTAAGCCTTTTATTAAATCGGCGCCCATCTGGACATTTTGTTCTGCTGTCAAACATCTCAGAAGATTGTGACCTTGAAAAATCATTCCAATACTTCTTCTAAGAATCTGGCGCGTTT
>JFLX01000073.1 GCA_000634215.1 Prochlorococcus sp. scB243_495L20 | reverse complement strand
AAACTGTTTTAAGATTTTTAATATTTTTTTTGATTTATTAGCTTTGACCATTTATCTTTGATTGTTAAAAAATTTCGGCAGGATCAGCGTCAACTAATTTACGCATCGCGACAGCGGCTAACCCCATACACATAACTAAAACTAATACGAAAATTAAAATAGTTTTATCTGCATCCATTATTATTGGGAGTTTAGTAGAACTTCTTATAACTGAATAAAGTATTTGG
>JFLX01000072.1 GCA_000634215.1 Prochlorococcus sp. scB243_495L20 | reverse complement strand
TTTGGCCAGAAAAATAAGCAGGTAAATAACCAAACAATGCCAACAAAAACCCCTCTCTGGCTACGACAAAGAAAAGGGACTTAAGTCTATATCCCATTGCCAATAAGGTGGCGTACTCTGGAAGGTGGTCTGTAACGTCACTATAAAGAATTTGATAAACGACCACACACCCTACAACAAAACCCATCAAGGCTCCCAAACTAAATATAAAACCTATTGCAGTACTGTTTTTCCAATAATTCTTTTCAAATTCTATAAATTGTTTTTTTGTAAGAACCCTAACATCATTTGGGAGTGAGTTATTTAATATCCTTGAAATCAATTCAGGATCAGCTCCTTTTTTTAGCTTTACCAAACCAATTTCTATACTGCCAGGAGGATTGGCAGGAAAAAGTCTTAAGAAGGTTTCTCGACTAGTTATCAAATTACCATCTGCACCAAAAGATGGTCCCAACTCTACAAGGCCCTC
>JFLX01000071.1 GCA_000634215.1 Prochlorococcus sp. scB243_495L20 | reverse complement strand
CCAACTCTACAAGGCCCTCAACAATTACTCTTTTTCCAGCGACCTCAGTCTCAACTTTTTTTTTCAGATAAGAACCATTCTTCAATCGGTCCAAATTCAGGTCTAGATAGTTTGTCAAAAAGAACTCTTGATGGATTTCTTAATTTATAAGCTTTCTTTGAGAATCCCTCATCTAAAAGAAGTGAATCAGAGGGATTAAAACCTAGT
>JFLX01000070.1 GCA_000634215.1 Prochlorococcus sp. scB243_495L20 | reverse complement strand
ATTCAATAAATAATTTAGAGAGTCATTTAAGATATTGGAATGACTTGGATAACTTCAAAGAAATCACAGAATATATACGTGGAGAGAAATTTACATTAGTTGCATCCCCTGGTAAATGTTAAAAAGATATTTTTTAAATAATAAAAAAAGAAATTTTTCAACTGCTTCAATTTGGATTAAAGGAGGGAGTGATATGGATAGTACTGGCAAAAAAGGGATAAACAAGATCCTTTGTTCATTACTTACCAGAGGATGTGAAGGGTTTAACAATTTCACTCTCTCTGAATATATTGAGTCCTATGGAGCAGAATTAAATCAAGAAATATTTGAAGATGGTATTTCAAT
>JFLX01000069.1 GCA_000634215.1 Prochlorococcus sp. scB243_495L20 | reverse complement strand
ACTTTTGTCAACACTATGGAAAAATTTACTTTTAAATCCGTTGACTGATGCCGAAATATTTTTAGCAAAAGAAAAACTAAAAGGTTCTTTTTTATTAGGAAATCAATCACTAGATGAAATCTTACAGAGAAAGATACAGTTAATTAGTTATGGTGTTTCACCAATTTCTGAGAACGATTTAAATTCAAAAATAGAGGAAATTTCTTCCTTAGA
>JFLX01000068.1 GCA_000634215.1 Prochlorococcus sp. scB243_495L20 | reverse complement strand
AGACTGGCGCAATCAACTTAACCTTATCGTTTATCTCAAATTTCATTTATAAATTCTATACATTTAAGAGTAGTATAAGCATAAAGTTGGAGAAAATATCAACGAAATGCACTGATTCATTCTAGAATCCTAGAATTGACTTTTTACAAATTAATGAATCAAAAATTTAAAACATTAATTTTATGGGCTTTACCTATACTTTTAGTAATAGCACTTTCCTACCATTTTTTATCTTCAAGCAATGTTGATTCGCTTAAATCTAATGGCACTACTGTTGCACCTAGAAATTCAGCGGTAGCAAGAGTTAGTTACGGAA
>JFLX01000067.1 GCA_000634215.1 Prochlorococcus sp. scB243_495L20 | reverse complement strand
TAGCAAGAGTTAGTTACGGAAGATTTTTAGATTACATTAATTCGGGAAGGGTTACATCTGTTGATATTTTTGAGGGAGGCAGAGATGCAGTTATAGAAACAATAGATTCGGATTTAGATAATAAAGTTCAAAGGTTACGTGTAGATCTTCCAGGCTTAACACCAGAACTTATAAATATTTTAAAAAATGAGGGAATTAGTTTTGATGTTCATCCAATAAAAACAGCTCCTCCTGCAGTAGGAATTTTAGGTAATTTACTCTTCCCGGCAATTTTAATTGGAGGTTTAATTTTGCTAGCGAGGAGGTCAAATGGTATGCCTGGTGGTCCTGGCCAAGCAATGCAGTTTGGAAAAACCAAAGCAAGAGTTGCAATGGAAGCTGAAACAGGAGTTGTATTCGATGATGTTGCAGGCGTTAATGAAGCTAAACAGGATTTGCAAGAAGTTGTCACTTTTCTGAAAAAACCAGAAAAATTTACTTCTGTAGGAGCAAGAATTCCCAAAGGAGTTCTATTGGTAGGACCTCCTGGTACAGGTAAAACTCTTT
>JFLX01000066.1 GCA_000634215.1 Prochlorococcus sp. scB243_495L20 | reverse complement strand
TCAGCGCTAATGAGACCAGACAGATTTGATAGACAGGTAACTGTAGATGCACCTGATATCAAGGGCAGACTATCAATATTGGAAGTTCATGCAAGGAATAAGAAACTTCAAGATGATTTAACGCTTGAAAGCATTGCCAGAAGAACACCAGGTTTTACTGGAGCAGATTTAGCAAATTTATTAAATGAGGCTGCTATATTAACTGCCA
>JFLX01000065.1 GCA_000634215.1 Prochlorococcus sp. scB243_495L20 | reverse complement strand
AGGAGGAGAAAAGACTCTATAAGTATCTCAGAAATTGATGACTCTGTAGATAGGATTGTCGCAGGAATGGAAGGTTCTGCATTAACAGATGGTAGAAGCAAGAGATTAATTGCTTATCATGAGGTTGGCCATGCTCTCATAGGTTCACTTGTCAAAGCCCATGATCCTGTTCAAAAAGTGACCGTTATTCCAAGAGGTCAAGCTAAAGGATTAACTTGGTTTATCCCAGATGATGAACAAACCCTTGTTAGCAGGGCTCAATTAAAAGCTAGAATAATGGGTGCTTTAGGAGGAAGAGCTGCTGAAGATGT
>JFLX01000064.1 GCA_000634215.1 Prochlorococcus sp. scB243_495L20 | reverse complement strand
GATAGCTTTAGAAAGTGGTAATCAGGAAGTATTTGTTGGTAGAGATTTAATGACTAGAAGTGAAGTTTCTGATTCAATCTCTAAACAAATAGATGAAAGTGTAAGAATAATGGTCAAAGAATGTTATAAAGAAACCTACGATATAGTAAGCAAAAATAGAGAAGCAATGGATAAGATAGTTGACCTATTAATCGAAAAAGAAACACTAGATGGTAATGAATTTGTAAGTATTCTCTCCAAATTCACCAAAATTCCTGAGAAAGAGAGAACTCCTCAATTATTAAGCTAAACTCTTATTGGTTTCTTATCTAACACCATATCAATTAAACCGTACTCAACAGCTTCGTTTGGGGACATATAAAAATCTCTATCAGTATCTTCTTTGATTGTGTCATAATCTTTTCCAGTTCTTTCAGATAATTCAGTGTTTAGTCGTTCTTTTAAGAACAAAATTTCATCTGCTTGAATTCTTATATCACTGGCTTGCCCTCTAGCACCTCCAAGTGGTTGATGAATCATTATTCTTGAATGTCTAAGGCTGCTTCTTTCACCTTTAGTA
>JFLX01000063.1 GCA_000634215.1 Prochlorococcus sp. scB243_495L20 | reverse complement strand
AATTTATGTACATATAAATATCCTTATCTGGATCTTCTGCCTCGAGGAACAATAATTGAGCAACAATTCTATTAGCAGTTTCACTAGTAACTTGTTCTCCCAAAAAGATTATTCTCTCTCTTAATAGTCTCGAATAAATATCAAAGACTCTTTCACTACCGCCCGATTCTTCTAAAACTAATGGGATCATAATAATATTTATCTGTTTATTAGATATTAACGATATTGAGTCAACATACGCTAACCTTATTAAGGTTTACATATAAAAAATTGAAAGAAAAATTGACTGTTTCAGATAGCAAAAAGTTATTTCATGAAAAATTTCCTT
>JFLX01000062.1 GCA_000634215.1 Prochlorococcus sp. scB243_495L20 | reverse complement strand
AGGTTTATATAAAAGAATAGTTGATGAAATGCTTGTCGAACTTAATCTTTTGAACCATCAAAATGAATTTACGCAAGATTATCTCTTTTGTGTCGGCCTCACCGAAACATTCAAAGAATTAATGAAAGGATATCAACCAGAAAAACACTTAGATCTACTTTTTGAATCTTTATGCAGTTCTACGAATTTTGAGGCAAAGGAAATTAATGAAATATCAAATAAGTCTCAAAAAGAATTAAAGGATAAAACATCTGAAGATATTTTAAAATTCTTAGAGGGAAAAAGTAATTCTAA
>JFLX01000061.1 GCA_000634215.1 Prochlorococcus sp. scB243_495L20 | reverse complement strand
AAAATGAATCAGATAAAAATAAGATGACCTCTGATATTTTTGAGAAGTTAAGCTTATCTTCTAATAAAGCAGAAAAAGATATTGGAATCTACAAAAGTAGCATATCTAAAATGGAACAAGCAAAAGAATTAATTGAAGAGCTCAAAATTAAGGATAAGAAAAAAAACCAAAAAAGATAATTACTATTTTTTTAATCTTTTTTTATCTTTCCAAGAGACATAGGAAAGATCGGAAG
>JFLX01000060.1 GCA_000634215.1 Prochlorococcus sp. scB243_495L20 | reverse complement strand
TATCATTTTTAAAGCTAAAGTTAATTTCTCAGAAACAAAATTTTCCCAATATAATTGAGATAAATTTAAATTGGGAAGGTTAGTTTTAAACCATAGTACAAATATAGAGGGTCTAATTCCAATACTTCA
>JFLX01000059.1 GCA_000634215.1 Prochlorococcus sp. scB243_495L20 | reverse complement strand
GAATTTATAAGTTTAGATGAAGAAATCAAACCCCAACTCAATAAAGCTATAAATTCCTTATCAAAAGGCGATCAATTAATAATAACTCAGCTTGGTCGAGCATTTAAAAATAAAGAAGAATGTTTGATAACAATAAATAAACTTATTAATAAGGATATTCAACTTCGAACTTTGACTGGTTTTTTTGCTGCGAAAGAATCTTCTAATGCAAATTC
>JFLX01000058.1 GCA_000634215.1 Prochlorococcus sp. scB243_495L20 | reverse complement strand
ATAATAAAAAGTAATTAAATTAAAGAATATTAGAGAATAGTTAGGAGATAACAAATGAAATTAGTATTAAATTTTTTTATTTTTTTATTGGCCTTTTTTTCATTTAGTAATAAATCATTATCACTTACTGATTACCAAATAAAAAGATTTTGCGCAAAGGAGAAAAAAGTATCTTTATGTATCAAAAATTTACGAGAGAAAAGATCTGATCTCCAAAAAGGCAAGCTA
>JFLX01000057.1 GCA_000634215.1 Prochlorococcus sp. scB243_495L20 | reverse complement strand
TTGACTTTTTATCTTGGTTACTTTTTTTTCTGATAATAAATCCAATAAAGCATCGAGCTGAGCGAGTACTTCCTTTGCTTCATTAAGATCTGGCAACAAATCTCCTTTGATGAGCATTTGATGCATCTCTCTAAGCTCTAACCTTATATATCTAAGGTGAGAACAAACTTCCTCTCTCTTAGTTGCACTCATATTTCCTTTATTAATCTTTACATTATACAATACGATCTTTTTTGACTCCCATATAAATTTTGTCAATTTGAAAAATTTTTCAAACCCAATAACGTATCAAAATCTTTTAAAGT
>JFLX01000056.1 GCA_000634215.1 Prochlorococcus sp. scB243_495L20 | reverse complement strand
CTATCTTTAATCGTGTATCATCACAATCAACATTTTCCCATTCCTCATCAAATGACATTGCAAAGCTATCAGCATTATCGTATAGTTTATCTTTCATAATATTTGGAATTTAAATTTAGAAAATTTCAAAAATCAGAATCAAACTAAAAAAGTAATTAGAAGAAGCATTTAAAACTATCTCTATGAGTATTTGAGAAATAATTTTGAATGAGTGTTCTTTGACACTATACTTTAATCCTACTATT
>JFLX01000055.1 GCA_000634215.1 Prochlorococcus sp. scB243_495L20 | reverse complement strand
TGACAGAAGTGTTACAATATTGACATATGGATAGACTTATGGAAAATAAAGTAAAAAGGATAGGATATCTTCCTAGAAAAAGAGTACTTGAAATTATTGATGAAATATCCAAGAGTGAATCTATAAGTAGATCTAAAGTAGTTGGAATATTAGTTGAGGAAGCCTTAGATGCAAGAGGAATTGCGAATTTTGGATATAGTAACATCAACAAGTCAAATATATTCAAGTCGGATAATTTTAAAGATCTCCAAAATGAAAATGCCCACTTAAATGATGGAGAAGACGAATTTGTTGATGACAGTGGTTACACAGTTTCATCTCACAAAACTTTAGACCGCTCAATATCTTCTGCAGATAT
>JFLX01000054.1 GCA_000634215.1 Prochlorococcus sp. scB243_495L20 | reverse complement strand
GGCAAAACTTTCCGGATTGATCCCAGCAGCTTTGAAGAAATACTTCTTCAGATAAAAGACGAAGAATTTAACAAACAAATAAAAGAAAGACTTATCTTGGCGGAAGAAGATAATAAAAAAGCTTTAGAAATTTTAAAACGTGAGTTTAAGATACAATTAATAGAGCAGAATCGGATTAAAGAGTCTGAGATCCAAACTCTTGAATCTAAATTAAAAATAGCTGAAGAAAAGAAAACAAATGCCCTTAATGATTTAAAAAATCAAGCAACAAATA
>JFLX01000053.1 GCA_000634215.1 Prochlorococcus sp. scB243_495L20 | reverse complement strand
GGCATAGTAGATGTCTCTCATAGATTCCCCAAAATGTATGTCATAAGACCTCAATTTTTCTTGCCCATTATTTCTCTGCTAAGAAATGCATCTATGGAAACCTTAAAATACAAATCACAAATTGATTTAATGAAACGTGAGAATTTTGACATAACTAATTTTGAAAGTACTCTTGAGCAATTTAAAAATGCAGTTGGTAAAAATGTTTCACTTGCCCAGGAT
>JFLX01000052.1 GCA_000634215.1 Prochlorococcus sp. scB243_495L20 | reverse complement strand
CTTCCGATCTTTTTTCTTTACTTCAAAAAAGAATAAATAGAAAATCTCCTACTAGATCAATCCAAATAAATTATCCAATTATTTTTATTGCTTATGATCTTTTAGAGATTAATGGGAGAGATATAAGAGAAATTAAATT
>JFLX01000051.1 GCA_000634215.1 Prochlorococcus sp. scB243_495L20 | reverse complement strand
TAAATTTTTTCTGCCGGAGATGGAAGACAAAATAGCGCTTCATCACGGCTCCCTCGATAAAGAAGATGGAAAAAGAGTTGAAGAAGGGGTTAAAGATGGATTAATAAAATGGGTAGTCTGCACCAGCTCATTAGATTTAGGGGTTGACTTCCAACCTGTAGATCAAATTGTTCAAATTGGTAGTGCAAAAAATTTAGCTAGACTTATCCAAAGAGCGGGAAGAAGTGCTCATAGACCAGGCGGAAAATCAAAAATAATTTTTATGCCTACTAACTCTTT
>JFLX01000050.1 GCA_000634215.1 Prochlorococcus sp. scB243_495L20 | reverse complement strand
CTTCAATTTGTAAGAATCAGAGACATGATTTTATACGTTAAAAAATCAACAAAAAAAAGTTCTCTAATTCCTGCATGGGTTGGAGGTCAAATGGCAATTTCTGATCTACTTTGTGAAAGTTTGAGAAAAGAAATAGATATATGCAATGAACTAGAAAATTATGATTACTTAAATCCTGAACTAAATTCTTTACGTCCAATATTGAAGAAACAAAAAGTTCTTTCAAATATTCCAAAGAAAGATGAATTCCTTATAGAAATATATAAAACCAAGGATATATCAAATCTTTTTGTTTTTACACTTGATGGCAAATTTGTAAAT
>JFLX01000049.1 GCA_000634215.1 Prochlorococcus sp. scB243_495L20 | reverse complement strand
ATAGCCTTGATTTTATTTCCATTTCTTGTAATTGCATTTGGAGCAAAAGCAAATGATAATTTTTCGGTTGAGATAGAGGCACTTACATTAGTAATGGAACAATATAAGGAAGATACTGAATCAAGTGTTGAATTAGATATTGAAGACATAAAGCCAAGTTATATGGCTCTTAAACAAGACGAATGTAATGCAACTGTTGAAGTTACTGAAAAAACAGGATTAGAGGTTGTAAATACTGAATCTTTTGATGTAAATGTCTGCTTGAAAGAAATCTATAAAGTA
>JFLX01000048.1 GCA_000634215.1 Prochlorococcus sp. scB243_495L20 | reverse complement strand
TTTATTCTGTGCATCATAAGGTTCAAGGGCAAAATTATATATCAAAACAGCTAATGAGCCCATCTCGTAAAACAAATCTTCAAAACCTACTATGTAGTAGTAAGAAAATAAAGCAGTAAATATCAAAGGTGCTGTTTCGCCTGCAGCCCTTGCGATTCCAAGCACAACCCCAGTAGCAATAGATCTAAATGCTGTGGGTAAAGTTATTTTTAATATTGTTGTATACATACTTGCTCCTATGC
>JFLX01000047.1 GCA_000634215.1 Prochlorococcus sp. scB243_495L20 | reverse complement strand
TATCTTGATACTCATCACTTAACAATGTATTAAAGGCTTGTTTGATAGCTTTAGTGTTTCTACCATTACCCTCTTCATAAGCAAGTATCCATGTTAATGAAGCTATAGGGTATGCACCTTTTGCAGTTGGGTTAGGATTTTTACCAGCAAGATTTTCATCTAGAGTAATACCATTAAGAGCCTTAGCTCCTGCTTCTACAGATGGTTTTAGAAACTCACCTGAAAGATTCT
>JFLX01000046.1 GCA_000634215.1 Prochlorococcus sp. scB243_495L20 | reverse complement strand
TAAATCTCATTTAAAATTTCCTTTTAATAAGAATTATTTTTTTAAAAAAAGCCTTTATTTAGATTTTAATTTTTGTTTTTACTCTATTTTTATTTTGGGATTTGAATTCAAAAATTCCTGTATCAGTAAATATGGTCAACTCATCTCCAGATGTTTCTTCAATTGAAATTCCTTCAGACTCTAAATTTTTAACATATACATTACCAATAAGTTTTAGAGATTTATCATCCTTGTCAAAAGAAAGCTTGTCAGAATAAGCCTCAAAATTACCACTATTACTCTTAATGACTACATTTCCCTTAGCCTCTAAATCTCCTTCTAAAGTATTAACTTGAGAATCAGATGTAATTGTGTAATTAGTTAATTCCTCAGCAAAAGAAAATTCAGCTAATAGAAATAAAAATGATGCAAGAACTATGCTTTTCATTTACTCCCAACCATTTTCTGCATTTTGAATAATCCATTGTGCAAGAACCTTATCCTCTCCATCCTTCAATTTATTTTTATAACCCTTCATAAAACCAATCCCGTCATTGGCAATTTTTGCTATTGAAATCTCATCTGCTATTCCTCTTTTTTCAAGGTCGGAAAGTTTTAATGATTTGGATCCTTTAAGAACTACTGATCCACCTCTTATATGGCAGCCTGCACAAACATTTCTAAAAATTGTTTCTCCATCTCTAATATCAGAAGCCATTAGATATCTATTTTGCAAAGAGGTTTGAAAAATAATTATTAAAGTTATTACAGGAATTACAAATGGAAATTTAAATATTTTCATTTTATCTAGTTGACCTAAGACTAATTTAACTTGTAATTAGTCTTGATTGTTTTAATTACCGATTTTTTAGGATCTTTATTTGGATAACAATTAACAATTCTATATTTACCACCTTTTCTATCTGTCTCAACGAGAGTAAATTGAACAAATTTTTCTTTTTCAACATTTGAAAAATCTTTGACTTCTATTTTGATTATTTCTTCATTTTCACTTTCAATTATTCTGGATTTACCTCCACAAAGACGAACAGCAGTTTCTTTAGTTACATAAAATAATTTTTTTTCATCAGTAATGGATGATTCACCTTTCGTGATCGAAATTTCATCTTTTGTAATGGATAAATCATCTTGGGTAATGGATAATTCATCTTTTGTACTGCAAGAAGTAATAATAAGGATAAATAAAACCAGTAGCTTTTTCATGATTTTTTAGATGATAAATTCACTTGTAATTGCTTTTAATTGTTCTTTATTTAGTTGGGTAAGATAGCTATG
>JFLX01000045.1 GCA_000634215.1 Prochlorococcus sp. scB243_495L20 | reverse complement strand
GATTAATTAAAATTTCTCTAATTGATTAAACAAGTATTCCACTCTTCTTAGATTAACGCCTAAATCTGATTGCCCTAATCTTGCTGCAGATCTTATCTGAATAATTCCTTTTGATCTATCTACATAACTTCTTACATCAAGCTTTAAAATTTCAAGATCATCAGGGAATCTAAAAATCAAGCTTCTACAAACACCTCTCCAATAATTTCTACCACTTTCT
>JFLX01000044.1 GCA_000634215.1 Prochlorococcus sp. scB243_495L20 | reverse complement strand
TCAACATTTATTAGTTTCTTTTCTATTAAGACACTGTTTAATGGATTGGTTATTGGAGCAAGACCTTGAATGGAGGAAACCATATTTCTAAAATCGATATAGATGTTCTAACCGATTTCATATACAAAGTGAGAGGGAAAAAGTAAAGAATTCTCCCATAAATTTGATCTCTTTATAAAGATTCCTTATTTTGTGATCAAAATTCTAAAATTTGAGATTTTTAATTGTTTTTTTTTGATAGAGATGGTTGTCTACCTT
>JFLX01000043.1 GCA_000634215.1 Prochlorococcus sp. scB243_495L20 | reverse complement strand
CGGTATCTATACAGTACAAATATGTTAACTAATTTAAGGTATTTTAAAAAGTATCAAATTTTATCTATTAAATGAAGCTATACGAACAGATCATGGTTTTGAAAATACTTTAAGATTGTCTTATTTATAAAAGATAAATTAGTCAAAATATTCTTTTTAATTTTCCCAAATCTTTCTGTCATTTAAAACAATCACTTCTATAAACTTCATAGCATTAATTAAATTCGGAGGCAATATCTAAATCTAGAGTTAAAATAGTTTAGAGATTTTAATAATAATCTATATGCAAAGGTATTTGATTTCCTACGAATTTACTGATGGCGAGGATCAAGAAGAAGGGGCAGAAATGCTAATTAATTGGTATGAATCAGGTGGTCCCCAAAATAGACCTTAATGCATTCCTAAAA
>JFLX01000042.1 GCA_000634215.1 Prochlorococcus sp. scB243_495L20 | reverse complement strand
AAAAAGGATAAGATTAATTTTCCATGATGAATGACTCTTATCACATTTACTTCAAAGGAGAAATTCTTTTCAAGAATTTAAGTAAAGATGAATTTGAATTTGTTTGGGGAAAACTTTATACATCTTATATAAGTGCCCTAAATAAGGAGCTAACCTACGAATTAATTAGCGATAACAATATTATGGAGCCGGCCTTTAACCTTGAGCCATCTTACTAGATCA
>JFLX01000041.1 GCA_000634215.1 Prochlorococcus sp. scB243_495L20 | reverse complement strand
TTGAGGTACTCTTTTTCTTCTTTAGTTATATCCAAAGCAATTTTATTTGCCTCAATTTCGACATTAGAACTATAAGTTTCAAATTTTTCCTCTCTTTTAAATAGGGCAACAATGCCAATATATGTTATGAAACAAATAAAACGATCAGTTTCTCCAATTGGCTCCTCTTTTAAAGAGTCAATAATCAAATCACAGGTTGAATCCAT
>JFLX01000040.1 GCA_000634215.1 Prochlorococcus sp. scB243_495L20 | reverse complement strand
GGAAAAGCTGTAGGATGGGAAAAAACTAATATGCAATTACTGGGATTAATTCTTCTTCTAGCTAGTAGCTGGTATTTACGGAAATTAACATCAAACTTTCTTGATGAACCAACAAAAAAAGAACTGACTAATAGTTTAAATAACCTCAAAAATAAATTCTCTGAGGGAAAACAAAATTTCTCTAAAGCGAAAATAAGTGAAGCTTGGGAAAAATACAAAGAAGAA
>JFLX01000039.1 GCA_000634215.1 Prochlorococcus sp. scB243_495L20 | reverse complement strand
TGCATATTATGGTTTAGTGTTAACTGGGCAAAGCAACCTTTAGTTTTTTAACTTTTAAAAATTTCTCATGAAATGGCCTCCTACTTTGTGTTGGACAGCACCAAAAACAATTAATGGTAATAGGCATTTTCAAGTTAAAGCTTATGGTGGAAAAAATGAAGATAGATGGGTTGATATTTTTCCTACCAAAAATAAAAAAGATATTAAAAGAATCTCGTGGGCAAAACTAAAA
>JFLX01000038.1 GCA_000634215.1 Prochlorococcus sp. scB243_495L20 | reverse complement strand
TGAGTAATTCTGATTTTGATAAAAATGGATTGGACAGCTATGGAATACATTGGCTTCAATATGCTGCTTTTGCTGTGTCTGCTTTTGCTATATTTACAACCTGGGCATTTTTTTATGATGAAAGATTCCACAACTTTGTAATGAATATTTTCAAGGTTATTAACTGCAGTGGGTTCAACTGTAATGGAGCATTTTAAAATTCTATGGCTAATCCAGATCAAAAAACAATATTAATTGATAATGCTTTTGAGGAAATAAAAAACATTTGTATAAATCTTCAAAAAGATACTGATGCTTCGAATTCAGA
>JFLX01000037.1 GCA_000634215.1 Prochlorococcus sp. scB243_495L20 | reverse complement strand
CAGATTTAGCATTAGTTTTATCTAGATTTAAATTTTATAATTTAACTCCTCTGGTGGACTGTCAATCATAAGATCCCTCCTATTCAACAAGTTAAACCTACGCCTTACTTATTAAGAAAGTAAATCAGTAAAAATGCTGATTTATTATTTTCTAAAATGTTTGAATTAAAGATGCCAATTCTGGTGCATCTAATAAAAGTGCAAAAAATGTAAGCACAATTAATAAAAATATGGAAAAGTAGAATTGAATCATGCTTAAAAATTACTTAAAAAGAATTTTTTAAGTTGTATAAAAT
>JFLX01000036.1 GCA_000634215.1 Prochlorococcus sp. scB243_495L20 | reverse complement strand
TTAATAAGGACGATATAGGAGAAACTTTACAAGAAGAAACAGGTTTGAATATTGATGAACTAGCAAAGATTGAAGGTTATAAGAACTGCACTAATTAAAAAGTTCTCAAAAATTACGCTTAGTTTTTAAATGATTAAAGGTATGTTTAAAATTATTTTGTTAATATTATTGTTTGGATTTATATCAATAAGTCCAAAAACAAGATATTTGATAGGCATAACTCTAAAAGAAATTTCTTCATTTCTTTTATGGACTGTTAAATATGAAGATAGA
>JFLX01000035.1 GCA_000634215.1 Prochlorococcus sp. scB243_495L20 | reverse complement strand
CCTTATAAATAAAATTAATCTGCTACGGTCTGGGCTAAGCAACCAACCACTTGGGGACTCATTACGATAACCGTAAGAAAAATTAGTCCAAACATTAGCTCCTCCTAAAGTCATTACTTAGTAATACGTATGTACTACTAATATAAATACATTAGCAATGGATCGTCAAGTATTTTGGCAAATAAATTATTTACACTCATCAAAAATAAATTCGATAAATAAGAGATGATGTAATCAAAAACTTTTTCTAATATCTTCCAAACTTCTCAACAATAATAAGGAAAATCATTTTAAAAATAACTTTTATATATAGATGTCTTCTTCCAACCCTCCTCCAACAACTGCTTATATTCTTTTCTTGCATCTTC
>JFLX01000034.1 GCA_000634215.1 Prochlorococcus sp. scB243_495L20 | reverse complement strand
CTTGAAGTACAAGCTTCAATAGAGAAATGAGCTGAGTTATGTGTTCTAGGAGCTATTTCATTAATTAAAAGACCATTATCTCCATAGAAGAATTCAATAGCTAGAACTCCAACGTAATTAAGTTCATTGACTATTGAAGAGAAAATATTTATTGCAAATAAGTTCAAATCATATTCATTCATTCCAGGCGCAAGAACCCAATCACAAACGTGGTTTGATTGGAACGTCTCAACTATTGGAAAGAATCTTATCTTACCGGTCCTATCTCTCGAACCAACAAGAGCCAGTTCTTTCTCATACTGTATCCATTCTTCAATTAACCATTCATTAGAACTATTC
>JFLX01000033.1 GCA_000634215.1 Prochlorococcus sp. scB243_495L20 | reverse complement strand
CCGATCTTGGAATAACAAAGAATAGAAAAATACTTGTGATTTCAAATGAAGAAATATCAAATTTGTATGGAGAAAAATTCTTAAATAATTTAAAAGATAATAAATTTCAGGCCCAAATGTTCCTTATCAAGGCTGGGGAATCACATAAAAACTTAAAAACCTTAAGTGAAATATATGATTTTGCATTTGAATTTGGTTTAGATAGAAATTCAATAATTATTGCTCTTGGAGGAGGAATTGTTGGAGATGTAAGTGGTTTTGCATCAGCGACTTGGCTCAGAGGTATCGAATATATTCAAATTCCAACAACATTATTATCAATGGTTGATTCATCTGTGGGAGGGAAAACAGGAGTAAATCATCCTAAAGGTAAAAATTTAATTGGAGCTTTCA
>JFLX01000032.1 GCA_000634215.1 Prochlorococcus sp. scB243_495L20 | reverse complement strand
ATGAACTTATAAATCTCAAGAACGAATATCTAATTAAAATAATTAATAGTTCAATACAAACAAAGTCTTATATCGTTTCTCAAGACGAACATGAAAATGGTGTTAGAGCAATATTGAATTATGGTCATTCTTTTGGTCACGTTATTGAAAATTTATGTGGATACGGCAAATTTCTACATGGTGAAGCAATATCAATCGGTATGAATATTGCGGGGGAAATAGCGATT
>JFLX01000031.1 GCA_000634215.1 Prochlorococcus sp. scB243_495L20 | reverse complement strand
AAGTTTGTTGATAGTTGCGGATCCTAGAGGGGGGAATTTACTGAACTTTAACGTCGGAGAGGCTTATTTTAATTTTATGCCAAGATTATTTTGGGTTGGACTTCAAACAAGATTTGGCAACCAATACTATGTTAAAGATCACGGAGAGGATGGTGCAGTATTAGATGCAATTGATTCAGTAAAGATTTGCCTCGAAAGAGGAGGATGCCAAGTTGTTCCTGGCCTACCTAAAGAGCAATATATTTGGACTTTATGTACATCTATTCTTGGAGGTTTAGTAGCAGGTTTTGCATCTGCTCCAAGAAAAGAAGGTCAAGTCATATCAATTGGATTTTTAGCTCTTCTTTCTCCCTTATGGGGAATGTTATTTGG
>JFLX01000030.1 GCA_000634215.1 Prochlorococcus sp. scB243_495L20 | reverse complement strand
GCAAATAATGACGCAGATATAATAATATTTTGCGGTGTGCACTTTATGGCCGAAACCGCAAAAATACTTAGCCCTAAAAAAACAGTCCCATTACCAGATATTGACGCAGGATGCTCATTAGCAGATGATTGTCCTTCAGACAAATCACAAAAATTCAGGGAAGAAAATCCAGATCACTATGTCGTTAGTTATATAAATTGCACTGCAGAAGTAAAAGCTCAAAGTGATCTGATATGTACAAGCAGTAATGCAGTCTCATTAATTAAAAAGATACCTGAAGATAAAAAGATAATATTTGCGCCAGATCAGAACCTTGGGAGATGGGTACAGAAAAAATTCAGGAAGAGATCTTAAATTATGGCCTGGCAGCTGCATTGTTCATGAATCATTTAGTGAAG
>JFLX01000029.1 GCA_000634215.1 Prochlorococcus sp. scB243_495L20 | reverse complement strand
GATAGCAAAAACAGAAGCAATACTTGTCTGAATAGCATTTACCAATTCATTACTTAATTTATATTTGTTTTGAAATTTAGCACCAATAATACTTTCGGAAAGTGTTGCAAAGAATCCAGAAACTACAACAACTATAAAATGATATTTTGTAGAAATAATTGATAGACGAAGCATTATAAAAGCCATAAATATTGATCCCAAAAAACTAGCTAATGTTCCTTCAATACTTATTCCTCCCTCAGTTCCCCTATCCACCTTTTTAAGTGAAGTAATTAAGTATGTGTCTTTACCAAATCTTTTTCCAATTTCGCTACCAAAAGTATCCGCCAACTTTGCAGCAAAACTTGCAGCAAAACCTACTTTAAACATC
>JFLX01000028.1 GCA_000634215.1 Prochlorococcus sp. scB243_495L20 | reverse complement strand
CTAACAGATTAACTAATTTTATAATCCATTAAGACTTTATAAAACAATTGGTTCGACTCCACTAACAACAGGCGCAACTTTGTTTAAATTTAATTGATTATTGTCTTCAACAAACTGATTTAGATTCCACTCATTTTTGAAAAGAATAACTGGCCTATTCCAGCAATCTTTAACTATTTTACAGTTGAATATTCTGCCTAGTTTTTCAATGGCTG
>JFLX01000027.1 GCA_000634215.1 Prochlorococcus sp. scB243_495L20 | reverse complement strand
CCTGGGCCACAACCTAAATCAACTATTAAATCTTTTTCACCTAAAGAAATATTTTTTTTCAAAAGATATTGATATATTTGATTAATTAGATTAACTTCCCCTTCTGAAAAATCAGCTTCGTCATAAGAAATGACCTGCTCTTTTTCTTCCATTAATTCAGGTTCGGGGACTCTTTCCATATCCTTTCTTGAAACAAAAATTTCATATTAAACA
>JFLX01000026.1 GCA_000634215.1 Prochlorococcus sp. scB243_495L20 | reverse complement strand
ATGACATTAAGCTTAAATATTGGGAACTTATTTAATGATTCCTCTAGTCATGCATTAGTAGATGAGCTAAGAAAAAGAACATCAGAAAAGGATATCTTAGATTTTGAGGAAAAATTTAACTCCAAAAACGAAAAAAATCTACACGTTTATATATGTAGATTTCTAAAAAATAGATCAATATCCAGAGGGCTAGCATCCAGATGGTTAATAACCATAATTGAAAACAAAGAA
>JFLX01000025.1 GCA_000634215.1 Prochlorococcus sp. scB243_495L20 | reverse complement strand
CAAAAACGAACAAAATGTAACCTGCAAGAAACTAACTAAAGAAAAAAATAAATTTCTTTAGTAGGAGCCTATTAAATTTTTAATGTATTAAGTTTATTTATTGAAAACCTAGACAAATAATTTTCTTGGATGTTATTATTAGATTGTAGCAACCGCTACCAAAACGTTCAACTTGCGTATAGCAAGCCGCAGATCGACTTA
>JFLX01000024.1 GCA_000634215.1 Prochlorococcus sp. scB243_495L20 | reverse complement strand
ATTGATTATAGTAATCGGGCAATGGTACATTTCTCTACTTAGATGACTCTAAACTGAGATTTTATTTAAATTAGTATGAATTAAGTTTAAGAATTTATTTTGTTTTTTTCAATTTTATTATTTGCCCACTTTCAAGCAGCAATCATTACCATATTATTAGGTATAAGATCACTCAATAAATTCAAACATATAGGCAAAAACAAATTGATACCTTTCGGTTTTATTTTTTTAGGATTGGCATCGATTTCTGAAATGATAGATCATACCCAAACATCTTGGATTTATGTAGATCATT
>JFLX01000023.1 GCA_000634215.1 Prochlorococcus sp. scB243_495L20 | reverse complement strand
ATGTTTATCGATATCAGTTATAAAAAATAAATTTATTCAAAAAACTAACTTATGTATTTCTTTATGTTCAATAAGCTCATATTTTTTATTTGATAAATCTATTGCTCTTCTTTTTCAAGTAATAATAAGTATTCTTCTAATTATTAATTGGCAAAGAGTTTTTAAAGATTGGCTTTTTATCCTTTACCCAATATTTGGTATTTTTTTTACGACTTT
>JFLX01000022.1 GCA_000634215.1 Prochlorococcus sp. scB243_495L20 | reverse complement strand
GTTTTAATAGGCCCATCTGGAACAATTAGCGTTCTAACTTTTTATTTAGTATTAAAGAGATCGGGCAAAAAATTTACTTAAGATTCTTATGAAAATATTTATATTTATAAGTTTTATAGTGTGCTTAGTCACAATAATCTCTCCAATAAGAATCCTTGCTGATACGGCACTTGATGTGTACATGAATGATTTTTATTCTAAATCGAATGAAGCTAGCCAGATTCTTAAAGAAATCGAAAATAGTCTAAAAGAGGGATCAAGAAAAAAAGTATGCTCTAGGCAAAAAGAGGCCGCAAGATTAGGTCTATTAGCTAATAAATCATTAATTAAAGCCTTTGAAATAGAGGGAGCTAATCCACCAATGCAAGCAATAAAGGCAAGTCAACAAAGATGGGAATCTATTCTGAATGAGTGCTGAAGAAAGTCAGTAAATCTATGAATCTTTTTAAATTTGCATTCTTACAGATTTACTAATTAAGGGAATTTCAGGTTCAACTCCATAAATACATTGAGAAATCGAATAAATAAAAATACATAGTGTAAATATAAAAATTATTGAGCCTAATTCAACTATGGGAAATATTCTCAAGAGATATGAGCTTCAAATAAAAGAAATAGATCGGAAGAGC
>JFLX01000021.1 GCA_000634215.1 Prochlorococcus sp. scB243_495L20 | reverse complement strand
ATAGAACAAAAAATATCCAAAAGGTATTGATGCCTTCAATGGCAAAGTATACAAAAATACTGATGAGAGTCTTTGGAATATCTGATTCAATATATTATTGAAATTTCGTATTTATATTTTAGCCTAATTTTTTGAACCTAATAAAAAGACTTACTTTCAAAAAATTCAACTTTGGCAGATAGTTATTAAATATTAGATAATTGATTTAGGTTCATAATTCAAAATGCGTATCCTACATACAATGTTGAGGGTTGGAGATTTAGATAAATCTATTGATTTCTACGTTAATAGATTAGGAATGAATTTATTGCGAAAAAAGGATTACCCTCATGGAAAATTCACGTTGGCATTTGTTGGTTATGGCTCAGAAAAAGAAAACTCAGTAATTGAATTAACTTATAACTGGGACAAAAAGTCTGAAGACTATGAGCTTGGAGATAAATATGGTCATATAGCTA
>JFLX01000020.1 GCA_000634215.1 Prochlorococcus sp. scB243_495L20 | reverse complement strand
GTAAAAGATATTCATCTAATTTGCCAAGGGTTAGGAAAAAATGGTTGTAAAATAACAACCAAACCTAAAACAATGAAAAACAGTACTACTGTCTTGGTTTTTATTGAGGATCCTGATGGTTATAAAATTGAACTTATTGAAAGAGATTAAAAGCTCAGAAGTTTTTAATTAAATAAACAAATAACTAAAATTTAAAAAGATTGAATTATCAAATATATAGTTTTTAATTAGCGAAAAATACCTCTAAGATCACTTTGGGTGGATTCTGAAGTTTCAATTATTGTAAAAGATTATTTCTAAGACGAGGAATTATTAAAAATAAACT
>JFLX01000019.1 GCA_000634215.1 Prochlorococcus sp. scB243_495L20 | reverse complement strand
AATAAAGAGGACGCTATAAGCCAAGTAAAATTTTTGAAGAAAAAGGTTAAAGAAACTATTTCCTCTAAGGAAATTAGTCTCGATGATATTGCATTAAATACTTCAAATTCAAACAAAGTACAGATCTCAGTACCATCAAATCTTACTTATCTTTTGAAAGTTTGGGCCGCAGCAGAAGGAAGAGATCTATCAAGTGTTGCTTTTCAATGTTTAGAAACTGGTATTAGGGAAATGAAAAGCAAAGGGTCAATACCTTCAATAGCAGTAAATAGATATGACTCGGCCTGTCAAAAGAGGATTGCACTAGCAGAAGTAAACAATCTATTGGAGAAATACGAATTAGCTCAAGATGAAATCAAATAATTATGAATAACAGAAAAATCATTAAAGGATACAAAACATTAATATCATCAAGGTTTAATGTAGATAAATCTAAAGATGGAATAATTTATACTCTTTATTCTGATGCATTTAATTCACTTAAATTTGGTTTTGCTGAAAATGATGAGGTACTAGAAAAAAAATTATCAAGTGAAGAATTGATATTATTGGATATAAAAAAAGGCAAAAAGAAAGATCTATGTTTATTAATAACCACTCTCAATGAACTTGGCATCAAATATTCAGACAATTTTTATTTCAAATACTCAGGTTCTTTAATGAAACATTTGTCTACTTTAGGTTGGCCTATTGGAAGATCACTTTATAAACAAAGAAAGATTAAAAAAGAACTTGTATGTGCATAAATTTAAATGTAATCGCACTCTAAAGTTTCTCTGGTTTCTCTATTTGTAATTGGATTAGTTCCAGTAGCACTTTCACAAAATTTCCTAATAATATCTTTTGGCAAAAAAACATTTGTGAAGTCTGCGCCTTGTATTTTTACATTTTCAAACTGGGTACTATAAGCAAAAGAATCCTCCAAGTTAGTATTTGATAAATCTGTTCCATCTAAAACAGCCGAGTCTAAAGTTACTTCTCTTAAGTTGGAATTACTTAAATTAGTATCTTTCAATTTTGCTCCATAAAGAGTCGCATTTTGGAGCTCACAACCTGATAAATTTGCGTCTTGTAAATCAGTCAAATAGAAAGTTGCTCCTTTTAAATCAGCTCCAGAAAAATCAGCCCCTACCAAAGATTGTTTACCATAATCTAACGCAGCGAAGCTTCTATAAGGGAGGGTTAAAAGAACTATTAAAAAAGTTAAAATTATAAATCTCATTTGTTTGAGTAGTATTTCAATAAATTCTAACTTCTTAAGCTGAAATCTAAAAATTAATTATTTACTGAATGCTATATTTATTGAAATAGCAAATCACGAAATAGGTTTTGGATATAAGTCCTTATGATGCAATTGTTGTTGGTTCTGGAGCTACAGGAGGAATAGCAGCACTTACATTGGCAGAACAAGGGATCAAAGTTTTAATAATAGAAGCAGGGCCTCAAGTTAAAAGGGATGAAGCTAGTAATCATGAGCCAAAAAGTACATTAAAAAGATTATCAGGAGTTTTAACAAAAAAACATACCCATCAGTGCCAACATCCTGGTTATTGGAAAAATAATCCTGACTTATATTCAAATGAATTGAAGCATCCCTATGACTTCCCAAAAAAAAAGCCATTTCTTTGGACACAAGGTAAACAATATGGGGGGAGATCATTAACTTGGGGAGGCATAACATTAAGACTTTCCTCAGAAGACTTTCATCCGGCTAAAAAAGACGGATTCGGGCCAAACTGGCCTATTTCATACGAAGAAATTTCCCCGCACTACGATTTTATTGAAAATTTCTGCGGAATTTATGGACGAAAAGATGATCTCAAGGAGGTCCCAAACGGTAAATATATTGGTGAAATTCCTCTTACAGAAAACGAAAATGTTTTTGGCAGCAAAGTTAAATCAAAATTGAATTATCCATTTATCCAATCAAGAGGATTTGACCGTAATTCATCTGTAAAAGAAAAAAATTGGCCCAAGTCCTCGAGCGTAGGAAGCTCTTTAAAAAAAGCTTTAGATACTGGAAACGTACAAATAATCTCTAATTACCTAGTGGAGTCTTTTGAGATTAACAAGATAACAGAGCTTGCCTCAAAACTAACGATTGTAAACCTAGAAAATGGACACAAAGAAGTATTGGATTGTGATTTGATTCTTCTTTGCGCATCAACAATTTCAACACTGAGAATACTACTGAACTCAGAATACAAATCAAATTCCTCGGGGTTTAAAGATAATTCTGGGAAATTAGGTAAATACCTAATGGATCACATATCTATCTGTAGATTTTTTTCAGTCCCAAAAGCAAAAAACTCAGATAAATCACTAGATAATCCTCCCGATCTTTCTGGAGCAGGCAGCTTTTTTATTCCTTTTGGTTCAGATTTACCAGAAATTGACGACATAAATTTCCATAGAGGGTATGGAATCTGGGGGGCAATTGATAGATTAGGGATACCTAAATTTTTACAAAAAGACGCAAACAAATCCATTGGCTTTCTTATCGCCCATGGTGAAGTCCTTCCTAGAGAGAAAAACTCAGTTTCTCTCTCTAGAAAAACAGATGAATGGGGAATACCAATTCCCTACATTGAATTCGAATGGAGCGAGAATGAGTTAAATATGGCAAAACATATGGAAAAAATAATCCAAAAATCAGTCAAAGCTGCAAATGGGAAAATAAAAAATATTGATGAACTAATGAATATTCCATTAGGGAGTTTATTTACAAAAAATTTGATAGCACTTTCAGATAGTCCTCCCCCTCCTGGATATTATATTCATGAGGTAGGGGGAGCACCAATGGGGTTAAATGAAGAAAATAGCGTAGTTGATAAATTTAACAGATTGTGGAGATGTAAAAACGTACTGGTACTAGATGGAGCATGCTGGCCCACGTCATCTTGGCAAAGCCCCACACTTACAATGATGGCCTTGAGTAGAAGAGCCTGTTTAAATATTAAAAAGACTTAGAGGGTGTAAATAATTGATTTAAATAAATTTCTGAGACTGAATTATCTGTACAACCGTTTTGAACGAGAAAAGTAGCTAATGCTGAATTTATAAGCTTATATTGATCCCAAGTAGGGTTACTTAATACGAAATCTTTCATAGTGTTATAAAGAGTTTCTGAAAGCTCTGTTTCTAATGAGACCTTATTTGAAGAGCACTCTACGAGTTTCTTATCAGTTAAATCTGTTTGATTGATTTGATTCATAAATTAAATTTTTCTACATCAACAATAATGATATTTTTCTCTAAAAATTTCAAGAAAAACCTTCTGGTAAAATTTTCAAATTATCAAATAAGACTCATGTTATAAGTAGGTTTTTAAAAAACTTCTTTTTCAAATAAGGAAATTGAATAGATCTTAAAAAAAAGTCAACAATAATGTTGAAGTCCTGTTTTTTTTTAAAAATACTGCCATTTCTAATCCAGTGTGGATTTGGACGTGGAAAACAACCTGCAAATTGTGGAAAATCAAGCTCAAAATACTTTCACGATTTTATATTAAGAATACTTATATATGCTGAGTCTATTAAGACTTACTCGAGAAAGAGACAGGTGATTCATTGATTTCAACGGATTTTCTTAAGATTTAGTCTTTATTAGGCAAGCGAAGCGTGACAGGTCCTAAAGGGTGTTTTGAATTCGGATAAATACTATGGTGATGGTGATGGTGATGGTGATGGTGATTATGTTCATGTTGATGAGCCTCTACATGTTCATGTTCTAAGTAATCACCTCCTCCCGTGTCTGATTTTTCTTGATTATGAGTTGGTATTTGATTTTGTATTTCACAAGCACCATTACATTCAGGATCACATAAATCACAGCTGATACCCAAGCCCTCTACATGGTCATGATGACTTTCTTGGACCATTCCAACTTCTTTTTCAAATCCAAATAAATTTGATCTGTATTTACAAGTTGAGCAATTCATAAAATTATTACCTTCGTTATTAAGAATCTCTTCAATCCTTTCTACAAAAGTGTCGACCACATAAGACTGTGACGAAAGATATTTTGCATGTATAAATGAAATATTTGGATTATTAATCGCAACTAAATCACTTTGCCTTTTTATTCTTGTAACAAGGACACCTGAAAAAAGGAAATAAGGGAAAACAATTATATTTTTATAACCAAGTCTCACAACATTTTTCAAACCAGGTTCAACAAGGGGGAAAGTTACTCCAGAAAAAACTGTTTCCCCCCACCCTAAACCAATACCCTCTACAATCATTCTCGTAATTTTTGAAACATTGGAATTCGCATCTGGGTCAGAAGAGCCTCTACCCACAACAACTAATAATGATTCTTCAGGTTTGAGATTATTGTTTTGTTTAAATACATCTTTTACTCTTTCACAAGCTGCACTAATCATTAAATTATTAATACCTAATTCTCTTCCATAAATTATTTCAATTCCTGTTTTACTTGAATAATTCATAAGCAGGCTAGGTATATCATTTTTTACATGGCCAGCAGCGAAAAGCATTGCAGGTATTGCAATTACCTTTTTTATAGAAAGATCTTTTAACTTGTCTAAAGCATCAACAATCGAAGGTTTAGCAAATTCCAAGAAACCATATTCAACTAAAAAGTTTGGATATCTTTTTTGGATGAAATTAGTTAATTCTTGAAATTCATTAATGGCTAGTTTATTTCTACTCCCATGTCCACAGATAAGTATCGCGACTTGATTATTTAACTTCAAATCTAAATTATCCAAATTCAAATTATTACTTATACCATAATAGTAAAGAACAATATCATGTAGTGAAAAATAATAATAACTTGCTTGAAGTTCCAAATGTTAACTCAAAGGATGCAAAATTAAAGAAATTAATTTATGACGTGGATGAATCCTTATTTAATGAGGATAACTATTCTTACGAAAAATTCGAGCACCTTTGCGTGTGTAGTGGAGGTACAACTTCTAGCTGTGCAAAAAATGGTTTTACAACTCTTGATCTAAGAAAAAATCACAGCAAAATTCATCTAGATAGAAAAACCAATTTAGTAACAATTGGAGGTGGTGTAATAATGGGGGATCTATTAAATCATTTACAAAAATATAATCGAAGTTTTCCAATCGGACTTTCTAAACTTCCTGGAGCAGGCTATATACTTACTGGTGGAGTAAGCCCGCTCAGTAGAACCTACGGATTAGCAATTGATAATATTGAATCAATAAAAGGTTTCTTGGGTAATGGCACATTTATTTCTTTAAAAAAAAATCAAATAAAGACAGAAGAACAATTAATTTGGGAAGGAATTAAAGGCGCAGCACCCTTCTTTTCAATAATTACCGAAATAGAACTTAAGACTATCCAATCTAATTCAATAAAGGTTATTGAAGGATTTGTAAATCTAAATGAACTTACAGAAATAATAAAACTATCAGAGGAATTTCCAGAAAATATTAGTCTTCAATGGATTTATGCCCAAAAAATTTACATATATATTTTTGCTGAACTCAAAAATAATTTAGAGGATAAAAGAACAGAAGAATGCCTAATGCTTCTAGACAAATTCCCTACTCTAGAAAAACAATTTTATGAAAACTTTAACAAAATAAATTTCTTCCCTAAGGAATTGAATATATATGAGTTGAATGCAAATAACCATTCTGAAGTAATTAGTCTTCTTGGAGAAGATTTAAAAAATGATATCCCAATTTTCATAAAATGTTTGGATGAAATAATGGATAATAAACCTAATAATTCCTGTTATATTGCTTCTCAACAGTTAGGTTGCAAAACTAAAAAGTTAAATCATGGCTCAAGCTTTTTTGTTCATAGAAAAAGCACTTGGAAACCATGGATATATGCATCATGGAAAAAAAATGATCTTCAAGAAAAAGAAGTCGCTTTGGAATGGATTTATAAATCGTGGAGCAAGCTAAAAACGTTTTATCCAAATATTCACTTGGCCCAATTACATAATCATTTGAATTCTCATGATGAAGAAATTACATTAGCTTTTGGAGATAGAATGAATGAATTAAAAACTTTAAAGAATATTTTTGATCCACAAGGTATTTTGCCTCCTTTATGAGGTAACTTCTTAATTATAAAGAAACTTAAAATGTCAAATTTCTCAAGATATTTATCTAAAAATTGGTTAGATGATCCAAAGTCAAATATTCTCTCAGGCCTAGTTGTTGCTTTTGCAATGATCCCAGAAGCAATTGCTTTTTCAGGTATAGCTGGTGTAGATCCTAAAGTTGGCCTTTTTGGTGCATTTTGTTTGTCTATAACAATTGCGATTGTTGGAGGAAGAAGGGGGATGATCACTTCAGCCACAGGTTCAACAGCTCTTTTGATGACTGGACTTGTCGCTTATGGAGAATCACAAGCTCCTGGATTAGGAGTCCCATATCTTATTGCAGCTGGAATATTAACTGGAATTTTCCAAATTCTTTGGGGATATTTAAGACTTGCCTACCAAATGCGATTCGTGCCAACGGGAGTATTAAGTGGATTTGTAAATGCACTAGCGCTTTTAATATTTCAGGCACAACTACCTCAATTAGGAATAGGTATTAAAGAAACAAAAGGATTAATTGAACAAACTTTGAGTCAGTATCCAGTTAACTCTCAGATCCCAGTAGTTTGGATTCTTGTAATCCTAGGATTAATAATTATCTATGGGCTTCCAAAAATAACAAGAGTAGTCCCATCTCAACTTATCGCGATAGTAGTAATTACTCTCATAAGCATATTCTTGAATTTAGATGTCCCAACAGTTAGCGATTTGGGTAAATTACCTGATGGATTACCAAGTATTTCTCTTCCTTTTGGATCAATAGAAAATGGAAAAGTACCTTTTAGTCTTGAAACATTAGGAATTATTTTACCGACTTCACTTGCAATATCTCTCGTGGGTTTAATGGAAACCTTTTTAACTCAAGACATTTTAGACGATGTAACTGATACAAGTTCTAATAAAAATAAAGAAGCAAGAGGACAGGGAATCGCAAATATTGTGGCATCCTTATTTGGTGGAATGGCAGGATGTGCCTTAGTTGGGCAATCTGTTATGAATACTGAAAATGGTGGTAAATCTAGATTATCAACTCTCTCCTCAGGTATATCTCTACTAATTATGATTATCCTCTTGAAGTCTTGGATTGGAGCAATACCAATGGCAGCTTTAGTAGCAATCATGATAACGATCGCGATAAGTACAGCAGATATAAATGGATTAAAAAATATTAGAAAGATACCTAAAAGTGATACTGCAGTAATGCTTATGACTTTTGCGGTTACAATGTTGACAAAACCGCATAATCTTGCACTTGGAGTTATTGCTGGAGTTGCATTAGCTGCAATTCTTTTCAGCAGAAAAGTCGCAAAAGTTATAACTGTCTCATGGGCTAAAGAAAATAATTTGACTACCTACAAAGTAAAAGGACAATTATTTTTTGTAAGTAAAATTTATTTCTTACAAGGATTTGATATTCATGAACATCCAGAAAATATTGTAATTGATATGTCTTTAGCTCATATTTGGGATCAAAGTGGCGTTGTTGCTCTTGAGCAAATTATTAGAAAGTTCCAGAATGGTGGTTCTAAAGTTGAAATCATAGGATTAAATAAAGAAAGTCTTAACTTATTTGAAAGACTAGGTGGTATTGAAAGCGCTCACTAAAAAAGTTATTTAAGACTAACTTGTTGATAACAGAACCAAAGCCATTGTTGAAAAAGCAAATTCCTATGAGACCTCCAAGCGGTTTTTGAACTATTTAGATCAAAATTTTTAGGAGGAGGAACATCTCCCTTTTCTTTATCTCTTTCAATTTCACTAATAATTCTATGCACCGTATATTCAGGATGACCTAAATGCATAAGTTGTTTTTGATCATTAGATTCAAATATTGTATATCCGACTTTTTCTCCATAAGCCAACAAATTCAATTTTCCTTCTTTTTGAGCCTTTTCCATTTCCAAATCTGGTAATCCCGCAAATCTACTTTGAGGACATATAAATTCATCATCTTGTGTACCCATCAATGGGTGTCCAGGCACAAGACTTTTTAAAGGGAATACCCCAAATAATTTCCTATCAAAAACTTGCTTATTAACCCCCGCCAAATAAGCCAGCGCAAAGCCCGCCCAACATAATCCAAGAGTACTCGCACAAGAATTTCTAGCTTCATTTACAATTTTCACAAATTCATCCCAATACTTAACCTCCTCAAAGGCTAGGTGCTCAATAGGTGCTCCAGTAATAATAATTCCATCTAATGGTTCTGGATTATTTGCTTCTTCCCAAGTTATGTATAGATTATTTAAATGATTAAGATCCCATGTTTTATAAGAGTGAGTTTCAAGCTTTATCCAAACTGGCTCAATTTGAAGAGGAGATAAACCAAGTGGATGAAGTAAGTTAAATTCATACTGCTTACCAAGAGGCATGATATTTAAAATACCAATCCTGAGAGGACGTATATCCTGTCTTTTTGCCAATTCTGGTTCGATCCAAGATATATGATTTTTCTCAACATCACTAATCTTGTGATAGTTACTTGGAATTATTAAAGCCAATAAATCTCCTTTCCTATGTGATTTGTGAAAGTGCTTGTTCGAAATCTGCTTTTATATCATCAATATGTTCAATTCCTACAGAAACTCTTACCATCGTAGGAGTCACACCTGCAGATAATTGCTCTTCTTCAGATAATTGCTGATGAGTTGTTGAAGCAGGATGAATTACTAATGTTTTTGAATCCCCTACGTTAGCAAGGTGGCTCGCTAATTTTAAGGAATCAATAAATTTTACTGCATTTTCATAACCCCCATTGAGAGAGAACATAAGCATGCAACCCATGCCCCTTCCAGTAGTATATTTTTTAGCACTAGAGTAATATGGATCAGATTCTAGGCCAGGATAATTAACACTACTTACATTAGGATTAGAATCTAGCCATTTTGCTAATTCAAGAGCATTAGAAGTTTGTCTTTCTATTCTTAAACTTAAAGTTTCCAAACCCTGCAATAGCAAGAAAGAATTAAAAGGACTTTGAGCCGATCCCCAGTCTCTGAGGCATTCAAGTCTTGCTCTTAACGCAAAAGCTATATTTCTATTATCAGGTACTCCCAAAGATTTGCAGATATCACTACCGAAACCAAAAGCATCCCAATGAACGAGACCATGATAAGCAGCGCTTGGCTCACTCATTAGTGGAAATTTACCATTTCCCCAATCAAAGGTTCCGGCATCAACAATAACCCCTCCGATACTTGTTCCATGTCCACCGATCCATTTTGTTGCACTTTCCACAACAACATCGGCTCCAAAATCAATTGGTCTTATTAAAGCACCACCAGCACCAAGGGTATTATCAACTATTAAGGGAATTCCATTTTCCTTCGCTAAAGCAGAGAGTCCCTCAAAATCTGGGATGTTGAACCTAGGATTTCCCATTGATTCGACATATATTGCTTTGGTTTTATCATCAATTTTATTTCTAAAACTATCTATACTATCGCCATCTGCAAATTTAACTTCTATTCCTAATCTTGGAAATTGCACCTTAAATTGATTGTAGGTCCCACCATATAGAAAAGAAGTAGAGACAAAATTATCCCCTGCAGTCATACAGTTCACTATTGCCAAGAATTGAGCGGCTTGACCTGAAGATGTTGCAAGTGCTGCCATACCTCCCTCCAAAGCTGCCATCCTTTTTTCGAAGACATCTGTGGTGGGGTTCATAAGTCGAGTATAAATATTTCCAAATTCTTTTAATCCAAAAAGATTCGCTCCATGCTCTGCATTATCAAAGACATAGGAACTAGTTTGATAGATGGGTACTGCTCTAGAATTTGTAGTTGGATCAGGAACTTGGCCTGCATGTAACTGAAGTGTCTCGAACTTTTGGTTGCTCAAAATTTTTTAAATAATCCTATTCTCTATTTAACTTAGAAAAGTCCAAAAAAAAAACAAAAAAAAGATAAATATTTATAAATCCTTTTTTAATGAGGGGTAATTATCTTTCATATATGTACTCAAATCCTCTGTTATCGCAGATCTGAGTTTCTCAATATTTGCAGAATCAATTATTGGAAAAGTTTTATTAGCCTCAGGATCTTTTTCAGTAATTGATTTCCAATTCTTACCAACATCTTTTTCAGAGTTGTTAAGAACCTCATCAAAATTGAAACACTTAACATTGTTCTTAGCATCAAATTCGCTAAAAGCTTTATTTATAAGCTCTTTTCTATTTTCATATAGATTCTTAGCTTTTAAAGTATCTGGAAGACCCATAACTGGTTGTAATTCCTTAAGAAGTTTTATTTCCTCTTCAATTAAGAGTGTCCAAACACCATATTTATTTTTTGGAAGATTAGAATTACTAAAAGTATTAATTTCATCAAGGTAAAAATTTAACCATAGATAATAAGATTTTTCTTCAATAGTTTTTTTAACGGATATCTTTTTATTTTGGATCTTTGGGAGTAACTTTTCTGCCTGCTTTAAAAACTGTCTGTCTTCTCTTTCTAAATTTATTAATCCCCATCTTTGGCTGTAGTCCCATAAATCTTCGTATCTTGTTAAGTCTTCTTGATTCCAACCAAGAGCTTTAAGTTCATGAGAACGATGAGTTAATTCCTTTTTCAAAAAAAAACCTTTTAAACCATAATAATTCTAACCCTGCAATCAAGATTAGTAAATAAATTAAGAACTTTGCTTTCTAGCAAATTAGAAAAATAATCAATTATTAAAATATTTATTAATAATTTTCAATACTTTAATATAACTAGGATTTTTTTTAGAAATTTGATTACTGTATTCATTTGTTTTAAGGGCGTTTTGCTCTTTTTCAATAAATAATTTCTTATAAAAGTTTTCAATATCGTCAAAAAGATAATCTCCTTTTAATTTTTCATTTAGTTCGAAAGATAATTCAGATTTCACAGATTCTTGGCAAAAATTAGTGATTTCTTCTGAACTAATTAAAACATTATAAATTTCTTTTTTCTCTTCTGAATTAGCATTAAAGCATAAATAAATCAAATTAATCATTGAACAATTGTTATTTTTAATTTTGAATTCTTTATAAATGTCTGGCCAAAATTTTAAAGATTTTAGACCTTCTAAACCTCCTTGACTGAGAGAATATTTATTACACCAATTTACAAATTCCGAGACATCTTTTGGACATCTGTTGAGTTGCAAAAGCATATCTGATAAAACTTGTCCTGCTTGAAAATTCCGTGTTGGTTTGCCTTCAGTTGGTAGAGTCATACTCCCTAAAACATCAGCCTTAACAGCATTTAATTGAGAAAAAGTATAATCTCCTTTTTCACAAAATTTATTATTAATTATTTCCTTTGCACTAATTATTTCTTCACCATAACCAAGTTCTTTTAATGAAAGATGTTTGTTTTCTAATTTATTTTCTTTTCTAACTTGTAATGATACTGATGCGGCCTGATCTAAAGATTGAGTTAACAAAATTGTATTAATGCTAGGTAGCATTCCTGGCTTATCGGAATGAAAGTTATTTACAAAGCCTGCAAAAATGGATGAAATATTTTTTATTGATTTTATATATTGACATTCAATATTATGAACTCCAGGAGAAACTTGAATTTTTGGGGACAATTGATTCAAAATTCGAGCTCCTATTAAAGCAGTTAAGGCATCAGGATGGCAGAAATTTGCAGTAAAACTATCATTAGGATTTCGTAAAGCACCGTGACGATGAAATCCTGTAAAAAAAGCTAAATTTGGATATTTATTACAAAGAATAAAAGGGTTCTTACTTTTATTATCAATGCAAAAAGAACCGACTAGACAGCCAAGAACCACATTTTCTCTTTTTAAAGTTTTTCTTAGTTCTAAAGCATGTTTAACATCATCTTGTATGTGATTACTATTTGAAGCAAGAAAAACTATTTCGCATCCCAAGAGAAGATCTTTTAGATCAAAAGACTTTATTTTTCCCTCTGAAGAATAATTTCCCATTCTCTTAATCTTTTCAATAATCTCATTATCCATATCAGAAAGAACATCATTTGAGAAAGCACCTAACAGATCTCTATCTTCCCTAGGAGCTAAGAGAATATTATTTGAATTTCCATGCATAGCACAGTTGTACGCTAATGATGCAGGATATAAACCAACACTGTAAAATCCAACTTTGCTATTCTCTATATCTTCAATCAATGAATAAAAATATTTTTTATCGTTTATGTTTTCTATGAATTTATTCTTCATTTTTGGAAATTCTTGATAATTTTTTTAATTTATTACCCATACCAACATTTTTCTACATTAAAGCGATTTTTACCATAGCAAATTATTTATTTTAAATATTGAGTTTTTTAATTTATAATTTCTGAGAAAGTGGAAATTAAAAGAAAATCAATTATAAATATGGAATATATGGCAAGTAATTTAAATGAACAAAAACAATTAATTTCTTCTAAAAATATCTTATTTATTCAAGACATTGACGGAGTTTGTATCTCTCTAGTTAAAGATCCACTGACCAGAGAGTTAGAATCAAAATATATCTATGCAGTAAAAGAATTTGCCGAGGAATTCTTTGTATTAACTTGTGGTGAACATGAAGGTCCGAGAGGAGTTAACAGAATAATAGAGAGGAGTTTAGGGAGCACTACTGAGCCTAAAAACAAAGAACTATATTTAAGAGGTTTAGCTGCCTGTGGAGTAGAGTATCAAGACAGTAATGGTGAAATAAGTTTTGAAGGAGTCTCAGAAAAAGAACTAAGTTTTTTATCTAAAGTACCTAGTTTAATAAGACCAAAATTTAATTATATAGTTAAGAATATTTTTCCTGAACTTAGCCAAGAGGATATCAATTTTCACGCAGTAAAATCAATTTGTGAAACACGCTTTTCGCCAACCATTAATTTCAATAGTCTATTTGATTTAGTTAATGAAGATTCTGATAAAAGAAATCTTATTCAAATTAGTTTTGAAAAAATGATGAATGAAATCATTTTAAAAGCTGAATCCGAAGGCCTCAAAAACTCATTTTTCCTTCATATTTCACCAAATTTAGGTAATAAAAATGGTAGAGAAACAATCAAACTTTCTTCTCAAGATGATATCGGATCAACAGACATACAATTACTTATTAAAGGAGCAGTTAAAGATTCTGGAGTTTTATTTCTTTTAAATAAATTTATTGCGGATAAAACTGGTAAAGCTCCTTTTGGAAGAAATTTTAATTTTAGAAACTCTCCAAATTCTGTAATGGAAAAAATTGATTTATGCAAAAGAACTATTCAAAAAGAAGATATGCCTTTGATTGTAGGAGTTGGTGACACAGTCACATCAAAAAAAAATAATGATGAAAAAAGTTATTCAAGAGGAGGAAGTGACAGGTCTTTTCTAGAATTAATACAAATATTAGGCAATGAATTTGGGATTAAGAATAAAATAATTTTTGTAGATAGTAGTTCTGGTGAAGTTGAAAGACCCTCTACAAAAAAAACTGGTTTATTAGGGATCAGTGATGTTCATGACAATTTAAAATTTGACATAGTTTTTAAAAATGGTCCCAAAGAATACATAAGTTGGTTTATTGAACTTGCTAATGAGAGATCAAACTTTAAAAAAAATAGTTGACTTTTTTATTTTCGAATGACAATTTATAAATAATAGATTCATGAAAGAAAAATTCCCCTCAATATATAAAGAACCTATAGAAACATTGCAAATTAACATAGGTTATAAATGCAATCAGGCTTGTAAGCATTGTCACGTCAATTCGAGTCCCCTAAGGACTGAAAAGATGTCCAATGAAATGATATCTCTTATTCCAAAGATAATTGAAAAATACAAAATCAAGACTTTGGATATTACAGGTGGTGCGCCAGAACTTCATCCAAAATTTAAAAATCTAATAACCAGCTTGAACACAAAAGAGGTTGATATTATTGATAGGTGCAATTTGACAATTTTTTTTGAAGAAGGTTATGAAGATCTTCCTCAATTTCTTGCAAAAAATAAAGTGATTATTACTGCTTCGCTACCATGTTATGAAAAAAATAATGTTGATTTTCAAAGGGGTTTTGGCGTTTTTGAAAAAAGTATTAATGCCATAAAAATTCTTAATGAATTAGGTTATGGAAAGAAAGCAAATGGATTACAATTAAATCTTGTTTACAATCCTGTAAGCCCAATTCTTCCTCCTTCTCAGGAACTATTGGAGAAGGATTATAAAAAAATTCTATTCGAAAAATACAATATCGTTTTTAATAATTTATACACAATAACTAATATGCCAATAAATAGATATGAAGAATCTCTTAGAAGAGAAGGGAAACTAAATACTTATTACAAATTACTAAAAGAAAATTTTAATGAAAAAAATTTAGAAAATCTAATGTGTAAAAAGACAATTAGCGTAAATTGGCTAGGAGAAATTTATGATTGTGACTTTAACCAACAGATAAATTTCCGAGAGAATAAAGGACCAAAGACACTTTTTGATCTGTTGGATGAATCATTTACTTTTGACTACGGGGTAGCTGTAAAAGAACATTGTTTTGCTTGCACTGCAGGAGCGGGGTCAAGTTGTGGAGGGTCTTTAAGTTAAAACCTACTAAATGCAATTAGGACAAATTGCTCTTACATTTAAAGAGGATTCAATTAATTTAAAACCATTAACTTTTGCTGCAACTTTGCCTGCCTCTAAAACCTCATCATTTTCGAATTCTTCTGTTCTTCCACATCTAATGCAAATCAAATGATGATGATCCGGTGTGTCATTACTAAGCAATTCATATCTGTGTCCACCCTCACTGAGTTCTAATTCATGAAGCAAACCCATTTGTACTAAAAGTCTTAAAGTTCTATAAATTGTTGCTAGTGAGACTTTGGAGCTTGTTTTAACTAACTTTTCATGAACCTCTTCAGCACTAAGATGCTTTCCAGAGCCAATATTTTCAAATAAATTAAGCACCTTTAACCTCTGAGGAGTTAATCTCTTCCCATCTTTATGTAATCCATCACCAAGAGGAGATGTGATGACTTTGTATTGAGAGGATAATGACAAAATTAACCCATGGCTATTCTCAATAATAACTCTTGATGAGAGTTAAACAACTTATTTATTTAAAATATTTACTAAAGTTCTTCAAAATATTATGTTAAATGTAGCTTTTGATGTAAATGATGAATGATCAAGAAATCTCTTATGATAAATTATCATCAAAAGTAAACGCCTTGATAATTATTGATATTCAGGAAAAAATAATAAGACCAATTTTTAATAAGGATTCAATAATCAAAAACATTAAAAAATTAATAAATGCTTACCAAATTTTAGAAGATAACATATTTATATCTGAACAGAACCCACTCAAACTGGGAGAAACGATACCTGAATTATCACCCATAACAGAATTTATAAAATTTGAAAAAATGGAATTTAGCCTAGGTAAATTAGAAGATTTTTTAAAAGAACTTAAAGATAAGAAAATTACTAATTTGATAGTTTGTGGGATCGAAACGCATATTTGTATTCAACAAACAGTATTAGATTGTTTACAAAAAGGATTTGAAGTTATTCTCATATCAGATTCCATGGGAAGTCGAAATAGGGTAGATCATGAAATAGCATTACAAAGAATGACTCAGAGTGGGGCGATCTTAACAACAACTGAATCAATAATTTTTGAATTATGCAAAACTGCGGATAGAAAAGAATTTAAAGAAATTAGAAATATAATAATGAGTTAAATAAAAATAAAGACTGGTTTGTTGTTTAGAGATAATTTAAAATTTTATTAGAGATAAATTTTAAGGGTTTATTTGAATATGAAATTAGTTACTGAAAACTTCCTTCTGGCAATATCTATTTTTTTTATTGGAACTTTATTGTCGATAATAATTTCTAAAGTTTCGAAAATATTTTTTAAAAAGATTTCCAAAAGAACAAAAACAAATTTCGATGATTTTATTTTTGAGGTGATCTCTGGAATTATAAAACCTATAGGTTTCCTCCTCTCATTTTATTTTTCAATTGACTATTTTTTTGCTGATGAAATAACTTTTATCTCTGTCTTATTGAATATTTTGAAATTATTTATATTAATAATCATCATAAAAGCACTCAACAAAGTTTTAATAAGATCTTTAACAGAATCGACCTCGAAAATTAATGATTCCTCAATTAGTTCAATGGTATCTTCACTAACTCCATTGATAAAAGCATTAACATGGACTATTGGCTCAATTTTTTTCTTACAAAATATAGGTGTTCAAATGACTGCCATATGGGCTTTACTAAGTGCAGGAGGTATTGGAGCAGGATTAGCTTTGAAAGATCCAGTTCAGGAGTTTTTTGAATACATAACAATTTTGCTTGATAAACCTTTTCAAAAAGGTGAGTTTATAAAATCTGATGGAGTCCTCGGAATGGTTGAGAGAGTGGGAGTAAGATCCTCAAGGATAAGAAGTATTAATGGAGAAGTTATAGTAATGAGCAATAGCGCTCTAACAAATGGAATAATTTCAAATTACGCACAAATGGAAAAAAGGAGGTTAGTGCATAAATTGGGAGTTGTTTATGAAACCTCTCCAAAACTTATGAAATTGATTCCAATAATAATTAAAAAAATAGTTGAAGAGACAAAAGATGCGTCTTTTGATAGATGTCATTTCACAGATTTCGGCGACTTCAGTCTTAATTTCGAACTTGTTTATTACATCCCAACAAATAATTATCTCGCAGCAATGGAAGCTCAACAATCTATCAATTTAAGAATTATTGAGGAATTTGCGGTTAATAATATAGAGTTTGCATTCCCAACACAAACCTTAAATATTGAAAGTAACAAAGCCAAATGATCTACAAATCTCTTCACTTAAAATCCAAAGTTTTGAAGCCAACTCAGAATTATTTGCCTCATCGCTAACCTTACTTTCAACTAATTTATGTTTTTTAAAAGATATTATTTTATTACTTAAATGAACGTAACCAATATTATTTAAATTTGAATCAAAAACAATTTCTGAAAGTATCCTACCAGCATTTTCTGTGCTTTCAGAAATCCCTAAAATATTTTTTGCAGCTTTAGAAAAAATTAAATATCCAAGGAGATTAAAACGCTTACTGTATCTAAAAAAACCAAGATCATCATTTGGTATCACTAGACCAGGAGCCCAAGTAATTACAGAAATTTTACTAGAGGAAATTTTTAATTTTTTTTCAAGTTCTTTAGCAAACAAAATATTACATAACTTACTATTTTTATAAGCTTCATCAGCATTAAAATTTAAAAATTGCCCAGTTACTTTTTTTCTTAAATTAACTAGGTTATTAAGTGCCGCTTTCTTTCCTATATTTCCACCCGAACTTTTGGGGTCGTGTACATCTGATGATGTAATAATGATTCTAGATTCTTCTTTATCTCTAATAAAATCTTTTAGGACATTTACTAAGTAAAAATGTGCAAGATGATTTACTGCAAAAGTTAGTTCTATGCCTTGTTTTGATACTTTAGGGTAAAAAGAGCCTGTATATTGCAATCCTGCATTTAAAATAAGAACATCTAAAAAAATCTTTTTACTAATAAAGTAATCTTTAATTTTTTTAATATTCTCTAGATCTGAAAGATCACAATTTTCAATAATATTTAAAAATTTACTAAGATAATTTTTATCAAAATGTTCCTCGATTTTTCTGAGAAATTCATTCTTTCTAAAATCGTTTTTTATTACAACATATAAAATATTTTTCGTCTTCAGTAAATTAATAATGGCAAAAAACCCTATTCCTGAATTACCTCCAGTAATTAAAATATTTTTATTTTTAATCATTTAAACTCCCATATTTTTTTATGATAAAAAATAAATAAAGTTTTTTTTATTTTGTAATCTTATAAATTATTGTTAAAACACCGAAAACTTAGTCACTAGTATTTGAGTAATTTGATTATCATTAATCTACTCTCATTATAAGTATTGGATGAAAAATATAATTCTAGGCTCAGAAGTAATAATTTGTTCCATAAATTTCTTTAATCATAAGATTTATATTTAATGTCAAAAGAAAATATGCCAGATGTTCTTGTTTTGGGTGCAGGTCCTGCAGGTATGGCTATTGCCTCAGCTTTAGGGAAGGAAAAATTAGATGTTGAAGTGCTTTCTCCAAATGGACCAGATGAACCTTGGCCAAATACATATGGCATTTGGGGGAAAGAAGTTGATCAACTCGGGCTTCAGGATTTACTGGAATATAGATGGAAGAATACTGTAAGTTTTTTTGGGCATGGCGCTTTAGAAGAGCAGGACGACGAGAATAAAGCCACTGAACATTCACTAGATTATGGACTATTTGACAAGAAGAAACTCCACAATTATTGGATTAACGAATGCAATAAGTCTTTTATTAAATGGCATCAAGGCTTTGCAAACAAAATACATTTTGAAAAATACAAAAGTATAGTAACTACAAAAGATGGCAAAACTTACTCTGCAAGATTAGTAGTAGATGCAACAGGGTATGATCCTGTTTTTCTTAAATTAAAATCCTGTGGTCCTTTAGCAGTCCAAACTTGTTATGGGATAGTAGGTAATTTTAGTAAACCTCCACTTAAGAAAGGGCAGTTTGTATTAATGGACTATAGAAATGATCATCTTAACGATGAGCAAAAAAAAGAACCGCCAACTTTTCTTTATGCCATGGATATGGGGGATGGGAAATATTTTCTTGAAGAGACATCTCTTGGTTTGGTAAATCCTCTAACAATGGAAAATTTAAAAGAGAGACTAGAGAAGAGGCTTTCTTATCGAAATATATCAATCACAAGCATGCAGCACGAAGAACTTGGCCTATTTCTTCCCATGAATATGCCAATCCCAGATTTCAAACAACAAATACTTGGATATGGTGGTGCTGCTTCAATGGTACATCCTGCATCTGGATATTTAATTGGTAATGTTTTAAGAAGAGCTCCACTTGTCGCGAAGGCAGTCTCAGAGGCAATTAAAAACAAAAATCTAAGTACCTATCATATTGCTAGAAAAGGTTGGGAAACTTTATGGTCAAAAGAACTAATCAGGAAGAAATCACTTTACCAATTTGGATTAGAAAAACTCATGAGGTTTGATGAGAAACTATTGAGAGAGTTTTTTGGCAGTTTTTTTCAACTACCTAAAAATCAATGGTATGGGTTTCTAACTGATACACTTTCTTTAAAAGAGATTGTATATGCTATGTGCGTAATGTTTTTAAAGGCTCCATGGAGTGTAAAGAAAGGTCTTATGATTATGCATGGAAGAGAATTTAAAATGTTACTTAGGATAATATTTCCAAACATATAGTTAAAAAATGAGAACCATATTAATAAGTGGAGCCAGTAGAGGTATTGGACTAAATATTGCACATAAAGAGTTAAAAGAAGGCAATAGAATTAGTGTTGGCATAAGAGATTTAGAATCATTAAAAGGAAGCGCTATTGATCCAAAAAAATGGCCAGAAGGGAAAATTATAATCAACCACTATGATGCTTTAAAAAAAATTACAGCCGAAAATTGGATAAAGAATACCGTAGATGAATTTGGAGGATTTGATTCAGTAATAAATTGTTCTGGAGTATTATCCAAAGTTCCTTTCTTATACAAAGAAGGTGATGAAGAAGATATTTTAAATACATTAAATATAAATTTTTTGGCAATTTGGCATTTATGTAGGCTTTCTTGGGATCATTTATGTACCTCTGGAAGAGGAAGAATTATAGTTTTAGTTTCAATGAGTGGAAAAAGATCCAAAGGTGATTTAGCCGCTTATTCTTCTTCAAAATTTGCTTTGATGGGATTATGCCAAACTATGAAAAATAAAGGTTGGGATAAAAATATAAGGATTACTGCAATTTGCCCAAGCTGGGTTAATACAAAAATGGCCCAAAATATCTCTTCTTTAGACAAATCAAGCATGACACAACCTGAAGATATTGCTGAAATATGCTCAATTATTCTTAAGTTACCTACCCAATCAGTTCCATTTGAAATCGCCTTAAATTGTAACTATGAAATTTAACCTAAATTAAAAATTAAGTAAGCAATTGAAAGCATTGCAATTGCAATAAATAAACCTTTTATTCGATTAGTTAACAATGAAAAAAGAGATAAATCTTCAGAAAAGTATCCGCCAAAACTACCTGTAATAAATAATATAACCATTGGTAGAGATGCCATTCCGAAAGAATAAGATATAGATCTTACAAATCCAAAATTTAAATAATTAAAAATAAAAGAACCTAATGAAAACAATAAAAAAGATGCAAATAGAGTTATAGAAACTTCAGCATCTAAAGTATGAGGTAAACTACCCTTTAATTCAAATTGCTTTTTACATTCTCTAATTTGTCTTTTAGAAAGCTTTAAATAGCCAGTTTCAGGAATTCTTTGAGACTTATATTTTCTTAGTAATCTTGCTTCAAGAGTTTCGGGCTCCTTAGTCATAATTGATGTTAATAATTCATCTGGCTTTAATTTTTTAATTTTCTTTTCTAGATTATCCGTTTTCCCAATCCTATAAAGGTCTCCTACTCTAATAAGGTAAACATATCCCGACATTTGCGTTGTAAAATTAATATTGATCCTACTTAGATAATACTAAAAGAATTAAGGAAATTAAAAGTTTTTACAATATGAAAAACGATATTTTATATTCATTTCGAAGATGTCCATATGCAATTCGTGCAAGATGGGCCCTGTTAATTTGCGAAATAAAAGTAGAGATAAGAGAAATTGATTTAAAAAATAAACCTCTAGATTTTTTAAATAATTCAAAGACGAAAACGGTTCCAATTCTTATAAAAAAAAATAGTGAAGTTATTGAAGAAAGTCTTGAAATCATCCTGTGGGCTCTTTCAGAATCAAAAAAGGAAAACATCAAATTAATTTATTTTCCTGAGAACAAAAAGGAAGATATTTTAGAAATAATTAATGAAAACGATAACGAATTCAAATATCATTTGGATCGATTTAAATATGCCACAAGATATAAAGATGGTGATGAAGAATTTCATTTCACAAATGCGATTAAATTTATGAAGAGATGGAACGAACTTCTTGCCGAAAAAAAATACTTTTTTGGAGATAGCCCAACAATCGCCGATTGGTCTATTTGGCCTTTTGTAAGACAATTTAGAATCGCTTGTGAAAGTCAAAAAAGAACAAATTATTTTGAATCCTCAATAAAAAACTGGTTAGATTCGTTTGAAAAAAATAGAGAATTTAAGTCGTTAATGTATAAATACGAATTATGGGAACAAAATTCTAGGAAGAATTATTTCCCATCAAATTAACTTTCTAACAACTTCCTTTTCTCAATTATTCTTGCTAACTCCAAAAAATATCCTGCGGTCCTGAATTTGCCTATATTTTTTTCCTTAAAATCAAGATCGCTTCTGATTTCTGCAGTCTCCGCCATAAGCAAATCTAAATCATTTGATCCAAGACTATACAATTCACCAAGTTCGATTTCCCTTCCAAGTAAATGACTCCTAAACCACTTCCCTTTATTTTCTTGAGGTGGAATATCGTAGGGTGTAAATGACATTAAAATAAAAATTTAGCCTTTTTACTATTCTAGGGTTTTTATTGAAACTTTTTCATCTCTACTTTGTTAAAAATCAATGCGATAGAGAGAATTGCGAATGTAATTAAGGCACAAATTTCTGTCCAATAATCTAACCCAATTTTAGAAATCATTAATGGTGCAAGAACTGTGAATAGTCCCCCAGAAAGAATTAATTGAGCAAATAGCTGTTTTGATGTAAAAATTGGTAAAGTCTTAGAAATATTTTTAGGATCTGCAAGCCTTAAAAGAAGTAACCCAGAAGCTACTACACCAGTGGAATTACCAAACTCTATCAAACTTTTTTCAAACCAATAATCATCAAAAATAAAGTATGCGAAATAAGCAATGCAGATTAAATTCCAAAATAAACCGAAAATAGTAAACACTAAAATAAGTATCCAATTATCAAAAACAACAGCAATATCTAAACTGGCCATAGCTGTAAAAATCAATAAGTCTGTTGATAAAATACCAATCTCCCTTTGCAGAATATTTGAAATAAATTCTGTATTTTTGGTTTTTTCTAAAATATATCTAATAAGGAGCGAACCTATAAGGATAAAAGGAAATACTGGTAGTGAAAAAATAATTTCCTTCGAAAAATCACCAAAAGAACTTGAAATATACCTTAAAAATTTAAGAAGCAAAACACCAAAAGAAATTGCCAAACCAGAGAATCCAAGATTTATTATAAAAATTCTTAAATCTGCAAAAATTTTAATCTTATTTTTTCCATTTAGAGTATCTTCTCGTTCAAGAATTTCTTCAGTATCTGAAAGGCCTAAAGTTCTACCAATAAAGATAAATATGCTCCCCAATATTGAAGAGGATAATAAACCCATTGTTGCCATAGCCAAACCAAGATCTAAACCATTTGGGAAACCGAGTTTATTAAAACTTTCACCGATTATTGATGCAGCTCCATGACCACCCTCAAAACCAACCTCTATTAGACATCCCATGAGAGGGTTTGCTTCCGTAGATGGAGGTAGAAAATATTTAACAACTAGACCGCCAACAAAAAATTGTCCGAAACCTAGGGAAAGAGCTAATAGAAATTGATTAAAAATTGGTTTAACTAAACCATTTATATTTGGAATAGGTCTTCCCATCATTAAAGTTGCGAAAACTAAAGATAAAAGAGGAGTAGGAAAATTACTCCAAACATTGATTGTTTCTTTTGGCAAAAAATGTATTGCTCCAAATGGACCTATAGATATACCTAAAATCCCCGATATGACTGCTATTGGCAATCCAAATCTCTCAAGTTGAACAGCTAGTTTTAATTTCCTCCCAAAAATCAACAAAAAAAATATAATTAATAATCCCAAAAAACTTATCAATAGAGAATTTGAAAAAATATCTTTATTCTGCAGAGAAAAAATATTCAATGATTTCAGAAACATATAATTCTAAATCTAAATTAGCAAACAAAATTTTTCAAATAAAAAAGGCCCTTTAAAAGGGCCCTTGATATAAATGATTAACTTGAGAATTTAATCCTTAAGAGTAATTGTGGCACTATCAATATTACTAATAGCATTTGTAACTCTCTTGAAATCAAAGCCTAATGCTCTTAGAGCATGCCAAAGGTGGCCTTGAATAAAGAAGAAACCAAAGTAGTAGTGAACATTTGCTAACCATGCCCTTGATGTAAACTCACCATCAGGAAGATCAACAGTATCAATCCAATATGGAGAAATACTAAACTTCAATTCAAGTGGTTCACCAAAATATTCAACAGGATAAACAGTTGTATTTGCTGCACTCCAGAAAGCTGCAATAATAGCCATCCAGCCTATACCTGCTAATGACCAAGATAGAACAGCTTCTGCTGATAGAAGACCTTTACCTTTGAACTTAGTAAATTCTCCCACCTGCTTAGTAGCGATATGCCATGCACCACCTGTAATCTCTACAAAAGCTAAGAATGCATGACCGCCCATAACCTCTTCCAGACTATCGATAGTCAAAAAGTCTGTTTGATGATTCCAAATTTTTGCTAAGTTTAATTCGTATTCAACTTGTCTTACAGCGCCAATAGCTGGATCATAAATTCCATGGACTCTGGCCCATTCAACGAAAGCAATAACTGCAAATCCTAAGAAGAGGAGATGATGTCCAAGAATAAATGTCAATTTGTCAGGATTATCCCATTCAATATTGAATTTTCTTGCTCTAGCAATATCTGAATCTTCTAAATTTCCTGGAAGAAGTAGAGAGTGTAAAAGTCCACCAGCAGCTAAAACCATAGAAGAAACTAAGTGCACGATTGCTATCGCAAGTACAGGTTTAGTATCTCCCATAGCAACGCCATTAGCGTCAAACCCTATTCCTAGAGTTGCTAAGTGTGGAAGAACAATTAAAGGTTGATGACCCATAGGAACACTAGGATCGAATCGTGAAAGTTCAAAAAGGGTGAAAGCACCAGCCCAGAAAACAATTAATCCTGCATGAGCTACATGAGCAGCGATAAATTTTCCTGAGCGATTAGCTACACCTGAATTTCCAGCCCACCACCCGTAAGTGGTATCTGGATTACCGTAGGTTTGCATTTAGGAAATGATTAGCTTAAACGTTTTGAGAATACTTTAATTTTCATAAAACGGTTGAATTCACAACAAAATTGTAAAAATTAGTAATCCTAAGAAAAAAAAATTAATTAATTTCCCAAAAATATTAAATTTAGAATAAGTTAGATTTCAACAGCAAAGTTATTGCTAGAGAATAGATTACATATCAATTTAAAAGAGTTTTAATTTTAATTTTTTTTTATTAAATTTCTTTTTGCTGACATTAAACGATGTTTTGTTTCATTAATACATCCTATTTATTGCCTCATTCTCAAACAATTATTAAATATGAGATAAGACATCTAATATTATGACTACTTCTCAAGAGTCTTCTAGAAAATTTTCACTAGAAATGAAATCTGAAGTTCATTACAAAAAGGCTGCAAAATCTTACAGAAAATCTAAACAATATATAAGTATGATTAACTTATATCCAACTTTGCAAAACACTCTTATTGAGTGTAAAGATGAGAATCTAATCGAATAAATATTGTATATATTTTCCCAAATTAATCAGGATAAAATCATTTTTTAGGCTGCGATATTATAGTTTTCTTCAGAATAAAATTTATTAATTATTTCTCTGCACATTTTTACATTGTAAAGGGCTAAGGGTTTCCAAGGTTTTTTCTGACCGAGTGGAGAGCTTTTCCAATGAATCCCAGGCTTGAGTATTCCATTTTCACGTAAAAAAGAAAGTTTAATTTCAGTTATTCCCAGTTTTTCAGAGGTCAACTCAGATGAGCTCCACATATCCCCTAACATTGAATTAAGTAAATATAATTAATCCTTGATAACGTTAATTTTATTTTTTTGAAAGGGGTAAAACTTTTAAATAATTATTAAGTCACAAAAAACCTAGTATTTACAAAGAAAAGAGATTTGAAAGATTTATATCAAATTAAGAAATATTAAATAAAGAATCTTCATTAATGAATATCTCATCGATACCCTTTCCTTGATTGATGGATTTATAGTTAACGTATTCTTCTGTAATCGATTGATGCTTTGAAAGATTGATCCAACCCTTCTGCCAATTTCCAGTATTTATTAATTCTTCATAAGTAGTTTTTAAGTTAATTTCAGAATCAAGGACTGAAACCATTAAAAAACTAATATTTCCTTTTTCCTTAGTCTCATTTACTAAAACAAAATGTCTTAATCCATTTATTGGTTTATTAGAAGTCCAGTAATTTTCCATAATTATTTTTTCTTAATGTTCCTCTCAGAATTTTTTCTAGATATTTTCTTATATTCATTTCTAATTTCGTCTAATAAAAGTTTTCTTTTATCCATGTAATTAAGAGAATCTTGTTTTGTTAAGTTATATCTTTCTTTTTTAGTTAAATTCATCCAATTATTAAGATTCTTTTTATTGAAAGTTGTTATTTTTTTAGAATTAAAAACTTTTTGTTTTCTATTTAATTTAAGAAAATTCCTTAAATTAAAAAAAATAATTATAAAAAGAAAAATTATCACTATCTTCAAGAACATCACTTTACAAGTAAGTTATTGTTTATCCAATTTTCTAATTTAATATCATTCTCAAAAGATATAACCTCCTCTTCATTACCATTACCTGTTTGATCAAAGAGCCTTATAATAAATTCCCCATTAACTGCCTCATCATCACCAATAACAATAATACTTTTAGATTTAAGTTTATTTGCCTTTTTAAATTGCTTAGAGAATGAGGATCCGCTTAAATCTAACTCAACTAACAAATCGTAATTTCTTAATTTTCTAGATAAATCCATTGCTAATGATTCAGCAACTAACCCTTGATTAATGATATAGATATCAGTATTTCTTGGAATTTCAAGCTCTTTTCCTGCGAGTAAAATTAATCTTTCTAAACCAATAGCGAAACCAATGGCAGGAGTGTTTGGCCCTCCCATTTGTTTTATTAAATCGTCGTATCTCCCTCCTCCGCAAACTGTAGCTTGGGAGCCCAAAGCGCCACTAGTAATTTCAAAAGCTGTATGAGTGTAGTAATCTAAACCTCTTACAAGATTAAAATTTTCTACATAAGGTATTTTTAAAACCTCTAATTGTCTTTTTAAGTCTAAATATCTGTTATGACTTTTTTCAGATAAAAAATTAAATAATCTTGGTGCATTTTCAAGAACTTTTTTAGTTTGAATATTCTTTGAGTCCAAAATCCTCAAAGGGTTTTTAGAAATTCTATTCTGAGAATCTAAATCTAGAGAATCTTTATTTGTTTCTAACCATTTTAAAAAAGATTTTTGAAAATTTGATCTGTCATTAGTATCACCTAACGTATTTATTTCAAGATTGAGTTCTTTTATTCCTAATTTGCCTAATATATCCCAAGCTAAAGCAATAATTTCAACATCACTTCTAACTGAATCATGTCCTATAAACTCAACACCTAATTGATGAAACTGCCTTTGCCTGCCTGCTTGAGGTCTTTCGTATCGAAACATAGGACCCATGTACCAAAGTTTTTGAAGAGGATTAGAAGATATTCCGTTTTGTATTAACGCTCGTGCGACTGAGGCTGTTCCTTCAGGTCTTAGAGTGCAAGACCTCTCCCCCCTATCAAGAAATGTATACATTTCCTTACTGACAACATCTGTTCCTTCACCAATTCCTCTTATAAATAATTCGGTCATTTCCAATATTGGTGTTCTTATTTCTTTGATGGATGCTCTAGAAAGCTGCTCTAATAAAATTTTTTCAACGTTTTGCCACTTTATTAATTCATCAGGAAATAGATCTACTGTTCCTCTTAGGTTTTTTAAGTTATTCAAAGTTCTAAAAAATAATTCAAAATTTTTAATTCATCTAGAAATTAATCTTTGATTAGTTATTTTGTGAGACAATTTTAATTTAACATTTAGAAAAACTATTGGGAATTAATAAAAGTAAAGAGAATCAACATTGCGGTACAAAACCAAAAAAAATTGCTTTTGGAATAGCGCCTCTTGGTATAGTTTCAATAGGAATAGTGCCAATGGGAGTAATAAGTATAGGGGTAGTCCCAATGGGTGTATTTTCTTTTGGTGCAGTTGCAATGGGAATAGTCAATTTATCAGTTGTCGGGATGGGAATTATCTCTGCCGGTGTTACTACTATGGGGATATGGGAGTATTCACCTAATTCTCATAAAAATCATCATAATCATTCCAAACAAATTTCAAATTCAAATAAGGAAAATATGATGTCAGATCTATTTAACACTAAACAAGAGGCTGAAAAGGCTGCTTCAAAATACGGATGTATTGGAGCACATAAAATGGGTAATAAATGGATGCCTTGTAAAATGCACTAAATATTTTCTTAGTAAAAAATTTATTGAATATCAATTCAAAATCTCAACTCTAAAATCAAGATTTTTTGCCTCATCAGTAGTTAATTTTCTTGACCAAGCTCCTTGCACAGGACTATTCCATCTGAACCCAGCATTTTTAGCTAAAGACCTATCTTCATAACTAACCAAAGCCTTGTATAAAAACCTCGGTTCAGTAGCTTTTAGTAAAAGTTCCTCTAAGTTGTCGCATTTTTTGAAGACCTCAGATATATAAAAGCAATCAGATAAAGCTCTATGTAAATTCCAAACTGGTATTGAAAAAGATAAGGCTAGATCAGTTACTGAAGGTCTTGTTTTTAGTGATTTCTGAAAAGACCAATTAATATCCTCTAAACTACAAATCCATTTCTTATTAAGCTTAGGCAATCTTCCTTTTCCAAACCATTTCTTATCAAACTCCACATTATGAGCAACGATGAAATCTGAAGCATCAACAAGTTTTAGAAAGAAATTCAATCCATCTTCCCATGGTTGAGAGATATTAGTTACTTCTGCAGATATACCATTTACATGTTCGGCTTCATTATTATTAACTGGAAATAAAAAAGAAACTTGTGAAAGTACACATTTAAAAGATACATCAAATAAGATGCAACCTATTTCTAACACTTCATCTTTATTTTCGTCTAAACCTGTTGTTTCAGTATCAAGAATTAAAATTTTTTCAATTTTTTTATTTTTATTCGTTACTCTCTCTTCAGAGGGATTGGTGTTAATTTGATCATGAAGAAAATCCAATTGATTTAATTCTTTTTTGTTAAATAGTTCCAATTAACTCAAAATACTTTCATTTATCTTGACGCATTTAATAAATATTTCTTTTAAATTAATATAAATTAAAAAAAAGTCTAGAAAATATTTTTTGAAACATTTTTAGCATATTAAAGATGACTTTTACAAAATTTCAATATAACAATTTCTGTTATTGGCCTTCAAATCCAAAAAAAATTGTTGAATTTATTGGTGGAAGTTATTTAGCTTCTAAGCCAGATTTAACTTATAGAAGATTCATAGAGAGTTTGATTAATAAAAATTATGCGGTACATGCATATAAATACACACCACAATTTGATCACCAACAACTTGCTATCAAAGCATGGAAAGATTTTAAGAATTGCCGAATATCTTTATCCAAGAGAATAGGGGCATCAATTCCTTCAATAAGAATTGGTCATAGCCTAGGCTGTAAACTTCATTTAATTTCTCCTGATGGCGGAAGAAATTGCGAAAAATTCATATCTATTAGTTTTAATAATTTTAGTGCTAACAAATCAATTCCATTATTGAAACAAATTTCACAAAAATTAGAATTCAACAGTGAATTTAGCCCAAGTCCTGAAAGAACTTTGCGATTAATTGAAAAAACATATAATCAAAAAAATAACTTCCTAATAAAATTCAACCAAGACGAATTAGATCAAACAGATAAATTATTTTCTTGTCTGAAAGCAAGAAAAGAAGATAATTCTAAGGGGGTAATGCTGAAAGGTACGCACACTATAATTGCAAGCGCAGGACTAAGAGAAAATTTTTTGGGAGACTGGGCTGATGATGAATTCAAAAGAAATACTATAAAAAAAATTTCCAATTTAATTGATGAATCTATTTAGGATAATTCTTTCAGTTTTTCCAAAACAGAGCTATCTTCAAGAGTGCTTATATCACCACTAATTTTTTCTCCAGCAGCCAAAGATCTTAAAATTCGCCTCATAATTTTTCCACTACGTGTTTTAGGGAGAGAGTCAGAAATTATAATTTTTTCAGGCTTTGCGATAATTCCAATTTCCTTAACAACATGTTTCTTCAAATTCTCTACTAATTCTGGAGAACTGTTCACGTCTTTCTCTAGAGATACAAAAGCAACTATAACTTCACCTTTTAAATCATCTTTTTTGCCCACGACTGCGGACTCTGCAACTGATTTATGACTTACCAAAGCAGATTCTATTTCCATTGTTCCTAATCGATGTCCTGAAACACTTATGACATCATCAACTCTTCCCATAATCCATATATATCCATCTTCATCAATGCGTGCTCCATCTCCAGCAAAATAAACATTTTTTTCTCCTTTAAAGGAAATATATTCCCAATAGCTCTTCAAATATCTCTCTGAGTTTCCGTGAATTGTTCTCATCATTCCTGGCCATGGTTTCTTAATAATTAAATAGCCACCCTCGTTCTCCTTAACCTTATCTCCATTCTTATCGACGATTTCAACCTCGATTCCTGGCAAAGGGAAAGTAGCTGAACCTGGCTTTGTAGCAACGACTCCAGGCAAGGGACTTATCATCACACCACCAGTCTCAGTTTGCCACCAAGTATCAACAATAGGGCATTTATTTTTACCAATAACATCCTTGTACCACATCCATGCTTCAGGATTAATTGGTTCTCCAACTGTGCCCAAAAGTCTAAGACTCTCAAGATTATATTTATCAGGGATTTCACGCCCAGACTTCATAAATGCTCTTATTGCAGTTGGTGCAGTATAAAAAATAGAAACCTTATATTTTTGAACAATTTCCCAAAAAGCCCCTAAATTTGATGGCCTTGGCACTCCCTCATACATTAAGGTTGTAGCACCATTAGATAAAGGGCCATAAACTATGTAACTATGACCTGTAATCCAACCAACATCAGCTGTACACCAGTAAATATCGTCATTTTTTAAGTCAAAAATCCATTTAAATGTCAAATGGGACCAAAGATTGTAACCACCCGTTGTGTGAACTACACCTTTGGGCTTTCCAGTAGAGCCTGAAGTATAAAGAATAAATAGTCTATCTTCGCTATTCATTATTTCTGCTTCACAATGATCTTTTTGATCTTTTAATAATTCGTGCCACCAAAAATCTCTATCATCAACCATCGAAATATCTTTTTGGGATCGTTGAACAACAACTACTTTTTCAACAACTTTATCTGCCCCACTTTTAATGGCCGCATCAACTGCTTTCTTAAGTTCAATCACCTTATCTTTTCTAAAGCCACCATCAGCAGTAATAACGAATCTGGCGTTTCCATCAATTAACCTATCTTTTAAAGCTTCTGAAGAAAATCCTCCGAAGACAACTGAATGAGGCGCGCCAATTCTTGCACAAGCTAACATCGCAAACATTGCTTCAGGAATCATCGGCATATAAATACATACCAAATCACCTTTTTTTACACCAATTGCTTTTAATGCATTAGCTGTTTTACATACCTCTTTTAGAAGTTCTTCGTAAGTATATTTTTTGCTATCTCCGGGTTCGCCTTCCCATATTAGTGCAGTCTTTCCTCCAAGCCCTCTCTTAATGTGTCTATCTAAGCAGTTATAGGTAATATTGAGTTTTCCTTCTTTAAACCATTTAAAAAAGGGTGCATTTTCGTTATCTAATACAGTTTGAAATGGCTCAAGCCAATCTAATTCAGATTTTGCAAAAGATTCCCAAAATTGAATAGGATTATCTGATGCTTGTTTTTTAAGACTTAGTAATTCTTCTTTAGTACTAATATTTGATTTTTCTGCAAATTTTTTTGAAGGAGGGAAAATTCTTTTTTCTTCAAGTATGTTATTGATTGAATTTTTTTTATCTAATGACATTAAATAAATATATGTTTAATAAATTTAGTCGAAAAAATTAAGGTTTTCAAAAATTTTAATATTAATTTAGCTCAAAGATTTATTTCTAAAAAGATTTAATAAATACGGCTTAGAACAAATTCTGGAAGAGCCATTAAAGCTCTTTTATATTCTGAATCAGGAAGCCAGACTATAGCTTCTTTAGAAAGCATTGCAAAATCCTCAGCTAGTTTCCTGGAACTTTCGATAGCTTTTGAGTTCATGATGATATTAAGAGCCTCATCTAGATCATCTTTTTCAGCAAGTTCTCTGTTTATAAGAAGTGACAATTTTTTATTTTCTTCTAAGGCATATAAAACTGGGGCGGTAAGATATCCACTAGCAAGATCACTTACAGCAGGTTTTCCTAGTTGTTTATCATTTCCAGTAAAGTCAAGAATGTCATCTACAACTTGGAATGCTAGACCAATATTTTTACCAAAATCGTACAACGAGGTTAAGTTTTCGTCATTAATCCCACTTAAAACTCCAGCCGCTTTACAACTATTGGCTATTAATGATGCTGTTTTACAATAACTTTTGTTGATGTATTTGGAAAAAGATTGAGCAGAATCAAATCTATTTAAATTTTGTTTGATTTCGCCCTCTGCTAAATCCATTATTACTCTACTAAGTAATTTAACTACTTTTACATTGTCAAGATTTGCCAGGTGCCAACTTGCTTGAGCGAATAAAAAGTCACCCGCCAAAACAGCTACTCTGGTATTAAATCTGCTATGAACTGTATCTACTCCCCTTCTTGTAGACGCCTCATCAACGACATCATCATGGACTAATGAAGCCGTATGAATCATCTCAGTTATTTCAGCAAGCCTTTTATGTTTGCTTGTCAAGCAAAATTCAGGAGATATAGCTTTTGAAATTAATAAAACTATACCAGGTCTCAACCTTTTCCCCCCAGCACTAAAAAGGTGTTCTGCTGCTGCTTGAAGAATTGGATGACCAGCTCCTATTAGATTTTTCAGTTCTAAAATAAGATCATCAAGATCATTTTCAACTGGTTGTAGTAGCTCTGTTACTGTATTCATGATTGTCCTCTTCTATATCTTAAGGAATCAAACGTTACTTCCGAGGTTAACCAACCTAATTTCTTTATTAATTCCAAGCCAAAATTTTACTTTATTAGAAAACTCATCTCTTTCTGAAGTAACAAAAAATTTTACATTTTCGAGAAAAATACTCTCATAGCGGTCAGTTTTTGTAATAGCAAAAGATTCGTTAAATTTTTTTATTAATGCTACTGATGGATCAATAATTTTTATATTTGAATCTAATTTTTTTCTTAAAAAGTCATAAATTAAAGGATAGTGACTACATCCAAGTATTAATTCTTCAATATTTTTGTTTATTAGTGGTCTCAAGTATAAGTCCGAGAGACTATTTAACTTATCAAGATTTAATTTTTCTTTTTCAATTTCTGATACAAATTCTGGACATTCTTGCTGAAATATTATCCTATTTTCTTTTTTAGAATTTATAGCTTTCTTGTAATACGATGATCGAACAGTTGTTTGTGTTGCTAGGACACCAATTATTTGTTTATCAACTATTTCCGATACTGAGTTTATGAGGTCAAAACAAGGTACCTTTAAATTATCTTCCAGAATATCAAGCGCACACGCATTTGTAGTGTTACAAGCAACTAAAAGTGCATCCAAATTCTTGTCAACAAAAAAAGTACAAATCTCCTTTGCAATTAATCTTATCTCTTTAGAATTTTTACTTCCAAAAGGTATTCTTTTTGTATCCGCCAAATAAAAAACTTCTACATCTTTACGTTTTTTTAGTAAAGAATTAAGGATAGTAAAACCTCCTATTCCGCTATCAAATATACCTATTTTAAGTTTCACCCTACTTTATCTAGATATTCGAGGATGCCTTTTGCAATAGCATAGGCTAGTCTTTTTTGATGGGTTATTTTTTCTAATCTTCTTGCATCTAATCTTCCCGTTAAAAATCCAATTTCTACAAGGACTGCAGGCATACTAGTATTTTTAATTACATAAAATCGACCCTGTTTAACCCCTCGATCTGGACTCCCAGGGGAAACTCTTAAAATTTGTTTTTGAATTCGTTTCGCGAGTAATCTTCCTCTCCACCCTCTGTAATAAAAGGTTTCCAATCCATTTATGTCCCTTCTTTTACCTCTTGAGGCATTTGCATGAATACTTACAAAGATATCTGCATCCGTATTATTAGCAATTAAAACTCTTGGAGATAAATCCAAATCAACGTCATTTGTTCTAGTCAACCTTACTTTGACACCTTTCTCAGAAAGTAAATTTTTAACTATTTTTGAGACCTCTAGTACAACATCAGTTTCTCTAATACCACCAATACCTATTGCTCCTGGATCAGGTCCTCCATGCCCTGGATCGATTACAACCTCAAACTTGTTTCGTTTTACCTCTGGTAGTTTCAAGTAACCATAATTGGTTTTCTTCTTATAAATTAAATTTTGCTTTGTTTTGGTATTTCCTCTTTTCTTTTCAACTAAACCTTCACCAATCTTTTTAAATGAATATTTTGGGTTAAATAGTTTAATTTTCCATCTATTTTGATCTAAGCCAACCATTTGCCAAGTCAAAGGTTTCAAATATGTTTCTTCCTTGAATTCAATTACTAGTCTTGTTCTACCCTTATCTGGTTTACCTAATCTAATTTCTTTTATTGGGCCATTACCTTTTATTGTTCTGGGATTTTTTAATTCTCCTGGGAAATCTACCCAGAATCTATCTCCCGATATTTGGTTAGTCTTCTGAAAGTATGCTTTTAAATTTGTATTTGACTTAGTTCTTAATTCTAAAACCCCATTAGTATTTATAGCCCATGCCGCAAGAGCACTTGAAGATTTAACTGGTAGGATTGAAGAATTTAAAAATAAAAAAACTGATAAATAACGAAAAAATTTATCTAAAAACTTTATCATTAGTTTGAAAAAAATTTATTTTTTCTATGTTTAAGGCTTGGCATTTGCTCCCTAATTTTCTTTACTCTTTCTTTATCAGCAGGTGCTATTGCTGCTCCCTGAGTCTTTCCGGCATCAGATAAAACTGTGCCCCATGGGTCAATTACCATCGCATGGCCATGACTTTGCCTTCTTCCATAATGAATACCAGTTTGAGCTGGAGCGACTACATATGCTGTATTCTCAATTGCTCTTGCCTGTAATAAGATTTGCCAATGATCTTTTCCAGTAAATGCTGTAAAAGCTGCGGGAATCATAATTAGCTCTGCACCGTTGGAAGACAAATATCTATAGAGTTCAGGAAATCTAACGTCATAGCAAATAGATAATCCTATTTTGCATAAACCTGGGACATCTACAACAGGTGGATACTCTGCTCCAGATAAAATAGTGGATGATTCCTTGTATAAATTTCCATCTGGCAAATCAACGTCAAACAAATGAATCTTGTCGTATTTTGCTAAAATCTGTCCATCTTTCCCAAATAAGGCTGACCTATTAAAAGTATGACTGTCATCACCAGCAGGGACAGGATAACCTCCTCCCAAAAGAAATACTTGATATCTTTGTGACATAGTTTTTAGAAAATTTGCACACTTCTCAGACAATTCAGAAGCTAATCTAAGTTTTTCATCATCTCCTCCTAAAAAAGCAAAATTTTCAGGTAACCCTATTAGCTCAGCACCTCTTCTAGCAGCTAATTCAATCTGTTCTTCTGCTTCAATAAAATTTGCTTCAACATTTGAAGTACTCGTAATTTGCAATGCAGCTACCAAAAAATCAGTCAAGACTTTACTCCTAGTTAACAAATTCGTAAATCATGAGGCACGAATCACGCCTCTTTCAACTTGAGCTGGAACAATATCTAAGCAATCAAGTTCAGAGCAACATTTAAAATCATCCTCATAATTTCCAAGACTTGTCAATCTTTTGCCATGGGTTGCTGTTTTTAAACATTTCAAAATATCATTTTTCCAAAAATCCCAAAGTGCCAAAGCAGCTTGTAATTCGTCATTCAGAATATTAATTTCGAAATCACAGTTCTGTTTTAGATATGAAGCTAAAGCACCAGCAGCTAAGGAATCCTCAAGTGAATAAGAGCCTTCCCAACCACTACCAAGTATTAAAAGATTTTCTGTTTTTAATGAAATGATTTTTTCGGCAACTGCTTTCCTATTAGGGAGACCCATAGCAAATAAATGCTTAGCATTTTGAACTTTTTGCAATGATTTAGTCCCATTAGTAGTGCTCATAAATAGCCTTTTACCAGTAACAACTTTTTTTGTAACTGATAAAGGAGAATTTCCTAAATCAAAGCCCTCAATCTTCTTTCCGCCTCTCTCTCCAAGCATTAGTCTTTTTTCAGCTTGCCACTTAATTGCAGATTCTTTTAGTAAATCTAAATCTGCAAAAACTTCTATTGAATCAGCTCCATTTTTTAAAGCCCAAGAGATTGTGGTTGTAGCTCTTAAAACATCAATGACAACTGCGATATCTGGAATTGTTTCCGGAACATCATTTGCAACGTGATAATAAGTAAGATTAATAATCGAATCCTTTTCTTTTTTTATTATAGAAAACCGTAACTTAATTTGATTATTTTTTTTTTAAAACAAACTTATTGATAATATATAACTAATTTGTTTTTACAGAAATCTTATCAAGTATTTAATTTGAAAATGAATAATATCCGCACATTAAAAGGTGGAGTTAATTTAAAAGGAAATTTAAAAGTACCTGGAGATAAATCTATTTCTCATAGAGCTCTAATAATAGGCAGTATTGCTAAGGGTGAGACGACTATAGATGGGTTTTTACATTCTGAAGATCCACTTTCAACTGCTGATTGTCTTAGGAAATTAGGTGTAAAAATACCAGAAATAAAAAAAAAT
>JFLX01000018.1 GCA_000634215.1 Prochlorococcus sp. scB243_495L20 | reverse complement strand
CAGGATTGGGTATTGATGGATTAAAAGAGCCCAAAGAAATTCTAAATTGTGGGAATTCGGGAACCACCATGAGATTACTAATGGGGTTACTTGCTGGTCAAGAAGGCAAGAATTTTATCTTAACAGGAGATATTTCTCTCAATGAAAGGCCAATGGGGAGAGTGGGTAAACCATTATCGTTGATGGGTGGCAAAATTTTTGGTAGAGAGAAAGGGAACAAAGCTCCAATCTCAATTAATGGGAATAAGCTAAAAGGATGTGTTATTGGAACCCCTGTAGCGAGCGCTCAAGTAAAATCGGCAATCTTACTAGCAGGCCTGCAAGCTTTTGGAACCACTTCTGTTATTGAACCAGCATCTTCAAGAGATCATACTGAAAGAATGTTAAAAGCATTCGGAGCAGACATCAGTATTAGAGGAGAATTAGAAAGAAACGTAGTTATCAAATCAGGGGGCAACTTAATTGGCCAGAGAATATTGATTCCTGGGGACATAAGCTCTGCCTCTTTTTGGATGATTGCTGCATCTATTGTTCCAAATTCAGAGGTTTTAATTCAGAATGTCGGATTAAATCCTACTAGAACAGGGATTTTGAATGTAATGGATTTAATGGGGTGCAATTATGAGATTTTAGATAAATCGATTATTGCAGGTGAACCAATTGGTTCTATTAAAGTAAGGACTTCAAATCATTTAAGATCATTCACTATTGAAGGAGATATTCTCCCAAAACTTATAGATGAAATTCCTATCCTTACAGTGGCTGCCTGTTTTTGTAATGGAGTTTCTGAAATTAAAGATGCACAAGAATTAAGAGTTAAGGAGACAGATCGATTAAAGGTTATGGCAAGACAGTTACAAAAATTCGGTGCTGAAATAACAGAAAAAGAGGATGGATTAATTGTTAATGGGCCATCAAAATTTCATTCTGCGGAGGTAGACAGTGAGACAGATCATCGAGTAGCGATGAGTCTTGCTATTGCTTCTCTTCTTGCCAAAGGCACCTCAAAAATAATGAGGGCAGATGCAGCTAGCGTCTCGTATCCCACTTTTTGGGAAGACCTGGCAAAACTAACTAATTAATAAATTTAAAAAGTTTTTGTCTGAATTAATAGAAGTTTTAACTAAAGATGGTAGTTACTCTTTAAGAAGTGTGTTTTTTAAAGAAAACTTCCATAGTTTATTGGGCGCATTGGAGGAAACAAAGTTAAAATTCACAGCTACTTCTAATTTGCAAAGATTTAAGGGTAAATCTCTAAATGTTTTGGATATATGTTTTGGTTTAGGATACAATTCCGCTTCTTTATTAGATGAATTAATTAAACAAAAATCGTATTTAAATTTGTATGCCTTGGAGATTGATAAAAAGCCTCTCGAATATTCACTTAGGAATGAATCTTTCCTTAAATTATGGGATCCAAAAGTCAGAACAATATTTGAATCATTGTATCGTAAAGGTTCCTTTGAGGATCAATTTTTTAAATGCAGTGTATTGTGGGGTGATGCTAGAGAAAAAATCAAAATTGTTCCTTCATCTATTAAATTCGATTTGATTTATTTAGATGGCTTTTCTCCTCAAAAATGCCCACAAGTATGGACAATTGAATTTTTATCTAAAATCACAAAAAATCTTAATTCTCAGGGTTATTTAATAACATATTCTTCTTCAGCGGCAGTAAGAAAAACACTAAGAAATCTTGGATTAGAAATTTTTACAATTAAGCCAAGTTTTAAAAACAAAATTTTATGGAGTCAGGGAACTGTCGCAATATCAAAATTTGATAAGAATAAATTGAAACCTAATTTCAATTTTGAAAAGTTATCTTTAATGGAAGAGGAACATCTCTTGACTAAAGCTAGTATTCCATATAGAGATCAAGATTTAAAGTCAAGTAAAGACGATATAATCAAAAAAAGATTAGATGAGCAATTATTATCAAATCTATTATCTACAAAAGAATGGAGAGAGAAATGGGGAATGACGAAGTTATCGTTTAAGAGTTAGATTTAAGTAAGGATTTCAAATAAACATGTTAAGTGTTGCGATATTAGCGGCAGGCAAGGGCACTAGGATGGAAAGCTCATTGCCTAAAGTTTTACATAAGATTTCTGGCAAAAGTCTTCTACAAAGAGTTATTGATTCATGTATCGAATTAAAACCTGATAAAATTTTCGTAATCACAGGACACAAATCAAAAGAAGTACAAAATTCGATCCCAAAAAATAAAAAAATCCATTGTGTTATTCAAGAACCTCAATCAGGAACCGGTCATGCTATCCAGGTCCTTTGTAGTAAAGTAAAAAAACATGAAGGGAACCTTTTAGTACTTAACGGCGATGTGCCACTCATAAGGCCTGTTACTTTAAAAAAACTTTTATATTTACACGATTCAAAAAAAGCTGATGTTTCTTTAATTACTACAAAGAAAACAAATCCTCATGGATATGGCAGAGTTTTTTTGAAGGAGGATTTAATAGAGAGAATTGTTGAAGAAAAAGATTGCAATGATCTAGAAAGAGAAAATCAACTAATAAATGCTGGTGTTTACTGTTTTAACTGGGGTAACTTGTCAGAAATAATTAATACGTTGCAAAGCAATAATAATCAAAAAGAGATTTACTTAACAGATACAGTATCTTTACTAAAAAATTCCTTAAGCCTTGAGGTAGAGGATAATGGAGAGCTTCAAGGAATTAATAACAGAATTCAACTATCAGAATGCGAGGATAGTATTCAGAATTCAATTAAAGAAAAGCATATGCTTAATGGTGTAACTTTTATAAATAAAGTAAGTTGTTCAATTAGTGAAGAAGTTGAAATTGGTAAGGATGTAATTATAGAGGCTAATACACATATAAGAGGAAATACCAAAATAAATAGTCATTGCATTATCGGACCTAATACTTTTATTGAAAATTCTAATGTGGGATTAAATTGTGAAATTTCAAACTCTACTGTTTACGCTTCTCAAATAATGGATCATATAAAAATTGGACCTTATAGTCATATAAGACCTAATTCCACAATATCTTCCTTTAGCAAAATAGGTAATTTTGTTGAAATCAAAAATAGCCAATTAGAAGAAGAATCTAAGGTAAACCATTTAAGTTATATTGGCGATTCTATTATTGGAAGATCTACAAATATTGGAGCAGGTACTATTACTGCAAATTTTGATGGTCAGAAAAAACATCAAACAAAAATTGGTAAAAATTCCAGTATTGGTGCAAATACAGTTTTTGTAGCGCCAATAAATCTCGGAGAATCAGTTACAACAGGAGCTGGTTCAGTAATCACAAAAGACTCCAAAGATAATTCATTAGCAATCTCAAGAACTAAGCAAGTTAATATAGAAAATTGGGAAAGAAAGAAATCTTGATCTAATTGATTAATTCAATAATTTTTTCAAGTTGCCAACATCTGCTCCCTTTTATAAGAATAGAATCACCTTTTTTTGTTGATTTGTTTATCTCTTTAGGTACATCTTTAATATTATTTAAAACTAAAAATTTTTTTTTATCCTTTAGATAATTGGTGTAGATTTTTTCATTTTTTTTATCGCAAATAAATAAACACTTTTCTATGTCTGAATTATTTATTAAGTTGAATATTTCTTTATGATATTTTTCAGAATCTTCTCCCAATTCTTGCATACTTCCAAATATGAAAAATTTATTTCTCGGTTTTTCAAGCAGGTTTTTAATACATGCTTTTACTGACTCAGGCGAAGCATTATATGATTCATCATATATTGTTGTTTTTTCTGATTTCAGAATTTTATTCCTTCCACCTAAAGTTGTAAAATCAAATTTATTAAAACTGGCAAAATCAATGCCTAGCTCTTTAGCAACTGCATAAGCAAATAAGAAATTAGAAGCATTGTGAAATCCCTCAAGTGAAATTTCAAAGATATTTTCTTCAATTACAACTGTTTTATTCATAGGATTATAAAATCCTCGCAAATTATTATCTTTCTTAAAACTCTCCTTTTTATTTTCTATATTTAATAGTTTTACTTTTATAACTCTACCTTTCCAAACTTCTTTTAAAGTTTCTTCTAGGAATGGATCATTCGCTGGTATTATGACAACTCCTTCGGGATTTAAGTGCTTACTAATTTCACACTTTGCATAAGTAATATTATTTTTTGAACCTAACAATCCAATATGAGCTGTGCCAATGTTAGTTATAACTGCAATATCGGGTTCACTATATTTAGATAAATTCTCGATCTGTCCAATACCTCTCATCCCCATCTCAAGAACTAAAGCTTTATCCTCCATATCCGTAGCAAGAATAGTAAGGCCAACTCCAATCTCATTATTAAAATTTGCATGAGATGATTTAATTCTTCCAAGTTTATTTAAAACTCCACCAATCATTTCTTTAGTTGTTGTTTTACCCACTGAACCAGTTATTGCGATAACAGGGATATTTAATTTTTTTCTTTTTAGCAATGCTAATTTTTGAAATGCCTCTAATGTGTCATTTACAACCCAATAAGGAAAGTTATTAGGAAGTAATCTCTGCATACCTTTTTTTATTACTACTGATTTAACTCCTTTATCTAAAACTTTAGGAAGAAAACTGTGTCCATCAAAATTTTTACCCTCTATAGCTATAAAAAGATCATTTTTTAATAAAGTTCTACTATCAATACTTACATTTTTAAAATTAAAAAAATCTCTTTTCCCCTCGCTCAGATTTTTAATTTTCCCCAAAACGTTGTTTAGTTCTGATAAAGAGAATTCCATTAAAAAATTAAGTCATACTTTTTTTAAAGATGGATCAGCAGATTGTCCGTAAGAGAATTTTTCAACTTCAGCAAAATCTGGAGATGGTTCTTTGATTCCACAAACATCTTTATACATAATTTCGTATTCGAGAGCGGATCTTTGCCAACTAAACTCTTGGCTCATTGCTCTTTTTTGCAATAATTCCCAACTATCTTTATGCCTAAAGGCCTCCCAAGACCTCACTAAAGATGTATAGAAATCTATAGGTTCAAAACGATCGAAGCAAAAACCAGTGCCACTATTATTTTCTGGGTCATGAGGTAAAACTGTATCAACTAAACCTCCTACTCGCCTTACTATTGGAATAGAACCATATCTCATGGCAAGTAGTTGACTAATGCCACAAGGTTCGAATCTACTTGGCATTAAAAATGCATCCGAACCACCATATATAAGTCTTGATAAAGAATCATCATAAGTAAGAAATACAGAAAATCTTCCTGGGTAATCTAATGCAAGTTGCCATAATCCTGACTCTAAATATCTATCCCCAGTCCCTAAAACAACTATTTGCGAATCTGTATATGCTAAAAGTCTTCTTGAAACTTGTAGAAGTAAGTCAACCCCTTTCTGATCAACCAACCTACTGACCATTCCTAAAAGATATTTTTTAGGATTAACTTCTAGACCCATTTCTCTCTGCAGAATTTTTTTATTCTCTAGCCTATTTTCTAAATTCTTAATATTAAATTTTGCAGGTAAAACTGGGTCTTTGGCTGGATTCCATTCATCAAGATCTATGCCATTAAGAATTCCTCTTAATTTACCTGAAATGTAATTGAGTAATCCTTCAAGGCTTTCCCCATATTCATGCGTTTTAATTTCATCTGCATAAGTGGGAGAAACAGCATTGACCCTATCTGCGTACAACATTGCCGCTGCCATTGTGTGGTCTCCATGCATATACCAAGGACACCAAGTCATTTTTTCAAGTTTCCATCTCCAAGGGCCCTGGTATTTTAAATTATGAATTGTGAAGACAGTACTAATTTCTGGGTCCTGATGCATCCACACGGGAATCATACCAGTGTGCCAATCATGGCAATGGAGAACTTGAGGTTTCCAACAATTCCAGGCAAATTCTGCAGTAGCACTTGCAAAAAATGTAAATCGCCAGTCCTCATTTTCGCCTCCGTATATTTGGTCAGAATCAAATGTTGGATGACCCACTAAGTAAATCACATAATTATGAATGGGATGTTTTGCTTCATATACGGCGAAATCAGTGCCCATTGTTGTTGTTCTAAAGACTGGTTCATTAGATACCTCTAAAAGACTCCACAATTTTCCATATCCAGGAATTATTACCCTTACATCGTGACCAAGTTTTATCAAAGATGGAGGTAACGAACCAACCACATCTCCCATACCTCCAACTTTGATCATTGGAGCACATTCAGCAGCGGCAAGAAGAATTCTCATTGATAATTATTTAAAAAGTTCTTTTGAAAAATAAACTAGGGTGTCCACTTATAGTCAGAAAAGTCTGGTGGACGCTTTTCAAGAAAGGCATCTCTACCTTCTTGAGCTTCTTCAGTCGAATAAAATAATTGAGTTGTGTATCCAGATAATTCTTGAATACCCGCAATCCCATCATTCTCCGCATTAAATGAAGCTTTAAGAATACGAATAGCAGTTGGACTATTTCGTAAAATCTCTCTTGCCCAGATTACACCCTCAGCTTCTAATTCTTCAATCTTTGTAATTGCATTTATCAAGCCCATCTTAAGAGCTTCCTTGGAATTATATTTTCTACATAAAAACCAAATTTCTTTTGCTTTTCTTTGACCAACAAGTCTTGCTAAATAACTAGATCCAAAACCAGCATCAAAACTACCGACTCTTGGACCTGTTTGACCAAATATTGCACTTTCAGAGGCGATACTGAGATCACAAATTAAATGAAGTACCTGGCCTCCTCCAATTGCAAAACCAGGAACTAAGGCAATAACCACTTTAGGCAAACTTCTTATTAATCTTTGAAGTTCAAGTACATTTAATCTTTGATTCCCTTCATCATTTTTATATCCATTTTCACCTCTTACACTCTGATCACCTCCAGAGCAAAAAGAATGAATTCCTTTCTTGTCAGGTCCCGCACCAGTAAAAAGAACTA
>JFLX01000017.1 GCA_000634215.1 Prochlorococcus sp. scB243_495L20 | reverse complement strand
AGTAAAAAGAACTACGCCAATAGTTTCATCATTTCTTACGATATTAAAAGCGTTAATGAGTTCATCTATAGTTTGAGGCCTAAATGCATTTCTTTTTTCAGGCCTATTAATTGCAATCCTCGCAATTCCCTCATCTGATTTGTGAAACAATATATCCTCATAAGATTTGCATTCTGACCAATTTAAAATTGTTTTACCAGGTAATACTTTCATGAAACCTAATTATTCAAAGATAGAAAATGATAAATTTAACTGCCAATTATTTTTTCTAGCAGGGCATTTTTTTCATTAATTTCATTTTCTGGATCAATATCAACTTTAATTATTACAGATTTCTGGATAGAAATGCTCCAATCGAATGCCTCTCGTAATTTTTTTAAATTTGCCACATTTCTAAAGTTTACTTGGTAGCTTTCTGCGAGTTTTGCCCAATTTATATCTTTTGGCATAAGAAAAAGTTTTTTTAATTCATCTTCTTTTAAATTTTCTTTATAAATACGATTAAAAATATTTCCACCATTATTATTTATCAAAAGAATTGTTAAATTAGTGTCGATTGAATTTTCAATTAGCCAACCGTTTATATCATGAATAAAAGCCAAATCTCCAGTAACAAGAAGTAAAGGATTTTTAATTCTAGAGATACCTAATGCAAGGGATAAAGTACCGTCTATGCCAGAAGCTCCTCTAAAACTGAAACAATTTCTTGTCAAAGTTCCATTTTCAGAAAAT
>JFLX01000016.1 GCA_000634215.1 Prochlorococcus sp. scB243_495L20 | reverse complement strand
ACTCGCTGAGAGCATTATGGGATTTTCAGTAGGCCAAATTTTTGGAACAATATTTGCAAGCATATACTCAGTAATTTGATTATCTTGAGTAATTTTCTCTTTCAAAATTACCTTAATCTGCTCGCCTTCCTCTATAAGATTAAGAGCCATCGGAGTAAGAGACTTTTTGTTCTTTTCTTTAATTGATAATTCTTCAAACAATAGAGTAGTAAAATTTGATAGCCCAAAATCATATTCTAATGATTTTTTTAAAGGGTCTAATTTTCTATAGTTTTTTTCTTTTATAAGAATTTGTATCCCTTCGAATGTTGATAAAAACTCTTCCAAATCGATTGAGGATGACATTGGGCCAAGCCTCAAAAGTTGATGACAATTAATTGAATTATTATTTTTTCTTAAAACTAATTCCCAATTCAAAACTAATCCTCTTAAATCAGAATAAACGCCTGAGACAGGATCAGCAAATACTGGCCAACCAGTAATTTCTTGTAATTGCTCTAAAGATTTATTGAAAGAAGTTAAATCATTTATG
>JFLX01000015.1 GCA_000634215.1 Prochlorococcus sp. scB243_495L20 | reverse complement strand
ACTAATTCCCAATTCAAAACTAATCCTCTTAAATCAGAATAAACGCCTGAGACAGGATCAGCGAATACTGGCCAACCAGTAATTTCTTGTAATTGCTCTAAAGATTTATTGAAAGAAGTTAAATCATTTATGGAACCTTGATAGGGACCTACCAAAATAATACCTGATTCATCTAAATTAAAACTTTTTAAAATTTCTAAGAATTTGTTTTTATCAGACTTTATTTCAATTTTCTGAAGTGTATATTTTTTCTTTAAATAAATTTTCTC
>JFLX01000014.1 GCA_000634215.1 Prochlorococcus sp. scB243_495L20 | reverse complement strand
TCTCAAAAATCTCTAAAACATTTTTTTTATTTAAAAACGAGATATCTAAAGGCTTATCAATAGGAATATTTAAATGAATAGGGCCAGGGAAGTTTGATATCTGTTTTTCAGTAATTCGAACTAAATTTAAGATTTCATTTTCTTGTGTTTCATGAAGTCCATTTAGATTTGTACTTAAAACTCTTCTGCAGACTGAACTCAAAAAATCTTCTTGATTTACTGTTTGATTTGCACCACAATCTTTTAATCTTAAGGGTCTATCAGCAGTAAGAAATATAATACCTTTACAGGATCTGTCTGCCTCA
>JFLX01000013.1 GCA_000634215.1 Prochlorococcus sp. scB243_495L20 | reverse complement strand
ATTTTTATAAGAAGATTCAAAAGTTGTAAACTTCTAAGAAAATTTTGGCATTCAATAGATGATGTCATAATTTATATAAATGCTTTGGAATTTTCCTTATAACTGAATTAAATAAAACATGTCTACAACTCAAGAAAAAAGAAATTCAATACTAAAGGATTTAAAAAATCTTTTAATATGGATATCTATTGCTTTAATTATACGATGGCAGGTTATAGAGCCAAGATGGATTCCATCAGGTTCAATGCTTCCAACTCTTCAAATACAAGATAAAATTCTTGTTGAAAAAGTAACCCCAAAAATCACATCCAAAGCAAATCTTTCAAAATTAAAAAATAAAATAGTTGTTTTTAACGTTCCTGAACAATTAATTAATGCTGGTTATGAAGCTGATACTGCACTAATAAAAAGAGTAATTGGAATACCTGGAGACAAGGTAGAAGTAAGAGAAGGTAACCTTTACTTAAATGATATCGCTCAAAAAAATTACGTTTTTGACAAAAACATTAATTATTCTATAGGGCCTTTTTTGGTCCCAGAAGGGTCATTATGGGTGATGGGAGACAATAGAAATAACAGTATGGACTCACATATTTGGGGCTTTTTGCCCTTTGAAAAGGTTATTGGCAAAGCTATTTTTAGATATTGGCCGTTTAATAAAATTGGACCTATTCGGTTCCCTGCCCTTAATAATTTAGATTAATGGGTACATAATGTTGTAGGGTTTTTATATCTTGAAGTTTTAGAAATGTTTAATCCAGAATTTCTTGCTACTGAAAATAATGATCCAAATGATGAGAATGATTTAATCCAATATTTACAAAAACAATCTCCTGAAGTTTTGCAAAGAGTCGCAAAATCAGCTAGTGAAGATATTCAAGAAATTATTAGGCATAATGTTCAAGGTCTTCTTGGAATGCTTCCTTCAGATCAATTTGATGTAAAAATAACTTCTTCAAAAGATAACATTGCTAATTTATTATCTTCTGCAATGATGACAGGATATTTTTTAAGACAAATGGAGCAGAGAAAAGAGCTGGAACAAACTCTTAAAAATGATGAAAACATGTCTATTGAAGAATAAAAGTTTTACAGATTTACTTCTTCAGGAATTATTCCAAGTTCAAACAACTTTTTATATAAACCCATCAAAAA
>JFLX01000012.1 GCA_000634215.1 Prochlorococcus sp. scB243_495L20 | reverse complement strand
GCGGAAAAATTAGTTTTTGTAAAACTGGTGCTACTTGAATCTTAGGAGTCTCTTCACCCATTATTTCAACAAGAGAGGATTCCCAATCTTCGTCCCATAAAAAGGGATAAACACCGAAATGAGATCTCCAATTTCTAAGGTCTTTTTTGAACGAATACTTAAATATTTCTTTTAAAGGTGGAATATTTAATTTACCTGGTTTCAAAAAAGATGAAAATAAGACTAACCTTTTCCAGCCTTTTTTTCTTTGTTCGATGGAGTCAATCAAAGGTTCATCTCCTCTCTCTCTAGAATGGAAAAGAAGTGGAGTTGGATCAAAATTAAATATTTCAGGTGGAGCGGAGTCTATTCCAACTATTGCGTCTGTTACATGAAGAGTTTTCGTAGAATAATGGAAACAGCTTATCTCCTGATATCTTCCAAGTCCTAAATTAAGTGGACCTAATGAAGACCATTTAAAAGAGTTTGTATGTGGAGTACCTTCCTCAAACAGTATTCTTGACCTTTTTGATGGAATTCCTAAAAAATCCAAAGGGAGATTTATGGGGAAACTCCACTGTCCAGGACAAAGCCAAATTTCTGCATCTTTAAAAATTCTTGAAAGAGCTGGTAAACCGATTTTATGTTCTAATCCGGAGGCACTTGGGAGAATTATTGTTTTTACTTTGCCATGAATTGCAATTAATTTTTCTAACTCATTTATTAATTCTTTTGTAGGAGGCAGTGGGTTTATTAGCATCAACCCGTTATCAACCTTTATAACTGTCATTCTTATTGGTACCGCAACATAATAAAGTCCCTGTATTTGTTCCAAGGACCATATTTGATCAGGAATTAATTCTCTTAAGATTGTTTTCTTTTTCCCATAAGGATATAAGGGAAATAATGGCCACCAATACCACTTTTTATTTAAAGTTTCTTCCAACACTATCATTTATAACCAGCAAAAAATTTCTTTAACTTAAATATTCCGTATCTTGGAGCGAATAAAAAAGCGAATAAAAATATAAAAGTTTGTGCCAAGACAATTGATCCCCCTGTCTCAAGATCAAACCAAAAACTAATGTAAATTCCTATTAGGCTTGAGATAATTGCACTTAATACTGAAATTATTGTCATATTATCAAACTTATCCGTAAGTAAATATGCTGTAGCCCCTGGAGTAATCAACATCGCAACTACCAAAATAATTCCAACTGATTGCAAGCCCACAACTGCTGCCAAAGATAAGCACGTGAGGAGTAAATAGTGAAGAAAAAATACATTAATTCCAACTGTTTTTGCATGCCTAGGATCAAAACAATAAAGCATTAAATCTTTCCTAAAAATTGATAAAAGGATTACTACCAATAGAGAGATAAATATGGTTTGTTTTACATCTGAAAGTGATATTCCTAATGGACTGCCAAAAAGGATAGAGTGCAGATCAATATTACTTTTAATCTTAGAAACCAATACAATTCCAAGAGCGAAAAATCCAGTAAATACCAACCCAATAACAGTATCTTCCTTAACCCTAGATTTCTGCTTAATAAACCCTATCAATGCGACAGAACCAACTCCGAAAATAAATGCCCCTAGTGAGAAAGGAAGACCTAATGCATAAGCAACCACAACTCCAGGCATGACTGAATGTGACACCGCATCTCCCATTAAAGCCCATCCTTTAAGAGTTAAATAACTAGATAGAAAACCACAAACAGCTGCCACTAATGAACTCATAAGAAGTGCTTTTCTCATAAAGTCATGAGTTAAAGGATCTGTTATGAATGAGTCTAAAGTTAAAAAAGAACAGAGCTCCATATAATTTAAAATTTAGGATTCAGGTCCAAACAAGAAATCAGGTGAGATTCCTCCAAAAGTAGTTGTAATATTTTCAGGGGTAAACACTTCAGAGGTCTCGCCATAAGCTACAACAGTTTTATTTATTAAAAGAACCAAATCACAAAATTCACGGACATGAATCATATCGTGCGTTGATAATAATATAGTTTTCCCCTCTTTTTTAAATTGAATAAATAATTCCGAGATAAGTTTTTCAGTTCTTATATCAACACCTGAAAAAGGCTCATCAAGAAGTAAAATTGACGCCCTTTGCGCAATTGCTCTAGCTAAAAAAGTTCGTTTTCTCTGACCTCCAGATAAGTTTCCAATAGGTGTAGATAAATGATCAGTAAGATCAACTCTCTCGATAGCATCTTTAACCGCTTGAACATCAGACTCTCTTGGACACCTAAAAATATTCATCGAACCATATCTTCCCATCATAACTACATCCCAAACATTTATTGGAAATTGACTATCAATCCCCTCACTCTGAGGAACATAAGCAATTGTCTGATCTTTTTGAGCAGATCTTACAGACTCTCCATTAATTCTAATTTTTCCCTTTGAAATATTTACAAAGCCAGTAATAGCATTAAAAAAAGTTGTTTTACCAGCCCCGTTCATCCCCACTAACCCACAAATCTGGCCAGGTTTCAATCTTAAATTGGCATCATACAAAGCCACCTTTCCGTTGTAATCTACGCAAATATTCTCTGCATCAATCCTAAAGTTTTGGTAATTGATTGATTCCATAATTCAAAAAAGCCCCTTTTTAATTAAATCCAAATTATGCTCAAGCATTTTTATATAGGAACTAGCAGGCCCACTATCATCAGATAATGAATCAACAAAAAGATTTCCTCCAAAATTAGCCCCCGTTTCGTTTGCAACAACCATTTGAGATTCGTTAGTTACAGTACTTTCACAAAATACAGATGGGACATTTTTTTCTTTAACTAGTGAGATTGTTCTTGTCATCCTTTTGGGCGTAATTTGACTCTCAGCATTAACTGGCCATAAATAAACTTCCTCTAATCCATAATCATTTGTTAAATATGAAAAAGCACCTTCACAACTTACTAGATACCTCCTGTCTTTATTTAAGTTATTAATAAAAAGTGAGAATTCTTTATCTATTTTAGAGAGTTTATCTTTATAAATTTTTCCATTTTCTTCAAATAATGTCCTTTTGGATGGCCTCAATTCTGATAAAGAATCCACCAGAATATCTACGTATAG
>JFLX01000011.1 GCA_000634215.1 Prochlorococcus sp. scB243_495L20 | reverse complement strand
ATTATGAACTAAGAGATACTTTCATAAGTGGTTTTCTAAGATCAGAAATAAATCCTTGCCAATTTATTTTTTCTTTTTCAAAAGCTTTTTCTACAATTTTCTCAGAATTTTTCTCTATAAAATCCAAATCAGGTTCTTCTACTCCTTTTGTTATTGCCATAAAATCAGCCAAAGAACTTGATACTACTCTAGTTAAATAAGCCGCACTGACAGCTTGAAATGTTCCAGAAACAAGCCAATTTGGTCCATGTAATTTTGTTATGTCAATTAGAGTCTGTC
>JFLX01000010.1 GCA_000634215.1 Prochlorococcus sp. scB243_495L20 | reverse complement strand
TTATGTCAATTAGAGTCTGTCCACTCCATTCAATAACTCCCTGAGCAATTGCAGTCTTTAAAATCTCTTTAGAAACCTTATCTAAAATTTCAGGAGACCAATTACACCCCCATATAGACTTAATATCTTTAATCATTAATGAATTTAGTACAGTCATTGCCATAACATCAATTGATGGGATAGGAGATAAGAAAACGGTTGTAGCGACAAGAATTTGATTTTTTCTTTGTATACCTTTTAACTGAATTCTTCTTATCCCTTCAATTTCGGATTGCCAAGCTACATGAAGTTCTTTCAAGAGCCTTTTTTTTGTATTTTTAATATTTTTAGATGAACTTATGAAAAACTTCCTTAACGAAAAAGGTATATTTGTTATTTCATTCTTATTCACATCAAAAGTAATAATTTTATTTATGAAGTCACTTGAAATTTGCGACTTTAGTTCTTCTATCTGATTTTTGGCTTCTATTTCGTTGGAAGTTAAAGCCACCAACCAGAT
>JFLX01000009.1 GCA_000634215.1 Prochlorococcus sp. scB243_495L20 | reverse complement strand
CAGATTGGCATATTTTTAGGAAACTCTTCCAACCACAAAAAATCATTTGCCGACAAAGGCAAGTTTAAAAAATACAAGATTGCATCACTCTTCAAAGCTTCTTCTGGAATAACTTGAGAAGAATTGTATTTAGGCAGTTTTTCGTATAAATCAAAGTCAAACTTATCTACTTTAAAGTGACTTTTTAAAACAGACTGACAACTTTGATAATCTTTTTGTCCAATGCAACTTATTTTTTCTTTTTCAAATCTATTAAGAATCGATTCTAATATTTTTTGTCTTTTTGAATTCTGTTTTTCTAATTCATTTGTTGATTCAAGTTCTTCAAAAAAATTTAAATCTTCATTACATAGATTTATCCAACCATCTAAATTATTTGGCTCATTAAATTTAGGCTTATCATTCTTTAAGTAAAAATATCCCCCCAAACACAACGTAATAAATCCTATAGAGCCTCCTGCAAAATGAATTAGGTCGCTGACAAACCATTCCCCAAAACCCAACAATAAAAGAATAATAAAAAGATTTTTTTACGGAAACTTTATGAAATCCTTTAAAAAGTTGTCTTTACTAATATCAAACAAAATACTTTTTTTTTCTAATTTTATTTTAATGCAAGTTTTGAATGAGAAAAGCAAAATTTCATAAGTCGTTAATCAAAAGATAAAAAATTAAGGCTTTTCAAAAGACTTATTGCATAACAAGATGCTAAGTTAATAGACTATTTAAATAACTTAAGAAACTTCAAGATGTCTAATTCAAATTTCAGCAATAATCCTGGACAAGAAAATTATAGAGGTCGTTCTAACAATGAAAGATCTAATTTCAGAGATAGATCGGGCGGAAGAAGAGATGGAGGGGGATTCCGGATAAGATTGAGTGATAACGAAATGAAAGCTGTTAAATCAATACAAGAGGTCTTTCAATTAAGATCTACCGTTGCAGTTCTGGGTTTCTCTGTTAGAACACTTAGCGAAATGATCAAAGACGAAAAATTGATTGAATCAATCACAGAATATGCAAAAAATAATAAAAACTCTTCTTCGA
>JFLX01000008.1 GCA_000634215.1 Prochlorococcus sp. scB243_495L20 | reverse complement strand
GTGATTTACATATTGGGAATTGGCTTGGAGCCATAAATAATTGGGTTACGCTTCAAGAGCAATATGAAACATTTCTATGTGTAGTTGATTTGCACGCAATCACAGCTTCATATAATCCCAAAGAATTGTCTCGGAACACTATCTCTACTGCAGCTTTGTACGTTGCTTGTGGAATAGATCCTAATATATGCTCAATTTTTGTCCAAAGTCAGATTTCTGCGCATTCAGAACTTTGTTGGATATTAAATTGCATGACCCCAATAAATTGGATGGAAAGAATGATTCAATTCAAAGAAAAATCTATACAACAGGGGAATAATGTATCCATTGGATTATTTGACTATCCGATCCTAATGGCTGCAGATATTCTGCTATACGACGCTGACTTTGTACCAGTAGGTGAGGATCAAAAACAACATCTTGAACTTGCCAGAGATATTGCACAACAGAGAATTAATGCCAGATTTAGTAAGGACAAAAACATTTTAAAAATCCCTCAACCAATAATCATGAAGAATGGATCAAAAATAATGAGTTTAATTGATGGTTCAAAAAAGATGAGCAAAAGTGATCCTAATGAAGGCAGTCGTATTAACTTATTAGATGCTCCTGAAGTAATAACGAAAAAAATAAAAAGAGCAAAAAGTGACAGCTCTATTGGAATTGAATTTAACAACCCCAAGAGACCAGAATCTAAGAATCTTTTGATGATTTATTCAATATTATCTGGCAAAGAAATTTCCCAATGTGAAAATGATTTCTCAGAGACAGGATGGGGGACGTTTAAAAAATTAATTACAGAACAACTTATTGAATCACTAGAACCTATTCAGAAAAAATATAAATTATTAATTAATGATCCCTATCAGTTAAATAAAATCCTTG
>JFLX01000007.1 GCA_000634215.1 Prochlorococcus sp. scB243_495L20 | reverse complement strand
AAGGAAAAAGCTGAAGATTTAGCAAATCAAACTTTAAAAAGAGTTAAATCAAAATTGGGATTCTTTGAAATGGAGAAATAAAATATGCCAATAATTACCTTACCTGATGGTTCAAAAAAGGTTTTCGAAAAATCTGTTACTATTCTAGAAATTGCCCAGAGTATAGGCGCTGGATTAGCTAAAGCAACAATTGCAGGAAAAGTAAATGATATTCTTCTTGATGCAACTATTCCTATAAGTAAAGATTCCAAAGTTGTAATCATCACATCAAAAGATAAAGAGGGAATTGAAATAATAAGACATTCATTTGCTCACCTTATTGGTCATGCAGTTAAACAAATTTACTCTGATATTAAGATGGCGATTGGGCCTGTAATTGAAGATGGTTTTTATTATGATATTTTTTCTGAATACAGATTTACACCTGAAGATTTAGTAAAAATCGAAACCAGAATTAATAAATTAATAAACACAAACTATGACGTTGAAATCTTACAAGTTTCTAAAGAGGAGGCAATTAAAACGTTTAAAGAAAGAGATGAGACTTTTAAATTACGAATAATTGAAGAAATTCCTGAAGAAGGGCTCATAAATTTATACAAACACGAAGAATATATCGATATGTGTAGAGGGCCTCACGTACCCAATACTAGACATTTGAGACACTTTAAATTACTTAAATTATCAGGTTCATACTGGAGAGGGAATAGTGAGAATGAATCATTACAGAGAATATATGGAACTGCATGGGCAAAAGAAAAAGAACTCAAAGATTATTTAAAAAGAATTGAAGAAGCTGAAAAAAGGGATCATAGAAAACTTGGTAAAAAACATTCACTATTTCATATACAAGAAGAATCTCCAGGAATGATTTTTTGGCATCCAAATGGATGGACAATCTACCAAGTACTGGAAAAATACATAAGAGAAATACTCAAAAAAAATGATTATTTAGAAATTAAGACCCCACAAGCTGTTGATAAATCTCTTTGGGAAAAATCCGGTCATTGGGAAAAATTTAGAGACGATATGTTCACTACAGCATCAGAAAATCGAACTTATGCAATTAAACCAATGAATTGTCCATGCCATATACAAGTATTTAATCAAGGTTTAAAAAGTTATAAGGATTTGCCTATTCGTCTTGCTGAATTTGGTTCTTGTCACAGAAATGAGCCTTCTGGTGCACTGCACGGCTTAATGCGAGTAAGAAACTTTACTCAAGATGATGCGCACATATTTTGCACAGAAGAGCAAATTCAAGCGGAGGTATCAACTTTTATAGATCTTGTTTTCGAGGTTTATAAAACTTTTGGTTTTGATGAAATCATTATCAAATTATCAACCCGTCCTGAAAAAAAGGTAGGTAGTGAAGAGATTTGGGATAAATCAGAGGAGGCTCTTACCAAAGCTCTCGATAATAAGAACCTAAAATGGGAACTCCAACCAGGAGAAGGGGCTTTTTATGGTCCAAAAATAGAATTCTCCTTAAAAGATTGTCTTAATAGAGTCTGGCAATGCGGCACTATTCAGGTTGATTTCTCAATGCCCATTAGATTGGATGCAACTTATGTAGATATTGATAATGAGAAAAGAAATCCAGTTATGCTTCATAGAGCAATTTTAGGATCCTTTGAGAGATTTATCGGAATCTTAATTGAACAATATGAGGCAAAATTCCCAATTTGGCTTGCACCTTATCAAATAATTTTATTGAGCATTACTGATAGAAATATTGAAAAGTGTTTAAAGTTTAATGAATTAATAAATAATAATGGTTACCGATCAAAAGTTGATGTTAGGAATGAAAAAATAGGATATAAAATAAGAGAGGCAACTCTAGGGAGAGTTCCTTTAATTGCAGTTATTGGAGATAAAGAAGAGGGAATTGATTCAGTCGCTTTAAGAGCTTTAGATGGAACAAATTTAGGGATTTTCGACCTACCTAATCTATACAAATTAATGGATGAATTAATAGAAAAAAAAGGTAGAACAGAATAATAACGTATAGATGAATTTTCTGGCTTGTGATTTAGGAGGTACCAAGGTTCTATTGGGAATATTCGAAAGAGTAATAAATGATGATTCGCCTAAATTGTTATTCAAAAAGAAATATATATCTTCTGATTGGAATTCTTTTGAACTGATCCTAGAAGATTTTCTTAAAATTGAATGCAAAAATATTACCCATCCTTCTTCTGCATGTTTCGCTGTAGCTGGTCCTTTAAGTAACAACAACGCAAAAATCATGAACTTGTCATGGAATATTTCGGGAAATAAATTAAAAAATAAATTTAAATTCGAACAATGCGAGCTAATAAATGATTTTGCAGTTCAAATTTATGGAATTCCTTTCTTAAAAAAAAGTCAATATTCAACTATCCAGAATGGATCACATTCTGAAGGTGCCAATAATGATTTGCATGCCATTGTTGGGGCGGGGACTGGTTTGGGTATAGCAAGAGGCCTAATATCAGGGGAAAAGATAAAAGTTTTAGCTAGTGAAGGTGGTCATGTAGAGTACTCTCCAAAGTCAAAATTAGAATGGGAATTAAAAATTTGGCTTAAGAATTACCTAAAAGTTGAAAGGATATCTTGTGAAAGAATTATTAGTGGCACTGGTTTATCAAGAATTGCAGAATGGAGACTAAGCAAACCTGATGCCCAAAACCATCCTCTACAGGAATATATAAAAAAAATAAAAATTTTTGATGCTGCCAGAAAAGAACTACCTGAAAAAATTTGTAATCTTGCTAAAGAAGGGGACCAGCTCATGATTGAAATTGAGAGGATTTGGTTAAGCGCTTATGCCTCTTTACTGGGAGATGTTGCTCTTCAAGAATTGTGCTTTGGTGGATTATGGATTTCTGGAGGAACCGCATCAAAACATTTCAAAAACTTTAAATCAGACTTATTTTTAAAACAATTTTTCGACAAGGGAAGATTAAAAGATATTCTTAAAACAATACCTATAAAAGTAATTTTAGATGAAGAGTTTGGACTTTTTAGTGCAGCCTGCAGAGCAAACATGCTTTTAAAAACTTAAAAACAAAAAATGTCTATTCCTGAAGTAGGTAAAAAAATAAGGGTAACAGTGCCTTCCACAACTGCCAATTTAGGGCCTGGATTCGATTGTCTTGGAGCAGCATTAGATTTGTATAATGAGTTTATTTTTACAAGAATTGAAGGCGGTGGAGATAGATTTGATTTAATAATGGAAAGTACAGATGGTAATCACCTAAGAGGAGGACCTGAAAACTTAGTTTTTAGAGCAGCTCAGAAAGTATGGGAGAGCGCAAAAATGGATCCTTTTGCACTTGAAGCAAGAGTTAAATTGGCAGTGCCGCCTGCACGCGGGCTAGGAAGTAGTGCTACAGCAATAGTTGCTGGACTAATAGGAGCAAATGCAATAATGAACTCTCCATTATCCAAGGAAAAACTCCTTGAACTTGCCATTGATATAGAAGGTCATCCTGATAATGTAGTGCCCTCTCTTCTGGGTGGGCTTTGTTTGACAGCAAGGTCTTCTTCTAAGAGATGGAGAATCATTAGATGTGATTGGCATGATTCAATTAAAGCTGTTGTAGCAATACCGGCAATTCGTCTAAGTACAAGCGAAGCAAGAAAGGTTATGCCCAATAATGTACCTATATCAGATGCAGTGACAAATATGGGAGCGCTTACTTTGTTACTTAACGGCTTAAAAGCAGGGAATGCGGAACTTATAAAAGAAGGAATGTTTGATAAGCTTCATGAACCCTATAGATGGAAACTTATCAAGGGTGGATTAGAAGTAAAAGATGCCGCACTAAATGCAGGTGCTCTAGGATGCGCAATTAGTGGGGCTGGGCCAAGTATCTTAGCTTTGTGCAAAGAAGAAAATGGTAAAAACGTCAGTCAAGCCATGGTGAAAGCATGGGAAAAGTCAGGTGTAGCTAGCAGAGCACCATTCTTAAACGTTCAAACAACAGGCAGCCAATTTAGCACTATCTCTGGTAAGTAGTTTTACTTAGGCATTTTTAATGTTATAGTCTCAAGCTAGTACAACTTCAACTAGAATAAAAAAATTATTCATTACATAAATGAATTTAGAATCTTTTCCTTGGCTATCATCAATTGTTTTACTGCCTTTAATTGGGGCATTAATAATGCCTTTCTTGAATTCAAAAGAAGGAGAAGATAACACACTCCCTAGAAATATCTCATTAAGTTTTTTATTTATAGATTTTTTACTAATAATCGGCGTCCTTTTTCAAAAATTCAATACTTCAGATAGCTCTTTACAACTGGTAGAAAGAGCTTCTTGGTTACCATCAATAGGCTTAGAGTGGTCTCTTGGCGTAGATGGTTTATCTGCTCCTTTAATAGCATTAAGTGGGTTAATTACGTTTTTATCAGCTGCGGCTAGTTGGAAAATTAAGAAAAAATCTAATTTATATTTTGCTCTTTTATTAGTCCAAGCATCAGCACAGGCATTAGTTTTCCTTTCTCAAGATTTTCTATTATTTTTCTTGGCATGGGAACTTGAATTAGTTCCGGTATATCTTCTTATTGCCATTTGGGGAGGGAAAAAGAAATTATATGCAGCTACTAAATTCATTCTTTATACAGCCTTAGCTTCTTTATTAATACTCATAAGTGGCTTAGCACTTGCCTTGAGTGGTGATACATTTACTTTAAATATTACCGATTTAACCAATAAACATGTGACAGGCAGCCTAGCTTTATTATCTTATCTAGGATTTTTAATTGGTTTTGGAGTAAAACTTCCTATCTTTCCATTACATACTTGGCTGCCCGATGCTCATGGAGAGGCTAATGCTCCAGTTTCAATGTTACTCGCAGGAATACTCTTAAAAATGGGAGGTTATGCCCTCTTAAGATTCAATGTTCAAATACTACCTGAGGTACACCTTCAAATTGCTCCTGCGCTAATTATTCTTGGAATCATTAATATAATTTATGGAGCTCTTAATGCATTTGCTCAAGATAATGTTAAAAGGAGAATTGCATGTAGCTCTGTGAGTCATATGGGTTTTGTTCTATTAGGGATTGGAGCAGTAGATGCTTTAGGTATAAGTGGGGCGATGCTACAAATGATAAGCCACGGACTTATCGCAGCAGCTATGTTTTTTGTTACTGGCTCATTTTATGAAAGAACAAATACTCTTTCGATACCCAATATGGGTGGTTTAGCAAAGGTCCTGCCAATAACTTTTGCTTTTTTCTTGACAAGTTCTTTGGCATCTTTAGCACTACCTGGGATGAGCGGGTTTATAAGTGAAATAACTGTATTTTTAGGAATCACTAGTCAAGAAGGTTTCAGCTCTATCTTTAGATCGATCACTATTCTTATTGCAGCTATAGGTTTAGTTTTAACACCAATTTATCTACTTTCAATGTGTAGAAGAGTATTCTTTGGCCCTAGAATTCCTGCACTAGCTACAGTTAAAGAGATGAATGGTCGAGAATTGACTATTGGGTTCAGCCTATTGTTGCCTACTTTGGTGATAGGTTTTTGGCCAAAAATTGCAATAAATTTATATGAATCTTCAACGAATGCTCTCAGTCAGCAACTTACTCTAGCTAAATTAATAGGGTTAATACCAACTTTAGTTAATTAGATTTTTTTTATAAATGGATACCTCAATTTTTACATATGGAGAATTACCTGAATTTAAAAAATTTACTCCCGAAAGCATAAGTAAACAATTTCCAATAGTACTAGAAAAAATAGCTGAAGATTTTAAAAATATAGAGAAAAATTTATCTAACTATTTGATTCGCAATGATTTAAATTGGGATAATGTCATAAATCCCTTAAATGAACTCAATGAAATTCTTAGATGGAGTTGGGGAGTAATAAGTCACCTAAATGCAGTAAATAATTCTGAAAGTCTTAGAGACATTTATTCAAAATTTCTTCCAGAGATTATTAGCTTGAGTAATAAATTCGGACAAAGTAAAATAATTTACAATTCTTTAGTCAAGCTTAAAGAGACAAATAACTTTGATCAAATCAAAAACAGAATTTTAGATAAAGAAATTCTTGAGATGCAACATAGAGGAATTTCACTACAAAAGAATGATCAAGAAGAATTCAACAACATTTCAGAAAAGCTTGGAAAGCTATCAACAGACTTCAGCAATAATGTTCTTGATGCTACAAATAAATGGTTTTTAATTTTAAATAAAAAATCTGAAGTGGATGGTCTTCCTGAACGAGTACTTGAATTGATGGCAATTTCTGCACATAACCACTTAAAAAAAGATGAAGAAGTCGATATCAAAAATGGGCCTTGGAAATTAAGTTTAGATATTCCAACTTATACTTCATTTATGACATATGCCACCGACCGTAACCTTAGAGAGATACTATATAAGGCATTCGTTGGCAGGGCATCACAAGGAGAAAAAAATAATTCTCAAATCATTGAAGAGATATTATCTCTTAGAACTAAACAGGCTAATCTTCTCGGTTATAAAAGTTGGGCAGAACTAAGTTTGTCAACGAAAATGGCGAAAGAAATTAAAAATGTTGAAAACCTTTTAGAAGAATTGAGAGAGCCAGCATTCAAAACCGCAAAAATTGAATTAGAAACCCTCGATAAGTTTTCTAAATCTAATGGTTTTCCAAATTCACAGAATATCGAGCCATGGGATATTAGTTATTGGTCCGAACTTCTTAGAAAGGAAAAGCTCAATTTGGATCAGGAGTCTTTGAGACCTTGGTTCCCACTAAATGATGTTTTAAAAGGTTTATTTAAATTAAGCGAAAAGCTTTTTGAAATTAAAGTAGTCGAGGCAACTGATGAGGCACCTCTTTGGAATGATGACGTTTTATTTTTTAATATCCTCAATAAAGAAAATGACAAAATAGCATCATTTTACCTAGATCCATATTCGAGGCCTGAATCAAAGAGGGGAGGGGCTTGGATGGATGAATGTTTGAATAAAAATAATATTAACAAAAAGACCCTCCCGGTAGCTTATCTCGTTTGTAATCAGACTCCACCATCAAAAGATAAACCCAGTTTGATGAGTTTTGAAGAAGTTCAGACACTTTTCCATGAATTTGGTCATGGTCTACAACACATGCTTACTACTGTAAATCTTCCTCAAGCAGCTGGCATCAACAACGTTGAGTGGGATGCAGTCGAACTTCCAAGTCAATTTATGGAAAACTGGTGTTTTCATAAAAATACACTTATGAATATTGCTAAGCACTACAAAACAGGAGAAAAATTATCCGATGAGAATTTTGAGAAGCTCTTAAAGAATAGAACTTTTAATTGTGGTATGGCTACTCTTAGACAACTACATTTTGCAATAACAGACCTCAGATTGCACAGTAGTATTGATAAAAACGAAGGTAAAACAGCCGATGAAATAAGAAGAGAAATTGCAAAACAAACTACTGTTATTGAACCAATTCAAGAAGATCACTTTCTTTGTTGTTTTAGTCATATATTTGCAGGCGGATATTCTGCAGGATATTACTCATATAAATGGGCTGAAGTTCTAAGTGCTGATGCATTTTCAATGTTTGAAGAAGCTGATCTAGAAAACTCTGAAGATTTAAAGTTAATAGGAAAGAAATTCAAAGATACAATACTTAGCTTAGGAGGAAGCCTACCTCCACTAGACATATTTAAACTATTCAGGGGAAGAGAGCCACAAACAGATTCCTTAATAAGACACTTAGGTCTATCTGGAGCTACTTAATAATTTCATCGATTATTTTGTCAACCACAGATTTATTTCTTACAAGGTTTCTATGTTTATATACTTTTACTGATATTTTTTTTCCAAAATTTAAATTTGTCAACCATCCAGGGAAAACCATCATATCCCAATAAGTAAAGAAATTTATACACTCAATTTCATCAAGAAAAAAATCATTTTTTGCAAGTTCTCTTAAAAACTTACTATTTATTTTCATTTCTGATATTCCTCTAAAGGGGTATTTAGGTATTAATTGAGCCATCAAAGTTCCTTTGTGAGGGGAACCTACAGATATTAATCTTCTTGTTCTTTTATGCCCATCAAATTTTTGAAGCCAGTATCTACCAATTATTCCTCCCATAGAAAATCCCAAAATATCTATTTCTTTTTCTAAACCATATTTCTCTAAAATAAATTCGTTTAATTTATTAGTCAAATCCAGAATTGAAGTCATTCCATATGAATGCTTAAGAGTTGGGGCAAAATATTCAATGCCAATATCATCAAGTTTTGAAGTAATAGAAGAAAAAATACTTGAAGTATTCCAAAGACCATGAATCAATATAATAGGATTTCTTTTTTCCAATACTTTAATTATTTTCAAGAATTCTAACTATTGACACCCTCCCATCGAAACCTGTGATTGGAGGATTACATTTTGTCAAAATAATTTTAACTTTAGAAAGCTTAAATTCCTGATCAATGATTTCTAAAATTTCTTTTGAATATTTTTCTATTGTGAAACAATATATTTTCTTCGATTGGTCTTTTAAAATTTGAACTAATTTTGAATAGTCAATTGTTTTTTCTATATCATCATTTACTGAACATTTTTCAAAATCAGTCCACAAAAATATATCTAAAATAAATAGTTGTCCCAATTCCCTTTCTTCATCAAGAACACCAACCCTAGCCCAAAGTTTAATATTCTCAATTTTTAAAAAAGTTTCCATCTTTAAAAGTTTTAAAGATCTATATGCGTATAGATAGCCTTTCCTGATGAAAAATCATCAACAATATTCCCATCACCTTTTAGGAAATATTTATAAGTTACCAAACCTTCTAGACCTACAGGTCCCCTTGGGGGAAGAGTTTGAGTAGATATGCCAACTTCAGCGCCGAATCCATATCTAAACCCGTCTGCAAACCTAGTAGAGCAATTATGAAAAACACCTGCACTATCAACTTCATTCATAAATTTATTGGCAGTATCTGAATTTTCAGTAATTATTCCATCTGTATGTTTTGAACTATATTTTTGAACATGTTTGATTGCTTCCTCAAGATCATCAACAATTTTTATCGATAGAATTAAATCCAAATATTCAGTTTCCCAATCTTCTAGGCTAGCCTCAAAATTCAATCCTAATTCAACTGATCTCTTATCTCCGATTAATTTAACATCATTAGAATTAAAAAGAGGAATGGCCTTTTCTAAAAAAGCTGGTGCGATATCTTTATGGACTAATAAAGTTTCGATAGCATTACATGCTGCAGGATATTGAATTTTGCTGTCCAAAGCAACTGATAAAGCCATCTTTAGATTTGCCTCAATATCTATAAACAAGTGACAAATTCCATCAGCATGGCCTAGCACAGGAATTCTTGTATTCTCCTGAATAAATTTAACTAATTCATTGCTTCCTCTTGGAATTATTAAATTAATATATTTCTCAAGATTTAACATCGCCATGCTATCTTTTCTGCTTGTTAATAAACATATTGCATTTTTATCAAGTCCTGATTCATTTAAACCTTCTTGCAATGCTTTTACTATTGAAGTATTTGTTAAATTGGCTTCACTACCACCTTTTAGTATTACTCCATTACCTGATCTTATTGCTAAAGAACTAATCTGCATCACAGCATCTGGTCGTGATTCAAAAATAACCCCTAAAACTCCAATTGGTACAGTTTTTCTCTCTAAGATCAACCCCTTTGAAAGCTCTCTTTTTATTTGAACTTGATTTACAGGATCAGCCAAGTCTCCAACTTTTCTTACCCCTTCAATTCCTGAATTTAATTTTGATTTTGATAACTTTAATCTAGAAAGTAAAGCCCTAGAAATACCCTTTTTCTCTGCATTTAAATAATCCGCATTATTAGCCTCTAATATTTCTTTAGAATTTTTTTCTAGATAATCAGCCATAAAATTTAAGGCTTTAATGCGATTTTGATTTTCAGTCTGACTTATTTTTATTGATGCCAAACGAACTTTCTCAGATTTTTCTAGAAGATCATTATCTGGCTGAGGGACTTCAAAGATATTAGCCATAATATTTTCTTAGATAATATAATAATAATTCAAATTAACGATTCTTTAAACTAAATTCCTTTCTAAGTTAATATCTAAAAAATAATTGAACTTGACTTTTCCAATCCCCATTAGAATCATAAGAACCTAATAATTCTAAGTTTGGATTTGCCTGAAAAGTCAAAATTCCTAAAGGTGAAATATCATCCCTACCTGGAACCGTTTGAAAGGCAAAATTTATCGCATCGGTAATATCAAGCCCTATTTCGGCTACCCAAGCTTGAGAAGAAAATTCCTCATTAGAAGATTGACCATCATTTTCTATATCTAAATTTTCATTGGAAAAGATATTATTAAATGAATCATTATTTTCTATTAAAGCTGGATATAGAGATAACTGAAATCTTTCACTAAATGCATCAGCATCATTAAGTTGAGAAATAAATGCTCTATTTATTAAATTTGCAGAGTTACCTCCAATCAAACCAATTATCTGTGATCTGTTATAACTTGGCGTACTCCTTAATTGAATTCTTCTATTTTCATCGGCAAAAGATAATTGATCTAAAAATCCTTCATAAGATGCTTCAATTTTGATAAGCCTTGAATTCCCAATCCCAAATGACCCCAAACCACTAGAAGTCGCATTTACATCAAGATCACCTGAGATGTTTGAATCCTGATTATTTTCACTTATTGGTATTATAGAATCTGGAACTTTACTAACCAGAGAAAAATTAATAAATGGAACAACGCCACTTCTTGATGCAAATAAAATATAGTTATCTTTATTTTTATCAAGTTTAAATGGAGTAGTATAAAGATTAGCTCTACCTTTTTGAAGGTAAATTAGACCTCTAGCATTTAAATCTTTGCCTACCTTTCCGTTTATATTAAGGTCTAATTTAGTATCTAAATAAGCTTGAATTACTTCTGAATATTGAAGTTTAAAATCTGGACCAAGTTTTAATTTAAGATTATTAAAACTTAAATTATCCAAATAATTAGGCAAAGTTTCTCCCAAAAGAACTGAATTCAAAATTGTTTCATTTGAAATTATTTCAATATTCTTTTCATTATTCCAATAGAGTTCTGGCCAATCTTTTTCATCCTCTTTTCGAATAGGATTTTTTCTTTTTTTATTATTTTGATTTGTACTATTTAAATTAATAAATCCATTATTAAATGATAGAGAACCTCCCAAAACAGGACTTTCAAATGATCCACTTAAATCGATATCTGAATCTACTAAAAAATTAAAATTATCTTTCTCTAAAGTAAATCTTTTTGTTATCAAATTAATTTTTGCCTTCTCGGAATCGTTCTTACTATAAAAAGGCAAAGAGCCTTTTATAAAAATTTCTCCAGAATCTTGAGCCTTTGCTTGTAGATTATTGATCTCTAAAGAATCAAAATCGAAAATTATTATGCTATTAATATCTTTTATTATATTGTTGAAAAAATCAATTTCAGAATCATTAATTGAAACAAATCCATTTAATAGAGGTTTATTTAAGGTACCTTTTAGAATAATTCTAAGATTCACATCACCTTCTTTAAAGGTAAAGTATTCATCAGCAAAAATATCTATTAACTCAATAAATTTTCCATTCCCAATCAATCTTAGATCTAAGTTATCTGATTTATTTATAGGTATTGAGCCTTCAATATTAATTGGAATTTCAGAATCATTAATTAGAAGGGAAAAATCAATATCAAAAACAGAATTATCAAATTCAACTAGTCCTTTATCAAATATTATTTTTTTATTTTTAATTGATGAATTATTGGAAGAAATTTCACTAGAGAAAGATTGTCTATCAAGATCATAAAATAAATTCATATCTATCCCTCCAATAAAATCTCTTGGTTTATTTAAAAAGATATTTGCAGTACTTAATGGTAATTTATTAATTATTAAAGAACCTTTACCTGTTAATAATCCTCCTTCCAAATCAATAGAAAATTCCTCTTTACTATTGTTGTATTCATCTTTAGGTACATCAAGATAGCCATTTAATTTTGCATTCAATTTATAATTGTCTGGTCTATCACCCTGAATAGTAATTTTTCCATTGTATCTACTTCTAAATTTATTAAAATATTTTTGCAAATTAAATTTGTCCTCTAGCACATTACTATTTTCAATAAAGTTATTTATAAAATCGATCCTCTCCTTAAATGATTTATTATTATTTATTTCCAAATCATCTAAAATATTCGATTTACTTATGGGAATAACTTTTTTATTATCAAAGTTAAAAATATCAACCGTGGTAAGGATAGTCCAACTAGTGCTTACATTCGTGAATTCTGAACTAATAAAATTATTTTTATTTGAATCATATTCGACTTCAATTACTCCTCCATCAATTGGATACAATGAAGAATTTATATAGAAATAATTATTTTTGACACTGAAATCAAATAATGAATTGGCTAGATTAATATTTCTATATTTACCTAAACTCCAAGCAAGTCGACCAACAAGGGATGACTGGTCTGACGAAATTGATCCTTCACCATTAATAATTCCATCAATTCTATCAAATTGATTTTTGTTTAAAGATAATTCAAGCTCATCAAGAGGAAAATTATCTGCTCTCCAGTTATAAATATCGTCATCTTTGACTATACCTACAGTTCCTTTATTTGAGTTAAAAACTCTTATAAAATTTGCATTATCTAGTTTAAGATCAGAATCAAACTTAATTGAAAGAAATGAAGGGATTGGAGAATATCTATTTTTCATATTAAGCAGAAATCCATTATTTTCATTGTTAATATCTCCCTCCCATGCTTCCCTAATGCGGATACCTTTAAAGTGCGGATAATCAACATTAAAGTTTATAGAAATATCAGGATCAGTAATTTTTCCTTTTAATTCTCCTTTAGCAGTAATGAACCCCCTTATATCATTTTTTCGGAAAATATTTAAATTAGATAATTGAGTTCTATTTATTTTGAAACTAGTATCTATATCTCCAAAATTAATACCTCTTCTATCAAACCAAAAGGGCATATTACCCGATAATTTGATATCTGGATTCAGGCTATTAATGTATCCAATACTTCCTATTAGATCAATATTATTGGAACTTTTATTGAATGGTACATTGAGATTAAAATTCGAAGTCAAAGTTCCATAATTTAATTTTTCTGAATTAACAATTAAATTATTTTCTTTACAAAAAAACCTAGTTGAATCTAGATTTATATTCTCTGCGAAATCTCCTGGTTTTATTTTTAAATTAGTAAAAGAAAATCTTCCTTCACAAAATGTACGCTTTGATGATTTATTAAATTTAAAGTTAGATTTAAAGTTACCCTTTTTAAAGCTAATTTTTCTATTCCCAATAATATATTCAGAATTCTCAAGATCTAAACCGTTTGAGAATAAATCCAGTTTTAAATAGTCTTGATTTAATTTTGTATTAAATTTAAATTTTAAAAAACCCTTTTCATCAAACTTTGATTTTAAATTTGCAATGATTTGTCTATTCCT
>JFLX01000006.1 GCA_000634215.1 Prochlorococcus sp. scB243_495L20 | reverse complement strand
GAATATTTATTTAAGTTAAAGTTCAATTCATACTTTGATTGCGATTTTTTTATACTTCGAACATTTTTATAAGATTCGTCCCTTTTAAAAAAATCTCTATCTAAATTAATGGCAGCTTCATTAGGGGTTATTTTTACAATCCATTTTTGTTTTAAAAAAGATCTAAAAGGCATAATGCCCACATATATATTTTTAGCTTTAATTTCAGAATCTATATTTTTTTTATCATTAATTTTTGAATTTCCCAAAGAAATCCCGAGAAATCTAATCCCGACATAATCCCCTAAATCAACATTTTTATCTAAAAGATTCTCAATACTTTCTTCTAGTTCTAATTTCCTAGAACTATAAGTTTCTTTTAAAAAATTATTTAATAAAAAAGTGCCTAAAAAACCTAAGGGGAAAAGCATCCCTACCAAAAGAATCTTAGTATTTAAATTTAGAGATCTAATTTTTTTCAAGTTAGAGCCCAAAAATAGAGTAGGCTTACAAAATATAAGGAATTAATCAGGTTAAAGCCACTAAATGTCTTTTTTTGAACTATTAGAGAACACTCCCAAAATTTTTGGATTCTTTGGAGTATTTCTTTTTATTTGCACCATAGTTGCTTATATATTTAATTTTGGCTTTAAATTTCGAATCACAGGAGCAACAATTTTCTCATTATTACTTTCTTTAAGCAGTTGGGCATTCATACAAAGTTATACTGAAAAAGTAGTAATAGAGGATGCAAAATATGTCCCAATTGTTTATGACAATGGGTTCGATTTAATTATTGCTAAAGTAGATGACGATTTTCCAGAAGAGTCTATTCAACCAACTTTAGAACAATTATCGGAAAACTTAAGGAAAGGTAGCAGATCTGGCGCGAATGTGAAAATAAAAATAAGAAAACTTGAAAAAATTTCAGATAGCGTAAGTAAACCAGTGGTTATAGGAGAAGTTCAGAAAAATGTCAAAATGAATTAGTCTGTTAAACAATGAAAAGAAAAACCTTTTTAGATTTTTTGCCAACTAACTTCAGACATGAGAAATCTTTTTTTATAGAAAACAATCTAGCTGACTTTGAAAAATTAAGTAATCTTTCAGACCTAGATATAAATGAGATTCAAAGAAAATCTTCACTATGTACATTGAATAATCTTAAGAAAATTAGAGCCATAGCTATTTTTAAAAAAGAAATTGGAATTTCTCCACCGCAAGCATATCTACTTTTACATTGCGGTATATCTTCTATAAAATCATTATCACTATCTACTCCTTACGAATTAGAACGCAAAATTGGCAGATTAGAAAGATCTCTTAGAGTAAAAACCAAGACAGATACAACTTTTAATCTCCTAAAAGAGTGGATTAAAAAAGCAAGTCAAATATAAAAATCCATTTGAAATCATGGTTAAAAAAATTTTTTAATGTAGAATTTAAAAAAAGTTAGTAATAATGAAACCTTTTTTATTTTTATTATTTTTGTTTTCCAATTCTTTATACCCTGTTTTTAGTCAATCTAACTTACTGGAAAGTGTAAAAAAGAACCCAAACGAAGCTAGGAATTTATGTAATAAGTTTAGAGAGTTTAATTCAAAAGGTATTTCAGCTAGTTCAGATAAAGCTATAGAGTATGTATCAAACAAAAAAAAGTTAACTCCCGTCAACGCAGAGATCTTTTCTATTTACGTCATTGGGCTGCACTGTCCAGACATTGTCTAAAGCCTAAATGTCTGGTTCAAGATGGTTTGACAAGTCTCTAATACTTAGAGATGGAGTAAAACTTATATCAAGGATTTGGTTACCTAATAGTAATGGGCCATGGCCTGCATTATTAATGAGACAACCATATGGCAAGGAAATTGCTTCAACTATTACCTATTCTCATCCTGAATGGTGGGCTTCCAAAGGGTATATGGTCATAATTCAAGACGTTAGAGGTATGGGTTCTTCTGAAGGAGTCTTTAATGGTTTTTCTCAAGAAGCAAGCGATACTTCAGAAACTCATGAATGGGTAAGGTCTCTAAAAGAATGCAATGGGAAACTTGGCTTATATGGTTTTTCATATCAAGGATTTACTCAACTAACGGGTAAATTAGATTCAAAGCCGCCCGATTGTTTATCTCCAGCAATGACTGGGATGAATATTAAGGATCATTGGTGCTCAGATGGAGGAGCATATTGGTGGCATAACAATATTGCTTGGGGACTTCAAATCGCGGCACTAAAAATGAAAAAAGAAAATAATTTGTTTGAGTGGGGAAAGATAAGATTAGCCTTAGAAAATAAAAGTTATTTAACGGAAGGAATTGATATTTTGAAAAAATATGATCCTAATAGCTTTGTTTTGGAATGGCTTAAAAATTTAAATAATGCTCGCCCATTTGAAGAATTTAAACCAATTTCAACATGGATTAAACAACCTATGTTAATTATTGGAGGACTTTGGGATCCTCATTTAAAAGGTGCCTTTGATCTTTATAAAAAATCTAAAGAAGCTGGTGGAAGCCCAGAGATTATTATTGGGAATGCTACACATCTAAATTGGTGGGAGGGATCACAAGAATCTTTATTAAAATTTTTTGATAAACATTTAAAATCAGATGAAAAATTTAATTCTAAGAACTTTAAAGACGAGAAAAAAATATGGAATATTTCATTAAATAAATGGGAAGAATTAGAAAATAAATTTCACCCTGAATTTATTTTTGGGCTCAAAAGCGATGGCACAGCAAATGTAGAAGTTGAAGATGGAAGTCTGACCATAAATTCAAAAGGATCAGGATGGTTCACAATTGTTAATGACCCATGGAGACCTGCTCCATCTGACGGTGGTCATTTAGGTCCAAATCCAGGAAAGTTTAATAGAAGTATTATTGATAGAAGAATGGATGTAGGCGTTTTTCAAACCAATTCTTTTGAAGAAGATCAATATTTAAGAGGGGTTCCAAAATTAGAAATCCAAGTAAAAAGTGATCAGCCCAATTTCGATATCTGCCTTGCTTTATCTTTAGTTGAAGAAGGTAATGAAAATGTAAATCAATTTTCAACCGGATTCTTAAGGGTTAAAAACTCCAAAATAAGTGAAGAATGCATCTATCAAATCACAATGCAACCAACAAATATTTGTTTGATTAAAGATAGCAAGCTTCGCTTATCTATATCTGCAGCAGCTTATCCCGCTATTGGAGTTAATCCTGGATTTGGGGAGGGAAATATTGGATCTCCTTCAGCAAATCATAGAGTTATTACTCTAAGTTTTAGCCTTGATAAAACATTTATGAAAATGACCCCTTTTTTTAAGAAATAATTATTTTTTTGGTTAATCATTTGATATTATTAATCGTTAATATCTACCAGTCATGATCGAGACAATTCAAGCAGACTGGATTAAATCAGAAGCTATCAACCTAGAAAATTGTTGCAATGATAATCCATTAAAAATATTAGGTCCTCATTTTTATGAAGAACAATGGGTTATTAGGGTATGGATGCCTGAAGCCGACGAAGTTAAAATAAATTTTAAAAACAATACCTATAAGGCGGAAAGCATTAACCATAAATGGCTTTTTGAAGCTATTCTGCCTGAAAACCCTGAATCTAATTACGAAATAAATATTTCGCGAGGAGGGATCAAACATACACAACATGACCCTTGGTCATATAGAGAAGAGTGGATGGGAGAAGTTGATAGACATCTTTTTGCAGAGGGTAATCATCATCATATTTGGGAAAAAATGGGAGCACATCTCATTGAAGAAAAGAATCAAAAAGGAGTCATGTTTTGCCTTTGGGCTCCAAATGCAAAATCAATCTCGATAATAGGAGATACAAATTCTTGGGATGGAAGACATCATCCAATGCAAAAAAGATTAGGGGGAATTTGGGAACTATTCATGCCAACAATGCAAGAGGGGGACACATATAAATACGAAATAAGAACACAACAAGGTCATATTTATGAGAAAGCTGATCCATATGGTTTCCTTCACGAAATAAGACCTCAAAATGGTTCAATAGTTTCAAAATTGAAAAACTTTAATTGGAATGATAGTTCTTGGATTTCAAATAGAGATTCTTCTAGTCAAATTAACAAGCCAATTTCAGTTTATGAAATGCATTTAGGAAGTTGGCTACATGAATCAACAGATAATAAATATTTGGAGGACAATGGTGAACCAAGAGACCCAGTGCCTGCAGCCGATTTAAAACCTGGAACAAGATTATTAACTTATCCAGAATTAACCGAGAAACTCATCCCTTACGTAAAAGAGAGAGGCTTCACTCATATTGAACTAATGCCAATATCTGAACATCCTTTTGATGGCTCATGGGGATACCAAGTTACAGGCTGGTATGCTCCAACAAGTAGATTTGGCACCCCAAATGAATTTAGAGAGTTTGTAAATAAATGTCATGAAGAGGGCATAGGCGTAATTCTTGATTGGGTGCCTGGTCATTTTCCAAAAGATAAGCATGGTTTAGCATTTTTTGATGGTTGCCATCTTTATGAACATGGAGATTCACGCATAGGTGAACACAAAGAATGGGGAACCCTAATATTTAATTACAGCAGAAACGAAGTAAGAAATTTCTTAGTAGCCAACCTCGTTTATTGGTTTGAAGAGTTTCATATTGATGGTATAAGAGTAGATGCTGTAGCTTCAATGCTTTACAGAGATTATCTACGTCCAGATGGAGAATGGATACCCAATGAAAATGGTGGGAATGAAAATATAGAAGCCGTTAAATTTCTTCAACAGGCTAATCATGTACTCTTCCAACACTTCCCAGGTGCACTTTCTATTGCAGAAGAATCAACAACTTGGCCAATGGTAACTAAACCCACTGACATGGGAGGGCTAGGGTTTAACTTGAAATGGAATATGGGATGGATGCACGATATGCTTGATTATTTTGAAATAGATCCTTGGTTTAGGCAATTCCATCAAAATAGTGTAACTTTCTCAATTACATATAACTATACAGAGAACTTTATGCTTGCACTTAGTCATGATGAGGTTGTTCATGGGAAAAGTCATCTTTTACATAAAATGCCTGGCGATGACTGGAAAAAATATGCAAATACTCGAGCATTACTAACTTATATGTGGACCCACCCCGGTAAAAAAACGATATTTATGGGAATGGAATTTGGGCAAAGACAAGAATGGAATGTTTGGGATGATCTTCAATGGGAGTTACTAGAATTTGAGCCTCATAAAGGTATCAGGAACTTGATTGATGACCTAAACGTTCTTTATAAAAATGAACCTGCATTATGGAAAAATGACTTTGATCCTTATGGATTCCAATGGATTGATTGTAATGACAAATCCAATTCGGTTATAAGTTTCATGAGAAGAGAAAACGATACTAATGAGTGGCTTGTTGTTGTTGCTAACTTTACACCTAATACTCATGGGTCATACAAAGTAGGTGTTCCTGTGGAAGGATTCTATAAAGAAATATTTAATTCAGATGGCTCTAGATACGGGGGCAGTAACAAAGGAAATATGGGTGGTAAAGAAACTATAAATTATAATATTCATGACTATCAAAATGCTCTAGAACTTGCTTTGCCCCCATTAAGCGTGAGTATCTTCAAACATCAATCAAAAAAATAAAAAGACTCATTTAACTTAGTGCTTCATATAAATGTTCATATAACGCTTTTGCTCTGCTTTACATTGTAAGATTTTTAAGTTGGATTTTAATTTTTTAAAAAATATCGAATTTTAAAATGGGTCAAGATTTACCACTACTACTTTCTGCCGCATTAGGTAAAAAAGTAAATAGGCCTCCAGTATGGATGATGAGGCAAGCAGGAAGATATATGAAAATCTATAGAGATTTAAGAGAGCGTTACCCAAGCTTTAGAGAGAGGTCTGAGAATCCAGAACTATCATATGAGATTTCAATGCAACCTTTTCATGCTTTCAAACCGGATGGTGTGATCCTTTTTTCAGATATTCTCACACCTCTTCCAGGGATGGGAATAAATTTTGAAATAATAGAAAGTAAAGGTCCAATCATTGAGGACCCAATAAGAACCCTTAACCAGGTAGAAAATCTAAAAGAATTAAATCCAAGTGAGAGTTTAGGTTTTGTTGGGCAAGTTCTTACTTCACTAAAAAAAGATGTGAATAATGAGGCAACAGTTTTAGGTTTTGTTGGCGCACCTTGGACTCTTGCTGCATATGTAGTTGAAGGTAAAAGCAGTAAAAATTATTCTTTAATAAAATCAATGGCTTTTAATGAACCAGATTTACTTCATAAACTTCTTGATCATTTTGCAAGATCTATTGGTGAATATCTTAAATATCAAATAAAATCTGGAGCGCAAGTAGTACAAATTTTTGATTCATGGGCAGGCCAACTAAGCCCACAAGATTATGATATCTTTGCTGGGCCGTATCAAAAAAAAGTTGTTGAAATTGTAAAAGCGGAATACCCTGAAACACCAATAATTCTTTACATTTCAGGAAGTGCTGGGGTACTGGAAAGAATGGCAAAAACTGGAGTAGATATAATTTCATTAGACTGGACAGTAGATATTGAAGAGGCTTGTAAAAGAATACCCATGGGGATTGGAATTCAAGGTAATGTTGACCCTGGCATTTTATTCGGAAACAAAGAATCAATAAAAGAAAGGATAGATAATACTTTCAATAAAATTAAAGACAGGAAATATATTCTTAATTTGGGTCATGGGATTTTACCTGGGACTCCAGAAGAAAATGCTCAAACATTTTTTGAACATGGGAAAAAACTCACTTACTAGTCAAAGTTTTGGCATATAAAAACTTATTAATAACAGGTGCTAATGGATGTGTTGGCCAATATTTAGTTGATTGGTTTTTGAAAAACACAAAATTCAGGCTTTATCTCATGGTAAGAGACAAAAGTAAGTTACCAATATCTGTTCAAGAAAATAAAAAAGTCAAGTTAATGGTGTGCGATATCAGGGAATCAAATAGGTATAAAAAGGAAATTAGTCAAATTAATTACCTAATACATACTGCTACAGCTTGGGGAGATCCAAATAGAGCCTATGAAGTAAATATTAAAGCTTTTGAAGAATTACTAGAAATGCTTGATATTGAAAAGTTAGAAAAGATTATTTATTTTTCAACAGCTAGTATTCTTGATACCAAAACAGAATTAATGAGGGAATCATTGATTTATGGAACAGAGTACATTCAAACAAAATATGAATGTTTCCAGAGACTTAGAGAAAGCTCATTTGCAGAAAAAACATTCGCTGTTTTCCCTACCTTGGTTTTTGGAGGGAATCTTGGAAAAAAAAGTAAATATCCTGTGAGTTATTTAACTAGTGGATTGAAAGAAATTGGGAAATGGCTTTGGTTAGCAAGATTTTTAAAACTCGATTCTAAATTTCACTTTATACACGCAAATGATATCGCTCAGATTTGCGGGTTTCTAATTAAAAATCATAAAGAGGAGCAGTACAAAGGCTTTAGAAAATATGTGCTAGGTCAAAAATTCATTTCAATTGATGATGCCATAATTACACTATTAAAAAGACATAATATGAGGAGATTTTTTGCGATTCCGCTTACAAAAAAAATTCTAAAAATATTATTAAGAATTCTCCCCATCCAAACTACTCCTTGGGATAGCTTCAGTATCAAAAAATATGACTTTAATCATGTCCCCATCACTAATCCTGAGACTTTCAAACTTAAAAGTTATGCCAAATCACTGAATGATATTTTAAGGTTATCAAAGTTACCAAGCTGTAATAACAATTAAAATACTCGCAGTTGGGTTACCAAAGCCTTGTAATATATATAGATAAGCAAATTTTTATTATGTTACGTTCAATCTTTGCAGGGTTATTTGCAATAGTTTTAACTCTAGGTCTAGGTATTTCATCAGTTTCAGCTAAGACTGTAGAAGTAAAACTCGGAACGGATGCTGGAATGCTTGCATTTGAACCAAGTACAGTAACCATTAGTGCTGGTGATACAGTTAAATTCGTTAATAATAAACTTGCCCCTCACAATGCAGTTTTTGATGGGCATGAGGAATTAAGTCATGCGGACCTAGCTTTTGCTCCAGGAGAGTCTTGGGAAGAAACATTTGATACTGCTGGAACTTATGATTACTATTGCGAGCCTCACAGAGGCGCTGGGATGGTAGGTAAAGTTATTGTTGAATAAATCAATTAATACTTAAGTACTTTTTTCTTAATACTTACTACAGTCATAATTATACTTTGATTGATGAAAACAGTTCCAAGCGAATTCTCAAATTCTGCTTGGAACTGTTTTATTTTTGCCAAAGAAATTGCTTATAAAAATTATCAACAAAATGTAGACTCTGATAATTTATTATTAGCTCTTATAAAAAATGACAATATTACACAAAAGATTTTTAAAAAAAATAATGTAAATCTAAAAGATCTTGAGAGGGAAATAATTTCTTCATTAAATGCGAAGGCAAAAATGAAAAATAAACAAGATAATTTATATATTGGTGATACTCTTCACAAAATATTTTTGAAGGCGAATGATATTAAAAATACTTTAAATGATGTAGTGATATCAACAGAACACTTAGTTTACGGTATCACTTATGATAAAAAATATGGATTTCAAATTTTAAATCAAAAAGGTATCCCAGAATTTCTTGAAATTATAAGGAAAATGAAGTCAGATCCGGCAGTAAAAGATGAATTTAATAGTTCTAATGAGTCTTTGGAAAAATATGGTATTGATCTAACTCAATCCGCACGAGATGGGGTTCTAGACCCTGTTATTGGTAGGGATGAAGAGATTAGAAGAACAATTCAAATCTTGAGTAGAAGAACAAAAAATAATCCAGTTCTTATTGGAGAACCTGGGGTTGGGAAAACAGCCATTGTAGAAGGGTTAGCTCAAAGAATTATTAATGGTGATGTACCTTCTGCGCTACAAGATAGGAAACTAATTTCATTAGATATGGGTTCACTTTTAGCTGGAGCAAAATATCGTGGAGAGTTTGAAGAAAGAATAAAAAATATTCTAAAGAAAGTGAAAGAATCAGACGGAAAGATAATTCTTTTTATTGATGAAATTCATACGGTAGTTGGCGCAGGCGCTAGTGGAGGTTCTTTAGATGCAAGCAACCTATTAAAACCAATGCTTGCGAGAGGAGAACTTAGATGTATTGGTGCTACAACTATTAATGAACATAAACAAAATATAGAAAAAGACCCTGCTTTAGAACGAAGATTTCAAAAGATAAAAGTTGATGCTCCTTCAATAGATGATACTGTATCAATTTTAAGAGGATTGAGAGAAAGATACGAAGTTCATCATAGTGTGAGAATTTCTGATAATGCTTTAGTTGCTGCTGCAACCCTTAGCGAAAGATATATTAACGATAGATTTCTTCCTGACAAAGCAATAGATCTAATCGATGAAGCAGCCTCAAGATTAAATATGGTCATAACTTCCAAACCTGAAGAAATTGATGAAATTGATCGAAAAGTTCTACAGTTTGAGATGGAAAGATTATCTTTAAAAAGAGAAACGGATGATTTTTCTAAAGAAAGATTAAAAAAAATCAATAATGAACTTATATCCCTTAAAGATAAACAGGCAGAATTAGGCGCTCAATGGAAAAAAGAAAAAGATGAAATTGATGAGATTAGCACCATAAAAGAAGAAATTGAATCTGTTCAATTGCAAATAGATCAAGCCAAAAGGAGTTTTGACCTTAACAAAGCAGCAGAATTAGAATTTGGAACTTTAAATTCTTTGCAAAAAAAATTGAAAGAAAAAAGTGAGTCCCTAGTAAATTCTCAAAAAAATGGAGCCACAAGTCTTTTAAGACAAGAGGTAACTTTTGATGATATTGCAGAAGTTGTCTCAAAGTGGACCTCTATTCCAGTACAGAACTTAAATCAGTCAGAAAAAGATAAACTCTTGAGCCTCGAGTCAATGCTTAAAGAAAAAATTATTGGTCAAGATGATGCAATTAGGGCAGTTGTAGATTCCATTAAGAGATCAAGGACTGGTCTAAATGATCCAAGCAAGCCATTAGCCAGTTTTCTCTTTTTAGGTCCAACTGGTGTTGGGAAAACAGAGCTAAGTAAAGAAACAGCCAAAATAATATTCGATTCAAATTCTTCAATTACAAGACTGGATATGTCTGAATATATGGAAAAGCATTCAGTGAGCAAAATCATAGGTGCGCCTCCTGGATATTTAGGTTACGAATCAGGCGGTCAACTAACTGAAGCTGTACGCAAAAATCCTTATTCATTAATACTCCTAGATGAAATAGAGAAAGCTCATAAAGATATTTTAGATATTCTCTTACAGGTTCTTGATGATGGAATCATTACTGATGGTCAAGGTCGTACAATCAATTTCAAAAATTCAATCATTGTTCTCACAAGTAATTTAGGAAGTCAATCAATAAATGATTTATCAGTTAGAAAAGAAGATACAAATGAAATTAAAAAAGTTGTAGATAATGAAATTAAAAAATTTTTCAAGCCTGAGTTTTTAAATCGACTTGATGAAATAGTTATTTTCAATAATTTAGAATTTAATGACATAAAAGAAATAGCAAAAATCCAGCTTCAACATTTAGAAAAAAGACTTAACAAAAAAAACTTAAAATTCAAAATTACAGATGAAGCAATTAACAAACTTGTCGAAAATAGTTTCGATCATGCCTATGGTGCAAGGCCTTTAAAAAGAATTATTCAAAAACAAATTGAGACAAAAATTTCAAATAATATATTGAATAATCATTACCTTAATAAAGACGAGATTAATATTTATCTGATGAATGGAGAGATAAATGTTGATTAAATATCTTATTAAAGAATCCTATATGACTTTAAAATTAACAACTTTAATCTAAGATTTGAACCAATCAGGAATTCCCTCATAACTTGCTTTATTCGATTTATTTTCTTTTGATTCTGTTTTCCAACAACATGTTCTGCCCTTATCCTTATCCTGTAAATATTCATTAGCCCATCTCCAAATCAATTCAGAGGTGAACTCCATTCCTACATTATCCATAATTCTCAGATCTAAAGCATCTAAGTCATGTAATTTTTCCCAGTAATTCAGCAAAGGGTCATCTTTATTTATTAGAAAAGTATGGTCAAATTGCTCCTTTAGTCTATTTTCTAGGGGTTTTAGACTTGAAAAATCTACAACAAAACCATTTAGGTCTAATTTTTTTGCAGTGAACCAAAAGGTGAATGATCTTGAATATCCATGCACAAATCTGCAGTGGCCTACATGGCGCCATTGCCTATGTGAACAGGGAAAATCCTCGTAACTTTTGCTGCATGAAAATTTCAGAGAATGAATATACATCAATTAACTGTTAGGATAATTTTAATAAAACACATTGAGTAGGATTTAACATAACGAACATAATGACTTATTCAACTAATTTTTCGATAGAGGATCTACGCTTTGATAATTATGGATTAATCCCTGCAATAGCACAAGATTGGCTTGACGGATCAATTCTTATGCTGGCTTGGATGAACAAAGAATCTTTGACAATGACACTTGAAACCAAAAACGTTCATTATTGGAGTAGATCAAGATCCGAAATTTGGCGAAAAGGAGCTACAAGTGGAAGTACCCAAATACTTAAGGAGATAAGATTCGACTGCGATAATGATGCACTAATCCTTTTGATTGAACAAAATGGTTCAGGAGCATGTCACACTGGGGAAAAAAGTTGTTTTTTCAACGAAATCAAAATTAATCAAAGTGATAAAAAAGAGAAAAAAACAACTCCCTTCTCAAATATTTGCTCTGAATTATTCAATACAATTAAAGAAAGATCAATAAATCCATCAGAAAAAAGTTACACAAATCATCTATTAACAAAAGGTAGTAATACTATTTTGAAAAAAATAGGAGAGGAATCTGCAGAATTTATAATGGCTTGCAAAGATAATGATACAAATTCAATCTCAAATGAAGCTGCTGATTTAATTTATCATCTGCAAGTAGCCCTTATGCATAAAGGGGTTGATTGGAGAGATGTACTTGCTGTTCTAGAATCACGAAGAAAAAATTAAATAATTTTAATTTATAATTATTGATTTCTTTACCTGAAGATTTTAAAAAAATAATGTTAACTAACTAAATAATAATATTAATTAATTATTAATTAATTATTACATGTATGGCTTATTACTAAATTAACTATAAGTTAAATATATTAACAATGAGGTAAATCGTGAGTTCATTAAGCGATTTTCTTGGTGAAATAGGTCGTCATCAACTTTTGACTCCCGAAAGAGAACTCACAATGGGCAGAAAAGTCCAGGAAATGGTAGTACTGGTTAATAGATGTCAAGAGGCAGGAGGGAAAGGCCCCGCTTGTGAATACTCCGAAGCTGAGAGAAAAAAGATAAAAATTGGTGAAAAAGCTAAAAACGAGATGATAACAGCCAACCTAAGACTAGTTGTCAACCTCGCCAAGAGATACCAAGGGAAAGGATTAGAATTACTGGACTTAATTCAAGAGGGTACATTAGGTCTTACAAGGGCCGTAGAAAAATATGATCCCTCTAGAGGGCATAGATTTTCCACCTATGCTTATTGGTGGATAAGGCAAGGTTTAAATAGAGCATTGTCAACTCAAAGTAGAACGATAAGGATCCCAGTTAACATTAATGAAAAACTTACAAAACTAAGATCAGCAAAATCAAAGCTTATGCAACTTAAGGGTATTCCTCCTACTAGTGATGAGCTAGCTGAAGAAATGAAAATAACCAAAGAGGAAATTGACGAACTCCTTTCTTGTGAATTGAGAAGCATCACTGTTAGTCTCCAAGGTACTGTTAAATCAAAATCAGATCCTTCCGAGTTAGTTGATATTCTTCCAAGTGATCAAACGCCCCCAATGGAATTAGCCGAATTAGCCGAAAGGACAGCCTCAGCTTGGAAGTTATTAGATAAAGCAAATTTAACTGAGAAAGAGAGAAAGATAGTAAGCTTAAGATTTGGCTTAGACGGCTCAAATGAATGGAGAACTTTAGCTGAAGTTGCAAGACATATGAGTTGTAGCAGGGAATATTGCCGACAAGTTGTTCAACGTGCTTTAAGAAAACTTAGAAAAGCAGGAATACAGAATGGATTAGTTGATAGTATTAGCTAAAAATTCCATTAATAATATTTAAATTTCATTTATAAGGATGAAAGAGAATTACAAAACTCAAGAAAAAATCTATGATGCTGAAGTTTTAGAAAGTTCAACATTTGATGAAAATATCATTATCAAGATTCTTATAAAAGCGGGAAGAACAATTGCCAAGCCTGCCTTAGAAGTTTTGGAGATGGCATTAGATCCTTATACTCCTGCACAAGTGAGAGTTTCATTAATGGCTGCTCTAGCATATTTGATTATGCCATTTGATCTTTTCCCTGACTTTATGCCTTTAGTTGGTTTTAGTGATGATTTTGTAGCCCTAACAGCAGTACTCAGTATATGGAGCAAATACATGACTCCTTCAATAAGAGCAAGAGCAGAGAATAAGCTTAATAAATTATTTCCTTTTTATTGAATGAGTAAATTATCTATACAGGAAGAAAAAGAACTCGTCTCCTTCATTAAAGATTGGTTAAAAACGCATGGATTTACCCAAAAAGACTTAGCAAATGAATTAAATATTAAATCGAGTAGAACCTCCGAGATTATTCTCAAAATGAAAGAATTATATAAAAAAGGCGGCATGTTCAATATTGCAAAAAATCTTATAAAGATTGAGCAAAAATGGTTAAACAATATCAAGAACGATTATCTAGAAACAAAACAAACACCACCATATAATCAATTAGATATCGACTCATTAGTAAACCAGATAAATCAAGATACTAGTAAATAAATATTATTTAAAATAATATATTTTTAATTAAAAATGATATAACCTCTTAAAATTAATGTTTAGATAAATATCGTTTTAACTCCTAAATAAGATAAATAATTGAATTATTAAAGCAAAAATAATATGTATTTTTAAGGTGAATTAATTCTTTTAATAAATAATTAATAATTACTTAATTTTTTCGTAAATCATATTTAAAATGCTTGAATCCAGGGATAAATATCATAATTAATCCATATACCTTTTTCCCAATAAATATCCTCCTCAATAAGATCTTTCAACTCGCTTACATTATTAGCATTAAAAATTCCAAACAAATATTTGGTACATTTTGTTGGCCCTAATGTAACTAAAATATCGCTATCTTTTAAGTTTTTAAGTCTCTTAAGATGTTGTTCTCGAAATGGTTCCCTTTTAATAATTGCATCTTCACAGTACCTTCCAAAAACTACAAACTTTTCCATTTTTAAATATAAATAATAGAATGAATTGATACTTAATAATTGCATATATTACACGCAGATTGCTATGTTATTTAATACAACTTTCTTTTAATTAATTATGCTAACTGGTAGCGATCTCCTTGCAAAAGTTAAAGAACTTGGTGATGTTAGCAAATCCGACCTAGTTCGCGCCTGTGGATATGTTTCCGCTAAAAAAAACGGAGGTGAACGCTTAAACTTTACCGCATTTTATGAAGCACTTTTAGAAGCAAAAGGGGTTAATCTGGGTGATTCTGGAGTTGCAGGTATTGGAAAAGGTGGAAGAAAACTTAGTTATATTGCTACAGTTCAAGGCAATGGAAATCTTCTGATTGGGAAAGCATATACAGCACTTCTTGATTTAAAAGCAGGTGATGAATTTGAAATTAAGCTAGGGAGAAAACAAATCAGATTATTACCTACAGAAGAATCTTAAAGACAACAACAATAAATTGGTAATAACATTTTTAATTAAATTTTCTATAAATAATTCTTTTAATTAGTAAATTATCTTTGTATTTATTTTTTTTGATCAGCAGCTAAACGCATTTCTTTACAAAACTCACCAACATGATCGACAACATCTTTTTCACTTGAGCTCGAGATTCGTTTTACAAATGCACTCCCAATAATTACTCCATCTGCTCCCCACTCACGAACTTTATTAACATGTTCTGGAGTTGATATTCCAAACCCAACAGCAATTGGATTGCTATTTACATCTTTTAATTTAGCAATAAGATTTTCTACTCTATTTTCCATTTTGTTTCTCTCACCAGTGACGCCTGTTACACTAACTAAATAAGTAAAGCCTTTTGTATGATTTGATATTTGTTTCATTCTTTCAAAAGGAGTAGTTGGCGCTACCAATAAAATTAAGTCCATAGAATGGTTACTAACTATTTTAGAAAATTTATAAGCTTCCTCCAAAGGGAGGTCAGGAACTATTAGTCCAGAAACGCCAGCATCAGATGCTATCTCACAAAACCTTTCAAAGCCAAAACATAGTAATGGATTCAAGTAAGAAAAAAGGATGATGGGGATATTTAATTTACCTTTTAAAGACTCTAAAAGTTTAATTACTTTTCTTAAGCTAGTGCCTGACTTTAAGGCGCGAGAGGCAGCCAATTGAATAACAGGTCCATCTGCAAGTGGGTCACTATATGGGATACCTAATTCAATAAGGTCAGCTCCATTTTCTTGTAACTTTAATAAGATCTTAGACGTTATTTCAATATTGGGATCTCCAGCCATTATAAAAGGCATTAAAGCAAATTTTTTTTTATTTTTTAACTCACAAAACATCTCATCTACCTTAGATAAAGGTTCATTTTTAGTAATTTGCATTTTGTTATCTCTCATAATTTTTAGATATTTTTCTATGAAAAATTTATGGATTTTTCTCTAAATCTTCCATAAGTTTTTGCTGCTCTTCCTTTGACAATGAGTTGAATTTGGTTTCTAGTTTATCATTAACAACTTTTTCATACTCTTTTCTATAACGTTTCCTTTGTTCCATAAAAGTCATTTTTCCATTTATAACTCTATACACGTAAGATGTTACCCAAGTAATAACAATCAAAATCAAGATACAACTTGATAGAGTAGTGGTTGTAAAATTATCGATACCAATTTGAGGTGCAAATTTATAACTAATTAATCCTATTAATGAAATAAATAAACCTATTTGTATAACTTTTCCTTTAGTCAATTATTTACCCTTTACCACTTCCTTTTGGTCTGAGATTTAAAAATGGAGAAAATAAAATTAAACCAGGGAAGAAAAGAAATACAAGGCCATAAATTCCTAATCTTTCAAATTTGCCCATAATATTCCATCTATTATTCATCCAGTAAAATAGTAACAATGGGATAACCAATAAATAGGTAGAAATAATTCCGATATAAGCAATTAAAGTAGCGAATGAATTATTGAAAAAACTTTCCATTTTAATTTATGGTTGCTTAGTTAAAACATAACAACTATTGGAAGTTATCGTCAGAACTAAAAAATAATAATTAAATAATGGGAGTGGGGGGACTTGAACCCCCACGAGCTAAATCGCTCGACGGATTTTAAGTCCGGCGCGTCTACCAATTCCGCCACACTCCCAAAGAAATTTACGCTTTCTAATCGTAGCTGAAAGTAACCCATTTAACCAAAAAAAATTGGAATATTTACACTTTTAATTGTCAGATTAAATCTAATTTTTTAATTTACTATTCCTTCTACTTGCCATTGTAAAGTTTCACCTGCATGAAATGGTTTTATATGTCCGACAATATTTTTTTCTTCAACAACATCAATATATTCTTTAATTTTGTTAGGTCTAGAAACTAATTTTAATTTTTCTTTATTTGGTGGGACATTATAAAAATTAGGGCCATTCAAACTTGCAAACTTTTCAAAATTATCTATAGCATCCTCCTCTTCGAAAACTGTTAAGTAGCTTTCAATTGCTACTGGCGAATTAAAAATGCCTGCACATCCACAAAAAGCCTTCCACTTCCTAAGGTGTGGAGCAGAGTCAGTCCCCAAGAAAAAACATTCTTTCCCACTTGTTGCAGCTCTCCTCAAAGCGAGTCTATTATTTTCCCTCTTAGCAACTGGTAAGCAATAAAAATCACTATTTAAGCCTCCAAAAAACATTGCATTTCTATTTATATGCAAATGATGCGGGGTAATAGTAGCCCCAATATTATTTTCTTGCACAAAATCCACTGCGTAAGAGGTGGTTATATGTTCTAGAACGATTTTTAATTTTGGAAATCTTTTAATTATTTGAGAAAGTTCTTTATCTATAAAAACTTCTTCTCTATCGAATACATCTACTTCAGAATCAGTCACTTCCCCATGAATTAAAAGAGGCATTCCAGAATCTTGCATTAATTCAAAGATCTTATATAGATTTTCTATTTTCCTAACTCCATGACTGGAATTTGTTGTGGCATTAGCAGGATATAATTTTGCTGCAAAAAAAACATTATTTTTAAAACCACTAATTAGTTCCCCTTTATCAGTGTCATCTGTAAGATAAATTGTCATTAATGGTTCAAACTTAGAACTTTCTGGTAGCGCTTCAAGAATAGATTTCCTGTAAGAAATAGCGCTATTGATTGTTGTTATTGGACTTTTAGTATTGGGCATAACAATGGCTCTTCCAAAATATTCCGAAGTAAACTGAATGATATTTTTTAATACAAGACCTTCTCTTAAATGTAAATGCCAATCATCAGGTTTTATTATGTTTAAAGTCTTCAAAAATTTTTTCTATTTAATCAATTTTAACAGCAAATTAAAATTGACAATAAATTATAGATATTCGAGGATAGTTATTAACCAATTATGAAAATTTTTATTATCTAAATTAAATCCTAAATATGAGTGATTTTTTATTTCCAATAATAGAAATAGTTTTAGGAGTAGTTTTACTTTTTGCTGGAGGAGAGTTCTTTATTCAAGGAGCCATATTTTTATCTTTAATTTTAGGAATACCTCAAATAGTAATTGGTTTGACAGTTGTTTCTCTTGGAACAAGCTCTCCTGAATTGTTGGTAAGTTTGAGTTCAATTATTAAAGGCAGTGATTCGCTTGCGGCAAGCAATGTAATTGGAAGCAATATTTTTAATGTTCTCGTTGTTTTGGGCATAAGCTCATTGATAACACCTCTTAAAGTAAAAAGCAGAATAGTCAGAAGAGATGTGCCTCTTTTAATGGCAATTTCTTGTGCAGTTTGGGCTATGTCATCAACAGGCTTATTAACATTGCAAGCAGGGGTATTTCTAATATTTTGTTTAATCTTAAATACAATATGGGAAATCAATACCATAAATGAAAAAGGAGAGGAGACAAAAGATGCTGAACCAGAGATAAAAGAATTAAAAGATAACTATAAAGGGAAAATGAATATTTTACTAAAGTTAATATTGGGAATATTTCTTTTAAGCTTTGGTTCAAATATCTTAGTAAATGGTTCTCAAACGCTAGCTACTCTTTTGGGTGTAAATGAAATTGTTATTGGTTTAACTATCGTCGCAACTGGGACATCTTTACCAGAATTAGTAACTTCCATAATTGCTGCATTTAAAGGCAAAACAGATCTTGCGATTGGGAATGTAATAGGAAGTAATTTACTTAATCAACTTTTAATCCTTGGAAGTTGCAGTATTTTTTCAGGATTTAAAGGTTTAGTGATTGAACAGAGTCTAATAAAAGTTGACTTACCTTTTATGGTTTTAACTACCTTTGCATGCTTACCGATTTTCTGGAGCAAAGGGAAAATTACAAGAATTGAAGGATTTATTTTGCTTAATCTTTATATTTTCTACATTCTCGATAAGATACTTTTCCTGAATGAATATAACTTCCTTTCTGAATTAAGGATAGGTTTATTTATTTATTTTGCATTACTTATAATATTTCTGATTGTTCAAGAAAAATTAAAATTTTCTAATTCATAATTTTATCCATACATAGTCACAAATTCTTCTGAGATAGTTGGGTGCAAAGCCATTGTAATATCAAAGTCTTCTTTTGTTATCCCTGCATTTAATGAAATTGATACCATTTGAATAATCTCAGACGATGTTTCTCCAAACATATGACATCCTAGGACTTTGTCAGTTAGCTTATGAACTACGATCTTCAACATACATTTTGATTTATTCTTTTTAAAGGTATTAGACATAGGGGTAAATTTGCATTTGAAAATTTTTATATTTTTTTCAGAGTAAATCTCTTTAGCTCTTTTCTCACTTAAGCCAACTGTTGAAATTTCTGGAATAGTAAAAACGGCCTTAGGGATATATTCATAATTTACTTTTCTTTTTTGGTCATTAAAAAAATTATCCGAAAAAACTCTCCCTTGTTCTATTGCTACTGGAGTTAAGTTTGGCTTATTTATGATATCGCCAACTGCAAAAATATTTGCGTTGCTTGTTTGATTAAGTTCATCGACATCTAAATATTGGCCATCCATCTTTAGATTTAAAAAATCTAAATTTAAAGGCAAAAGATTTGGCTCTCTTCCTGTAGCAATAAGGATATTATTAGTAAGGAGTTTATCTCCCGAATCTAGGGTAGATTCCAGATCTCCATTTACTTTCTTGATAGAATTTAATTGAGTATTGGGGATTATATTTATTTCAGTAAAAGTAGGTGATTCCTCTAGGCATGAAGAAAGATCCTCATCAAAACCCCTAAGTAAATGTTGACCTCTAATTAATTGAGTTACTTCAGTACCTAAATTTCTGAAAATAGAAGCAAATTCACAAGCAATATATCCACCTCCTACTATTAATATTGATTTAGGAAACTTTTCTAATTCAAAAATATCATCACTAGTCCATGCCAAATCTATCCCAGGAATATTTAATTTCTTTGGTTTACCTCCAACTGAAATAAGAATTTTTTTTGAACTTATTTTGTTTTTAATTTTCTTTGTGTTTAAACAAATAATTTCTAATTCATTTTGAGTAATAAATCTTCCTAAGCCTTCAAAAATAGTTATATTCAACTTTTTTAAAGAATTTCTATGTAAATTACTTAATCTAGAAACCTCCTCTCTAACATTCTTCAACAAAATATTTGATGCAAAATTAATACCTTCATTTTTTAATCCATATCCTTCAGAAGAATCCATATTTTTTTTACTTTTAGCTGCATAAACCATTAATTTCTTGGGCACACATCCCCTTATCACACAAGTTCCTCCTATTTGATTTGCTTCTATGATTGCGACTTTTGCTCCATAACTTGCCGCACGTTTAGCCGCCGCGAGTCCTCCAGATCCAGCGCCAACAACAATTAAATCAAATTCAGATTCCAAGACTTTTTTTAATCAATTATTATAACGTTAGTTTATAGCTTTAATTCAAATAATGGATGGGATGTTGACATGGGATGAATTAAATAATTTTGAAGTTGAAGATCTTGATAGAGTCCATGGTATAAATAATTCCTATGCAAATTTAAGATTATTTGGACATAGTGAAAATGATGTATTAATTACCCTCTATAGGGATAGGCATTCTTGGTGTCCTTACTGTCAGAAGATATGGTTATGGCTTGAATTTAAGAAAATTCCATACAGAGTCAAGAAAATAAATATGTTTTGCTACGGCCAAAAAGAAAGTTGGTTCCTCGAAAAAGTCAGATCGGGGAAATTACCTGCAATTGAATTTAAAGGGAAAGTTATAACTGAAAGCGACGATATAATAGCTTTTTTAGAAAATGAATTTGGAGCACTTGGATCTTTTATAACATCTAACCACCTTATCAAAATTCGAGAGTTAGAAAGAGAAATTTTCAGATCCTGGTGTAATTGGCTCTGCCGAGAAAGCTTTAATTTTATAGATAACTCTTTAAGAAAAAAAAGATTTAAAGAATCCATTACTAAACTCGATGAAATCTTAAGTATCTCAAAATCAGGGTTTCTTGATCCATCAGTTTCTAACACGGGTGATATAGAGCCTGGTGTTGGAGATATAATTTTTATTCCCTACATGGAGAGAATGAATGCATCTCTCATTTATTATAAAGGGTTTAATCTAAGATCTAATTACCGTCATGTAGATAACTGGCTTACCCTTTTTGAAGGGACAAGTGCTTATAGAGGAACTCAAGGAGATTTTCATACTCATTCTCATGATTTACCCCCACAAATGGGGGGATGCTATAAAGAAAGCAATGAAAAACAGATTACTTACTCTAAGCTAATAGATACTGGGGAGGGTTTAGGTAATTATGAATTAAACCAAAATTATGAGTCAAAATATTATGCAACAATTGCTCTAAAAAGAGTGATAAAGCATAAAGACAATTTACTAAAGGTAAACCCATACAATAAAGAATCCTTTGACGAATCATTGAGATCAGCTTTGAGCCATATGATCACAGGTGAAGTATTAATCCCTAAAAAACTTTCAGGAATCTCTCTAAGATACTTAAAAAATAGAATCTCAGTTCCAAGAGATATGCCAATTATTTCAGCAAGGTTATTAAGAAAATCATTAAATAAAATTGAATCGCTTAGTGATATCAATGAAATAGATAAGATACCTTTTAGGCATAGATATGATCAAGATCCTATAAATTTCATTTCTAGTTATTAGTAAAACTATAAATTTTTTCTTGAATCTATTTGAAGTAAATCTCTTATTTTTTGAACTTGACTTGCAATATTTGGATCAATAGATAATTTTTTTTCAACTTGTTCAATAGCATACATAACTGTTGTATGGTCCTTACCCCCAAACTCATCTCCAATTCTTGGTAGGCTTAAATCCGTACCATGTCTCATAAGATACATACCTATTTGTCTAGCTTGACTTACTGGTTTTCTCCTACTTGAACTGATCAATTCATCAGTAGAAACTTTAAAGAAATCTGACACTTTATTAATAACTTGTTTTGGAGTAACAACTACTCCAACACTATTAGGATCAAGCATTGGAGCAATTGATTGAACTGTCATTGGCAAGCCTGTTATTGATGCAAATGCAACAGCTCTAGTAAATGCTCCTTCCAATTCTCGAATATTCGACGTGAATCTTCCTGCTATGAATTGAATTAAATCTCTTGGAAGACTCATCCTCTCTTGTTCTGCCTTTTTTTGAAGGATGGCTGTCCTCGTCTCAAGGTCAGGTGGTTGAATATCTGCGGTCATACCCATTGAGAACCTAGAAATTAATCTCTCTTGAATCCCCGACAATTGATTTGGTGGTCTATCACTTGCAATAACTATTTGACTTCCTGATTCGTGAAGTGCGTTAAATGTATGAAAGAATTCTTCCTGCGTATACTCTTTACCTTCTAAGAACTGTATATCGTCAATTAAAATCAAATCTACATTTCTATATTTATCTCGAATAGCTGTCATTCCATCTCTTCGAATACCACTAATAACATCATTTGTAAAAGTCTCTGTGGATACATATTTAACTTTTGCTTCTGGATCTATTTCTACTCGATAATGACCTATTGCTTGCATTAAATGAGTCTTGCCAAGACCTACTCCTCCACAGATAAATAATGGATTGAATTCTCTCCCAGGAGACTCGGCAACGGCTAAGGCTGCGGCATGAGCCAACCTACTATTTGGACCTACAACAAATCTTTTAAATACGTAGCGTAAATTTAAACCATTAGGATTTTTGAACTGATTTTTTGAAGAATTATTTTGGTTATTACTAGAAAAAGATCTTGTTTTATGATGGACATTCTGTTCGTTAGGTTTATCTTCATTTGTTAAATCGCTGCTGGTATTTGTTTCAGATTTAAAAACAACTTTTACATCATGACCGCAGATTTCCTTTGCAGCTTTTTCAATAGTTTCACAATAATTCTTTCTCAACCAATCACTAGAAAATGTATTTGGGGCGATTAAAGTTAATAAGCCATTTTCAAAGCAATTAAATTTAGCAGGCCTTATCCATGTCTCAAATGAAGGCTTACTTAAAGTTTTTTGGAGTGATTGTTGAACTTCCGCCCAAATAGGATTAGTTGCTTGCAAAGTTTTATTCTCTAGATTATTAATCTAGTTGGAATTTAATAATTGGCCATTATCAAATCACAAGATCACGACAAATTTAAAATTATTTAACAAAGTATCGACTAAATTTATAAAAATAAATTTTATATTTTTTAATAGGCATATAATTATTTTAAATTTCACTAAATTATTGGATAAAGCATTACTTATTATCATGGCGAAATGGCATGGTTTTGGAAGATGCAAAACAAGATTATCAAAAGACATAGGTAAAAGTAATTCGGCGAAAGTCCAAAGTGTAATGACCAAACACACAATTTCAGTCGCAAAATTTCTTCAAGAAAATAAACTAATTGATGTTTCTATTGCCATAACTGGTTTAGGAGTAGGAAATTGTAGAAAATGGTCTAGAGAATTAGGCATCCAAAATTTTAATTTACAGGGGAAAGGCTGCTTGGGAGAAAAAATGAAACGGCAAATAATTATCAACAAAGAATTTTGTGCAAGACATAAGATCAAAAATATTATTTTTATTGGTACTGACCTTCCAGATTTATGTCATCAAGATTTATTGAATACTCTAAAAGAACTTCAACATAATGATCTTATTTTAGGACCATCTAACGATGGAGGATATTGGCTTATTGGTTTATCAGAAAAAATAATATCATCACATACATATTTACCTTTTATCAACATAAAGTGGGGGACAGAAAATGTTCTTCAAAATACAATTTACAATTTTGCTTCAAAAAAATTAAAATATAAATTTTTAGATAAAAAAATAGATATTGATACAATTATTGATATTGAAAATAGAAAGTAATCGACTTGTCAAAAATTTCAATTATCATTCCAACTATTAATGAAGCTAGTAATTTACCATTATTGCTTTCAGACTTATCGAGTATTCAGAAAGAGGGCGAAATCATAATTGTTGATTCTGGAAGTGAAGATAAAACTATTGATGTAGCAAATATTTATGGAGCGAAAGTATTTATATCCAAAGAAAGGAATAGAGGCTTACAATTAGATATTGGAGCTAAAAATTCAAAAGGAGAGTGGCTCATATTTTTACATGCAGACACAAGATTAACTTATGATTGGTTTAAAAAAATAAATTCATTTTTAAAGGGAAAGAAGAATTGTATTTACTATTTTGAATTCAAAATTAATCACAAAAAGATAATTTATAGAGTTCTCGAAATTCTCGTAAATTTTAGAAGTAAATTTTTTAAACAACCGTATGGTGATCAAGGTTTGATAATTCATAGAACTACCTACTTTGAGAATAATGGTTTTAGAAAAATACCTTTGATGGAAGATGTAGATTTTTTAAGGAGATTAAACAAAAAAAAAGATCTAAAACAATTAAATTTACCTATTTTTATAAGTTCAAGAAAATGGGAAAAAACTAATATTTTTCTTCAAGCAATTAAGAACTGGCAATTTAGAAGAAGATGGTTAAAAGGCGAATCATTAAAATCTATATATTATGACTACTACAAAAAATGATTAATTTGCATACCAAAAAGCACATTTAGAGCCTCTAGGTTCTAATGTCCAACCTTGTCTTTTATAAAATGAAACCACTTCGGCATCAGCAAAAAGAGTTACTTTAGAAATTCCAATATTTTTCAATTCTTTTAGGACATATTTCATTAACTCTTTCCCCAATCCAAGTCCTTGATAGACAGGGTTAATAGCTACATCCCAAACTGTTGCTTCTAGAATTCCATCGCCAGTGCATCTTGCAAATCCTACTAGTCTGGGGAATTTATCATCATGACGCCATAGCCCAACCACCAAGATACTGAAATCTAAAGCTCTTTTTACCCTCCTTATAGGTCTTCTGCTCCAACCAACAGTTTGCAAAAGTTGATCTAGTTCTATTAGATCTAAATCTTTACTTTTACTACATACAAATATTTCTTCTTTATTTGTTTGAGTGAACTCATAAGAATTTAAACCATAGAGATCTATCAACTCTTTCATTGATAAAGTGTTTGATTTTTTTATTAACGATCCTTGGTTTCTAAAAATCATTAAAAATTCACGAATCCTTTTTGTTGAAGCTCAGATAGCTGAAAATATAAACCCTTTTTTAGTCTCAATTCATTATGTGTTCCCTCTTCAACTAATGATCCCCCTTTTAACACTAAAATCTTATCAGAACTTTCAATAGTGGCTAATCTGTGAGCTATTACTAATGCTGTTCTTTTTGACAGAATTCTCTCAAGATCTTTCTGCAAAGTAGCTTCTGTAGAGGGATCCATAAACGCTGTTGCTTCGTCCATTATTAAAACAACAGGATTTCTAATCGCTACTCGAGCTACTGAAAGAAGTTGTCTCTCTCCAGAAGAGAGATTTCCCCCTCTTTCTCTTAGTAAGGTATTCAAGCCTTCTGGTAATTTTTGTAATAAATTATCTAAACCTAATTCGTTACAAAGATTTTCTAATTCAAGATTATCTACATTGGAATTTAGTTTTAAATTATCTGCTACATTTCCACTAAAGATAAAGGTATCTTGCAAAACTACTCCCAACATATTTCTAAGAGTTGAAATAGGAATATCTTTGATATTTATATCGTCGATTAAAATTTGGCCTGACTGAGGCTCATACAATCTACATAATAATCTTATTATGGTGGTTTTACCTGAACCAGTTGGCCCTACAAAAGCAACATGCTCTCCTGGATTGATCTTGAAAGATAAATTCTTTATAATATGTTCTCCTTCGTTGTAGAAAAAATTAACATTCTTGAACTCAATTTTGCCATTAAATTTCTTATTTACATTTTCACTATTTTCAAAAAAATGTTTTGCGGAAGTAGAGTCCTTAATCTGTATTTCTTCATCCAATAATTCGTTTATTCTCTCTACAGCTGTTAAACCTCCTTGTATTTGAGTAAATCTTTCTGCAAGCTGCCTAAGAGGTTCAAAAAGTCTTTGGGAATATAAAATAAAGGTTGTTAATGTTCCTAAACCAATATTTCCAGAAGTAACAAGATAACCTCCAACTGCTAAAACCAAGGAAACTGCGGCAAGAGAAATCCATTCTATAAATGCCGAAATACTACTGTCATAAAATATTGTTCCATTAACTGCTTTCTTATAAGCAACTCCAGTTTTGGAAAATTTCTTGCTATTAAAAGCCTCTCTTCTGAACATCTGAACGACTTCTAAACCTTGAAGATTCTCTTGAAAATCAGAGTTGAGTTGAGACAATTCTTCCCTTACTTGATAATTAGCTCTTCTATAACGTTTTTGAAGCCAAATAATAAAATATGAAACTGGGATTTGAGTCAAAAGTAACAAAATGGCAAGCCCTCTATCAATTGACAGCATTGTCAAAGAAATTACTATCAGACTGACGAAGTCAGCAATGACTCCAACTGCCCCACTACCAAAAACCTCGGCTAAAGCATCAACATCATTTGTTAATCTCGTTAATAATTTCCCTACAGGCATTTTATCGTGATACTTGAGAGATAAAGATATTGAGTGATCAAAAAGTTCCCTTCTTATTCTTGCTGTCAAACGTTGTCCAACTGCTTGGATATTGTAAGTTTGGTATCCCTGAAGAACTAATCTGAATAATACAGTTATAAATAAAGTTAGGATAATGGCATTTATTGACTGCCCAAAGAAAGTTTTGCTTAGCCAAACATCTGTAGTTTCGTTCTTTAGAATTGTAATGGCTTGACCAACTAATAATGGTTGAATTGCTCCAGAGAAAGAAACAGGTAATAAAACTATCAAGATTAGATAGATTGTTTTTTTATCTTTAGTTAAATATTTACCTAACTTTTTAATCCTTCTAAAATCTTTAAAAAACATTTAGCTAATCTTCTATAAAGCATTAGTTGATTCTATTGATAAAATAGTATCTCTGAGATGATTATCATCTAACCTCATAGATAAAGGATTTCCAATTAGCCTTGCAGTCGAATAATAAAGATCATCTATTTTAATTAAACCATTCTCTTTAAGAGTCTTTCCGGTTGCAACCAAATCAACTATTGCCTCTGCCATACCTGTAATAGGACCAAGCTCGACTGATCCTGTCAATTGAACTATTTCTACAGGAATATTTAATTCTTCAAAATAAGATCTTGCTGTTTTAATAAATTTACTTGCTACTTTACAATTCGCTGGAAGATCAGTTGGTTTTGAATAATTGCTATTTTTCTTAACTGCCAACGACATATGACAACCGCCAAATCCTAAATCTAATAACTTTGCTACTTTTAATTCAGATTCTCGTAAAACGTCATACCCAACAATACCCAAATCAGCCTGACCATAACTTACATAAACGGGCACATCTCCATTTCTTACTAATAAAGCTTTTGCCCGTTTGCAATTTGATTCAAAGGTTAATGATCTATTATTTTCATCCAACGCGTCTGAGAAATCTAACCCAGCTCTTTTAAAAGTTGAAATTGAATCTTTTAACAGAGCTCCTTTTGGTAAAGCTATAGTAAACATAGATCAATTTCTTCCAAGGATTCTTCATTCTAAGTTAACAATGGCATTAAATAAAGCTCGAAATATAATCGGAATTAGAGTTTTACGTGATAACGTCATTTGGTTGTTGGTAAAAGATAAATCCGTTGTGGTTGTAGATCCATCTGTTCACGAACCAGTTATTAAATATATAAATGAAAACAATTTTCACTTAGAAGCTATTTTGCAAACTCATCATCATTCAGACCATATTGGAGGGACGAAGACTCTTATTGAAAGATGGCCAAATGTAAAAGTGATTGCTTCTTCCAAAGAACAAAAGCGAATACCTTTTCAAAATATATCTGTGGAGGATGGAGAAACTCTGAGTATTTTAGGTGAAGAAGTAAAAATAATTGAAGTATTAGGACATACAAGCTCACATATTGCCTTCTTTTTGAATGGAGAAAATCCTGTTCTTTTTATTGGTGACACATTATTTTCTGGAGGCTGTGGAAGAATTTTTGAGGGAACTTATCAACAAATGTATTCTTCACTAGAAAGAATCAAATCTTTACCAAAAAATACTCTCATATATTGTGCACATGAATATACAAAGGGAAATATATTGTGGGCATTGAATCTCAGGCCAGAAGATCAAGATATAAAAAATAAACTTTCGGAAGTTGAAAAAAAACTTTCTCTCAATGAATTGACAATTCCATTTTTACTTGATGAAGAGATGAAAATAAACCTTTTCTTAAGAGCAAAAAATTTAGAAGAATTTACTTTTTTAAGAGCAAATAAAGATTTATGGGTTTAAATAGATAGGTATCTTCTTAAACAAATGTCCCCCAAACAAGTAATTAAAACATCAAATGCTCCAGATCCAGTAGGGCCTTATAATCAAGCTATAAAAGCTGGGGATTTTATCTATTGTTCTGGTCAAATTGCTATAGACCCAGCTTTAAATGAAATAACATGTTTAGGAGATATAGAGAAGGAAACTATTCAAGTTTTAAAAAATCTCGCAGAAGTTCTTAAAGCTGGTGGAGCCAAAATAGAGGATGTAATAAAAACAACTATTTACTTAACGGACTTAAGTAATTTTCAAATTGTCAATAAAATATATAGTGATTTTTTTAATATTGAGAATCCCCCAGCAAGAGCCTGTGTGGAAGTTTCATCTCTACCAAAAGGAGTTTTAGTTGAAATAGATTGCGTCGCATTTCTAGATTAATTTCTAATTATTGAGAAATTTGAAATATGAACCAATTGTGCACCATAGTTGTATAGATTATTAGTTGATAATTAATCTTTGATCTATGTCAGCAGCAAAGCTTAATATAGATGAACTAGAAGCAGGTTATCCTTTATTTTGCAAAGCTCTCAGACTATTAATTTTAAAAGGAAACTCAGTTAAAGATATAGAAAAGACAGTATGTTGGAGTCATCTTGAAACTTTAAATAGATGTCTACCTGGTAGATATAAAGCCCCAACATATTTAATGGCATTAATCAAAAGAGATATTGCAAAGCCAAATAATTATTAATAAAGACTAGTCTTCTAGATAAAATTTATCAATATCCATTGAAAAGTCTTTTTCCTTTTCTGATATTTCTTTCTTGTCTAAAAATATTGAAAGACTTACAAAATTCTTACCAAAGCTGATGTTTGGATAAATATCCCTTTCTTTACATAATTTCTCAATTTCCCCCATGAATTTACTAATTTTTGAGTATTGATCAAATTCAAATCTTTTTTCGATCCTCAAAGGTGATTCTCTTTCTTTCCACATTACATACTTTATTCAAGACTAATTACACTATACCTTCAACAAAGTTTCTCAATAAATTTTTGAAGTTAAAATTTTTAGTCACTCTCCCAATAATCAATAATACCGCCAATTGTTAAATCGGTTTGAACTTCTGGATTAGGGCATGCAAATCTAGCGGCAGAGCCACTAGCAGTAAAGACCCAGTTACCTTCTCTAGCTCCAACAGGATCAACAGCAACTAATTTCTTTCCTTTGTTATTTTCTAAAATTCGTAAATTCATATGACCTAAACCAGGGACTCTTTGAGTGCATACCATCCTTCCTAATACCTTCATAATTTCCACAGTTTATAACCTCCTTTTTTATGACTTGTCAGGATCCCAATGATCAATAATTCCAACAATCGTTAAATCGCTTGGATAAGATTTACTTCCAGCAGCTTCCCTAGCAGCAGAACTTCCAACACAAATAACCCAATCTCCTGGCTTACAGCCAACAGCATCAACTGCAACTTTATTAGAAGACCCATCTAATACAACCTGCAGATGTTTATGTTCAAAACCAGGAATCCTATTGGTAGAAACAAGTGGTTTTAAAACCTTGCAAATTAACATAATTAGTGAGCCTCCTCTGTTTTTTTATCTAAAGACATTCCAATAATTTGGGCGGAATGAATGTTGTCCCTATCTCTAATAGTAGAGCAAGTATGTAACAAACCTTGATCAACTAAATTTTTATATCTAATTGATATCGCATTATTAACTCTTTCACAATCATTTATTGCCCTCTCTTTTGCGCCGGGTACTTTTCCAGAGTAATCAAATCTTATTACTACCGGAATAGGTAGATCTTGAGAAACATTTAATCCAGAAAAAATTTTTACTCCAACATCTAAATCTGGAGCCCCTTCTTCGACTGTATCTAAATGAGCAAAATAAGTTAAATTTCGAAGATGTACTTCTTTGAAACCTATACCTACTCCAATAAACCTCTCTGCATGTCCAATATCTTCATAAGAACCATTATGAAAACTTTTAACATAATCAATTTGAGAAATATTATTGACAATTAACTTATATGTAAATTTTTCCAGTCCACTGAGTTTATCTTTTGAAGATTGCTTAGAAATTGTCTGGCAAATTTCTCTTTCCGCATCCTCTTTTGAAAAATTTATTGTTGAATTATAAATTTCTAACGTAGAAATAGTTTTATCTAAATCTATACCGCCATCACTAGTTGATAAATGTATTTTTAATGAATCAGTATCTGTATCAAGTCCAATTAACATTAAATCCACAGAAGCTCCGCAGCAAAAGCTATTCTCTACAGCCTCTTTGAAAGCATATAATTTATTTCTACCTTCTGCTGCAGCCAACTCGTCATTACTCCCATGAGCTGCGCATCCCTGATGCAAAGGATCTACTGAACTAAAATGATAAGTTACAACTTTTAAGTACCTGGTATCTTTATGAGCTTCATTAGGAACATTCTCTCTATATCTCTTATGTTCAGTTTTTACCCATCGATTAACGGTATTTTCAATATCAAACAGCGCTCCAGCATGAGATCTTCTTCTTACTGTACTAAAAGGTATTCTCATTACATATGCAACTGAATGAGCTAACCTTCCATCTGAACAAGGAGTTATATCAAGTAAATGTATTCCACAATCTAAGAGAAATTTTTCAAAATCTTCCGCATCCCTACTTCCAGCAGCACCTTCAAGTGGATCATTGTTAAAAAAATTGTCGCTAAGTTTCTCATGTTGTTTGAAAGCACACCACGCATATAAAGCTCTCATATCAAGAGGTTTGACCCAAGATTTATCTAATACATGGAGAGGTAAATCTATTCCCAAATTTTTTCTTGATATTTTCTGAGCCTTATTTATAAAATCTTCCTGATGTTGGATTTGAGCAATTTCCTTGAGGGTTGGAACAATTTCGTCAAAATCACTTTTTATTTTGCTTTCATACCTAAATAGATTTTCATTTTGAATATTATTGGTTAATTTATGAGACTTTCCAGAATTTCGGAAATTATTTGATTCTTTAGTTTGTATATGGATATTTTCAGTAAAAGTTTTCATTGGAGCGGTTGGCCCCAATGTGAAGTTCTTGGCTTTAGCCAGTCCTCTTAAAGGCATTATTTACTAACCTCTTGCACCACCTGAAAAGGTAACAAGTTGTCCTTCACGAGTATTTCCACTAGATCCGGTTATCAAGAAATCTGGTTTTTCTGTTTCCTCATTTCTTTTAACTTCCATAGGGGGCATAGCGCTCATGAATCCTGCTCTTGATGGATTTCGCTTTCTAGAAGAAGCTCCCTCTGTGCCTGTTACCTTATCACCGCGATCCCAATCATCACCAGTTACGTTTCCAACTGATTGTCCTTCTCCAGTAATCCTTGATGCGACTCTTTTTTCTGGTGTCTTTGCAGCACGGTCTGCCTCTTCAATTTCCATTTTTTGTTTATAAGTAATATTTTTATTCGGTTCAAATCTAAATTTTTCGGTGCCAGTGACCTTATCAACTGCCATATCAAAAGGTCCTGTTACCTTTGAACCATTTTCATATTTATTACCTGTAACACCTTGAGTATTTTTTTCAGAATATTTATCTCTTGATGGTGATTTAACAGAGAATTCCTTCCAAGAGTTACCTGCCGACTTTTCCGGATTCGCATAAGCCGCATCATGTACAGGATTATCACAAGCTTGTGAGAGCTGATCTCCACCAACATAGGGAGTCCCTGTTAGATTTTTACAAGCACCTTTCTTAGCACCTGTCATTACTCCGCCAATTCCTGGTTGCTGTCCTGTAAGTCTGGCATTTGAATTATTTCCAGAATTAACTGTTGCTCGGGATTTCATATCTTCTGAAATCTCAGTACTACAATTTTCATTAATCTGATCTAAGCCTGCGTATGGTGTTCCTGTTAACACTTTGCATGAACCTGGTTCATCTCCAGTTACTATTTCTGATCTTCCTGTCATAGTGCCGCTTATTAAATTTGACTTTGAAGAAAGGCTTAAACCTACTTTTCTAGCTTCTGGTTTTGGTTTTGAACCGCAAAACTTCTCATATTGTTGAGATCCTATGTACTCATCGCCAGTTACATTCTTACAACTCCCATGTTCATTACCTGTCATATGGTCTGATCTTCCAACCCCTGTACCAGTTACATTATTCCCATTAAGAGTGTTGTAACTGCCTACTTTTTCAAATACTTTACCTTTTGGATTTGGCTCAGAGCCAAGATATTGATCTCCAGTTAATTGATGTCCAGAACCTGATTCATCGCCAGTAACTAGGGTTGATCTACCAGGTAGTGATCCAGATACTTTTAATCCATCGGTTGTAGTGCTGTGTTTAACCTTTGAAGGATTTCTTGGGACATCACCACAATACTTCTGAGATTGATTAGAAGATACATATTCAGTACCTGTAAGGTTTTTACAAGTCCCTGGCTCATCACCTGTGACCCTATCAGATCTACCAATTTCATTTCCAGTTACTTTATTACCTGATGTTGTAGAGGTAACAGTAGATCTAAGTGGCTGTTTATAACTTGGTCTATCTTGACAAAATTGATCAGCAACTTCTGCTCCCATATATTGGGTACCAGTTACAGTTCTGCATGTACTTGCTTCATTACCTGTAGTTTTTACAGATCTATTAGCTTGAGTTCCAGTAACTATTTGACCTGAATCAGTTTCACTTTTACCAACTTTCCAGCTAGCATCTGCAATATTTTGTTTGGCACCATTTTTGTTTGGACCACATGGTCTACATTTACCATTACCTTTTTTACCTGTGGCACCAGTTTTACTTCTTAGCTCTCTCACTCTCTGAGAAATTTCTCTACTACTTAAATCTGGGTCTCCCCTTCTAGCTAATGAAGCGGCACTAGTATTTTGTTTAGTTGCAGATTTACCATGTTTAGATTGAGCTTCTCTTCTCGCCAAAACAATATCTCTACTTGTATTAGTAATAGGCTTTCTCTTCTGATTAATTCTTCTTTTAACGTTGGGTTTTAGGGACTTAGATTCTGTACTAGTTGAATCCTGAATTTCTTGATTTTTACTAATAGTTGCTTTAACTGTGTTTACAGGACTTTCTTTTTTAACATCAGTACGGGTTCTATCGGATGAAGTTATAGCTGATTTCCCATGAGTAGACATTGCTTTTCTTCTCTCTATTACTAACTCTTTACTAGATAAAGTTGTTGAAGAATTTATGTTTACCTGAGTTTTTGGGATATGTTTTGTAGCTGGTTTAGAAATATTATGATTATTAGGAGAAGACTGAGTCCCAGAAATCTGTATATCTTGAGAAGATCGAACTCTATCTTTGGTAGTTGAAGAATAAGCAGCAGCTTTTTTACCGCTATCACTCATCGCCTTTCTTCTTTCAAGTGCAATCTCTCTACTGGTTTTTTTTGACATAATCTTCAAGTTTAAATTCTTTAAAAAGACTTTTGAAAAACTTTCTCCAAAAATTTTTTTGGAGAAAGATATTAACTACGAAAAGTAGCTTTAACGTCCTTGGAAAACTACAAAAGCTGTTCCTTGACTTTGAGTGTAAGCATCGTATCCGATGATTCTTACATGATGATCAGGGTATGCTCTATGGCATGCCTCTAATTCGCTCACGATCAAGTTAAGATCTTTTTCCCCAAAGAATGGGAGTTTCCAATAAGACCAATAAGTTTGCATACATCCACTTGGATGAACATGCTCAATAACTGGACTCCAACCTTGAGCAATTATGTACGCAATTTGGTCATATATTTCTTCCTGGGTCATCGGTGGTAAAAAACCGAATGTTTCCAGGGTTGCAACTGTTTGATAGTCGCTTACTGTGCTCTGGAAAGGCATAATTAATCAAAATGTGAATGGAAAGTACTCGTAAAAACGAGATTTTAATAAGTCTGAGGAGAATAAATCTCCTCGATTTCGAAACTTGAGTTAACCCTGAACATCAAGTTTGTCGACAGTGTCAAACTCAAACTTAATTTCCTTCCAAGTTTCTAGAGCAATAGCTAATTCAGGACTATGCTTAGCAGCTTCCATGAGAATGTCTCTACTCTCTTTTTCGATTTCGCGACCAGCATTACGAGCTTTTACACAAGCTTCTAATGCAACTCTGTTAGCTGCAGCTCCAGCAGCTGAACCCCATGGGTGACCATGTGTTCCTCCACCGAACTGAAGGCAGGAATCATCTCCAAAGATCGCTAGAAGTGCAGGCATATGCCAAACGTGGATACCACCTGATGCGACTGCAAATACTCCAGGCATTGAACCCCAATCTTGATCAAAGAAGTTACCTCTTGATCTATCTTCAGGAACAAATGACTCTCTTAAGTTGTCAATATAACCAAGAGTTGTTTGACGATCACCTTCTAGTTTTCCAACAACGGTTCCAGTATGTAATTGGTCTCCTCCAGAAAGTCTCAAACATTTTGCAAGAACTCTGAAGTGAATACCATGCTTTGGATGTCTATCAATAACAGCATGCATAGCTCTGTGAATATGCAGAAGCATTCCATTTTTACGACACCAATTAGCTAATCCAGTATTTGCAGTAAAACCACCAGTTATATAATCATGCATGATGATTGGCATATCTAGCTCTTTTGCAAATTCAGCTCTTTCATAAAGTTCTTCAGGAGTGTTAGCAGTACAATTTAGATAATGACCTTTAACTTCTCCAGTTTCCCGCTGAGCAAGCTTAACTGCTTCTGCAACAAACTCAAATCTTTCTCTCCAACGTTGGAATGGTTGAGAATTAATATTCTCATCATCCTTCGTTAAATCAAGACCGCCTCTAAGACATTCATATACAACTCGACCATAGTTTTTACCAGATAATCCTAATTTAGGTTTGATGGTACAACCAAGTAGAGGTCTTCCGTATTTGTTAAGTCGATCTCTTTCAACTACGATTCCGTTTGGTGGACCACCGCAAGTTTTAATAAAAGCAATTGGGAATCTAATATCTTCTAGACGTAGATGTCTTAGAGCTTTAAATCCAAAAACGTTTCCTACAAGAGATGTTAATACGTTTGTAATTGAGCCTTCTTCAAAAAGATCTAAAGGATATGCAATAAAAGCATAGAAAGCTTCAGGATCTCCAGGAACGTCTTCGATTCGATAACAACGTCCTTTATAAAATTCTAAGTCTGTAAGTAACTCGGACCAAACTGTTGACCAAGTACCTGTTGAAGATTCAGCGGCAACAGCTGCTGCAACTTCTTCTCTTGGAACACCTTCCTGACCTGTACATTTAAAACAGGCTAGTAAATCGGTGTCTAGGGGTACATATTCTGGAGTCCAGTAGGTATCTCTGTACTCCTTTACCCCTGCGTCATACTTCTTACTCATAAGGATAAATTTAGGTCTGTGTAGGGAAAATAATTATTGTGCAAAATTTATAAATCTTGCTTTACTTAATTAGTCCTTTTGACCAAGAAATTCACCGTTACCTAGAGCAGGTTCAACTTCTCTATGAGGACGAGCAATAATGTGAGCTGCAACTAAACCGTCACCAACTCTTTCACAAGCGTCAGCACCAGCTCTTACAGCTGCGTTAACTGCTCCTGTTTCGCCTCTAACTAATACTGTGACATAACCGCCACCAACGAATTCACGACCAATAAGGCGAACTTCTGCTGCCTTTGTCATTGCGTCTGCTGCTTCGATTGCAGGTACAAGTCCGCGTGTCTCGATCATGCCGAGAGCGATACCCATTGTTTCTGTAGCCATTGTCTACTAAATACTAAATGTGGAATGTTCAATTCGAAGAATGCTTCATTAAGTACTTATAAGTCAAGCGTTTTCGACAAAATCTCCATTAATGTTTTTTTTATCATTCATAAGTTAAACTTATCACCCTTGGTACTATTGATATGTCAATACTTATGCAAATTAGTTAGTGCATCAAAACATACTGTTGTGTTAAGAAAAAATTTACATTATGTTATTTCCGTACGAGACAGGCCCTGTCTACACAGGTGTGGAATGTTCAACCTTTCCTGTCTCCGTATCAAGCTTTGAAGTAAGATAATATTCACAATAAATTTATTCGTTATTTTGAACCTTCCAGTTCTAACCATTGCTAGTGGCAATCAAAGAAAAGTATCTGAAATTTCAGAGATGCTGGATGTTTTGTCTTTAAAGGTTCAGAAGCAACCAAAATATTTAAATGTCGAAGAGACTGGAAACACATATTTTGAGAATGCACTTCTAAAAGCAAAAGCAGCGGCTTTAGAGACTAAAACTTGGGCATTAGCTGATGACTCGGGTCTTGAAGTAGATGTTTTGGATGGTCGACCAGGAATTTATTCTGCTCGATATGCCAAAAATAATGATGAGAAAATTAAAAAATTAATTAATGAACTATCTGATAGTCCTTACAGGAGTGCAAGATTTATAAGTTGCATGGTTTTGTGCGATCCCTCAGGAAACTTAGTAAAAGATACAACAGGAATATGCTGGGGAGAAATTCTTAAGAACCCCAAATATCCAAATGGGGAATTCGAATCTATTTTTTGGGTAAAAGAGGCTAACTGTGTTTACGGTGAGCTATCACAATCACAACTAAATAAATTAGGTAGTAGAGGTAAAGCCGCCAAAATTATGTCACCTTATCTCAAAAAAGAAATTGGTTTAAATTAAAAATTCTCAATAATTTGAAATTTCTTCAATTGCTCTTATGGCAGCAGCTGCAGCCTCTTCTACATCCCCTTCTTTCCCTGCAAGAGTTAATCTACCAAAAGCCCCAACTGCCTTAACATCAACAACAGTTATATTAGATGCCTTTTCAGCTTCATTAGCTGCTTTTAAAACATAACCAGCTGGTTCAGTTTCTAAAATAAACATGCTCATTCCAGATTGAATCATTGATCCACTTCTGTTTTGTCTATTTATTAAGACTGCATGATCTGGAGTAATTGCTCGAATAACTTCAGTCCAACTCGTAGCAGGTTTTGTTCTTTTTCTAACTTCACTCCCAATAGCATCTAGAACAACATCTCCAGAATGTAAAACGGTGCTTTGATCTTTATGGTAAAGAGCAAGAGATCCAAATGCCCTTTCAACAATCATCTGACCAAGTCTCACATTACTTGCTTTTAGGGCAATATCAGTAACTCTATGAACAGCCATCCCGGGTGAAACTTCCATCCAAAGACATGAATCACCTGGGATAGGTAAAAAACCTCTACTAACAGTTCCCATGTATGCGGCTAATTGAGGTTGCAGAGAATCTAAAAAAACATAAGTTCTTAACTCAATTTGCTCAACTTGACTTGCTTGTCTGGATACCAAAGACTTTTCTGAATCAGTAGTAATAAAACAGCTAGCACCACTGGCCTGAGATTGCACCTCAGATCCTGTGACTAGAGAACTCCCCTTTTTTCGTTCCCCTCTGTTTAAGCTAGAAGTTGGTTCCATTGAGGCGACTATAACGGATAATGGTTCATTTTTTCTATTAAATTTACTTGCATGCTTACCACAAAA
>JFLX01000005.1 GCA_000634215.1 Prochlorococcus sp. scB243_495L20 | reverse complement strand
CCACAAAACGATAACTTCAAGTAAAAGATATGAATTTTTATGGGAACTTCTCAAAAAAAAGATCCAACTGTTTCTAGTACTGAAAAAGAATTAACTCCTGATCAAACTCTTGGATTAGTTAGCCTAAGCCTGATGCAAAAACTATCTCAGAAAGACCCATCTTTTAGCTGGTTAGAAGAAGATAAAATTGAGAAAGTAAATCTTAAGAACCTTAGAGATAGATTGGAGTTAACCCAATTAGCTATAAATACTGGAGCACCTTTAACCACTTCAGAAGTGACAGCTTTAATTGGGGCAAAGCCAGGGAAATCTAAGTTAGAAAGAGCAGGATTGTTAGCAACTAAAATAGCTAGAAATGTGTGGAAGCTTTCAAAAATAAGTCAAGGAAATTCCTTCTACAGAAATTAGAATACGTCCCAAAAGTTTTTTTTCATAATTCCCATTTAAGTATTTAAACATTCATATAAGTTTTTTAAATGTGTTCATTTTGTAAGAGAACTTATTAATTACTTTCATAAATTAAAAAGTGTATGCAAGCTTTAACTATAAGCTCTTGAAAATTTTTAATGAGTAAAGTTGAATTTAATAAGGAAACTGGGCCCAGGGAAGTTTTTTGTGGGTTAACTTCAATAGTCTGGCTCCACAGAAGAATGCCGGATGCATTTTTTCTAGTTGTAGGCTCAAGGACATGTGCTCATTTAATTCAAAGCGCTGCTGGAGTTATGATTTTTGCTGAGCCAAGATTTGGGACAGCTATTCTTGAAGAAAAAGATCTTGCTGGTCTTGCTGACGCTCATGAAGAATTAGATCGAGTGGTAAATGATCTTATTGCGAGAAGACCAGAAATAAAAACTCTTTTTCTAGTTGGATCTTGTCCAAGTGAGGTAATCAAATTAGATCTTGCCACTGTCGCAGAGAAATTAAATAAAAGATTTTTAGGTCAAGTGAGATTCGTTAATTACTCTGGCAGTGGGATAGAAACAACTTTTACCCAAGGAGAGGATGGCGCCTTAAAAGCTTTAATTCCATTAATGGAGTCATCAAATGAGGAGAAATTATTATTAGTTGGTACCCTTGCAAATAATGTAGAGGATAGGTTTAAAAAGATTTTTAAAAATTTAGGAATTTCAAATATTGAGAGCTTCCCGCCCCGTCAATCAACAGAATTACCAAAGATTGGCAATAATACAAAAGTTTTATTAACTCAGCCTTATTTAAGTGATACTGTTCGAGACCTAAAACATCGTGGTTGTGAAATAATTTCGGCTCCATTTCCTCTTGGTATCGAAGGAAGTACTGAATGGTTTTTAGCTGCAGCGAAAGCTTTCAAAATTAATGAACTTAAAGTTCATGAAATTATTTCGCCTTTAATTAATAGAGCAAAACTTGCTCTTGAATCTCACAAGGAAATACTTAAGGGGAAAAGATTATTTCTTCTTCCTGAATCGCAACTGGAGATATCTTTGGCAAGATTTTTGCATAATGAATGCGAAATGGATCTTATAGAGGTGGGCACTCCTTACCTAAATAAAGATTTAATGAAAGAGGAGATTAATTTATTGCCTGATAATACAAAAATTGTCGAAGGACAACATGTAGAAAAACAATTAGATCGAGTAAGGGAATCTAATCCAGACTTAGTAGTTTGTGGAATGGGTTTAGCTAACCCACTGGAGGCCGAAGGAATTAGTACTAAGTGGTCAATAGAAATGGTATTTAGTCCAATTCATGGTATTGATCAAGCCGCAGACTTAGCAGGTCTCTTTTCTAAACCTTTAAGAAGGAATCAAATACTAACTACAAAAACTTTAGTAACTCATTAAAAGAATATGGAATTAACTCTATGGACATATGAAGGACCACCACATGTTGGTGCGATGAGAATTGCCTCTTCAATGAAAGATGTTCATTATGTTCTTCATGCCCCTCAAGGAGATACATATGCAGATCTTCTTTTTACAATGATTGAAAGGAGGGGGCAAAGACCTCCAGTAACTTATACAACTTTCCAAGCTAGAGACCTTGGAGGCGATACAGCTGAATTAGTGAAGAAAAATATTAAGGAAGCGGTTGAACGATTCAAACCCAAAACTCTCTTAGTTGGAGAAAGTTGCACAGCAGAACTTATCCAAGACCAACCTGGAGCGCTTGCGAAAGGGATGGGGTTTGATATGCCGATTGTTAATCTTGAATTACCTGCTTATAGCAAGAAAGAAAATTGGGGGGCCTCAGAAACCTTTTATCAATTAACAAGAACCCTTTTAAAAGAAAAAGTAAGTTCTTCAGACAAAATAAATCCCCTTAGGTGGAGGGAATTAGGTAGGAGACCAAAAGTTAATATACTTGGCCCTTCATTACTTGGATTTAGATGCAGAGATGATGTAATTGAAATCCAACGCATACTTTCGGAACAAGGTATAGATACAAACGTAGTTGCTCCATTAGGTGCTAGTCCTGATGATATTGAGAGACTAATTGATGCTGAAATAAATATCTGTCTTTATCAAGAAATTGCTGAAGCTTCATGTGAGTGGCTTAAACGGAACTTTGGCATGGAATATACGAATACTATTCCTATTGGAATAAAAAATACAATTGAATTTATAAATGAAGTTCATAAGAAATTAGATCTTCCTTTAACGAATAAAGAAGAATTAGAAAATAAATCAAAACTTCCTTGGTACTCAAAATCAGTTGACTCAAATTATCTAACTGGTAAAAGAGTTTTTATTTTTGGTGATGGAACACATGTAATTGCAGCAGCCAAAATTGCTAAGGAAGAATTGGGTTTTGAAGTAGTGGGTCTTGGAACATACAGCAGGGAGATGGCCAGGCAAGTAAGAGCTACTGCAAAAGATCTTAATGTAGAAGCTCTAATAACTAACAATTATCTAGAAGTGGAAGATGCCATGCGAAAGGCCGCCCCTGAACTAGTTTTAGGGACCCAAATGGAAAGGCATAGTGCAAAAAGACTCGGAATTCCATGCTCAGTAATTAGTACTCCAATGCATGTTCAAGATGTTCCTGCAAGATATAGTCCTCAAATGGGATGGGAAGGAGCAAATGTAATTTTTGATGACTGGGTACATCCCCTAATGATGGGCTTAGAAGAGCATCTTATTGATATGTTCAAACATGACTTTGAGTTTGTTGATGGTCATCAAAGCCATTTAGGACATACAGCGACAAACACAAATGACATTTTAAATTCTGGCGAGAAAAAAGAAAAAAATAGTAAAGAAGGAATTATCTGGACTGAATCTGGTAGAGCTGAATTAACAAAAGTTCCATTTTTTGTAAGAGGTAAAGTTAAAACAAATACTGAAAAATACGCAATCTTAAGAGGAATTCCAGAGATAAGCGATGAAACTCTTTACGATGCCAAAGCATATTTCAGTTAATTTTTACTAATAAAATATAATTAAGTCATGAGTATTTTCACTCATAATCTAATAGATTTAATCCTAAAAATTCAGTTATAAGAACATATTTCACACTTTTAATACAATTAAATACATATTTGTTTAGAAACATATTTCATGTGTATTTGCGCTGCAAGAATATAAATAATAATGTGTTTTAAGCTTTAAATGACAAGTACCATAAATAGACCTCTTGATGGAGAAGGAAGTGTTCAAGTAAAGCAAGATCCAAAAATAAATATTGAGGAAGGGGCTCTAGTTATTGCCGTCTATGGGAAGGGTGGCATCGGAAAATCAACTACATCATCAAACCTTTCTGCAGCATTCTCAAAATTAGGTAAAAAGGTTCTACAAATTGGATGTGATCCGAAGCACGATAGCACTTTCACTTTAACTCACAAAATGGTTCCTACAGTTATAGATATTCTCGAAGAGGTGGATTTTCATAGCGAAGAATTGAGGCCAACCGATTTCATGTTTGAAGGTTTTAATGGCGTAATGTGCGTTGAAAGTGGAGGTCCTCCTGCTGGTACAGGTTGCGGGGGTTATGTAACTGGTCAGACAGTTAAACTATTAAAAGAGCATCACTTACTCGAAGATACTGATGTTGTTATTTTTGATGTCCTTGGAGACGTTGTTTGCGGGGGATTTGCAGCTCCTTTGCAACATGCAAATTATTGTCTAATTGTTACTGCTAATGACTTCGATTCAATATTCGCTATGAATAGAATAGTCTCTGCAATTAAAGCAAAAGCAAAAAATTATAAAGTCAGATTAGGTGGGGTAGTCGCAAATAGATCAAAAGATACAGACCAAATCGATAAATTCAATGAAAGAACAGGTTTAAAAACCATGGCTCATTTTAAAGATGTCGATGCCATCAGAAGATCAAGACTAAAAAAATGCACCATTTTTGAAATGGAACCAACTGAAGATGTTATTGAAGTTCAAAATGAATATTTATCTCTTGCCAAAAATATGCTTGAAAACGTAGAACCTTTAGAAGGTAATCCACTTAAAGATAGGGAAATTTTTGATTTATTAGGATTTGATTAGTCTAAATTAATCTAATCCAACCAATTGGCTTGTTAAATCATAAGTTTGTTGAGATGTCTTAGTATCAATTATTCTTTTCGACAACTTTTGAGAAAAAGCTTTTCTGCCAGTTTTCTGACGATTTCCCCAGCTCCAATGGACTGATGGTTTAGCAAATTCTTTATAGGTTGCCACTTGAGCAACTCTCTCTCCTGCCAGTCTTTGTGAAACATACCCTTTTGTTATGAATTTTTGAAATATCGGGAAAAGGAATCTAAATAACCAAGGTGTATCTCTAAAAAGTTTTGTATCAGCTACACATCCAGGATATAGAGAATTTACAATTATCTTCTCTGCAGGATATCTTTTTGATAATTCCTGAACAGTCACCATATTGCAAAGTTTACTATCTTTATAAGCCTTGCCAGGTTTAAATTTCTTTCCATTAGCCATACTTATTGGCGATAAAAAACCATTTTTGAATCCAGATAAATCTCCCAAATCAGCTGGGGCAGGGATGGGGATCCTTCCTCCAAGTTCTGAATAATTAGCTGTAACAGTCCCTAATACTGTAATTCTTGGCTTGAATTTAGTTGATTTGCCATTTAAAACAATTTCTGCTTCAGAAGATAAAATATTTTCCATAAGTAGGTTTATCATAAGAAAATGCCCAAAATGATTTACTGCCATAGAGTTTTCAAACCCCTGAGCAGACCTTTCAGGTCTCTTTAGTCTCGGTTTATAAACTGCTGCATTACAAATAAGAGAATTTATTGGCTTTTTAAATCTTTCTAATATTTCATCGCAACCTTTCCTCACATCATCCAAGTTAGAAAGATCTATTTCTATAAAGTGAACATTTTTAACTTCCTCTTTTGTCAAGAATTCCTCAGCTATTTTTATAGCTCTTTTTTTTGATCGATTAACTGCTATAACCTCCCATCCAAATCTTAATAGAGGTTTTAGAGTATTTAATCCAACTCCTGAAGTTGTTCCTGTTATTAGGACTAAACCCTTAATGTTCTTACTCACTAGCAAAAAAGTTAATTAAAAAAGAAAAGTAGAATGATTCAAGATCATCCTTATCAACGCCATATTACTCTGATAATGTCCCTAGAAATTATTTGATCTTGATCCTTCATAAATCTTTGCTCACCTTCAGAAGAGAATAATTCATCAAACTTATCTGTTAAAACATTAAATCTATATTTTTCGTATAAAAATGAGTCTTCAATTTCCCTTAATCTGGTCAACCTAACTTTAGAACTATAGCCAAGCTTAATCAGGCTTATTATTGCTAAAAGGGAAAAGCTAATTTTTATAATTAAAAAAATTAATGATACAAAATCATCCTGTTTCTGTTGTCTTTTTAAAAAAACAGACCCTAAATATTTTTTGTAGAAAATACTATTTTTATAAAAAGATTTTGACAAATTAAGAACTTAATATTTTCACTGAATAAATTAATTCAGTCTTACTTTATTATTACCTTATAAATTTAAAATTTTCTAATAAACTTTAGTTCCTACCTAAACTAATTCCTAGTCTTAATGCTAAAACTCCTGCATGCATAACAACTATGAGGCTTAATGCAATAAGATTTATTGTTTGAGTGGGCTCCATGGTAAAAAAAATTATTTTCTATATTCTCCACCGAAAAGAGAAGATTTGAAACACTATTACAAAATGATGTTACGTAATTAACAAATTGTAAGAAAAAATTTATTGAAAATTATCATAAATAAACCTACAAAGTTAATTTTGGGAATTGAAAATCAGGCTTTAATTTTTTCAACAAATAATTTACCTGGATTTGATCAAATGGCTTTAGATTTAAATTCTTTAGATCAGACAATTTCGAATCCTGAAATAATTCTCACATTGAGGTTCTACTATTGGACTGGGGATTGGCTTTCAATTGGCTATCACCAAAAGGAAATTCCTCTTCATTGGAAAAAATTATTATCAAATGGGGAAATTAATATTGTCAGACGTCCCTCTGGAGGGGGTGCTGTTCTGCATTCAGGAGGCATAACATATGCATTAACATTCAAAAAAACTTACTATAAAGTCTTAAGTTATGAGATGGTTAATAATTGGTTAATTAAAAGTTTTAGAGAATTAGGTCTAAAATTACAATATGGTAATTTACGAAAATCAAGCATTAAATCAAATTGTTTTGGGACTTCATTAATTTCAGATTTAGTTGATCAGGATGGGTTTAAGAGAATAGGTAGTGCTCAATTTCGTAAAAAAGGTGCATTCCTTCAACATGGAGAAATTCAAACAAATCCTTCAAGAGATTTGTGGTTCAAATTATTCAAAGAAGAAGCTCCACCAAAAGTAAATTTAAAACTAACAAATGATGAAATAGTTCAACATTTGAGAAATTCATTCCTGAAAAATAAATCAAATATAAATTTCAAAAATATTGCCATAGATAATAAAATTAGAAAATTTTAATGACAAGAATTATTAAAGATCTCCTTTCTGCTTCATTGAATTAATTATTCTCGGCAATTCAATTCCTAAGGGATAATGATTTTTAAAGTTTAATTTGTTAGCAATATCTGAAGACAAATTAAAACCTAATTTATTCAATACAAAGTTTCCAATTTTTGACCTATCAATTATCCCCAAAGGGATATCTGCAGCATTGAGAACCAATAAAAAACCTTCATTTGTTTCTTCAAGTCTCTCTATAGTTATCCATAATTTATCGTCATAAGATACACTTTCAAAACTATCGATTGGTTTCTTAAAATCTCCAACAAAGTTCCGTTCCCATTTTTTTAAGGAAACAGTTTTTAAAATACTTTCATCAACAAAACCAGTCCACCTACCATTATTCGTAACAAAAAAATATTTATCAGATGCATCCTTCATATTATTTATTAATTTATTAAATTCTGAGAAATTTGAATCGTATTCAATTTTCCTCAATGGCTTTAGTTTGATCTCAGAAACTTTACTGAATTTAAGTATATTTTCAATTTTAAAAAATTGACTTTCAGATTTTGAAGAATTAACTCCAAACAAGCCCAAAAAAGAAAGAATAAAACCAAAGTAAAAGTTAAATCTAAATAAACAAATTATCCCAAAAAATAAAACAAAAAAAGATAATAATAAATTCACTTTATTGAGGAAATTTCTTCCTTTATTTTTACTCCCTGAGAAATGCCAAATAATACTTTTTAGTAAATTCCCCCCATCTAAAGAACCAATTGGAATCAAATTTAAGAAGCCTAAGAATAAATTAAATATACCTACTCTTGAAATTACATTAACTGCTATTTGTTCTTGAGATGCACTGTTATTACTAATTAAAAGTAGGATAGATGCTGTAGCGAAACATAGAAGAGGTCTAACAATTGCAATTTTTATATTACCTAAAGCAGTTTGACAATACTTATCTATTTGTAAAATTGCTCCTAAAAAATAAAAAGTAATTTTTTTTATTTTTACACCCTGATTAAGTGAAACAAAAGTATGAAAAACCTCATGAAAAATAATTGAAGATAATAAGAAAAAAGAAGTTAAAAACCCTATAATCCAAGATTCTTTATTATTGTAGATATCGCCAGAAGATAAATTGACCTGATTACTTATACTCCATGAGAACACAAAGAGAATAACAAACCAATAGGGATGAACTTTAAAGGGAATTCCCCATATTTTAAAAATTTGCCAACTTCTCAAAAATAATCTCCGCTATATTTAGCAATAATATTAATCTTACATACAGGATAATTATATGCCCAAGAATAATCCTTTAGTGAAAATTTGTGGACTAACTTCTGAAAAACAAGCACTTCAAGTCGCTAAATTAGGAGCAAATGCTATCGGCATTATTTCGGTTGAAGATTCACCAAGATATATATCAGCTGAAAATAAGAAAAAAATTTTTAAAACCTTAGAAAAGTTGCATCCAAGAATCGAGAGGGTTTCAGTTGTACAAAATTGTCCAATAGAATTAATTATTAAAAATTTCTTAGGTAACCCGAGTGAAACTATCATTCAATTACATGGAGATGAAGATATTGATTACTGCAAAAAAATAAGGGAAAAAATTCCTAATATTGGCCTATGGAAGGCTTTCAGAATAAAAACGGAAAAGGATATAGATAAAATAAAGCCTTTTGAGGATTTTATAGATGCTATCCTACTTGATTCTTGGAATGAAAAAACTTATGGAGGTTCAGGTAAAAAAATAAAATCTACTTATTTAAAAAATCTCCAATTTAGCAAACCTTGGTGGTTAGCAGGTGGAATATCAATTGAATGGATTAATGAAATCCTTACAGATATAAAACCCGATGGACTAGATATTTCAAGTAGTATTGAATTTTCTCCGGGTTTAAAAGATATAAAAAAAACAGAAGATCTTTTTAATTTTTTAAAAAGAAATTAGTAATTATTAGTAGCGGTCTGCTGTTTTACAAGCTCAAAAAATTCTTGTTTTAAACTTAAATCGTGTCTAAAATCACCTCTAACCACAGAATTAATCATACTTGTATTTGGTTCTTTGACTCCCCTCCATTTCATACAATAATGTTGGGCCTTTACAATAATGCCTAAACCTTTAGGTTCGCACAGTTTTTCAATTTCATCTGCAAGGATCATTACAGCTTCTTCCTGAATATGAGGTCTTGAAAAAACCCAATCAGCAACTCTCGCAAATTTTGAAAGTCCTATGACTTTATTTCCAGGTTTGATACCTATCCAACACTCTCCTAGAATTGGAACTAAGTGATGTGAACATGCAGATCTTACCGAAATTGGACCAACTGTATAGATTTCATCAAGATTCTTGTCATTAGGAAAACTTGTAACTTTAGGTTGTTCATGATATCTACCTTTAAAAACTTCATTTAGATACATTTTTGAAACTCTTTCAGCAGTTTCTTGAGTATTATGATCATTCTCAACATCAATTACTAGGGACTTTAGTAAGTCTTTAACTCTTGAGGCTACTTCTTTTTCTAAAATTTCTAATTCACCTGGATTTATAAAATCAGAAATATTATCATTAGCACTAAATCTTGTACCAGAATTCTTAATTCTGTCTCTTATAATTTCCGAAATTAATTTATTAGTAATCTGGTCGTCAAAGTTTCTAATATTATCGTTGGGTAATGTAGAGGTCATAAAATTCTAAACAGAAAATTGTATGCAACTTAATTTACTGTATCTTCCAAAAGCTTAATTGCTTATATACTATACCACATTCTCTTGTTCAATCGGGTTCTAATAGCACTAAAAAAAATCACTGTTTTAAGATTAATCAGATAGAAAATATGTTTAAAAGGCTCCGCCTGAAGGCATCAAAGTCAAGTCTTCGATCAATTGTGAATCAGGTTTTTGAGCCATGTAGAGAATAGTTTCTGATACCTCTTTTGAGGAAAGCATAGAAGTTCTATCAAAATCAGAATTGATTGATTCCGAGTCCCAAAGAGGAGTATTTACTGAACCAAGAGTTATTGTGCACGCTCTTATTGAATTAGATCTCTCCTCCTCCCTCAAGCATTTAGTAAACATAGCCAGTGCAGATTTTGATACACAATAAGCACCCCATTGGGGGAATGCATTATAAGAGGCATGACTACTAACATTAATAACTAAACCACCATTTTTTCTCATTTTAGGAATTATTGAACTACAAATTTGAAAAACACTTGTGAGATTTATTTGAATAGTTTGTTCCCATTGACCCAATTCCATTTCAACTAAAGGGCCATTAAATGCGCAACCGGCATTATTTATCAATACTGAAGGGCACCCATACTTTTCAATTGCCTCTTTAACACGATGTTCTATTTGTAGAGGATTAGATAAATCACACTTAACCAGGTTAATTTTTGATTTAGTGGTCGAGAGTTCGCTCTTTAGTTTCTCCATTAAATCTATATTCCTGGAGAGCAAAATTAAATCCCAGCCAGCATTAGCAAAAGTAATTGCGGTAGATCTACCAATACCTTTCGTAGCACCCGTTATAAAAGCTAGTTTCAAGTTATTCAGTTTTTTGGGGGATTTCACTATAAATCTCTTCAATATTATTTGCTTCGATAAATTTGCCTAAAACCCTAAACTTTTTGTATCTTTCCTCAATTAATTCGTCTTCAGGCATTTGAAGTAAAGCATTAAGGTGTTTCTCAATAGCCTCTTTTAGTGTGTTACCAGCATCTAAAGGAGCCCAATTATTTCCACCAGAAGGTTCTGGTAATACTTCATCTATTATACCTAATTTAAGTAAATCTTTACCTGTGATTTTAAGTGCTGATGCAGCTTCTGGAGCTTTCGCAGCATCTCTCCACAAAATTGATGCACACGCTTCCGGACTAGCAACTGTGTAAACACTGTGTTCAAACATTAGTAACCTATCGGCAACACCTATTCCAAGTGCTCCTCCAGAACCTCCTTCTCCAATTACAGTAGCCACAATTGGAACTTTAAATCCAAACATTTCTCGAAGGTTTCTTGCAATCGCTTCACCTTGACCTTGTTCTTCAGCCTTTAAACCAGCATAAGCTCCAGGAGTATCAATAAATGTAAGAATTGGCAAAGAAAATCTATTTGCATGCTGCATTAATCTAAGAGCTTTTCTGTAACCTCCTGGTTTTGCCATCCCAAAGTTTCTTACTACATTTTCTTTTGTGTCCCTTCCTTTCTGATGCCCTAACATCAATACTGGTCTATTATTTATCGAACCTATCCCACCAATTAGTGCCATATCATCGCCACCATTTCTATCTCCATGTAATTCGATCCAGTCATCACAAAACATTTGAACAAAATCCAACGTACTTGGTCTTTGAGGATGTCTAGCTACCTGAATCTTTTGAGCAGGGGTGAGAGATTTAAATATTTCTTCTCTTCTCCTAGCAGCTAAGGTTTCAAGCTGCAGAAGCTGTTGACTAACATCTACTTCTGAATCTCGAGCTAATTCTTTAATTTGCTCTATCTGCTTCTCAAGTTCAACAAGAGGCTTTTCAAAATCAAGGAGGTAACGTTTAGCCATAATTTAAACAGTTAATACTTTAGGCTGCTTATCAAGTCCAATCGCAGAAAAACCATGCTTTAAAGATGCTGCTCCAATAAACTCCATCTTTTCAAGAGAAATGTTATTTCTTCCCCAACTAAAGTTTGTATGACACTTTTCAAATTCTAAAATCATAGCTTCTGCAAAGCAAGCAAACATCTCTCGCTGAGGGTTTTGCATTTCCGCAAGTTCCATCATATTCCAACCAATATCATTGAAAAACTCTACTATACCTCCTTTTAAAACATGAATATTTTCGCCCTGAAATTTCTCATCAAGATTTTTGGGGTATCCGCCATCAATCATTAAACATGGTTTTTTTAAGTTATCTGTATCAATTTCAATAGTTTTAGGCATACTTGCAACCCATACAACAATATCCGCCTGAGGCAATGCCTCATTTAAGCTTGTAACGGTACCACCATCTAATTCTTTTTGTAACAGCGCTAGTGGTTCTTGTTGTCTTGCTACCATAAGAAGTTCTGAAATCCCAGTTTTATTGATAAGCCATCTACAAACAGCACTACCAATATCACCTGTAGCACCAATTACAGCAACAGTTGCTTTTTTAAGATCTATCCCAATGCGAGGCGCATTTATTTCTAGTTGCTTACAAATAACCCAGGCGGTATGAGTATTGCCAGTAGTAAACCTTTCCCACTCTAATGAAGTGTTTCTAATTTGTTTATGCTGTAGAAGATTAAAATTCTCAAAAATAATAGAAGTAAATCCTCCTAAAGCGGTAATGTTAATCCCTTTTTTCTGAGCTAGTTCCATAGCATTTAGTACTTTTCTTCTAGCCGTTTTAAACCTAGAAAGCATTTCAGGAACAAAGCACGAATCTATATAAGAGCCTTCAATAGATATTCCAGTAGCACTCTTAACTTCTACATTTTCAACAAGCTGAGGAGGAGCAGTACACCAAACATCCAAGTCGCCATCAGCAATATGATCAAAGCCTAGCATCGAAGCTTTTCTTTTTGCATCTTCAAAACTGGTTGAGTGGCCTATTAACCCAAACATTTAAAATTTATAAATGGTTTCTATACGATGTTATGAACAATAGCACAAAGGTAACTACTTAAATAGTAATGATTAATTATTAAAATTCTTAATTAATTAGAAATGTAATTAGACGATAGCTGCCATAGCCATTCTTGCAATTTCTCTATTATCTAGACCTATTTCCATCAATGTATCTTGATAAGCAATCATAAATTCTTCCATTAATTCTTCTCTGTCCATAGCTAAAACTGAGGCGTCATCTGCTACTTCATCTAACATCTTTTTAATTAATGGAAGATTAACTTTATTAGCTTCTATTAATTCCTCTTTACAAGTAGATAAATTCTCTTTAAGCCACTCTTGACCATAATTTAAATGAAGATATTCATCTTTAACCACTCCCTCTGTTATTTTTTTTGCAAAAGGATCCGCAACTCTTATGTAGACGTTATAAGCAGAAATTGCAAATGCTTCAATTAAGATAGCTTGTATTAAAAGACATGTTGTTAAATTTCCTTTTTCAAGAGCAACTTGAAAATTACCATGTAATTTAGAAAAGAATTTTTTTGCAAATTCCATATCAGCTACTACACCTAAATTTCTTCCACATGCAGTAAAGCCTTTTTTATGTTTCATCTCCATTCTCGCTAATTTAGTTAACTCCTCTAACTCATTTGGAATTAAAGTTGCTATTGAAATGTAATTATCGTGAGCCTCTTGCTCTCCCTCTATAACAATTGCATTTATTCTGCTGTATGCATCCTTATAAGAATCTGTAGTGAAATCGGGC
>JFLX01000004.1 GCA_000634215.1 Prochlorococcus sp. scB243_495L20 | reverse complement strand
AATCTGTAGTGAAATCGGGCAAGTCTAAAGAAATCGTACTAGTCGATTCTTCAATAGTTTTTTTATTTGATTCTAGAGTTTGCATGTCAGTAATCTTTAGCTCATTATGCATGAATATTACATAATTATAGAGTGTTTATTTAAATATCATGAAAATAGTTTCAATTGTTAAGTCACATTTTTTATTTAAGAATTATTTGGCCAATCTGATTGCATCAGATTCATAATCAATTTGAACCAATGATTAATCAATAATTTCTTTAAATTTTTCCCTAAAGACTCATTTGCTCCTCTACTATCTCCAATAACGCCTGATTTACTTAAGTCGTCAGTAAGCCAAGCAGTAGGCGCATTGCCCTCTAGACTCCAACCTTCAGGGATCTCTACTTTATTAACCTCATTTGGGCGTTCATTACCTACTAATTCTGGTTTCAAAGCCAGCATCAAACTTGTTTCAGCTAAAGAAGCATGAAGCCCATCCTCAATTTCAGTTTTTGATAACAATTCACTCAATCCATTCACACCACTCCATAAGAAACAAGGGAAAACTGCCATCCCTGGTGCGACACTTCTTAGCTCTCTTGCAGCAGTATTCAATAGTGAAATTTGACCTCCATGTCCATTAATTAATATCAATCTTTTAAAACCCATTTCAGATAATTGACTTCCGACTTCTTTTATTATTGAGGTTATTAAATTCGAGGAAAGTGAAATTGTCCCAGCAAAACCCTTATGTTCTGGAGAAAAACCAATATATTGGGTTGGAAGTTTTTTTAGTGGTATATCCGCTGAGAATAATTCAAAAACTTCCTTAATAATTTCCTCAACAAAAATACTGTCTGTAGCAAGAGGCAAATGTGGCCCATGTTGCTCAACAGCACCAAATGGCCAAATCACAGTTGATCTTTTGTTTTTTGCAACGCACTCAATTTCTTGCCAATTTAAATATTCAAATTTATTAGGTATTGGTTTAAAGTTCATTAATTTTAATTTTGAGTACTAACATTTAGAGTATGTTAATAATTAATTATTCTTATTTTACCTACGATGGGAGTCAGTAATAAAAATGCCCAAGATAATATCCAACCAAAGGGCAATAAAAAACCTCTTCAGGTACTTCACATAAGCAAGAAAGATACTCAAAAAATAGATAATGAGCAAACCAATTCGCAAGAAGAAATTAAAAAAGAAGATATCGAAATCAAACCACAAATTAATAAAAATGATTCAGTAAAAAAAATTGAGGACAATAATGAAAACACCAAGGATCTTGATATTTCTCAACAAAATTTAACTCAACAAGACTTAAATAAGCCCCTTAATTTTTCTGACCAAAACACAGATTTTCAATTAGAAAGAACAGTTGATGAATTTGATTTTGATGAAAGTGCTTTTTTGGAGGCTTTAAATGCAAATGAGCCAATTGGGGCTACCGGAGAAACAATTTCAGGTAAGGTTATAGCAATCGAGAGTGATGGACTATATGTTGACATTGGCGGGAAAGCACCTGGTTATATGCCTAAAAAAGAATGTGGTTTGGGTGTCATCACTAACTTTAAAGAAAAGTTTTCTATTGGCCTTGAAATGGAAGTTTTGGTTATCAAAGAACAAAATGCTGATGGGATGGTAACAGTTAGCGCTCGGGCATTAATTCTCAGGCAAAGTTGGGAGAAAGTATCAAGTTCCGCAAAAAATGGAGAATTAATTAACGTTTTAATTAATGGATTTAATAGAGGTGGGCTTACGTGTGATGTAGATGGATTGAGAGGATTCATCCCAAGATCCCAACTTGAAGATGGTCAAGATTATCAATCTTTTGTTGGCAAGACTCTAAAAGTAGCTTTTCTTGAGGTGAATCCAGAATCCAGAAAATTAGTTCTCTCTGAAAAGAAAGCATCATTAGTCTCTAAACTTACAAGTTTAGAATTAGGTCAATTAATTGAAGGAGAAGTTTTAGCCGTAAAACCATATGGCTTCTTTATAGATTTAGGTGGAGCTAGTGGACTTCTTCATCAATCCTCACTAACAAATGGATCTATTCGTTCTTTAAGAGAAGTTTTTAGAGAAGGGGAAATGATAAAAGCTTTAATATCTGAAATAGACCTCGAAAAAGGTCGTATTGGTCTCAATACAGCACTCCTAGAAAACTCTGCGGGAGAATTAATTATTGATAAGCAAAAAGTTATGCAAGAAGCCACAGAGAGAGCACTAAAAACTAAAGCTCTCTTCGATAAAAAAGAACAAGATAAATGAACATTAATAAAAAAATGGAATCAAGTCTTAAATTAAAAATTTCAGATTGGGAATTAGACTTTTATTCGAGACCAATTATTGAATCAAATGGAAAAAAAAGGTGGGAATTAATTATTTGCTCTACTAGAAGTTATAAGACAGAAGATGTTTTTTTTTGGAATAAAAATTGCCCCGCTAATGAAGTTAATTCAGTTTGGCTTACAAAGGCTCTTAATGAAGCAATAAGTGAAGCAAAAAAACAAGGGTGGGAGAAGCCTTCTATAGTTCGATTCTGGAGGTCGTCAATGAAATCGATCATTAAGAAATCTCTGGAGGCCGTAAGTATTGAAGCTATTGTAAGTAGGAGGACTTACAGTTTAATAGATAGAATTGAATTTCTTGAAAAAGAGATTTATCCAAAGGAAAAAGGTTATGTAAGAGGTGTATTAGCTCCTACTTTTACTTCTAAAATGGAAAATCCTCCTACACCTCTACCAGAAGCAGTAAGAGGTGATGCTTTAACTATCTCTGAAATATCAATTGGCGAATTAAAATCAGCAGAAAATTGGCCTATGGAATTTGGAGATATTTTCCCAATTCAGCAAGATTTAGATGATAATTACTTAGTTCCAGGATTAAGACTTTTTAGCAAAGATAGATCTTTGGCACTTTCTGCATGGTTTAGTTGTTTAGAACCTATTAAATTACTCGTTAATAAGAACCAACTCATACTTGAAGCTTCGGAAGATGATAAGTGGCTGGTAACTGATTTACCAGAAAAGGATTCAAACATTTTGAATTCAAAGTTTTTAGAGAATAAAAAAAATTCTTTTGGTTATCAATTTATTTCCATACAGTCAACGCCGTATATCGAAAAATTTGCAGGATTCTGGATTTTGAGAGATATTGAATTAATTTCATAAATTTTGTTTAGGAGCAGGAACTATTCCTTACAAAGAAATATATTTCTCAAAAGATGAAATTTATATTCAAAACAAAAAATTTGAGTATTATTCATCACCTATTCTTAGTCAAAATAATTTCAAACATGCATACTTCACTAAGTCTTGCTCTGAAAAATTTCTTCAAGTATTAGGAAATTACTTTAATGAAAATTCCATAAATTGTTTTTCTAATCAAATTCACAGTAATTTGATAGTGTTTGGATCTAATTCTCAAAAGGGAAATAAGACTTATGCAGATGGTCTTGTTGGCAATAAATGCTGTCAAAACTTATGGGTATACACAGCTGATTGTATGCCAATATTTTTTGCAGATAAAAGGACAAGAAACGTAGCAGCCTTGCATTGTGGCAGAAAAGGTTTAGAAAAAAAAATAATAAAAAATCTGGTAAAAATTTTCGATACTTTTATGACATCTAGAGATGACTTACTTGTTGCAATAGGACCAGCGATTTCTAAGGAACATTATCTAGTTGATAAAATGACACTCAAAGAATTTTATAGAAAGTCCGAAAACAAAAATATAACTGTCAAATTGACTAAAACTAAAAAAGATCTTTGTTTTAGTGATTCAAATCACTTCAGAGAGCAAAACTTAAATCAACTTGATCTAAAAAAATCTGCCTACAGACAACTTTTAAATGAGAACATCCCTCATACAAATATAGACATCTCAAATTTATGCACATACAAATTAAATAATGAATTTTATTCCTGGAGAAGGAGCAAAACAATTTCGAGACAATGGAATCTTATTTGCTCCAAAAGATAACTAACTTGGACAAATCTCAGTACTTAAGTTTTTAGCGACCAATAATTCTGTCATCTCCTTAGTACCTTTAATATTAAAAACTTTGGCTAACAAAACATTCTCTTTGAAACCAAAAGGCTTTATTTTTACTTTGCTTCCCCTTGGGAATTCACTCTTAAGTAGATTAGTTGCTTCAATCTCATCATTTTCATTTACATCTACACAAAATAATCCAATAGTTAAGTTTCTATTTTGATCTCCCACCAAAATAGTATTTGAACTTTTAATTTGAAGAATTTCAGCCGAGTTAACTGATATAGGATTAAGAGAAATCAAGCAGATTATAATTAAAATTTTTGATAATTTTTTCAATTCAAAATATCTAAGATTTTTAAATTATATTAAAGTTAATTTTTAAAATGACGAATTTTAAAAAGAATTAGTCTTCACAATTAACATATCCAACCATCTGCGCATTACTTTTACCGGGAGGAACCATTGGATAACAATTTTCACCCCTTCTGACAAGGATATTGATCAAGGCAGGTCCAACATGATCAAGCGCATTTTTCAATTCGTTCTGTAATTGATTTCTATCAGAAATTAAGTATCCTTTAACTCCAAAAGACTCAGAAAGTTTCACAAAATCAGGTTCACCACAACTCATATCAGATGATGAATATCTTTCATCGTAAAAACTTTCCTGCCATTGTCTTACCATCCCTTGCCAGCGATTATTTATAATGATCAATTTAACATTTAGACCATATTGAGATAAAGTTCCTAATTCTTGAATATTCATTAAGACACTTGCATCTCCAGCAATACAAATAACATCTGCATTAGGTAAGGCTGCTTTTACTCCAATTGCCGCTGGCAAGCCAAAACCCATAGTTCCTAAGCCTGCACTACTAATCCATTTTCTTGGAGAATTCCTAAGGTATTGAGCAGCCCACATCTGATGTTGTCCTACATCTGTAGTTACATAAGCTTCTGGTGAAAGTTCCCTCACTTTTAAAAGAACTTCCTGAGGATAAATTTCTCCTTCTTTAGGAGGGTCATATAAAGGGTGTTTATTTTTCCAAAAATCAATTTTTTCTAACCAGTTTTTCGTCTTACAAGTAAATTTGTTATTTAGAGAAAGCTCATTAATTTTGAGAACAGCTTTTAAAACATCAGAAACAATTGCAACATCTACACGTCTATTTTTATTAACTTCTGCTGGGTCAATATCTATATGAATTACCTTTGCATTAGGTGCGAAAGTATCTAATTTTCCTGTCACCCTATCGTCGAATCTAGCTCCAATAGCGATTAAAAGATCGCATTGTGTAACAGCGAAATTTGCGTAAGCAGTTCCATGCATTCCTAACATCCCTACCGATAAATTATCTTTTTCATCAAAAGCCCCTTTCCCCATTAAGGTCGTGGTAACTGGTATTTGATAATTCTTCGCCAAAGTTTTTATTTCATCATGAGCCCCTGAAGATATTGCCCCACCACCTACGTATAGAAGAGGTCTTTCAGAATCTTTTATTAATTTAATAGCTTTTTTGATATCGGAATCATTAATTTCTCCATTCCTTTTAAATCCTTTAGGAATAATCTCACCAGGCAAAACTCTTTGGTAATTAAAGAACTCCTGACCTACATCTTTGGGTATATCAATTAAAACAGGGCCAGGTCTTCCAGATGAGGCTATAAAAAAAGCTTCAGAAACTATTTTCGCGATATCTGAAGGATCTCTTATTACCCATGAATGTTTCACTATTGGAAGAGTTATGCCAAAAATATCAGTTTCTTGAAAAGCGTCTGTCCCTATAGCAGGTCTTGGAACTTGACCTGTAACTACAACTAGGGGGACTGAATCCATTTGCGCAGTGGCAATTCCAGTTACCAAATTTGTTGCACCTGGGCCTGAGGTCCCAAAACATACTCCTACTTCACCAGTAGATCTTGCATATCCATCAGCAGCATGTGAACCACCTTGTTCATGCCTAACCATATAATGCTTTAACCAACCTTCTTGTTCTGCCTTATGAACAGCATCATATATTGGTAGTATTGCTCCCCCGGGATATCCAAATATTACTTTTACTCCATGAATTTTCAAAGAATCCATTAGTGCATCTGCACCAGTTATCCAAACTGGATTTTCATGTTTTGAACTACCCTTTGAAAAGGATCTCGAAGTAAGAGTCACTAAAGAAATTCAATACTTACTATAAATATTAAACTTAATTAAATACTTTTGCCTCATTTAGAAATGTAATGTCAGAAATGTATTCAAAATAATCTTTTAATCAATTAAAAACTATCTAATAAATTTCAATTATTCTTTTATAAAATGCCTAATTTATGTAGAGGTCCAGAGCCTGAAATAAGTTCAATAAAAAGCACAAGAAAAATAATCATTGCGACCCTTCCGTTCCACACTTCTGAACTATTATTCCAACCCCATTGCCACTTCTCTTGAGGATAAAGCTTAACTTTTTCAGGCAACTGTGATGCCTCTTCTAAATTAACAAGAGGTCCTTCCAAACAGGAAATCACAAGATCACTAAGACCTTCAATAAAAGTAGGGTGAGTATTTAAAGCCTTAACTCTCCGAAAGTTTTTAATACCAGCCTTTTCAGCAATCTCTTTATATTCAATATCAATTTCTTGCAATGTTTCAATATGTTCTCCAACGAAACTTATAGGGACCACAATTAGATCATTAACATGTGACCGTCCAAGATCAGCTAACACTTCTTCTGTATAAGGCTTCAACCATTCAACAGGTCCAACTCTACTTTGATAAGAAAGTGTATGAGGGTTACTATGCCCTAAACATTTTTCCAACTCATTAATGATTAATAAAGAACAATCTTCAATTTGTTGCTTGTAAGGGTCTCCAGCTTCCTCTACGTAACTCTTAGGAACTCCATGAGCAGTGAAAAATATATGGGCTTTTGAAGGTGATTCACAAAGTGAAATTTGTTCAGAAATTAATTCAACCATAGACTTTAAGTAACCTGCTTGACTGAACCAACTTCTTACACATCTCATTGGTACCTTCTTAAATTCATCATCAGAATCGCGCAATTTTTTTAATTCCCTAAAGCTCGAACCACTTGTACTTATCGAAAAATGTGGATACAAGGGTATTACAACTACTTGATCAATGCCATCTGCTTTCATATCAGCAATTGCTGATTCGGTAAAAGGATGCCAATACCTCATTGCAATGTAGGTAGTAGCATTAAATCCCTTGTTCCTTAATTTAGATTGTAATTCTCTTGCTTGTTGTTCAGTTATCCTTCTGATAGGTGAACCTCCACCTATAGAAAGGTAAGCCTGTTGAGAAGTAGTACTCCTAAGAGTGCTAATTAACCAAGCTAGCGGCTTTTGAAAAACAGGGAAAGGTGTCCTGATAATTTCTGGATCAGAAAAAAGATTGTATAAGAATGGGCCGACATCAGTAATGCGTTCAGGCCCTCCTAAATTCATTAGTAAGACGCCTATTTTATCCATTTAAAATTTATGGAGATTGAAAATCAACATTAGAAACGTCATGATATGGTCAATTATATAAGTAAATGAACGTAATTCAGGAAATTAATAATGTCAATGATAAATTTGCTACTCAAGGCAGCAAGCTTAAAATTGAGAAAAGGGGGGAGAAATTAAATATTCGTGGTTCACTACCCTCCAAAGAAGATAACAATAACTATAAAATTCAAAGAATATCTCTTGGCTTAAAGGCTGATATTTCTGGATTAGAGGAAGCCAAAAAAAAATTACAATTAATCAATTTGCAATTGGAATTGAATCAATTTGATTGGATTAATTGGATAGGCAAACCTTATAAAAAGGAAATAAAATATGGTTTTGAATTCCCAGAAAGATTAAATCAATTTGAGGAATTTTTTTTTAAAGAAAATAAAAGTGATTTTCGAACCAGCACTAGAAAAACTACGTGGAGAAGTTCTTACAAACCATATATGAAAAGAATCCTAAATATTTACAATGACTATGAGAATGAAGCTTTAGAAAAAATATTTCAAAAAACACTTGAAAGTTATAAGGAAGGTACCAGAAGTAGGAAACAATGCGGTACTTCTTTAAGTGTTTTGGCTAAGTTTTTGGACATTAAACTACCAGAAGATTGGAAATTAAATTCTAGAGGATATGGCCTGAACAAAGCAGGATTTAGGGATCTACCTAAAGACGAATTAATAGAGAAACTATGGGAGACGATTCCAAATAAGTCTTGGAAATTTGTTTTTGGTCTGATGGCTACATATGGATTAAGGAATCATGAAGTATTTTTTTGTGATTTAAGTTCTCTTACTAATTTTGGGGACAAAATTATTAGAGTTTTACCTACGACTAAAACTGGGGAACATCAAGTTTGGCCATTTCATCCTGAATGGGTAGAAAAGTTCGAATTATCAAAACTTGGTGAGAATCCAGAACTTCTACCAAATATTAATAGAGACCTTAAAATTACAACCTTACAGAATATTGGAAAAAAAATTACAGACCAGTTTAAGCGTTACTCTTTACAAATAAAACCTTATGATCTAAGGCATGCTTGGGCAGTTAGAACAATTTTTTATGATTTACCTGATACTGTGGCTGCCAGAATGATGGGACATTCGGTTAGTTTGCACACTCAAACTTATCACCACTGGATTACTAAAAGAGATCAACAACAGGCAGTAAATAATGCACTTTTAAAAGTTAAAAGAGTTAAAAATATTTAAAGATTTATAATCATTAAATAAAAATAGGGTCATATGCAAGAAAAACCTTCATCTTCCAAGAAAATATTTAACCTCGATAATCAAGCAAATAAACTTGGAATGGGAGGTAAATTATCACCGGATATAGATGAAAGCTCATATAAAAAAAGAATGCAGCAAAGAAAAGATATTCAAGCCGAAAGACTACAAATTAGAAAAACAAAAAAAGGATTATTGATTGTTTTCACAGGAAATGGCAAGGGTAAGACAACTGCATCTTTAGGTATGGCTTTAAGGACTATAGGTCATGGCTATAAAGTAGCAATAATTCAATTTATCAAAGGAGGTTGGACCACTGGAGAGGAAAAAGCACTTAAAAACTTGTCTTCAAACATATCTTGGCATTCATTAGGAGAGGGATTTACTTGGGAAACACAAGACAGAATAAGAGATGAAAAATTAGTTCAAGAGGCCTGGCAACTAGCTAAAAAATACATACAAAACGAATCTTATAAACTTATCATTCTTGATGAAATTAATATTGCGACAAAACTTGGTTATCTTGCACCTGAAGAAATAATCACTTTTTTAAAAAGCTTAAATAATAGAAAAAATCATATTGTTTTAACTGGTAGGGGAGCATCTGATTTAATCATCAATTATGCTGATCTAGTTACAGAAATGAAACTAATAAGACATCCTTTCAAAGAGCAGGGAATAAAAGCACAAAAGTGCGTTGAATTTTAGTTGAAGTAAATCTTATTTGAATTTTATTTAGGGAGGTTTAGAAATGTTTAAAGACGCAAGCAATATTTGAACAAAAAATAAATTTGGCACATTTACTTGCTAAGGTCTTAAAAGTACAATTATTGAATGACTTACAAAAGAGTTCTCTTAAAACTTAGTGGTGAAGCACTAATGGGCGAAAAACCTTATGGTATTGATCCTGCTATAGTTCAATCAATTGCAGAGGATGTTTCAAAAGTAGTAGAAAATAATGTACAACTTGCAATAGTTGTTGGTGGTGGAAACATTTTTAGGGGGCTTAAAGGTTCTGCAGACGGAATGGATCGAGCAACTGCTGACTATGTAGGGATGCTAGCAACAGTAATGAACGCAATTTCACTTCAAGATGGTCTTGAAAGAGTAGGGGTTGCCACCCGAGTTCAAACAGCAATCGAAATGCAGGAAATTGCCGAACCCTACATCAGAAGAAGAGCCATAAGGCACCTAGAAAAAGGTAGAGTTGTAGTTTTCGGAGGTGGATGCGGAAATCCATTTTTTACAACTGATACTACGGCAGCTTTGAGGGCAGCAGAGATAAACGCTGAAGTTGTTATGAAGGCTACTAAGGTTGATGGAGTATACGATCGTGATCCAAATCAATTTAAAGATGCAAAAAAATATTCCTCTCTCAGTTATCAACAAGTTCTTACTGATGAAATTGCAGTAATGGACAGTACTGCGATTGCACTTTGCAAAGATAATAATATCCCAATTATGGTTTTTGATATATTCAAAAAAGAGAACATTTCTAAAGCTGTTGCGGGTGAGCCAATAGGCTCTTTAATTAGTTAAAGATCATTTAATTTTTTTAATTATGAAAGAGAAAGAAATTCAAGAAAATATGAATAAAAGTATTGAAGCCACACAAAGAAACTTTAATACAATTAGGACAGGTAGAGCTAATGCTTCCTTGTTAGATAGAGTAAGTGTTGAGTACTACGGAGCAGAAACACCAATCAAATCGCTTGCCACTATAAGCACTGTTGATTCACAAACAATCTCAATACAACCTTTCGATATTTCATGTTTACAAGCGATAGAGAAATCTATTTCTATGAGTGATTTAGGTATTACTCCAAATAATGATGGGAAAGTAATAAGAATAAATGTCCCTCCTTTAACAGAAGAAAGAAGAAAAGAATTTTGTAAATTAGCCTCTAAATATGCTGAGGAAGGAAAAGTAGCCTTGAGAAATATCAGAAGAGATGCTGTTGATAAAGAAAAAAAAGACGAAAAAGATGGCCTTATTTCAATTGACGAATCGAGAGATAATCAATCTGAAATTCAGAAAATTACTGATAAATATATCGCTTTAATAGAAACTAAATTGTCTGATAAAGAGAAGGAAATTCTAAAAGTTTGACAGAATTTGACGTTGTAATAATTGGTGGAGGTCTATCAGGGTCTTCCACTGCTCTTAACCTATCAAAGAAAGGATATTCAGTTTTAATTATTGAAAAAGAAAAATCCCAAGATTACAAATCATGTGCAGGTGGGATGGCATCTTCAATGCAAAGATTTCTTCCTTTAAATATAGAAGATTGCATAGAATCAAAAATTAAAAATGTTGAATTCAGATGGAAGGCTGCAGATAATGTAACTGCTGATCTGACTGGTGAATCACCATTTTGGATTGTTAAAAGAGAAAAACTAGATCAATTATTACTTGATGAATCATTGAGTAATGGAGCTCAGATAATGAGACCATTATTGATAGAAAAAATCATAAAAAAAAATGATCAATGGGAAATTACTTGCAATAACAAAATAAAATATATTACAGAATTTCTTGTAATTGCAGATGGCTCCCAATCGAAATGGGCGAGTTATTTCAATTTAGGGCCTAGAAAACCGAAATTTGCCAACACAATCTCATTAAGATTAAAAGGGTTGGGTGAAATACCTAGAGATGCAGTTAGATTTGAGTTTGGATTTATAAAATATGGTTTTGCATGGGCATTCCCCCTAAGAGAAAGCTTAAATATTGGTTTAGGTACTTTTATAAATAATGGTCTCTTAGAAAATCAGGATATAAATAAACAAGTTATCAGAAGCTTCGGTTTTGATAATTTTCCTAATAAAACAATTAGTAAGAAACTGAGAATATGGAATGGCTTCCACTCAATTAATGGTGACAAAGTTTTAGCGGTTGGAGATGCAGCATCTCTTTGTGATCCATTTTTAGCTGAAGGAATTAGACCATCTTTAATTAGCAGTTTTTATGCTGCAGAATACATAGATCAGTTCCTGTCAGGGAAAGTAGATGATTTTAATCTTTATACGAAGCAAATAAACAACATTTGGGGGAAATCAATGGCTTGGGGTAGGAGAATAGCCCAAGTATTTTATAGATTTCCCAGAACTGGATATCAATTAGGTGTCAAGAGGAAAACAGCACCAAAACGTATTGCTCAAATATTATCTGGAGAAATGAGTTATGAAGATATTGCAAAAAGAGTTATCAGACGACTTTTAACAAAAAGGGGGGAATAATTCTTTTTCAATTAGAACTTAAATTTAGTTAGCAGAAATCAATTTATGATTTTTAATCTCTGAATATCTCTTTAGTAGCAGCTCTTCTAATTCTTCTATAGCCTTACTGAATCCAGTGATACCCTCACTAAGCTTTTCACTTGCCATTTGATCTTCTAACATACTTAATCTAAAATCTTTTTCTTCAAATTCGTAATCAACAGAATTATTTATTTGGGTACTTTCATCTAATTTCCTGACTAACTCTCCTTTTTCTTTTTTTAGGTCCTCAAGAAATTTTGGTGCGATTGTTAAAAGATCACAACCTGCTAATTCTTTTATTTCATCGAGATTTCTAAAACTCGCTCCCATTACTTCTGTCTTGAATCCCTTTTCTTTAAAATAATTGTATATTTGTGTAACCGAAATAACACCAGGATCTTCAGCACCAACAAAACTAGTTTTACCAGTTTTGGCTTTATGCCAATCTAATATACGACCTACGAAGGGAGAAATTAGAGTTATATTTGCATTAGCACAAGTTACAGCCTGGCAGAAGTTAAAAAGTAAAGTTAGGTTGCACTTAATACCCTCTTTTTCCAAAATTTCAGCTGCCTTAATTCCCTCCCAAGTTGCGGCAATCTTAATTAAAATTCTTTCCTTTTCAATTCCAAAATTTTTATAAAGATTGATCAATTTTCTTGCTTTTTCTACCGTAGCTTCAGTATCAAAGCTTAGTCTTGCATCAACTTCTGTAGATACACGCCCTGAAATAATTTTCAATATTTCTTTTCCAAAAAATACTGAAACTTGGTCAACAGTTTCTTTAATTAATTCAATTTCAGAGAATCCTTGGGACAATGTCTTTTGTGAACTTTCTAAAGCTTTATCAATTAATTTCACATAATCAGGGTTCTTAGCAGCAGCAAGTATTAGAGATGGATTGGTGGTGGCGTCCCTTGGTTGAAATTTCTTTATAGAATCTAAATCTCCAGTATCAGCAACAACAACGGTCATTGAGGACAATTGTTCTAAAATTGATTTCATATCTAGATAATCATATATATACATAAACTAGCTTTAATTCCTGATGAAATCATCAGATAATGAACTAAATATTTATAAAATTGGAAAATTTTAGGGTTTTTTAACAATCATTCCATGATCTTTAATCTTGGGAGGTATTTTTTCAATTACTATCAAACTCTCGATAATTTCTTTCGCTACAGGTACTGCAACAGTTGAACCATATGCATAAGATTTAGATGGTTCATCAACGACTACAAGGACAACATATTTAGGATCGTTAACTGGTAAGGTCGCCACAAAACTGCAAACTTTTTTATTTGTATAGAAACCATTTATGGCTTTTTGAGAAGTACCAGTTTTCCCAGCTATCCTATAACCCTCGATTTTCACTCCAGATCCACTACCTTTATCAACTACGCTCTCCATCCATTCAAGAACAGTTTTAGAGACTTTGTGTGAAAAAAATTGTTTTTTGGGATTTTTATTAACTCTTTCTTTGAAAGTTGAGGTTACATGTGGAGTAACTTCATAACCACCATTTGCTAAAGCCGCATGAAGTTGAAGCAATTTAAGTGGCGAGATTGAGAAACCTTTGCCAAAAGAAGTTACTGCAGGTTCAATTGATTGATTTACAAATAAATCTTTTCTCTTTAGTTGGCCAGCAGTTGATTCAAATAAGTCAGTCTCTAAATTTTTATTTATACCTAAATTTTCTAGCCAATCCCAATAAATTGAAGGGTCTAAATTTTGCATTATTTTTACCATCCCAACATTACTTGAAACCTGCAAAACTTTTGGATAGTCAATGTATCCATTACCTTTTTTATTCCAATTAGAAAGTGTCCATCCTCCAACATTAATTTTTCCTATATCTTCAACTAGTCCATCTTTCTGGATTACTTTTTCTTCTAAAGCTAAGGCAAGATTAATAGGTTTAAAAGTTGAACCAGGCTCAAATAAATCTTGAGAGTACCAACCCCTAAAAAGTCGAGAGTCGTACTGCCAAAATTTATTTGGATCGTACGACGGGACTGTAACCAATGAGAGAATCCGACCATTATTAACATCCATAACTATGGCAAATCCTTTCTTCGCTTTCCATTTGCTTACTTGCTTTGATAATGCACTGAATGAAGCTTTCTGTAATTTTGAATCTACAGTTAGGCCTAAATTTTTGTAATCATAAACAAAATCGCCTGGGGCAGAATTATCCGGTAAAGGAGTTCCATCTCCTCCTCTTTTTATTAAATTACTTTTATTAAAAACTTTAATTTGATTATCTAAATAAAGCTCTAAACCTGCTAAACCTTTATTCTCATCATTAACAAAACCGACAAGATTAGAGTAAAGCTTCCCTTGCGGATAATATCTCTGCGAATATTTAAATAAATCAATTCCACTTATTTGAAGGTTCTTAATCTTTTCAGCCTTTTCTTCCGAAATTTTATCCAAAAGCTTGATACCACTCATTTTATTATTAAATTTACTCAATAGTATTTCAACATTTATATCCAAGATAGGTGACAATTTTTCTATAACTTCTTCAATACTGCGAACTCTATTTATTGAGTCCCCAGGAAAATTAAAATATTTTGGATGGGCCCATAATTTATAGAGCGGTTTATCGTAAGCAACTAATCTATTATTTCTATCAACAATTGCTCTCCTTTTTTTTAAGGCATTAGTTTTAGAAGACTGTATTAATCTAGCTTTCCTTTGCAAATCAGAGGCGTTAAAGACTTGCAATCTAACTAACCTACCGAACAAACAAAATATTAATAGTAAGCTAAAAATATAGAGAAATTTAAATCTTCTTTGATCAAGGGGTATTAGACGAACAATCTTTTTGTATTTTTTCATCAATAGCCCCTTTGATATTTGCTATCACTAAAACCATCAATAAAACTACTTAAATTTTTCTTAAACAAACTTTCTTTTCTTTCTGGAATTTTATCTAGATAGATTAAATCTTCAGGTTTAGTTTTTCTATAAATATTGAGAGACTCAAGTTCACTAATATAAAATTCCTCAATTTTAGAAATATAATCGATGAGATTATTATTGATAGCTATTGTTTTAGATAAGTTTTTATATGTATTTGACCATTTTCTTTGACTATTAAAAGATAAGAAAAATAAGGTGAAAATTAATACCAAAAGAGAGATATTAATGGTGTCGAAAATTTGATGTATTAATTTGATATTAATTATGGATATTTTTTCTGAATTTTTTTTACTTTCATATAAAACTTTTTTTTTAAAATTAAGTTGATTCCCATATGGTTTCATCTATGATTTATTTTTAAATTAAAGAAGTGTTATTAATTAAATAAACATTTTTTTACTTGATTCGCAAGTAAAAAATTAAATTCTTTATGTCCTCAATAAGAACAAATTTAAGAAGGTCAATCCATTCCATAAAGAATGCATGATAACTGAAGAAAACAAACTTCCTGAAGCAATTCTTGTAATTGCTAATCCAATCCCTAGAACAAATAATGGCGGCATTTCTCCCAAACTTAAATGGGCTAATGCAAAGATAAAAGCTGAAACTATGATGCCCGAAATTACACCAAAATCTCTTGAAAGAGTTGGCAGTAAAATGCCGCGAAATATAATCTCTTCAAATAGAGGAGCTAATAGAGTTGTTGTTACAAATAATAGAAAAAATGATAAGTAATTATTATTGTTAAGAACAATTTCCAGCAAGGGGTTACTACCATTCTGATTATCGATCAGACTATTCATAATTAGAGAAATCAATAAAACAAAAGGAACAATCGCTAACCAACCTTTAATTCCCTGAATAATTGCATACTTTATTGGCAAAAAATTGAACTGTAAATAATCCTTTTTAAAAGTAAATTCACCATTCAAGGATTTAATTTGATAAAAAACTATCCATAATGGAGGAATAGCCATAAAAAGATATCCAAAGAAAATTTTTAAAGATTGGGACAATTCATTAGAGATATTTTTAGAAATAAGTTCGACCAAACTGATAGAAAATAAAGGTGATACCACTTCTCCTAAAACAACAAATCCACCTGCAATTAATAAAACCATATCTATTAATTCTAAATCTAAGGATTTAATTTCTTGCCAACCAAACTTTTTCAAAGATATAGTTTTCCATAATATTTTTAAAGCGAGAATAGAACCAATAAGTATTGTTAAAAGTGGTATTAGTCTTATGGCTAATATTTTAAAAAACATTTTGCGTGAAAACGATTTTGATATTAATGCACTATCGTCAAAATCAAATTTCTGGCTTAAAAGGTGATATAAAAATCTATCACCTTTGAATAAATCAAATTTTTCAGAATTTACTTTATATGAATTATTATTAGATTTTTTTTCTATCTCATCAATCATAAATTTATAGTTTTTATCTTCAAAATCTTTGGATATATTTTTATAAATTAAAGGATCATTTAATTCTGAAGTAATTATTCGAATTAATTTATTTCTTTCTGTTAGCTCTTCAAATGGAACATCAGAGAGTGATTTATTTATTTGCTCAACAGGATCATTAAGGATAAAAAATTTTTTAAGATTTACAGGTATTGATTGGACAGATAATTCAGCAATTTCTTGCTCTTTTTGACTAATATCAAATGAAACAGACGGTCTATTTAAACTGTCTCTTAATCCTTGTTGCCATACAAAAAAAGTTATGACGATAGAAATAAAAGCTAAAGTGAGTTTTGACTTAGAAGTATTTTTAAAGTTCATAACTTATTATATTCTTGAAAACTATAGTTAGTTATCATTGAATTTCCTCATATTTATGTATCTATTTTAATCACGCCATGAGATGATTAAATTATCTTAATTTTCAAATTTATATAATGGCTATAAGATTAGTTTTAGTTAGGCATGGACTAAGCAGTTTCAATGCAAAAGGATTAATTCAAGGAAGAACAGACGATTCATTATTAACTGATGAAGGATACGAACAAGCCCAGAAAGCAGGAAAAGCATTATCAAAAATAAACTTCGATAAAATTTATTCCTCCCCACTTGTCAGAGCGGCAGAGACTGCAAAAACAATTAAAAAGTCCTTCAATAAAGAACAAAATATTGTATTCGAAGATAATTTGCTAGAGGTAGATCTTAGTGAATGGTCTGGTCTAAAAATTGATGAAATAAAGAAGAAATTTCCAGATATTTACCCTATATGGAAAAATGATCCAGAAAATCTTATCTTAAAAAGAAATGATAATAAAACTTATAAACCAATTCAAGAGTTATTTTTTCAAGCAACAAATTTTGTAGATGATATTTTAAAAATTTATCTAGACAAAGATGATGTAAATATTTTAGTTGTTGGACATAATGCAATTCTCAGATGTTTAATACTCTTGTTATTGGGTAAGCCTAAGCAAGGTTTTAGAAAAATAAGATTAGAAAATGCTTCTTTCTCGATACTCAATATTTCAAAGAAAGATAACTCTTTTAAGACTCAAGTTGAATGCTTAAATCAAACTTCCCATCTTAATAAAAATATTCCAAATAAAATTGGAGATTCCAGAATATTTCTTATAAGACATGGTGAAACTAACTGGAACAAAGAAGGTAGATTTCAAGGTCAAATTGATATCCCTTTAAATGAAAACGGAAAAAATCAAGCAAGAAAGACTTTTGAATATTTGAGAAATATTTCTTTCAATAAGGCATTTTCAAGTTCAATGCATAGGCCTTATGAGACTGCACAAATAATCCTTCAAAATAACAAAGATTTAAAAATTGAGAAAATAGATTCACTTGTAGAAATCAGTCACGGATTATGGGAGGGTAAATTGGAAGCAGAAATTAGAGAAGAGTGGCCTGCTTTACTAAAAAATTGGCATGATAAACCTGAGGAAGTAATAATGCCCGAAGGTGAATGTATAAAAGATGTATCAGAAAGGTCAGTAGAAGCTTTTGACAAAATTTGTTTATCTCAAAAGGATAATGATCAAACCCTCATGGTTGCTCATGATGCAGTCAATAAAACTCTAATTTGTAATATCCTTGGGATTAATTATTCAGATATTTGGATGATAAAACAGGGTAATGGCGGCATAACAATAATTGATCTTTTTAATGATCCCAATAAGCCCCCTGTTATTAGCGCTCTTAACATTACAACACACCTAGGGGGAATACTTGATTCAACTGCTTCAGGAGCACTTTAAATTAAACCTTGTTAAAAATTTATTTTGCTGAAGTCAGAGTCAGAAAAAAGACTTCATTTGCTGAAAAAGCCAAATTGACTAAGAGGCCAAAATCTGAAATATGCTTTACCAATTATCTCTTTTTTATGAAGAAATTTGCTTCCAGGCCAATATCTTCCATCCCAGCTATTTGCCCTATTATCACCTAAAACTAAAAAATGATCTTCTGGAACCTTTATGTTTTTAAATTTACCACAATTATTAAATAGGGATAATGAGCACTTATAAGACACATAGGGTTCAGGAATTAATTTATTATTTATTATTAATTCACCATTAGAGTTTACACTTACAATTTCTCCTGGAAGTGCCACCACTCTTTTAATATAAGCATCGCAAGCTTGATCCCTCAAACCAGGAATAAACGACATTGGAGGAAAACTCATAAAAAAACAATATCTTTTTTTTGGTAAAGGCTTAGATCTTGATGAGATTAATTTTTTATCAAACGAGTAAGGTGAGTTAAAAACAACAATATCTCCTCTTTTTGGTAAAGAGTTTCTTAACGAAAATTTTTCAATAATTAACCTATCATTTATTTGTAATTCTGGGAGCATTGAACCAGAAGGGATATAACGTGGTTCTGCCAAAAATGATCTACAAGAAGAAACAAAAAAAGTTAATAGGATTAGTAGACCCCATTCTTTTAAAAAACTTTTTATCGAACCAGGCATAGGATTAATTAAGTCTTGATTTTCTAAACTTATATAAATTGTTTTGCATATTCAATTTCGTTAAAACCTAATATTACTTTTTTCCCTTCGTAAATCAAAAATGGTCTTTTTATTAATTTGCCATCACTTAAAAGAAGTTGAATAATTTCTTCCTTTGACAAACTATCAATATCAAGATTAAGAGTTTTAAAGGCTTTACCTCTTGTATTAAAAATCCTTTTCTTATCATCAGAGTATTGTTCCAAGACTAGATTTAAATAATTAACAAGTGGAGGTTCTTTTACAATATCTATTAACTGAAATTCAAAATCTTTGCTTTCAAGCCACTTTGCAGCTTTTCGGCATGTAGAGCATTTTAAATAACTATAAAAAATTATTTTTTTCAATTTAATTTACTAATATTTGATTTCTTAAGTACTTTAAAGTTCTTCTTTTTTGGAGGCATACAACTTTTCAATAAATTTTCAACTACATCAAAATCCCTCCAACCATCAATTTGAACTGTTCTTCCATCGAGTCCTTTACTTATTCTAAAAAATTCTGCAACATCATCAAGCTGATTAGGAGCAATTTGATTAATACTTACTATATTAGCCTGCCTAGGATTAGCCATAGGCACACATAAAAGTTTTCCATCATAAGCACCACAATCATGCATATCCAAAACTCCAATAGGTCTAGCTTTTATTAGACAACCCGCAAAAGTAGGTTCGTCCATTATCACCATTGCATCAAGGGGAGCTCCATCATCAGCAATGGTATTTGGGATAAAACCATAATCAAAAGGGTACCTCACTGAAGAATGTAATACTCTGTCTAGGGCCATTATTCCTGCTTCAGAGCAATATTCATATTTATTCCTACTCCCTGCAGGTATTTCAACAACAATATTGACTATTCCATTCATTGGAGATGGAGGTATTGAACTAAGGTCCATCTTTTTTAAAATCGTGATTATGAATTATCTCGTTTCCTTGAGATAAAGGTCTGCCGATTAAAATGCTTATTGAAGGTAAAAAAATTGTCAAAAAGGCAAAAATAATACCTAAAGATGTTATCGATAAACTCCTTATACTTAAGGGGTCATCATCATCTCTTTCAAAATCACTTCGGGCAGAACCATGAGAAGATTCTTCGCTTGATTTACTTTGAATAAACTGCTTTGATTTCGTGTAACTCAAGAACTCTTAATTGGTACAGATTAAGGAGATAATTAAACATAATTATCCTACATTCAAAATGTCAATAAATCAAAACATTGATTAGAAACATTTTAATTACTCTTTTTCTAGCAAAGACCTGATAGATTTTAGTTCATCTAATATTTGCACCAGTACATTTTGAGCAGCGGAGGAAGGTGTATTAAAGACCTCTACAGTAACCTCCTTAATTCTTAAAATATCTTTTGCAAACCTTGCCACTTCATTGGGATGAAACTTTAAAGGATCTTTTTGATCAGTTCTAAATTCGGGATTTAGTTTTCTTGGATTAAAGCTAGGGTTTAAATTTCTTAAATCTGTATTTGTGTACCTATAGACAGAAGCTCTTGATCTGTTTAGGAATTTTTGAACTTCATCAATATCTACTAATTCCTCTTCGCTAGAAATATTGGAATCTATATTTTCCATAAACTTAAGAAAATGTTTTAATAATAATGAACTTTTAAAAAGAGTTTGAACTTCATTACTGAAGAAGTTAGCAGAAACAATATTTTTAGACTAGCCGCGTTGAGGGACTCAAGACACTTTAAATTATTTTTTCATCTTAGTTGATAAAATTAAATATTATTAAGGATATTTTTTGTATGCGCGTGACAACCTCATTTCCTCTGGGGACACTTCGTGACACACCTTCTGAAGCTGAGATTATTTCACATCAATTACTTTTAAAAGCTGGGTATATTCGCAGAGTTAACAGCGGTATTTATGCATACATGCCAATAATGCTTAGAGTTATTGAAAAAATATCCACAATAATAGAGAGAGAACTTAATAGTATTGGTTGTACAAAATTACTATTACCCCAACTTCATCCTGCTGATTTATGGAGAAAAAGTGAAAGGTGGGAAGGATATACTGCAGGTGAAGGAATAATGTTTAATCTAAAAGATAGACAAGGTAAAGAATTTGGTTTAGCTCCAACTCACGAAGAAGTTATCACGAGTATTGCATCAGAGACCATCAACTCCTATAAGCAATTACCACAATGTTTTTATCAAATTCAAACAAAATTTAGAGATGAAATAAGGCCAAGGTTTGGATTGATGAGAAGTAGAGAATTTATTATGAAAGATGGTTATTCTTTTCACTCTTCAGAAAACGATCTAGCTTCTTTCTATGAAAAGATGGGCAATGCTTATGAAAATATTTTTAAATCTTGTGGACTGCAGACAGTAGGGGTTGAAGCTGATAGTGGAGCAATTGGCGGGGCCTCATCTAAAGAATTTATGGTCACTGCTGATGCTGGAGAAGATTCCATTTTGTTTACTCAAAGTGGTTCTTATGCTGCCAATATTGAAAAAGCTGTTTCTATACCCTCTCAACCTATTCCACTTAGAGATAATATTGCAGAGTGGTTAGAAACACCTCATCAAAAAACAATCCTAGATATTTGCGATAATAATAATTTAGACCCTACTCAGATTATAAAAGTTGTAATATTCCTTGCACAGTTCGAAGATGGATTTGAGGTCCCAATTCTTGCATGCATAAGAGGCGATCAACACGTTAATGAAGTAAAGCTTTTTAACTTAATCAATAAACTTCATAATTTCAATCTCCTTAATCTTAAAAAGATTGAAGACAAAAATACTATCGAAAAAAACCTAGTTAATTTTCCCTTAGGTTTTATAGGGCCAGATTTAGATAATAAAACTATTAAAGCTAGTTCTAATTGGGATAAAAAATGGAAAAGAATAATTGATCATTCTGCAAGTGACCTTTCGAATTTTATAAGTGGTGGGAATAAAGTTAATTTCCATAAAGCTTTTCAAGAGTATTCTTTTGCTTCGAAAGACTATCTAATTGGGGATATCAGAAATGCCAAAAAAGGAGATAAAATAAGTATTGATAATGATGAGGAACTTAAAGAAAAAAAAGGTATTGAGATTGGACATATTTTCCAACTAGGTCAAAAATATAGTGAAAAATTAAATGCAAAGTTCTCTGATAAGGATGGCCAGTTAAAAAATTTATGGATGGGTTGCTATGGAATTGGAGTTACAAGAATAGCTCAAGCTGCTATCGAACAGAATCATGATCAAAAAGGCATTTGTTGGCCCATCCAGATTTCGCCTTTTGAAGTTATTATTATCCCAACAAACCTAAAAGATCCTATTCAAAGTGAGCTTACTGAGCAAATTTATAAAAACTTTTTAATTAATAAAATTGATGTCCTTCTTGACGATAGAAACGATAGAGCTGGCGTGAAATTTAAAGATGCGGAATTAATTGGTATTCCTTTTCAGATAATTATTGGCAGAGATTCTGTGAACAAAGAAGTAGAACTTTTATGTAGAACAAATAATACTAAGCTTAAAGTTAGTTCTGATAAATTGTTGGAAACATTTTTTTCTGAATCTGAAATAATGTACAATGGATAGTCTTAAAGCTAAATTTTTTGGGAGCTAAGTTATGTTACTGAAATGGACATCAAAATTATTTTTTAGGACTCTTACCAAAGCTATATCTTTTTCAATATCCCTAATTGTTGTTTTTACACTATTTAGTTCCCCATCTATAGCTGCAAAAACCTCTATGACAGGTGACTATGCAAAAGATACAATTTCAGTTGTTAAAACATTGCAAACAGCTGTTGATACCCCAAAAGATTCTCCCAATAAAAATGAAGTAAGAAGTGAGGCTCTTACACTAATAACTGACTATATCTCCAGATACAGAAATAGAGGAATGGTGAATAAAACTCAATCATTTACCACCATGCAAACAGCATTAAATGCGATGGCAGGTCATTACAAAAACTTTGCAAGTAGACCTTTACCAGATAAACTTAAGGAGCGTTTAACTAAAGAATTTTCTCTTGCTGAAAAAATGGTTCTAAGAGAAAGTTAATACAATTCATTTACTTTTTAAAAGTAAACCAAGATTTTTGAATATATTAAATATTCTCACAAAAATAATGCTCTTCTAAAATTGGCCAATGTTGTTGTAATCGGAGCCCAATGGGGTGACGAAGGAAAAGGTAAAATAACGGATTTACTCAGTCGTTCGGCAGATGTAGTCGTTCGCTATCAAGGGGGGGTAAATGCAGGTCATACTATAGTCGTAGATGATAAAGTCTTAAAATTACATTTAATTCCCTCAGGGATACTTTATAAAAATACTTCTTGTCTAATTGGTTCGGGAACTGTTGTAGATCCAAAAATCTTGCTAAAAGAAATTGACATGTTAATTGATAATGGAATTGATATTTCAGGATTAAAAATTTCATCAACATCACATGTAACGATGCCTTACCACCGAATATTAGATGAAGCGATGGAGGCTGATAGAGGTTCAAACAAAATAGGGACAACAGGGCGTGGAATCGGCCCAACTTATGCGGATAAGTCACAAAGAAATGGCATTAGGATAAGAGACTTGCTTAATAAGGAAAGGCTGAGTAATGTGATCGAAATTCCATTAAGAGAAAAAAACGGTCTACTAGAAAAAATCTATGGAATTAAGCCTCTTAAATTAGAGGAAATTGTTGAAGAATATCTTGACTATGGGCAAAGATTATCAAAGCATGTTGTTGACTGTACGAGAACTATCCATGCAGCCTCAAAAAACAAGAAGAATATTCTTTTCGAAGGAGCTCAAGGGACTTTACTTGACTTAGATCATGGAACTTATCCTTTTGTTACCTCATCAAACCCTATATCAGGAGGGGCATGTATTGGGGCTGGAGTGGGTCCCACTTTAATTGATAGAGTAATCGGTGTTGCAAAAGCTTATACCACAAGAGTAGGTGAAGGGCCATTCCCAACAGAATTGCAAGGGAGTATTAATGATCAACTATGTGATAGAGGCAGTGAATTTGGAACCACTACTGGGAGAAGGAGAAGATGTGGGTGGTTTGATGGAGTTATTGGTAAATATGCTGTATCTGTAAATGGCCTTGATTGTTTAGCCGTTACTAAACTTGATGTTTTAGATGAATTAGATGAGATACAAGTTTGCGTTGCATATGATCTCAATGGAGAGGAAATAGACTACTTTCCCACAAATTCAGATGACTTAAAAAAATGTAAGCCAATCTTCAAAAAATTAAAAGGTTGGCAATGTTCAACTGCAGATTGCAGAAAACTATCTGATCTCCCAGAGAATGCTATGAATTATCTAAGATTTTTAGCTGAATTAATGGAGGTTCCAATTGCCATTGTCTCTTTGGGGGCGAATAGAGATCAAACTATAGTAATTGAAGATCCAATTCATGGTCCTAAAAGAGCACTTCTAAGATAATTTAATTTCAAATTAATGAAGGAATCCTTTAGACATTTTGAACATAATAAAACAGTTGATCTCATTGGCCTGGGCAACGCAATAGTAGATATTATTGTAAATATTGAAGATGAGTTTCTTGAGATTAATAATCTGGATAAAGGATCAATGAATCTAATTAATTCTGCTGAATCTCAGAGATTGTTAGAAAATTGCAAAGTGGTTAAACAAATATCAGGTGGGTCCTCAGCAAATACCGTTGTTTGTTTAGCAGAATTAGGTAATCAAGTTCAGTTTATTGGAAGGGTGAAAAATGATCAATTTGGGGATTTCTTTTCTGACGATATAAAAAAAAGTAACACTATATTTAATACTCCACCAACTATTGAAGGTGCTCCAACAGCTCATTCAATCATTTTGGTTACACCTGATGCCCAAAGAACTATGTGCACTTACCTAGGTGCATCCGTAGAGTTTGAACCAAAAGACATTGACTTTACTGTAATTAAGGAAAGTAAATACTTATATTTAGAAGGATATTTATGGGACAGCGAATTAGCTAAAAAAGCTTTTATTAAAGCCGCCCGAATTGCAAAACAATCTAATACAAAAATAATCCTTTCTTTGTCTGATTCATTTTGTGTAGATAGACATCGTGAGAGTTTCTTGGAATTAATTTATGAATACGTAGATATTGTTTTTTGTAATGAATCCGAGATGTTAAGTCTATTTAAAAATGATAAATTAGCAAGCTGCCAAGAATACCTATCTTCCTTATGTGAATTAGTCATTGTAACTCTTGGAAGCAATGGTTCTCTCATATTTAACAAAAATAATGTTGAAATAATTGAGTCAATAACGAAAGGCAAGATTATTGATACTACAGGAGCCGGAGATATCTATGCGGGAGGATTTATCCATGGATTAGTAAACAATTGTTCCCTCAAAAAATGCGGAGAGATAGCTTCAATTTGTGCGGGGCAAATAATAACGCAATTAGGATCCAGATCAGATATTGATCTTAAAGAGTTAATAAAATAGATTTATCAAATAGTCTTATTCAACCAATCATAATATTTCATCTCAGCATGGTATTTTTTGTAAATAATCTGAGGGATATCATATGTGGACTTTTTATTTACGAAATCAATTAAGCAATCTTTAAATTCTAGTTTACTTTTTATTGTGATTTCAAACTCTTTAGTTTCTTCAATTTCATCATCATACTTATAAGTTGAAAAAATTTGCTTTATCGAAACACAAGCTGCAAGTTTATTTTGTATTAGTAATTTAGCCATTCGCAAAGCATTTGCGTTACTTGATTCAGTTGTGATCATAACTAATACTTCCATAATGAATTAAACATCAATATTTTTTAATTATGTGATTTATCAAATTATGATATTGATCAAAAGAGTAAGAATAATCATTTTTAACTTTCGGCCTTTTAACCAAAAATAACTTCATCTCACTTCCAGAAACTATACTCTCCCAGTTTTTCTGGGAATAACTTCCAGATTCTCTACATAGAATATAATCTATCTCCCAAAAATCACAAAGTTTTTTTTCTAAAATGCTTTTATTATTTTTACTCGGTTCAAGTATCGCTATGTTTGCATTTTTAATACATGATCCAAAAGCTTTAGTTATACTCTCATAAGTTGGAAGTACCCTTGTAAATACATTTGCTTTACAATTCATATAATAACTAGCTGTATCATTAAGGAATCTTGATCCTATTGCAAGAAGAATATTCTTATTTTCTATATCAACATTATTTATATCCTTTAAATGATCAATATAAAAAAAATTATTAGTGTTATTTATTAGAGATTTCCTCTCAAATAGTAAAAGAGGTGTATTAATTTCTTTACATGCATTATTAAGATTTTTAGAAATTATTACGGCAAAGGGATGAGTAGCATCGACAACGCATGTGATTTTATTTTTATTTATGAAATTAATTATTTGATCTTTATTATTAAATTTCCCCGTAATGATATGTAACTTTGGATTTTCAATATAAGCTTGCCCTGCTTTATAAGTTAAAACACTTGCAAAGACTGAATAATTAAGTTCAAGAAGCCTATTAGCTATTGCAGGTCCATCCGAAGTTCCTGATAGGATCCAGACATTTTTATAGCAATTTCCTCGATTCTGCATCAGTATGTCTTTAATTAAATAGTAAGTAATGAATCATTGTTTAATTCAAGCGGTCATTAATAGCGCTCCCCAAATGAGGTATACCAAAGAAAACCAAACTCCAATTGCAGAAATGATTGTTAATTTTAAAGGATTACGTAGTGAAGATCCAACCAGAGATCTCAAGATCATAGGATGGGGAAATATTGCCCAAGAAATGGTAGATGAACTAAAGGAGGGGCAAAATATTGTTATTGAGGGACGTCTAAAGATGAATTCTGTCACTAGAAAAGACGGAACGAAAGAAAAACAACCAGAACTAACAGCTTCAAAAATTCATCAAATATCGCCAGTTGATGTTATAAAGTCTGATCAAAAAGAGAATAATGAGTCATTTGAAAATAAAGAAACCGCCAAAAAATCTAGTTGGGATAGTTCACCTTTAGTACCTGAAGTAGACGAAATACCTTTTTAAATCAAATATCAACATTATTTTCTTGAACACTTATAATTAATTTGCTTATTTTTCTTTCAAGCGCGGCAAGTTCGCTTCTAATTTCTGGCCATTTACCCTTATCAAGATTTTTTAGAAGCCATGCTCTATCTTGATCAAGTTTAAAAATTAAATCTCCTTGATTTGCAGTATTAGGATCTTGCATAATACTTGTTAGCCTATTTAAAACTCATTCTACTAAATCAAAATGAAGAAATACTTATCGCCTGGCAACTTAATCGTAACCGCTGGGGGTATATTAGCTTTTGTTGGAATGACTGCTTATTTTACAGATTCAGTGAATTTAAGTGTACCTACTTTTTTTTATGGAGTACCTATTTTCCTAATTGGCTTAGGCTTAAAGACTTCCGAAATACCTCCTGTAGAGTTATTTGACAAGACAAATTTTGCGACAAATAAATTTAATAGACCAAAAGAACTTACAGCATTAGTTAAAGATGTTACAAGATGGAGGTATGGAATAAAAGCTCATCTTGAATCGTCATTAGAATCTTTAAATTTGTGGGACGAGGATAACCCCCCTCAATTAAAAGAAATAGAAGAAATTACAAAGGAAGAAAAAAATGGTCTCAGAATGCGTTTCGAATTAAACGCTGTCCCTCTAGAAAAATGGATTGAAAAACAAGAAAGATTAAATAGGTTTTTCGTCAAAGGTCTTGAATCAGAATTTATTATCGACGATAATAAAAAAGAATTTGATTTTATCCTCTTTTATTGAATATAAGGATATATTTGTAAAAACCTAATTTCTCAATTCAATCAAGTTTTAATGAATTTTAGTAATGAATGATTCTCAAAGAGTATTAATATTAAGCGAAGCACTTCCATATATACAAAGTTTCTCAGGTAGAAAAATTGTTATCAAGTATGGTGGTTCAGTTATGGAGAATGAAAATTTAAAAAATGCTTTTTTTAGAGACATTGCACTTTTATCAACCGTTGGGGTTTGTCCGATAGTAATTCATGGAGGTGGACCAGAGATTAATAATTGGTTAAAGAAATTAGAAATATCTCCTAAATTCGAAAATGGATTAAGAATAACTGATCAAAAAACAATGGAAATTGTCGAGATGGTTCTAATGGGTAGAGTTAACAAACAAATTGTAAAAGGGATTAATAAAACTGGATCCTTAGCTGTGGGAATATCAGGTCTTGATGGCAACTTAATTCAATCTAGAGAACTAGGAGATGGTAGCCATGGGTTAGTGGGAGAGGTTACAAAAATCAATCCTGAAATATTAGATCCTCTTATTTCTCAAGGATACATCCCAATTATTTCTAGCATTGGATCAACCTTGGAGGGTATTTCCCATAACATTAATGCAGATTTTGTCGCTGGAGAAATTGCTGCTGCGATAAATGCAGAAAAACTTATTCTTCTTACTGATACTCAAGGGATTTTCAAAGAAAAAGATAACAAAAATAGTCTTGTTGAAAAAACTAATCTCAAAGAGGCAAGGGATTTTATTGATAAAAAAATTGTGACTGAAGGTATGATTCCAAAGACAGAATGCTGTATAAGAGCTTTAGCCCAAGGAGTCAAAGCAGCCCACATAATTGATGGAAGAATAGAACATTCATTACTTCTTGAGATTTTTACAAATTCCGGAATAGGTACAATGATAGTCGCCTAACCCATGAAAACTTATGAGCAAGTTTTAGAAAAAGTAGAACTTGCTTTAGCTAAAGGTGAGTATCATTATTGCATTGAATTTCTTTTACCCATAATCGAATCATTTCCTTTATCAAGCAAAGAGGGAGTAAATTTAAGAACAATCTTAATTACTGCTCTATGTGGTATCAATAAAAGGGAGGATGCTAAAAGGTTTTGTAAAGAACTTCTAAAATCTTACGATAATAAGACGAGAGAAAATGCAAAATATTTGATGGAAGTTATAGACTCTCCTGACATTAAAAAGCCAGAAAATTGGAACTTACAGCTTGAAAGCGACCCATCACTAAATAAAAAATCTCTTAACTCACTGCGTAAAAAAAGAGAAGTATTGAAGAAAAAAAAATTTATTAATGTAACTGAGACCCCAACTGGTGAAACAAAACCCTTTCAGAAAGGCTTTTCACTGATCATTTTTTTAATACTATTATTATTAATTCCACTTTTAAGTGGCTGCGTAAAAATTGAGGATACCCTTGATCTTAGTGAACTTGACTCAATAACTAATAATTTAGCGATAGAGAGTAAATACATAAAGAAATTTCCTTGGCAATTAAAATTTGAAGAGAAGATGAAAGATATTTTTCCTGACGCAGAAATTGAACAAGACGAATCAACCTTTTCTTTAAAACATAAAAATCTCAATTTAGAGGATACAAAGCAAGTTCTTAAAATCACCCAAAATACTGCTGGAGAGTTAGCGGGAGAATCAACAAATATGGAAATTAATACTACTCAAAAAAACTTTATTTTTTTTAAAAAATACTTTTACAGGATAGATTTGGATCTGAATTCTATTAAAGGCATTGATAATTTAGAAATCATTTTCAAAATTATTCACCCTAATAAAGCTATCCTTATCGATAAAAATAATTCAAATTTAGAAATCACAAAAAATCTAATAATTTGGGATTTAAATCAAGGGCGGATAAATAGTCTTGAATTTTCTTTCTGGAGCCTCAACAAACTCTTGATTGGGATATCTATTATTTTAATAATTATAATATTGGCTTATTTATTAAGATTCTATAGATTTAAATTAGGTTCAGATTTACCTCAACTTCCATCAAAGTAATTACAACTCTGCTGGATTAACATCTATTGTTAAAAAAACATTTTTTGGAATAAGTTTCCATAATATTGATCTATCAGGTAAAGGTATCTTTGTTCCTTCAGGGCCATGTATTAATATCTGCCATCTAAATTTTTTACCGACTTTAGCTATTAAACTAGGGGCAGGACCTATTAATTTCCAGTTCTTTTTCTCACAAAAACTGAGTAGATATTTTGCTAATTTTTTTGCAATTGACTCAGTTAATTCATAATTTTCACCTGATAATTTAAGTAGGCAAATTGTGCAAAATGGAAATAAATTAGCATCCTTTTTCAACCTCGAGTTTTCAATTAAGAATCTTTCATAATCTCTTTTTTGAAGATAAGAAATCACCGGGTGGTTAGGTTTATATGTTTGAAAAATTACTTTCCCTTTTTTTTGTGCCCTGCCGGCCCTTCCTGCTACTTGCAAAAATAATTGTAATGATTTTTCTTCTGCTGAAATATCTGGGCGATGAAGCAAACCATCTGCGGCAATAACTACTGAAAGAGTAATATTGGGGATGTCAATACCTTTTGCCAACATCTGAGTACCGACAAGAATATCAGCATCACCTTTAGAAAACTTTGAAAGAATATCTCTATGACCATCCTTTCCTGAAGTTGTATCTCTATCAAAGCGAAGAACTCTTAAGTCAGGAAATTCTTCATTTAAAAACTCTATTACCCTTTGCGTACCAACTCCAAAAGGTTTGAAAGCAGTTGAATGACAATCTGGGCAACGATTGATCAATCTTGATTTATGATCACACCAATGACATCTTAACCATTTTTTCCCTTGTGATCCGAGATGAACTGATAAAGGAACGTCGCAGTTGGGGCAATTTATTAAATATCCGCAATTTCTACAACTTAAAAATCCACTATGCCCCCTCCTAGGGATCAAAATTATTGCTTGCTCTTTTTTTAAGCGTAGTTGAGGAAGCAATTGTAATAATTCATTGGAAAAAATTTTCATATTTCCCTTCTTGAACTCATCCCGCATATCAATAATTTTTATTTCAGGAGCCTCATTACTGGATATCCTTTGAATCATTCTTACCAATTTAAAATTCCTTTCAAAAATACACTTTTTCCAAGTCTTCATTGATGGGGTTGCACTCCCAAAAATTAACTTTGCAGAATTCCTTTTTACTATTTCAATAGCAATCTCTCTCGCGTCATAGCAAGGCATAGGACTATCTTGCTTATAAGAAACATCATGTTCTTCATCCATTATTATTAATCCAAGATTTCTGATTGGAAGAAAAACTGCCGACCTTGTCCCTATTACCATCAAAGGTTCATTAGTATTAATAATTTTCTTCCAAACTAAAGTTCTATGATCGGGAGAACAATTACTATGATATTCGTAAACGACATTATTAAATCGCCTACTAAACCTATCAATAAGTTGAGGAATTAATCCAATTTCTGGGGCTAGTATCAAACAACTTTTTTTCTTAAGAAATTGATCTTCAGCAATTCTCATATATACTTCTGTTTTACCTGAACCTGTTTCGCCCCAAAGAAGTAATGCATCTCCTGGTTTCATTGTTTGAAATTTTTGAAATGCAATTTTTTGCTCATTTGTAAGATTTGGTTTTTTCGTTGCGATATGATCTTTTACAAAGGAATTTAATTTACTATTTATATTTTTTTTTCTTTTAGATTTAGCAAGATAATTTTTACTGACCATTGAGTTGATTAGTGTGTTATTAAAACCAGACTTTATTAATTCACTTTGCCAATTACCTTTTTTAGATAAAGTATCCATTAAAAAAAATTCTTTTTTGGTTAATCCATTTTTCTTAGTTTCAAATTCTTTTTTAGTTTCAATCCATATTTGATCTTTTAAACCTTTAGAGAAATTTTTATATTTACCAATCCAGCCAGGAGGAAATGCAGTTTTAAACATTTTTAAATTACTAACCATATAAAAAGAGGCTAGGGAGTCTATCAATTCTCTCCAAGATTCATCAATTATTTTTTTCTGCAAAATACTTTCAACAAACAAATATCTTATGCTTTTTCCTCCAATAATATTTGATTCATCATTATTGATTGTCGAAAAGTCTTTTTTGGAGATCACCAACCCATTCAATAATCTCCCCCTTAGTCTCACACTTACAATATCTCCAACTTCTGCCCCAAGATTATTTCCATCTAAATAGTAAAAGCTTTCATTACTACTACCTATATCAAGCAAAATTTCCAATTTATAGGAGATATTTAATAACTGATTACTTGCCGGCTTCAAAACTTTTTCTTAGTATTGGATTGTTGAACATTCCACAAAGTGTTTTTTGCACATTGTAAGTATCCTGCTCTTAAGGGAGACATGAAGCTCTGATCATTGACTGAAAATTCAAAAATGATCTGCCTGTCTGAGAAATCCCAAGACTTTTTACTTTAGGTAATCTATAGCACTATTTAAATTTTTCAACAATTTAGAAAACTTTTCTTATTCTCATTTTGTAAAAAAGTTTTTTAAACATTAAGGGGACTTTACTACTAAATGTTCAAATTAGCCCTAAATAAAATTTTATCTAGTTAAATTCACCGTAGAAAGGAGTAAATTATGTGTCCAGTCGCAGCAGAATCAAAGAATTCCAAGCCTAGTTCAAAAAAAAAGATCAATAAAAAAATGAATACAAATTTAGAAACAGTAGTTGAAGGAGATAGCAATAAAAATAATCAAACTTTACAGACATCTGCTGAGTTAAACGAAAGCAATATTGAAAATAACAATAATGAATTTAGTGATTCTGAAGAAGATAAAGGGCTCGGGAATGTAAAACTTGGACCAAAAGGGATTTACACTGAAGATTCAATAAGAGTTTATCTCCAAGAAATTGGAAGAATTAGACTTTTAAGACCAGATGAAGAAATTGAGCTTGCAAGAAAAATTGCTGACTTACTCCAATTAGAAGAGCTAGCAACTCAATATGAGTCAGAAAAAGGACATTTCCCATCTGTAAGAGAATGGGCCGAGTTAATAGATATGCCTCTTCCCAAATTTAGAAGAAGACTTCTCTTAGGGCGGAGAGCTAAAGAAAAAATGGTTCAATCAAATTTAAGATTAGTTGTTTCCATTGCTAAAAAATATATGAACCGAGGTTTATCATTTCAAGATTTAATCCAAGAAGGAAGTTTGGGTCTAATTAGGGCAGCGGAAAAATTCGACCATGAAAAAGGTTATAAGTTCTCTACATATGCAACTTGGTGGATTCGCCAAGCCATTACAAGAGCAATTGCGGATCAAAGTAGAACTATTAGATTGCCAGTTCACTTATACGAGACAATATCCAGAATTAAAAAAACCACAAAAGTTCTTAGCCAAGAATTTGGCAGGAAACCTAGTGAAGAAGAAATCGCTGAGAGTATGGAAATGACAATCGAAAAATTAAGATTTATAGCTAAAAGTGCGCAACTTCCTATTTCTTTAGAAACTCCAATAGGGAAAGAAGAAGATTCAAGACTAGGAGACTTTATAGAGGCTGATATAGAAAATCCAGAGCAAGACGTTTCTAAAACTTTACTAAGAGAAGATTTGGAAGGAGTATTAGCCACTCTTAGTCCAAGAGAAAGAGATGTTCTCAGATTGAGATATGGAATTGATGATGGAAGAATGAAAACTCTTGAAGAAATTGGCCAGATTTTTGATGTGACGAGAGAAAGAATTAGACAAATAGAGGCAAAAGCCCTAAGAAAACTTAGACATCCAAATCGAAATGGGGTTTTAAAAGAATATATAAAATAAAAAAAGTTAAGTATAATAATTAGCTTTAAAAACTGGCAAAATAATAGCTTAAAATAAATTCGACTTAATTTTTAATTCAAACTCAAAATAATATTTAATGACTAATTTTAAGCTAAAAATAGCTAGTAGAAGAAGTAAGCTAGCAATGGTTCAAACTTTATGGGTTAAAGATCAACTAGAAAGGAATATTCCCAATTTAGAAGTATCTATAGAAGCTATGGCAACTCAAGGTGACAAAATCCTTGATGTAGCCTTAGCAAAAATAGGCGATAAAGGCTTATTTACAAAAGAACTTGAAGCACAAATGCTCGTAGGCCATGCAGATATAGCAGTACATTCTCTAAAAGATTTACCAACCAATTTGCCTTATGGCCTTAAATTAGGATGCATTACAAAAAGAGAGGATCCTGCAGATGCTTTAGTAGTAAACAAAAAAAATGACTGTTATAAATTAGAAAACTTACCTGAAGGTTCGATTGTTGGAACAAGCTCCCTAAGAAGACTTGCACAATTAAGAAATAAGTACCCACATCTTGTTTTCAAAGATATCAGGGGAAATGTTATTACAAGAATTGAAAAATTAGATGCAGGAGAATTTGATTGTATAATTCTTGCTGCCGCTGGTTTAAAGAGATTAGGCTTTGAATCAAGAATTCATCAGATTATCCCAAGTGAAGTTTCGCTTCATGCCGTTGGCCAAGGAGCACTAGGCATTGAATGTAAATCTGATGATAAAAAAGTTTTAGAAATTATAAATATCTTAGAAGATAAGCCCACCAGTCAAAGATGTCTAGCAGAAAGGGCTTTTTTAAGGGAGCTTGAAGGTGGATGCCAAGTACCAATAGGTGTGAATAGTAAAATTCAGAATGAACAACTTTGCCTTACTGGTATGGTTGCATCTCTTGATGGAGAAAGGCTTATTAAAGATCAATATATTGGCAATATTAATGATCCCGAAGAAGTAGGCAAAGAACTAGCTAAAAAATTAAAGCAGCAAGGTGCCGAAGAAATACTAAGCGAAATATTTGAAAAATTTAGAGAAAAATAATTAGTTAATTTACTAATTTTGGATCAATTTCTTTTTTGTATCTCTTTTCACAATCTTTAATCACTTTAACAGCTTCTTCTATCCCAAAAAAACCATTGACAGTACATGTTCCTGGTTTTTTTAGATCTTTGTAGTGCTCCCAATAATACTTGGTTTCTTTTAACCAATGATCTCCAAGGTCTTCATAACTTGAGATATGATCCATTCTTTTATCATCTGCGAGAACCGCTATTACCTTATCATCGACCTCTCCACCATCATCAAATTTCATCACCCCAATAATCCTTGCTTCCACAATAGATCCGGGTATCAATGGCTCAGTCACCCCAACAATTTCTACATCAAGCGGATCTCCATCTTCATCCCATGTCCTTGGAATACATCCATAAGCAAAAGGATACGCAAGTGATGAATAACCTACCCTATCAAGTTTAAGATGGCCCGTTTCTGTAATTAATTCATATTTATTTATGGTATTAGAGTTCAATTCAACAATAGTGTTTATTATTGTATTTGAGCTATCAGTAAAAGCATTTAGTATGTGCAATAAATTTGGAGTAACCCTGCTTGGGGGCTGATTTAGATTTGCCATCAAGAAATTATTTTTGTTTATCTTACATCCTCACACCTAACCAAATTCTTTAAAAGTAATGTTTCAGCAAAAATCATTTATTTTAGACCTTAAATGATTAATAAAATAGTTTGGCGATAGTTCTTCATTGGTTACAGCTCTTACCAACTCCATACAATTAACTGATCTGCCATATTTATGTATATTATTTTTTAACCATAAGATGATCTTTTGATATTCACCATTTTCAATTAGGTTGTCAATCAAACCTATGTCACTTTCCATTTGAGAAGATATTTGCGCACTTATAACATGTCCTAACAAATATGAGGGGAAATATCCAAACGCCCCTTCACTCCAATGAACATCTTGAAGACAACCTTCTGAATCATTAGATGGTTTAATTCCTAGGAGTTCGTCATATCTTTTATTCCATTCTGTTGGAATATCTTCAGCAGGTAAACCTCTTTCAATTAAATCTATTTCAAGTTCGGTTCTTATTAATATGTGTAAGCCATAAGTCAATTCATCCGCTTCAACCCTATTTAATCCTGCTTCCAAATGATTTATCGATTTCCATAGTTCTGAATAATTATTAAGCGAACATCCAGCCGAAACAAATTTGTTAAAAAATCTTTTTGAAAAAGATTTTGATTTAACTATTCTATTTTCCCAAAATAAAGATTGACTTTCATGAATACCCATAGAGGTTGCTTGACCTAAAGGCCAAGCGAACCATTGATGACTTTGAGATGGCAAACCCTGCTCATAAATAGAATGCCCCCACTCATGCGCAGTTGCTAAAAAACTTGATAATGGTTCACCTTCAACAATTCTTGTCGTAATCCTGTAATCATTAGGCCCTAACGTAATCGAAAAAGGATGGGGAGATTTACCAACAACAACTAGATCTTTATCTCTCCCAAACTCATCAAGTAATTGAGAACATAAATTATGTTGAGATTCCGGACCCAAATCCCAGTGATATTTCTTAGATTTATTAATTACTCTAATCAACTCTGGGAGACTATCTTTCAAAGGCTGAAACATTTTATTCAGCCAATTTAAAGTTAATTCAGGCTCAAAGGGTTGGGCTAAAGTTTCCCATGGTGAATATTGATCTGATATTTGTTTTGCCTCTTCAATCCGCAATTTAACTAATTCTTTAAAGAAAGGAAGAAAAATTTTAAAATCTGATTTTTCCTTAGCTTCTTGCCAGCTTTCATATCCTTTAGATTTTGCCTTTGCTAAAGACTCAACTAATTTAGGATCTAAATTTCTTTCTCTATTAAATCCCTTCAATAAAAGACTAATATTTCTTTCTTTATCTTTTATGAAAAGTTGATTATCGGAATTTCGTTCAATATCTGCTAGTTCATTTTTAGCAGATTTTATTAAATTAGAAAATTCCTCGGAAGAATTTCTTTCATGCAATACTTTTGCAATATAAGTAAGTTGTTCAGACCTCCAAGAAGCACCTTTCTTTGGCATTCCAGTATTCTGATCCCAATAAAGTGTATTTTGGATTGAACCTAATATTTGTGTTTCTTTAAGGTAAGCACCAAGTTTATTCCAATGAGTTTCAGCCAAAGATTTAAATAGAAATTAAATTTATCTTAAGATAAAATTTTTAATGTCTGCAGTAAAACATGCATCTTTATCCATAATAGGATATTGATTAATTAAGTTTTAACTTATATGGAACAAATATTTTCAAAATTAAAATTCATAACCAATGGCGAGGGTTTTATTGATATCACATATGATTTAAATTTATTAGTTGAAAAAAATAATTTTCATTCCGGAATTTTAAATTTAACTTCACTTCATACAAGTTGCAGTTTAACTATTAATGAGAACGCAGATCCAAATGTACTGATGGACCTAAAAAAGTATATGCAATCGATAGTTCCCTATGATTCCTACTTAACCTTATCAAAAAATAGAGAAGAAATATCCTACAAACATTATCAAGAAGGGGCTGACGATATGCCAGCACATATTAAAACATCCCTAACAAACACTTGTTTATCTTTGAGTTTTCAAGACGGGAAAATTATGCTTGGCACATGGCAAGCAGTTTATTTATGGGAACATCGATTTGATCAAAAGGAAAGAATCATTAATGTACACATAATTGGTGAGAAAAATTAAGATATCTATAATGTAATAGGTCAGATTTCTTATTTATGGAACCCTACATTTTGCAAGATGAAGAATTGAATGAATTAGTTGTCAAAATACCTGGCTGGGAAATTAAATCTAAACAAATCCAAAGAGAATTTAACTTCTCTAATTTTATCGAAGCCTTTGCTTTTATGACTAAGGTTGCTTTAATCTGTGAAAAATATAATCATCATCCTAACTGGGAGAATGTTTATGCAAAAGTAATAATTAAATTAAATACACATGATCTAGGAGGCATTACGAATCTGGATCAAACATTAGCTTCGGAAATCAACAAAATTTTCGATCAATAAAAAATAAACTTGTTTTCAACTATTCAAAATGTCTAAAAATTTATTGCCAGTTACTATTATTAGTGGATTTTTAGGTTCTGGTAAAACTACTCTTTTAAATCATATTTTAAAAAATCAAGTTGGTATTAAAACAGCTGTTTTAGTCAACGAATTTGGAGAAATCGGAATAGATAATGACTTAATTATAGAAGGCTCAGAAGATATGATCGAATTAAATAATGGATGTATATGTTGCTCTATCAATGGAGAATTATTAAATACCGTATCCAAAGTTTTAGAAAGAGCAGAAAAATTAGACTATTTGATTGTTGAAACAACTGGATTAGCAGATCCATTACCAGTAGCCATGACTTTTGCAGCTGGTGATCTTAGAGAAAAAGTAAGATTAGATTCGATAATCACTGTCATTGATGGAGAAAATTTTGATTTTGAAATTAGTAATACAAGTATCGCCTATTCTCAAATTTTATACGGAGATATCCTTCTTCTTAATAAATCTGATTTAGTTAATGAAAAACAATTAAAGAAAATAGAGGAGTTTATAAATAAAATAAAAAAAGAACCAAGGATTTTGAGATCAACTAATAGTGCAGTTGCATTACATACAATAATGAGCGTGGGTCTATTTGAGACGGATACTTTTGAATTGGAGAAAAATAAAAAATATATAGAACAAAATTCAAACGATCACTCTTCTCATTCACACGATCATTCTTCTCATTCACACGATCATTCTTCTCATTCACACGATCACTCTTCTCATGTACACGACCACTCTTCTCATTTACACGACCACTCTTCTCATTCCCACGATCACTCTTCTCATTCACACGATTTGAATAATAATATTGAGGGTTTTACATCAGTTTCTTATGAAACATTTGAACCATTCTCCTTAAGGAAGTTTCAATATTTCTTAGATAATCAAATCTCACAAAATGTATTTAGGGCGAAAGGAATATTATGGTTTATGGAAAGTGATAGAAAACACATTTTTCACCTGTCTGGAAAACGATTTTCTCTAGATGATGAAGAATGGACAAAAGAAAAATCAAACAAGATAGTATTAATTGGTAAAAACTTAGATCATCAAACCATTAAGAATCAACTTTCATCATGTAGATTTAGTACAGATTAAATTATAAATATTAGGATTTAATTTATTTTTGAAAATACTTATTAAAGGATTTAAAAAAGCATTAACCGAATTAAAACTTTTTTATTTTACTTCGTTTATTGTCGCAATTTTAGTAATCATTCCAATTTCCAATTTTCTTCTTGAAGGAGTCCAATATGTTGTAAGTGGTAATTTTTCATTAGGCATTGCGGGAGGAGAAGAGGTATTAGAAACTTTAAAAGTTTTAATACTAACAAGTTTTTTTGGAGGAGGATTAGGCACTTTAAATGGATGGTTACTTTCAAATTGTGATTTTAAGTTCAGAAAAGTTCTCCGTATTTGTCAGCTCATTCCGCTAGCCGCCCCAGCATACCTAATAACAGCTGTTTTGCAGGATTTAGGAAGTATTTTTGGGTATCAAGTAACCGGTTTATGGTGGGGGGTATTAATACTTTCAATTTCTACTTATCCATATGTATTCATTCTTGCTAACGAAAGTTTTAATAAATTTGGAGTTAATCAAATCAATGCTAGTAGAGGATTAGGAGTTGGGCCGTGGAGGAGCTTCTTTAAAATCGCTTTTCCAATGGCGTTACCAGCACTAATAACAGGAATAAGTTTAATGTGTATGGAAGTAATGAATGAGCTAGGTACATTTGCATTATTAAATATTCCAAGTATTTCTACAGGTATAGCTGAAAATTGGATAATTGAGGGTAATCCAAAAAGTGCTATTGGACTATCTTTGGTAGCTTTATTAATAATTTTCACTTTAATTATTTTTGAAAAATTCTCGAGAAGAAAATCAAAGAGATGGAGTGAAAATCCTGCATCAAAAGATTCTCAAGGGTGGGAATTAAAAAAAACCAGAGCTCTTTTAGCAACAACCATATCTTTATTCCCTCCAATTTTCTCTTTTGGAATTCCTTGTTTTTGGGTTCTGCTCAATATCGATCAAATTCAAAAAGGGTTGTCTATAGAATTACTTACCTTATCATTTAGAACTATAAGTCTAGGATTTTTTACTGCATTAATAACAATGCTATTCTCTCTAGTAATTTCCTTAGCCAGACGCCCAAATAAAAGCTTATTACTAGGAATAGTAACAAACCTTGCGGGAATAGGTTACGCAATTCCAGGCACTGTATTAGCTTTATCTTTAATAAGCATTTCTTCTTCAAGATTTAATTTCATCGCTATTTGCTTACTAATTTGGGGTTATCTTGTCAGATTTCTAACTATTTCTAAGGGTTCTATTGATTCAAGTCTTGAGAGAATCTCTCCCAGTCTTGATGAAGCAGCACTTGGACTAGGAGAGGATTGGCTAGGTATCATCAAAAGAATTCATCTACCTCTTCTTCAGGGACCAATATTTGTAGGCTCACTTTTAGTTTTTGTAGACACGATAAAGGAATTACCCATAACCTTTATTTTAAGACCATTCGATTTTGATACATTATCTGTGAGAATTTATCAATATGCTGGAGATGAAAGAATGGTAGAGGCAATATTACCAGCCATTCTTATTATGACTTTAGGCCTTATCGCATCAATGACATTGATACCAAGTTTAGAGAAAAAAAATTAAATTCTTTTAGATAGTTTTCCTATTAAAAAAGGTAAGCTTAACAACAAATCTGCCGAGGTTGATATAACCCTAAAATAAATTAAGCAAATGAGAATTATATTTTGGGGAATACTTTTGCCAACAAAAAAAAGGAAGCAGGCCTCAAAAACACCTACTCCCCCAGGTGCTGTTGGGACTACCAATCCTAAAGACCATGACAAAGAAAAGATTACTAATAAAAATATGATATTAAGAGTATTACTTGTATAGAAAGTATTTAAGCAAATATAAAAACCAATAAATTTAGATAAAACAAACCCAATTTCAAGTACTAACGCTCTAGAAGGGAAAAAAGAAATTATATTTATTCTATCTTCAAATTGGTCTTTAAAATTTGGAAGTCTCAAAACCTCAAATACTTTTCCTTTAAGAGATCCTATTTTATTTAATACAAAAAAAATTAATTTCCTATTTAAAAATATTAAAGGAAAAATCAAAAAAAAATAAATTGGCGAAAAAATTAATCCCAGCGATGCCAAGAGAAAAGATCCACTCAACATAAAATAAGGTTCTATAAGAGTCGAATACAAAGCAATCTGAGGATTACTAATTTTTTTTATAAAATTAAATCTTTCTACAAAATGCCAAACCCCTCCTGGAACGTATTTAAGAATATTGGTTAAGACATAAAAAGAGACTAGGTTATTACTTTTAAATTCTTTACCGAACCACTTAACAATATATTTCCATGCATAAGCGTTCAGGTAAATACTTAAAACACAAAATAAAAATGATATGAATAGATTTATTCCATTTCTTTCTAAATTTATATCAAAAGAAATTTGATCAATATTATAAAAAAAATAGATGCAAAAATATAATAAGCTTGAAATAAAGAAAATACTCTTTAAGATATTAAAATTTATTTTTTTAAGGAATTTGAAATATGATTGATTAATTGTATTAAATCTCATTTCCAGTTTTCAAATGCTTTAAATTTCTTACTTGACTCTTTTATTATTTTTCTTATTTCATACGTTGATATTTTATGCTTTAATTTTAATCTTAAGACCTCATCATTTTCTGGTTTCATATTTATTGATCCATCGGGTTTCAAAGTTTGTTTAACTTTTATATTTCCAAAAGCCGTCAGACATTCTCCTCTACGTCTTAGTAATATCCATCTAGATTGGGTCCTTTCACGAACCCCAATAGTAGTGGAATAATCAAACCATAATCGCCTAAAAAATTCTTTTTTCTCAATGGGCAAAATTGCTTGAATAGAAAATCCAATCCTATTTTTTTTCATATTGATAGCTTGATAGGAAACATCGTATGCCCCTTCAATTCTAAGTTTCTCCACAAAATTAGATATATCTTCGGGTGTTTGATCATCAATCCATGCTTCTTGAATAGATATCTCTTCACACTTTGGACTAATTTGTTCATTATTGTTAATAGAAGAATCCTCGAATGAAGTGATTTTATAAACTCTTACCAAATTAGGGAATGTAAATTTTAGGTTACCAATGCCTACTCCATAAGAGTTAATAGAAAATTTTAAAGGAGGTTCTAGAGAGTCAACTAAATTAGCAAGTAATGCAATGCCAGTCGGTGTTGAGAGTTCACCCTTTATTGAGTCAAGATTTGAAATAACCTTAATATTTTTTTGTCTTATTAGTTCAATTACAGCAGGGGTTGGAATAGATAATTTTCCATGTTCAGTTTGAACAAAACCTTTCCCCAGCATTGGTTCATTACAATAAACCCTCTTTGGATTTAAGTAATTCAATGAAGCACATACCCCAATGATATCCACCAATGAATCTATAGCTCCAATTTCATGAAAATGAACATCATCAGATTTAATACCATGAACTTTTCCTTCCGCAATTGCTAAAGATTCAAATACTTCATAAATTATTTTTTTTAATTTATCTTCTAGTTGTCCATTTAAAATAAGTTCCTTAATACTTCTCCAAGTTCTTTTAATAGGACTACAATCAATATTTTCAACCTTTGCCTTGATGCCTCGGATTGAACAACTTTTTGAATCCTCAAAGTCTAGTTGATATAGATCCTTTAATCCAAGATCAATAAGTGGCTGTTCAATAACTTTTTTAGGTACCCCTAGATCATAAAAAGCTCCTAATAACATATCTCCAGAGATACCAGGAGAACATTCAATTAAAACATCATCCATAAATCAAAGATTTCTTGACTGGGAAAATTGCGGTGGAAATCAACATTTCATTCTAGTTATTTCTAGAAAGATTTTTTTCAATAACTTCGTACTTTATTAATTGCAAAGAATTTCCATCTCTGTTGATATCTAAACTTACAAAGCTATTTAGAAGTTCAAGAGAAAGCTCTCCTTTTATGACTAATTTAAAATTTTTATTTTTTAAATTTTGTGACTTTACAGCAGGGCAGATTTTTATAACAATTTCTTTTTTTCGAGTGTTAACAAAAACTAATTTTCCCCTAACAGAAAAATAATTGTCTTTTAGATCTAATTCTTCTAATAATTTTGAGAAGTTAGTTTTTGAAGAATCATTAGGGAAATCATTCAATTGATAGGGGTCCCAGATGCCTGCAACCTGTAAATGCAAGTTTTGAGTATTTTTGTTCTTTGGATAAACAATCCAATAATAGCTTTTTTTTAAATCAATATGCTTTTTTAAAAGTGATAATGCTTTACCAAGTACTACTGTTTCAATCTTTTCGTCTTTATTGTCAATTAAAAAGCCTCTATTTAATTGCTCACTACTGAGGGGAGTGAATCTACCATTAATGATGCCGATGGCTCTATGTTGTAATTGGTTAGTAACTTTTGGGATAGGGTTTTTTAACATATTAAAAATTTTGGGAAAACGATTTATCGTATTAAATTTCTTAATTTTCCTCCAAGCTATTAAAAGACTTTAACGCATCGTCAATTGCATCAGAAGGATCAGTCGCATTATTCATACTATTTTGTCTACGAATCATTTCTACAAGTTCAAAAGGATTAGCTGGAAGAGCTGAACTATCATCTTCTGTTTTAGTTGTGGTATCAATTTCTAATTCTTCAAATAAATATTCAGCATTTAGGTAGTTACCTTTTAAGGAAATTAATAAAGTAAAAAAAATTACATAAGTTATTGGTATAGGAAAGCTTTTGCAAAAATAATTTTTCATTTTATTTAATTTCAAAATTCTTTAACACCTAAAAATTTTTGCTATTTTAATTTTACATAATCTGGTAGAAATTTGTTAATAGCAACTTGGAATGTTAACTCTATAAGAACCAGACTTTCACAAATAATAGATTGGATTAATAAGGCCAATCCAGACATTATATGTTTGCAGGAAACAAAAGTGATGGATGATAGTTTCCCTATTGAACCTTTTGAAAAATTAGGATACTCAGTGGAGGTATACGGGCAAAAATCATACAATGGTGTTGCTATTATTTCTAAAATAAAACCAGAAAATGTTAAAAAAGGATTTTACGGTTGTAACGATCTTAATCAAAATATCGAAATCTTCTTAGATCAAAAGAGATTGATATCTGCTGATATTAATGGAATTAAAATCATAAATGTTTATGTTCCAAACGGCTCTTCTCTAGATTCTAGTAAGTTCGAATACAAAATTAATTGGTTAAATTGTTTGGCTTCATTTTTAGATGACCAAGAAAAAAAAGGAGAATTAATTTGTCTTATGGGTGATTTTAATGTAGCTCCGTCTAACTTGGATATTCATGATCCAAAGAAATATAAAGGAGGAATAATGGCATCTGAGATAGAGAGAAATGCACTAAATAATGTTCTCAAAAAAAGATTAATAGATTCCTTCAGGATTTTTGAACAAAATACTGGTCATTGGAGTTGGTGGGATTACCGTAACAACGCCTTTGAATTAAATAAAGGTTGGAGAATAGACCACATATATATCAGCAAAGAGCTTTCATCAAAACTAAAAAGTTGTGTCATAGACAGCTCACTTAGGAGCAATGCGCGTCCAAGTGATCATGCCCCAGTAATGATAGATCTTAACTTAAACGACATAAATGTAGATTTTTTTGAGGATGAGGATAATTTCTTCGAAATATAAAAAAAAGAAATTGAATTTCTTTAATGCCTGAAATCGCTTATTAATAAAGAGTTATCTAAAGTAAAGTTGTTTTTTTTCATGATTTCTTTGAAATTAATAATTTACAATCCAAACTATCGCAATAAAAATATCATAATGTAGAATTTCAATCTGATTGACAAAATTTTTACTTGTTTCTAATTTAGAACATGACAAGATTTTCTTTAAAACACCATTTAGTTAAATTGTGACTGACATATTAAATTACACAAAATCTGAAGAAATTTTCTCGGCAGCCCAACAAATAATGCCAGGAGGAGTTAGCTCTCCAGTAAGAGCATTTAAGTCTGTAGGTGGCCAGCCAATTGTTTTTGATAGAGTCAAAGGCCCTTTTGCTTGGGATATTGATGGAAATAGATATATTGACTACATAGGTAGCTGGGGACCGGCTATATGTGGACATGCCCACCCTGAAGTTACAACGGCATTACAGGAAGCAATTGAGAAAGGCACGAGCTTTGGTGCTCCATGCGTTCTAGAGAACAAACTTGCTGAAATGGTAATTGATGCAGTCCCATCTGTAGAAATGGTTAGATTTGTTAATAGTGGAACTGAAGCATGCATGGCTGTTTTGAGACTTATGCGAGCATTTACTGGAAGAGATAAAGTTATTAAATTTGACGGTTGCTATCACGGTCATGCGGATATGTTTTTAGTGAAAGCAGGATCTGGTGTAGCCACTCTGGGTTTACCAGATTCTCCAGGTGTTCCGCGTACCACAACTGCCAACACACTTACTGCACCTTACAACGACCTTGAAGCAGTAAAAAAATTATTTTCTGAAAATCCTGATGCCATTTCTGGGGTTATACTCGAGCCTATCGTTGGTAATGCTGGATTTATTACTCCAGAGCCTGGATTCTTGGAAGGATTAAGGGAATTGACTACTGAAAATGGATCCTTATTAGTTTTTGACGAAGTAATGACTGGATTCAGAATAAGTTATGGAGGAGCTCAAGAAAAGTTTGGGGTTATTCCTGATTTAACCACCCTTGGGAAAGTAATTGGTGGAGGCCTACCTGTTGGAGCTTATGGAGGTAAAAAAGAAATAATGTCAATGGTAGCCCCTTCAGGACCTGTATACCAAGCAGGTACTTTGAGCGGCAATCCTCTTGCGATGACAGCTGGAATAAAAACTCTTGAACTGCTAAAACAAGATGGTACTTACGATAAACTTGATTTAACAACTTCTAGATTAATTGAAGGTATAATCCAGTCTGCAGAAAATAATGGTATCGCTATCAATGGTGGAAGTGTGAGTGCCATGTTTGGATTTTTCTTATGCGATGGGCCAGTTAGGAACTTTGATGAAGCCAAATCAAATGATGCCGAACTTTTTGGTAAGTTGCATAGAGAAATGCTTCGACGCGGAATTTACCTAGCGCCAAGTCCCTTCGAAGCTGGTTTCACATCATTAGCTCACAGCGAAGAAGAAATTGATAAAACTATCGAGGCTTTTGACGAATCTTTCAATGCAATAAAAAAATAATCATTTACTGATCTTTTCTTAAAGAAAAATAAGTAAATGATTAAAACTTTAGAAGGATTATTTCTAAATAATTATTTATCTTCTACCGCCAACTATTACTGGGGGAGAACCTCCTTCTGAGCCTGGCAAGCCTGGAACAACTTGTGTACTACCATCCCATTTGTCGAGAAATAATTTGAAAAGCACCTGATCGTCGAGACTTCTATTTAATGTCTCATATCTAAGTGCTTCTTGTTCTGCAATTTCAACTTCTGTCTTTGCTCTCAGTAATTGCTGACCAGCTATTTGTTTTTGTTCAATCGCAGCTCTATATTCTTCAGCGATCTCTAATCCAGTAAGATCTAAACTTCTAACATCGACATAATCGAATGAATTTAGTTCTTGTGCCACGGTGTCCCCTACTTTCTCAGAAATTACTGCGAATTCAGTAGCAATTGTTTCTAGCTCGTATTGAGAAAAGACTGATTTTAGAGCTTTTAGCAAAGATGGCTGAACAATTTTCTGATAAACGTCGCTATTTCTAGTTGCAATTGTTGCAAAAATCCTTCCTGCTTCGTTAGGCTTTACTGAATACTTAACAGTAGCTGTAGCCCTAATAACTTGAAGATCTTTAGTTAAAGTTTCAAATTTTTCGGGTTGAACTTGAGTTTTTATATCAAATGGATATACAGACTGAACAAATGGAAGTTTAAAGTTTAAACCAGCTCTCCTAGAGGGGCCACTTACTTTCCCTAGTGTTGTAACAACTGCAACTTGTCCAGAAGGTACAACAAATAATGATTGAGTGAGCAAAAGAAAGCCTGTAAAAGACAATACAATCAGTAACGTTGCGGTTCCACCAGGACCTGTTGGTGTGACATTTTTAAAGGATGTAGACATTAAATTTTATCTTTATAGTTAATGATATTTAAATCGACTAATTAGTGCATTAGTAAGGCATTTAATTAAAATATTTTTTTAATAATTCTAAATTTAAATATAGATTTTAGTTAATAAATATTTGATTTAAATTCTTGCAAAAGCACTAAATAAAGATCCTCATCTATCTCCCTGATATCATATTCAGAGGGTAACACACCATGCTTATGCTCATGTACCGCCATCCAACAAAATTTCTCTATTTCTTCTTTTGAAAAACGAGGGTATTCTTTTACATTCTTAATCAGTGAGTTAATTAGAGATCTTGAATAATCTGCCATATTTTTTAAAATAATATTACCGAAGATTTTATCTAAAGTTATTAGCTTTTAGAGGAATATTCAAAGACTCCTCTAACTCGCTAACAATTTTAATTGCCAATTGAAGATCATTTTTGCTCTTACTGGCAACTCTGAGTGTTTCTCCATTGATGCTGACATTAATTTTTTTAATTTGATCTCTAATATTTTTACTGATTTTTTTTGCAATTTCTTGTTTAATTCCTTGTTTTAATAAAATTGTCTGTTTAATTCTATTACCACTAATCATTTCAATTTCACCGTAGTCAAATATTTTTAACGATAGGTTTCTTTTTATTGCTTTTTGTCTAATTATGTCATTAACAGCATTCAAAGTAAGTTCGCTATTTGTGATTATAAAAATATTTTCTTTTTCTAAATCAACTGAAGTATCCGTGCCCTTCAAATCGTAACGCTGAGAAATTTCCCTTTTAACTTGATCCAAAGTATTGACTAATTCTTGTCTATCAAAATCAGAAACTACATCAAATGAAAAACTTTCTGCCATAATAAATTATTAAATGCTGAATATTATTAGCATAAATCATCTTTTAAGAAGGGGAAATGGGTTAATTTAATCAAAGAATAACAAACTAACAACCTTGCCCATTTCTTCAGCACATCTACAACTATTTAGCAAAGTTTCACTATCGTGAAAGGCAAAGCATATTAATTGATCACACCTAGAAATAATTTCTTGATTACAAAGACTACTTGCAAGTGGCAAAGGTAATTCATCATTTTCACTTTTTTCAACCAAATGCATAACCCTCTCAAGTTGATCTTTTATTTCGGGTATTTGTCTATCAAGACTCTGTGGCAATAATACAGTTAATAATGATGGATTAATATCTAAGACAGCTCGAATAACAGCTGCGTTAACACCTTGAGATCCAGACGTAAGAATATTATGTCCTTCCTCTGCTAACGACCTTGCTATCAACTCAATTAAGTGGATATCTACAACTGGTACGTGTCTACTACCTAAAAAAGCAATTCTCCTTTTCCCATTATCTTGGAGTTTTGCAAGTTCTTGAGCTAAGGCATCAACACCTTCAGTTGCTGGTAGATCTAAAGAGCGACTCAAAATAATAAAGTTCCTATATTTGAAATTAGCATTTATCTGAAAAATTGCAGGGAAAATCTATCTTTTCGAGAATTCTTTCTAGATTTACATGCTCTTGAACTAATTGAATAGCATAAGAAGCTTTAATTGATTCATGTATTCTGACATGACCAAAAGCTTGTTCAATAATTTCTACGGAGGAAAGAGTATCTAATTCCACCTTTAAAATTGGCACCTCCAATTCCTCCGCTCTATGAATCAATTGTGACAAAGGATCTCCTAAACCAGTTAAAATAAGGCATTGAGTCGAAGCCTCCAAAGCAGCAAGTTGGATATCAGTTCTATCAGCTCCGGTAACTACAGCCATATTTCGTCTTCTCCTGAAAAATTCCATTGCAGAATTCACCCCCATTGCACCAATACTTAATGTTTCAACAAGCAATTGATCTTTTTCAGGGCAACAAATTACTTGGGCATCTAGTCTTCTTACAAGCTCACCTACGGTGACACTTCTAAGAAGTGGTGATTTTGGCATCACTCCAAACACTTCAATATCCAGATCTTGAAGAGAGGGTATTATTTCATTTTTAACTTTTTCGACTTCTTGCGGCAAAACTCCGTTTAATACAACTCCAGCCAATTTCTCACCTAATTGTTTTTTTGCATCAAGTAATGCATCCACACTTTTACAATCTTCCCATAAATTCACAATTAAAACTTTCGCATCCAAATCCTTAGCAAGTTGTGGGAGACTTAAACCATAAATCATACCCTCATGAAGACTTCCGGCTGCTTCTAAAATATTCAGACCTTCAAAATCATCATTAACCAATCCTTCAATCTGATCAAAACCTTTTCCTGGGAGTAAGTCTTTATTGAAGATTCTTTTTTCAGCTGAGATATTATCCAATAATCCTACTGAAGAAATTAAATTCTCTTCTTCGATATTTAATGTTGATCCAATAAACTTAACATCATCATCTATTAATCCTTCATAAGACATTGAGGGTAGATTAGTAAGTTCAATACAGGTTGCTAGAGGTTTTCCTATGCGTACTTTTTTTTTCTTCTGTAAAAGTTTTTTTGCTATTCCAAGTACCATTGCAGACTTACCACTAAATGGCTCACATGAGCCAATTAATAATATATCGCTCATAATTTAGTAAATTATTTATTGATAGGTTTAAGATAATATTTTTTTCAGAACTAAACAAACATTTATTTATGAGTTTTAATCAAATAAAAAAAATAAAAAATCTTTTTTTGGTAAATTTATTTTAAATCTTTGGTAACTCATAAAAAATTAAGCAAAATGATAAATCCAATCAAAAACGAAAAAACTATAGGGATAACAGGAGCCTCAGGTGCGCTAGGTAAAGAATTAACAAAGTTGTTTCGTCAAAAAGGATATAAAGTGATTGGATTTACTCATAGTAAAACTAATTATGAAATAAATCTTGAATCTCCAAATGAATGGATTAAATGGGAATGTGGGAAGGAGTCGTCATTAAAAAAACAATTAGAAAACATAGACATTTTAATTTTGAACCATGGTATCTATGATTTGAGTAGAGAAAATTCCAATTATGAAAACTCAATAGAAATAAATGCATTAAGCAAATTCAAATTTTTAAATTTATTTGAAGATATTGCTCTAAGCAATGATTCACTAATAAAAAAAGAGATTTGGATAAATACATCTGAAGCAGAAATATTACCCGCCCTAAATCCCTCATATGAGATCAGTAAATCCCTTATTGGTCAATTAGTTTCTTTCAAAAAAAATCTTCTGGATAATAATACAAAGAAAAAATTAATAATAAAAAAAATTATCCTAGGGCCATTTAAATCCGAATTAAATCCACTCGGAATAATGAGTCCCAAATTTGTTTCTAAAAAAATTTATGATTTAGCTAATTCAAAAAATTATTTAGTAATAATTAGTCCAAACCCTTTAACCTATATACTTTTCCCGTTAAAAGAATTTTTTAATTTTTTGTATTGTCAAATTATCTATAAGTACAAATCTTGATTTCTAGAAATCTCTATCTGTCAATATTTCAATACCATCTTTTAAAACAACTATTGTATGCTCCCATTGGGCCGATAGTTTTCCATCTTTTGTTATTACGGTCCATCTATCATTTAGTGTTTTACAAAATTTAGTCCCTTCATTAACAATAGGTTCCACCGCTAATGTCATTCCTTCACGAAGGACGACGTTGGGCAATTCTTTGGTCCGAAAATTAAATACTGATGGTTCTTCATGAAGATTTCTTCCAACCCCATGACCTGTATAGTCTTCTACAACACTAAAGCCATTTTTTATAACAATGTCTTCTATTTCCCCAGCCACATCTAGAAGTGTATTTCCTGCCTTAATTTTCGAAAGCCCCGCATATAATGCTTTATGAGCTATGTCACTAAGTTTTTGAGCCTTTGGACTAACTTCTCCTACACAAATTGATATACAACTATCTCCATGGAAACCATCTAAATATGCCCCTGTATCAATTTTAACCAAGTCACCATTTTTAATTATTTTATTTTTACTTGGAATCCCGTGGACAACCTCATTATTAATACTAGAACAAATACTAGAAGGGAATCCATGGTAGCCCTTGAAACTTGGCACAGCTCCAAAACTTTTTATCCTCTTTTCTGCGAAATCATCTAGATCTTTTGTACTCATACCAGGTTTAATTAAGTCATTAATTTCCCTCAAAACAGTTGCTACAATCCTGCTAGATTTTTTCATCAAATTTATTTCCCGTGAAGACTTTATTTCGATTCCTCTTCTTCTCTGAATAAAAGGAACTTGATCATTAGCTTTTGAATTATTTTTATTTAACAAAAGATCTGCAAAATGTCTCATTGGAATAAATAATAGTAATAGTTAAATATCTTCAAAATAGCCTTTAGGGTCTTGGCTACCTTAAATCTATCAATAACAATGGGAAGAAACAAAAATGAAAACTTTATTTAATTCTAGGCAATTTCATAAGACTTTGGCGCCCTGGGTTTTTCTTCCATTATTTATATCTTCAATTACTGGTCTTCTTTATAGGGTTTCAAAAGATTTACTAGGTTACTCTAGAGAACAAGTTCATTGGTTAATGTCTCTCCATGAGGGCGAATGGCTTGGAGATAATGGAGAACTTATATACGTAATATTGAATTCACTTGGGGTTTTATGGATGCTTGTAACAGGATTCCAAATGTTTTCAAAAACAATTTCATTTACCAAAAAGGTTACTAAAGGCGAGTCAAAAGGTTAAGATATAGAACTTGTAGGACAATAAAGACCAAAATGGCCAAAGAGAAACAAGAGAAGGAATTAGAAACCGGTATTAAAGCTGACGCATCAGCTGATGTAGCAGTTGAACAGAAAGAAAAAAATTCGGTTTCTGAGAATACGCAAACCTTAAGCGCATCCAATCTTATTAAGGAATTTGAGAATGAACAATTAAAAAAAGAATTACCTGAAATATATGTTGGGGACACTGTTAAAGTTGGAGTAAAAATTACAGAAGGTAATAAAGAAAGAGTCCAACCTTACGAAGGTGTGGTCATTGCAAAAAGGCATGGAGGTATTAATCAGACTATTACAGTTAGAAGAATTTTTCAGGGTATAGGTGTTGAAAGAGTATTTATGCTACATAGTCCACAGGTTGCCTCTCTAAAAGTTGAACGTAGAGGTAAAGTAAGAAGAGCTAAGTTATTCTATCTGAGAGATAGAGTAGGAAAAGCTACTCGCGTAAAACAACGCTTTGATCGATAAAGTTGTAAATTAATCAACTTATTGGTCACAAAGACGCTTATAATCATTTAAATGCGTCGTTAGTTCAGTTGGTAGAACGCAGGTCTCCAAAACCTGATGTCGGGGGTTCAAGTCCTCCACGACGCGTTTGATCAACATTATGTAAATCATTTTTTCATAATATGGAGTTAGATCTTCAACCTGGGGACGTAGTTAAAGTCCTCGAATCAGCAGCTTTAGGATGGGTTCGTGCAAGAGTTATCAGAGTTAAGTCTGGTGGGAGAGTTGTCGTACAAAGTGACCAAGGAAGAGAATTTACTGCTAGAGGCAATCAAGTCAGGTTGATAGAGCCTGCTGGTTTTAGACCTCAAAAATAAATAGTTATCTAAACTGAGGCGGCTGTAAAATTAACTATTTCTGTAAATCCTCAAATTAATAAATCTTTTTTATTACAACACCATAAATTAAGTATTATGATCTGATAATTTTAAGAATGAAGTTCTAAATAAATTTAGAACAAAACTCTGGGACCGTAGTTCAACTGGTTAGAGCACCGCCCTGTCACGGCGGAAGTTGCGGGTTCGAATCCCGTCGGTCCCGTTTTTTCTAAAAGAAATTTGGAAAAACGATTAAGACTAGCCCCGAGTCCAACGGGTTTATTTCATATTGGGACAGCGCGAACAGCATTATTCAACTGGTTGTATGCAAAAAAGATAGGCGGAAAGTTCCTCATCAGGATAGAAGATACAGATTTTCTTCGATCTAAATCTGAATATACAAAAAATATATTAGAGGGCTTGAAATGGCTTGGACTTAAATGGGATGAAGAACCTGTAAAGCAAAGTGAACGAATTTCGATTCACAAAAATTACATAAAAAAGCTATTGGAGTGTGGATCTGCATATAGATGCTTTACAACAGAAGATGAGATTTCTGAACTAAGAGAAGAACAAAAAAAGAAAGGATTACCTCCAAAGCATGATAATAGGCACAGAAGTCTATCAAAAGAAGAAATAGAAACATTCATATCCCAAGGTAGGACTTCAGTAATAAGGTTTAAGATTGATGAAAAAATTGAAATTAAATGGGTAGATCAGATAAGAGGAGAAATCAAATGGCAAGGGAAAGACTTGGGTGGTGATTTAGTTTTGTCTAGAAGGGCAAAGGGATACGATATTGGAGATCCTTTATATAATTTTGCAGTTGTAGTTGATGATAATTTCATGAATATTACTCATGTTGTAAGGGGTGAAGACCATATCTCGAACACCGCAAAACAAATATTGATTTATAAAGCATTAAATTTTAATTTGCCGACTTTTTCGCATACACCCTTAATACTGAATAGTGAAGGGAAAAAATTATCTAAAAGAGATTGCGTTACCTCGATCGATGATTTTAGAGATATGGGATATTTACCTGAGGCCTTATCCAACTATATGGCCTTTTTAGGTTGGTCTCCAAAATCTGCCAACAGAGAAATACTTTCACTTGATGAGATATCTGAAATTTTTGACTTATCAGACATAAATAAAGCTGGCGCTAAATTCAGTTGGGAAAAACTCAACTGGATTAATTCTCAATATATAAAAAATATGGAATCAATAAAGTTAAGTGAGATCATGAAAAAATACTGGGATGATAATGGTTGGGAACCGCCATCTCAAGAATGGGCATATAAATTAGCAATTTTGCTTAGAGACTCTATGACTCTTTTAAAAGATGCTATAGATCAATCAAAACCATTTTTCTTGATACCTAGAATTCAAAAAGAAGGTCAAGATTTTCTGGAAAACAAGGATAGTAAAGCATCTCTAAAACTAATCTTAAATTATTTAATTGAGCAAAAGACTATAAAACTAAATAAAGAGAAAGCTAAAGAAATAATAAACGAAATCTCAAAAATTCATAATCTTAAAAAAGGGATATTAATGAAATCATTAAGAGTAGCCTTTTTTGGATCTCTCAGGGGGCCAGATTTAATTCAAAGTTGGGAGCTTTTCGCAGAGAGTAAAACAGATAAAACTCGAATTGAGAGATGTCTTAAATCAATCTAAATTATTCTTTTCGATTTAATTCAAGCCTATTCGCCAAAGGTTTAGCTGTTAGACCTTGTATTCCTACTGTCATCAATATAGTAAGAAAAACTAAACCTTGAAGACGGCCAGCCCCGAGGATACCAGCCTGCTCTAATCTGATAGAAAAAAGAGAAGCAACAGCTGCAGTAACAATACCTCTTGGGGCTAACCAGGCTAAAAATATTTTATCTTTTAAGTTCAAGTCTCTCCCTATTGTTGCAATCCAGATAGAGATAGGGCGAACAATTACCATCAACATAAAAACGCAAACAACTCCTCCCCAGCCAAGCGGACTTAATTCACCCCAAGATACGTCAGCGGCCAAAAGAGGGAAAAGAACTGTTATTGCTAATTGAGCTAATTCACCTATTAGATTATCCAATCTCTCTTTATCTATAACTTCTCTTTTGCCTACAATAAAACCTGCCGCGACTGAAGCAGGCAATCCAGATTCTGGTAAAAAATATTCGCAAATTCCATACACAAGGAAAATAAATCCAAGGGTAACTTGAAGCTCTATACCAAATGAGGCTTCATTTTTTATTTTTTTTAAAATTTCTGATAATAACCATCCCGCGCTTAATCCTATTAAAACTCCTCCCCCTAATCTTTGCATTAATGCTATAAATACATCATTAATCCCACGAAGGTCCCCTAAAGTCAGTTCTAAAAGAAGTAACGCTAGTACTGCACCAATTGGTTCAAGCAACAACCCCTCAGCTTTTAAAACTTCCGAGAGTGGGGAAGCTAATTTTATTTGCTCCACTAATGGAGAGACAACTGTTGGGCCAGTAGCTAGAACTATGGCACTATAAATTCCTGCGACTTGCCATGAGAGGCCAGCCAGCCAATGAGCAATAAAAATTCCAGCTGATAATGAAATAAAAAGTCTTACCAATGAAATTTTCAAAACAGTATTTCTTATATTCCCCTCAGGCAGTTTTAAATTTAATCCTCCTTCGAAAAGAACCAAACAGACCAAAAGCCCCACAATAGTTTCAAGACCTTGGCCAAGATCTAAAGGCTCAACAAGTCCTAATCCTGATCTTCCAATGAATAATCCAGAAAGCAATAAAATAACAACACTCGGGAATCCTGTAAAAGAAGAAAATAATCGAGCGCAAGCACCTGCAAATACAGTTATCCCCCAAAGTAATCCAAGCCTTTCAGGCGTCATATAAAATTATAAATAATAAAAATATTACCTATTTTGATTAAATCAATAATCTTATCTCTAGTCCAATAATTAGAATACTTTTTAATTTAATTCATTAGCTGAAGAAGAGTAATTTTTATTAAATCATTCATAACTACTTTTAAGAAAATGAATTTTGTTTCTATTAAGAAAACTGGCTTATTAAAGCAATAATTATAAAAATAATTCCTATACCAACAGTTGCCATCCTTCCATTCCATATTTCAGCTTGAGGAGTAAAACCTCTTTTCCACAAATTCAGTTCCTTTTTATCAACGAGGTTTTTTGTCTCTTTAATCTCGATTTTAGGTTGTTTGTTCATTGAAGTTAGAAAGGAGGATTTTCTTCATAAAGGGTATTCGCTTGTTCAATTGATAGTCTTCCTGCGACACCTAATTTAAGGGAACTTAAATGATCCTTAAATTTGATCCTGAACAACGCCGCTGCTCCAATCATTGCAGCATTATCCGTACAAAGATTAAGGGGAGCTAAATGAACTTTAATAGATTTTTTACTAGCTTCACTAATCATCATTTTTCTTAATGTATTGTTAGCAGCCACTCCCCCAACCACAACTACATTATCCAAGTTATGGTCTTCTGCGCATTTTATTGTTCTCTCTACCAAGACCTCTGCCACTACTCTCTCGAAACTGGCAGCAATATCAGGAATTGGAACGGTCTTCCCATCCAAATTTATTCTCTCAACTAATCTTAATACGGCAGTTTTTAAACCACTAAAAGAGAAATCATATTTAAGAAATCCACCTTTTTTATCAGAAATCCTGCATTTTGGTAAATTAAATTTCATTGGGTCCCCTTTTTTAGCAATCTTTTCAATTGCCGGCCCTCCTGGATAACTAAGACCTAATAGTCTGCCAACTTTATCAAAAGCTTCTCCAGCAGCATCATCAAAACTTTTCCCAAGTCTTTGCATTCCCCTTCTATCATCAACCTTTATCAATTCAGTATGCCCACCGCTAACAAGTAATGTAAGAAAAGATTTCTTTGGATAGTTTTCTGAAAAAAGAATTGAAGATAAATGTCCCTCCAAATGATGAATTCCCAAAAATGGTTTTGAATATAACATGCAAAGTGATCTCGCAGTTATAGAGCCAACTCGCAAACAACCAACTAATCCAGGAGCTACAGTTGATGCAATGTAATCAACTTCCTCAATTTTGATTTTTGATTCTTCTAAAGCCTCATCTAAAACAAAAGGTAATAACTCTAAATGCTTTCTAGCTGCAAGTTCAGGCACAACTCCTCCCCATTTTGAATGATCTTCAATTTGAGAAGCTATTATATTTGAATGAATTATGAAAGTATCGCCAATATTAGAAACTATTGAGACAGATGTCTCATCACAACTTGTTTCAATAGCTAAAACTTTATGCATTTTTGATTCAACTTGTTCTATTTTAATATTAATTTCTTACTTAACACACCTTAAGGAATTAAAGATTGCAACTTATGAAATTCTTTTTTTCAATCATAACCTCAGTTTTTCTGTTCCTCGGAATTACTCCAATTGCTTTAGCTGCAAATGGGCCTGCCTTAAACGCAGATAGAGCTAGCACAGAATATACTGCTTCAGCCCTCACAAAATGCTCTGAAAATCCTAAATTCATTGAGAGAGCAAATTCTGCCACTACTCAAAAAGATATCGCAAGGTTTGAAAGATACGGAAAGGCATCATGTGGAGATGATGGTCTTCCACATCTAATAATTGGACCTCCTCTTGAGCCTTGGGGAGCACTTTTAAATAGAGGTCATGAAGGAGATTTACTTATTCCCGGGGTATTGTTCATTTACATTGCTGGTATTATAGGTTGGTCAGGAAGAGAGTATCTAATTGAATCAAAAAAGACTAAGAACCCAGCTGATCTTGAGATCATTATTGACCTAGACTTAGCGAGAAAATGTCTTGTAAAAGGAGCACAATGGCCTCTTCTTGCTAATAAACAAGGTAGAAATGGTGATTTAAGAGAAAAAGATAACAATATTACACTTAATGGCCCTCGATAAACATCTTTAAACTTTCAAAACAAATGTTCAAAATTCTAAACACAAAATTTATCCGATCTGCTCCAGTAGTAGCAGCTATTTGGCTAAGCCTTACAGCTGGAATAATTATTGAATTTAATAGATTTTTCCCAGATTTATTATTCCATCCAATGAGTTGATAAAGAAAAAATAATCAAGTTTTTATTAACTTGATTATTTTTTTTGCTGTTTCATCAACATTGTGATTTGTTAATTCAAAATCAAATTGATTCGATACTGAAATCTCATAGTTAGCCCTTGATAGTCTTTTTTTAATTGCCTCTTCTTTTTCTGTACCTCTACTTCTTATTCTTCTCTCTAACTCTTTTTTATCCGGAGGAAGTAAAAATATTGACATTGAATTAGGAAACTTATTTTTTATTTGCCTTGCACCCTCTACTTCAATTTCAAGTAGTACTGTAAATCCCTTTTTAATTTTCTCATTAACAGAAGATAAAGGCGTTCCATAGTAGTTACCAGCGAATTGAGCCCACTCAAGGAACAGGTTTTGTTCAATCATTTCTTTAAACTTGTCTTGATTTAAAAAGTAGTAATTTTCTCCTTCCTTCTCTCCCTCTCTAGGTTCTCGAGTAGTTGCAGATATTGAAAGCCAAAAATTTTTTTCTTTACCTAATATTTCTTTAACAACAGTTCCTTTCCCCACTCCGCTGGGTCCAGTAAGTACAATAAGTTTTTTTTGATTTTTCATATTAAATTTTTTACAGTAAAATAAACATCTTGTGAATTAAGAAGGAATAATGCAAAAAGGTGTTCCACAGATAATGGACATTACATCTATTAGATCTGTCTTGCATTATTTGACAAGAAATATCTTACCTACAAAGTTTGAAACTGCCCAACAACCAGAGCCTAATACAATTCAATTATGTTTCAGAGGAGTTAATTGTCAAACATGGTTAGAAGTTTCATGGAATGGAGACTCTCCTAGAATACTAAAGATAAATAAGCCAGAAAAGATTGGAAGAGAAAGCACACTTTCTAAACAAATAAGATATGGATTAAAGTATATGGCTTTAATTTCGATTGATCAAGATGATTTCGAGAGAGTAATAAAATTTAGTTTTGCGAAAAAACCTGGAGATGAAATTAATAAATATTTAATTTTTGAATTAATGGGAAAACATAGCAATATTTTTTATTTGGATAATAAACAAAAAATAATTGCCGTTGGTAAACAAATAAAATCAAATCAATCTAGTTTTAGAACAATTTCAACAGGATCAATTTATTCTGGCCCTCCAGTTAATCTAAAAAAACAACCAAGAGAAGATGAGTCTTTTCAATCATGGAAAAACTCAATTTCAATAGTACCTGAGTCTTTGAAATACTGTTTAATAAATACCTATCAAGGAGTGAGCCCTATCCTCACAAAACAAATAGAGGTTATTAGCAAAACTAGCACTCCGCAAATAATGGAAAAAAATATCGATTTTATTAGCAACTCAGACTTAAAGGAGATATTTAAAAATTGGAAGATTTGGATTAACAGGTTTAAAACCAATAACTTTAACTTTTCTACATTCAACAAAGATTTTTATTGCGTTTGGTTTTTTGATAAGGAAATTAATTGCGAAAATAAAATAGATTTATGCACTAGTTTAGAGAATTATTATGATTATCATCTAAAACAAAAAAAACTTGAATTATTGGGAAAGAAAATCGAAGGGATAATTTTTAAACAGACCAATACTGAGAAAAAGAATTTAAATATTCAATATGATCTTCTGACAAAATCAGAAAACTACGAGATATATAAAGAAAAAGCTGATATTATATTTTCCTCACATGAAATTAAAAAAAATGACATTATAAAGGGACAAAAACTATATAAAAAATCAAAAAAACTAAAGAGATCTAGAGAATTAATAAAAGAAAGATTAAGTATTTACAAAAAAAATATAGAAAGATTAGACGAATTCACTACGCTTATAGAAAATTTAAATTCTTTAAATCATGAAAAACTTTCTATTAGAATCAAACTACTAGAAGAAATTATGGAAGAAATTTGTAACGAGTTTAATATCAATACCAAGAAGCAAAGAGAAGATCAGAAAAGTACATCTGAGATAGAGTCTTCACCAATTCAAGTTGACACACCCACAGGATTAAAGCTTCAAGTAGGGCGAAATATGAGGCAAAATGATTTAATAAGCTTTAAATTCTCCAAAAAAGGCGATTTATGGTTTCATGCACAGGAATCACCAGGCAGTCATGTAGTTTTGAAGTCTTCATCTCAAGTAGCATCTGAACAAGATCTTCAAATAGCTGCAGATTTAGCTGCTTTATTTAGTAAGGCAAAAAGAAACATTAAAGTTCCAATTAATTTAGTAAAGATTAAAGATTTGCAAAAAATCAAAAACGGAGGACCGGGTTGCGTTTCCTTTAAAAATGGAGAAATTATTTGGGGAAATCCTACAAGAGGAGAAGATTACATTAAAAAAAATCTGAAAACAGTAATTTAGTTTATAATAAAAAAAAATTTAAATCTAAATGCTTGATTTTCTCCTAGGGACTCATGAATTTTTAGGAAATCATAGTTTTCCAGAATTTATTGTTGGATACCTATTTGGTGCTGCATTAATAATTGGAGCACCTACTGTTTTCTTACTACTTGCCTTCGTAAGCGCTTTAATGAAAACAAATGGGAAAATGGGTGGATATAGAGAATATGAAACTTATGGTGAATCATCTTTAAATGATGCCCCTCCTTTCTTATTACCAGATCCAACAAATCCTAAATAAAGCAAATAATTAAGTTTATCGAAAAATAAATTAGACTTTGACAATAGTAGTTTTAAACCTTTTTCTTACACAATTTTTATTAAATAATAATGAGAAGTACAGGTCAAAGTAAAAAAAAATTATCAGATTCGATGACTTTTAATGATCATTTAGAGGAGCTTCGTCAAAGGATACTAAATTCAATTTACTCAATAATTATTTCAATATTCTTTAGTTTTCTCATCATAAAGCCATTAATATCTTTTTTAGAAATTCCAGCTGGTGATATTCATTTACTACAACTTGCTCCAGGAGAGTTTTTATTTGTCGCTATTAAAGTTGCAGGTTACAGCGGATTGATAGTTTCTATGCCTTATATTTTTTATCAAATAATATTATTTATTTCTCCTGGTTTAACAAAACAAGAAAAAAGCCTTATCTTGCCTGCAGTTTTTGGTTCAGGTTTTCTGTTTTTTTTAGGATTAATTTTTTCATGGTGGATATTAGTCCCTGCGGCAATAAAGTTCTTCATTAGTTTCGGTGCTGATATTGTTGAACCAACTTGGTCTATAGAAAGATATTTTGATTTTGTTCTCTTATTAATGTCCAGCACTGCTATAGCTTTTCAATTGCCAGTATTACAATTTATTCTTGGTTCTCTTGGAATAATCACAACAGAAAAAATGATTTCGAATTGGAAGATAGTTGTAATTTCATCCGCAATATTATCTGCAGTGATTACCCCTTCAACAGATCCATTGACTATGTCATTGCTATCTATATCGATTGTGTTTTTATTTTTTGTGGGTACTGGATTAACTTACTTATCAGAAAATCTCAAGTCAAAAACTCTTTCATCTTCTCATTAAGATTTAATTGCAAGCTGACAGCTCTACCTAATCTTGGCTTAGCATTGACTCTCTTTAGCCATTCCCTCACTTCTTCTGAATAGCCACATCTATTTAAAATCTCGATTTTATCAGCTATCGATTTTTTATATTCATCTTCACTTAAAGGGAATGATTCCTGTCCAAGAAATCCCCACATCATTTGAAAATACACAAATTTTCCTCTTCTAAAGAGTCTAAAATCATATTTTTTGCCCCAGCGATGAATCAAATAATGTATAACTTCATCTACTAGTAAAGGGTTCATTTAAATCAATTAATTAAGACTTTCTAAACTTTTACTTTAAATTATTAAAAGTCCTATCTATTTGCAACAGAAATTGAACAATTTGCTCCATAATAACTAATAAATAACAGAACCAAGTAGCGAATGACTCAATTAAGTTCCAATGATGTCCCTTCTATGGGTCGAAGGCAATTTATGAATCTTCTTACATTTGGTACTGCAACTGGCGTAGCTTTAGGAGCCCTTTACCCTGTAGCGAATTATTTCATGCCTTTAAGAGCAGGCGGTGGTGGAGGTGGAACTTCTGCTAAAGATGAATTAGGGAATCCAATAACTAAGACAGGTTGGTTAGCTACCCATCAAGAAGGAGACAGAAGTCTAGTTCAGGGTCTAAAGGGAGATCCAACTTATTTAATAGTTAATGAGGGTGGTGAAATAGGAGAATTTGGATTAAATGCAATTTGTACTCATTTAGGTTGTGTTGTCCCATGGGATAGTGGCGCTAATAAATTTATATGTCCTTGTCATGGCAGTCAGTACGATACTAACGGAAAGGTAGTAAGGGGGCCTGCGCCTTTATCTTTAGCTCTAGCTCATGTCGATATTGAAGATGATGCTGTACTCGTAAAACAATGGTCAGAAACTGACTTTAGAACTAATGAAAATCCATGGTGGGCATAAAAAAATGAAAGGTCTTAAAAATCAAATCATGAAAAAAACAAGTTTATTTATCTGTACTCTGCTTTTCATTTCAAGCATTGTATTCTATCCAGAGATCAGTTTTGCTTATCCATTTTGGGCTCAGCAAAACTACGAATCCCCAAGAGAAGCCACAGGTAAGATAGTCTGTGCAAATTGTCATCTAGCTCAGATGCCTACAATTGCAGAGGTTCCACAATCTGTTGGAGCAGATAGTGTTTTCAAAGCTGTAGTCAAAATACCCTACAAAAATGATTTAAAAGAGATAGGGGCTGATGGTTCGGAAGTCCCATTACAAGTTGGTGCTGTTGTAATGCTGCCTGATGGCTTTAAACTTGCTCCACAAGAAAGATGGACCGAAGAAATAAAAGAAGAGACAGAAGGGGTATATTTCACTAACTACAGTGAAGAGAAAGATAATATCATTATTGTCGGACCTTTGCCTGGAGATACCAATAAAGAAATTGTTTTTCCTGTACTTTCCCCTGACCCATCCACTAATAAAGAATATCACTATGGGAAATACTCTTTACATATTGGAGGCAATAGAGGTAGAGGTCAGGTATATCCAACTGGAGACAAGAGCAATAATGTAGTATTCACTTCTTCCACAGCAGGAACTATAAATTCAATAGAAACAATTGAAGATGGAAGCTATCAAGTCAATATAGAAAACGATAATGGTGAAATAACTACTGAAACAGTGCCTGTGGGTCCTCAACTTATCGTAAAAGCGCAAGACAAAATTAATGTAGGTGACCCTCTTACTAATGATCCTAACGTTGGTGGTTTTGGGCAATTAGATGCTGAGGTTGTACTTCAGAGCCCTTATAGAGTTATTGGATTGATTGCATTCTTCATTGGTGTAGGCTTAACACAAATACTTTTAGTATTAAAGAAAAAACAAGTTGAAAAAGTGCAAGCAGCAGAGGGTATCTAACTTTCTCTAAATGCTTATACTTCAAGCTTTTATACAATCTCCAGGAGAAACTTTTTTAAATTTAGGATTCATAACTATTAGATGGTATGGATTTCTTATTTCGGTTTCAGTTTTAATAGGTCTATTTGTCTCTAAAAAACTAGCAAAGGCAAGAAATCTTAACCCAGAGTACATTAGTGAAATACTTCCATCATTAATAATCTCTTCAATAATTGGAGCTAGAGCTTATTACGTAATTTTTGAGTGGAGACAATATAGTGGAGAGAACTTTTTTACTTCTTTTGAACTATTCAATAACATCATTCAAATACCTTCTTTTCTTGCAGTTTGGGAAGGAGGCATAGCAATCCATGGAGGTCTAATTGGAGGATTAATATCTATTATCTATTTCTGTAAGTCGAAAAAAATTAATTTAAAAACTTTTATAGATATATTAATACCCTCGATTATTCTTGGACAATCAATAGGAAGGTGGGGAAATTTTTTCAATAATGAAGCCTTTGGAGTTCCTACAAATTTGCCTTGGAAATTATTTATACCTATCCAAAATAGGCCTTTAGAATTTATTAATTATGAATTTTTTCATCCTACATTCCTCTATGAGTCATTGTGGAATCTTTTAATTTTCATCGTCCTTATTATTACCTTTAATAAACAAAATAAAACAGATTTTTTCAGGCCTGGCTTTATTAGCTTTCTTTATTTAATAAGTTACAGCTTGGGAAGATTCTGGATTGAAGGTTTAAGAACTGACCCACTATGCATTGGTGGACTTCCACCTTTCTGTGATGGCGGTATAAGGATGGCTCAATTTATAAGTATTTTTCTATTTTCTTCTGGATTAATTGGAATATTTTTTTTAAGATTGAGAAAATATAGTGGGAAAAATAGAAAAAATGGATAACAAAATATCCTTTATTGGTGTTGGTCCAGGAGATCCAGAATTATTAACTTTAAAAGCATTAAAAAAAATAAAAATTGCAGATGTCACTATCTGGACTGATTCTCTAATACCTGAAAAGATTTTAGATTCTGCTAAAGAAGGTTCTGAAAAAATAAAAACGAGTTTACTTAACTTAGAGCAAATTACCTCAATTATGATAGAAAAATTTAAAGCAGGGAAAACTGTTGCAAGGTTGCATGATGGAGACCCTTGCCTTTTTGGAGCAATTAGAGAGCAAATCGAAATTTTAAAAAACGAAAAAATTGAAATCGAGGTTGTTCCTGGTGTAAGTGCTTTTCAAGTTGCTGCAGCATATCATGAAGCTGAGTTAACCATCCCTGACGTAACGCAAACAATAATTTTAACTAGAGCAGGAGGTCGAACAGGGATGCCTGAAAAAGAATCTCTGAAAGATCTTGCGAAACACAATTCCTCTATATGTCTATATCTTAGTGCTAGGCATGTGAAAAGGTCTCAAGAAACTTTACTAGAGTTTTACCCTCCAGAGACTAAAGTGATTGTTGGATTTAGAGTATCTTGGGATGATGGTTGGACATCATTAATAGAATTAAAAGATATGGAAAAATTTTCTATTGAGAAAAAACTAATTAGAACAACCATTTACATAATTAGTCCAGCAATTAGTAATTCTCAAAAAAGATCTAATCTTTATAATCCATCTTATAAGCATCTCTTTAGGAATAAATAATCTTAATGTTGATAGAAAAATATTAATTACTATAATTAGTAAAAATTTATTTGCTTTGAAAGAAATAAAATCTGTTTCGGAAATCAACAATAAAGGAGGAGATTCCTCTCTAAAAAGAATTGGAAATTTCATTAAAGAGGCTAGGTTAAGTAAAAATCAATCAATTGAAGAATTGGCTTCTGATCTAAAAATTGGAGCTCATCAACTTGAAGCCATAGAGGAAGGTAATGAAGAAAAACTACCTGAAAAAGTATTTATCAAAGCAATGATTAGAAGGATTTCACAGAAGCTAAAAGTTGATACAGAATTTTTAATGGATGAATTCAAGACAGAGAGGAAAGAAGTGAAAATTGAAGAAATAGTTGAAGAAGTTTCCAAAAAAAACTATAAAACTAGGCAATCTAAGAATTTTAATCCACTAGGATTCCTAATATTTATTTTAATTTCAGGCTTTCTCGGACTAATCGCCTCGTCCTTAATTTTCAATTTATTTTCAGATTCTTCTCAGAATCAAACTCCGAAACAAGAACTTATTAAAAAAACTAAATAACTTTTAATTCCAAATTCTTTAGTTCTTTTATTACATTACGGCATAATCCTAAGTTCCATTTTTCAAGAAGAAGATCATGGTTTCTATCTAAAGGTAAAAGTTGAAATGTAAGATTATTTTCCTGCAATTTTATTTGAACTGAGGAGATCACCTTGTCAGGTCTTTGATCAAGAGCTGCTGCTAGTCTCAGGATTAATGACATTTCAAGAACTAATGTTTTATCTTCTTTGGATATTAAATTTTGCCAAGACTCATGTCTTTTCTTGGGTAAAGTCTTTCTATGGTATCTAGCAATTGAAGCAATAATATTTGTTTCTGCTTCAGAATATCCCAACAACTCACAATTTTTTATTAAGTACCAAGAGTGTTTGTGATATGAACCAACATTCACATATTTCCCACAATTATAAAGATTAGAAGCTGCCCAAAGAAGTTCTTTAGATTTAGGGTCATTATCGCTATGAAAGATATTTTTTGTCTGATCATAGATTTGAAAGGCAATATCAATAACTTTCTCAGCTCTTGTATTATCTACTCCAAACTTTCTGGCCTGATGAAGTATAGTTGTTTTTCTAATATTGCCTTGAATATTTAACTCATTTTTAATTATCCCTTTACGAAGCATCCAATCCACAACCAAACCCTCTCGAAGCGCCCTCTCACTTATAGTTAATTCATCAAAGTTCAACATCTCCATTGCGGTGTTTAATATCAATGCTCCTGGAATAATTATTTCTGCTCTTCTCTCACTTAATGAAGGTATTTTCTTGATTTCCGAAACTGGCAATTTAATAAGTTTTTCCAATACATTTTGTAAATTTTCCCTTTTGAATTTATAACCATGCAACTTTTGTTTAGATTCTCCCAAATCATCTGAAATCAAATTTCCTAATGAGGTTGCAGTGCCACTGGTTGCAACCATAGATAAAGGCTTATCTCCCTTAGATCTACTTTTTATTTTTCGAACAGATGGTTCTAAAGATCCTTTAATAAAAGTTGTTAAAAAACTCGATCTTCCTGAAGTTATAGACCCTTTATTTAAAAAATCATTTTTTAGTCTTACCGCACCAATTCTCGAACTGGTAAGAGCTATAGCATCTTTTTTATCTGCAAGTATTAATTCTGTAGATCCTCCTCCAATATCTATGATTACAAAAGACTGATCTTCAAAAGACATACCAGAAAGAACACCAAGGTAAATTAATCTGGCTTCCTCAGAACCACTTATCATTTCTATTTGAATATCAGTTTCATCAAGAACTCTTCTAATAAAATCTTGACCGTTTGGGGCTTCCCTAACTGCACTTGTTGCTGCAGTTACTATTTGTTTTACTCCATTACTTTTACAGTATTCCTTAAATCGCTTAAGAGTAACTAATGCCCTTTGGATTGATTCTTCAGTAAGATTACCCTCCTCATCTCTTTCTCCAAGACGAGTGGTTGATTTATCAGTAAATTTTATTGAAAATGATTTTAATTCTAGATTAATTTCTGCTATCAAGAGATGTGTAGAGTTAGTTCCAATATCTATAGAAGCTACTAAAATTTGCTTTTCTTGAAAATATCTTAAATCTTGTTTCAGTATCATTTCTTTTTATAAGACGAAGATATCTTTAATCCATTAATAAATATACCCAACATTGATTATTAAATAATAGAAATCACTTAATCCTAGTAAGATTATTTAAAGTTATGAAATATACAATAGGTCATATGCAAAATAAAAATCGACAAATTAAATTAAGTACTTTATTTGAATTATTAAGGTGGAATAAGCCGACTGGAAGAATGATCTTACTTATTCCTGCTGGATGGAGTTTATATTTAACCCCAGACGCTAATCCAACATTTTTAATGTTGCTAAGAATAATACTGGGAGGACTACTAGTAAGTGGATTAGGCTGCGTGGTTAATGATATTTGGGACAAAAAAATTGATCAAAGAGTTGTTAGGACAAAAAATAGACCTTTAGCTGCAAATAAAATCAGTCTTAAAACAGCTTATTCAATTCTTTTGTTTTTAATTTTATGTAGCTTCTTTCTAACTTTGTCACTACCTCAGCCTGGAAGAATCCTTTCAATTTCACTTGCTTTTTTAGCTTTACCTATCATTTTAATTTATCCTTCTGCCAAAAGATGGTTTAAATATCCTCAATTAATCTTATCCATATGCTGGGGTTTTGCTGTCTTAATTCCCTGGGCTGCAAATGAAGGCAATTTAAATAGTATTGTTTTATTATTTTGCTGGCTTGCTACCATTTTTTGGACTTTTGGCTTTGACACGATTTATGCTTTAGCAGATAAAAAATATGATATCAAAATTGGAATTAATAGTTCCGCTGTTAACCTCCAGAACAATACAAAAATAACCATTCAAATTTGTTATTTTTTAACTTCTTTTTTTCTCGCAATATGCGGATTTATTAATCAAATGGATTTTATTTTTTGGCCAATTTGGCTTGCAACATCAATCTTAATGCAGAGAGATATAATAAAAGTATTTCCTGAGGAAAAGCAATCAATAAAAAATATTGGCAATCACTTCAAAAATCAATCAATTTATGGAGGAGTCATTTTATTAGGAATTATTATTGCCTCATAAATTCTAAATATGGTTTTTAGATTAAAAAAAGGGGATTTAATAGATATCTTAGCTCCTGGCTCCTTTATTGATGAAGACGAAAATTTTCAAAAAGGCATAGAAATCTTAAAAAACTGGGGTTTGGAAATTAATGAAAATAATTCTCTATCAAAAAAATTTAGTTATTTTGCAGGTAATGATCTAACTAGATTTGAAGAACTTGAAAAAGCACAAAATAGTAAGCTAATCATTTTTGCAAAAGGAGGCTGGGGTTCAGCAAGACTTTTAGAAAAAGAACCTAATTGGCAAAATGGTTTAATGCTTGGATTCTCAGATACATGTTCTTTATTACTATCTAAATATTCCCAAGGATTTATAGGTTCTATCCATGGCCCCATGGTTACAAGCCTTTTCAAAGAGCCAGAGTGGAGTCTTGAGAGATTAAGAAATTTACTTTTTGAGGGATATGTTGAGGACATAATAGGAATCCCTTTAAGAGGTGGGAAAGCGAAAGGAGAGATAATAGTTTCTAACTTAACTATTGCCACTTTTTTAATTGGTACTAATCACTTTCCAGATTGCAAAGGGAAAATAATAATTTTTGAAGACATTAATGAAGATATTTATAAAATTGATCGCATGTTGACTTACCTTAGGATGACTAAAACAATATCTGAAATTGCGGGTATTGGATTCGGAAGTTTTTCTAATGATTCCTGCGACCTTGAATGGAAAGATTTACTAAAAAACTGCATTATTGAAAGACTTCAAGAGTTCGATTTTCCTATTCTTTTTGATCTCCCAATAGGCCATATATCAGGGAATGCATGCGTCCCGTTAGGGTATGAAGCAACCTTAAATGGTGACAACGGCATTCTTAGTATCGATACACCTTTTTAACTAGGAGTTCTTCACAAAAAGTTTTGCTATTTTCAAATCTATAGGGGATGTAATTTTTATATTTGAATAAGTTCCTTCAATAATCTTCACTTTCCAATTAAGCATTTCGAATAGAGAAGCATCATCTGTGACTTTCCATTTTTTATCAATTGCCATCTTATGAGCTTTTTTTAATCTATCTACTAAAAAGCCCTGAGGAGTTTGCGCTGCCCATAAATAATTTCTATCTGGTGTTTCTTTAATAAAACCTTCATTATCAACAATCTTTATAGTGTCTGTTACCTTAGTAGCTAAAATTACAGCTTCATATTCATCTAATTGCTTGGCACAAAGGTCTATCAATCCAGGATTAATTAGACATCTAGCGCCATCATGTATTAAAACTTTTTCAGCATCTTTTGGTAACGCTTTTAAACCATTAAAAACTGACTGTTGTCTGGTTTCACCACCATTAATCCAATGAACTTTATGGGCAAAATCCTTAGCTGAATTTAGTAATAAGTTTTTATCTTTCGGTTGCCCAATTATTCCAACCCAGTTTGTTGAGCTTGCAGAAAATACAGATTTAAGTGTCCAATAAATCAAAGACTCACCCTCTAAATCAATAAGTAATTTATTTTTTCCAGCTTTCATTCTGCTACCACTCCCTGCAGCTGGTATTAAAAAGTGCACAATAGAAGGACTTAATGTTTTCTAGACAATTATAAATAAAAGCAATATCTTTACACAAATAGTACTACGATTGAAAATTATAAAATTTCATAATGTCCAATAAAGATTCATTATCAGGCAAAGTTGCTTTAATCACTGGAGCTAGCAGAGGAATTGGTAAAGAAATTGCTTTAGAACTAAGCCGATTGGGAGCAGAAGTTTTTATCAATTACTCTTCTTCTGATGAAAAAGCTGAAGAAGTTGTAAATTTAATAAAAAATTCAGGAGGTAAAGCTCATAAATTAAAATTTGATGTTTCAAAAGAGGATTCTGTAAGTTCAGCTTTTGAAGAAATAATCAAAATTAATGGCACCATTGATATCCTTATTAACAATGCTGGAATTACTAGAGATGGACTATTGATGAGAATGAAATCGGAACAATGGGATGATGTACTAAATACAAACTTAAAAGGAGTTTTTCTTTGTACAAAATATGCTTCAAAATTTATGATGAAAAAAAGAAGTGGTAGCATCGTAAATATTTCATCTGTTGTTGGAATAATTGGTAATCCTGGTCAAGCAAATTATTCTGCAGCTAAAGCTGGAGTTATTGGATTTACCAAAACTTGTGCTAAAGAATTTGCCTCAAGAGGTATAAATGTTAATGCTATAGCTCCAGGTTTTATAGAAACAGAGATGACTGAAAAACTTAATATTGAAGAGATTCTAAAAGTTATTCCTTTAGGGAAATTAGGAAGTTGTACTCAAATTGCAACCTTAGTTTCATTCTTAGTTTCAAGTGATGCAGGAAGTTACATTACCGGACAGACAATTAGTATAGACGGTGGTATGAGTATTTAGTTATGTACTTTCATAAGGCTGGCCTAATTCATCTCTCAACCTTCTAATTTTTTGTAAAAGTTTTAGTCTTCGACTTCTAGCAGTTAATGTCAAGAAAAATCTTAAAGGGAAGTATATCAATGTCATAGCAATCGCGAAGATTGCGGTAAGAGTAAAAATAAGATTATTTGTTTCTTCCATAACTTAAAGATACTCTTATTTGAGTTAATTTGTATGTCTATTTAAAAGAAATTCGGCTTTCCCCACTTAATTAAATATCCCTTAAAAATGATTCTATGGGAGATTAGAATAAGACTAAAGTTCGAGTAAACATGGCTAAGCAGTTAAGTTTTTCTAATGAATCAAGAGAAGCGCTAGAAAAAGGTGTAAATTTCGTAGCTAATGCGGTAAAGGTTACTATTGGGCCAAAAGCAAAAAACGTAGTAATAGAGAGAAAATTTGGTTCGCCCGATATAGTTAGAGATGGCTCAACAGTTGCTAAAGAAATTGAGATTGATAACCCTATTTCTAATTTGGGTGCGAAATTAATAGAACAAGTTGCATCCAAGACAAAAGAGAGTGCAGGAGATGGGACAACAACAGCCACCATCTTGACTCAGAAGATGGTTCAGGAGGGATTAAAAAATATTGCTTCTGGTGCAAACCCCATGGAGTTAAAAAAAGGTATGGAGGCAGGCCTAGCTTTTGTCTTAGAGAAATTAAGTTCCAAAAGTATTTCATTAAGTGGTTCTGATATCCAAAAAGTTGCAACAGTTAGTGCTGGAGGTGATGAAGAAATTGGATCTATAATATCAAAGGCAATGGATATTGTTACTTCAGATGGCGTAATTACTGTAGAAGAATCTCAATCACTAGATACAGAATTAGATATAACTGAAGGAATGTCTTTTGATAGAGGCTATAGTTCTCCATATTTCGTGACAGACCAAGAAAGACAAGTTTGTGAACTTGAAAACCCTAAAATATTAATAACTGATCAAAAAATTTCAACTTTAGTTGATCTGGTTCCAATACTTGAAGAAATTCAGAAGTCAGGCTCTCCTTTTCTAATTCTTGCTGAAGATATCGAAGGAGAGGCTTTATCCACCTTGGTTTTGAATAAGAATAGTGGAGTTTTAAACGTAGCTTCCGTAAGAGCTCCGTTATTTGGCGAGAGAAGAAAAGCTGCCCTTGAAGATATTGCTATTCTTACTGGAGCTAAGTTAATTAGTGAGGATAAATCGATGACACTTGATAAAGTATCGATTAATGATTTAGGCAAAGCAAAAAAAATAACTATCACGAAGGACAAAACTACGATTGTTGCCTTCGAAGACACTAAAGATTTGGTTAAAGCGCGAGTAGAAGAATTAAAGAGAGAAGTTGAGATAACTGACTCAGAGTATGATCAGGACAAAATTAATGAAAGGATAGCAAAACTAGCTGGAGGAGTAGCTCTAATCAAAGTTGGGGCTGCAACAGAAACAGAGATGAAGTACAAAAAGTTAAGAATCGAAGATTCCCTTAATGCTACGAAAGCTGCAATTGAAGAGGGTGTAGTTTCTGGCGGTGGACAGACTTTAATTGAAATATCAGATGACCTTTTAAATTTAAGTCCAACATCTTCCGATGATTTAAGAACAGGGATAAATATAGTAAAAGAAGCCCTTTTGGAACCTACTAAACAAATAGCAAAAAATGCTGGTTTCAATGGTGATGTAGTTGTCGCTGAAATTAAAAGAATTAAAAAAGGCTTCAATGCTAATTCAGGAAAATATGAGGATTTAAAAGATTCAGGAATATTAGATCCAACCAAAGTAATAAGATTAGCTCTTCAAGATTCAGTATCTATTGCAGCTATGCTCCTTACAACAGAAGTTGCGATGGCTGACATTCCAGAGCCTGAAGCCGCTGCCCTAGGAGGACCAGGTGGAGATCCAATGGGTGGCATGGGTGGCATGGGTGGCATGGGGATGCCAGGTATGGGCGGAATGGGTACGCCAGGTATGGGTGGCATGGGGATGCCAGGTATGGGTGGCATGGGGATGCCAGGTATGGGCGGAATGGGTATGCCAGGTATGATGTAAAAAGTTAACTAGCTTTTTTATCTTTATTAATCCATTTTCTTAAATTTTTAATATTAGGTAGTGGTAATTTTGGGGTTTTAATATATTGATTTATTTGATTAGAATCTTGTTTAGTATTAAAGAACTGATTATTCTTAGAAATTTTTAAGTAATTTGATTCACAATTTGTTTCTTCTAAATTTTCTAAAGTTTTAAAAGATTCAAGTCTTATTTGTTCTTGATTTTCTTCTTCATGATTTTCATCAATTAAACTTATTTGTTCTTGATTTTCTTCTTCATGATTTTCCTTTTGTTCTGGACTATGGATTAATAAATCATTTAAAGAATCAATCCCAAATCTATGAACCCACTTAAGAACAATATTTTCTTTAAGCAAAAAATTATTTTCTTTAGAGGCTTTTTTAAAAACTTCGATTAGATGATTTTTTAAAAGCATAAATTTATTAATTTAACTTCTTATTTAACAAAGGCCTTATGATAATCAAGGATAAAACTGTTAAAGAAAATAAAATTGATATACAACTCTTACAAGATAAATCACCATATGGAGCATGTAAAGCCACTAACTCTAAATTCATAGTTCCTGTATAAGCAGTCCTAATAGGTTCGATCGCAAAAGTTAATGGATTTAATGAAGCCAACCACCCAAGCCAATTTGGCATGAAAGAAATTGGAGCCAAAGCAGTACTTGCAAAAAGAAGAGGTAAATTTATCACAAATATAAGAGCGATTAATTCAATATGTCCGGGCAAAACAAAAGCTAAACATAAACTTATTGATGTTACAAAAAGAACTAATAGAATTAATGTTGTAAAAACAATTCCTAAACCATATAAGTTGGGCCATCCATAACCCAAAATGAATGAAACAACCATTATTACAATACTCTGAACAAAGCTCAAGATTGTTATATAAAAAAAAGAAGATAAAACTATGGATAATCTACTGGTTAAAGGAGCTACAAGTAATCTATTAAGAAATCCAAACTCTCTATCAAACATTAAAGGAAGACCAGAATTTAGGGCTCCGCTAAAAGCAGTAAAAACAATAAGTCCTGCTCCTAAAAAATTTCCATAAGAATCAACTCCTGGTAAAAAACCTTCAGGAGCTTTAGAGAATAATGCCCCAAATAAAAAAAGCCAAATAATAGGTTGTAATATTCCAGCTAAGAGAGTTGATGGTCTTCTTTTTAATTGAATAAATAATCTCTTTGTTAAGGCAAATGTTTCTTGATATAAAAAAAATAAATTATACTGTTTTAATTCCATAATTAGCAGTAATTAATTTTCATTATAGTTAGTTAACCAGAAGTTTTTTATCGCATTGATTGCTTTGATTCTTTTTTAAGGTCTCTTTTCCCTGCCATGGAAATTTCAGCATCCAATAATGTTTTCCCGGTTTTCTGAAGATATACATCATCCAAGCTTGGCTGACTTTGAGTAAGAGAAAAAATTTCAAACTTTGAGAAGGCCAATTCCACTTTGAGCTTCGTAAGTAAATCTTTTTCCTTATCTGCTACAAAATTTATAGAGAAACCTTGAGCTTCATTTATGACAATCTGACTAATTCCATCTATTGAAGATAAAATTTGGCATACATTTTTTGCTTCTTCCTGATTACTAAATTCTCTTACTTTCAAAGTTACTCTATCTCCTCCTAATTTGTTTTTCAGTTCTGCAGGAGCCCCTTGTGCTATAACTCTTCCATCATCAATTATCACTAATTTGTCTGCCAATTTATCTATTTCATCAAGATAGTGACTGCTTAAAATAATAGTCATTCCATTATTTCTCAAATCTTTCAAAAGTTGCCATACGATATTTCTACTTTCAATATCTAAACCAACTGTAGGTTCATCCAATATTAATACTTGAGGCAAATGTAAAAGTCCAGCTGCAAGATCTATTCTTCTTTTCATTCCCCCTGAATAAGTTCCGCACTTACGATCAATCCAATCATTCATTTCTAATTGATCTATTAATTTCTTTATCCTTTCAAATTTTTTGTTTTTGTTGATGTGATATAAATCTGATTGAAAATCCAAAAGCTCTCGTCCAGTTAATATTTTATCAAGTGCAATGTCCTGGGCAACATAGCCAATTAATTCTCTAATTTTCCTTGAATTTTTTATGAGATTAATATTGTTTATTAAAACTTCTCCACTATCAGGCTCTATTAAAGTAGCGAGTATTTTTATAAGTGTTGATTTACCAGCGCCATTTGGGCCTAGTATGCCGAATAATGTTCCAGCTTCAATTTCCATCGATAAGTTTTTTAAAGCCTTGATTTCTGAATAAGATTTTGAGAGCCCTTTAACTTTTATATAATTCATCAAACTTACTATTTCCTAAAAAACATTTTACATCTAATTTAATTACTAAGCAGGGATAGTATAGATAAAAATATTTGCATAGATTGCTGCTCAAATTCCACGGATAGTTGAGTTCTGGAAATTAATAACAAAAGACAAATACCAAACATATATAGAATAGACCACCTAAAAAGAGACTTTGCTCTTGAAAGATCATCAGGAGATTTCTTTAATTCATTTATTAATTGCAAAAGTCTTCCATTAAATGGCAATAACATAATTCCGTATAAAAGACCCCCTTCAGGCAAAGCAAAAACTCCCATAATACTCATTAAAATTGTTGCCCATCCATAACGAGAAATCGCTTTAGCAGTAAAAACAGATCCTTTAACAGAAGGGAGCATAGGAATACCAACAGATGCGTAATCATCCTTCAACAAAATTGCAAGAGCCCAAAAATGAGCTGGGGTCCATAACATTACTAAACCAAACAACCACCAACCACTAAGACCTACATGCCCTGTAGCAGCAGATGCTCCAACTAAAGGTGGTATCGCACCAGCAACTCCTCCGAAGACAATATTTTTTGTTGTACGAGGTTTCAAAATAACTGTATATAAAATTACATAGCTAAATAAACCAAGAAGAGTTAAACCCGCAGCCAAATAATTTACACCACTTACTAAAAGCATCGAAGCTGCCAAAGTACAAGATACCGCTGCTAAAAATACAGTCTCAGATGACAACTTTCCAGCTGGCAAGGCTCTTTTGCTAGTTCTTGTCATCCTCTTATCTAATTCCATTTCCCACAAGCAATTAAGAGCTCCTGCTGCTGCTGCCGCCAAAGCTCCGCCTCCTAAAGTACAGATAAGTTTCGGTGAAGACAAAGGCCATTCTTCAGTTAAAGCCATTCCTCCCAAAGTTGTTGCCAATAAAAGTGGGATTAATCTGGGTTTTGCTACTTCAAGCCAAGGGGGCAAAGTTATTTTTTTTCTTGAAGGTACAACTTCATCCCTAATTGATGATTTATAGTTCAAGTTTTCTAAATTACTACTGTTCATGAATTGATACCAACCATTTGAGAATTTAGGGAGTGGTTTAAACCTTTTTTGGTAAAAGGATTTCTAAAAATTAATGTTGTTAATATCGCAATAAATAAAGAGGCGTTAAGTTGATGACCGATAATAAAAATAGGTTCATTCAAATTTGTTTTAAGACTTAAAACACCCAAAGCAATTTGGGAAAACAATAGAAAAATAAGTGCTGAGAGATATTTCCAATTTACATTTAGCAAACTTCTCTTATAAATTGCAGTAGCTATAATCAATAGAATTGAAAAAGCAATTGGAAAAGCAAATAATTTATGAGTATTTAGAATTAGACATTGTTTATTAAAAGATAAACAAATATGTGCTGACCAAGTTGATGAAAGCCTTACTCCGATAAAAGATTGAATAAGAGTAAGTAAAATAGGAAAAAACAATAAAAATCTCCACCAAATTAATGGCTCTTCTGTATCGTCATTTTCTAAATTTTGATTTATTGAAATTGTTGTGATGAGAAGTAGAAAAGCCATTAAAAGATGGCCAGTAACAGTATATGAATCAAGCAAGTTTATTACTGTTAAAGCTCCAAAAGATCCCTGGACAATAACGAGAAAAAGTAATATTGAATATGTTTTAGGTAACCAATTTGGAATTTCATTTTTCCAAATAATTGAAAGGGAAAATTTAAAAAGAATTAATATTCCAACCAGAAAAGCATCTAGACGATGAAACCACTCTAGAAATACTCTTAGGTTCATATGATTAAAAGGCAAAAAAGATCCATAACATAATGGCCAATCTGGACAGGCAAGTCCAGCCTCCATTACTCTAGTAGCACCTCCAATTACGATTAGTGCGATGAGTGCTAGTACAGTATGACTTCCCAACCTTTTAAAAATTGTCAGATATTTTGATTTATATAATTGATTATTAATCAAATGGACAAAACCTATTATTTTGCATAATAAATTAGATTTAAAAACCAAACATTAATTAAAAATTAATATGTTTAATTTGAAAAATAATTTACTTATTTAATCTTTTTTCCCTGACAATTAACCCTAAAAAGTTATTAATAATACGCCTTTTATTTCATAAATCTTAAGAAGTTGTGAATTTAAATGTTTTTCTTTTAACAAAGGATGCAGGATTAAAATAATTGAATATCTTGAGGATATAAATACAAAATTTTAGAGATCAATTGTTAAATAAAAACTTTTATTTAATTCTAACTATTTCCCTTGTTTTTGCTATATCTTTTTGGATTGGTTTTAATTTAAATTTGCTCCCAGCTGAAGCAAGTATTAACGCACCAATTTACGATGAACTTTTTAAAATTCTTTTCATCATTGGATTAATTATTTTTATAGGAATGACAATAGCTGTTATATATAGCTTATTTAAGTTTAGGAAAAGAAATGATCAGATAGGTGATGGCATAGCTTTAGAGGGAAACTTAAGCTTAGAAATTGTGTGGACAATTATCCCTTCAATAATTGTTTTATTAATAGGTTTATATAGCTATAACATCTACGATCGAATGGGAGGGATGAAAGAACTAAATCATAACCACGAAATGATGAGTTCTAATACTGAAAAAATTTGGGCCGGAATAAGTCAAACCTCGGATAATGAAATAGCAATAAATAATTTATCAATTGAAGTTTCAGCTATGCAATTTGCATTTCTATTCAATTACCCCAAGGGCAATTTCATATCAGGAGAACTACACGTTCCTGTTGATCAAAAAGTATCAATGAAAATGGAATCTAAAGATGTGATTCATGCTTTTTGGGTACCAGAGTTCAGAATTAAACAGGATATTATTCCCGGACAACCGACTATTCTAAATTTCACTCCAACAAAAGTAGGAAAATATCCGATAATTTGCGCAGAATTATGTGGTCCATATCATGGAGGAATGAGAGCCTCCATAATTGTTGAAGAAGAATCTGATTACAACGAATGGTTTAACAAAAATAAAAAACCAGAGGTAAATTTATGACAATATCAATTGATCCACAAAAAACTAATAATGAAAGTCTTCAACCTAAAGGCTGGCTTAGATACTTTAGTTTTAGCCTTGATCATAAAGTAATTGGGATACAATACTTAGTCTGCGGTTTTCTTTTCTATTTAATAGGAGGAACCTTAGCTAGCGCTATAAGAATTGAACTAGCTAGTCCGATGTCTGACTTTATGCCGAGAGATGTATATAACCAAGTTTTAACCCTTCATGGAACAATAATGATTTTTCTATGGATAGTGCCTGTAGTTAACGGTGCTTTTGGAAATTATTTAATTCCATTTTATGTAGGTGCTAGAGATATGGCATTCCCAAGATTGAATGCTGTAGCTTTTTGGTTAATTCCTCCTTCAGGTTTGATGCTGGTAGCAAGCTATTTTGTTGAGGGTGCTGCTCAGGCTGGATGGACGGCCTATCCTCCTTTGAGCATAACTACTCCTCAATCAGGACAAATTATTTGGATTCTGAGCGTCCTATTACTTGGAGGCAGTTCTATATTTGGTGGAATAAACTTTATCGCGACCATTATCAAATTAAGAAGGCCAGGATTAAAACTTATGCAATTGCCAATGTATTGTTGGGCAATGCTAGGGACAAGTCTATTAGTTGTTTTGTCAACTCCTGTTTTAGCAGGCACTTTAATTCTACTTAGCTTCGATATCATCGCTAATACAGGTTTTTTCAATCCTGTTTTGGGTGGCAATGTTGTAGTTTATCAGCATTTATTTTGGTTTTATTCTCATCCAGCTGTATACATTATGGTTCTTCCTGCCTTTGGTTTAGTTAGTGAAATACTTCCTGTACATGCTAGAAAACCACTTTTTGGATATACAACAATGGTTTTTTCAATAATGGGGATAGTAGTTTTAGGTTTAGTTGTTTGGGCGCATCACATGTTTACGAGTGGAACCCCTCCTTGGATGAGATTGTTCTTTACTATTGCCACAGCATTTATTGCTGTTCCAACAGGTATAAAATTTTTCAATTGGGTTGCAACATTATGGGGAGGTAAAATTTCCATCAATAGTGCAATGTTATTCTCTTGCGGATTTATTATAAATTTTGTTTTTGGAGGTATTACAGGAGTTGCTTTGGCACAGGTCCCTTTCGATATTCACGTACATGATACCTATTTCGTTGTAGCCCATTTTCATTACATAGTTTATGGAGGGACTGTTTTTATTATTTTCTCTTCAATTTATCATTGGTTCCCAAAAGTAACTGGAAAAATGCTCAATGAAAAATTAGGAATTTTACATTTTATCATTACCTTTATTGGATTTAACTTGTGTTTTGCTCCTCAACATTGGCTTGGTTTAAATGGAATGCCAAGAAGAGTTGCAGAATATGATCCTCAATTCCAGTTCGTTAATCAAATTAGTAGCCTTGGAGCTCTTTTGATGGCTATCAGTACAATTCCTTTTTTAATTAATGTATTCCTTAGTGTGAGGAATGGAAAAGATGCTGGAGATAACCCTTGGAATGCTCTTACACCTGAATGGTTAACATCTTCTCCACCTCCAGTTGAAAATTGGGAAGGAGAAGCTCCATTAGTTGAAGAACCTTATGGTTATGGTAAAGAAATTTCTTAACGAAAATAAAAACATATGACAACTCTAGATAGCTCAAAAGAAATTCAAAAAAATAACTCTGAAGTTAACGATACACATGAAGACTTCAGAATGTTTGGTCTTATAACTTTCCTAATTGCGGACGGAATGACTTTTGCTGGATTCTTTGCTGCTTATTTAACTTATAAAGCAGTAAATCCATTACCTGATGGTGCTATTTATGAATTAGAACTATCAATACCTACACTCAATACAATTTTGTTACTTGTTAGTAGTGCAACCTTTCATAAAGCAGGCAAAGCACTTTTAAAAGATAAAAACTCTGAATCCCAAAAATGGCTATCTTTTACTGCTTTTCTTGGAATTATATTTTTAATATGTCAATTATTTGAATATTTTCATCTACCTTTTGGATTAACCGATAATTTATTTGCAAGTACTTTTTATGCTCTTACTGGTTTTCATGGATTACATGTCACTTTAGGCACTTTAATGATTTTAATTATTGCTTGGCAAGCGAGAATCAAGGGCGGAAGATTAACTAGTCAAAATATGTTCCCTTTGGAAGCTGTTGAATTGTACTGGCATTTTGTAGATGGAATATGGGTTATTTTGTTTATTATTTTGTATCTTTTATAAAAAACTAAATTTAAAAAATTAAATATATTTTTTATTAATTTATATTGCCACAGTTCTCCTTTTTAGTAAGAATATATAATTAGAAATTTGTCAGATAATGCTAGAAGGAAAAGAACTTCTTGAAAAAGCAAAATTATTAAGTAAAAAATCCGAAGATGAAATAGCAAGAGGTTGTGGGTACGTAGGTCCTAGTGGAAGAATCTTAAGAAAAAGTTTTTATAGGGCCCTTATTGAAGCTAAGGGTTACAAAATAGGAAATGGTCGTCAGGGGAAAAATGGTAATAGAGCTTCAAGAGGCAGACAGACAGAATTCAAAACTAAAGTTCATGGCAATGGGAACCTATTAATTGGTCATGCCTACACCAAAAAATTAAGTCTAGAACCTGGTCAGGAATTTAAAATCGATCTTAAAAAAGAATCAAAAACAATTTATCTGATTCCATTAAATTAAAAAAAATATTTTACCAACCGTTTTCCTTAAGCCACTCGGAAGAAATACTATTTGAAGATAAATCTTGATTACTATTTTTATTAAATAAAAGTAATTTCTCTACATATTTAATTAGTGCATCTGCCTCAAGGTTTACATTATCACCGATATTTAATTTATTTAGATTTGTGTTATGCCAAGTATGAGGAATTATAGCAATAGTAAATATTTCTCCTTCCTGCTCATATTTTGCAATCGTAAGACTTATACCATTTACACAAATACTCCCTTTATTAACTACATATTTTGAAAAATTATTATTTTTCCACTTTATTGATAAGAGCCAAGATTTCTCTAATTTTTCTATATTCTTAACCGTTCCAAGGCCATCAACATGTCCGCTGACTATATGCCCTCCTAGACGGTCAGACACCCTAAGAGCGGGCTCCAGATTAACAATCTGATTCAGGTTGGACTTTACTCCTAAAGTTGTTTTTTTTAATGTCTCCTCACTAACATCAACAGTAAATTTATTTTGAAAAATCTCTTTAACTGTCAAACAGATTCCATCAACAGCTATGCTGTCACCAATTTCCATATCAAATAAATTATCTAGAATTTCAATTTCTAAAATATTTTTTTCTTGTCTTAGTTTTCCAACTGATTGAATTATTCCTGTAAACATAGTTTAAAAAAATATTTTTGCAAAATTTTATATTTACTTTAATTTACTTTAAATCATTTTCAACTATAAATAAATTAAAGAGTAAATAAAAAGAAATTGATCATATTTAGATGATTATTAATTCACAAAAAAGATCATTTGGTAGAGGGGCGAAAGTGAGCTTATTCACTTTGGGGACAATGCGAGCAACTGAAAGTCTCGAAAAAATGTATAGCATAATAAAAAATGCATATTATGTAGGAATTAACCACATAGAAACAGCACCCTCTTATGGTGATGCTGAATCACTTATTGGAAATTCAATAAAAAAATTAGCAATAGAAGAGAATATAAAAGAAAAAAATTGGGTGATTACTTCCAAAGTTTTACCAAAGGGTGATTTTGACTTTTTAAAAAATAATTTTAAAAAGTCTCTTAAAAATTTAAATCGCGAGAAAATTAATAATCTTGCAATTCACGGACTCAACTTAAAACAACATCTAGATTGGGTTCTTTCTGGAGAGGGTAAGAAATTCATTTCTTGGATACTTGAGAAGGAACTAGTTGATCAAGTCGGTTTTAGTTCTCACGGAAGTTATTCACTAATTCAAGATGCAATTAACTGTGAAGTTTTTACTTTTTGTAGTCTTCACTTACATTATTTAGATCAATCTAAGATTGCTTTAGCAGAGGAAGCTATAAAAAAAGGTATGGGAGTTTTAGCAATATCACCTGCAGATAAAGGCGGTAGATTGTATTCTCCAAGTGATATTTTGATAGAGGCCTCTAAGCCTTTTCATCCATTAGAATTAGCGTATCGATTTCTTCTCGCAAAAGGCATTACAACTTTATCCTTGGGGGCGACAAACAGAAAAGATTTTGAATTTGCGCATAAACTTAGAAACTCATTTGAGAAGCTTACAAAACTTGAAAAAAGCGCCCTTAATAAAATTGAGGAAGTTTCTAATGAAAGATTAAACTCAACCAAATGTGAACAATGTAGATCTTGTCTTCCATGTCCAAATGAAGTGCCTATTCCAGAAATACTTCGTTTAAGAAATATATCTGTTGGTTATGGCCAATTAGAATTTGCAAAAGAAAGATACAATTTAATAGGAAAAGCTGGCCACTGGTGGGAAGAAAAAAATTCCTCATTTTGTCAAGAATGTAATAAATGTGTTCCTAAATGTCCTAGTAAATTAGATATACCAAATTTATTAAAGGAAACTCATAACTTATTAATTGAAAATCCTACAAAAAGATTATGGGGATAAAGACTCATTCCAGATATTTTTAAGATTAATTTTTTGTTCATTTGTTAAGACAGGGAAAGACCAACTATTTTCCCAACATTTCTCAGAAGGTCCTAAGATGGGGAGCATTTCAGTTTTATATTTACTTTGCAAATAATCACTATTGAATGGAAGATACCAACCCTGGCTTACTAATTTATCTACTATTGATTTATTTTCTAAAGATTTAATCCATTTCATTAATATTGTATTATTTAGATTTGATCGACTAAGTAGAAAATGCCACATCAAAGGTACGCCTTGGCTAGGGAAAACTAAAGAAAGCCTTGGATCTATTTTTAAATATTTTGAACAAAGACTATAAGGAACTATTGCGACAATAGCATCAGAATTAATCAACCAATTGAGCATATTTTTATCATCAAATAACATAGCTTGACTTTTGAGTTTTTTTAAAGAATTAGATGAATTAATTTTTTGAGCAATTGACAATATTATTCTAGGACTTTGAGGAAAAATAATTTTCCCAGTTAATTTTTCAGAAAGAAGAAAATCCCAAGATGTTCTTGCTGAAGTTATTAATTCTTTATTATTTTTAATGATGATTGTATAGGGTACTACGCCAATAGGAAATAATTTACTCCTCTGATTTTGATTAAAGCTTCCCAAAAAATCTATCGATCTCTTATCCAAATTTTCGAACAGTGCATATTCATTTATTTTTTCAAATTCTGAAAAATCTATACTAGAAATCCATCCATCATTTATTAAAGTAAAGTCAGAATTCAAAATTGTGCTTCTATTTTTTTGTAGCTGAATATTTTCAAAATTAATTTTTTCCTGCTTCCAATCTTTAGGAATCGTATCTTTAAAAGATTCTGGATAAAAAGAATTTTGTAATGCAATTTTTACTTTATTAGGTAAATTACTGCAAGAGTTTAAGAAAAATAAAAGCGAAAGCTTACCACAATTTAAAAATTCTCTTCTGGTTGCAAATTTTGAAAACATTCAGCAATCCTTCTCTAAAGAAATTTGACCTAGGCCCTTCATCATTTCCAGATTTTGTTGACACAATGAAACTATTTCTTCATTTTTAAATCCATCTAAGAAAGCAAGCAATGATATTCCACCAGCACCAACACCTTCTTTTACATGACCTAATTCATAATCCTTCAATTCTTTGTATTTTGAAGATTTAAAATTTAAAGGACTGGCTAAACCTAATAATTTGACATCATATTTTTCATTAATTAGATTTACTAAATCATTTAGAGAATTATCTTTCACAAGCCACCCAGTTGTCGCAATAAAAACATCTTCAATAAATTCATCTTTATTTTTTTCAACTAAAAATTCTAATACAAGCAAAATGACTGCTAACATCTGACTCCCTCCTGACAATATTACAGGTTGTTTTGCTAATCTGGCACCAATTAATAGACCCATTGAAAAAGCTTGGAAAGGATCACCTACTGCCGCGACAACATCAAAAGAGTTGGAATCAGCCTTGAAATTCGCATTTAAAAGTCCCCTTTTAATTACCTGTCTTCTTAGTTCTCTTGGAGCTTTAAATAAACTACTCCCTACTAAATTAGATACCTGCAAACCAAAAGCTTCCATTACTGCCTGAGCAGTTGTGGTGCCCCCCGGTACAGATTCAGAAATTAAAACTGGTTGTTTTAAGGATTTTCCTATCGCAAGACCTTTCTCATAGAGATTTAAAACTCTCTCTTTAGTCATCGATTTACCAGTGGTAAGACAATTTGATGGGCCCAAATTTCTATCTTCTACAACCAAATGATTAAAATAAGGCTTTGCTCCTATTCCCAGAGGAACAATAACTGGATAAGTATTTATCAGCTTTGAACAAACATGACTAATTAGGGCCGGAGTTACTCCTGCATTGAGAAGAGGCAATTTATATTTATGATCTTTTGAAGCACCCTCAAGTAAAAATTCAGCATCTGCGAGAGCAGTTGTTCGCCTCGATTTTGGATTAATACCTGCTGCGGAAATTCCTGGAATTTGTGATGTATTAGTGCCAGCGATTATAAGAAATATTTTTAAATTTTTAATACTCTTTTTCAGAATTTCTATCTTATTGAGTTGTCTTTTTTTATTGGATTCATTTCCAAAAAAAATTATCCCTAATTCTGTACTGTACATTCTTACTTTTTTTAATTATTAAAATCAACTAAGCTATTTAACAATCTTGGAGGATCTGGGATGGTTAATTTAAATCTAGGAAACAGAGAATAGGCAACTACATGTACAGTTAAAACATAAACTATTTCTTGAAAAATTATTAATAAAATTGCACCTAGTTGTATACTCAAAATTGAAGGATATAAAGGTAAATTAAATAATCCAATTAACTTTTCTATTAGACCATAACTCGCTCTAGTAATTAACACCCAAAGATTATCTCCAACCAAAGTAGATAATGCTATTACTCTTATTAAGAAGCCAAGGGTTCCAATAACAACTCCCCCAGTTAAACTAAGTTTCCAACTCTTTTCTTTAAACCAACACCAACCTAGCCAAAAAGCCAAAATCCCATAAGGAAATAAAAATAAAGTTCCTCTAACAGGACCCATAATTATGAATAAAAGTAGAAATTGTATTAAAAGTCCTTCCAATGCAATTTTACTTCCCCTTCTCAAGTGCAAAAAAATCATTGGGAGGGGTAAAATCAACCTTAATAAAGCTCCCCCAATTGGCAGATAATATAATGCAACCCATAATAAAGATGAAAGAGATGCTAAATAAGAGGTCTCGACAATATTTAATGCTTCAGTTTTTGTTGTTATTTTCATTTTTTGTTGAATATTTTTAATTAATTTTTATTCATACTTTTATTTTTTGAATCTAAGATACGTTCAATCCTTTCTATTTCAAAATTTACCTCAGAATTACTCAATATGGAACTCAACTCTTCAGTGGGATCTTTTGGATCTACATCTTTTAAAATGAATATTATTTTGTAAGATTGAAGCTCAATTTTTCTTTTTTTTGAAAGATTCTTAATTTTTTTATTTTTTTT
>JFLX01000003.1 GCA_000634215.1 Prochlorococcus sp. scB243_495L20 | reverse complement strand
AATTTATATCTTTTTTATTTAATAAGTTATTTTGTAAATCTTCATTTTTGCTTGTTTTTTCTAAATCATTAAAACTACTTTCAAGAAAATTTCCAATCCTCCCTCCAGAGCATGATTGCAAGAAAATTAAAAAAATTAATAAAAAAAATTCTTTTTTTTTAAAAATCATATTTTTTCTAACTTTTCTTTTTCCTTGTAGTTTTTTTATTACTAAACTTAGTTTTTTTTAGAATTGCGCCTTTTTTATCTTTTAGTTTTTCTTCTAAAAGGGATACTGCTTCATCAATGGTAAATTTTTCTATATCAGTATCTTTGGCTATCGAAACATTAGTTTTGCCACATTTTAAATAGACACCATATCTTCCATTTAATATTTGAATTTTTTCTTTAAATTCTTTCGGTTTTCCAAAGTCTTTAAGTACCTCTTGACCACCTCTACCCATTTTTGGCATCGCAAGAATTTCTAGTGCTCGTTTTATATCAACAGTAAAAACATCATCCTCTTTCTTTAAGGATCTATTTTCAGATTCAGATTCATTTTTAATCCATTTGATGTAAGGGCCAAATCTTCCTCTATCAGCTTCAACAACTCCTCCTTCAGGATGAACGCCTAACAATCTAGGTAAACTTAAAAGAACAAGCGCCTCATCTAGAGTTAGATCATCAGTTTTCAACTCTTTGGGTAATGAAGCTCTTCTTGGTTTAGCTTTATCTTGATCATTATTTCCCAATTGCACGTAAGGTCCATAAGGGCCAAATCTTAAAAAGACTTTTTCCCCAGTTTTCGGGTCAGTTCCAAGATCTGATGGGCCACTTAAAATTTGATCAACTTGCTTTATATCTAAATCTCCAGGAGTAATATCCATTGGAAGATTACCTTTAGCCTGAATTTCATTACCAGATTCATCAATTTTTGTACCCTCTAGCCAAGGTCCGTTAGAGCCTATTCTGACTACGCAAGGAAGGTCTTCGAAATCAACTTGTCTATAAGCTTTCCCATCAATATCACCCTCTGTTTTCTGAACTTTTACCTCCAAACCATTTTTACCTTTATAGAAAGTTTCTAGGTATGGTAGCCACTCAAGATTACCAGAAGATATTTCATCCAATGAAGATTCCATTTTTGCAGTAAAAGTAGTATCAACCAGATCAGGAAAATGTTCTTCTAATAGAGCAGTAACAGCAAAAGCTGTAAACGTTGGAGCCAAAGTATTGGAAGATATATTCGCATAACCTCTATCAACGATGGTCCCAATAATGCTGGCATAGGTAGAAGGTCTCCCAATCCCTTCTTTTTCAAGAACTTTAACTAATGCAGCCTCTGTATATCTTGCAGGAGGTTTAGTTTCATGAAAAGTAGATTCCTTATTAGTAACTTCAAGACATGTTCCAGTTGTTAAGTTTGGGAGAATAATTTCTTGTTGTTCAAGGGATGAACTTGGGTCATCACTTCCCTCGACATAAGCTCTGAAGAATCCTGCGAAATCAATACTTTTCCCGCTCGATTTAAATAATCCATCCCCTACGCTAATTTCAGCATTAATCATTGTTAACCTAGCTTCCGCCATTTGACTAGCTACAGTTCTTTTCCAAATTAAATCGTAAAGTGATAAGTCTCTACCAGTTAGATTAGTTTCCTTTGGTGTTTTAAATACCTCACCTGCCGGCCTAATAGCTTCGTGTGCTTCTTGAGCATTTCTTGCAGTTGAATTAAATTGTCTTGGTGAGTTAGATAAATATTCTTTTCCATACATAGAACTGACACATTCTCTAGCAGCTCTTGTGGCTTGTTCGGAGAGATGAACTGAATCAGTTCTCATATATGTTATGAAACCTCTCTCATATAGACCTTGTGCACATCTCATAGTTTCTCTTGCAGACAAACGAAGCTTCCTATTTGCTTCTTGTTGTAATGTGCTAGTTGTAAATGGAGGAACTGGCTTACGAGTGGATGGCTTTTTTTCGATTTTTGAGACTAACCAATCCTCTGAGGAAAAAGTCTTCAATAAATCATTTACTTGTTCTTCTCCAATTATTAAAGATTTGTTTCCTTCTTTTAATTTACCGGTTTGTTCGTCGAAATCGGAACCGTTAGAAATTCTTTGACCGTTTAAACTGAATAATTTAGTTTCGAAAGTAATATTATCTTTTACTAGGGAAGCTTTAATCCCCCAGTAACTAGCTTTTTTAAAGGATCTTCTTTCTCTCTCTCGCCTAACAAGAAGTCTTACAGAAACTGATTGGACACGACCAGCAGATAGTCGTGGGGCTACCTTCTTCCAAAGTAAAGGAGATAATTCATATCCAAAAAGCCTGTCCAAGATTCTTCTTGTTTCTTGAGCCTGAACAAGTTCCATATCAATTTCTCTTGTTTGGTCTAAAGCTTTATTAATTGCCTTTTTTGTGATTTCATGAAAAACCATTCTCTTAGTTGGTATTTTAGGCTTAAGTATTTGCAAGAGATGCCAGCTAATACTCTCTCCCTCTCTATCTTCATCAGTTGCCAGTAATAGCTGGTTCGCACCTTTCAATGCATCTTTTAACTCTTTAACAACCTTTTTCTTATCTTTTGGAACTATATAAAGTGGTTCAAAATCTTCTGTTGTATTAACTCCTATCCTTGACCATTTTTCCTTTTTAACCGCAGCAGGTATTTCAGCAGCTCCTTTTGGAAGATCTCTTACATGTCCCATTGAAGCGAGAACTTCATAATTAGGAGGCAAAAACTTTCTTATAGTTTTTGCTTTGGTGGGACTTTCAACAATAACAAGTGTGTGATCCAAGGTTTATTTCAAAAATTGGTGTTTTTGTTCTGTTAGGGCATATTATGATTATTTGAAGCTTTTTCAAGTATTTTCTTCTGAAAATTTCAAAAATCATACCCACAAATTATAATCAAGTTAAGATTAACTCTTAGACCCTTACAATCAAACATCTAATTTAATCCAATTTTATAAAGTGCCCAACGAAATCTTTACAATTAATTTAAATGCTCAAGCCATTATTCCAGAGGCTTTTATTTTATTAGGTATTGTTGGAACTCTTCTTGTAGATTTAGCTGGAGAAAAAACTGCATCAAAATGGGCCCCAATAATTTGCTATTTATCAATTGGCAGCTCTCTGGTTAGTTTGGCATTGCAATGGAGTAATCCTGTAGAAGGCGCATTCCTTGGGTCCTTTAATTCAGATAATTTGGCAATAGCATTTAGAGCAATAATTTCTTTATCAACCTTAATATCTTTACTTATAAGTTGGCGGTATACAGAACAAAGTGGTAGCCCAATTGGCGAGTTTGCTGCGATAGTTCTTTCGGCCACCCTTGGAGCAATGCTTTTGTGTGGATCTACTGACCTTATTAGTGTATTTATTTCTCTGGAAACTTTATCTGTAGCAAGTTACTTACTTTCTGGTTACCTCAAGAGAGATCCAAGAAGTTCAGAAGCGGCCTTAAAATACCTCCTTGTTGGATCAGCTGCTGCTGCGGTCTATTTGTATGGATCCTCTTTTCTTTATGGATTAAGTGGTTCAACAAACTTAACGACAATAGGTTTAGAAATTATCAATAAGCCATCCTTTATTACTTCACTAGCTCTTGTATTTGTCTTATCAACAGTTGCCTTTAAAATTGCTGCTGTTCCCTTTCATCAATGGACTCCTGATGTATATGAGGGTTCACCTACACCTGTTGTAGCTTTTTTATCTGTTGGTTCAAAAACAGCGGGCTTTGCATTTGCAATAAGAATATTAAGCACAACCTTCTCTTCTTTTGACGAAGAATGGAAACTTTTATTTACCATTTTGGCAATATTGAGCATGGCTCTAGGAAATGTTGTAGCTCTAGCTCAAACCTCCATGAAAAGGATGCTAGCTTACAGTTCTATTGGACAAGCAGGATTTGTAATGATTGGAATAGTATCTGGTACACAAGATGGTTTATCAGCTGCTGTTTTATATTTGGCTGCATATTTATTTATGAATTTGGGTGCATTTTCTTGTGTAATACTTTTCTCACTAAGAACTGGTTCCGACAGAATTCTTGATTACTCAGGACTTTACCAAAAAGATCCTCTCATTACATTAGGCTTAAGCCTTTGTCTTCTATCTCTTGGAGGGTTACCTCCAATGTTGGGATTTTTTGGAAAGATATACTTGTTCTTTGCAGGTTGGGCAAATCATCAATATCTACTAGTAATTGTTGGATTAGTAACTTCAGTTATATCTATTTATTACTACATTTCAGTGATAAAAATGATGGTAGTTAAAGAACCACAGGAAGCTTCTGAAATAGTCAAATCATATCCAGTAATTAATTGGGGAATTGTAGGATTACCTCCCTTGAGAATTGCACTTTATACTTGCGTGGCGGTAACTGCTCTTGGAGGAATCCTATCTAATCCTCTTTTTAAATTAGCCAATACAGCAGTTTCAGAAACACCTTTCTTACAAGATATTATTGCTACAGCAAACAATATTTCCTAGAAGAATTCATCAATAAATGTCTAAGAAAGTTGCAAGTTTAGAAAATATATCTAAAACATATGGGAAAGAGGATTTAACTGTCAAAGCCTTAGACAGCATAAATTTAGAAATTTATAAAGGTGACTATTTAGCTGTAATGGGGGCAAGTGGCTCAGGGAAAAGTACAGCTATGAATATTATTGGATGTTTAGATAGACCATCTGAAGGTATTTATAAATTAAATGGTATTCCTGTTGAGAATTTATCTGATGATGAGCTCGCGGAAATACGTAACCAAAAATTAGGCTTCGTTTTTCAACAATTTCATCTTCTTTCAGATGCAACTGCACTTGAAAACGTAACTTTGCCCATGATTTATGCTGGTATTGAGCCTGAGCAAAGATTAGAGCGAGGTAAGAATGCCTTAAAAAAAGTTGGTCTTTCAGAAAGGATGAATAATCGCCCAAACCAATTATCAGGGGGTCAACAACAACGAGTTGCTATTGCGAGGGCTATTATCAATAACCCTGCAATTTTGTTAGCCGACGAACCTACTGGAGCACTTGATTCAAAAACCACTGAAGATGTATTAGATCTTTTTGACAAACTGCATGAATCTGGAATAACTATAGTTTTAGTTACGCATGAAGATGAAGTTGCAAATCGGGCAAAAAAAATAGCTAAATTTAAGGATGGGAGAATAGTTGAATTAAAAGTTAATTAAATTCAAAACCTTCTAATTACCTTCACTTGATTATCATTTTCAATTCTTAAATTCCCATTCGAATCAATATCTTTAATTTTCCATGTATGAGGACAATAACCACTAGGTAAAAAACTTTTAGTAAGAAACTTATTTGCAGATTTAATTACATATTCTTTCTTCTTATTACATTCAATTGAATCATTAAAAGCTTTAAGAACTTTGGCTGTCCAATAATGTTGATTAATATTCTTAGTTTGAAGTACTTTTGATAATGAAATTCCCTCTGATGGAGTGTAATTTAAAACATTCATACCAAGTCCTACTCTTACGTAGATAATTTCTTTTCCTCTTGTAATAACCCTTGGCAAAAATCCAATCAACTTTTTTGAACCAAGAAAAATATCATTTGGCCATTTCAAACAAACATTTATATTCTCTTGTCTAAGCATTTCACATAACTTAATACCTAAAGACAAATTAAATATTTGACATTCAAATTCTTTTGAAAATATTGGGTAAGCTGCACTTAACCAAATCCCGCCTTTTGGTGAAATCCAAGTTTTTGAGTTTTGGCCAACTCCTGAGAACTGTTCTCTTGCGATTATAGCTACAGGCTGATTTTTCTTTATTTCAGAATATTCAAAAAAGTTTGTTAGCTCATTTTCGGTACTTTTACATTTTATTTTGTAATGAAGTGTCCAGGTTGGATATTGACCCTGAATTTTTTTTAAATAAAAAACTGTCTTAGCTGCAGGTCCAATAACTTTCACAAATTTATTATTAAAACAACGAGCATCTTTTTAAAGATTAGATTAACTTTAGTCTTAATAAGTAAATTTTACAAATTGGACAAAAAGTATTTGCCAATAGTGAATAGAAGGAATCCACATCTATTAAAAAATTGTCTTGATAATTTCAAAAAATCATGCGGAGACTTAGATAAACTCTCTAAAATCAACGAAAACTGGAAGAACTTAATCGGATTAGAACTATTTCAAGAATGTAAACCATTAAATATTGAAAAAAAAATACTTACTATTGCAGTAAATCATCCACAGTGGCGCCAAGCTTTAATTTATAACAAGCATAAATTAAAAGAGAGAATAGAGAAAATTGGAATAACTTTGAATGAAATAAAAATAATACAAAATTATGAAATTAACAATAAAAATATCAAAGCTACTAATGCAAAGATAGTTTGGGCTAAGCATCCAAGCAGAATCAGTCAAAATAATATGTGCATTTGTACTCTTTGTAATTCCCCTACTCCTGAGGGCGAAATCAAAAGATGGGGGAAGTGTTCTTTTTGTTGGAGAAAAATAAAAAACTAAATTCTTTATTTTACTAAAATTAGTATCCCCATTTGCCCCCCCAAAATAGTCCTATATTCAGCTTTTTTAAATCCAACTTCCTTAGCAATATTTATAAGCTCATTTTTCTTTGGAAAATTACTAATACTTTTTTCAATATATGCGTACTCTGGACCTAAATTAAAAAGCCGCGAAATGGTTACTACAATTAATCTCAAATAAATTTTCTGAAAAATATTGGACAAAGAATTTCTTGTTGAGTGATTAAAATCCAAAAATCCTGCCCTTCCCTTATCCTTCAAAAGATCAAAAACTTTTTTTATTCCTTCTTCAACATTATTTAAGTTTCTAAGTCCATATGACATGCAAATCCCATCAAAATTTTTTGAATAATCATTAATTTTTAATACATCTTTAATTTCCCACTTAATAAATTTATTTTTTTTAAGCTCTGATTTTTTTTTTGCAATATTTAAGATATCAACTGCACTATCAATCCCAGTAATTGAACCCCTTGGACTAACTCTCTCAGAAATTAAGAATGCTAAATCTCCGGTTCCACAGCATAAATCAGCCCAATCTTCACCATTTAAAGGTTCCAATAAATTAACTAATTTCCTTTTCCATAATCTGTGCAGCCCAAAACTTAATAGATTATTTAAAAAGTCATATTTGTAAGAAATTTTATTAAATATATTTTTGACTTCGATAGTTTTTGTGAATTTCATTTTTAAATTTTCAACTTATTTCTTTTTGGTATTAAATTAAATTTTTTATTCATATGGTCTAATTGGAAGTTTTTTTTCGAGGAGGAAAGTCTTTATTTCTCTTAAAGAAAGTTTCTTATCATGAAGTAAAGATGCTAAAAGTGCGGCAGATGCTCTGCCTTCATTGAAAACATCATAGATGTCTTCTAAACAACCAGCTCCTCCAGAAGCAATGACTGGGATGTTAACAATATTGGTAACAGATTCAGTCAAATATAAATCATATCCATTCTGCGTGCCATCACCATCCATTGAAGTAAGCAAAATTTCCCCTGCGCCTAACTCCTCAACTTTCTTTGCCCAACTTAATACATCTATTCCAGTATTTTCTCTCCCTCCTTTTACATATACTTCCCATTCATCAGTCTTATTAATTTTTCTTTTAGCATCAATTGCTATCACGATGCATTGATTACCAAATTCTCTAGAACTTTTAGAAATTAAATCTGGACTTCTAACAGCAGAAGAATTCAAACTCACCTTGTCTGCTCCAGCTCTTAAAAGATCATTAATAGAAGAAACAGAATCTATTCCTCCACCTACTGTAAATGGAATTTTTACTGATTTTGCAGTCCTAGAGACAAGGTCAACTAATGTATTTCTATTTTCTACACTAGCTCTAATATCTAAGAAAACTAATTCATCTGCGCCCTCATCAGAATACCTACAAGCCAACTCAACAGGATCGCCTAAGTCTCTCAAGTTAACAAAATTTACACCTTTAACCACTCTGCCATGGGCGACATCTAAACAAGGAATTAAACGAAGAGCTACCATTTTAGTAAAAATTGTCCAAATGCTGTTAATCTTGCATAATAGCTTCCATTTTACCTCTTATGGCTGAAACAAAATTATTACCCAAAATTGGTAGTAAAATCAAAATTAACATTAACAAAGTAAAAGATAGACTACCAGCTAAATTAATCGACCAAATATCCTCTAATCCTAAAGCCGTAATAACAGGCTATAAAATGACAGACGGCAGAAGTATTGGAATCACCGCAAAATTTCAGAATGGTGAGCAAAATTGGTTTTTCCCAGAAGAAATTGAGAAAGGTTAAAGAGTAAAGTGAATGATCCAAAACAACTATTAGGAATTAAGGGTGCCTCTGAAACGTCAAGTATATGGAAACTCCGTATACAGTTAATGAAACCCATAACATGGATCCCTTTGATATGGGGAGTTATTTGTGGAGCAGCTGCAAGTGGGAATTTTGAATGGACATTTAGTAATGTTCTAGCTTCATTAGCATGTATGTTGATGAGTGGCCCACTTCTGGCTGGTTATACCCAAACCATAAATGATTTTTTTGATAAAGAAATTGATGCAATTAATGAACCAAATAGACCAATTCCTTCTGGCAAAATTTCAATTAAAGATGTAAAAATACAAATCTGGGTATTACTTGTAACAGGTTTAATAGTTGCTTTTCTATTAGATTTATATGCTAAGCACAGCTTCCCCTCCGTCTTACTTTTGGCATTAGGAGGTTCCTTTGTTAGTTATATATATTCTGCTCCACCACTAAAATTAAAACAGAATGGTTGGCTTGGAAATTATGCATTAGGAGCATCTTATATAGCTTTACCTTGGTGGGCAGGACAAGCCTTGTTTGGGAAATTAACTATCGTGACGGCGATACTAACACTTGCTTATAGCCTCTCAGGACTTGGAATTGCTGTTATTAATGATTTCAAAAGTGTTGAAGGAGATTCAAAGCTAGGCTTAAATTCTCTACCAGTAGTATTTGGAATTAAAAACGCAAGTAGAATAAGTGCAGGACTGATTGACATTTTTCAATTGGCAATGGTTGTTGTATTAGTCATTATTGGCCAACATTTAGCCTCTGTAATTTTGGTTTTATTGGTAATACCACAAATTACATTTCAAGATATGTGGTTACTAAGAGATCCTCTAAAGTTTGATGTCAAATATCAAGCAAGTGCCCAACCGTTCCTTATAACTGGAATGTTAGTTACAGCTTTAGCGATAGGACATAGTTTTTTAGTTGCTTAAGGTGCAAAAGATTAAATTCAAATCTTTTGTTTTAGTAATTCCAATATTAATTTTTTCTGGAATATCTTTTTATTTTTTTAGTCTAATATTTAGTACATTAAAATTTGACGTTTCTAAAAATAAAAAGTCTCGGGAAACCAAATATTCTTACGTAATATCATCTTCTGATAATAAGATACTAAGCAAATTAAGCCGCAAATTTGAAATAGATAATAGTTATCATGAAATTCCCTTTTTTCTTAAACATTCTTTTATATCTTCTGAGGATAAAAGATTTTATAAACATAATGGAATAGATTTAAAAAGTATTTCACGTGCCCTTATTCAAAATATTAGAAGTGGTTATGTTAAAGAGGGAGGAAGTACGATTACACAACAAGTTGCTAGATTACTTTTTCTAAATAATGATTTAAGTTTTCAAAGAAAAATCAAAGAAATATTTATATCACTCATACTTGAATTTAGATATAACAAAAATCAAATTTTAAAATTATATTTAAATAATATTTATCTAGGATCAGGAGCATATGGGATAAATGAGGCTGCCCAAGTTTATTTTGGAAAATTTATAGAAGAATTGACAATATCAGAGATCGCATTAATTGCAGGATTAGCTCCAGCTCCATCAATTTATTCACCTTATCAAAATTTAGAACTAGCTATTAAAAATAGAAATAAAGTTCTTGAATCAATGTATGTTGATGGATATATTTCTCTTGCAAATAAGAATAAGGCTATTAAAGAAAAAATAAAGTTAAATTATCAAACAACTGATAATTTTTTAGATGATAAATTACTAATAAATTTTATTCTTCAGGAAACAGATAAAAAATTGGAAGTAAAAATGATTATAAGTTTTTAATAATTAAATCTTCCATCAACAAAGATTGGCAAGAAAAAGGTCAAAAAATCTCAAGATACGCAGGGCCTAAAGAACTTGAATTTGGTCTGTTATCTATCGAATCAAACACAGGACTAATCAGGACAATGATAACCAGCAAAAATCCATCAATTAATGAATACAATAGAGTTATTTCATCTGTAAGACCTTTAGGTTCTACTTTTAAAATAATCCCTTATGCTGCTGCATTAATAGAAGGAATAAAATTAAGCGATAAATTTGAAGACTTGCCAATATGCTGGGAAAGTTATTGCCCAAAAAATTTTTCAGAAGACTATAGAGGTTCAATATCTTTGATTGAATCATTTAAAAGTTCATCAAATATCGTTCCAATATCAATAACAAAAAAAATCGGCTTAAAAAATATTATTAATTTAGCGAATTCATTTGGACTAGGTTACGAGCAAGAATTTGAGGAATTCCCATCATTAGCTATTGGCGCCTACGGAGATAATCTTTTAAACATCACAAATGCATACTCTGCAATAAACAATAATGGGAAGATTCAAAACCCTGAAATCATAGAAAAAATAGAAACATTTAAAAAACAACCTATTTGGGAAAATAAATTTATTTCCAAAAATATATTAGATTTAAAAATAAACAAGAAAATAAATAAACTTCTTGAAAAATCTGTAAAAGAAGGCACTTCAAAAGCAGCCTCTATAAAAGGGAAGAAAATTTATGGGAAAACAGGAACATCTGATGGAAATAAAGATCTCTGGTTTATTGGTTCCATTGATAACCTTACAACAGGGATCTGGATAGGTTACGACGATAACAAGGAATCTGAATTATCTAGTGGGAATGCAGCTTATTTATGGAAGAAGTTCATATCTGAAATTTATAAAATTCCAATTAAAAAATAAATTATATTTTTAAGATTTATAAGAAATTATTGCAGAATAAAATCCATCACCAGGATAATCCAAGCTAGGTAAAATTTGCTTTTGGCTAACCAATTTTAAAGTTTTGTTTTTTTCAATAAATCGTTCAATTAATAGATTATTTTCATCGGGACAAATAGTACAAGTTGAATAAACTAAAGTGCCATCTTTTTTCAAAAGAGGGAAAATACTCTCCAAAAGTTTTTCCTGTAATAAAGTTAAAGATTTTATTTTTTCTTTACTTAAAGACCATCTAGAATCTGGATTCCTGGAAAGAGTTCCAATGCCTGAACATGGAGCATCTAATAAAATCTTATCAAAATAAGATATAAACTTAGGATTTAATTCAATCAAACTCGTAGCATCAGCCTTAAGGGTATTAACAGATTTCAAATTTAACCTTTCTAAATTTGATTGCAGTATTTTCAATCTTTTTGCTGATCTATCTACGGCAATGATTTCAGCACTATCATTTGTTAATTCTGCAAGGTGGGTAGATTTACTTCCTGGCGCTGCACAAGCATCTAAAATCTTTTCACCTTCTTTTGGATTTAAGAGAGGTGCTATCCACTGAGAGGATCTATCTTGAATTGTCCAAAGTCCATCATTATATCCTGGTAAATTTTTTATAGATCTTGGATTAGATTTTAAAGTAATTCCATTGTGTAAATCATTAATAATTTCAGCATCAATTTTATTTTTATGAAGTACTTTCAAAAAGTTATCTAAATTAGTTTTTAATTGGTTAATTCTCAAATCTATTGATGGTTTTTTATTAAATGCCTTAATGATATTTTCACCCTCGCTATTGCCGACCCATTTATAAAGATCCTTCACAAGCCATAATGGAAATGATTCAAGATATGAAATTCTTTCTTTTCTATCAGAAGATAATTCCGGAAAGATTTTTTGTTCTATTTTTCTTGATGCATTTCTCAATATCGCATTTACAGTTCCCGCTAAACCATTTAAATCTGTTTTTTTAGCTACTTCTACAGTGGTAGAAATAGCAGCAGGAAATGGGATTTTATCCATTTTCAATAGTTGATACAAACCTATATGTAGAAGCCATCTTAACTTTGGAGGCTGCTTTTTATGAGTAATTTTTGATGTATGATCCGTCCAAAGATCAAGAAATTTTCTATACCTTATGCATCCAAAAGATAATTCCGTAATAAAAGCTATATCAAGAGGATTAAATTGATAATTTTTTAAAACCTTTTCAAGAGCATGATCAGAAAAATCACCAGAACTAACTTTTAATAAAATTTCCCAAGCTGCCTTTCTTTGTAAATATCCTATACTCAAAATATAATTAATTTTTAAACATAACTTTAATATACAAAAAATTCAAAAATTTAAACTACTTTTTCAATTGAAGAATTAAACCAAATAAAACCTAAGATAGAAATAAGTGAAAGATTAAATCCTAAAAAAAGAAATATATTTAAAGAATGAATTCTTTCCCAAAAAAATATTTTTTTCTCTTTTTGATACTTCATTATTAAAATAAAAACTTATTCAGGATTTCAAACGGCAACCAATATTGATAGATCCTGCATCAAGCATTCTGCCTAATTTAATTGCTATGGATTCCTCCAACCTAGTGAAATTAGATTGTTGGGTAGTTATCCAATCTAATTCAGAAAAAGTGATAATTCCCGTCGCATTACTTTTTTAAAAAAGTGTTCCAATTTCCATTAGATAAATCTAATTTTTTATAAGTTAACATCCTTACTTAATATTTCTTCATAACATAATATTCTTTTAATTTTTCAAAGATAACTATAGGTTATTTCTCTTAATTTATTGAATATCTCTTAAAAATTTATCGGCCGTTTTTAAGTGATTATTTAATTTTTCCTCTGACATTTTATCGAGATTTCTCGTTAACATTGCCAGACGATATTGCTTTCTAAAAAAGCTTTCATTATCTTTAATAAATTTCCAAAATAAGCCATCCCATATTTCACACCATGGGCCACTTTTAAAATTAGACATTTTTTTTACATAATTAGAGCTTGATATATATGGCTTTGTTGAAAAGATACCACCATCACTAAACTGACTCATTCCGTAAACATTTGGGACCATAACCCAATCATAGGAATCAATAAACATTTCCATAAACCATTTATAAACTTGGTTGGGGTGAATTCTACATAAAAGCATAAAGTTTCCAACAATCATTAGCCGCTCAATATGATGACAATAACCAAATTTAATAATATTTTTTATAACAACATCTACTGGTTCAATTCCTGTATTTCCTTGATAAAAAGATTTTGGAATTGGCTTATCTTCAAAATTCCAAAAATTACTATTTCGCATCTTTGTTCCGTACTTTTTATAGACGAGGCAAATAAATTCTCTCCATCCAATAATTTGACGAATAAAACCCTCTAAAGAGTTAATAGGAACATTATTATTTTTTCCAAAAAGTAATGCTTTATTTACTACTACATCTGGGGTTAATAAGCCGCTATTTAAAAGAGGAGAAAGTAAACTGTGCCATAAAAAAGAATTTTCTTTAGAAATAGCATCCTCATAATCTCCAAATAAGAAAAATTTATGTTTAAAAAAATTATTTAACCAATCATCTGCCTCTTCAAAATTAGTTGGATATAAAAAGTTATTACTTTCTCCAATAAACTCAATATCAAAATTGGCTAATGACCTTTCTGCATTAACTACAAATTTATTTTTTTGTAATTTAGGTGTATCGGGTATATATATTTTTTTTGGTAATTTTTTTCTGTTCATTTCATCGAAACTCCATTTACCACCTTCAGGTGTATCATCAGGATTAACTAATATCTTTTGGCTTTTTCTTTGATTCTCATAAAATCTCCCCATAAGTGGTTTTTTTTGCATTTAATGCAAATAAATTTTTTAAATAGTCACTGCTCATAAACATAGGAGAAGGCAAAATATTTAAAGCTAAATTATTACTTTCAACAAAATTATTAATCCTCTTCATTATTAAAAAATCATGAGGGTCAATGAGATTTATTTTCTGATATTTATTTTTAATAAATTCCGATAAGTATTCAACTGTAGAAACATTATTCTTGTTTTCGATATATAAAACTTTAAAGCCAGATATTTCTAAATAATTTTTATATGCGAGCATAGATGCTCTATGAAAAACTAACTTATTTTTATGGTTAATTAATTTATGAAATTTATCATTTCCAAAAAATAATGAGTCTTCCAAAATTAAAACTTCACAATTTATTTTTAAGATTGGGCTTTCTCTAAAAAGTTGATTCGGGAAAATAATTGATACTTGTTTCATCTTTGCGACTTCCTATTACTGCATCTTTTTGAACAGTAGATAACATCATCCCAACAGTTTTTCCATTTTTTACGCCACTCAAATGGCCTATTGCAAACAGGACAAGTTTTAGTAGAAAGATTTTTCAAAATTTATAATTTTCTTTTATGAGTAGATTTAAATCTAGTTGAATCTTTAAGGGCCATATGTTTTGTATTTCTTCCTGAAACTCTCTTTCTCCAGACTTTGAAAGATTTGGGTTTAAGATTTTGACGCATAATTTTTATCGCATCTTCCTCTCTTAAACCAAATTGATACTCGATAGCTTCAAAGGGCGTTCTATCTTCCCAACACATTTCTATTATTCTGTCTATATCGATACTTTCCATATTTATTGTTCACATTGTGAGGTACAAAGTTTTTCAATATCGGATCTACCTGTAATTTGAAGTCTATATTTTGCCCAATATCTGTAAACCAATCTCAATAATGGAGATAAGAGCTTAATCTTCAAGGGATAATAAACCCAACCTAAACCAACTAATTCATAAGAATATGCAAGTACATCTAGTCCCCTAATAATTTCACCATTTTCAATAATCCCATGCAGGTTTGACATAGCTTCTGAATATGAGATGTCATTAAAAAGAGATTGATCATAATCCTTACTATTAATATCTATAAATGCAATTTGATTTAAGGCATCTCTTTTTTTAAGAAAATTTGTTTCTCTCAAACAGAGTGGACAACCACCATCAAATAAAAAGGTTAATTTATTTTTCATATTTTTATTCAAATATAGAAATTAAATAACTTTTTTGTGGAATATAAAATTTTTTTTAGATTACAAGCTTTATAAAGCCTTAATAATTGCCAGTTCTAATTTAGTGAAATTATATTATCTTGTTAATTAATAAGCCATTGATTAAGGGATACATCAATGGTTTAAAACTATTTTTATCAATCATCTAGGAGATGAACTCCTTCTCCTACGTCAGAAGTAAATTTACAATATTTTTCAAAAATAAGTCCAACACCTCTCATTTTTTCTCCTAATTCATCGTTAAATTTTTTCCATTCTTCCGATTCACGATCAGGTAAATCCCACCCTTGTTTTTCTACCATACTTGTTATTACTGTATAGTCCCATTCTATGTATGCCATTGAGTTAATTTAAACTACCAAAATATTATAAACCAAGAGATTTAATAGGTAATCAATATTTTTTGAATATAATTTAAAAGTGTGAAAAAATTATAAATGTCAATTTTGCCAAGAAGATTTGAACGAATCAAAAGTGTTTTAGATTGCAGAATGAAAAACTTGACTGTTTTAGTTGAGGATGTCAATAAACCACATAATTTATCTGCGATATTAAGGACATGTGATGCAGCAGGAGTTTTCGAAGCAAATTTTATTAGCAAAACGAATGCCGTTAAGACTTTTAATAGTACTGCTCAAGGAAGTCAAAAATGGGTAAAACTGAATAATCATGAAAACACTATCACGGCAATATCTGATTTAAAGAAAAAGGGTTTTAAATTATATGGAACGACTCTTAATAGTGAATCAGTAGATTATAGAAATTTTGATTATTCTCAAAATACATGTTTTGTTTTAGGAGCAGAGAAATGGGGACTAAGTAATGAACTTATATCAATGGTTGATCAATCAATTTTTATACCTATGAGAGGTATGGTTCAATCTCTGAATGTTTCAGTTGCTGCTTCTATATTATTATTTGAAGCTGTTCGCCAAAGAAAAAATAAAGGTATATTGCCCGCTAATGGAGAAGGGTTAAATATGGATGAATATCAAAAAACACTTTTTGAATGGTGTTACCCAGAATTAGCTGCGGTGTATAAAAAATCAACTAAAGAATATCCAAAGTTGAATGATCAAGGAGAAATTGATCCTATTACAGATAACTAAATTTATTCAGAATTCTGACTATCAAAAATTTCTTCAAGGTCCTCTCCTATAAAAGAAAGACCTAAAACTAAAAAAAACATTGCCAAACCTGGGAACAAAGCAGTCCACCAGATACCTGTAGGTAAAGCGGCAAGAGCCAGATTTAAATCACTTCCCCACTCTGGGACATCTGCAGGAACCCCAAGACCTAAAAATCCTAAACTTCCTAATACCAAAACAGCATCTGCAGCATTTAGGGTAAGCAAAATAGGCAAAGGTGTTATTACATTTGGGAGAATATATTTAAAAATAATTTTTTTAACATCAGCTCCTGCAACTTGAGCTGCTTCCACATAAGTTTCGGATTTAACCAATATTGTCTGATTTCTTATTAATCTAAAATATTGAGGAGAGTAAACAATACACAACGCCAAAGCCGCGTTAAGGATACCCTTACCCAATACAAAAGCCACAACAACTGAAAGCAAAATTACAGGTATTGAAAAAATAGTATCCATTATTAGTGATAAGCATTTATCAAAAAAACCACCAAAATATCCACTTAATAATCCCAATGGCAAACCCAAACTTAATGAAAAAAGAATAGCTAAGAACACAACTTCTATCGCTAATGATGATCCTTGCAAAGTTCTTAAGCAAACATCTCTTCCTAATCTATCTGTGCCACAAAAATGATTAAGAGAAGGAGGGGCAAAGATATCATTGCTTAACATTGAAAATGAATAGCCAAAAAAATTATTGGCCTCTAAAAATTTCATTATTAAAACAACAAGAAGATAAATAAGTACAATTAAAAATCCAGCTTTTCTGATATTTGCGCCGACACGATTAAATGAGTTAATATCCAAAATCTTTTTTTAAAGATATAAATGAAATATACCCAATTCTTTTAAAAATAAATAGCTATAAATTTTAAATTAAAAGAAATTACTGGTTTAATTTCAAGACTGCCATAAAAGCTTCTTGAGGGACTTCAACTTTACCCATTGCCTTCATCCTCTTTTTACCTTTGGCTTGTTTCTTTAAAAGTTTCTTTTTCCTAGAAATATCCCCTCCATAACATTTAGATAAAACATCTTTTCGTAAAGCACTTATGCTTTCACTTGCAATAATCCTGCTACCGATTGATGCTTGAATAGGTATTTTAAATTGTTGTTTTGGAATAAGTTCTTTTAATTTCTCAACTAAACTTCTGCCAATTCCATAAGCCTTATCTTTATGAACAATAGAAGTTAATGGATCTGCTCTTTCTGAATTTATTAGAACATCTAATCTAACAAGGTCATTTTTTCTATAGCCAATCAAATGATATTCCATTGATGCATAACCTTGAGTTCTACTTTTCATTTGATCAAAGAAATCTGTGACAACTTCTGCTAATGGAATTTCATAAATCAAGGTAACTCGATCTGTTGTTATGTATTTCATATCAATAAATACTCCCCTTCTTTCCTGACATAAACCCATTAATGTTCCATTAAATTCATTGGGAGCATAAATTTCCATTTTCACATAAGGCTCTTCTATTGATTCTCTAAGTTGTGGATCAGGGATTGTAGAAGGGTTATCAATAAAGATATGTTCCTGCTGATTTAAATTAACTTTATAAATAACTGATGGTGCCGTTACGATTAGATCCAAGTTATATTCTCTTTCTAATCTTTCTTGAACAATCTCCATATGAAGAAGTCCTAGAAATCCGCACCTAAATCCGAAGCCCATAGCGCTACTGGTTTCGGGCTCATATTTTAAAGCCGCATCAGATAATTGCAATTTTTCTAGTGATACTCTTAAATCTGGGAATTGATCAGCATCAGTCGGGAATAAGCCACAAAAAACCATAGGATTTGCTGTCTTATATCCAGGCAAAGGATCATTGGCAGGTGAATTTAAAAGAGTGATCGTATCTCCAACTCTCGCATCAGCAACTGATTTTATAGAAGCAGCTAAATAACCAACTTCTCCTGCATGTAAT
>JFLX01000002.1 GCA_000634215.1 Prochlorococcus sp. scB243_495L20 | reverse complement strand
CTTCTCCTGCATGTAATTCATCAACTTGCTGCTGATCAGGCGCCATTATTCCTATCTCATCAAGTTCATAATTTTTCTTACTTGCCATTAATAATATTTTTTCTCTCTTATTTAGAGAACCAGATATCACCCTGAAATAAACAATAACTCCCCTGTACGGATCATAATAAGAATCAAAAATCAGTGCCTTTGTAGGTAGTTTAATTTCATCTTGAGGAGGAGGGACTCTCCTTACGATTGCTTCCAAAATATCTTTAATACCAACTCCAGTTTTTGCTGAACAATTTATTGCATTAGATGTATCAAGTCCAATAATTTCCTCTATTTCTTGTTTTATTTTTTCAGCATCAGCCCCTGGTAAATCAACTTTATTTAAAACAGGAATTATTTCAAGATTATTTTCTAAGGCAAGATAAACATTAGCTAAAGTTTGAGCTTCTACTCCTTGACTTGCATCAACAACGAGTAAAGCGCCTTCACAAGCTTGAAGAGATCTACTAACCTCATAAGAAAAATCGACATGCCCAGGAGTATCTATTAAGTTCAAAACATATTCTTGAGAATCGTCAGCTTTATATTTCATCCTGGCGGCCTGTAACTTGATAGTAATTCCTCTTTCTCTTTCAAGATCCATACTGTCCAAAAATTGTTCTTGCATATCCCTTTGCTGCACAGTACCAGTATCTTGAAGCAACCTATCTGCAAGGGTAGATTTACCGTGGTCAATATGAGCGATTATGCAGAAATTTCTAATTTTTGAAACCGATATATCAGTCATATAGAAAGAAAAATTCTCCTCTTATTACATTTTGATTAATACTAGCTAATTAGAATTATGGATGGAAACCAAAAATGGAATTATTTCTTTTTTTGATCTCTTTTATGAAGGTACTGTAATTTTCAGAGACTGATAGTTCTGGATAAATTAAGTCATTTATTTTTTTCTGAAGATTATGCTTATCGTTGAAAAATAAAACAGATTTTTTTAGAACCTCAACCATAATTGAAACCGCAGTACTTGCTCCTGGAGAGGCTCCCAACAAAGCAGATAATGATCCATCAGACGAATTTACAATCTCAGTTCCAAATTTCAAAGAACCACCACCTTCAGTTTTTTTAATTATTTGGACTCTTTGACCAGCATTCTTTAAATACCAATCAGAAGGATTAGCTGATGGCATCATATTCTTTAAATTCTCAACTCTTGAGTTATGGTTCTTAAATGATTGTGATATTAGGTAATTAATTAAATCGTTGTTCTTGAAACCAACGTCTAACATTGAAAAAATATTATCCTTTTTAATTGAACTAAATAGGTCAAAGTATGAACTTTGTTTTAGAAATTTCGTTGTAAATCCAGCAAAAGGTCCATATAAAAGAAGTTTTTTATTATCAATCCATCTGGTGTCTAAATGAGGCACAGACATTGGTGGCGATCCAATATCAGCTTTACCATAAACTTTTGAGTTATGTTTTTCTGTTAGATCTTTTTTCTCGCAAATAAGCCATTTCCCACTAACAGGAAATCCACCATAACTTTTTGCTTCTGGAATTTTTGATTTTTGTAAATAATTAATTGTTTTTCCACCAGCACCAAGAAAAACGTAGCCAGTTCTAATTGAAGTTTTTCTATCTTCAGAACTGATTTCTAGTTCCCATTGCTTTTTATCAATTTTCTTTAAATCTACTAATTGTGTTTTGTATCTAATTTCAACATTTTTGTTTAAGGAAACTAATGACAAATACTCTTTAGTTAAAGCCTCAAAATTAATATCAGTTCCTCTACCTATTCTGGTAGCAGCAATTTGAGTAGATGGATTTCTATCTTTTGTTATCAGAGGAGCCCATGATGAAATTTCATCAAAAGATGTAGAAAATTTCATATCGATAAATTCAGGATTTTCGGTCATTTTCTGAAATCTTTTTTTTAAAAAAGAAATATTATCCTGACCAGACACAAAGCTAATATTAGGAATAAATTTTAAAAACTTCTTAATATCAATTTTCCCTGCTTCATACAATGAGGCCCATAAAGACATGGATGTTTCAAAAGAACGATTTATTGATAGCGCTTTATCTATTTTTAGATTTCCTTTTTCATCTAAAGGGGTATAGTTTAATTCGCAATTAGCCGCATGTCCTGTACCTGCATTATTAAAAGCGCCAGTACTTTCACTTCCCGGAACATTTAATTTTTCTATAATAAGTAATTTTATATCTGGTAAAACTTCAGAAATTAGGAGGGCTAAAGTACTACTCATTATCCCTGCTCCTACTAAGACGGCATCGAAGTAGTTATTGTCATTAGTGGGATTTTCAGATGAAGTCACAACAGAAAATTATCTTTTTTGCAATTAATCAGATTTCTTTCTAGGCTTATTGTAAAGTTAATACAAAATTATGAGTACTGAAACACTCTCGCTGACAAACGAAAATGTAGAAAAAGTCCTTGACGAGCTAAGACCTTTTTTAATTTCTGATGGAGGTAATGTTGAGATTGCAGAAATAGATGGTCCAATTGTCAAAGTCAGACTTCAAGGAGCATGTGGAAGTTGCCCAAGTAGCACTATGACTCTCAAAATGGGTATTGAAAGAAAGTTAAAAGAAATGATTCCTGAAATAAGCGATGTTGTCCAGGTTTTATAAAAATTTTTAACTGAAATACATATTATTTAGTTTTTAATTCCTTCAACAAAGATGATTCCATATCAAGGCAATCAATTGGAAGTCCTTGACCAATAGCGATTAAAAGAGGTGCAAGAATTCCTAAAGTAAAAACTAAATTTGATTGGCTTACATCATATTTACTTAAAGTAAAAGTTATCAAATAAATAATTGCAAAATAAGCATGAAGTGAAAAAAATTCTTTTGGCTTTAACACTGGCCATCTTAAAGTATTTCCCAAGAAATATAAAAAACCTGTCATAAATAAATAGTTACATGAAGATTAAATCAAATATAAACATAAACCTTTTTAGAGACTATTAATAAAAAAATTTACCTATGATAATAATTAAAAAAACATTAAATCTTCGTTTCTATTTGTAAAAGCTAGACATGCAGTTAAAAATAAGCTTATAATAATTTTGTAGCAATTGCTACTTTTTCGTTCACCCTTATATGAGGGCGCAGTTCGAGTCATACCATGGAACGGGGGATGGCCGTGTTGTCACATCGAAACATGACTACTTTAACTTACAGAGGTAAAAACTACGTTCAAAACAAAGAAGCTGCTAAAAAGCAACTTGTTGAACTTACCTATAGAAGAAACGTATACACCAACAGAATGGATGACGCTTCTTCTAGTAATGAAAAAGCAGAATTAAATTATAGAGGTGTTAATTACACTAAATAATTTAATTAAACAAATTAAAGCCCCTTTTTCCAGGGGCTTTTTTTTTGGCTATATTTATCAAGAGTCCTTTAAAAAATATGTCTGAAAGTTGCTGTAATACAAACAAATCGAATAAAGCACCTAATCAATTCGATCATAAAGATGCGATTCAAGAAAGATATGGCTCAGCCGCACAAGAAAAAGAAAGTTGTCTTTGTACACCAGTTGGGTTTAATCCCGTTTTACTTGAAGCAATTCCTCAAGTGGTTATAGAAAGAGACTATGGGTGTGGTGATCCAACAAAATATGTTCAAAAAAAAGATATAGTCTTAGATCTTGGAAGTGGTAGCGGCAAAAATGCTTTCATTTGTGCCCAAATTGTTGGGAAAGAAGGGAAAGTTATTGGAGTTGATCAGAATCCTGACATGCTTTCTTTATCAAGATCAGCCTCTAAAGAAGTTACAAAAAATATAGGTTTCAACAATACAGAATTTCTAGAAGGTTCAATTGAAAAACTTGATGAATTAGATAAAGATTTAAATCCATTAATCGCAGATAAATCAGTTGATATTATTTTAAGTAATTGCGTTTTAAACTTGGTAAGTCCAGAATCTAGAAATAACCTTCTAAATAACATAAAAAGAGTTTTAAAAGATAATGGAAGAATTGCAATTAGCGATATCGTCTCTAACAAAAAAGTTCCTTTAAGATTGCAAAATGATCATGATTTATGGACAGGATGTATTAGTGGAGCATGGTATGAGCCGGAGTTTATAAGTGATTTCAAAGAACTAGGATTTAAAAATTTAAAATTTGCAGAAAGGAGTGCTGAACCTTGGAAAGTAATTGAGGATATTGAATTTAGAACAGTAACTTTAGTGGGCAATATTTAAAAAATTCTAGAGTTGAAAATATAATATAAATTGCCATGAGAAATAATCTAAGAGATCAAATACCCGCATTAAAAAATAAGTATTATTTCAACTATGGCGGTCAAGGGCCATTACCAAAATCTTCTCTAGAAGCAATAGTTAAAACTTGGGAAATTATCCAAGATTTAGGACCATTTACCAATGATATGTGGCCTTTTATTTACAAAGAAATATTGACCACAAAAAGAATCATTGCGCAAAAATTAGGTGTCAATTCAAAGAATGTAGCTTTTACAGAAAATATCTCTTCCGGTATGATTTTGCCCTTTTGGGGAATAAAAGTAGAAGAGGGAGAAGAGTTGTTAATAAGTGACTGTGAACATCCTGGAGTAGTGGCTGCAAGTAGAGAATTTTGCAGAAGAAATAAATTAATATTCAAAATTTTGCCAATCCAAAAAATTAAAAATCTAAAAGACGAAAATATAATTTTAGAGATTTTGAAAACTCTAAATAGTAAGACTAAGATCCTAATTATTTCTCATATCTTATGGAACTTTGGATATAAAATTCCTTTAAAACAAATTTTTATCGAATTAAAAAATAATCGAGAAGATTCTTATTTACTTGTTGATGGTGCTCAAACCTTTGGACACATAAATATTGAAAAAGAAGTTTTTTATTCTGATTTATATTCAATAACTTCTCATAAATGGGCATGTGGACCAGAAGGACTTGGAGCCATTTATGTCTCAGATAGATTTATTCATGAAACAGATCCAACAATAATTGGTTGGAAATCATTAAAAAAAGAACAAGGCATTTACGAGCCTTCAGATAATCTTTTTCATGATGATGCAAGGAAATTTGAAATAGCTACCTCTTGTATTCCTTTACTTGCTGGGCTCCGGAATTCTTTAGATCTTTTTGATAAAGACTTTAATGAAAAAGAAAAAAACAAAAATATCAAAAAATTAAGTGGAAAACTTTGGGATGAATTAAATCAATCAAAGGGTGTTGAATTAGTTTTAGAAAAAAAATATTTAAATGGGATAGTTAGTTTTAATATTGAAAATATTAAAGATAAGGATAAATTTGTAAAGAAACTTGGAGAAAAGAAAATTTGGATTAGAGTTTTAGAAGATCCAAAATGGTTTAGGGCATGCGTACATCAAATGACTACAGAAGCTGAGATTGATTTACTTGCTAGAGAAATAAAAAAAATATTGACTTAAAGATCTATTGATATAAAAAAATTTAGTTTACCAAGGTACCTCCGAGTTGTCCCATGCAATAAATTTTCCTGTAGATTCTGGTGATTGATTTTTAATAATATTGATCAAGAATTGGGAGGATTTTTCTTTACTAAATAATTTATGTTCTGGAACAAATTTATGAAAAGGTCTAGATAAATCAGTATCTACCGTTCCTGGATGAAGCAATGTGATAGTAGCCTTTGGGAAACGTCTAGCCCATTCGATACTTAAAGATTTTAAAAACTGATTTTGCGCAGATTTTGCAGCTCTATATGAATACCAACCTCCAGTTTGATTATCTCCAATACTACCAACTCTTGCACTTATACTTGCAAAATTAAAATCCAAATCTTTTGGTATAAATTCTTCAATCGCTTTAGCTAATAAAATAGGAGAAAAGGCATTTATTGAAAAACTTTCCATCATATTTTTTTTATCCAGATGTTGTAATCTTTTTTCTGGTTGAAGAGAATCACTATGAAGTCTACCCGTAGCATTAACAACTAGCCTTAATTTTGAAGGATGATTTGATATCTTATTTTTCAACTGCAAGAGGGATTGAGAATCCTCTATATCTAATGCCCAAAAAGGATTAAATTCAATTTTTCTTCCACACAAAACAACATCTAAATCTTTTTCACTTTCATTCAGATCTTTAGCTAGTTGTGTCCCAATTCCACCTGCGCCTACAACTAGGGCTAAGCCTTTCATTTTATTAAAGATAGCTCCATTGATTCTAAGTAACTTTTCTAGTGATTTGCGTAAAGATCTTTCTTATTTAATTAGGAAATTTTATTGAGATTGTTTTTTTCTACTAATAATTTATAAGCTATTTTTCTATCATCAAAATTAATAACTTTATCATTGAGAATTTGGTAGTCTTCATGTCCTTTTCCTGCAATTAAAACAATATCTTTTTTTTTGGCAAATTTAATAGATTCATTTATTGCTTTAAATCTATCAATTTCAATTGTTATTTTTTCTCTTTTTTTTATACCCATCAAAATATCATTTACTATCTTTTGGGGTTCTTCTGATCTTGGATTATCTGAAGTTATAAAAAGTTGATCAGACAACTCTTCAGCTATTGACCCCATTAAAGGCCTTTTACTCCGATCACGATCTCCGCCACAGCCAAAAACTGTTATTAGTTTCCCTTCACAAAGTTTTTTAATTGATTGCAAAACTTTTTTTAATCCATCAGGAGTGTGGGCATAATCAACAATTACAGTTGGAAGAGATCTTGAAACGTCATTATTATCAATTTGTATTTTCTCCATTCTCCCAGGAGCACCAGGGAAAGATTGTATTAAATTTGATAAATCTTTTAACGAAAAATTTAGTTTATACAAAATTGTTATTGCTTGAATCGCATTCATTAAATTAAATTCACCGAGAAGTGGAACAAAAAGTTGAATTTTTTCCCTAGGTGTATGAAAAATGCAGGTGGAACCACTTTCAGTAAATTTTTTATTTGTTACGAAAAAAAAATCATCATTTTCAAATTTACTTTCAGTAATCTTTGTAGAGACTAATAAAGATCTTTTTTCAAGATCAGATGATAATTTAGATATCCAATGGTCATCATGATTTAATACACAAATCCCATCTTTTTCTTTTAAGTAAGGTGGGAAAAATAATTTTCTTTTTGTTTGAAAATATGATTCCATATCTGAGTGATAATCAAGATGATCTTGAGTTAAATTAGTAAAAATAGCCGCCTCAAATTCGCATCCTGATATCCTGTTTTGAGCAATAGAATGTGAACTTACCTCTAATATCGCGAATTCAGATTCTGCCTCAACAGCAGCATTTAATTTCTTTTGAAGTTTATCAGCGAAATCAGTTGTATGAGAAGCCACTTCTGAGAAGCCAGGCCATCTATTAAATAAGGTCCCAAATAATGCAGTCTTTTTCCCTAATTTTTTTAAAAGATATTCCAATAAGAAAGTGATTGTCGTTTTTCCATTTGTACCAGTAACACCAATAAGTTTAAGTTTTCTTGAAGGCCTATTCCAAAACTCAGCGACAATTTGACCAAAAATATAATCTAAATTATCCTCAATAACCAAAATCCTTTCTCGATCAATAGATCCAATTTTCTCTTTCGCAGCAGACCCAATAATGCCAGCCGCCGCGCCATTTTCAATTGCCTCAATACAAAATTTTCCTCCATCAACATTTAAACCAGGCATTCCTAAAAATAAAGTTCCTTTTTGTACTTCTTTAGAGTTAAAAGAAATATTATTGATTTCTTGATCTATAAGATTAAATGAAGGAATAATTCCTACCAAATCTAAAAGTTTATGTAATTTCATAGATCTCATATAAAAAAATTATTTCTCCAGAATGGTACTAATATTTTTTTGAAACCAATTCTTTAATTGATCATCTTTTAATCTTGGAGAAATACGAGGCAATTCTATGATCTCCTCAGACCTAATTCTTTCAACAGCAATAACAGGTACTTCATAATCATATTTTTTATATTTATCTTTATATAAATCGACCCTATCAATATCAATTTCTTTAAGCTCCTCTAGATCAGGAAATAACTCATTAAGATTTATTTTTGCCAGTTTGTTTTTTAATGAATAACAAAGGCAACATCCCTGCCTAACAAAAATAAATATTTTCATTCATTTAGTCAGGCACAGGGTCACATCCACAGGGAGTTAAAGGATGACATCTGCTTAATCTTTTTAAAGTTAACCACCCTCCCTTCCAAGGACCATGTCTAGTAATTGCCTCATATCCATAAGAGCTGCAACTTGGAATAAATCTGCATCTTGGTCCAAAAAAAGGAGAAAACCACTTTTGGTAAAACGAAATCATAAAAAGAAGTATAGAAGTAATGGATTTATTAATAGTTTTGAACACTTTCATGATGTAAAATAATATTTCAAGTAGTAATTAGTTTAATTGAATTAAATCAATTATCCAACTTATTACAATTTTTATTTAATTTAAAATTATGTCAAGATACCGCGGCCCCAGATTAAGGGTTACGCGTCGCTTGGGAGAACTACCAGGTCTCACCAGGAAAGCTTCAAAGAAGTCTAATCCTCCAGGTCAGCACGGCCAAGCCCGTCGCAAGCGATCAGAATACGCAATACGTCTAGAAGAAAAGCAGAAACTTAGGTTTAATTATGGAGTTTCTGAAAAACAACTAGTACGTTATGTGAAAAAAGCAAGAGCTCAAGAAGGATCTACAGGTACTAACCTACTAAGACTTCTAGAAAACAGACTTGATAATGTTTGTTTTAGATTAGGTTTTGGAGGCACTATACCAGGCTCAAGACAATTAGTAAATCATGGCCATGTAACAGTTAATGGGAAGGTTCTTGATATTGCTGGTTATCAATGCAAATCAGGCGATGTAATCGGAATTAAAGAAAACAAAGCAAGCAAAAAACTTGTTGAAGGTAATATAGAATTCCCTGGCTTAGCAAATGTCCCGCCTCATCTTGATTTAGACAAGCCTAAATTAACGGGAAAAATAAATGGGAAATGCGATAGAGAGTGGGTGGCTCTTGAAATAAACGAACTACTAGTTGTTGAATATTATTCAAGAAAAGTTTAATTCTACTTTTCTTTGGATTATTAAATCTCTCTTTTAAAAAATGAGAGATTTAATTTAATTCTTATTTTTAAAAATAATGGGAAATAAGGAAAATAATATAAAAAAGCCAGGTTTTAAGACCTTATCTATTCACCATGGGGAAACATTTGCAGGAGAAACTGGATGCGTTATGCCTCCTATTTTTTCTACATCTACTTTCAAACATGGAAATAAAGATAATTTCGACTACACCAGATCAGGCAATCCAAACTTTAGAATTCTAGAAAACATCCTTAAATCAATAGAAGATTCTAAATACTGTACAGTTTTTGGATCTGGAATTAGCGCGGTAACTGCAATTTCATCAACACTAAAATCAGGTAACAAGATACTCTGCGAGTCAAATCTCTATGGATGTACAGTGAGGATGTTCGAAAAAGTTTTCAAGAAATTTGGACTAGAAGTTTTATACACAGATTTTACAAACGAAAATAATATCAAAAAGATTTCAAACTTCGAGCCAACTTTGATATGGCTAGAAAGTCCAACTAATCCACTTTTGAAAGTACTTGATATTAAAGCGATTTGTGATGAAGCTAATAAACTCGAAATACCAGTAGTTGTAGACAACACATTTTCTACAGCGCTTATTCAAAAACCATTGGACCTTGGTGCAACACTATCGGTTGTAAGCACCACAAAATTCATTAATGGGCATAGTGACGCACTTGGCGGAGCAGTACTGACAAATAATGAGAAATGGAATAGTAAGATGCTTTTCTCTCAAAAAGCTCTTGGGCTTCAACCATCTCCTTTTGATAGTTGGCTCATTACGAGAGGAGTAAAAACTCTTCCTTTAAGAATTGAACAACAAACTAAAAGTGCAGAATTTATTTCTGAAGAATTAAGGAATCATAAAATAATTAGTAAAATAATTTACCCTTTTAATCAAGAACATCCGCAATTTAATTTAGCAAAATCACAAATGAAATCTGGAGGTTCAATGATCACCCTAAAATTAAATTTAAGTAAAAAGGATACTTTTAAATTTTGCAAATCTCTCAAATATTTCTCTCTAGCAGAAAGCCTTGGAGGAGTTGAAAGTTTAATTTGTCACCCTGCAACAATGACTCATGCTTCTGTTGATGACAAAACAAAAAATCTGCTAGGGATAGATGATGCTCTTGTCAGATTATCAATTGGATGTGAAGATACAAACGATTTAATCTCAGACATTTTATTTGCTCTTAATAAATTCTGAAAATTGAGAGATTTACTTAAAAACCCTATATGGAAAAATTTAGAGTTGGGATATTCAATCCCTGATAGTATTCATGCCGTTTCTGTAGCATTACCAACTTGGAATGATGTAATAAATTACGAGGAAAAAAATCAAGAATGCATGAATTTATTGAAGTCCATTTACCCAAGGTTCGGGCTAAACCCCATTGTGAAAAGATTATGCGAAAAAGTAAAAAAGGAAAATTACTACAGTAATAAGAGTATCTGGCCATATCCGGATGAAAGCATAGCTTTTAAAGCAAAAAAATACATTGATAGAAATACTTCTGAACAGTTCTCATTAATAGAAAAAAAAGATAATTTAGCTTTCTTAATAACTGAAAAAGAAGGAAGTATTTATGCAAAATATTTTTGGCAACATACTGGTCTTGGTATATCTTCAAGAGCTGCTGCTATAGAACTCGGTCTTGAAGATCGCCCTCCAAAATCGTACGTAAATGAATGTTCTCAAAGAATAAAAAATAGAATTTCTAAATCTACAAAAATTAACTCTAATGATATTTACTTAACTTCATCTGGAATGTCTGCATTGCATACATCATTAGAAATTATTTATAAATTATTTCCAGCTAACCAAACACTCCAAATTGGTTTTCCATATGTAGATGTACTTAAACTACCAATGAATATCTTTTATGGAGCCAAGTTAATTACAGAAGAAAATTGCGCAGATATTGAATTAGAAATTAAAAGAATAAATCCATCAGCATTAATTATTGAACTACCAAGTAATCCAATGCTCAAATGTGTAAACATTAAAAAAATTTCAAAAATAGCAAAAAAGTTAAATATTCCTTTAATAGTTGACGATACAATTGGTTCGAATTTAAATATAAATTCCATAGAACATGCTGATATAGTTTTTACTTCACTTACAAAAATTTTTTCAGGTAGTGGTGATATTCTTGCCGGATCATTAATACTAAATCCAAAAAGCAAATGGATTGATCAGTTTAGAAATGCATTAAACGAGATAAATATTCCAATACTTTCCGATGGAGATATAGTTTATCTAGAGAAAGTTAGTAGAGATGTAAATCAAAGAGTTTTTGAACAAAATAAAGCATGTTTAGAATTAAAAAAAAGATTAGAGACTCATAGCGAGATTAAAAATATTTTCCATCCTGAAAATTGTCCAAATTTCAATTCTCTACTTACTTCTGATGGAGGATACGGCTGCTTATTATCGTTTGAATTAAAAGGAGGATTGAACAAAGCTAAAAAATTTTATGATTCTCTAAAAGTATCTAAAGGACCTAGTTTAGGTACAAAATTTACTCTAGTTTGTCCTTATGTTTTACTAGCTCATTATGACGAGTTGGATTGGGCTGAAAGTTTTGGTATACCCTCGCACCTTATTAGAGTATCAGTTGGATTAGAAGACCAAGATCAATTATGGAAAAGCTTTTCTGAAGCACTTAATAATTTATAAATTCCTAGTATTTACCGAATAGAAACTTATATACTTTTTTTCTGAATAATAGTTAGTATTAAAATATATTTTCTCAATATATAAATGGCAAAAATTTATGAGGACAACAGTTTTGCTATTGGAAACACTCCATTAGTAAAATTAAAGTCAGTTACTAAAAACGCGAAAGCTACAGTACTTGCAAAAATTGAGGGTAGAAACCCTGCTTATAGTGTCAAATGCAGGATTGGCGCCAACATGATCTGGGATGCCGAGAAAAGTGGGAAGCTTACAAAAGACAAAACTATTGTTGAGCCAACTTCTGGAAATACAGGAATTGCTCTAGCTTTTACTGCTTCAGCAAGAGGTTATAAACTCATCCTTACAATGCCAGAATCCATGTCAATTGAAAGAAGAAGGGTTATGGCAGTGTTGGGTGCTGAAATTGTCTTAACCGAAGCATCTAAAGGTATGCCTGGAGCAATAGCTAAGGCTAAAGAAATTGCAGAAAGTAATCCTTCTCAATATTTCATGCCAGGTCAATTTGATAATCCAGCAAACCCTGAAATTCATTTCAAAACTACTGGACCAGAAATCTGGGATGATTGCGATGGTGAAATTGATGTCCTAGTTGCAGGGGTTGGAACTGGCGGCACAATTACAGGAGTTTCAAGATACATTAAGCAAGAAAAGGGCAAAAATATTACTTCTGTAGCTGTAGAACCCTCACATAGTCCTGTTATTACACAGACAATGAATGGAGAAGAGGTTAAATCCGGACCACATAAAATTCAAGGAATTGGTGCAGGATTTATTCCTAAGAACCTTGACTTGTCAATTGTTGATAAGGTTGAACAGGTAACAAATGACGAGTCGATCGAGATGGCTCTTAGATTAGCAAAAGAGGAAGGTCTATTAGTTGGAATATCTTGTGGAGCTGCTGCTGCTGCTGCTGTTAGATTAGCTGAACAAGATGAATATGCGGGGAAAACTATTGTAGTTGTTCTACCTGATTTAGCAGAGAGATATTTATCATCAATTATGTTTACTGAAGTTCCAAGCGGAATCATTCAAGAACCAGTCAAAGCCTAAATCTATTTTTCTCCAGTAATGCATCTGGTGCAATATACATAGCATCGCCATAAGAGAAAAATCTAAATTTTTCTTTTATGGCTTTTTTATACAAATCTAATAATCTTTCTCTACCAATCATTGCACTTACTAATAGTAATAATGAACTTTTAGGAAGATGAAAATTAGTTAATAATCCATCAACTACCTTAAATTTATAGCCTGGCTTTATTACTAAATCCACGTATTTCGCTATGGGAATAAAGTCATTAATTTCGTGAGAATAACAACTTTCAAGAGCTCGCACGCTAGTTGTCCCAATAGCAATTATTCTTCTATCTCTTTTCTTTATTTTTTTTATTTCCTCCACTACTTCCTTATTAACACTTACCCATTCTTTATGAAGTTTTAAGTCACTTAGATCTTCTTGATCAATTGGTTTGAATGTTCCATAGCCCACATGCAAAGTTATCGGTAAAATTATTACTCCTTTTTTTTTTAGATTGGAAATAAGATTTTTGCTTAAATGTAAACCAGCAGTTGGTGCAGCAACTGCCCCCGGATTAGTTGCATACTCAGTTTGATAACTTTTCTCGTGAAAAGATTCTTCTTCGGATTTTTTTATATAAGGAGGGAGTGGTATTTCCCCATATTTATCAAGAAGGTCATTCATTGAATTGAGACAAGTTATATTTTCCGGAAATTTAATAAATCTTCCTCCAGTTTCTTCATCAACCCCATCAACAATTAAATTAATATCTTTTGCTAAAGGAGATTTTAATTTTAATTTTCTATTTATTTTTAACTTTTTTGCTGGCTTTGCCAAACATAACCAAACACATTCATGGGATCTTTCTAAAACCAATAATTCGACTAATGTCTTATTTTCTAATTCAACCTTTAACCTAGCTTTCATTACTTTAGTATTGTTTACAACTACAAGATCGCCTTCTCTAAACTCATCTAAAAGATTCTTGGTAAATTTATTAGTTAAACAGTCTTCTTCTAAAACACTATTTCTAACTATCATCAATCTTGATTCATGCCTAATTGCAGAAGGTTTACTAGCAATTAATGAAGGATCAAGTAAATAATCATAAGCTTCAAGCTTATAATCTCTTTCTTCAATATTAATTTGAGAAATCAATTAAACTTAGGAGACAAGATTCTCTGGCTCATTTTCAATTAGGGAAGCCAAGTCTTTTAAAAATGAAGCTCCATCAGCTCCATAGATCACTCTATGATCAGCTGTTAGATTTACTTGCATTATTTTATTAACAGATATCGAACCATCACTATTAGCGACAACAGTTGGTTTCGATGATGCTATCGCTAAAATAGCACCGGTACCTGGAGGAAGAATTGCGTCAAACCTATCAACACCAAACATACCAAGATTAGATAAAGTGAATGTTCCCGTTGAGTATTCATCAGGTTCTAATTGTTTTGATCTTGATCTTTTTACAAGATCTTTCCATTCCCTAGATAATTCAAATAAATCAGTATTGCATGGTTCTTTTAAAACTGGAGTTATTAGTCCACCGTCTTCCATCGCGACAGCCACTGCAATATTTATATTTTCTGGATAAGAAATTCCATTTTCTGAAAAACTTGAGTTAACTTGAGGATGTTTCTTTAGTGTCTTTGCAACTGCCTTTACTAGTAAAGCAGTCATAGTCACTCCATTCTGTTTTACTTTTTTGTAGAAATTATCTAATTTATCTGTGTTGATGGAGTAGCCTACTCTAAAACATGGAACATCTAAACTAGATTCCATATTTTTATTTACCGCTTTTTGAAGAGTATTAAATTGAACTGTTTCTCCTGGATTACCAAAACTATTTCCTGAAGTTTCTGGTTTAATTTTAACTCCCAAATTTGCACCAGGAATACTTGCAGGAGAATCACCTTCACCTATCCATGGTATAGAAACAGGTTGGCCGTTTGCTTTTAAAATATCATCGGCTTGAATCCTTCCGTGAGGTCCGGATCCATGAACTTTTGCTAAATCGACACCCATTTGAGAGGCTAGTTTTTTAGCTCTTGGAGAAGCAATTATCCTCGAAGAAACATTATTTGTAGCGGCATTAATTTGATCGCTATTAAAAGATGGGTCTGCCTTTTCACTCTTTAATACGACTTCTTTTTCTTGTTTTTCAACAATTTCATTTTGGGCGATTGGTTTTTCTTCAGTTTTATTGCTCACCAATTCAAGTTGATCCGAACTAGAAACTTCCTGTTGATTTCCTTTATTTTGTTCTTGAACAGAAGTTATCTCATCCTCATTTTCTACAATAAGACCAATAGTCTCTCCTACTGGAGCAGTGCTGCCAGCTGGCATTAAAACAGCCGCAAGATATCCATCTTGAAAGGATTCAACATCCATATCTGCCTTGTCAGATTCAACAACCAAGACAGATTCACCTCTTTCAACTTTATCTCCTGGATTTTTCAACCATTCAACAATCTTGCCCTCCGTCATAGTAGAACTCAAGGCTGGCATGAATATTTCGTGAGACATAGGAAAATTGTTATTGCATAAGTTTCAAAGGATTTCTTCCAAACTTTCCAAAGTTTTTATGATTAAGAACCCTTTAAACTTTTGTTCTAATTATACGAAATCATGTTCACAGTGGGAACTCTTAAAACTTAAGAAAGTAATAATTTAGATCGATTAGAATTTAAAACTTTTCAAAATTAAGATTTAATTTTTTTATCAAAAATAGTAAATCTTCTCTTTAGTTATTATCTATAGATTGAATAACTCCATCTTTAACAGTAATCGATACTTGCATTTTTTCAATAAGGTTGTCGCCCACAGTGACATCACAGAAACTATCCACTTGCCCTTGATCAACAATTTCGTCCATTTTTAATTCGCGAACTTGACTTTGTTGTTGAAGCAAATTTCTTTTTTGTTCTTCAATTTCATTTCGTTTTGCTGCGACTTGTTGTTGCACCTGACTAACCTGTTCTTGAACTCTTGGATCTAGAGGATTAACCGATTGGGATCTAATATTATTTACTATTTGCTGCCCCTCCTGCTCAAGTTGAGACAATTGCTGGTCAATGTTTGAAATTGCTTTACTTAATTCTTTTTCAGCATCTTCCTTCCAAGTTGGTGTAACTATAGCTTTAATAGCTATTGAGCGCTTTATAGATATTGAGTTTTTTGTTTCCATAAAAAATTAAATTACCTTTTTAATATAGATAGAACAAATCAAATTTTCTTACTAAATTTGTTTTCATACATATTTTCTATTTGTAATGAATATTTTTTTTCAATTTCTTTTCTTTTTTGTTTAAGAGTTTGTGTTAATAAGCCATTTTCTAAAGTAAAGGCATCAACAAAATAACAATCTAATATTTGTTCTTCTGATCTTGCTCCTAATCGACTTTTAAGCAAATTATTAATTTGCGATTTAAAAAATTTACTAATATTACTATTAAGGTTTAATTTTGAAAGGTCTTCTTCCAAAAACTTATTTTTAACCAATTCGATATTAGGAACTACAAGGGCTGTTAAACATTTCTTATCTTGTCCAACTAGTTGAATCTGATTAATAAATTCAGAACTAAGGATTTCAGTCTCTAGAGGATTTGGTTCTATATTTTCACCACTTGATAGAACTATTGTATCCTTGGCCCTTCCTGTTATAAAAAGAGAACCATTTGGTATTAGAAAGCCTAAATCACCAGTATCAAACCAACCATCCTTGGATAAAACATCTTTTGTAGCTAATTCATTATTAAGATAACCTTTCATTACTTGTGGTCCCTTAACTAGAATTTTCCCGACTTCTCTGAATTTCAGAGTCTTCATTTTACTATCATTCACTATTTTGATTTCTGTAAATGCTAGAGGCTGACCGGATGATCCTCTAACATTTAATTCTCTTCTCCTACAAGTTAATACTGGACTAGTTTCTGTCAGTCCATATCCCACCAAAACATCTACACCTAAAGATTCAAAAAAAAGATCTACATGTTCTGGCAATGCCCCACCGCCGTTAATAGGAAATTTTAGTTTCTCGCCGCATAGTTGTCTTAGAATATTCGGCCATAAAAAAATAGTCGATAATTTATGGAGAGGGTATCGGACAATAACAGAAACCAGTAAGGGGATTTTTGATTTAAAAGTTATTTGATTGATATCTAAATTTCTTATCTTTCTAAGACTTCTTTTGAAAACTGAACTATTACTTATCAAAAACTTAATAAGTTTTTGCTTTTTGGAAGGCATTTTTTTCAACGCCTGAAAAAAACCATCATGTATTGCCTCCCATAGTCTCGGTACAGTAGCCATGACCAAAGGTTTTATTTGTGTAATATCATCTTTAAGATATTTTGGAATTGTATAGTATTGAGAACAACCACATGAAAAAAAGAAGTATTCAGCACTCCTTTCATAAGAATGCCATATGGGTAAAACGCTTAATACAGAAGTTCCAGGTTCTGGATCAGCAATATAAGCTAAATTAATTATTTGATGTAAGAAATTTGCATGAGTCAAGGGCACACCTTTAGGTTTTCCTGTTGTACCTGAGGTGTAAAGAATAGTAGCAACATCATTAATTTTTGGATTAAATTTTTCAATAATATTATTTTTTGAATTTTCTTTTTCTCCTGCACTTATAAATTGATTCCAACTTATTAAACTTTCAAATTTTTCATCTTCTAAATTGATTATAAATTTTAGTCTTTTTTTTAATTCTTCTTGGTTATTTAACTTTAGCCAAATTTCCTTAGATTGAACTATTAGTCCTACTGAATTAGAGTGCTCAATAATATATTCTAATTCTAAGGAAGGAGAATTAATTCCTCTCACTGCATTTATAGCTCCTAATCGCATTAAGCCTTGATCTGCTACTAGCCATCTTGGAGAATTTTCAGATATTACAGTGACCACATCACCTTTAATTAAACCATAATTTTTAAAAGAAAAAGAGACTTTTGTTATCAAATCCGCTAGTTCAGAATAAGAGAATTTTTCTTTATATTTTCCTCTTAAGTCGGAAACAGCCAAAGTATCTCCACATTTAAATTTCAAATTTTCCCAAATTTGATCTACATGATTAAGGTTCTCAATAAAATCTCTATTTTTTGCAAATTTATCCTTTTTAGAAAGAGGTTTGGCTGCAGGCCAATACGCTAAATCGCTCATACTCATATTAATTTTGAAATTTTAATTTCTATTTTGATACAAAATCAAAATTAAATTCTTCCTGAATGATTTTTTTAACAATTCTCTTGACTTCTTGGATATTTAAATTTTTGTTGTAATCAATCATATTTGCCATAAGACAATTTTCTATCCCACAAGGAACAATTTTATTAAAGTTTTCTAATTCGCAGTTAATATTGATTGAAAATCCATTTATCGTAATCCATCTTTTACACCCAATTCCAATTGATGCAATTTTCTTATTTCCTACCCAGACACCAGTAAACCCTTTTCTAGATTGACAATTTATATTAAAAGTTTCAAGGATTTTTATGATAATTTCTTCAACTTTTCTTAAGTACCAATTTAAATCTTTATTAAAATTTTTCAAATCTAAAACCAAATAGGTTACTAATTGTCCTGGCATATGACAAGTTACCTCACCACCTCTATCAATCTTAAAAACATCATATCTAGAATCATTCAGAGAAAATAGTAAATTATCGTAATTAGATCCTCTCCCCAATGTATAACAGAGTTGATGCTCCCCTATCCAAATAAAATCAGGATTAGATTTATCTAAAATCAATGCCTGTTGATATTGTTTTTGTAATTTATAAACATCATTAAAAGAAGAAATATTATCAGGTTGTTTAATTATTGCTGTTCTATTATCCATATTTAAGTAGATTTAGAAAGTAAGTAAATATTTTTAGATTTGTTATGAAAATTTTAATCCATGGAAAGAACCTTGAGCTCACTGGAGCATTAAAAGAATATACTGAGGCAAAGATAGAAAAAGCAACACATCACTATAAGGATATCGTTAAAGAAGCTGACATACACCTTTCAATTGAAAAGAATCCAAGAGTCTCGTTCCAAACTGCAGAAGTTACTATTTTTGCAAATGGTACCGTAATTAGAGCTGAAGAAAAAACTGAAAATCTATACTCAAGCATTGATTTAGTTTCAAATAAACTTTGTAGAAAATTACGCAAATACAAAGAAAGAAACAATAAAACATTTCATAATAAACAATTTAAAAATAAAGATTCTTTACCAATTGAAAGTATGGAATCAAATTTTTTAGATAAAGCCTTTTTTAAAGAAGGAACTAAAGCAAGTCTGCCTGAGCCATCTATAAAAAATAAATACTTTGAAATGACTCCAATTTCATCAGACGAAGCAAGAAAACAATTAGATCTAATTGATCATGATTTTTATGTTTTTCGAAACAAGAAAAATAATGAACTTCAAGTTATATATAAAAGGAATCATGGAGGTTATGGATTGATTCAATCTAAATAAGTTTTAAATGCCCAATATTGAATATGAATTAAACGAGAAAATTCATGCGATTATTATTAACCCTTATTTATCATGGGAAGATTTCTGTGTGAATTGCGATTTAATAAGAAAATACAATATCAAAAATATTTCTACTTCACTAAATTATTTAACTGATCTTAAAAACTGTTTGGGTAATTACAGTGCGGATATAAACGCACTTATTTCTTACCCTTTAGCAGATTTACCAGTTTCATTTATTAAAGAATTAGTTTGTTTTGCAAAAGATAATGGTGCAAAAGGAATTGAATATATCCCAAACTTTATCAATTTATCCAAAAGAAATTTAGAAACTTTCGCTGCTGAAATTGAGCAAGTTAAATTATCTGGATTACCAGTTTCAATAATCATAAATAAATCAAAACTACAAGAAGAAGTTTTTATTAATGCGATAGAAATATGTTTGGAATTAGGAATAAAAAATTTTCAATTCGGGGACGGGTTTGGATCTCCTCTTACATCTAATGATGTCCCCGAAATACTAAAAATAACAGGCTCTCAAAATCAAATAAAAGTTGTAGGTGGTATAAAAAAACTGACACAAGTTATTGATTTGTTTGATAATGGAATTAGTTGCGTTGGAACTTCTAATTTTTGTGAGATTTTCCAAGAAGTAAATTTTTAAATGTCTGGTTCTGGTGAGTGCAGACTAGAGGGTCTCTGTATTAAAGCTTCTCCATTAGGCGAAAATGATAGATTAATAACTATTCTTACTGATGAGCAGGGGATTGTTCGATTAGCGGTACCTGGTGCTAGACGTCCTAAAAGTAGTCTTGCCGCAGCTACTCCATTAACATATTTAAGTCTGCAAATTTTTGGGAAAAGAAATCTTAAATCCGTACGTCAAATTAAAATATTAAAAAGCTATTCTGGTCTAGGGAAAAATATTGAATGTCTTGCAGCCGCGCATGCAATAACTGAATTAACTTTTTTATTAGTAGGTAATAATGATAAGCAACAAAACTATTTATCTTGTGTTCTTGCACATCTAGATAGGATTCATTTGTATGAAGAATCCAAAGAAGAAGATATTAAAATGCTCTCAATGAGTATTCAATCTTTAATCCATCTATTAGCCATTGGAGGTATAAATTTACCAATTCATCATTGCTGTAAAACTGGAGAACCTATTATTCCGCCTTTAGGAAATTGGGAATGGAGTTGTTATTATTTGCCAAGTGAAGGGTTTTCGTCAATTGAAGATCCTCAAAGTAATCTAAAAATAAATGCATCTGAAGTTGCTCTATTACAAAGGCTTCTTTTTCCCGAATTACCAATAAAATCTAACGGAGAGTTATTGGGACCTAAAAAAGTCTGGCTTAAAATATTATTTATTATTGAGACTTGGATCTCTGCTCAACTAGAGAAAGAATTATCTTCACTAAAAATGTTGACAGAAATATATAGTTAAGATTTTCATAAATCATAAAAAAATTTAAAAATTATGATCATAGCGGCTCTTACTGTTAACTTTATAAATAGCTAAATCAATTAATGTGGTTCATATTGCCTGGTTGGGTAAAAAATCCCCTTTTTGCGGAAATGTAACTTATGGCAATTCAACTACTAAGGAATTGAAGGCCAGAGGGCATAAAATTAGTTTTATTCATTTCGATAATCCCTCTAGGTCAAATTCATCGAATCCATTATTTCTTGCTAATGATCCTGATGTAAGTCTCCCATATTTAATTAAATCTCAAGTTTATACAATACCCTCACCAAGGGCAGAAAAAGAGCTAAGACTATCATTGGAAAGATTAAAACCTGACATAGTACATGCAAGCCTAACTTTATCTCCTTTAGACTTTAGACTTCCAGAGCTGTGTAATGAAATTAATGTTCCTCTTATAGGAACATTTCATCCACCATTTGATGCAAAAAATAGAAATCTAACTGCGAGCACTCAACAATTAACCTATCAACTTTATGCTCCATCTTTAGCAAAGTTCGATAAAATAATTATTTTTTCTGAACCTCAAAAAAATGTTCTTGATAAATTAGGAGTACCTACAGAAAAACTAATAGTTATTCCAAACGGTGTTGATGAAAATATTTGGAAACCTTTTTGCGAAAAAAGTAAAAAATATGATCAGGTAAAAAACAAACTTGGAAATGAAAGAATCTTTTTATATATGGGAAGGATTGCAAATGAGAAAAATATCGAGGCACTTTTACGTTCTTGGCGCCAAACAAAAACTCAAAGTTGCAAATTAGTTATTGTTGGGGATGGACCAATGAAGCCAACACTTGAAAATAGTTTTTCTAACCTTGGTAATGAGAAATTAGTTTGGTGGGGTGCCGAATTAGATCTAGAAACTAGGATAGCAATAATGCAAATAGCAGAAGTTTTTTTCTTACCAAGCTTAGTAGAGGGTTTATCATTATCACTTTTAGAGGCAATGTCTGCTGGTACTGCTTGTGTAGCTACAGATGCCGGAGCTGACGGTGAAGTTTTAGATAACGGAGCAGGAATAGTAATTTCAACTGATAATGTGGCTGCACAATTAAAAACTATAATCCCAATTCTTGTAGAACACCCTTCATTTACGAAAGATCTTGGAGAGAAAGCTAGAGAACGTATACTTCAGAGATACACAATTACTCAAAATATAAATTCACTTGAAAAAGTTTATATGAACTTAAAAGATAATTCAAAAACCTAACGAAACTCCTTACTTCTTTTACTAGCTGAAACTATTGATTCAATTAATGCTGACCTTACACTCTTTTTTTCTAAAACCCTTAAAGCAGAAATAGTTGTTCCACCTGGAGAGGTTACTAAATTTTTAAGCTCAGAAGTAGTAAGTTTATTTTCCTTTATTAGAAAAATAGTCCCAAGTATCATTTCCATAACAAGTTTTTCTGAAATTATTTTTGGTAATCCCCCGCTTAATCCTCCATCACTTAATGCTTCTATAATTAAAGCAATAATTGCAGGACCTGATGAAGTTAAAGCTAAAAATATATCAAGGTAATCTTCAGTAAATTCATAAATTTTACTAGTATTTTCAAATAATTTTTTTGTGAATTGTTTCTGATCTTTTGTAATTTCTTCTCCCCAAGAAATCCCTGTTAAACCTTTTCCAATAGTTATTGGAATATTTGTAACCACTCTCACACATTTATGATTAGGAAACTTTTGAGCAAGTCTATTTATTGAAACTCCGGCAAGAATAGAAACTATTAAATTGTCCTTATTTTTTATATGATGAGCCTCACTTATATCATTTAATTGTTGGGGTTTTACCGAAAGAAGTTTATATTGACAATCCCAAATTATTTTTGACTCTTTAGAACCAGATTTAAAAACGTTTATATTATGTTTATAATTATTTTTTATTTTTTCTAAACTTTTTTCTGTATTTACAACACAAAAAACATTCTCTGGCTGAATTAATTTGTTATCTAATAGAGGAGTAACTATAGCACTTGCAATATTTCCAAAACCAATTACCGCAATTTTATCTGTCACAGATTAATCATGAATAAGCACTTAATTTAGAATTACCCCATGCTGGTTCAGGAGTAGTATTTTTGCCCAAACTATATTGTGGTGTGTTTTCTGTAGATACAGAAGAAGGAGAAGCTTCTTCTGGGGAAGAACTAGTTACATTTACACAACTTGGAGCGAAAAGGAAAATGCTTTCACCGACTCTCTCTTGATGTCCATCAATTGCATATGTGCCACCAGCAATAAAATCAACCGCTCTTTGAGCTTGATCAGGATCCATCATAGTTAAATTGAGTATTACAGTTTTTCTTTCTCTTAATGCTTGTATCGCTTGAGGCATCTCATCAAAACTTCTTGGTTCCATTAAGCTTACTTCTGAGGATGAATTTGTGATTCCAGGCATACCAACTACTTTTGATGATCTGTTGTTATTCATAAAATCGAATGGATTGGAATTAGCAAGGGCATTTGCATTCTTTGGATTTTGTTTGAAATTATTAATATCATTTAATTCATCCTCTGAAGGATAACCCAACTCATCAAAATCATCATCGAGATACTCATCCCCTGCAACTACTGCCTTTAATCTAGAAATAAGTGACACCTTTTAAATCCTCTTGAAATTGATTACTAAGGTTTAAGAACCTTAAGTAATAGATTCATTTTTTAAATGAATAAACTACCTATACTTAAATAACGTTAGTTGAACTTAACTGCAAGTTTATAGATAAGATTTTTATAAAAAAATAACTAATTAGGATCTACCTCCAAAAATCAATGATCCTAATCTTAACCAAGTAGATCCAGCGTCAATAGCTTCTTCCCAATCACCAGACATCCCCATTGAACAATCTGGTAGTTGCAGTGAATCAGCGAAAGCACGACATTTTTTGAACAACCTTGAATTTTCTTTAGAGCTAAGTCCTTTAGGATTGATAGTCATCAAACCAGTTAATGAAATATTTTTCAACTCTTGAATTTCTCTCCAATTCATTATTAAAAATTTAGGATTAAAGCCTCCTTTAGTAGGGTCATCACTCAACTTAACCTGCAACATTATTAATGGATTTTTCTTCTCTTCACGTGAAATATTAGAAATCTTTTGCAACTTTTCAAATGAATCTACTGAATGAATGTATTTGAAATTTTGAACTATTTTTCTTATTTTATTACTTTGTATTCTTCCAATAAAGTGCCAATTTATTTGTTTATGATCTTTTAAGGTTAATTGTTTTTCAAGCGCCTCTTGAACCTTACTTTCACCAAAATCGTTCTGACCTATATTTTGAATAGTCTTGATTTCTTGACTTTTAAATCCTTTACTTACCGCAAGAATATTTACATTTGAAGGAATTTTATTTTTTATTTCTAAATAATTTGCAGGGTTCACATTTTATAAGAAAGTTTGCGTAAATAAATTCTCCCATTTAGATAGTTCTTCAGATCCTTTTCTTCTAGCTTTTTGAAGGTTTAATTCCGCCTGATTACGAGCATCTAAGTAAGGTATAACTTCAAAAAAAACTTCTCTCTGTCTAACTTCTACCAAAAAAAACATTTTTTGAGCATATAAAGTCGCATAAATATCTCTTCCATCATTTCCAGGAGAGACTTGGTACAACATGCCAAATGTTGGATGGTTTAAATAACGCTCAGAACTCAAACCTAAATATTGTGTTATTTATAATGCACCATACAGTTTTCTAAGAAAAATTGCTATGCAAATAAAACAAATCGATAATGTATTAACAATTACATTGAGTGATTTTGAAGGATAAAGAGTTCTAAATCTGTTGGTTTTAATAATAATATTTTTTTTTGAAAGTAATGATTCTGCTCCATGATCAATTCTCAGAAAAATATTTTGAAATAACCTCTCCACTAAGATTAACAAAACATTAAAAGATTTCTTTAATCCTAAATTTCGAAAATTGATTGATCTAACTGACACTGATTTAGTGATATTTTGAAGTTCTTCCTGCACTAGAGGAATAAAACGTAATGCAATTAACAACTGAAACAGCCACTTACTAGTTGGCAATCCAATCTTTCTTAATGGATACATAAACCAACTTAATCCCCATACAATGTCTTCCTGCAATGTGGTTAAAAGCATCAAATTCACACTATGAATAACGGTAAATATCAAAGTGGAGGTTTTTATTCCTAGTTCAATGGCTTTTCTTGATAAGTTATAGGGACCAAAATTAATAAACCATATCTTCTGCGAAGGAATTTGCAAAATATTCCATTTTTTTTGGCTTTCCAGTACTACTTGCAACTCATTGGGATTTCTCAAGTAGCCATCAAGAGATTGAATATCAGAAGAGGCAAGAATTGATATACATCCAATTAAAAGTGACAAGCATGAGAGTAAAAATAATGATCGCCACCATACTCTAGGTGGCAATAAACTTAAAAAAGTAATTAATAGTAAAAAACTAACTAAACTCAATCTCCATATTGGACCTGCCCAGATTGGAGTAATTAAAAATATCATTAAGATAAATATTTTTAATCTACTATCTATAATTCTTAGCCAACTTCTATTACCATGAACGTATTGACCAACAGAAAATTTGGTTAGCAAATTCATTAATCTTTTTGAATTAACTCAATATTTTCTCTTTCGACTTCTTTATTTAAAGCTCTTTGCTGTTTCCCTCTCCAAAGTAAAATGAGGGGTGTGCCTTCAAAGCCTAAATTTACTCTAATTTGTTTTTCAATATATCTTCTATAAGTTATTCCAAATAATTTAGGGTCATTTACAAAAAGAGTAAAAGTGGGAGGTTTGTTCTTTACTTGTGTACCGTAATAAAGCCTACCTTGCTTTCCGCTTCTCTTCGTTGGAGGACTTTTCCAACTGATTGATTCTTTAAGTACTTCATTAACTACAGATGTTGTAACTCTTCTTCTATGTTGATTTACAGCATTAAGAGCATGCTCAAAAATATTATCAACCCTTTGACCAGTTAGGGCAGATATAAAAATCATTTTTGACCAGTGTAAAAAATAAAGTTTAGATCTAAGTTCTTTTTCTACTTGATAAATTGTTGAACTATTTTTTTCTACAAGATCCCATTTATTAACAACAATTATGCAAGCTCTGCCTTGTTCTTCTATGCGCCCAGCCAGCTTCTGGTCTTGATCAGTTACTCCATCAATAGCATCTATAACTAAAACACAAACATCACTTCTATCTATAGATTTAAAAGCCCTATTAATACCAAAAAATTCAGTGCCATATTTAACATTTTTCTTTCTTCTAATCCCTGCAGTATCAATAATTTTCCAATGATTATCACCTTTTTTAATGAGCGTATCTATTGAATCAGTTGTCGTACCACTAATATCACTAACTATTGCTCTTTTTTCTCCACAGATTGAATTTAACAAACTAGATTTACCAACATTAGGCCTACCAATAATAGACATCATTATCTTTTCTTCATCTTCCTGGACATTATTTTCAGGAAGTTCGCCAATAACGAGATCTAATAGATCTCCAGTACCTGAACCATGAATAGCTGAAACAGGGTTAGGTTCGCCCAATCCTAATTTCCAGAACTCTGAAGCTAGGGATATTCCTAGAGTAGTCGATTCACATTTATTAACAGCAACAATTGTTTTACAGCTTGAGTTTCTTAACCATTTTGCTATTGATAAATCACCATCAGTAACGCCTTGATTCCCATCTACCACCAGTAACGCTAGTGAAGCCTCTTCTAGGGCTAAGAAAACTTGTGTCCTTATCTCTGGAAGAAATTCACTATCATCATCAAAAACTAAACCTCCAGTATCAACTATTTGAAATTCCTTACCCCCCCATGAAGCATTTTGATAAGTTCTATCTCTTGTAACACCTGGCTTATCAAATACTATTGCATCATTACTTTGGCAAAGACGATTAACTAAGGTAGATTTCCCAACGTTAGGTCTTCCGATAATTGCTATTGTAGGAAGAATCAATTCTTCTCTCCAAAGAAAGTAGTATCCATTACAACTATACCTTTAATAGAATCATTTACCTTTTTCAAAAAAATTATTTAATTTCTGGATCGCCAAAATGTCCTTTAACTGGATTAACAGGGGGTGAACTAGGACTTGGCATGAATCGACTATCTTTTGAAAAACAATCATTTTCAATCGCCCAATAAATCAACCAATTTACTGCCGTCGCTCTTCTAGTTCTTCTTGGATAGAGTTCATTAATCTTATAACCTTTAAAATTGAGAAAATTTTTCAATCCCTGTTTATATTCTTTTGGAATTGATCGAGTCAAATGTATTGAGGCTGGTCGCTCTGAAATGATTTGAGGAGCTTTTTCAAATTTTTCTGACCAATAAGAAGGAGTCAATGCGCTAAATGCCCAATCATTTGTAGAGAGTTCTTTAGTATAAAAAAGTCTTTCCCAAACCAATTCACAAACAAAAACATCACTAACTCTATCTTCGAGAACAAGAAATAATAGATCCTTACATATTGGCCATGTAAATTTATTTTCAACTAATTTTTCTTTTTTATACATTAATCGAACCTTATCAAAATCAAAGAAAAATAAGGCATAAATTCCTTATTATATTGTGATGCATATTGAATAATTTGATCAGGCATCCCAACACTCAAAGCTATTAATGTTGTATCGATGATATCCTCTTTTTTTAAAATTTCCCTAACTAAATTCCATCTTTTGCCAACTTTCATAATGGCCAATACCATTTTATTTGCCTTACTTTCCCTAATTAGGATTGTTAGTTCAGATTCTGAAGAAGGGCATTCTTTGATGATTAATGTCTCGCCTTTTTTTACCAAATCAAAATCATTCAAAGCTGCTGCCGCTGAAATAGAGGAAATACCAGGTATTGTTTTGGTAATAATTTCAACATGATTATTTTTTATTAACCTCAAGATATTAGAAGAACTTGCAAATAGCGAAGTATCTCCAAGACAAAGTAAAACAACTGATTCGCCATTTTTTATAGATTTCACAATTTTTTCTACAGCATTAGACCATATTTCATCTGGATCAAAATCCTTCCTAGCCATTGGAAAGATGATTGGGATATTTTTTTTAAATCTGGTGTATTTCTTGACTATTTCCGCAGCAAAACTCTTTTTATTATCACTTGATATTGGGAAAACTATAACTTTCGCTTTTTTTATTGCATCCACAGCAGCAATTGTTAAAAGCGATGGATCTCCAGGGCCTACACCAACGATGGTGAATGTTGGTAAATCAGTTTTATATGGATTAAGTAAACTTAAGAACTTTTTTATTATCATTTTTATTTTTTTAACTTCAGCTATGAACCCTTGGCAACATAAAAGTTTCAGCCAGTATTGCTGACTCAATTTCAGACAATTCCTCTAACCTTTTGAAAGTTTGATCTTTAGAGAATTTAGTTTGCGCTAGTTTCCAGTAAACTCCAAAATGCCTTGCCTCACTCTCTAGCAGAGACTCATAAAGGGATTTAAACGATTTATCTTCATAATTCAGCGCAAGCAAGCTTAATCTTTCATGACTTCTTGCTTCAATAAGTCCTGCTATTAAGAAACTATCAAGCATTCTATTGGGCTCTTCCTTTCTAATATTCTTGGACAACTCAGCTCCATATGGAGGCGGTTTTAAGGACTCAAGAGAATGTCCAAGATCCTTCAAAAAATAAAGTATTTTTTCAAAATGCTCTAATTCCTCTCTCGCTATTGGACTTAAAACTTCTGCCAGATTTGGTTCTGATGGATATCTAAACATCAATTGAATAGCTACTCCTGCTGCTTTTCTTTCACAATGAGCATGGTCAATAAGAATATCTATTGGATTAGATAATGCGAGTTTGATCCACTCATCTGAGGTAAATGAAGATAAATATTTAATATGAGAAATGGGCCTTTTAAAATCGACTAGCATTTAATCTTTAATACTCAAATATCCAATAATTCCTTCAAGAGCTAAGAAATAACTTGATATGCCGAATCCACTAATAATTCCTATAGCTTTATCTGTAAGAAAAGATTCTTTACGAAAATCTTCTCTACTGAAAATATTTGAAATATGTAACTCTACAAAAGGAATTTTCGATCCAATTAAAGCATCACGAATAGAAATCGAGGTATGAGTAAAAGCACCAGCATTTATAAGAATACCTTGGGTACTTTTTACAGACTCCTGAATTTTATCTACTATTTCTCCTTCGTGATTACTTTGAAAACATTCAAGATTAATACTTTTTTCTTTAGCAACTTTAGTTAAATCTTTTTCTATATCACTCAATGTTTTATTACCGTATATTTCAGGTTCTCTAGTGCCCAAAAGATTAAGATTTGGTCCATTTATCAATAAAATATTCATCATCAATAAAGTCTTTTCTTTACAAATGCTATCTAGAAAGAAACAAAAAAACCAAAACAATTTCACACAAAGTGTCCATTAACTGATAAGTTCAAATAGTGGGGGTCGGTGCCCGAGTGGTTAAAGGGGGCGGACTGTAAATCCGCTGGCTCTGCCTACGTTGGTTCAAATCCAACCCGGCCCACTTTAAAATTGCCCTTGTAGCTCAGCGGTAGAGCACCCCTTGGTAAGGGAGAGGTCATGGATTCAAGTTCCATCGAGGGCATCCTTAAAAAGCCCGACCACTACTAGCTTTTAAAGAATTTAGAAAGAAGAAAATATATCGAAGGAAAAAATGCAATAAAGTCACATATAGTTTTTAAATGAAACGCTTACTACTGGCAGCTAAATTAAATAGGATTGAAAGTCGATCTAAATCTAAATTTAAAGATAAATT
>JFLX01000001.1 GCA_000634215.1 Prochlorococcus sp. scB243_495L20 | reverse complement strand
TTAATATTTGAATCAAACCAAAGGTCATATTCTCTGTAATTTGGCTCTGCAAAATAAGTCATATCAAATTTATTTCAAAAAGAAAAAGCTTCTCTATTTCGTGTGAGGATAATATAGAAGCTACCTTCAGCTTAAAAGATTAAATGAACTCTTCTTTAAGAATTAAATAAGATACGAATAAGAAAAAATAAAATATTATTTTAATTTAAAAAAATGATTAGTTTACTTTTTGCATACTATAAAAAATTGCATCCAAGACCACTGCTTTGCTTTAGAAGAATTGAATGCAATATTATAATCACATTTTAAAGTTATTAGCAAGTTATGAATTGTTTAAAAGAAAAAAAAAGAAACAAAAAGAAAGGGATTTTTGCAAGTTATATTTTTAATAAAAAGTAATTATCTAATTTGTGTTTTTGCTTCTAAACCTATTAATTTCATAAGGACTTTTGCATTACTTGCAACTGCAGAATATTGTTTTTCTCTCATTGCTCTATGCATTGCATTTTCTAATGTACATACTAATTTCGCTGTCATTTCAGGGCGATTTAAGTCCCCTTCCTCAATATCATTTTTCAATAAAAGATAAGCATTCGAAGTGATCTGCCTGGCTATTCTTCTTGAGATTCCATATTTTGCGGCAACAAGGGAAGTAATAGATGAATAGGCTTGTCCTTCAGCAACTAATTCAGCAGCATGTGCAACCCTTAATTCAGTTTCCTGTTTAGTTGCTCTTTTAGGCATTACTATTTGATTTGCCCATCTTTGCATCTAGCTCTTGCTCAAAAAAAGACATAAAGTAGGTGTAACTACTGTATTTATAGCATTAAATATTATAGATTTGTAGAATAAATTTAGTTCTAACAAGGGGTTATGGCTTAGCTTACCCTAATCTTAATTATTATTTTAGTTAGCCTGAATATAATCAAAGATTTTTGTAGAACTATTAATAGAACTAGTACCTCGCCAATTTATTTATCTTTAATTCTCTTCGCACTAGTTATCGCACTAAATAGTTAATACTTAGTAATATATACCAATTAACATCAGTCATACCAATAGCTTTAGTATATAAAAATTTCCCTTGGTAAGGGAGAGGTCTCGGGTTCAAGTCCCGACGAGGGCATTAACAAGAAGTATCTCCATAACTGAGTTTATAAGAATTTGAAAAAATAAAATAATTTTAAGACCACTAAATATAAACGAATTAGAGCAGAAATTAGAGCGTAATTATTTCTTATTAAAATAATTTACTTCGCTTGGTAAGGGAGAGAACCTAAGTTGAGTTCTAGGCGAGTTTATAACCCAATAAAAATAATTAGTATTAAATAACATTTATATATTTTAGAATTTAAAAACATTCTTTTAAGAAATGGCATTATCGTCATACAGGATGCACAGAATATATCTTGCAGCGATCATGAATTATGGTCTTGGTTCTGATGATCCAGAAGAGTTGGCATACTACAACAAAATCAGAAAAGAGATGGATGATATGAAAAAAGAGCCAGTAAAAAAAGGTATACTCCTCAATTGGGATAACCCCGAAGACATAGATAAATGAATCTAAATACTTTTTTATTAATTGATGGGAGTCTTATGATTGTTGGCCTGCCCTTATTGATGATTTTTAAAGGGAAAAAAACTAATCGAAATTCTCCATAATTTTAACCACATTCAAATTCAATTGTTGATCCTTTATCCGTATAAGGGGGTTCCTCAAACCGTACATATTTATTAGTCGGATAGCTTGTCTGACTAGTTAGAACATGATTGTAGTCGTCATGAGCAAATGTCTACCAAATCCACTCTAAAAGAAGATTACCAATCTGAGATTGAAGAAAGATCAGAAGAAGAACTTCTTGAGGAAGAAATCAGGAATCAGCAAACATTGGATAGCTTTGTTGAATCTGATAAGAACTGGAGCTGATCAAAACTTATTTATTAGGAGAAAGTTATGAACTTAAAAAGATCACCATTCTCAATTCTAGACAAAGACAAAAGAGAAATGGACTATATCAAAGGAGTTTACAAGAGAAAAATTCAAGCTGAAATTGAATCTTATAAAGATCCCGAAGACGAAGATAAGAGAGATACAATCCAAGTTCAAGATGTATTGATGCTTGATAGGATCTCAATTTAGTTATTTTTTTTCTTCTTCTTATCTTTCTTCTTCTTCTTTACCTTTTCATAAACCTCATCAGCTTTCTGTTCAATACTGTCCAGCTCATTTGAAAGTTCCTTGATAGCTTCTGCTTTTCCCTCTTTAAATACTGTATCTTTTACCTCAATAATTTTAACTGGCTCTTCATGAACTAAAGTTTCTTTTGCCTTTTCAGTTTTAATTACAAACTTACCTTTGATAAAATTGGCTATAAAAATAAGAACAGGAACATGAGCTAGACCGCCTATTATTATTCTTGTTTCTGAATAAACCATTTAATAGTTTTGAGAACTGAGATATTTAAGCATAAATTTAATTTTTAAATTTCTTTTATTAAGCCAATAAACATTTGTAATCATTTCTTGATTCGTAGATCAATAATCTTGCTATTAATTAAATAGAGACTTTTTTTAAAAAATGCCATTAGACGTATTTCTAATGAACATGTGTGTTGTGGTAATAGCGTTGCTTATCAGAAGAGAAATCAAACTTAAGAAGGCGAGATAAATTATGAAAGCACAAATTTTAAAAGAGCATTACATTCCAAATATCCATGCTATTACTCTTTTACTAATGCTTCTTCTATGCCTGTGGTTACCGCTTGCACTCAGATTCTTATTAATAATTTAATCGAACAAATTAGTTAATACTCTTAATCTTTAAACTCAGCTATATCCTAATTTAGTTTTAAAGATCTTATATTGGATTCTTGTTACGCATTAAACTTCTATAAGTTTGCATAGTTACTTTTTCGACTAATCAGAAAACCAACTTGTGATTTTTGTTGTGCTATAAATATGTCCTCCAGATTCTATATTCTTAATGGTTTCAGGATCTGAAAAAACATGCTTAGCCACACCTTCTTCAGCTTGATGAATAACAATAACTTCTTTTGGATCAATTAAACTTTTGCCACGATATAGAGGAGTAAGTCCTACCGTTTTATGAAATGCATCTATCTCTGGGCTATCAAACATTTTTACCCATTCCTCAAATGTATTTGAAAGTTTAAAGGTGAAAACAGTAGTTTCAATAGTCATAAAAAAAACTAATTGCTATTTATTTTAGATCGACTGTCAATAATCAAGAAAAAACTGGTGGATAAGGTGTTTGTCCATTCATTAATGATGTATCAATTGGTTTACAGATATTCATCAGAGCATCTTGTCCGAACCCTGGACCAGAGGGTCCATCTATAAACTCCTGAAAATCTTCAGCAGAAATACCCTCTTTTACTTCCCAAAAACAATATACTGGACCAGTTTTAGTTACGGCATTTGCAGAATGGTTAAAAAATCCTTTTTCTTTATTAGCTGCTACCGCATCATCCCATCCACCACCTGGTGACATTGCCTCATAAGCTGTTTCCCACCATTTTTCAGCTTTTCCTGCCTTAAATTCATGATGAACAATATAAAAAGTTGATGCCATAAAATAATATTTAAGCTGATAATAAAGTTACTTGATAAAAGTAAAGGGAAGATTAATTTATTTTGAATTCCTAAACAAAAAGGGGGCTAAAAGCCCCCTGCGATCGACTGTCAATATATAAAATCTAAATCAGAATCCAGATATTGCTTCATAGAAATCAGCATCTGGAAGTATTTCCTTCAAGGGTTCGATCTCCTTGGCAGGGCCTTGGACCTGCACAGTAATATCTGAAACTTCAAAAAGCTTGGGAATCATGTGTCCCATATTTTTGAGATGAAATAAAGCAGCGGCACCATCTTTATATGCCTCTCTTACATAAGCCTTATCTTGCCCGCATGTAGTGATATTAAAAAAAAGGCAGTCAGGTTCATTAGCTTTTGTCAGTACCAAAATTTCTTCTAAAAGAGCTATGCACTGGTCCATCTTCCCATCTTTGATTGTGAAGTGGGGATGGATAGAAACCATGGTTGTATCGAGAGACATGAATTTATAGATATTTCTCCTATCTTTTTAGCAACTAATCCATATGAACAAGTTAAATATATGGATTATCTAAAAATAAAGAATTTTATTTTGGTATCGCATGTACCGTTTATATGTTTTTTGGAAGCTATTAATTGGATATGAGTTATTTTGCTGAACCAAACCATATTGAATATGATGCATGGTTCGATGAAAACATCGATCCAGTGGATCTTGTAAATTACTCAGATGAAAAGGAGTTCAGTGATTCGGTACACTTTAAGTTCCATAAGATGTCCACTAAAAATTTAACGATTGGTTCTTCTGATAATTTTCACTGGTAAGTAAAAGATTTTTCACTCCATAGATATTTATGAATCTTACGCAGAGTATGTTCCATCACTTTCTCTTCTTGCCTTAGCCAATACAATTTCATCTACAACTTTTTCAATCATGTAAGCACTTTTTTTAGCGAAGCATTTTTCTTTTTTTATACTCTCAAAATCATTTGGGATTAAATCATTATTTTCACAACAGTCGCATTTAATATCAATTTTCTTACCTCTAAAAACCTCTAAAGCTCTAGAAAAAATCCATTGCTGAACTGAAATACTTTCCCAACTATCAAAATTAGACCATTCATCAAAATCCCTATTAAGGATGCCTTTTAATCCATCAGCCTGATTTACATATACTAAGTATGAATCTTTTCTTGGTTCATCATTAATACCAATTGTTTTGACAGAATTTTGATTCATTAAATATAGATTGATTGAGTAGCCTTATAAATCTAGAGGATAATTTCAAAAATATAAAAAAAAATGTCTCAAATTAGATCATTTATTGCTTTGTCCAATCTAGAAACATGATTTGTATTTCTGAGTAATTCAAAATCCTTAAAATCAAATCCAGGGCCAACACAACAACTCACTAAAGTAAATTCGCCTGTACTTTTTGCAGCTTGCCAATATCCAGATGGGATCATTTCTACTGGATTATTGGAATCTAAAATTAAATTTCTTATTAACTTATTATCATTATCTAGGCACCATAAATTCAGAGGATCGCCCCTTAAATAAATCCAAATTTCATCAGCATTTTTTACTCTGTGCCAAGCACTTTTTGCATCTCTCTCCAAAAGATAATAAATTCCCGTAATAAAGTTTCTACTTTGGCCATCTTCCCTTATTAGAGAATTCTCACTCCTTACTATCTCTCTAAACCATCCACCCTCTGGATGAGGAGATAAATTGAATTGTTTAATTATTTCTATGTTTTTTTTATTTGAACTCACATCACAAAATATTTTTTAAATTTCACTTATATTAATAAGCTAACTGAAAAAAAATCAAAATAAACTATTTTTTCTAAAAAATTAAGCACAAATAACTGACAAATCTACAAAATTTTTATTTTCATCTGCCAGTTCAGTAATAATTCTATTGAGCCATTCAGAGGTCGTTTCACAATAGCCTACATTTAAAATAGTTTTTTGCTTTGATGTTTCTTCTTTATTCATAGTTAAAGTATTTTTATATAAATTAGTCTTTAATTAAATCTATGTGAATAAGTCTTAATTACTATCTATTTTAAAAAGTTGTATTTAATACATATTTAAGAACTGCTAGTAAACAAATAAAATTAAATCGTTGACAAGAAAATGTATACAAGTAAGAGTAGAAAAAATTTATTATTTAACCTATGAATAATATCAAAATTGAGGAATTGATGAAAGTAAGGTTCGATGGTATTGCTAATAGAATTGGGCAATTAAGCAAAAGGGAAAGTGAGTCTTTATTACTTGAGCATCTTGAGTGGTTAGAGGGAGGATGGGAGACTGAAGAAATCTTATTTTTAAAAAAGCCCTATAGAAAATGGTGATTCTAACTCTACTTCAATAAATAATTAATGATGCCCCAGGGGACCAGGGCCAGATCCTATTTTGTAAGAATTTTCTAAAGATTTTTCAACAAATAATTTCGCTTTTTTTATGGAATCAATCAGATCAAAACCTAGAGCCTTGTAACCACAAATAGCAGCACTCAAAGTACAGCCGCTACCATGAGTATTTTCTGTATTTATAAAATTATTAAAGAGCCAATCTTTTCTACCATTTATGTCAAGGAAAAAATCCTTCCCTTTCATATCTGTTAAACCTCCACCTTTTATAAGTACCGCTTTAGCTCCAAGACCAAGAATATTTCTTGCGGAATTTACGATATCTTCTTCACTCCTTATTTCTAAACCAGAAAGTAGATTTGCTTCATAAATATTTGGAGTTACCAAATCTGCAATTGGTAATAAAAGTTTTTTATAAGCATTAATCGCAGAATCTTCAAGTAATTTAGAGCCAGTTCTTGTAACCATTACTGGGTCAATAATTTTGGTTATTGTATAAGTATTTAATTTCGAAGCAGTATCATTAATTATTCTTTCATTTAATAACATTCCAGTTTTTAAGGCATCAATACCAAAATCAACAAATAAAGTATCTAACTGACTTAATAAAGTATTCTTCTCTACTGGTTCAACGCATGTAACCTCTAAACTATTTTGTGCAGTGATACATGTAATAACAGAACATCCATGTACTTTCAGAGCCATAAAAGTTCTCAAATCAGCCTGTATACCTGCTCCACCCCCGGAGTCACTACCCCCTATTGAAAGTGCAATTTTTGAATACATAATTTATAAATTCGTCTTTGAAAGTACTATAAATAAATTCTAATTAAAATTAGAAGTCTGAATATGCATTAAAAAAATCCAACTCTAATTCCATTGCTGTTTTGTATAAATATTTGGCCTGATTAATATCATATGTTTCGTTATTGGTCTCAATAAGATTTTCGAGTGAATTTGCCAAATTTTCAAAGCTCTCATCAGAGTAAGTAATTATCCATTCTTTATATTTAAAGTCAAAATCCTCCTTATACAAACTTTTTCCTATCCAAGAATAAAGTCGCATACATGGAGTCATTGCAAACATTATTTCAACTGAGCTAAGTCTCTTGGAAGTATCATCAAGGAAATCTGTATAATTTTTTGTAGCTTTTTTTATATAGTTATTAGACAAATCAATATCCCATTCTTTTGCATAAGTCTCATGAAGTATTAACTCCTCTGAAACGCCCATTAAAAGTTCACTCAACTTCCTTATTGAGTACTTATCATTTGATTTAGAAACTGCAAGACCATATGCCTTAGCAAAAGTCTCTAAAAAGAAATAATCTTGAGCTAAATATTCTTGAAATATATTTTTAGGGAGACTTCCATTCTTTAAACCTTGAACAAATTTTGTATTTAAACTTAGTAAAGCAATCTCATAATTATCCTGCCAAAGTTTTTTTGTTATTTTCATTTTTTTGATTTTTGGTTATTCTAAAATTTTTTATATTTTTTACCTACAAACTTAATCTTATTTTTCTAGGATTAAAAGAAAAAATTATGAAAGAAATAAATATCTTATGGTTTAAGAAAGATTTAAGAATTTTTGATAACGAAGCTCTCTTTGAGGCTATAAAAGACAATGATATTTTACCTATTTATATTATTGAGTTAGATATTTGGAGCCAAAATACTCATTCAAATAGACAATGGCAATTTTGCAAAGAAAGTTTAATCGATTTAAGAAATGCACTTGCTGAGATTGGACAACCATTAATTATTAGGACTGGTAATGTTATTAATATATTTGATGAAATTAGTTCAAAATTTAAAATCAAAGGTATATATAGCCATCAAGAAACCGGAGATTGGCTTACTTATAAAAGAGATCAAAAAGTAAGAGAATGGGCTTTAAGAAAAAATATTATTTGGAAGGAATTTCTACAATTTTCAGTTTTTAGAGGAAATTTAGATAGGAATAATTGGTCTAAAAAGTGGCAAAAAAATTCCGAAAAAAACTTACTTAAAGCTCCATTAAGAATTAATCCTATTAACTTTAATATTGGAGAAATACCCTCAGATAAGATTTTTTCCTTTAAAAAAGAAAAGTGTCCAGGAAGAATGCAAGGTGGAAGAAAGAAAGGTTTAGAGAGAATGCAATACTTCTTTAGTCATAAATTAGATTCTTATTCAAAAGATATATCTAGCCCAGAAAAATCATTTGATAGTTGTACAAGACTATCCCCATATATTTGTTGGGGATGCATTTCATTAAAAGAAATTTTTAAAAAGGCAAATATATCAAAAAACAATAATTCTATGATGTTAAAAAGCAGATTAACTTGGCATTGTCATTTTATTCAGAAACTTGAAAGTGAACCAGAACTAGAGTTTAGGGAATACCATCCTTTTTTTAAAAATATTAGAGAAAAAAATAATGAATTACTTTATTCATGGAGTTCAGGTAATACTGGCTTTCCTTTTATAGATGCATGTATGCGTTCATTAAATTTCAATGGATGGATTAACTTCAGGATGCGAGCCATGTTAATGTCTTTTGCTAGCTATAATTTATGGCTACCATGGCAAGATTCAGGTTCTGAATTAGCAAATAAATTTGTAGATTATGAGCCTGGAATACATTGGAACCAATGCCAAATGCAATCTGGAACTACGTCTATAAATACGAATAGAATTTATAATCCTATTAAGCAGGGAAAAGATCATGATCCTCAAGGTAAATTTATAAAAAAATGGATACCAGAATTAAAAGATATATCACTTAATTTCATTCATGAACCATGGCTACTATCTAGATTTAATCAAGAAGAATATGAACAAATTAATTACATAAGACCAATAATTGACATCCCAATTAGCACTAAAACTGCAAAGAGGAAAATTCAGGAAATCACTAAAAAGGATGGATATTGGGATATCTCAAAAGAAATTTATTTAAAGCATGGCTCTAGAAAAAGGCCTAGAAAAAACATAAATAATAAAAAAAATGTTTCTAAGGAAAAACAATACGAACTGAAATTAGATTTCTAAATTTTATTGTCAGAAATTTCCAGATTCCTTTTAGCGCCTAGGAAAGTTTTTAAAATTTTGAAATTAAATAAATAATTCCACGATGAACTAATGCAAGCTTTAATGTATTTATTAGATTTTATTAATTATGTCTGAAAGATTTCAATGGGACGATACCAATAGTTCTGGTATATGGTGGAGTACTAATGTAAGTATTAGAGACGAGTGCATTTTGCTCAAAGAAGATACTCAATGCGAAGATTCTGATATCGTCGAACTTCTTAGGAGTATTGCACAAAATATTGAAGATAATGGCCTTTAATTTTTAAAGGAATATTCTCTCTTTTAGAGATTTTGAATTCCTTTTACAGCTTTTATTAATTCTTTAGTAATGCCCTTTTCACTCATTGAATGACCAGCATCATTAACAATAATTAATTCAGAATTCTTTAATTTCTTATTTAGATCCCAAGCACTTCTAACAGGACATACAACGTCATACCTACCTTGAACTATTTTTGTTGGAATTGATTCTATTGTTTTTATATTTTTCAAAATAAAATCATCTTCTAAGAAAATATTATTAATAAAATAATGACATTCGATCCTTGCAAAGGCATCTGAAAAAGAATTAACTTCAGACTTATCAAAATCAAGTTTTTTGTTTATTAAATGACTCGTTGAGAGCTCCCATTTTGTCCAAGCTGCTGCTGCTTTTGATCTAAGATTCGCATCTGAAGATGTTAGATATTTATAAAAAGAACTTATTAAATCATTTCTTTCTTCTTTTGGTATTACAGAAATATATTCTTCAAATTCATCAGGGAATATCTCACTTGCACCATATTGATAGAACCATAATAATTCAAACTTTCTACATAAAAATATTCCTCGCAAAGTTAAGCTGATAACTCTTGAGGGATTTTTAATCGCATATATAAGTGAAAGTGTTGAGCCCCAAGACCCACCAAACAAATGCCAATTATCTATTTTTAAAAGAATCCTTAATTTCTCAATATCATCAACTAAATGATTAGTCGTATTTTCTTTTAATTCGGAGAAGGGAGTTGAAGAACCGCAACCTCTTTGGTCAAATTGAATAATATCAAATTTATCTGGATCAAAGTATCTTCTATATCTTGGTTGACTTCCTCCTCCTGGGCCTCCATGAATAACAAGAATTTTTTTGCCATTTGGATTACCAGATCTTTCCCAATAAATAGTATGAATATCGCTTACTTGTAAAAAGCCCTTTTCTCGTAATTCAATCTTCGGAAACAAGACTTGATCTTTCATTGTGAAATATTTTAAAACACTTAATTGATTTATATTATCCAAAAAGAAGCCTAGTTTAGAAGAAGTTAAAAAAAAAGGACTGGTGGTACAGTCCTTTTTGATATTTGATTTCCTTCTAACAGGATATAAAATTACATATTTTAAAGTCTATTTACTCATAAACCTAGAATACGTGAATTCGGGGATTTCTCTCGATAATTTCAGTCCCTATTGTCGCTAGTAATTATAAAGCGAAGTCTTATCAGACTAATTGATTGAACTTGAATTTTCGAATAATCCCATTCTCAGGAATACGCTTCCTATATTTTGGAATTTGCTAAATTTCAGGCGGACTATCAATCATTTAGATTGCCTCCGAACTCAACATTTATAAATTACTCCTATTTATATTTTAAGTAAATCCGTAAATATGCTGATTTACTTTTTTCATAATTTGTAAGAAAATTTTTATGATCCTTTGTTTTTTATAGATAAATATTAAAATTAAAGTTTATAATCCTTAGTTATTCAGATTCATAGAGAACAAAGATTCTATTATTCTTTTATCACTATCAGAAAGTTTATAATCTTCCAATTTCCACTGAACTTATTTTAACAAGCATCAATTAAAGGATTCTTATCCCAGCACTTACGCCACTCTCTAATCCAATCTAACAAGGCAAAAGTTTTTTGTAGTAATCATATTTACCAATCAAGGTAGTTAACATCTCCTCCGATAGTTTCTTCATTAAATTTACCTTTTTTTATACCCTTATCATATTTTTCAATAATCTTTTTGTAAGAAGCTATTGAGGGAAATAAATCTCCTATATATATAGGTTTCATCTTAATTGTTATAATAATTCTAATTATTTATTGTTTTATATAAGTTATTATTCTATTTAAAAATTTAATAAATATATTATTGATATGCATTATGGATTTCATTAAAAAAAACAAGATCTTAACACTAATGGCTGTAATTGCAGTTTTATCATTTGCATTAGAAAAATTAGGCATAATACACCCTTAAATTAATTAGGTTTATTAAATAAATACTTCCTAATGAAATAAGTAAACAAGTACTATTACTGCAAAAATTAGTAATGGAGATAATAATGTAAAAATTAAAGTTGAAAGATTAATAACCATAAATTTTATAAGTATATAAATTCAATAAACATCACTTTCAAACATTTTCAATAGTGAAAATTTCAAGTATCACAAAAAAAACAATTTAAATAATGAAAAATATAAATAGTGATCAGATTAATATAAACCAATATAAAAAAAGATAGAATATCAAAAGAAATTTTAAATAAAATCTTTCTTACGATATTTTCCTTTTTTTCTTATTTCTTTTGCAGCCAATATTTGTTGTTTCCTTCTTATTTTATGATCACTGATAGGGTTTTCATCGTTATAGACATATAAAACTTCTTTAACAAACTCTTGACGTGAACCGGCCATTTCTAACATCGGGAACATTATTGCTAGATCCCAAGCAACAGAATAATATTTTCTATTTTTATCTAATAAATCATGTTTATTTACAGATGACCACAAATCATGTCTAAAAGTTCTTAAATGGGAGGCGTACCAAAAATATTCCCTAAATAAATTAAATTTTCTTATTAAGCCTGGATATTTTTTACCTCGAACACCTTTTGAGCATAAATACGAACCATATGTTATTAAGCAATCAGTTTCTGAATACTTTTCGTGAAGAATATTTAGAACATCACCACTATATAAGTAATCATCTCCATCAATTAAAATATCAATAGTCCGAGATGGTTCTTTTATTTTTTTATTAAGCAAATTAAAAATATTATTTAATGCTCCTAATCTCCTGGTATTTTTAATTATCTCAAAATTCTTATGCTTATTACATATTGAAGAAGCGATATCATAAGAAGAGTCAGTAGAACAATCATCAACTATTTGGACACAAAATTTTTTATAAGATTGTTTAATAATTGAATTAAGGCATTTTTCTATATATTTCTCCGCATTGAATAAAGGGACTACTATATTAAATAAGTAAGATGAATTTAGTTTAGAAATAGGATATTTCCCCAATTAAAATTTAAATATTATTAAGTTAAGATTATATCCGTAAAACATAACTATAACTATCTAAAAATCTTTTTCTTAACTTTAATTTTTTTTTAGAAATGCTTTTTTTTGAATGTATGGGATTAGGTGATCAATTATTTCAAACGGCAGCATTTTTGAAATATGGCAGTAAGAAAGAAAAAGTAATAATTCTTCCAAATGAAAATGTAATTTTTTAAGAAATATATGTATGCACATATTCAAACTATCAAATTTCGCATAAAATCAGGCTATATGATCTTTTAAGGAATTAACGAAAATTCGATTTTCATAATGAATATATTTTTTCAGAGAATTAGATACATATATCTTAAAACTTTTATTTTAAGTCCAAAAATAATATCAACGATTATATTCATTCCTTTTTTATATTTTCTGGGTTGGATTTTAGCAAGTCCTCTTATTTTTCTAGGAATTGAAAAAGAAAATATCTCTTTAATTGGGACGATTATAACGTTTTTAATTTTTGTTATTTCATTACCTAAATGGTTTGAGGTTCGATGGAAATTAAATAATGTTTGGAAAATAGTTGGAATAAAAATAACAAATAGAAATAGGAAATCAAGTTTTTACTTTTTAAGAGGTTTATTAGGAGCATTCAGTCTATTATCAGCAATTTTAATTCCTATAATTCTTTTTAAAGACGGTATTTGGTTAGGCGCAATATCAATTGATATTTTGTTAAATAGCATTCTCTTAATCTTTGGAGTGGGATTTGCAGAAGAACTTATCTTTAGGGGCTGGCTTCTAGAAGAATTAAAAAATCAATTTGGTCTAAAAAAAGCCTTAATTTTTCAGTCATCAATATTTAGCATTGTACATATTGGATTTAATTTACCTCTTTGGCAAATGATAAGCATACTATCTGGATTATTTTTGCTGGGAATATTTTTAGCCTTTGTGAGATTAAAAAATAATAACTCATTGTGGGGTTGTATAGGATTACATGGGGGACTTGTGGGCGGTTGGTTTTTAGTAAATAATGGTTTATTTGAAATATCAAAAGACGTCCCAATTTGGTTAGTAGGACCAGGGAATATAAATACAAATCCATTAGGTGGTTTTTGGGGTATTTCAATTTTATTTTTTTTATGTTTTTTATATTTTTTTCTTTTAAAAAAAAATCAAATATTTAATTAAATTAATATATAGGTTTCTTCAGATTAGAGATAAATACCCATTGATTTTTGATTAAAAATTGTCAGATTAAAATAAAGATTAATACTCATATGAACTTTGATGCAGGAATAAGATTTATTTTCTTTTTAGTAATTTTTGGATTTACAAACTATCTAATAATGTTGAGAAGATATGAAAAAGACATCAAAAAAAAGAAATTTTTACAACATCAAAAAATTTCCAGGCTTTATCCTAAAGGTGCATTTATTTTCTGAAATTAAAAAAATTTATTTTTGTATTTCTTCACCATTTTTTACTAGTTTTTTGCCAACCTTCATTTAACAATTTTTGCCATAATAATCTTGCTTCTTCAATAACAATTTTTTTTCTAGTTTTCATTAATGGAGGATTCTCTCCATGAATTCCCATAATGATTCCTTCCTCAATAAACATATAATTAATGTATTTATCAGAATGATCTTTATCTTGATAAAAACGCATCACCCCTACAAAATTGGAGTCAATTAACCAAAAATCATTATTTAAATTCAATAAAACAAAATGAAATTAAATTAATCATATGCTTTCATTAGAATTTAAGAAGGAAATATTTATTTTTCTAATACTTGATATATTTTTTCTTTTTGCCTACTTTTCTTCAATTCACCACGTTTTTTCTTAAACTCAACTCTTTTCTTTTGCGATGCTTTAGTAGGTTTTGTAGATTTTCTAAATTTAAATGGCTTATTTAAGCCATCTTTGATGATTGAACTAAATTTAATTAATGCTAGCTGCCTATTTAGTAATTGATTTCTATGTTCTTGAACCGCTAATCTTAAGCTATTATTTACTAATTTGTTTTTCAAGTTTCTCTTAAGAATTTCTTTCTGATAATCATTTAATACTTTGGAATCTTCTAAATCAAAAATAATCTCTACTCTGCTTTCAATTTTATTTACATTTTGCCCTCCAGGACCGGAGGATCTGGAAAATCGCCACTTAATTTCGTTGGATGGGATTACTAATTTGTTGGTAATTTTTAAATCCATTTTTAGTTCTTTTTGATTTGGATTTTTAGAATAATCTCCTTAATACTCTAAAACATTCCTTAAATTTCGATCGGTAAATACTGGGCGGTTATGTTATGTAAACCGAAATTCGGTGTATTTGCCGTATCAATATCTTCGGTATTTATCCTTTCATATTCCAAAGAATTGTCAGATATTGAACTTGTACTAATTCAAAGGTCACTTATGTATTCAATGTTTGATCTTCTTTTTGAAACACCTTCATATCGCGCGGTATATGTTATTTCCGATAGTGAAATGAAGGAGTTAAAGAAAAACCAACATCAAGAAGAGCTTGATGAGATTACAACACAAAAAGTAAGACTTGAAGATGCTTTTAAAACTCAACTAAAACATCTTGAAGAGAGAGAAAAAGAAGTAAAAAAAGAACTTAAAGTACTCTCAGCCTCAAAAGATAAATAATTTATTTTTAGAGAAATTACTTTTTTAAAGACGGTTAAAAACCGTCTTTTTTAATTCTTCTAGTTTTAAGGCGTCTATTAAATCCACAGATTTTAAAAATATTTTACATAATAAAAAAATGAATAATAACAAAGAAAAAATAAGAATGTTCTTACCTTTTAGTTGGGTAATTTGTGCAGCGATATCTTTTGCTTATATAAATTCACATTTAATAAATACTTAACATAAATGCCTTATCCCTCAAGAGACGAAATACTTGTATCTTCAAAAGGATGGGTAGCTTCTTTTTTAAATTTTCTTCCTGGTTTAGGATCGGGTTACTTATATCAAAGAAGATGGAAGCCCTATTTTCTTACTATCACTGCTAGTACTGGATGGTTCGCTTTAGGTTTTTTTTTACAAGGAGGTTCAGAACCTTCTCAAAGTGAACAAATAATCGGAATTTCTGGTCTTTTTTTTATATCAATAGTTACGGTTATAGAAGCCAACTTGGCTTTTAAAAAAGTCAGTAATAAAACAAAAGCTGAAAAAGAAAAAATAGATTCCCATAACAAAAAAGGATGGTTTAGATAATTCAAAAAATTAGATTTAAAACATATTTAATTAGTTTTAAGTTTCTTAATTTAAATAGGAAATCACCAGTAATTTTTTTTTTAGATAGTTAAAAAATAATTTTTAGTTATAAAAAAATAAAATTTCCTTTTCTTTGAGACCTTCCCATCCCGCTTCTATTAATAATTGATTCAATGTTTCTTTATCAAAATGCTTAGAACCCGTTTTGACGCATCTATTTCTCATTGATTTTTTAACGCCACTCCTTTGTCTTTTATTCTCCTCATCCATAATTATCTTGTATAGATCTAGCATTTTTTGAGGGATTGGTGTACCGTCAAGATCCACTCCATTTTGAATAGCAAGATCAACAGCCTGCATTCCAATTTTCTTCATATATTTAAAAAACTGAAAATATAATAAAACAAAACTTATTAATCTAAAATTCTTTGAATAATAATTTATTGATTTTGAATTTCCTTAAGTACTCTAATAGCCTCTTTAATGTGTTCAGGACCATTCAATAAATCTCTAAAAATATGCCTAACTGTTCCTTTGCGATCAATAACGTAAGTTACTCTACCATCCATAAAACCTAATACTTTAGGAACTTTAAAAGTTTTCCTTAGAGAGTCATTCGTATCACAAAGTAGTGGATATTGTAATTTATTTTTATTAGCAAATGCCAAATGACTTGAGGTACTTCCATTACTTACTCCCCAAACTTGTGCCCCTAATACTTTAAATAAGTCATATTTATCTCTAAATCCGCAAACTTCTATAGTGCAACCCGGCGTATCATCTTTTGGATAAAAAAACAAAACAAGAGGGGTTTTTAATCCCTTATTTGATCTTTTAACTCCATTTTGATCCAGTAAAGAAAATTCTGGAATTTTATCTCCAACCTGCACAATGATTCTTATAAAGTTCCATATTAGAGGTTAATGTGTTTTTTTTGTGGCCTTAAAGTAAATAACTGATATTAAAGTCAGTTTTTTTGTTTTAAAAGATACTAAAAAATTATTGAAATAAACTAGGGTGAATTTATTAATTCAATAATATGGAATTAATTATTTATATTTTTTTATTTCTTATTCTTTTTTTGGGAGTTATTTTAAACTTAAAAATAACTAATTTTAAAAAAGTTAAAGAAATACGAAACAAAGCTAAAAATTATTCAAAAAAGGAAAATTAAATATGTATTTCTAAGATTAAAATTCAATTTTTTCATTTGGAGTAAATACTGAACAATATTTTTTTACTAAGTCCTTTGGCTGACTAGTGGAAGAATTCGTTAATCTTAATTTTAGTTTTTCTATAGCCTCATTAGCATTAATCTCACCGAGTCGATATCTTGCACAGGTATCCAATACTTTAAACATTTTTGTGGTAACGGCTTCAGCTGGATAAATTAGAAAAAAAAGGTAAAAAACAACAAATAAGTACTTCATTTTTTTTAAAAGGTAAATATTTAGCGAATAGTTTCGATAATTTAGAAAAAAATTAATTTAGAAAAAGATTAAAATTTAATATAATGATCTAATTTGAGTAGAATCTAGGATTTCTATAAATTAATATAAGAAATTAAGATAAAATAAGTGATAGCGATAAATAATCTTGGTGAAAATGAGAAAATTAATAGATAAACATAAAACTCTTATAAATTGGTACCAAAAAAAATTTAACTTGAGTGATTATCAATTACTTTGGTTAGTTTTCTTTAAAGGAGTATCAATAACAATAATATTTTTCAAAATTTTTTAATATTAAAAAAGCTTTTCCGAGAATGAAATTTTCACATGATTTGACTATATTTAATAGTAGATTTCCTAATTAGTTAAATAGTTATCAGTTATGAATATTTTTGGTGTAGGTTTGCCTGAAGTTACTGTAATACTTATCTTAGCTCTTTTAATTTTTGGTCCAAAAAAGCTTCCAGAATTAGGAAAACAGCTTGGTAAAACTTTGAAAAGTCTTAAAAAAGCGTCGAATGAATTTCAAAATGAAATCGACCAAGTTATGAACGAAGAAGATAAAGATGAATCTCCTAAATCTATAGAAAGCAACCAAACCAACGAAATTAATCAAGAAAATATAGATTCAGAAAATAGCAAAAAATAATATCTTGGATAGGCCCATAACCCCCATATACGAATTTGAAAGAGCATTAGATAAAGCAGCTCTTACTAAAGAAGAATATGAATTGATAGATTATATCCGCTATACAAGTGTTTTTACACAACCTAGTCTAGTTAAGGATTTAAAAAGGCCATCAAAACCTCCTCTTTTGTCAGTTCTATGTCAAATTTGCAGAAAAATTGGTTCGGAAATGCCAGATCATTTTAAAAAAGTAATTGAGTGGTCAATTGAAATAAGTGATCACAATACAAAATGGGATGCTCATTTAATTTGCGCAGAAGCATTGAATATAGACAAAGTCCCATTAAGTCCTATCAATGGAACAACTTTATTTGATGTTCTTGTTGTACACAAAGAATTATTTCTTGGATTTGATTAAATTAATCATCTAAAGGCACAGAATCAGTATCTATAACTTCCGAATCATCATACTTATTTATTTTATTTTCAATCCAGTTATTTATATAACCAACTAAAGGTAATGAACCTCTAAATATAAAAATAGAGGTAGGCAAAGCGCTTAATAAACCGACTACAGGACTTTTAAAAAGTAATCTTCCGGCTTTTATATTAAATAAAATAATAAGCGCCGAGGGGACTATAACTTTAACTACTGTTTTGAGGGCCTCAAGCCAACCGACACGATATGTCCACCATATTAAAATTATGCAAACTAAATAGAGGAATAAGTAAGTCATAAAGATAGTATAATAGTTATCTATTTATCTTGTTCTTGCTAAGAAAAAGATTTTATAAATTTCTTTAACATCAATCAATCAAATTCTAGTAATGAGTTTTCCTGAAATAAGAAAATTTTTAATTAAGATGCAATCTGATGAAGAATTAAAAAAGCAGGTTACTTCATCCTCTACAGCAGATGATGTAGCACTAATTGGTCAACGCTTAGGTTATGACTTTTCGGGAGATGATCTCTTAAGATTTAATGGGCAAAAAGTTGATAAAGTTACAGTAAGAAAGGTAGATCATCCAGGAGAATACCACTAAATTAAGACTTAACCCATATTGCAAGCCCTCCGCCCCTGCCGCGAGCACATAACCAATTATCTTTAGTGCTAATTCCTACAAGTGAGAAAAAAGGCATTTTTTTATTTTCTGGTTTTTTTAATTCCTTATTAAATATAGGAAAACTAATAATACTAATTTTCAATTCTTCAAAATAGAAAGCCAATAAAGGTCTGCTACCTTTTAATTCTGCGCTGCCTATAAAAGTAATATTTAATAATCCGAAATTAATTGAATTTTTTATATCGTATTTTATTTGATCATCTTTATTTTTACTTTTCAATTCGAGTCTTGCCGACAATACTTGGAGAATCGAACTGGGTATATTTTTGATTTCATCTGACTTCTTCCCCCATACATACTTAAACTTCCATATTCCTAACAATTCCTCATATACAATTCCGGTACCATTTTTTTGGGAATTTTTTTCTAATAGTTTTATCTCATTAATATCAGGAAAATTTTTCATAATAGATTTTAATCTAGGAATCAAATACTAAGATAACTTCATAAAAAATGTTCTTAGTTAAAAATCTCTCCAAAAAAAAGATTTCTTTGTTTCAATATATTTCCAAAAAAATAATTTTTTGGCACACATAAGGAACAAGTTCACGTTAGTATATTTACATAAAGTAACTAAATTAATGGATTTCATCTCTAAAAGCCAAGGATACATACCCCTAAAAGCTGTTCCTTACATATTTTTCCTTGCTGTTGTACTAAGCATCACAACTTCAACTAATACATTCGTCTAAAACTCATTAGTTTTACGAGAAGAATAAAGTAAATATTTAATGAAAAACTACGATGTTGTAATAGTCGGTAGTGGAATAGGAGGTTTATGCTGTGGTTCAATTTTAGCCTTATCAGGAAAAACAGTACTCATATGTGAAGCACATACTCAGCCTGGAGGTGTTGCACACAGTTTCAAAAGAAAAGGTTATACTTTCGAATCAGGTCCTTCATTATGGAGTGGAATAGGTAAATGGCCGACAACTAACCCCTTAGGGCAAATTCTTAAATTACTTGATGAAGAAGTTGAACTATTTCAATACAAAGGTTGGCAAGTAATTGTCCCAGAAGGCAATTTTAATCTTGATGTGGGGGAAGAACCTTTTAAAAAAACAATTAAAACTTTAAGAGGTGAGAATTCTGTTAAAGAATGGGAATCATTTATTTCCGGAATAAAACCTCTTAGCCAAATAATAAATGAAATACCTTTACTCTCATTTTCTCCCGAATCAATAAATTTCTTAGATCTAATAAATTTAACCTCAAAATTTTTACCTAATATTAATCAAATACCAAAAATTAATAAAGGCTTTGGGAATTTAGTTAATAATCATCTAGAGGATCCTTTTCTCAGAAATTGGGTTGATTTGTTGAGCTTTTTGATAAGTGGTATGTCAATGCATGATACAAATACAGCTGCGATGGCTACTTTATTTAATGAATGGTTTGAACCAAATTCATACCTTGAATACCCCAAAGGAGGTAGTGAATCTATCGTAAAAGCCTTAATTAATGGATTTAAAAAAAATGGAGGAGAATTAATTCTTTCTTCGAGAGTAAAGACAATTAACTTCAATAAAAATTTAGCCACAGGTATAACTCTTAATAATGGTTCTAGTTATAGTTGTGAATCTGTTGTCACGAATACTGATATATGGAATTTAAAAAAGTTAATTCCAAATGAAATTTCAAAAAGATGGAATACAAAAGTGTTGAATCCAAATAAATGTGATTCTTTCCTTCATGTACATCTAGGTTTTAATGCTGATGGTCTTGAAGATTTGCCAATACATGCGATACATGTTGATGAGTGGGGAAAAGGTATAACCGCAGAAAGAAATATAGCTGTATTTTCAATCCCATCTGTTTTAGATAAAAATATGGCCCCTAAAGGAAAACATGTTCTTCATGGATATACTCCCGCAAATGAACCTTGGGAAATTTGGGAAAACCTAAATCCAAAGGACTTAGAATATAGAAATTTGAAAGAAGAAAGATGTTCAATTTTCTTTAAAGCAGTGCGAAAATTCATCCCTGATATTGATGAAAGGATTGATTTAAAGATGCTAGGAACCCCAATCACTCATAAAAAATTCACAAATACCTATTGCGGTAGTTATGGCCCTGCATTATCTGCAGCAAAAGGTCTTTTCCCAGGCTGCAAAACTCCAGTGAAAAATTTATTTACTTGCGGTGCAAGTACATTTCCAGGTATTGGAATTCCTGCTGTTTCAGCAAGTGGCGCTTACGCAGCTGAAAAAATTATTGGTAAAAAAGAATTTAAAACTCTTCTTAAAAAAATAAATTTATGAATCAAGTTCTTTTTTATAACTCTACAAATACTTAGTTAAGAAATAAGAATAAAGAAAGCAAAAATGTTCAATAATGATATTCTTTATCTGAACATAAACTTAACTTATAGCTCTTATATGTTTTTCTTATCATTTCCTCAAGCATGGCATTTAGTTGGCACTTGGTCAGAACAACTTCCAAGCGAGTCAAATCTCATAGGAATGGGCCAAACAGAATTAATGATGACTTTACATTCAATATTCGTTCCTCTCTTACTTGTAATTTCATATTACCTATTCAATAGACTTAATAAAAACGAATCAAAGAAAATTAAAGGATGATAGTTTAAGGTTTATTTAGCTGAACTTCTTCTGACTACTTTTCTACCTGTAGAAGTATCAACTCCGCTTGAATCTTGAGTTTGCGAATTAGTTCCAACATTATCAACATCACTCTTATCCATTTCTGCGCAAACACCTACTACCATGGCAGCTTGCATTTGATCTGGCAAATCTCCAATTGTTAATAAGGCCTTTAAAACTAATTGAAGTCGAGTTTGCCGATCAATTTCAGGTCTTAGTTTTTTTACGGTATTCCAAAGTTCTTGGGTAACTTCTTTTAAAAGTTCTCGATCTACAGCCAAATTAAATCCTTTTTGTATTTCTACTAATCTAACAAAAAATTGGATCTCGTAAAATAATATTCAATAAAAAGATTGTTAGTTAATATTTTCTATCCGAATACAAGTTGCATTTGTTTATGCAATTCATACTTCTCTTGCAAAAGTTCATCTTTTTCACTTTTTTTTAGAGTAAAAGTTCTATAAAATTTTTTTTGAATCTTTATTGGAGTATTTTCAAACTTTGAATTTTTGCTTATTAGAGAATTCCACTCTTTTGAATTAAAAGGGGCATAAGGAGAAGATGAAATCACTTTCATATCTTAATAATACATCTGTACTAATATTAGTACATTTTTACTATAGTGCAACAGTTGTATCCACTTATCTTAAGTTTAAAGTATCCTCATAAATGGATTGATTTTTATTATCTGACTTGTAGGAAGTATAAGTTTGATAAATGAATAAACGTATCATCAGTAACTTATTGATCCCTTTTTTTAGTGTCTTAAAACTTTTCCTGCTTAAAAACCTTTTAAGAGGGTTAATTTGTTGAAATTAATATTGACAAGATATATTTAGTAATCCTTCCTATAAAAAGAATAATAAATTTATTAAAAATGCTTCTTAGTAATTCAAAAAGACTAAAGATCCAAGGAATAATTAAAAGAATTGCTCAAGATAAATCAATTACATTAGAAGAAAGGATATATGTTGAGAAATTTGCATACCATAACTCTACAATTTCTCTTTGGCTGAAAAAAGCTAACAGCTTTAGAAGGAATGGTACAAAAAATGATAGGGGGATTGATAACCTCTTGCAATCATTTGGGATAGATGGACTAGATAAAGAAAATCATTTCAACCCAAATGAAGATGATATATCGGATTGGTTTGGAGGTGCCCCTGGTTGGCTAAGAAGAAGTTAGTTTCATTAATTATTCAATTTACCCAGGCTATCTTACACAAATATATACCCACAAAAGATATAAATACCCAAAAAAACCATGGTATAAATTTAATCGGTACTAAATATTTTTTTGAGAAGGTTTTCATATAGATTTTTTCTTTTAGACTATTTCTTCCTTTCCGTTTTTGAGAATAGGTTTAATTGCTCTATTTATAAATTAAACAATATTCGAAACCTGAAAGATATTAAATCTCTTTAAGTAGATAAGTTAATCAGCCTTAATCTTCAAAATCTAAGCAACTTTATTTACACTGTTGATATTGAAGTTTACTATTTTTGCCTCATCAAGTTCTGAATCGTTCCAATATTTTATAAGTCTTTCTAATTCATCAATCCTCTTTTTGGCATTTGCAATTTTTTCAGTAGTTGTCATATAAAATTTTTATCTATCCAATTAATGCATGAAAAAAAAATATTTCAATGGAAATAACAATTTTTAGAATATAAATATTAATTTTTGGTTAATTACTTAAATACATTATAGACCTAAGGTGGCTAAGTAATTATACTTAAAGAAAAAGGTATTTATGAAGAAATTAAATTCTTTGATTTTGAATAGTACTGTTAACTTCTTAGACTTCATATACTCTGGTAGATCTTTACAAAGATTTTGGGTTTTAGAAGTAATAGCTAGATCTCCTTATTTTGCATTTCTTTCGGTTCTTCATTTTAAAGAATCCTTAGGAATTAAAAATGAAAAAACAATGATTTTAATGAAAGAACATTTTTATCAAGCTATTAACGAAACTGAGCATCTTAAAGAAATGGAAAAAAGAGGGGGAGATAGATTCTGGATTGATAGATTTTTTGCAAGACACCTTGTGCTTGTCTATTACTGGATTATGGTTTTTTATTATTTTTTCTCTCCAGCTAATGCTTATGACGTCAATATAAAAATCGAAGAACATGCATTTGAAACTTATTCCAAATATTTAATAGATAATCCAAATGATCAAAAAATAAAAGAAATTGCTCAAGATGAATTAAATCATGTCCAAGAACTTAACCAAGCTTTGTCAATGCTTACAACAGTTTAGATTAGTGCTGAGAAATCTATTAGTAATATTGAGAGAATCACCGAAGAAGAAATTAATCCTAGGCTAATCATTAATGAGACATACCCTTTTTTTCTAGGCAATTTATAAAAAGATATTCCAATAATTAATATCATTATTAATAAGAAAAAAATTATAATTTTTTCATTTACTAAATTGAGATGTATAACTAAATTTTTTTCTTCAAAAAATTTGATAAATTCAGATAAAACTAATTCTTCTTCTATTTTCTTAAAATAGTCAAATAAGCTTATAAAAGCAGAACTTAATAAAGATAATGCAACCAGTGCAGTAACTGGTTTTGTTAACCTGTTTAGTGTTCTGTTAAAACTTGCCAATAAAATAAGAATAAATAAAGAGGTTACTAAAGGTATTAAAGGTATAAGAGTTGTTGAATTTATGAAATTTCCCACGGAAATAAAATAATATATATAACTTAAAATTTTATATTATTTCGACGCGTTATTTTATTAAATAAGATTTTTTAAAATCAAAAATGTAATTAGTACCTATTGCATTCTGTGTAAATTGATACCAAAATTAAATTAGTATTGAAAAATAAAATGCTAGCCATTTCTGAAATTATTATTGCAAGTGCTATCTTTCTAGGAATTGTATATTGGGAAGTTAAATTCCTATATACCAAAACTACTGTAGCGAAATAAATTAACTCAATACAGGAAAATTAAAAACGTAGAAAATTTAAATAAAATTTAAGAATTTAAGTTTACATAAAAAGCTCTAAATATGAGAGAATAAACACAAATTTCATTTTTCAATAATGAGCGAAGTCCAAAATCCTAATACTAACTCAACTCAGCAGCAGCAACAGCAACAGCAACAATCTTATTCAGAAAGCAAAATTAATTCTGCTGAGAGCGAGAGACTTTATCTTGAGATGAAAGAAGCTTGGCTTTAAATTTAATTCGTGTTTGAAATAATTTTTCTATAAACTTTTAAAAATTTTTTTAATTTTGAAGTAATTAATACTTTTTTATTTCCTATACCCTTTAAATTTTATTTAACAGCAAGGGTAATTTTTGAGAAAACTAAAGCAGTTAGAAAAAATTAACGGAAGGCTTGCAATGGGAGGGTTGATATATTTAGTTTTTACAAAATTAGTTTCCAACCGTTCCGACATATTAGACCAGCTTAAATCTTATTTAATTTAAAAAATGAATTGGAAATACTATCCAGGAATATTTCTTTCTATATAAGCGTCAGTTAAAGCAAGGATTAACCCCAATAATGTTGAAAATATAGCAATTTCAGTTGATTCCATTTTATTTTGAATTACCCCTATTTTGCTAAATAATTCAAAGTTCAGCAACAAAACTAATAACTTACTATAGTATATATGTACTATTAGTTATTTATTGTGAGCTCAGCAACTCCTGAGTTTCTTTTCGTTAGGCCTGGTGATTATGTCGCAATTAAAAAAGAAAATTGCGAAGATACTAAGGAAAAGGATGAAAATTATTGGGTCGGTCAAGTTATCGACTGTATTGGAGGAGCTAGAAATCCAAATTCATGGACCTTGTTTCAAGTTGCCAATATTGACAATGGAGAGATCACTATAATCAACGCCGATATTGTAGAAAAAATTTTGAAACCTTCTGGAAGTTAATCTTAATCAAAGAAACTTCATTCAGTATTACAGAAACAAAAGGGGAAATGAACGCTTTAAAGGAAATCAACCCAGTTCCAAGCAGGCAAGTCCATATACTTGATTCATAGGGCAGGGAGGTTGAATGCCTTTATACATTCTGTAAGTTTTTGATATTTCCTCAAATCCCAAACTTGATAAAAGGTAATTTGCATAAGGGTTCAGATTAGAGCAATCCAATAAGATTTGAGCATCTAAATCACCAACTAACTCCCTTATTAATAATTCAGCAAGTGGTGGAGTATCCGCTAAAAGTGGGCCAATTCTCCAGCCTTGCTCATTATCCTCCAAAACACAAGGTCTTATCCTGCCAAATCCATGGCACATCCCATTATTATCGACAATTGCACTTACATTACCATGGGAATTTTTCAACCAGTCATTTAGAAAATGTGGTCTGGGACTAGGTTCTCTTTGATCATCATAAATTAAGACTGATTCAGAAGAAATTTTATTACCCGGGACAACTTCAAAAGAATGAAATTGATCTTTATAGAAATTTCTCAATGGCAAATCTTTAGAACCATTTAATTTCCATCGATTTGTAATGGAAGATTTTCTAAACCCCCACTTTGCGTAATCATTTAATCTATCTGGGGCAGCCTCAAGACCAATACAATCAACATTTTTCAAATATTCGAGGGCATGTTTCCATAAACTCACTCCATATCCATTATTTCGGAATTCTTTTTTAACGATAAATAAACCTATAAAACCATACGAGGAATTATATTTTATACAAGCGATAGAGCCTATAGGATTATTGTCTAGACAAGCTACCCATACGCCTTGTTTATCGGTATTTCTATAAATTGATACGTCATCCATTCCTGGAGAAAATCCTTCTAACCTTGCCCAGTTTGTGACTTCTGTGATTTCATTTATAGATATCAATCTAATTGAAAAATTTTCCCTCATAGAAATATACTAACCAAGAAAAATTTGAATTTTTAAAGGCAATATTAATAAATTTGATTATTTCTCATAAATCATTCGTTTTGATTTAATTGCCTAAAAACCTTAGTTATTTACAATTTATCCTCTGATATATTTAATACTATTCAAAGGTAAAAAATGAAAATTTCTGATAAATTTCATTTAGAAGACATTTATAAATTAAAAAATACAGTTCTCACTGGTAAAACTGAAGATATAAACTGGCGGTTCCATCATATCAATATAGTTTCTAAACTTTTGGATGAAAATAAAAAAGAGATTATTAAATCACTTTTTGTTGATCTCGGCAAATCTGAAATTGAAGGGCTTTCAGAAATCCTTTTAGTGAAAGAAGAAATTTCACTCATAAAAAAGAAACTCAATTCTTGGATGCGACCAAAAAAGATTGATACACCTTTTTATCTATTTCCATCATCCTCCCAAGTTATTTATGAACCTCTTGGATGTGTCTTAATTCTTGGTCCTTATAATTATCCATTACTTTATGTTTTAAAGCCATTGGTAAATATTTTCTCAGCCGGAAATACTGCAGTTATAAAACCTTCAGAGAAATGTCCTGCGACCTCAAAACTTATTAAAAAGCTTACTTCCAAATATTTCCATAAAGATGTCCTAGTGACAGTAGAGGGTGACTACAAACAATCTATAAAATTAATTGAACAAAATTTTGACCACATTTTTTTTACAGGAAGTACTGAAACTGGAAAATCGATAATGAAATTAGCTTCAAAAAACTTAACTCCATTAACTCTTGAGTTAAGCGGAACAAATCCTGTAATTGTCTTCAAGAATGCAAATTTAGAAGTAGCTGCAAAAAGAATTATTTGGGGCAAATTTTTTAATTCTGGTCAATCCTGCATGGCTCCGAATCATATCTTTGTAGATAAAGAAATCGAAAATATTTTTATAGACAAATTAAAGAAATACATAGTAAGTTTTTACGGAGAAAATCCAATTATTTCCGAAAACTTATCAAAATTAGAAAAAAAGCAATTTACATCAACTGTAGAAATTCTCAAACAATATAAAAAAGAAAAAAGAATTTTATTTGGGGGGAGTTTTAGTAAAAAAAAGTTGAAAATATCTCCTACAATCTTAAGAACTAAATTAAATGAAACTGATATTTTGCAGAAAGAACTATTCAGTTCACTGCTTCCAGTAATTGGGATCAATGATAAGGAATCAGCTTTAAAACAGATTAGTCAAACATCAAAACCCTTAGCAATTTACTTATTTGGAGGCAATAAAAAAATCCATACTCATATTTCAAAAGTAACCAGCTCAGGAACAATTTGTATAAATGATGTGATGTTACCAGTCCTTATTCCAAATTTACCGTTTGGAGGCGTTGGGCAAAGTGGTATTGGTAAATTTCATGGTGAAGAGGGGTTTCGCAATTTTTCAAATCAAAAATCTATTACTTTTAAAGGTTTTTTATTTGATTTAAATCTGCGGTATCCTCCCTACAAAAGAGTAAAGAAATTTTTAAAGTTTATTTTTCAGATTTAAATTACTTAAATTCTTTTCAATAAGCTAGCGATTTTAAATTTAAAGATTATCTTTAAATAAATAGTGAGTTTTATGAAATTTGCATTTTTAGTAATTGCCATATTTATTAATTTTTTAAATCACTCATTGATAAAATCAGAAGAAATATTTTCAGCAAAAAATAAAATTGAGAATTTTGCTAATAACGAATCAATTAATGAAGAAAAAACTGAAATAAAAAAAATTCATATTGTAAAAAGTGGAGATACATTATCGAGTATTTCAAAACTCTATTCGATAAATAAAGATTTAATTATTAAATTAAATAAATTAAAAGATAAAAATTATATCTTTGTTGGCCAAAATCTTATTATTTCTGAATCTACTGAAAATCTTGCAAAACAATCTGATTTGATAAATAATTATCATATTGTTCAAACTGGTGAAAATCTGACTGATATATCAAGCAAACATAACTTAAAAGTAATCGATCTGATAAAGATTAATAATCTCAATAATCCTGATTCAATAAAAGTTGGTCAAAAACTCATATTAAGAAAAAAGAACAGCATTAATTCAGAAAATCATAAAACAACTGAAAATAAAAAAAATAATGAATTACTTGAGTTAGATAAAAAGATTTATGGTCCTATTATTATCCAAAGTAAATCATATAAAAATATTAAGGGTAAAAAAGTTTTAAACGTACTAAATCAAGAAAATAAAAAACTGATTCTTTCAATCAATTGTGATGCAAATGAATTAGATGTAAGAATACCTGGCAGGAAATGGAGGGGAAGTAAGCCTGCTAAAGAAGAATTCGAAAATAATTTAATAAATGATTTTTGTTAAAACTTTTAATTAATATGTGTGAATAATTTGTCTAAGAATATTAATGATGGGTTATTCTACAAAAAGTTAAAATAATAGTAATGGCAATTTCAAGAGGAGATCTCGTAAGAGTAAAAAGACCAGAATCATATTGGTACAATGAAATAGGTAAAGTTGCTTCAGTTGATACCTCAGGTATTAAATATAACTGTGTAGTCAGATTCGATAAAGTTAATTACGCAGGGATAAGTGGAACAGATGGTGGAGCAAATACAAATAATTTCGCTGAAAGTGAATTAGAGAAAGCTTAAATAATTGCCTGAATTACCTGAAGTAGAGACTGTTCGTAGAGGTTTAGAGCAAAAACTTAATAACTTTATTATTAAAAAAGTAGAAGTTTGTAGGGATTCAACTGTTGCTTTCCCTCCAAACAAAGAAGAATTCATAAACGGACTTCTTAACTCACTTATTTACAAGTGGGATAGAAGAGGAAAATATTTAATTGCTCAATTGCAAGAAGTTCACAATGAGAATGCTCAATTTTCTCTAGAAAATTCACAAATTAAAGGATTTCTTGTAGTTCATCTTAGAATGACTGGGTATTTTAAATTTATTGAAAACTCAACTCATCCTTGTAAACATACAAGAATAAGATTTTTCGATAATAATAATAATGAGCTTAGGTACATTGACGTAAGAAGTTTTGGTCAAATGTGGTGGATTAATAGAGACCTTTCCCTTAACAAAATAATTAAAGGATTAGGTTCGTTAGGACCAGAGCCATTTTCTAAAGACTTTGATGCAAATTATCTTAAGAAAGTAATTTCAAAAAGAACAAAATCTATAAAAGCTATTTTATTAGATCAAACAATAGTGGCAGGTATAGGGAATATTTATGCAGATGAAAGTTTATACTCTGCTGGCATCTCCCCTTTTAGGGAAGCTCGAACAATAAAAAAAAATGAGTTAATAAAGCTCAAAGAATCAATTGTAACTGTATTAAAAAAAAGTATAGGATCTGGGGGTACTACATTTAGTGATTTTAGGGACTTGGAAGGAGAAAATGGGAATTTTGGTTTACAGACAAATGTCTATAGGAGAAATGGAAAAGAATGTCGTAAATGTGGAAATTTAATTGAAAGACAAAAAATTACTGGAAGAAGTACCCATTGGTGTCCTAAATGCCAAAAATAAAAAAGGGCTTACTCAAAAAAAGTAAACCCTTTTAAATATTTTTACCTGGCATTGAGCTATTTTCTCAAGGGGCTACCCCCTAAATATTTTCGCCGCTGATGCGTTTCACAACCGAGTTCGAGATGGATCGGAGTGGTTCCACATCGCCATGAACACCAGGATAGTTTGAACCTTGAGAACTGCATAGAAAAATATATATTTAAAAACAATAAATTAAGTTTATTTGGTCAAGCCCTCGGTCTATTAGTACTCCTCCGCTGCACTTGTTACCAAGCTTCCACGTAGAGCCTATCAACGGGTGTTCTTCCCGTGACCTTACTGGCTTAAGCCATGGCAATACTCATCTTGAGGTGGGCTTCCCACTTAGATGCTTTCAGCGGTTATCCACTCCGCACATGGCTACCCAGCGTTTACCGTTGGCACGATAACTGGCACACCAGAGGTGCGTTCCTCCCGGTCCTCTCGTACTAGGGAGAAATCCTCTCAATATTCCTGCGCATACACCGGATATGGACCGAACTGTCTCACGACGTTCTGAACCCAGCTCGCGTACCGCTTTAATGGGCGAACAGCCCAACCCTTGGGACCGACTTCAGCCCCAGGTTGCGATGAGCCGACATCGAGGTGCCAAACCTCCCCGTCGATGTGAACTCTTGGGGGAGATCAGCCTGTTATCCCTAGAGTAACTTTTATCCGTTGAGCGACGGCCCTTCCACGCAGAACCGTCGGATCACTAAAACCGACTTTCGTCCCTGTTCGACTTGTAGGTCTCACAGTCAAGCTCCCTTCTGCTTTTGCACTCAACGACTGATTTCCAACCAGCCTGAGGGAACCTTTGTGCGCCTCCGTTACCTTTTAGGAGGCGACCGCCCCAGTCAAACTGCCCATCAGATACTGTCCGCTTCCCGGATAACGGGTAAGCGTTAGAACCCTAGCTCTAAAAGAGTGGTATCTCACCGATGACTCAATAGTACCCACAAGCACTATTTCAACGTCTCCCACCTATTCTGCGCATTCAGAGCCCGAGCACAATATCAAACTACAGTAAAGCTTCATAGGGTCTTTCTGTCCGGGTGTATGTAGTCCGCATCTTCACAGACAATTCTATTTCGCCGAGCCTCTCTCCGAGACAGCGCGCAAATCGTTACACCTTTCGTGCGGGTCGGAACTTACCCGACAAGGAATTTCGCTACCTTAGGACCGTTATAGTTACGGCCGCCGTTCACCGGGGCTTCAGTCGCCAGCTTCACTAAAAGCTAACCAGCTTCCTTAACCTTCCGGCACTGGGCAGGTGTCAGCCCCCATACATCGTCTTGCGACTTAGCGGAGACCTGTGTTTTTGGTAAACAGTCGCTTGCGCCTCTTCACTGCGACCAGCTCTCGCTGGCACCCCTTCTCCCGAAGTTACGGGGCCATTTTGCCGAGTTCCTTAGAGAGAGTTATCTCGCGCCCCTCGGTATTCTCTACCACCCCACCTGTGTCGGTTTCGGGTACTGGCATTTGTGTCTTAACGAGTATAGGGCTTTTCTTGGAAGCATGACATCACCAACTTCGCTGCCGTAGCAGCTCGTACTCACGCCTTAGCTCAAGATGTTTTCTCCATCTCTCAAAGCCTCGAACGCTTGAACCAGTAACCAACATCTGGCCTGGTTAGCCTTCTCCGTCCCCCTTCTCAAAACACATCTGGTACAGGAATATTGACCTGTTATCCATCGACTACGCCTTTCGGCCTCGCCTTAGGTCCAGACTAACCCTCCGCGGACGAGCCTGCCGGAGGAACCCTTAGGGTTTCGGGGCATGGGATTCTCACCCATGTTTTCGCTACTCAAGCCGACATTCTCACTTCTATGCTGTCCACGTCCGCTTACGCTAACGCTTCACCCTACATAGAACGCTCCCCTACCATAAATAAATTTATCCGCAGCTTCGGTATAACGCTTAGCCCCGTTCATTTTCGGCGCAGGATCGCTCGACCAGTGAGCTATTACGCACTCCTTTGAGGATGGCTGCTTCTAGGCAAACCTCCTGGTTGTCTGGGCAATCCCACCTCCTTTATCACTTAGCGTTAATTTTGGGACCTTAGCTGGCGGTCTGGGCTGTTTCCCTCTTGACTATGGAGCTTATCCCCCACAGTCTGACTGCCTAGTTACACACAGGGTATTCAGAGTTCATATCGATTTGGTACCGCTTTCGCAGCCCGCACCGAAATGGTTGCTTTACCCCCCTGCTGGAGCACTAGACGCTACGCCTCAACGTATTTCGGGGAGAACCAGCTAGCTCCTGGTTCGATTGGCATTTCACCCCTAACCACAGCTCATCCGCTGAATTTTCAACTTCAGTCGGTTCGGACCTCCACTTGGTATCACCCAAGCTTCATCCTGGCCATGGTTAGATCACCAGGGTTCGGGTCTATAAACACTGACAAACGCCCTATTAAGACTCGCTTTCGCTGTGGCTCCACCATTTCCGGTTTAACCCGCCAGTGCCTATAAGTCGCCGGCTCATTCTTCAACAGGCACACGGTCACCCGATTAGTCGGGCTCCCATTGCTTGTAAGCTCACGGTTTCATGTTCTATTTCACTCCCCTCCCGGGGTTCTTTTCACCTTTCCCTCGCGGTACTGTTTCTCTATCGGTCACACAGTAGTACTTAGCCTTACGAGGTGGTCCTCGCAGATTCACACGGAATTCCACGTGCTCCGTGCTACTCGGGATACAGCTAGGTCAACTTATCTTTCGATTACGGGGCTTTCACCCTCTGTGGCACGCCATTCAAACGTTTCTTCTAGAATTGTTGATCCATATTGCTGTCCCACAACCCCGATAGTCAAGACTATCGGTTTGGGCTGTTCCCCGTTCGCTCGCCGCTACTGAGGGAGTCGTTATTTACTTTCTCTTCCTCCAGCTACTAAGATGTTTCAGTTCGCTGGGTTAGCTCGCACCAACCTATATATTCAGTTGGCCGTACATGGGGTTGCCCCATTCGGAAATTCCCGGATCAAAGTGTGCTTCCAACTCCCCGAGACTTATCGCAGGTAACCACGTCCTTCATCGCCTCTGTGTGCCTAGGTATCCTCCGTGAGCCCTTTGTAGCTTGACCAATAACTTCAAAAAATTGAAGCATCAGCTTAATAGAATTGTTATTAATGCATTCGCACAAATAATAAATCTGCATCATTAAAGATGCTTATTGTCTTTAAAAATAATCTATGCAGTTGTCAAGGTTCTCTGAAAACAATGAAATTAATTCAATGAGTCCAGCATCTTAATGATTTCATTAGGAAGCTAGATTCGTTCAGAATAATGATCACAACTCAAAACATTTCCTTTTTACCAGTTATGTAAGAGGTGGTAATCAGTGGAGGTAAGCGGACTCGAACCGCTGACATCCTGCTTGCAAAGCAGGCGCTCTACCAACTGAGCTATACCCCCAACATAGAGATATGGGCCATCCTGGACTTGAACCAGGGACCTCACCCTTATCAGGGGTGCGCTCTAACCACCTGAGCTAATGGCCCAGGAAAAATAATGGGTGTGACCTAGAAAAACTTAGGAAATGAAATTCTTAACAAATTAAGAACGTGAGATACCGATCGACCTAAGGTGACAAAATAATAATATTAAACATTTTGTTGTCTCCCTGTTAGGAGGTGATCCAGCCGCACCTTCCGGTACGGCTACCTTGTTACGACTTCACCCCAGTCATTAGCCCCACCTTCGGCGTCCTCCTCCACAAGGGTTGGAGTAACGACTTCGGGCATGGCCAACTTCCATGGTGTGACGGGCGGTGTGTACAAGGCCCGGGAACGTATTCACCGCAGTATGCTGACCTGCGATTACTAGCGATTCCTACTTCACGTAGGCGAGTTGCAGCCTACGATCTGAACTGAGCCACGGTTTATGGGATTTGCTAGCTCTCGCGAGTTTGCTGCCCTTTGTCCGTAGCATTGTAGTACGTGTGTAGCCCAGGGTGTAAGGGGCATGATGACTTGACGTCATCCACACCTTCCTCCGGTTTATCACCGGCGGTCTTTCTAGAGTGCCCAACTAAATGCTGGCAACTAAAAACGTGGGTTGCGCTCGTTGCGGGACTTAACCCAACATCTCACGACACGAGCTGACGACAGCCATGCACCACCTGTCACTGCATTCCCGAAGGCACCCTCAAATTTCTAAGAGGTTCGCAGGATGTCAAACCCTGGTAAGGTTCTTCGCGTTGCATCGAATTAAACCACATACTCCACCGCTTGTGCGGGCCCCCGTCAATTCCTTTGAGTTTCACACTTGCGTGCGTACTCCCCAGGCGGAACACTTAACGCGTTAGCTACGACACCGAAGGGGTCGATTCCCCCGACACCTAGTGTTCATCGTTTACGGCCAGGACTACAGGGGTATCTAATCCCTTTCGCTCCCCTGGCTTTCGTCCATGAGCGTCAGTAATGGCCCAGCAGAGCGCCTTCGCCACTGGTGTTCTTCCCGATATCTACGCATTTCACCGCTACACCGGGAATTCCCTCTGCCCCTACCATACTCAAGCCTTTCAGTTTCCACTGCCATGATGGAGTTAAGCTCCACGCTTTAACAGCAGACTTGAAAAGCCGCCTGCGGACGCTTTACGCCCAATAATTCCGGATAACGCTTGCCACTCCCGTATTACCGCGGCTGCTGGCACGGAATTAGCCGTGGCTTATTCCTCAAGTACCGTCATATCTTCTTCCTTGAGAAAAGAGGTTTACAGCCCAGAGGCCTTCGTCCCTCACGCGGCGTTGCTCCGTCAGGCTTTCGCCCATTGCGGAAAATTCCCCACTGCTGCCTCCCGTAGGAGTCTGGGCCGTGTCTCAGTCCCAGTGTGGCTGATCATCCTCTCAGACCAGCTACTGATCGAAGCCTTGGTGGGCCATTACCTCACCAACTAGCTAATCAGACGCGAGCTCATCCTCAGGCGAAATTCATTTCACCAGTAGGCATATGGGGTATTAGCGGTCGTTTCCAACCGTTATCCCCCTCCTGAGGGCAGATTCTCACGCGTTACTCACCCGTCCGCCACTAACCCGAAGGTTCGTTCGACTTGCATGTGTTAAGCACGCCGCCAGCGTTCATCCTGAGCCAGGATCAAACTCTCCGTTGTGTTCAAATCCTTTTGTAGATAAATCTACTCAAATTGAATTGCTTTAACCAAATAAAAACTTCAGTTTCTGAATTTAGCTTCAGCCTCCTTAAATTTTAAGGATTACATTGAGTGCACATTAAAAATATTTCTAAAGTGACTTTCCAAGATCTCAGATCCGTTTGCATCAAAGCCAAAAGTTAGCAATTGATGACATTTATATATATTCTTGACGGGACCTCACACCTTTATTGCATATACATCTCGAAATAACTAAAAAAAATTTAATTATTCTTGACGCAATAAAAGCATCAGTTCCTAAGTTTTTAAATTTTCTAGGTGCAGAGTTAAACAACAAGTGGATAACTCGTTTAGAAGGGTAAACCCTTCTTCTGGCTGAAAATAATGATCGAAATCAAATCTTCAAAGAATTCACTCATTTACCAAAAATTAGATTTAAGGTAGCTGCTTGAATAATGCAAAAAGAATATTTTTGCCCAGAAGAAAATACTAAACCATCCGACTGTAATTGTGCAACCTTTTATACAAAAATTTTTTATTAATTTTTTATTTGATCAAAGTCTCATTAAACAACTAGGCTTAAATAAAGGGATATAAATGAAATGGCAGAAAGATTTAGTCAAAAAAATTTAAGAGTAAGACCAAGTTCTGATGAAGAGAAAATTGTAACAAATGCAAAAAAACACTTCGAAAAGACTTTGGTTGAAATATCAGGCGAGTTAGTGGGAAGCGTTGCTGCACTAGAACACCCAACAAAAAATAAAAAATTAAATTACGGAGAAATATTTTTAAGAGACAATGTTCCTGTAATGATTTACCTCATTACCCAAAAACGGTACGAAATTGTCAAAAAGTTTCTAACTGTGTGTCTTGAATTACAAAGCTCTAATTACCAAACGCGTGGTGTATTTCCTACTAGTTTCGTAGAAGAAAATGGACAGCTCATTGGAGACTATGGTCAGAGATCAATAGGGAGGATTACTTCAGCTGATGCAAGTTTATGGTGGCCCATTTTATGTTGGTATTATGTCAATAAAAGCGGTGATTATGCCTTTGGAAAAAGTCAAAGCGTCCAAAGAGGTATTCAACTTCTACTAGATCTAGTTCTGCATCCAACATTTGAGGGTACTCCAGTACTTTTTGTTCCAGATTGCGCATTTATGATTGATAGACCTATGGATGTATGGGGAGCACCCCTAGAAGTTGAAGTTTTACTTCATGGATGTTTAAAAAGTTGTATTAACTTAATGGAATTAAGTAGAGCAGATCATGTTAGTAGACTTCTAGACCAAAGACTTATACTTACAAATCAATGGGTTAAGGATTTAGGAAGTTTTCTTTTAAAGCATTATTGGGTTACCAGTCAAACAATGCAAATTTTAAGAAGAAGGCCAACTGAGCAGTATGGCGATGATCAACACTTCAATGAATTTAACGTTCAACCTCAAGTGGTTCCCTCATGGCTACAGGATTGGTTAGAGAATAGAGGTGGTTACTTAATAGGAAATATTAGGACAGGAAGGCCTGACTTTCGATTTTACAGTTTAGGTAATTCTTTAGCATGTATGTTCGGAGTACTGCCTCCGGAAGAACAAAGAGCTTTATTTAGATTAGTTTTACATAACAGACAGCATTTGATGGCTCAAATGCCTATGAGAATTTGTCATCCTCATATGGATGTCGAGGAATGGCAAAATAAAACTGGATCTGATCCAAAGAATTGGCCTTGGAGTTACCATAACGGTGGTCATTGGCCAAGTTTACTTTGGTTTTTTGGTACGGCTGTCCTATTACATCAAAAACATCATGGTTCTGATGATGTGATTCTCATGGAAGAGATGAAATCTTTAATAGAGGAATCATATTGGTGTCAACTCAATCAATTACCTAAGCAAGAATGGGCAGAATATTTTGATGGTCCTACAGGTACTTGGGTTGGACAACAATCAAGGACGTATCAAACTTGGACAATTGTTGGATTTTTACTAATGAATCATTTCCTAAGAAATGAAAATAACGATTTAGATATGTTTAAAATTTAAGTTTAAAATAATCCTAAAGTAAGTGATTTATCAATTGGCAAACATGCTCCAATTCCAAGGTATATGGTTAGAAAAGTTCCGAACAAGAAAATAGACATTGCTATTGGTCTTCTAAATGGGTTAGAGAATTTATTAACGTTTTCGATAAAGGGTAAAATCATTAATCCGAGTGGAATCAATGTTTGTAGTGCGATACCAAGAAGTTTATTAGGAACTACTCTAAGTATTTGAAAAACTGGATAGAGGTACCATTCAGGAAGTATTTCCAGAGGTGTTGCGAAGGGATTAGCTTTGTCTCCCAACATTGCAGGGTCAAGAACTGCTAATCCAACAACGCAGGCAATAGTTCCTAAGATAACTACCGGGAAGATATATAGTAGATCATTTGGCCAAGCTGGTTCACCATAATAGTTATGGCCCATACCTTTAGCTAACTTTGCTCTCAATTTTGGATCAGAAAGATCTGGTTTTTTTAATGTAGACATATGGAGAACTAATAATGGTTTAAGTATAAGAGTTTATAAAGGACCTGAAATACCCTGTTTACGAATCATTAAAAAATGCATCAACATGAAAACTGCCAATGACCATGGCAATACAAAAGTATGAAGGCTATAAAATCTGGTTAAAGTAGATTGCCCAACACTTTCTCCACCTCTTAGAAGTTCAACCATAAAGTCGCCAATTACTGGAATTGCAGCGGGAACACCTGAAACAATTTTAACTGCCCAATAACCTACTTGATCCCAAGGTAGGGAGTACCCTGTCACTCCAAAAGCGACAGTTATCACTGCCATTACAACACCTGTAACCCAAGTTAATTCTCTTGGTCTTTTAAATCCTCCGGTAAGATAAACCCTAAAAACATGAAGGATTAACATCAAAACCATCATTGATGCACTCCATCTATGCACAGATCTTATTAACCATCCAAAACTTACATCGGTCATTAAATAACTGACTGAACTATAAGCTTGCGTAACAGTAGGCTTATAGTAAAAAGTCATTGCAAAACCTGTTGCAAATTGAATTAAGAAGCATACTAAAGTTATGCCTCCTAAACAATAAAAAATATTTACGTGAGGGGGTACGTACTTGGAAGTTACGTCGTCAGTTATGTCTTGGATTTCAAGCCTTTCTTGAAACCAGTCATAAACAGATGAAGAATTCGCCATCCAAAAAAAAATTAGCTTTGATATAAAGAGCTTACTTAAAATTCTTATACTTGGTGTTAACACTTAACCCAATGAATTCATCTTTTAACAAACTTTTAACATTCAAAACAGTGATCACTGCCTCAATGATCATCGTTTTTTCTATCAATTTTTTGTGGATTGAGAGAGTGGATGCTCTCAGTGATAGCAGGCAATTAGTACTTGACGCTTGGACCTTGGTAAACGAAGGTTTTTATGATCCAGAAAAGTTTGATGAAATCCAATGGAAAAGAATTAGACAAAAAACGTTACAGAAACAAATTGAAACAAGTGAAGAGGCTTATTCCGCAATTGAAGACATGTTAAGACCTCTAGACGATCCCTACACTAGAGTTTTACGCCCCAAAGATTATGAATTACTGAAATCAAGTAATTTTGGGAGTGAAATTAATGGTGTTGGGCTTCAATTAGGTGAAGATGATAAAAATAAAGTTAAAGTTATTTCCACTCTTGGGGGGTCGCCAGCTGAAGAAGCTGGAATAGTAAGCGGGGACATTATCGAGACAGTGGATGGAATCTCATCAGAAAAATTAGGGCTTGCAAGTACTGCCTCTAAGTTAAGAGGTGAATCAGGGACAAAAGTTTTAGTTGAATTTTCTACGGAATCCGGAGAAATTAGGGAAGTTGATTTAGAGAGGAGATCAGTAGATCTCAGACCAGTTAGAACAAAAAGATTAAGAGACGATTCTCACACAATAGGATATTTGAGGATAACTCAATTTAGCGAAAGCGTACCCAAAAAAGTTGAAGAGGCTCTTCAAGAGTTAAAAGAGAAAGAGGTTGAGGGCTTAATCTTGGATCTTAGAAATAATTCAGGGGGACTAGTAAGCTCAGGTATTGCAGTTGCAGACTCATTATTGAGTGAGAAACCAGTAGTCGAGACAAAAGATAGAAATGGAATCAAAGATGCAATTATTTCTCAAAAAGAGACATCTTTTGATGGACCAATGGTGACTTTAGTAAATAAAGGCACTGCAAGTGCCAGTGAAATACTTGCTGGTTCTCTAAAAGATAATGAGAGGTCAATTCTTATGGGAGAACAAACTTACGGTAAAGGTTTAATTCAATCCCTTAAAAGTTTGGGAGAAGATAGTGGTATTGCTATAACAGTGGCTAGTTACTTAACACCAGATGGCAATAATATTCAAGGCCAAGGTATAACACCTGACAAATTACTTGATCTACCTGATGCAAGTGATTATGGAAGTAATGACGATAAATGGGTGAGGAATGCGGAATTATTTTTAGGGCCGCTTCTAGAAAAAGAAGAAGTTCCAGTTCAAACAATTGAATTAAACAATGAAGAAATTAAATCTTTAAATGGCTAAAGATTGAAAATAAAAAATCTTAAAAATATGAGTATTAAAAGAATTTTTCATGACCCAATTCATAAAGAAATAGTATTTGATGGAGGAAAGCCAGAAGAATTAATGATTATGGAATTAATTGATACAGTCGCTTTTCAAAGACTAAGAAGAATAAAACAACTTGGGGCGGCATCATTACTTTTTCATGGTGCAGAATCAAGTAGATTTACTCACTCAATTGGTGTTTTTTGTATAGCTAGAAAAATTTTCAAGAGATTAATTGAAAGTAAATCTTCATTTTGTGAAAATAAATTTGTTCTTTATGGAGCAGCTCTACTACATGATTTAGGTCATGGACCTTTAAGCCATACCAGCGAAACAATATTCGAGCATGATCACGAACAATGGTCTGAAAATTTAGTTAAAAATTATTCTCCAATAAATTCAATCCTCGAAAAGTATGAGAAGGATTTACCCAGAAAAATTTGTGAATTATTTCAATCAAAACAACTATTTTCAAAACCTTTAAAAACATTGATAAGTAGTGAGATTGATTGCGATCGTCTCGATTATCTTTTACGAGATAGTTACAACACAGGTACTAATTATGGTTTAGTTGATTTAGAGAGAATAATTTCAGCTCTTACCTTTTCACCTGATGGGAATATTGGAATCAAACCAAAAGGAGTGATCGCTATTGAGCATTTCCTTGTTCTTAGAAACTTGATGTATAGAACTATTTACAACCACAAGATAAATGAAATATCAACATGGATCCTAGAAAAAATATTACACACAATAAAACATAATTATGAAAAGAATATTTGGTTAGATAATTCTCTATATAAATGGATTTTTTTACCTTCAAAGGTTGATTTTTATGATTTCATAAGAAATGATGATATAACTTTTTATTATCATTTGATTAGATGGAAAGATGAATCTTTTGAGCCACTTTCTACACTATGCAAAATGTTTATTGACAGAGATTTATTAAAGGCATCAGACATAAGTTTTTTAAGTAAGGTAAATAGATTAAAAATACTTGCATTTACCACAAAATTATGTGAAAAGAATGGTTATGATTCAGAAATATTTTGTGGGATTAAGGAAAAAACTTTTAAAGGTTTTGAATCTAATAATGCGCTAAAAATATGGGACGGCACTCATCAAATAGCATTAGAAAATAGTTCTGCATTAATAAAAACTTTAATGAGATCTGAGGAAAGCTCTTTTATTATTTATCCAGATATCATTAAAAATGAAATTAAAAATGAAATTTCATCAATAAAAAACAATTCCTAGATTTAATTCAATGGAAATCGTTTTAAAAAATACTAATTGTGAATATTTAGAGATTTTTTCTTCATTAGATTTAGATAATATCAATATCCATGAAACTTTCAAAAGGTTTTCTTCCATCAAGGAGCCTTTAGAAGCAAAAATTTTTGCTGTCAGCGAGTCAATAAGTTCTCATCAATTAGCAAAATTAAAAACTCATCTTAACAAAATTAATGTTTGTTCTTTGCGCATTTACTCAAATAATAGAAATACAGTGTTAAGTGGGAAGTCTTTAAAAATTGATTCAGTTTTTATTAAAGAGCAAGAGATTAAAAAAAAGTTACTATCGTTAAATTCAAAAAAGAAAGACGATATTCTTCACAAAGGGACAGTACGATCCGGTGAAAGAATATCTTCAAATGGAAACCTATGCATTATTGGAGACGTTAATCCAGGAGCAATAGTTTCCGCTAAGAAAAATATTTATGTTTGGGGCAAATTACTAGGGATAGCATTTGCAGGTAAAAGTGGAAATAAAAATGCATCTATTGCATCACTTTATCTAAACCCTTTACAGTTGAGAATTGCAGATGTGATAGCTATAGGACCAAAGGATAAACCCAAAAATTATTATCCAGAAATTGCGGTAATAGATAAACAAACGATAATTATCAAACCACAGATAATCGAAAATAAAAATTAATCAATACTTTGCAATAAATTAATTCAAAATAGATAAATTTAAGAATTACTTAATCTTTAAAATATTTAACTTTCTGCAAGTGGCTTTATTATTTGTAAAATCTTTAAAATCTTGGGGAAGAATACTCGCACAATATTAATTTGTTCAGGTAAAGGCGGAGTTGGCAAAACAACTTTAACTGCAAACCTGGGTATAGCACTTGCTAATAGCGGAGCAACAACTGCTGTTTTAGATGCTGATTTTGGCTTAAGAAATTTAGATCTTCTTCTAGGATTAGAAAATCGCATCATTTATACGGCTCAAGATGTCCTAGACAACAATTGTCGTCTTGACCAAGCATTGGTTAGACATAAAAAGGAACCTAATCTTGCTCTTCTACCTGCTGGAGATCCAAGGATGTTGGATTGGATGAAACCCGAAGATATGAAAAAAATTAGTGAGCTACTTAGTGAGAAATTTGATTTTGTCCTAGTAGATTGTCCTGCTGGTGTAGAAGATGGCTTTAAAAATGCTCTTGCAGCCTGTAAAGAAGCTATTGTTGTAACGAACCCGGAATTATCGGCAGTGCGGGATGCGGATAGAGTAATAGGAATTCTTAATACTTCAGATATTGAGCCTATTCAACTTGTAATAAATAGAGTTCGCCCTAACATGATGGCTAGTCAAGAAATGTTATCCATCGAAGATGTTCAAGGGATCCTTTCTTTGCCTTTATTAGGGATTGTTTTAGAAGATGAACAGGTAATAATAAGTACAAATAGAGGGGAGCCACTGACACTTTCAGATGGTAGATCTCCTGCAAAAAAATGTTATTTGAATGTTTCTCAAAGACTTACAAATAAAGATGTACCAATTATCGATCTAAAAAAAGAAGGCAAAAGTCTTAAAGATAAATTCATGAGATTAATGCAAACAAAGGTTTTTTAAAATGATGACTCTCAGAGATCTTATAAATAAATTACTAGGCAGAGAAACGTCTAGTGCAAATACAGCCAGAGAAAGATTACAACTTGTACTTGCTCATGACAGAGTTGATATGAGTTCCTTAACAACTGATCTTTTAGATAAAATGAGGAAAGAAATCCTTGATGTTGTTGCTAAATATGTTGAAATTGATTTTGAGGAGGTGGCAGTAAGTTTGGAGACTGAGGATAGAATGACTGCATTAGTTGCCAATTTGCCAATTAAAAGAACTATTTCAGGAGAAATAAAATTCAAAAAAACTGATAAAACTGATAAAGCTAATAAAGATATCAAAAAGTAATAAATTTAAAAAAAGCAAAAAAATTCTAATAATTGACCCCCTCTAATTGTAAGATTAAGAAATTGCCGGCTTAGCTCAGCGGTAGAGCAGCGCTTTTGTAAAGCGAAGGTCATCAGTTCAAATCTGTTAGCCGGCATTTTGATTTATTTAATTTTGTTCAATATTCTTTGCTGAAAATAAAAATACTAAACTTATCAGAGCAATTATAGGAAATAATCTTATTTCAAGAATATATTCTAAAAAAGATGCAAAGGGTTCAAATATCCAATAATTAAAAAATTGGATTAATAAAACAAAAAATAATAATATAAACATTAATTCAATTCCCTAACTAATACTTCTCCTTCTCTAATCAATCTCCAATCTCCACTTTTTTTCCAAATTATTATAGTACTGGCTTTTCCACTTCTTTTTTCCCAGGGGATAGGGCCCAAAATTTTTACAGAAGGGAAATCTTTAGCAATACCTTCAATCGTAATTGAACCTTTCAAACCTGAAATATTTGCACTTGAAGTTAACAATGGGCCTGTTTCTCGCATGAAAGATTGAGCCATGTATGAATTTGGAATCCTCATCCCAAGAGTAAGATCATTGCTTGTGAGGATTGTAGTCTGCTTTTCTGAAGCAGGAATAACCATTGTCAGAGCTCCAGGCCAATATTTTGAAGCTATTTTTTCGTAATCTTCTTTAGCTGATTCGTGAACATAATCGATTAATTGATTGTATTCTGATCCCATAAGAATTAAGGGTTTATCTCTATTCCTTTTTTTAAACTTATAGATAGTATTTGAAAATTTTGGCAAGCATCCAATTGCAGGTAATGTATCAGTTGGGAAAATTATAGGTAAACCGCTTTTAAGAGTCTTCAAGGCGGCTTTGCAGTCTACTAGATTCATTTAAATTATGAACATATAATAGTTTATTTATATCTTCCAATGGTAAACCTACCAATACCTGAGAGATCATTAATAATTTCAATTGATGTAAATTTATTTTTAATAAAAAGTTGTTTTACTTTTTCACCTTGATCAAAATGATTCTCTAATATTAGCCAACCCTTTTCTTTTAAAAATAATGGGGCTTTATGTATTATTTCCCTAATATGTTTTAAACCATCTTCCCCGCCTAATAAAGCAACTTTAGGTTCGAAATTCTTAACTTCTTTGGGTAATTTTCCATAAGTATCTTTGGGAATATATGGCGGGTTTGAAATTGCGAGATCTAATTTTCCTTTAGAACTTTCAAGAGGAGACCACCAATTTCCACAACAAAATTTCAAATTTGATTGTTTAGAAGAATTTATAAAATTTTCATTAGCTATTTCTAATGCATCTTGTTTTATGTCAGTTGCTATTCCCTTACTTAATGGATAAGCCAAAGCCAAGGCAATACTAATTGCACCTGATCCAGTTCCTAATTCAGCAAAACATAATTTTTCTGATTTCTTTCGAAATATATTGAAGACGATATCAACTATGAGCTCAGTTTCTGGTCTGGGAATGAGTACTTTGTTTGTAACTTTTAATTTTAAGTTTCTCCAAAAAGTTATTCCACAAAGATATTGAATTGGGCAAGATCTTTGTAAATGATCATCCCAAATAGATTCTAAAAATTCTAAATTTTTTTTTAAATGTATGTTTCCTCTAGGATTTATACTTTTCAAGTTTAGATCACTAGTCGATAAACCACCCATACAATCAAGTAAAACAGCAAAAGATGGTTGATCACCTCCTTTAGAGAGTTGCTTTTTTTTCCAAAATAAAAACTCTTCTACAGAAATGCAAAGCATTTATAAAAGCATTAGCGTTTTGGCCCAAGCCTACCTTTACTAGAGTCAGAGTAGAAACTTGACTTTTCTCCATCTTGTGTAGAAATAAATAAACCTATTAGGAATATTGTTGGCACCCCTACAAATAAAAGACTAGCTACGAATCCAAAATTAGTTGTTTCCATTTAATTGGTAGTTCTATATAAGGTATTTAGACTATAGACGTATAAATTGGAATAAAGTGGAAAAATAAACAATTTTTATAAACTGATTAACAGTCTTAAACAATTTATCGAGGTAATTTTTTATTTTCACTAATTTTTTTTAGTTCTTCCAAATTTGAGGGAGGGGATTGTGGTTTTGTTAAAATTACGGCAGATGATTTTATCAATGTTTGACATGCAAGGCGCCAATTTTCTGGTCTATTTTTGAGTTTTTCTTCTTCAACAGATGTAAGAGGGCTCAAAGAATTTTTATTTCCACCTTCAACTGAAATAAAACAAGTACTGCATTGTCCCGCACCTCCACAATTACCTAAAATGCCTTTTAACCCATAAAGCTGTAAATTCTCTTTCATTACAAGTTCCCTTAAATTTTCACCTGGATTGCATTGGACCTCTAAATCCTCACGAATAAATCTGATAGTTGCCATTTTTTTAGTTATTTTTCATATTTTGGCGTTTTACTTTGAGAATTGTGACCAAAATATTAACAGTTTTTAGCCAAAAATTCCTTATAAACTCAATCGTGCAAATTGATTTGCCCAATTTTTGCGAGAAAATAAATTTATTTACAAAAATCCCTCAAAGACTAAAAAACCCTTACTATCGTGATGTTTAGCTGTTTATACAGCATAGTTACTAGAAATTAACCGATGGGATTGCCTTGGTATCGAGTTCACACAGTAGTTATTAATGACCCAGGTCGACTACTTGCTGTGCATCTTATGCATACTGCATTATTAGCCGGCTGGGCCGGTTCAATGGCTCTTTATGAATTAGCCATTTTTGATCCTTCTGATGCTGTTCTCAATCCAATGTGGAGACAGGGGATGTACGTTATGCCTTTCATGGCAAGACTAGGTATCACAAGTAGTTGGAATGGATGGGATATTACGGGTGCTACTGGAGTTGATCCTGGATTCTGGAGTTTCGAAGGGGTTGCTGCAGCTCACATAGTTTTTAGTGGTCTATTGATGTTGGCCTCTATATGGCACTGGACCTACTGGGACTTAGATTTATGGGAAGATTCAAGAACTGGTGAGCCTGCTCTTGATCTACCTAGAATTTTTGGGATTCATCTTCTTCTAGCAGGACTTACCTGTTTTGGTTTTGGAGCTTTTCATTGCGCAAATGTGGGGATTTGGGTTTCTGACCCTTATGGCTTAACTGGTCATGTAGAACCTGTGGCTCCTTCCTGGGGAGTAGAAGGATTTAATCCTTTTAATCCAGGAGGTATTGTAGCGAATCATATTGCGGCAGGACTTATGGGTATTATTGGAGGTATTTTTCACATCACCAACAGACCTGGAGAAAGACTTTATAGAGCACTAAAACTTGGAAGTCTCGAAGGAGTCTTAGCTAGTGCTTTAGCCGCCGTATTATTCGTATCTTTCGTTGTTTCCGGAACAATGTGGTACGGTTCTGCAACAACCCCTGTAGAGCTTTTTGGTCCTACAAGATATCAATGGGACTCAGGATACTTTAAAACTGAAATTAACAGAAGAGTACAAGCAGCTATTGATAATGGTGCCACTAAATCAGAGGCATATGCATCAATTCCAGAAAAACTAGCCTTCTACGATTATGTTGGCAATAGTCCAGCTAAAGGAGGACTATTTAGAGTTGGAGCTCTTGTAAATGGTGATGGATTACCAACTGGTTGGCAAGGTCACATTGCCTTCCAAGACAAGGAAGGTAACGAATTAGAAGTTAGAAGAATTCCTAATTTCTTTGAAAACTTCCCTGTCATCCTTGAAGACAAAGAAGGTAATGTAAGGGCAGATATTCCATTTAGAAGAGCTGAAGCAAAGTATTCATTTGAACAAACTGGTATCACAGCAACTATCTATGGTGGAGATCTCGATGGACAAACATTTACAGATCCTGCAGTAGTTAAAAGATTAGCAAGAAAGGCTCAACTTGGCGAAGCATTCAAGTTTGACAGAGAGACATATAAATCTGACGGTGTATTTCGAAGCTCCCCGAGAGCATGGTTTACATATGCACATTTATGTTTCGGATTGCTATTCTTGTTTGGCCACTGGTGGCATGCCTCAAGAACTCTTTACAGAAATTCCTTTGCTGGTATTGATGCTGAGATTGGAGACCAAGTTGAATTTGGTTTATTCAAGAAACTTGGTGACGAAACCACAAGAAGAATCCCAGGAAGGGTTTAAACTAAACTTATTTACTTAATATTATGGAAGCCTTTGCTTACGTTCTAATACTAACTCTCGCAGTAGTTACATTATTCTTTGCTGTCGCCTTTAGAGACCCACCTAAATTCGATAGAAAATGAACTCAGAAAAAAACCTCTATAACAAGAGGTTTTTTTTTACTTTCCATAATTAAAGTATTACTCTACTATTAGAGTTAAAGTGCAACTTATTTCACCACATGCAGTGTCCAACCTGTCAAAACACAGATAGCAGAGTTTTGGAATCAAGATCTGCTGATAGTGGTAAAAGTGTTCGAAGAAGAAGAGAGTGCTTAAATTGCAGCTTTAGATTTACAACTTATGAAAGAGTGGAATCAATGCCGGTTTCAGTTTTAAAGAAAGACGGTAGTAGAGAACTTTTTGATAAACAAAAATTATTCACTGGTATTTCAAGAGCTTGTGAAAAGACTAACTTCAGTAGTGAAGCAATTATTAATTTCGTAGATGGAATTGAATCACAAATAGTACAAGACTCTAACAAAGATATTAAATCTTCACAAATCGGAGAATTAATACTCAAAAATCTAAGGAAAGAAAACGAAGTCGCTTACATAAGGTACGCCTCGGTTTACAGAAAATTTAATGGAGTAAAAGATTTTATTTCTACTCTTGAATCTCTTAAAGGAAGTTCAAAAAACCAATTAGCTTCAATTTCATAAAATACAGCATCTTAAAGTGTAGAATAAATATCACAAATGCTCTTTGCTATTGGTTTGCAGGCTAGTAGCACTCCTTTCTAACTACCTCAGGTAGTCTGCGATACAAAAAATGAACGAAAATTCTTCTCAAACCATTAAAGAACTTTCTAAAGATCAAGAAATTAAAAATTCACCTGAGTTAGACAATGATTCAGCATCCCAAAATGAGGAAGATTTATCATTCGAAAAGAACGATATCCCTTTAGCAGATTCTTCCTCTAGCAGAACAAATACGGATTTTGACAATGCCGGATTCACACAAGAAGAATTTGCGTCACTTTTAGGTAAGTATGACTATAACTTTAAGCCTGGCGATCTAGTTAAAGGTACCGTTTTTGCTCTAGAGCCTAAAGGAGCCATGATAGATATAGGGGCAAAAACAGCTGCTTTTATGCCTGTTCAGGAGGTTTCAATAAATAGAGTTGAAGGACTTAATGATGTTTTACAACCTTCAGAAAGTAGAGAATTTTTCATAATGAGTGAGGAAAATGAAGACGGCCAACTAGCCCTCTCTATTAGAAGGATTGAGTATCAGAGAGCATGGGAAAGGGTTAGACAACTCCAAAAAGAAGATGCAACTATATATTCTGAAGTTTTTGCAACAAACAGAGGCGGAGCCCTTGTTAGGGTAGAAGGATTGAGAGGTTTTATCCCGGGCTCTCATATAAGTGCTCGAAAAATTAAAGATGACCTAGAAGGTGAATATTTACCTTTAAAATTTCTTGAAGTTGATGAAGAGAGAAATAGATTAGTACTAAGTCATAGAAGAGCCTTAGTTGAGAAAAAAATGAACCGACTTGAGGTAGGCGAAGTTGTTGTTGGTTCTGTAAAAGGTATCAAACCTTATGGAGCCTTTATTGATATTGGTGGAGTTAGTGGTCTATTGCACATTTCTGAAATTAGTCATGAACATATTGAAACTCCTCATAATGTTTTGAATGTGAGTGACCAAATGAAAGTTATGATAATTGACCTTGATTCAGAAAGAGGACGAATTTCATTATCTACTAAAGCACTTGAACCTGAACCAGGGGATATGTTAACGGATCCTCAAAAAGTTTTTAGTAAGGCTGAAGAAATGGCTGCGAAATACAAACAAATGTTATTTGAACAAACTGACGATAATGAAGAAATCGCCACAGCGTCAGCGGAAACAGTATAAAATCACTGATTTATTTTGTGCAAGAACATCATAATTTAAGCCTCATTATTCTTGAACAAGTATTACTTAATTTACAATAATTGATTTGTTTCCATAATCTAATTTAGGATAAAATCTAATTTCAAAATCATTTTTAAATGAGTGATTTCATTTTCACTTCGGAATCCGTTACTGAAGGTCATCCCGACAAAATATGTGATCAAATTAGTGATGCTGTTCTAGATGCTCTATTGACAGAAGATCCAGAAAGCAGAGTTGCATGCGAAACTGTCGTCAACACCGGTCTTTGTTTACTTACTGGAGAAATAACTTCAAAAGCAAAAATTGATTATATAAAACTTGTTAGAAATGTAATTAAAGAAATTGGATATGAAGGCTATAGAGCAGGCGGGTTTGACGCGAATAGTTGTGCTGTTTTAGTAGCACTTGACGAGCAATCAACGGATATTTCTCAAGGAGTAAACGAAGCAGATGATGTAAACGATGATTTGGAAGATAATACTGGAGCTGGTGACCAAGGCATAATGTTTGGCTATGCATGTGATGAGACGCCTGAATTAATGCCCTTACCGATTAGCTTGGCACATAGATTAGCCATTCAACTTGCCAAAGTAAGGCATGAAAAAGTTCTTAATTATCTACTACCTGATGGCAAAACTCAAGTAAGCATTGATTACGAAAAAGGGTTGCCAGTTTCTATAAACACGATTTTAATTTCAACTCAACATACTCCTGAGATTGATGGAATAACAAATGAAGAAGAAATTCGTCAAAGAATAAAAGAAGATTTATGGACGCATGTTGTAATTCCTGCTACTGAAGATTTAGAAATCAAGCCAAACAGTAGCAAGACAAGATTTCTTGTAAACCCAACGGGAAAATTTGTCGTAGGGGGTCCTCAAGGAGATGCGGGGCTGACTGGCAGAAAAATTATTGTAGATACTTATGGTGGATATGCAAGACACGGAGGAGGAGCATTTTCTGGTAAAGACCCCACAAAAGTAGATAGATCAGCCGCTTATGCAGCACGTTATGTAGCTAAAAGCATAGTTAAGGCGAAATTGGCAAAAAAAGCAGAAGTTCAATTAAGTTATGCAATTGGAGTGGCAAAACCAATTTCCATTCTCGTGGAAACTTTTGATACAGGTGTTATTTCACAAGCTAATTTGACTGAGCTAATTAAAGAGCACTTTGATTTAAGACCCGCAGCAATAATAAAAGAATTTGACTTAAGAAATCTTCCCAAAAAAATGGGAGGTAAATTTTTTAGAAAGACTGCGTCCTATGGACATTTTGGGAGAAGAGATCTTGAGCTGCCTTGGGAAAATGTAGAAGAAAAAGCAGCCCAATTAACCGAGGCTTCCAAAATCTTTTTTTAACATATTTTTCTATGCCTGATAATTTTTATGGAGGGTTAGATTTTGGAACTAGTGGTGCAAGAATATCAATAATTAATCTTCATAAGAAATTAGTATATTCAAATTCAGTCCCTTATTCATACAGCTTTCAAAATCCAAATTCTTGGATCAATTCTTGTGAAAATCTCTTAGTTCATTTACCTATTGAAGTGAAAATTAACCTTAATAAATTGGCTATCTCAGGCACCTCAGGGACTTTAACAGCATCAAATTTGCAAGGAGAGCCGATAGGAGAAGCAATATCTTATGACCAAGCATGTAATGGAAATAAGATCCTTCTTGAATCACTAACTTCTGAAGAAGATTATCTGCGAACTCCATACAGTAGTCTTGCTAAAGCATTAAAACTTATAAATAAATATGGGACAAATATACTTTTGCGACATCAATCTGATTGGATTACTGGTTGGTTTTTAAAAGATTGGACTCATGGAGAAGAAGGTAATAATCTAAAACTTGGTTGGGATCTAAAAAAAGAATCATGGCCAAAAAGCTATCTCAATACTTCATGGCAAAAATGCCTACCTCAAATAATAAAAAGTGGGACAATAATTGGAAAAGTAAATTTTGATTTAGCAGAGAGATTTGGTTTGAATAAGAAATTAATATTAACATCAGGTACCACTGACTCAAATGCAAGTGTAATAGCTGCAGGTTTAGGTAAAGAAGATGGTCTCACAGTTTTAGGAACAACTATTGTAGTTAAAAAAGTTATTGATAACCCAATAAAAAAACAAGGAATTACAACCCATAGAGTAAACGGAGATTGGATATGTGGAGGAGCATCAAACGCAGGTTGTGGTATCTTGTCTAAGTTCTTCTCTGATTTAGAAATAAAAGAGCTCAGTCGACAAATAAATCCATCGCAAAACACATCTTTAAATCTTTTGCCTCTTAATAGTAAAGGAGAGAGATTTCCTGTTAATGATCCTTATTTAAAGTCGATACTTGGTCCAAGGCCAGTAAGCGACTCACTTTATTTACATGCATTATTCGAGGGTCTAGCTAAGATAGAATTGAAAGGATGGAAAAAGCTAGGCGAACTAACAGGTTCACTTCCCCAAAAAATTATCACTATTGGTGGAGGTTCAAAAAACCCGCAATGGAGGAAAATAAGAGAAAAAATTATCAATATACCAATAGTTTCATGTAAAAAAACTACTTCTTTCGGCACTGCATTATTAGCACTTAATTCAAGGTAATAATTTTTGGATATTTGATAAAGATATAAAATTTTTAATGAAAAGGGTTTCACAAACTACACATCTTAATTTAAAGTATATAGGTTAGAGCCGGGATAGCTCAGTTGGTAGAGCAGGCGACTGAAAATCGCCGTGTCCCCAGTTCAAATCTGGGTCCTGGCACCTTTAAAACCCTGTCAATGACAGGGTTTTATACTTTCAAGCAATAATGGGTTCATGAATTTTTCATAATTTAATTTTTATAATTAAAAATTTCTTAGTTTTCTAGCCTGCAGACTTGACCAATAACACTCAAAATCAGTTTATCTCCATTTGGATCTTGCCAATCAGCTAAATCATCGAAATTACTATTTACTTCATCTATAGAGACATCAACATCTCTAAATGATTTTTCAAAACAATTTATATCCATTGTATAGAGAATATCCTTAGTAATTTCACTTTTTGTTTTGGGAATAAATTTACTCAATACTCTCACAGAACCATCCTCATTTCTTTTAATACTTTGTTTATCCCATAACTGCTCTCCATATTCACTTTTAGGGACTCCAATCCACTCATGAGGCAAAGCATTTGATTGTTTTATTGAGATAATCAAGGAAACAATGAGCGAAAAGACCAATCCAATGCTATTTCTAATAAACATAGAATTAACTTTATTCCTAGAATTAAACATGAATACTTCTGAAATACAAAAATCTTTTATCGGGGGTAAATATAAGATTAAAATTTATAAAAATTTTTATTGATTAGTATTTCTATTATAGATACAATCAAATATTAAATTGAAAATTTACTTCCAATAAATTTAATTGAAAATAATGAATAAAATACAGAAATTTCTCTCGGTAGTTTTTTTTATCGCAATATTTGTTGTACTTATTTATTTAATCCAAAATTATGGAATTGAACCCCTTAGGAACAAAATAGAAAGTATGGGTATTTGGGCACCCTTTGGAATTTTCATACTAAGAGGAGTAAGTATTATTTTACCAGCTCTTCCAAGTTCGGCTTACTCTCTGCTAGCAGGTTCATTATTGGGATTTCAAAAAGGTTATATGACAATAATTTTTTCTGATATCGTTTTTTGCCAAGCGGCCTTCTTTATTGCTAGAAATTATGGTCGAGTCCCTGTAAGGAATTTAGTAGGTCCAAAAGCGATGAAAAAAATTGAAAGTTTTAATCAAAACCAACTAGAAGAAAATTTTTTTCTCATGACAGGTCTACTAATGACTGGTCTTTTTGATTTTCTAAGCTACGCAATTGGTATTGGAGGAACACGCTGGAAAATATTCACTCCAGCATTATTAATAAGTCTTCTAATTAGTGATTCCATACTAGTAGCTGTAGGAGCTGGTGTTAGTCAAGGAGCAGGATTATTTCTAGGAGTAGCTCTTTTAGGAATGTTTGCATTAGCTACTATTTCAGGATTAGCAAAAAATAAAATGCCTAAATAAAGAACAGTTAAAAATTCAGTAATCAAAGAAGAGAGATATGACATTTTTGCAAACAACAACTTTATAAATATGAATTCATGCGAGAATAGATATCGATTAATTTTTTAAAGACAATAAATGACTCCATTTAGACCAACTTCACATGATCGCCCTGGAGAACAAATATCAACCACTCCTTCTGGATTAAAAGTAACTTCTGCCAAGAGATTAATGGTGGATTCAATGGTAAGAATGATTCAAAAAGCAGAAAATCATTCCGTAGAAGATAAACTTGACGAAGAATCTAACAACAATTAATCAATTCATTGATAAAAGTATAGGAGAGTGGAAATCCATAAGAAGTACTCATACTTTAGCTTTTCAGGAATTTGAAAACTCAACTAGTAAAATATATATTAAAAGTATCAACTCAAAAAATAAAAAAGTTATTGAAATTTTTAAAAATTACAAATTAATTTTAAACCTAGAGAACATAGCCATTTCTATAAAATGGCAAGCTTTTAGTGATTGGGAAGAAGATAATATGAGTGAGGGAGATGAAACTATTTTGATATTTTTACCAAAGGATGAGAATTCAGGAATTGTTTTAAGAAATAAAGGTTATACAGAATCCTTTATTTCATCATCCAATTATTTTTTTGATGAACAAAATAATTTAAACATTAAAACTATTTACAAATCAAAAGTTGTGGATGAAAGAATTTCCTTTTTATCCACTCACATAAGATCCAGATTTTCTACTATTAGAAATCTAGAAAATAACTCAGTAATACAGACGTCACATACTTCAGAGATAAGGAATTTAGCTAGTTTAAAAGATTAATTATCCTTTCAAATTGAAACTTAGTTTCAGATACTAATTTAGGAAGAAAGCTTTTATTTCCTTGCATATTATTAACTGTTGAATTTAAATCAGAGACTGTTGCATCTCGCATTAACTCAACAACCCTTCTTGCATTTTTTAAAGGTACCCCAAGAGCAAGATAAGTATTTTTAAGATCCTTTAAACAACTTTTTTCTAAAACTGATTCGTCATTAGAAATTAAAAGATAAGCAACAATCCTTAGGATTATTTCTCCATCTCTCAAACAAACGGACATCTTGTTGGTTGTATTTAAAGATATTTTTGAATTAACTGAATCTTGATTTTCACAAATCATTGCTGTTACAGCGTCTGCGGCAATTGCATGTGAATTACTTGTTATAGAAATTATTGCATCTAATCTTGAGTTTGCACTATTAATAAATTCTTTTATATTGCTTAAATCATTTAATTTCTTATCAGCGGACAATAATTGATTTTTCTTTGAAACTGACATTCCTGAAGTAAAAATTTAAAGATCGGTCTTAAGACTAATACAAAGCTAGTAAAAACAATCCAATTTCAAACTTAACGCAACGCTTCTTAATTAATAACTTTATTCCAAAGTGATAGTTGAAATAATTCAAATAAAAAATTTTTTTTCCGCTAATATAGAACTACTTTTTTAATAAATTTTTGGATCAACAAGATTTAAAATTATCTAAGAATCTCATTACCTCATATAAAAAGAGATTGGAAAAAGAAATTCTAGACAGAAGTATTAAATTAAAGATGCCTCAAAATAAATTTGAAGAAATAATTAATAACAATAATGAACTTATAAATTTAAAAAAAGCGTTAGAAGATCTAGATACGGAATCTGAATCTAATAGTAAAGTCTGATTTTTGAAAAACCCTTCCAAAAGTGCCTGAAACCAACAATTACCTTTTTAAGTCCCTAAACAATCAACAACTTCAAGCAGTAAAACATGTTTATGGACCACTACTAGTTGTAGCAGGTGCAGGCAGCGGCAAAACTAAGGCTCTGACTCACAGAATTGCAAACCTTATTGAGGGTAACTCTATAGATCCCCATAACATTCTCGCAGTCACATTTACTAACAAAGCTGCTAAAGAGATGAAAGCAAGATTGGAGGTTCTTCTAGCCCAAGAATTAGCTTTTAATCAATTTGGGCAGCCTTGGCAAACTCTTAAAGAAATTGATCAAAATCAATTAAGAACAAACGTTCACCAAGAGAGGCTTCAGAACCTTTGGATCGGTACTTTCCATTCTTTATTTTCGAGACTTCTGAGATACGATATTGAAAAATATACTGATCCAGAGGGCCTAAGATGGACACGGCAATTTTCAATTTACGATGAAACAGATTCTCAAACATTAGTAAAAGAAATTATCAGTCAAGATATGAATCTTGACCCAAAAAGATATGATCCCAAAAAGATTAAAAGATTAATAAGTAATGCTAAAAATCAATGCTTAACTTCTAACGATCTTTTAGAAATAGCAGATAATAACTTTGATAAAACAGTTGCAGAAGCATACAAGAGATATAGAGTTTCGCTCTCAAAAAATAATTCTTTAGATTTTGATGATCTTCTACTTTTGCCTGTTTTCTTATTGAGGCAAAATGATATGGTCAGAGATTACTGGCACAAAAGATTTAAACATATTTTAGTTGACGAATATCAAGATACAAATAGAACACAATATGAACTTATAAAATTAATTACGGCTGGAAATACTGAACCAAAAAAATTCTTCAATTGGGAAGATCGGTCAATTTTTGTAGTTGGGGATGCTGATCAAAGTATCTATAGTTTCAGAGCAGCCGACTTCAGAATTTTAATTGGTTTTCAAGAAGATTTTAAAACTTCAATCAAAGACGATACAAAATCATCTTTAATTAAATTAGAAGAAAATTATAGGTCATCTTCTAATATCCTTGATGCTGCAAACTCACTAATTGAAAACAACTCTGAAAGAATTGACAAAGTTTTAAAGGCTACTAAAGAAAAAGGAGAACTTTTAACATTACTCAGCTGTGATGATGAAATTTCCGAGGCAGAAGCAATTACCAATAAAATAAAATCACTCAATAACCATAATCAAAACCCAATTTGGAAAAATTTTGCAATTTTATATCGAACCAGAGCTCAATCAAGAGTATTAGAAGAGTCTCTTGTAAGGTGGCGCATTCCCTATACAATTTTTGGAGGATTGCGTTTTTATGATAGAAGAGAAATTAAAGATGCAATAGCATATTTGAAAGTTCTGGTTAATTCTTCAGATAACGTTAGTCTTTTACGAATCATAAATGTTCCAAGAAGAGGAATTGGTAAGACTACTATTCAAAAACTTACTGAACTATCTAATAGGTTGAACATCCCATTATGGGAGGTTCTTAATGATAAGCAAAGTCTTGAAGAAACAATAGGCAGATCATCAAAAGGAATTAATAAATTTACTGAAGTTATGAATGATCTTCTTTGTTATCTTGAAAATTCAGGACCTGCTCAACTTTTACAACTAATCTTAGAAAAAAGTGGTTATTTAAGTGACTTGCTCTCTAGTGGGACTGAAGAATCTGAAGATAGAAGAAATAACTTACAAGAACTAATTAATGCAGCTACTCAATATGAAGAAGAAACCGAAAGTGGAGATGTAGAAGGATTTCTGTCTACAGCAGCATTAACAACTGATAATGATACGAAGAAAAATAATCCCAACTCTGTAACTCTTATGACTCTGCATAATAGTAAAGGTTTAGAATTTCAAAATGTTTTTATCACTGGGCTAGAACAAGGTCTCTTCCCTAGCCATAGATCAATAGATACTCCCTCACTTCTTGAAGAGGAAAGAAGATTATGCTATGTAGGTATTACTAGAGCTAAAGAAAGAGTTTTCTTAAGTCATGCAAGAGAAAGAAGATTATGGGGTGGAATGCGTGAAGCAACAATTCCTTCAATATTTCTTTCAGAAATACCTGAAGATTTAATGGATGGCGAATTACCACAAACTGGTGGTGCATCAATTAGAAGAGATTGGCATCTTGATCGTTTAACTCGAGTTGATCGAAACAACCCAAATGAATTTGTTAACAAACCAATAAATGCAGTAAGGAAATTATATTCAGGTCCAAGTAAAGGGAAAAGCTGGATAGTTGGAGATAAGCTAATTCACTCAAAGTTTGGGAAAGGTGAAATCATACATATTTTCGGGAGTGGGGAAAAAATATCTTTAGCAGTGAAATTTGGTGATAAAGGAAGTAAAATTCTAGATCCCAGATTAGCTCCAATTCGTTATGTAAGTTAAAACTCATGAACGATATCTCTGATTACATCCAAGGAGAATTAATCAAAACTCCATTTAATCTTTATAATCTAATTGCTAAATACATAGAATCTAATAACAATACTAAAGTAGCTTTTGTTGGCGGTTACATAAGAGATTTATTAATTAGTAAATTACACAAAAAATCGTTTTCTAAACCTGTAGATATTGATCTTGTTATTGAAGGATCCTCTATTTCTCTTGCAAAATTTATAAAAAAAAATATTGTAAATGTAGATTTATGTTTAATCAAGGAATTTAATTTATACAACACTGTAGAAATAAATATAAATGACTATAAAATTGATATTGCTTCTGCAAGAAAAGAAACTTATTCTGCTCCAGGCTTAAATCCCACAATAAATAAAAGTACTATTGAGGAGGATCTTAAGAGGAGAGATTTCACAATAAATTCAATAGCCTTTGAGGTCTCTACAAGAAAAATCTATGATCTTTATGGTGGAATTTCTGATATAAAGAGTAAAAGATTGAAATTACTTCACAATAATAGTATTTCAGATGATCCAAGTAGATTAATTAGATGTGCAAAATATGCTTCAAGGTTAGATTTCAATATTTCAAATAATTCTCTCAAACAATCTCAAGAAACAGTTAGACAATGGCCATGGAAAAATTCAGAAACTCATCAGAAAATGAGTTACCCTCCTGCACTAGGCATACGAATAAGGATGGAACTAACTGAAATTTGCAAACACGATAATTTGACTAATGTAATTTCGATAATTCATAAATGGGAAATAATCTCAATCTTAAATGAAAATATTAAAGTCGATAAAAGGTTTTTAAGAGGACTAAATTGGATTAAGAAGTTAAAGGGAAATCATATGCTTTACTTATTAAAAGATTCAGAAGATTTAGAAAAAGCATGTCAGAGATTTTTGGTAAATAATAGTGAGATAAAAATATTAGAAGATTATTTAAATATCAAAAAGATATTAAATACAAACCAAAAAAAATTCAATCATTTTTATCCATCAAGTTGGACAGAATTTATTGAGGAAAGAAACCTTAATGATGAGACAGTCAAATTATTAATTTGTGATGGAGTACCTTACTGGCGTAACTTGTTTAAGTGGTTATTTATTTACAAATTCATAAAATCAAAAAAAGATGGAGAAACATTAAAAAAAGAAGGATGGGATCCAGGGAAGGAGATGGGAAAGGAAATCAAAAGATTAAGATATTTGGAAATTGATAAATTAAATAGAAATTAATTACATTTTTACCACTTCTCCAACTTTGTACCATTTATCCTTTAGAACATTTTCATATTTACGATTGCAACTTATCAACAAGGGGCCACATGTTTGAGGATCTAATAACAATGATATTCTCTGGTTAAAAGTCTCTTGATCTAATGAATTTACGTCTAAAAAATTAATTATTCTTTTTTGCTTATTTACTTTATAAATTTTGTCAAAAATTTCTTTATTAGATTCAAAGAAAGTACTTTTAACATCTTTTCTTATTAAATCAAATACTCCAGGATAAGCTTTAAATGCAAATAAATCTAATAAAACTTTTAGTGGCTCAAGATTATTACTTTGCCTATATAAATTAGATGATTCAATCATTTCTTTAAGATGTCCAATAAATCCATATCCAGTAATATCAGTCGCAGCATTGACTAATGATTCTTTAAATTGATTTTGAAAAAGATAAATTTCATCAATCAAATATTGCTGACTCTTCACTAAATTATTAATTATTTCAGAAGAACTACCTAGCATATTAATATTTTGCATTTGACCGGCAAAGTAAATTCCAACGCCCAGAGGTCTAGACATCATAAGAATATCTCCAATATTCATTCCAGATTTAAGCCATGGTTTTGTTCCATTTTTTAAAATACCTTGAACTGTTAAAGAAAGATCAATTCCTAATGAATAGGGTTTATTTACTAAACTTCTTGCCTCAAAAGTATGGCCTCCAAGTAATTCACCTCCATGATCCTCAACTGTCGATTTAATAGCTTGAAGTGATTGAGAAAAGAGGTAACTCTGGAATTCTCTTTCAACTTTTGGTAATGAAATTAAAGCCTGCGCGGATGAAAGCTTTGCTCCGCATGCCCACAAATCTGAGCAAGCATGCAAAGTAGTAATTTTTGCATTAAGCCAAGGATCACTTACCAAAGCAGGAAATCCATCTATACTTTGCAAGATAATATCTTGACCATTTTGATATATCTCAACTGAATCTTCAGGTGATGAGGCAAAAGAATTTAAATTAGAAACTATTAATGATTTATTCAAAACAAACTGAGGAATTTTAGCTGCACATCCTCTGCAATCATTCAATGAAATATTTTTTACACTACTTTTCATAATTACCCTTTTTGATCTGAACTTTTTAATAAAGTTGAGATCAATTTTATGCTTTAAAATCCAAAAAATAAAAGAAGGGCCGAAAACAAAATTACGATAAATAGCAAAAGCCTTTGGATGATGGCTTGGAAATATATTTACTATTTGCAATCCAATCTTTTGAGGAAACCACTTAATTAATGATCTCCCTTCTATATCTTTTTTTAGATTTTGGACTAATGTATTTACTACTTTTACTGCAAAAACTCCAGATGCTGGTCTTTTTGCTGAATCTATAATTGCGCAATCACCGACAGCAAAGATTCCAGATAAACTTTTTATCTGCAAATCCCTATTTGTGATTATTCTGCCATGAGTATCCGAATCCAATAATTTTTTTTGTACCCATAACGGAGATGTATTTCCAGTACATAAAAGAATCTTGCCATAATCAAAATTAAGTTTTTCAACTAAATCAATATTGGAATTCCGTAAATTTTTAAGAATTGCATTATTAATTTTTCTTGAATCACATAATAGTTTTAAAGGCCTATCTCCCCATCTTTTTCTCAAAGCATAAGATACTTCAATTGCAGCAAGGCCACTCCCAACAATTACAAATGGAAGTTCATTAACTGAATCAAAAATGTCCTCTTTTAGTATTGAGTTATAAGCCCTTAAAAAAGGTTTAATTGAAAAAGCATTTCGATTTTTAACTAGTGATTCAAATTCTTTTGGAATTATTGTTTGACTTCCATAATTAAGCACTAACTTCGAATAATTAATTGATGGTCTATTACTTAAAACAATTTTCTTTAAATTGAAATCAATATCCTTTACTTCTTCTTCTATAAAAGATACTTTTGCATTTTTTGCTAAAGATTTTATATCGATTAAACTATCTTCTAAAGTGATTGATTTTGAAATCACCGATGGGAATATCCCGGAATAAACCAAATGAGAATCTCTAGATATAATTGAAACAGGAATTTCTGGCATTAATTTCGGAAACATTAACCATTTCTTCAATAAAGAAACATTTGAGTGTCCTCCTCCAATTAGTACCAGATGATTAAAGGTCATTTACATCACTATGAATAAGGAACATTTATTACCAATTGAAAAATCAAGATTAGGAGTGATTGGTGGAAGTGGATTTTATTCAATGGATCAAATAGAGTACTTAAGAGAACTAGAAATCAATACTCCCTATGGTAAACCTTCTGATTCAATAAGAGTATATAATCTTGGAAACCTTGAAATAGCATTCATTCCTAGACATGGCAGAACACATAGTTTAAATCCTTCTGAAATCCCTTACAAAGCTAATATTTGGGCTCTAAGATCAATAGGAGTAAGATGGATTATTGCTCCATCAGCAGTTGGTTCATTACAAGAACAGATAAGGCCACTTGATATAGTCGTTCCAGATCAATTTATAGACCGGACAAAAAATAGACCTGCAACCTTCTTTAACGAGGGAGCTGTTGCTCACGTAACTATGGGAGATCCCTTCTGCACAAATTTATCACGTATATTAAGTGAAATCGGAGAAAAAAATATTCCAGGCGGTAGACAATTGCATAGAGGGGGTACCTATTTAGCAATGGAAGGTCCCGCTTTCTCAACTAGAGCAGAATCTAATTTATATAGGAGTTGGGGATGTTCAATAATTGGAATGACAAATCACACAGAAGCAAGATTAGCTAAAGAAGCTGAAATAGCTTACACATCATTATCTATGGTTACTGATTATGATTGCTGGCATCAAACTCATCAAGAAGTTTCTGTAGAAATGGTTTTGGATAATCTTAGATCAAATACTGAAGTGGCTAATAAAATAATCTTCGAAGTAGCTAAATTAATAGAAAAAGAAAGACCAAAAAGTAAGTCTCATTTTTCATTAAAAGATGGATTGATAACCCAAAAAGAAAATATCCCAAGTTCTACAAAAGAGAAACTAAGGATATTTACTGATTCTTATTAGATTTTGGTGATTTACAGCTCTAGGTTAAGGATAATGTTAGCCTCCAGCTCCGACACCTTGGTAAGATCCATAGACAAAAATTCCTAAAACAAAGATTACTGCGATTCCACCTGCTGTAGCAACAAGCCAAAGAGGTAGAGTTCCCTCAGTCCATCTTCTTTCCCATGCTACTGCTGGTCTACCATCGGGAAGTCTATCTGGGATTCTTCCATCAGGTCCTTTTAATTTACTCATAATTTTAATTTAGTTGAAAAAGTAACTGGAAAATAAAATTCCCAAAACAAATACTGATAATAAGCCTAGATAAAGACTTGTACGATTAAGTTCAACTGGAACTTTGTTAGGATTTTCGTTTACTTGCATGATGTTTAAATTTATCTGGCTACAAATTGCATAGCAGCAATTGAACCTAAAAAGAATACTGAAGGGATAGCTAAAGCATGAACTGCTAACCATCTGACAGTAAATATAGGATAAACGCGGACTTCAACAGCCTGCATTGGAGCTTGAGAATTAGACATAGTTATTTTGTTCTTAAATCTAGTTGGGACTTAGCTTCAAATCTTTGTGTCACAACAGGAGCTTTTGCTTCAGAGGCCTGAAAATAACTATCCGGACGAGGAGTGCCGAAAGCGTCGTAAGCTAAACCTGTGTATACGAACAAAAATCCTGCTATAAAAATAGCTGGTAATGTTACTGCATGAATAATCCAGTATCTAATACTGGTGATTATTTCAAAAAATGGGCGTTCACCCGTTGAACCTGCGGCCATAATCACAAATGTTTACCATATGATCTTACAGTGTAAAATCATAAGTTCGCGAACAAATTAACAGCTTGGTTACAGACAGTTGCTAAATTTATTTAAAATTAAGCTTTTTTTTATTTTTTATCCAAAAATTTTAAGTTATCCGTTCCACTTTAGAACATAGCCACGCTCACCAAGTATGAATCCTTTTTGGTTATCTAAATTATCTTTATCAAGAAAAACTATCTTTATGTAATTAGTAGGCAATGCAGTAGCGATAGGATCTGAATTCCAAGTTTTACCTTGATCTTCACTTACTATTAAAGTTCCATTACCCCCGCCAGCCCATATGTGGCCGTTTGGGTCCCATCCCATATCAAGATAATTATATCCATTCAGAATTGGAATAATAGGTTTAGTCCAACTTTCTAGGTCATTACTATCTTCATTAAACCTAATCTCCGCACCTCTAGAAAGCATCCATAAACTTCCTTCTGGGTTAAAACCTATGCTTTGAACTCTCTTACTACTTGCTCTTTGGTGAGCAATCCAAGTATTGCTATCACTAGCAAGAGTAGAGAAGAAATTTCCAAGACTACTTACGCTCACATAGTCACCATTAGATGTTCTTCTTAAATCTCTTATGCCTCCCTGTTCCGAAGGGTCTGAAACTTTTGCCTCCCATGTCTCACCGCTATTTGAGGTTTCATAAATTGCTGCAGAGGTTGTTGCCAACTGAGCAACTCCATCATCAATAGTAGTAACTAAAAAAGGCTGTCCAGGTAACTTACCAAGAGAAAGCCTTGTCCAATTTTGACCTTCATCGACAGTATGCATTATTAAAGATGGCTGTCCTATTAACCAACCTTCAGAGCCATTGAAGTCAATATCAAGAAGGCGAAAATTCTCTTCAGCAGTGATATCTAATGATCTTTTTTCCCATGTTTCACCACCATCAGTAGACTCCATAATCAATCTATTTGAACCTACTAAAAAACCATGATTATCATCTATAAAATCAACATCTAAAGCATTAGCTTGATCTTCAAACTGAATTGTTTTCCAAGGACTGCTTTCATTCATCTTGACTCCTGTAGATGAACAACTGCTTAAAACAAAACAAATAACTATAGATAAAAGAAGATTTGGAATACTAGTAAAAACTTTTTTCATGGAATTACATTTTCATTTGTTTATATTAATGCAAAGAGTACAAAGAAAGGAACATAGCAGCAGCAAACGCCAAACCTCCAAAAATTAATATATTTTTTTGTCCAGGAGGTAAACTATTGAAACCAAACCCATAAACTAGATTTTCTTCAAAACCACTAGGTTTTGCTCTAGATCCAATATCCTTATAAAAATTTTTACCAGCTCTACAAACAGGGCAAGCGAAGGTATTCCCATCCAACTCTGAAAAAGGGGTATTTTTAGGTATGTTTAGTTTTTTATTTCCTTCAGACGGATCATAAATGTATCCACAACTTCTACATTCGAATCTATTTTGTTCTAAATTAAATATAGGTTGTTCAACATTTACTCCTGAGGTGTTTTCAGAAAGATTTTCTTTCTCAGAGTTCTCAACTATTTTGTTTTCCTCAGAGGCTGGTTGAATGTTTTCACTCACGGTTTATTATTGTTCTTTAAGAACTTTAAAAGATTTTGCTTAATTAAGCGACTTTTATTCAAAATTAATTTTTAAGATGTTTTTATTAAATGGCTATGAATATTTTTTAGGTTTCCTTCTCATTGCCGCAGCAGTACCAATATTAGCTCTAGTTACTAATCTTATCGTTGCCCCAAAAGGCAGAACAGGGGAAAGAAAACTTACATATGAATCTGGAATGGAGCCTATAGGAGGAGCATGGATTCAATTTAATATTCGTTATTACATGTTTGCCTTAGTTTTCGTTATATTTGATGTTGAGACTGTATTCCTTTATCCTTGGGCAGTTGCCTTCAATAGATTAGGCTTATTAGCTTTTATTGAGGCTCTAATTTTCATTGCAATACTTGTTATTGCTCTGGCATACGCATGGAGAAAAGGTGCTCTAGAATGGAGTTAAAACATTGAATCCACAATTATCCCCAAAAGCAATAAGAGAAATCCGAGAAGGAACTTGCAATTCTCTTGGTGCACCCCAAGTTACTACAGATTTAAGCGAAAATATTATATTGACAAGTTTAGACGACCTTCATAATTGGGCAAGGTTGAGCAGTCTATGGCCTCTTTTATACGGAACAGCTTGTTGTTTTATAGAATTTGCTGCCTTAATAGGATCTAGATTTGATTTTGATAGATTTGGACTAGTACCTAGAAGTTCGCCAAGGCAAGCAGATTTGCTAATAGTGGCAGGAACAGTAACGATGAAGATGGCTCCAGCCCTAGTAAGACTTTATGAACAAATGCCTGAACCAAAATATGTGATTGCCATGGGTGCTTGCACAATCACAGGAGGAATGTTTAGCGCAGATTCTACAACTGCTGTAAGAGGCGTTGATAAATTGATACCAGTTGATTTATATCTTCCAGGATGCCCACCAAGACCAGAAGCAATTTTTGATGCTGTAATTAAATTAAGAAAAAAAGTTGGTAATGAATCAATTTTAGAGCGCACAAAAACAGAGCAAACTCACAGATATATAACGACTGATCACGAAATGAATCTTGTTTTCTCAGAAAATACAGGTGAATATCTAAACAAAACTTCTAATAATGTCATCACCTCTTCAAAAAAAGAAAAAATAACTGAATTATCTGAAAACACCGAAAAAGCTGAAATTATTGACACTGTAGAAGATTAATGGAAAAAGACGGTTTAGCTAAATCCTCAGATACTTCGATAGAAAAAGAAGGCTTTATCAGCCAATCTTTGTCTAAAGATGGAATTTCAAATCAATCTTTACCTGATGATCACATAGGAATTGAAAACATTTCTGTGGAACCTAACAAATTATATGAAGCAGTATCCGCCTTAAGAAATTACGGTTTCAACTATCTCCAATGTCAAGGAGGATATGATGAGGGACCAGGCAAAAATCTTGTGAGTTTTTACCATTTTATAACTGTTGATGATTTACAAAGAATAGAAAAAATTAAAGAAGTCAGATTAAAAGTTTTCTTAAAAAGAGATTCTGATTTATCAATCCCTAGTTTGTATGAAATTTTCAAAGGGAGTGATTGGCAAGAAAGAGAAACATTTGATATGTATGGAATAAATTTTATTGATCATCCCAATCCCAAAAGACTATTAATGCCTGAAGATTGGAAAGGTTGGCCATTGCGAAAAGATTATATTCAGCCAGATTTCTATGAACTTCAAGATGCTTATTAGTTTAATTTCTTTAATTTGCGGTAAATAAACATAACTGCTCTTGCTAGCCTCCTTGGATCATGCCTAAGAGTTGGAGTTATTCTTTTTGAATATAATGGTGCTTGCAAGACATAATAACCTTCAGATAATAATTTTTCTTTATCACATAGGACAGGCTCTGCTCCTCTACTTTCGTAATATTCTACAAGTGGAGACTTTTCAAATTGAATCTGAGATAAGACTGAGTTAAAAATTCGAGTATTAACTCCAAAATTTGATAATTGTTTTTCTATTGCTTTGACATGTTGATAAACATCTAGGCCATCTGTTTCTCCTGGCTGAGTCATCAAATTACTTATATAAATTTTGGGAGCATTACTTTTCAATAAAGCATCTACTATCTCCGGTACTAACAGGTTAGGTAATAAAGAGGTGTATAGACTGCCTGGACCAAGAACGATTACATCAGCTTCTTTTATAGATTCAAGAGCACTCGGAAGAGCTGAAGGATTTTCTGGAAAATAACCAATCCTCGAAATTAATTTCTTAGATTTGCTGATTTTGCTTTCACCAAAAATTTTTTCACCATCTTCTAATTCAGCCCACAACATAACATCAATATTTGTTGCAGGTAAAACTTGACCTTGCACCGCCAAGACCTTACTAGAGGCTTGAACTGCTTTTTCTAAACTCCCCGTAATTGTTGTTAAAGCTGACAAGAAGAGATTTCCAAAACTATGGCCTTCCAGACCACTTCCCCCTGAAAATCTGTATTGAAATAATCTAGTTAAAGTAGGTTCCTCGTTTGATAAAGCTGCCAAACAATTTCTAATATCGCCTGGAGGTTGCACACCTAATTGTTTTCTGAGAATTCCACTGCTTCCACCATCATCAGATACAGTTACAATTGCTGTAATATTGCTACTATAATTTTTTAAGCCTTTCAGTAAAGTCGATAAACCTGTACCACCTCCAATTGCAACAATATTTGGACCTCTATTTAATTTACTTTTAACTCTTAATGCATCAACTAAATATGTATCTTTTTCTGGAACAAGCGCTTTTTGAATAGAATTAATACTTCTATTTTGACCAATCCCTATTAATAGTAGTCCAATAACAAAAATCAATGGCCCCATTAATGAAACAGGCAAAATACTTGTTAAACCTGTCATTACCCCAAAAAAGATTTCAATAAGCCAATAGAGCGGTCTTAAATTTGTCCAAATCACCAAGCCTAATAATGTAGTCAAAAATCCTATCGCGGATGTAAGCATCCATCTTTTTATTACCAATCCTGGTAAAAGCCAACTCAAAATTCTTAAAATTTTGTTTAATAAGACAAAATTTGTCTTTTTAAAATTTTTATAGTACCTTCTTACCCTTTTTTTACGCTTATTCATTAAAAAACCTCTGAAATATTTTTCTCAAATTTCTAGACTATATAAAATCATTATAAATCAAATTCATACATCCTTTTTTTATTTCTAAAAATTGGCAAAATAAAATATATAGATGTTTTTTATATAAGTTTGAAAAAATCAAAGCATGCAGTTGAAACTAAAAACCTCTCAATAAGCTGGGGCGAAGTTAATGTGCTTAATCAAATAAATTTTGAACTTAATGATGGAGAGAAATTAGCTATTGTTGGCCCCTCAGGTTCTGGTAAATCAACTATATTAAAAATATTAGCTGGACTCATTTTACCTACCAAAGGAGAATTAAGAATATTTGGTGAGAAACAAACATATTTGAGATTAGATCAAAATAATCCTCCTGATGTAAGACTAGTTTTTCAGAACCCGGCTTTATTAGGATCTTTAACAATTGAAGAAAATGTAGGTTTTCTCCTTAAGAGAAATAAAAACCTATCTAAAAAGTTAATTCATGAAATAGTACATGAATGCTTAGCTGAGGTAGGACTATTTAATGTTGAGAATAAACTTCCAAATGAATTAAGCGGAGGCATGCAAAAAAGAGTAAGTTTTGCTAGAGCATTAATTAGTGATCAAACTCTTAATACAAAGTCTAAACCTTTATTACTTTTTGATGAACCAACTGCCGGCCTTGATCCAATTGCCTCATCAAGAATCGAAGATTTAATTAATAAGACAAATGATAAAGCTAGCGGATCATCTATTGTAGTTAGCCATGTTCTTAGTACTATAGAAAGGACGTCAGATAAAGTTTTAATGCTTTATGGAGGCAAATTCAGATGGGCTGGCTCGATTGATGAATTTAAAAAGAGTAAAGATCCCTATGTATTTCAATTTAGGAATGGAAAACTTGATGGTCCAATGCAACCAAAAGAAATTTAGAAATTATGCGTAGAAGCTTACGAGATTCAATAGTTGGGTTTTCCTTGTTAGGAGGAATTTTAATATTCACATTTTTTTCTTTTTGGCTAAGAGGAGTGAGATTATCTTCGAAAAATTGGTACCTCTTTGCTGAATTCAATAACGCAAGCGGTTTATCAAAAAAATCTCCAGTTACTTACAGAGGAATCTTAGTTGGATCAATAGAAGATATCTTGTTCACGAATGAATCAATCAAAGCAAAAATAGTTTTAAATAATCCTGAAATTATTCTCCCAAGACCAGCATTTGCAAGGGTAGTAACAAATTCTTTCCTTGGAGGAGATGTACAAGTTGCGTTAGAAACTAGTGACAAGACAATTCCTAAAAACATTGCAAAGCCTATATCCGAAAAATGCGATACCAAATTAATTATTTGTCAGGGAGACACTATCACAGGTAAACAACTATCAAGTCTCTCAAATATAACTACTAGAATAAGTCAACTTTTAAAAGACACAAATCAAGAAAACTTGATTGAAAACATCGTAAACTCAATTGACCAATTTGACAGAACACAAGAAAATCTTGATGAATTAATTTATTTATCAAAACAAGAACTACAAAGAGTTGAACCTCTAATAAAAGAAATTACAATTGCTGCTAATCATTTAAATAACATTTTGTCTACTATTGATGACAAAGAAACCCTTAATGACATTAAATTGACAATTAATACTGCTAGGTCTATCTCAACCAAAATAGATGATATGAGTGATGATTTTGAAAAATTAACACAAGATAAAGAATTAACTAAATCTATAAGAGATTTAACGATTGGACTTTCAAAATTCCTTAACGAAATTTATCCATAAGAAATATTTAGAATTCATTAATTGCATTTAAAGCCATAGCTGCGATTGCTTTATCCGTAGCTTTTGGTAATTGGACGTATTTACCTTGAGCAGCCTCTGCTAATTCTTTACCAAATCCACTTGCTATAAATTTTCTCTCTGTATCAATTACTAAGAGTTTTATCCCAAGCATTGGATATTTTGCAGCGATATCTAGAACCTCCTGTTTTAAATTAACATTTTCATTTTGATTATCTTTTCCCTCAACCTCATTTTGTCCTAGCGATAATCCTAATGGAACATTTCCTCGGCCATCTGTGATTCCCACAACAATAACTTGACCAATATCTCCTGTTGAAAGAGCATTTTTTGCTACTTTTGCTGATTGTGTTAATCCATGTGCCAAAGGGGATCCTCCACCACAAGGCATGGTTTCCAACCTTCTTTTTGCAGCAGTTATTGATCTTGTTGGAGGCAAAAGCACTTCGGCCTGATTACCTCTAAAAGGAATAAGAGCTACTTCATCTCTATTCTCATATGCCTCAGTTAAAAGTCTTATTACAGCGCCTTTGGCACTTTGCATTCTATTCAAAGCCATAGAGCCACTAGCATCAACCAGAAAAATTACTAGGGCTCCCGCCTTTTTTTGAAGAAGCTTTGCCCTAAAATCATTTTCTTCAATAACTATTGATTTATTAGGGTTCCTTAATCTTCTCGATTTTTGATAAGGAGCAGCAGCTCGAAGGGTAGCATCTACAGCAATTCTTTTTACTTTACCTCTTGGAATAATAGGTTTTACATATCTTCCTCTACTGTCACTAAATATGACTGATCTACTCCCGCTATTCCCCGCTTTAGCTTTAGCTGATGAAAAAAGTAATAAATCAGGATCAACCATACATGACTCAGGGTCTAATATGAATTCTTCAGGTATTTCAGGAGTAGATTCTTCTTCTCCATCAGAATTATCTTCTTCTTGTTCCTGATCTTGCTCATTATCATTTTCACTAGTATCAGGTTCAGACTCTTCATTGTTCGATTGAGGTGGAGGTGGGGGGCTCTGATCCTCTGGAGGGGGTGGTTGAATATCATCATCGTCTGGTGGTATTTGCATTGCCCTTGGAAGAATAACTAATCTTACTGCGACTTTTAGGTCATCAGAATTTACATTCTCATCGCCTCGAAGAGCTGCATTAGCCTTTGCTACTTTTACTGCAAATAATTCTGACCTATGACCTTCTACTCCTCCCCTAAGAGCTTCATTCACTAAATAGGTTATTTGCTCTTTTGTTATCTTGACATCCTTTAACCATTGCCTTGCCAAAATTAATTGAGTAGATAAATTATCGGATTCTTCCGACCATTTTTCTGAAAATTTAATATTATTTTCTGCGTGTGATAAAACAGATTTAGTAATCTCAACTCTTTGAGAATTATCAATAGATTGATCTGCAGAAAGCACAATAGCAAAACGATCTAAAACATGATCTCTTAAAGCACCTTCTTCAGGATTATAAGTTGCTATTAAAAGGGACTTACAAGGATGAGAGAGGCTCAAACCATCTCTTTCAATATTATTTTGCTCTCTTCCTATAGCTTCAAGAATTAAATTTACAATTCCATCATCCAATAAATTTATATCGTCTACATAAAGAACACCTCTATGAGCTTCTGCCAAAATTCCAGGCTGAAACACTTGTTCTCCTGTACTTAATGAAGCAGCGACATCAATTGATCCAACAAGTCTATCTTCAGTTATACCAATGGGAACTTGAATAAATGGTGCCTCTTTTACTTTTTTTGGAATTTCTTCAATTTGATTCAAATAATCACTTCCAATTGCCTGCTCTAACAATTTATTAGTAGTAATATCCCATTCCTCTGGTTTCTCCGGATCTAGGTTCTTACCAATAGGTCTTAATGAAGTATTACTATTTCTCTTAGATAGTGTTTCCAGTATTGATTCATTATCTAATACTTCTAAAGGAGGGAGTAAAGTATGCAAACCCCTTGCTAATACTGACTTACCAGTACCTCTTCCACCAGCGATAATAACTCCTCCTAAACCTGGATCAACTGCTGCCAAAAGCAAAGATAATTTCAATAAGCTATGACCAGTAATTGCCGCCAAAGGAAAAGCTCTAAAAGAATCCTTTGAATTCATTAAATCTTTTATTTCTCCTTTTTCCTTTAACTCGGGGTTCAAAATCACTTTAAAAATGCCTGATATAGAATTTATCCAATAACTTTGTTTTTTGTAGTGGAATTATCAAATCTTAATATCAAAAATGGACTATGTATATCCCTCGGAGCAAATATTGATAGTAAATTCGGCAGCCCAATTGAGTCACTATTAATTTGCAAACCAAAAATAGAGGAAATAATAAGTAAGTGGGGAGATAGTTTCAACAAAAAAGAAGAAGAGAAAAGCAAATTTCATGCAAACTTTTTTTGGTCTTCAATTTATGAGACATTACCCCATGGTGTTGAAAATGAGCAGCCAAATTATTTAAATACTCTCTTACTTATAAAAAGTAATTCTTTTCCTAAACCATCAAATAAAAAAGCGAAATTACTTTTAAAAGAGCTAAAAAAGTTAGAGAGATTTTTCGGACGAGAAGAGACGCCAAAGGGTAAGAAATGGCTATCAAGATGTCTTGATTTAGATATTCTTTGGTGGGAAGATTTTTATACGGTTGATGAGGAATTAACATTACCTCACCCTAGATTCATGAATCGGAATTTCGTTATTACACCACTATCTGAAATCTTAAGTAGGAGCCAAAAAATCACAAAGTTTGATGTCCCAAAATGGTCTATATAAATAATTTACAAAACCAAAAAATAACTGTTAGGCTGTTTTTATTTAAAAATTATGGGCAACAAAGACCTTATAAAAAGATCAATTTTTAAAGAAAAAATATCTGAATTAAAGTCAAAAAAATTTAGTTTTGAAATAAATAGAATTGAGCTTCCAAATGGACATGAAGGTGAATATGGATACATTAAGCATCCTGGGGCAGCATTAGCCGTTCCTATTACAAAAAATAATAAAGTTATCATTCTTCGACAATATAGATTTGCTGTTTCAAGGTACTTATTAGAATTTCCAGCAGGTACATTAGAAATAAGTGAAACACCTATTAATTCAATTAAAAGAGAAATACAAGAAGAAACTGGATTCAGTGCAAACAAATGGGATGAACTAGGAACTCTTGTCCCTGCTCCTGGTTATGCAGATGAAGAAATTTATTTATTTTTAGCTCGTGATTTAAACAAACTAAATTCCGAGGTTAAAGGAGATTTAGATGAAGATATAGAAGTATTAATTTTAGAGCCCGAAGAACTAGATAATCTTATTGCTAGTGGGGATGAAATTCTTGACGCAAAAACTGTGACAGCTTGGTTTAGAGCTAAACAATTTTTAGATAAATTATGAATAAACCTAGAATACTTTTTTGGCATAGAAAGGATTTAAGAATATTTGATAATCAAGCTTTAATCAAAGCATTTTCATTATCAAATGCTATAACTTCAACTTACATATTAGATAAAAATTACTCTCACGATTTCAATGCCAATTCAAGAGCTTGGTTTCTAGGAAATTCTCTTCAAGAATTAGGAAATAATTGGAAAAAAATGGGCAGTAGACTCATTATAGAAGAAGGAGATCCAGTATTAATAATTCCTCAATTAGTAAAGACAATAGATGCTAGATTTGTTTTTTGGAATAAATCAATTGAACCTTATGAAATTAATCGAGATTTACAAATAAAAATAATTTTAAAAGAAAAAGATATTCAAGTTATTGAATCTTGGGATCACTTATTAATAGAACCTTTAAAAATATCTTCAGGGAGTAACAAACCTTATTCTGTTTATGGGCCTTTTTATAAAAACCTTAAATCAAAAATGAATTTATTAGGTCCATATGACCAAGATAAAGTTGTTTTCCAGTTTAAAGATATAGATAATAAACTCAAAGAAAATAAGACAATAAATTCATCTGATTCGGTTCTAGAGAAATTTATCAAAAATATCAAATTTCCTGGTTCCAATATTTGTCCATGTAGACCTGGAGAGAATGCTGCAGAAACATTATTAGAAAACTTTATTAACGAAAAAAAAATATATTCTTATAATTCTGCACGAGATTTTCCTTCACATAATGGGACATCTTTTCTAAGTGCATCTCTCAGATTCGGCACCATTAGCATTAGAAAAATTTGGAACGCCACGTTAGATTTAAATTTAGATTTTACAAATCAAGGAAATTATTTATCAATTGAAACTTGGCAAAAAGAACTTGTTTGGCGTGAATTTTATCAACATTGCTTATTCCATTTCCCAGAGCTAGAGAAAGGTCCATATAGAAAAAAATGGGATCACTTTCCATGGCAAAACAATAATGAATGGTTTCAGCATTGGAGCAACGCAGAGACCGGAGTACCTATAGTTGATGCTGCAATGCGTCAATTAAATAGTACTGGCTGGATGCATAACAGATGTAGGATGATAGTGGCTTCATTTCTGGTAAAAGATCTTATATGCAATTGGCAAATGGGCGAGAAAAAATTTATGGAGACTTTGGTTGATGGAGACTTAGCTGCCAATAATGGGGGATGGCAGTGGAGCGCCAGTAGCGGTATGGATCCAAAACCACTTAGAATTTTTAATCCATATACCCAAGCAAAAAAATTTGATCCTATTTGCGAATATATAAAATATTGGATTCCTGAATTATCTAAAGTGTCAAATTCAGAATTATTAAATGGGGAGATATCTAATTTAGAAAAAAATAATTATTCAAGCCCTATTGTCAATCACAGCGTACAACAAAGATTATTTAAATCACTTTATACTGAAATTTGAATTTCCTCTATACAATTCTTTAAAACTTTATTTAAATTTTCTGCTACATAAACTTGCTCTTCATAAGAAATTTCAGGAAACATTGGAAGACTAAGAACTTCTGTACAAATTCTCTCTGTATTAATAAGTTTTGTTCTAGAAAAATTTATATTTTTGTAAGCTATTTGTGCGTGTATTGGAATTGGATAATAAATAATTGAATTAATACCTTTTTCAAAAAGTTGTTGTTTTACCAAATTCCTTAAGGAATTGTATTTTTTGCAATCAGTATCAAATAAATTTGAAAAATCTTCATTTAAACAATATTTATCGTTTCTTAGTTTGATTACAAATTGATTCCAAGAATGGGTAATCGAATCAGAGCTAATTTTTGGAAAACTAATAAATGGATTTTTTTCTAATAAATCAAGGTAATTATTAGCAACTTTTTGGCGATTATTAATCCACTTAGAAATATATTTAATTTTAATGTTTAATATGGCAGCTTGAATGGTATCCAGTCTGCTGTTATACCCAATTTGGGTATGATGATATCTTATTGGGCTGCCATGGACAGCCAGTTCTCTAATTTTTTTTGCAATCTTCTGATCTGAAGTTGTTACTGCTCCACCATCTCCAGCAGCTCCTAAATTTTTAGTAGGGAAAAAGCTAAAACAGCCTATATCCCCGATACTTCCAACTTTGGAAGTTTCCCACATTGTGCATGTTGCCTGAGCACAATCTTCAATTACTTTTAAGTCATATTTCTTGGCCAAAGATTTTATTAAGGTCATATTCACTGCATTACCAAATAGATGAACTGGCATAATTGCCTTGGTATTAGAATTTATTTCTTGTTCTATTAGTTCAGTATTAATGAGATAAGTTTCTGGATCTATATCTACCAAAACAGGATTAGCACCAACTGCACTAATAGCCTCTGCAGTTGCAAAAAAGCTAAAAGATGAGGTAATAACTTCATCACCCACACCAATATCTAAAGCGCGCAAAGCCAATACTAAAGCATCAGTTCCACTATTACATCCAATAGTATTTTCAACACCAATCAGATTTGAAAAACTCTCTTCAAATTTGGCAATTTCTTGTCCTCCAATATACTGGCCACCTTTTAAAATTTTAGAAACCTCACTCTCAATTTCAGAGCCAATTTCTTGGAACTGCCTATCTAAAGTAAATGGAGGTATCTGCATAGTAAATATATTAACCCTAAACCACATTTCTATGGGTAAAAAAAATTTTTAATTCATTTAAACCAACTTGGTTCTTTACCAGGAGTCCATTTTATATTGCAACCTAAAGAAGGCATCTGATTTGAAGGATAAGAATTATCTTGATTCAAATCTTTTACGGCAGAGCGCAAATCTTTTCCAGATAGAGGGATATTATTACCTGGTCTACTATCGTCTAATTGGCCATGATAATACAATAAAAAATCACCATCTCCTTCATTTGAAAAAAGATAAAAATCTGGGGTGCAAGCCGCTTTTAATTTCTTAGCAAAATTTTGATTTTCATCATATAAATAAGGAAAACTCCATCCCTTTGTTACTGCTTGTAATCTCAAATTTTTAGGAGAATCTGAAGGATGAGTGACAATATCATTACTAGAAATTGCCACTGTTTGAACTGTATTTTCAATTTCTTTACTTAAGGTGAAAATTTGATTCTCAATATATTTAACAAATGGGCAATGGGCACAAATAAACATTAAAAGTAAATGCCGATTATCTAGATTATGAGAATTAAAATATTCATTTTTTGAAGAATTAGCATTTAACATTTCGAAATTAGGTAATTGAAAACCTAGTTCCAAAACCATAGAATTTGTCCTGACCATGTTTAAGTTAAAAATTCTTTGATATTTGAAAATTATTGTATATTTTGCAGTAATCCGTAAAGATAGGTACTTTTATATAGGAGAATAATAGAAAGGATAAACAAAATGCTTCTAAATCTAACTGGCAAAAAAATTCTTGTTACGGGAATTGCCAACAATCGTTCAATAGCATGGGGTATCGCTCAACAACTTTCAAAAGCTGGCGCAGAACTTGGAATCACATATTTGCCTGATGATAAAGGAAGATTCGAGTCTAAAGTTAGGGAACTAACTGAACCTTTAAACCCATCATTATTTTTGCCTCTTGATGTTCAAAATCCAGCTCAAATTGAAGAAATCTTTAAAAATATAAAAGACAATTGGGGGCAAATTGACGGATTAGTTCACTGCTTAGCATTTGCAGGACGCGATGAATTGATTGGAGATTATAGTGCAACCACTTCAGAGGGTTTTGATAGGGCTCTTAATATAAGTGCGTATTCGTTAGCACCTTTATGTAAAGCAGCAAAACCACTTTTTAGTGATGGTGCTGGAGTTGTCTCATTAACTTATTTAGGTTCAGAAAGGGCAATTCCTAACTATAACGTGATGGGAGTTGCTAAAGCAGCTTTAGAAGCTTCAGTAAGATATCTTTCTGCAGAACTTGGACCCGAAAAACAAGTCAGAGTTAACGCAATAAGTGCTGGGCCTATAAGAACACTTGCTAGTTCTGCTATAGGTGGCATTTTAGATATGATTCACAATGTTGAAGAAAAGGCTCCTTTACGCAGAACAGTCACTCAAACAGAAGTAGGTAATACAGCTGCTTTTTTATTAAGTGATCTCTCTAGCGGCATTTCAGGCCAAACAATTTATGTTGATGCGGGTTACTGCATTAATGGAATGTAAACTAAGTTTTTTGCATAAAAATGTCATCTCTAAGGCAATCTGAAATAAAAAGAAAAACGAATGAAACAGATATTTCTGTATTTATAAACTTAGATGGCAATGGTATTTCTGAGATCGATACCGGGATACCATTCTTAGATCATATGCTTCATCAAATATCGAGTCATGGTTTGTTCGATTTAAAAATAAAAGCAATTGGAGATACTCATATTGATGATCATCATACAAATGAAGATGTAGGAATCGCACTAGGCAAAGCATTTTCAAAAGCCTTGGGAGAAAGAAAAGGAATAAGCAGATTTGGACATTTCTTTGCCCCATTAGATGAAGCATTAGTTCAAGTCACTTTAGATTGCTCTGGTAGACCCCATCTATCTTATGATCTTCAATTAAAAGCCCCTAGAATAGGAAATTATGATACTGAACTAGTAAGAGAATTTTTTATTGCCTTTGTAAATAACAGCGGTATTACACTGCATATTAACCAAATACGAGGAAGTAATTCACATCACATAGTTGAGGCGTGCTTTAAATCTTTTTCAAGAGCAATGAGAATGGCTACCGAGATAGATCCAAGAAGATCTAATTCAATTCCAAGCAGTAAAGGAATGTTAGAAAAACAATAAAAAAGGAATTTTTTCGAATCAGCCACAATTCAGTTGAATTTTGGCGAAGATAGACTAAGTGATTATTTTGTTGTGACTAATTTACAAGATAAAAAAATTGATAAATTTAATATTTTTAAAAAAGAAGATTGGTCAAGTGCTTATCAAAATGTAGAAAAGGAGCTAACTAAAGAGCCTCTAAAAATTAGCAAAGGTAATAATATTAAAAATTTAAATGGAACATTATTAAGAAATGGACCAGGAATATTAGAGAGAGGTGGACAATGGGTTCATCATCCATTTGATGGTGATGGGATGATAACATCCATAAAATTCGAGAACGGTCAGCCATTCTTAACAAATAGATTTGTTAAAACTAAAGGCTATTTGGAAGAAGAAAAAATAGATAAATTTATTTATAGAGGTGTTTTTGGAACACAAAAAAATGGAGGAATTTTAAATAATGCATTAGATTTAAAATTCAAGAATATCGCTAATACACATGTCATTAAATTAGGAGATGAAATTCTCGCATTATGGGAAGCAGCTGGTCCACATGCAATGGATCCTGATAGTCTTGACACTATTGGTTTAACATCATTAAGAGGAGTTCTCAAGCCTAACGAAGCATTTAGTGCTCATCCCAAAACAGACCTAAACTCAAATGCATCTTCAGAACTTTTAGTCACTTTTGGAGTACAAACTGGGCCAAAAAGTACTATTAGATTAATGGAATTTGATAATGCTGGTACAAATTCTGGAGATCTCATCTTTGACAGAAAAGATACCTTTAATGGCTTTGCATTCCTTCATGATTTCGCAATAACAACAAATTGGGCAATATTTTTACAGAATGCTATTGATTTCAATCCTCTTCCATTTGTAATGGGTCAAAGAGGAGCAGCACAATGTCTAAAGTCAAACCCAAATAAAAAGGCAAAGTTTTTTATCATCCCCAGAGAAAGTGGATTATTTAGAGGACAGCCTCCTTTAACAATAGATGCTCCAGAAGGATTCGTTTTTCATCATGTAAACGCATTTGAAAAAGATTCCAAAATCGTATTAGATAGTATTTTTTATGATGATTTCCCATCAGTTGGTCCAGAAGAGAATTTTAGGGATATTGACTTTGATAAATATCCAGAAGGAAAACTGAAAAGATCAATTATCGATCTAAAGACAAAAACTTGTGAACTTGAAACTTTCAGTGAACAATGTTGTGAATTTGCTGTTGTTAATCCTAAATACTTGGGATTAAAAGCAACTTTTAGTTGGATGGCAAGCACATCTCAAAAACTGGGGAACGCTCCACTTCAAGCAATAAAAAAAATAAATTTAACTTCTAAAGAAGAAATTTATTGGTCAGCAGGTCCAAGTGGATTTGTTAGTGAACCAATTATGGTTCCATCAGATAACTCTTCAAAAGAAGATGAGGGATTTTTATTTATACTTCTATGGAACGGAAAAAGAAGAGGAAGCGATTTAGTGATATTAGACGCAAAAGACTTAAAAGAATTAGCTGTTTATGAATTACCCATTTCAATTCCTCATGGCCTTCATGGATCTTGGATTAAATGAATTTAAGAAAAAATTTCAATTAAATCTGGAATAATTTTTTTTAATGCTTTACCTCTATGACTACAAGAGTCTTTAATATCATTATTCATTTCTGCGAAAGTTAATCTGGTAGAACTCTCCTCAAAAATTGGGTCATACCCAAAACCACTTTTTCCTCTGGGGTTTAATATGATATTGCCATGACATTTGGCCTCAGATTCAATAATCACTTCACCATTTGGGGAACAAACACAAATATTTGCAATAAAGAAAGCACTTCTATTTTGAACTCCATCAAGTTCTCTTAAAACTCGTTCAATTCTCTGCTGATCATTTTCAGCATATCTAGATGAGTAAATGCCAGGCTTACCACCTAGCGCTTCAATACAAATTCCTGAATCATCTGCTATAGAAAAATTATTCGTTTTTCTCGAAACTTCACTCGCTTTTTTAATTGCATTATCTTTAAATGTCAGTCCATCCTCTTCAACTTCTAATGATTCTGGCTGGAGTAACAATTTACAATTAACTCCAGCAAGCAATTTCTTATATTCTTCAATTTTTCCTTTATTCTTACTTGCTAAAAATAAATTTTTCATCCTTATTTTCCTGCCAAATTTATAAATTCTTGACCCCACTCTAATACCTCAATTAGATAAGATTCTTTTGGTGCTTCACAATATAACCTTAAGAGAGGTTCCGTTCCTGAAAACCTAAAAAGAAGCCAAAAATTTTTATCAATTCTCAACTTTATTCCATCGATCTTTGAGATACTTTTTAACTTGTGATTATTAATATTCTCAGGAATATTATCTATGATAAATTCTTTTACGTTATTTTTTTCTGACTGATTTGGAAATTTAATATCAATTCTTTTATAAAAACTTGGCCCAAAATCTTCTTGAATTTCATCTAAGGTTTCATATAAATATTGAGATTTTTCAGCAATTCCATTTAATAAAACCATCGCTGCATATAGAGCATCTCTTTCAGGCATAAAGTCACCAAAACCAACTCCCCCAGATTCCTCTCCTCCAATAAATATTTTTTCTTTAATCATTTTTTCAGCAATATATTTAAAGCCAACTGGAAGTTCAAAAACATCTCTATTTTGACTCTCTGATATATTTTTAATAATATCTGAACCACTAACAGTCTTTAAAACTGGATAAGAATTATTTTTAATTTCGCCCAAATAGCTAATAAAGTATGGGAGTAAATCTTGGGTACTAGAGTATCTTCCTTTTTCATCAATTGCCGCAATTCTATCACCATCACCATCAAATATAATTCCTAAAGTTTTAACTTCATTTGTTGAATTTTTCATTAGTATTTGTTTTAGATTATCTGCATAATTCAAAAGAGGTTCAGGAGGGTTTCCTCCAAAAAAAGGATCAGCATCTTTCCTGATTTCTGAAATAACTTCTAAATCATTAGAAGCAAAAATTTCAGCCATACAATTTGCAGCTGCACCATGCATAGAATCTACAAAAATTCTCAATTTCATTTTTTTTAATCTCTTGGAAATATAGTCAATATCAAAAAGGGATTTAATTCTATCTAAATGAAATTTCTTAATATCTACCAATTGATTAATACCATCTATTTTTTCAATTGAATTTCCAAGGATTAATCTTTTTTCAACTTCACTTGTAAAAGATTCGTCAACAGAACATCCATTAAAGCTCTTTATTTTCAGACCTAGCCAATTATATGGATTATGACTTGCTGTAATTACTAACGCTCCAAGACAACCGACTTCTTTAGCATAGAAACTACAAGAGGGTGTTGTCACAAAGCTATCAGATAAGATCGGTTCAAAACCACATCCTCTTACAAAAGGCACTATTTGCTTGGCGAATTCACAAGCCATAAATCTACGATCATATCCAATAATAATTTTCTTTGAATTAACTTCTTTATAGTATTGATAATGCAACTCCTGACATGCAGCGACAATAACTCTTGAAAGATTGGACAGGTTAAAGTCAAAACCAATAATTCCTCTCCAACCATCAGTTCCAAATTTTATCTTATCTAATTTGTCAGCTGTCAAATTTCAAATTTCCTTGATTTCTTTTAATTATCTATACTAATTTATATGAGTAAATTTTAAAACTGCCCTTAAAAAAAATTTGAATTCTCACTATTTAAAAAGTTTTACAAGATGCAAAAGAAAAGCATGGCTCGATTTTAAGGGTAAAAAATCTTATGAAGTTTGGTCTCCCCATAAAGCTATAGATAAAATTAATCAGTTTCAAATTTTCTCTGAATTTTGTAATGGTGAAATATATTCAGGATTAAAAGCCTGTGAGAATGGTTATCAAGGGGTAATTGGATTAAAAATCAAAGGAAATCTTTTCCAAAATATAAACGCAGAGATACTTCCACAATTACTTTTAAAGACTAAAGGTAAAAGTAAATGGGGACAATATAAATATTTACCTGCTGTTTACAAGTTAGGCCACAAAACAACTAAAGAACATTTATTCGACTTAGCTTTTTGTTCTATGCTTTTGGAATCTTTTCAAGAATCTAAAATTGAGAAAGGATTAGTAATTTCAACTTTTTATAAAAAAGTTAAAGTTGAAGAAATTTATATAAATAAAAAATTAAGAAAAAAAGTTTTAAATGTTTTATTAGATTTGAATGAATGCTTGCAGGGATTTATACCTGAAATAACTCAAGATAGAAAAAAATGTACTATTTGTTCTTGGCAAAAATTTTGTGACAAAGAAGCAAAAGAAAATGGATATCTAACAGATATAGATGGAATAGGGTCCAAAACGGCCTCGTTACTCAAAGAAAATGGAATAACTAATACCCAAACATTAGCTTCGTACAGCGAAAAACAACTTGGAGAGAAATTGTCTAAATTCAAAGATCAGAAGTATGAAAAAGCATCCATATTTGTAAAGCAAGCACAAGCATATATCTCTGGAGAACCCTATTTAATTTCTAATAAAAATAATACGGAAGATCTATTTGAAAAAATATGTTCGGGATTTTATATATTTGATATTGAGTCAAATCCAGATGAAAAGCATGATTTTTTATATGGATTTTTAAAAGTAAATAATTTGTCTATAAAAAAAGAAGATCTTATTTATGAACCAATCTTAAATCTTAAAAACAATAAAGGAGAATCTCGCAGACAAATTATTAAAATACTTTTTTCACACAAGGAGTGGCCAGTCTTACATTACGGAGAAACTGAAAAAATATCAATAATTAATATTGCTAAAGAACTAAATTTTAGTTTTGAAGAAATTCATTCACTTTCCTCCAGATTTATTGACCTGCATAACTTAATAAGAAAGTCTTGGATATTACCACTAAGAAAATATGGCTTAAAAAATGTTTCTAATTGGCTTGGATTTGAATGGTCTCAGAAAAATGTAAGTGGCTCTAAGGCACTTTATTGGTGGATTCAATATCAAATTACAGAAAACCAAATATTTTTAAAGAAAATTATCCAATATAACAAAGATGATTGTTTTGCTACTCTACAAATTGCAGAATATTTAATAAAAAATCGATTAAAGAAAAATTGATCCCACAGATTTATTTATAATAATTTTTCCAAAAATTGCTGAAAAAAAATAATTTCCTTCCTCTAAATATTTTCTTTTTATCATAGCTAATCCTTTTATTTGAGAATCTAATTTTAAAAAACTAGTGATTTTGCCTACAGAAATATCCTTGGCAGAATTTATATATAAATTTTTATCTTCTAAGTCTAAATTCAAATTAGATTCAATTGATTTCCAAATTCTTATTTCCTGTTTTAAGGAAGAAACATTTTTTATTTTTGACATTGTTTCTTGTCCTAAATAACAACCTTTATTAAAATCTATGAGATCTTTTAATCCAAGCTCAAGAGGATTATTTTTCCCATTTATTTCCATTTCTAATGAGGGTATTGCCTGATTAATCTTCCAAAGTTTTAAATCATTGGGATTTAGTAAATTTAGTTTATTTTTATACATTTCTAATTCTTTATCTTCTGTTTTGAAGAAAATAGGCTGGTAGTTTCTCCATGAACTAGATTCATCAATTTCCTGAATTCTATTTATCAAGGAAGGTTCACTCAGAAGTACATCGTCCGCTGGAAAAATAATTTGATTAAAGTAATCAATTATTTCATTTGTGTTACCCGCCAAGATAATTACTTCTAAGCTTCTTTCTAAAAAAATAATTTCAATTAATGACCTTAGAACTCCATTTGGAGTTAACCAACAAGTTTTGATAACTTTATTTTCTGAATTAAGAATATTACCAGTTGTTATTCCATTCAAAAATTTTCTGGCATCTTTTCCAGTAATTGAAAAAAAATCAAATTTTTCAAGCCAAAACTTTTTTTTTATATCTTGCATTTTGAAATAATTATAAAAAGTCTTTTATTGTAAAAAGACTCTTTAATTTAACATTTTCATCTTCAAGGGCTTCTAATCCCCCTTCTTGCCTATCAACTATAGACAAAACTTCCTCAACAACATAATTGTTTTCTCGTAATTTTTTTATAGCTTTTATTACTGAACCAGCAGTTGTAACCACATCCTCTAAGACAGTTACCAAAGTTCCTTCTTTTAATATAGGGCCCTCTATTCCAGCTTTGGTACCGTATTGTTTGATTTCTTTCCTAATTATTAAACCATCAAGGTCTAGTCCATTCAAAGCTGCTTTAACAATTAATCCACTTACTATAGGGTCTGCACCTAATGTCAATCCTGCTACAGCTTTTGACCTTGAATCCTTTAAATCTAAAAATAATTCACTTATTAAGTTTAAGCCTGCGCCATTTAATGAAACTGGTTTACAGTTCAAGTAATGACTGCTTTTTTTTCCTGAAGATAAAGTGAAATTTCCTTTTTTGTAAGATTTTTCAATTAACTGTTTTAACAATTTTGCTTTATTTAAATCATACTTATCCGAAAATTTGCCCATTAGTAAAAGTTTAATTTATATTTAAAGATTAGGAGAAAAAAAAGAAATCTCACAAAAACTTCCTAATGAGGTGTTTTTTGAAATATTATTTTTATATTGTATATTGAAATTCAATGTAATTAAAATTACATAAATTCCCATGGGGGTGTAGCAATCTGGTGAATGCACCAAACTCATAATTTGGCTAAGGCGAGTTCGATCCTCGCCACCCCCATTATTCATTTGTCATTGAATGAAAATAACTCTACTTTTATTTCTTTTATTTTTACCAGCTTTTTTCGCGGCGAGTGAACTCTCTTTTTTATTAATAAGGCCAAGTAAAGTTTTAAGGTTAATAGAAGAAAAAAAGAAGGGAGCATTTGCAATTTTAAAAATTCAAAAACGCTTTAGATCTTCATTAATTGCTTCTCAATTTGGAGTGACAATTTCATTAATTGCGATTGGATGGCTCAGCAATAACCTGGCTAATGATTATTGGAAAAGAAATATTTTATCAAATAGATTTTATGATCTTCTACTATTTTTAATTGTTGTTTTGGTTGTTACTCTTGTTTCTGGATTAATCCCAAAAGCTTTAGTAATTAACAATCCAGAATCTGCTGCTTTAAAGTTAACTACAATATTCGATGCCGTAAGAAAAGCCATGAATCCTATTGTGAAAACAATAGAATTCTTTGCTAGCGCATGTTTAGGCTTGTTCAATTTAAATAACAAATGGGATTCTTTAAACTCGGGTTTATCTGCTGGAGAATTAGAAACTCTCATAGAGACAGATAATGTAACAGGTTTAAAACCAGATGAGAAGAATATTCTTGAAGGAGTTTTTGCTTTAAAAGATACGCAGGTTAAAGAAGTGATGATTCCAAGATCTGAAATGGTAACTTTGCCAAAAAATATCACCTTTTCAGAACTAATGAAACAAGTTGATAAAACTCGACATGCTCGCTTCTTTGTGATTGGTGAGTCTTTAGATGATGTATTGGGTGTATTAGATTTGCGTTATCTAGCTAAGCCAATATCAAAAGGTGAAATGGAAGCCGATACATTATTAGAGCCATTCCTTTTACCAGTAACAAAAATAATAGAAACATGTTCATTAGCAGAAATATTTCCAATAGTAAGAGACTACAATCCGTTCTTACTAGTAGTTGATGAACACGGTGGGACAGAGGGACTCATAACTGCAGCTGATCTAAATGGCGAAATAGTTGGAGAGGAAATGCTCAATAATAGAATTTATTCAGATATGAGAATGTTAGATAATTTCTCTAAAAAATGGTCAATAGCGGGAAAATCAGAAATTATAGATATCAATAAAAAGTTAGGATGTTCTATTCCAGAAGGAGCAGACTATCATACCCTTGCTGGATTTCTGCTAGAAAAATTTCAAATGGTTCCAAAGATTGGCGATGTTTTAGATTTTAGTAATATTAAATTTGAAGTTATTTCTATGTCAGGTCCAAAAATTGATCGTGTTAAAATTATTCTTCCCAAAAGCTAAATGTGGCTTCCTATAGAGGATAATGATAATTAATATATGGATTTGAAATTATGCAGCCAACCTCATCACCAGTAAAGGTTGGAGTCATAGGTATAGGGAATATGGGTTGGCATCATGCTCGAGTACTAAGTTTGCTCAAAGATGCAAATCTCATTGGAGTTGCAGATCCAAATGAAGAGAGAGGCAAATTAGCTATTGAGCAATTCCAATGTGAATGGTTCAAAGACTATAAAGACTTAATTCCAAAAGTTGATGCTATCTGTATCGCTGTCCCAACACTACTTCATCAAAAAGTAGGACTAGATTGTCTTAAGGGAGGTACTAACGTTCTTATTGAAAAACCAATTGCAGCTAATGAATTAGAAGCAAAATCTTTAATAGAGGCCGCTAATGCAAGTAACTGTCTATTACAAGTTGGGCATATTGAAAGATTTAATCCTGCTTTTAGAGAATTAAATAAAATAGTTCATAATGAAGAAATTGTTGTTTTGGAAGCAAGAAGACATAGTCCTCATGCAGATAGAGCAAATGATGTATCTGTAGTAATGGATTTAATGATCCATGACATTGATCTAATTTTAGAATTAGTCAACTCTAAGATACAAAAATTAGCGGCAGTTGGAGGCAGAAATAGTGAAGGATTAATAGATTATGTCAATGCTACCTTGGTTTTTAAAAATAATGTTATTGCAAGCTTGACTGCCAGTAAAATGAGTCACAAAAAAATTAGGAGTTTAAGTGCTCACTGCCAAAATGGACTAGTAGAAACTGATTTTTTAAATCACTCTCTTCAAATCCATAGAAAGTCTCATGAATCATACACTGCAGAACATGGAGAATTAGTTTATAGAAATGACGGATATGTTGAAGAAGTTAGCACAACCTCCATTGAGCCACTTTATGCAGAATTGGAGCATTTTCTTAAGTGCGTTCAGGGCAAAGAAATACCTGAGGTGGATGGTGAGCAAGCCTCAAGAGCATTAAAAATTGCTGATTTTATAGAGAGTGCAGTAGAAAATTCCGGAGATGCGATTTTACTTGAAAAGCCAGTCTAATACTAACAATCTAAACTAAAAGAATTTTATTTAAATCCAACAGCAGCTTGCCAAACAAACACTAATAAAAAGAAAAATAAAGGAATCAGTGGAAGGACATCAACAGTTGGAGCAAAGGCCTTATAAGCCTCGGGCAATTCAGCGAATGTATTAAATAGAATGAGCACCTTTTTAATAATTTAATTATGATAAGACGTTACCACGTATGGTGAGCAATAGAGGATGTTTTCCAAGGAGCGAAATCATTTGTAAAACAATTATCTCTAATTGCAGTAGAAATTGCATTGGTAAATCTTATTAAGTGTGCAATATTATGCAAACTTATTAGAGTTAGGCCTAATATTTCGTCATTTCTAATTAGATGATGCAAATATGCTCGAGAATAGGATTTACAGGTTTCGCATTTACAAGTTTTGTCAATCGGAGAAAAGTCATTTTTAAATCGAGCATTTCGCAAATTCAATCTTTCATCATTAAGAAATGCAGTCCCATGTCTTCCTAGTCTTGTAGGCAAAACACAATCAAATATATCGAATCCATTAGCAACAGCTAGAGAAATTTCCTTTAAGGAGCCAATTCCCATTAAATATCTTGGTTTATTTATTGGTAAGAATTTCGGGACGTAATTAATTACACTATGTATCTCTTCGACTGCCTCGCCAACACTTACACCTCCCACTGCTATTCCGGGAAGATCAAAAGAACTTGTATATTTTGCACTGTATTCTCTCAATCTCGGATACTTTCCACCTTGAACTATACCGAATAATGCTTGATTGGATTTCTGATGAGTCTCAACACATTTTTGCAACCATGAATGAGTTCTTTGTAAAGAGTCCTCAATATCATTTTCGTTAGCTGTATGCGGAGGACAATGATCAAAAGCCATCGCAACATCCGATCCAAGATCCATTTGAATCTGTATTACTTTTTCAGGGGATAAAAAAACATGTCTCCCATCTCTTGGATTTTTAAATTCCACGCCTTTATCAGAAATATTATTTAATTTGGCCAAACTAAAAACTTGATATCCACCTGAATCAGTAAGAATAGGCTTAGGCCAATTCATGAACTTATGTATTCCGCCAGATTCTTTAACTAGTTTTTCTCCAGGTTGTAAATGAAGATGAAAGGTATTTGAGAGAATCATTTCTGATCCTGTGGAGGATAACTGCTTAGATGAAATTCCTTTAACCGTTGCCAAAGTACCCACAGGCATAAATTTTGGTGTATTTACCTGACCATTTGGAGTATGAAATATACCAGTTCTTGCCGCTGTATTACTGCAATTCGATGTAATTTCAAATTCAAACACGATAATTTATAAAATTTTTTAATCCTTTTTCATTAATCTACCCTATTATTTAATATTGAATCTATTTTTATCTCATCAAAAAATATTTAATAAAAAATTTGGCAGGATCTTGGATTTTCTATACAACATTTCCAAAGATACCTTTAATTAATCCCGAATTTAAAAATATTGCACAATTTGCCCCGCCTTTAGGATTTTTGATTGGAACAATACAGAGTTATATTTTTCTTTTTTTAACAACAAACTCTTGGTCAATTTATGCATCTGCATTAATTTGTTTAGCTTCAGGATATTTAATTACTGGTGGTCTGCACATTGATGGTTTAATGGATACTTTCGATGGTATTTTTGCGGGTAAAAAGAAACGTTTAAAAGCCATGAAAGACAGTAAAGTTGGGTCCTTTGGCGTTCAAGCTTTAGTTTTTATAACTTTAATTCAAATTGCTTGCATACTGAAAATTCAAAACCTAATAATTTTTGTTTTACCTATATGCTTATTTTGGGGAAGATTTTCAAATTTATTTTTTATAGAAAAGTTTAAATATAAGAGTTACAAGAAAAAATCTATTAGTCACAAAAAGTTTTGGAATGGATTTAAAAAAGAATCTTTGATCTCCATTATTTTTCTCTTAATTTTCATTACATACAAATTTGTTTTAATTACATCCCAAGCAATATTAATTAAATTTTTAATTCTTATTTTGATTGGTATTTTTCTAAGCTATTCTATCCCAAACATACTGGGTAATAAAATTGGAGGCTTCAACGGAGATGCCTGCGGCGCAAGTGTTGTACTAGTTGAAACTGCAATGTTGTTTATGCATGCAATTCTTTTATAGGTAGTTCTAAATAGAAAATATTTTTTTTCTTAAGATTTTTTGATTTCTCAGTATTATCTATCGAGTTATTTTCCAGCAATCTCAAATCTCCTCCAATTTGTTTTGCTAATTTTCTCGCCAAAAAAAGTCCCACACCAGTGCCGTCCTTCTTTTTAGCAGCAGATCCTCTAAAACCTTTTTCAAAAATTTTCTCTTTTTCATTTTTGGTTATTTTTTTACCATCATCAAATATACAGAGTCCATTACTCGTAATTGCGAGGCCAATTGCAGCATCTTTTTGGGCATACTTAAACGCATTTTCTAATAAATTAGCCACAATTTCAGCAATTACAGCATATCTTGCCTTTAATGGCGAAATAGTCCAATCTGGCCAAAGAGAAGGTTCAGTCCAATCTCTATTCTCTAAATCCGCATTAGCTTTACCCCTTTCTAATATTGGCCTCAATAAACTCTGAACAGTTATTACCTTTTTATTATCTAAATTTGGTGGTAATAATAATCTTTCCTCTCCGATTTCCAGTGGAAGTTGAATAGGTGAATTTAATTGCGCGAAAGAATCCATATATTGATTAATTTGTTTTTGCTCTATTATCATGCGTTCGACAATTTCAATAGAATCATCATCTGAACCAAGTCTTTTTATTAATAATTTTGCGTATGTTCTAATAGCAGCTAATGGATTCCTTAATTGATGAATTATGACATTGACCTGATTTTTTAAATAATTGACTTCTTCATTTTTATTTTGACGTTCTAATTCGATAGAGACACATTTAGCTAAAGATATTGATAGGGCTTTTAATCTTGAATCGAGAGATACTGGCCAATTCCCCCCTTTCAAATCAGTTTCTACCCGAAGAACACCAAGTAGAATATCGTTTTCTTGTAGCGGGTACCATCTTCTATTAGGCGATGAAACCTTTAGTGAAGGATCATCTTCTATAGAAGTAAGTAGCCTATCAATTTGCGGCCATTGACCAATCATTTCAAAAGATGCTTTAGTTCCTTGCTTAGCTGAAGCAAGATACATAACTAAATTAGTAACGCCCATTGAGCAACCAAAACTCTCTAGCTGTTTTAGAATTAATTCTTCAAATTTTTTTGAAAGATTCATGATTAATGAAATTTTGAGAAATTTTTTTAAAAAAAACTTGAAAAAGGGCTTGTAAAATATGAAAAAAGTATTAAGATATATAAAGAGGTCTGACTTTAGCCAGCCTTAAATATGAATATTTAATCATATTTTAAGCTACATCAGGGGTTGATGGGTCCTCTATGTAATTTGAAGTGAATTTAAAATCACATATATAAGATTAGTAAAAATAAATAAGACTAATCTCATTAATAATTTCAGGAGTACCAATCAATGTCAAAAAAAAGAAAAAGAATCAGCAGAAGAAGATTGGCTGGTCAAAGAGTAATGGCACATGTACCTATTTATCATATCGAAACCGGCAAACATAAACCAGTTACAGCCGCACGAAGATTTATAGCTGAAAATGGTCTCTCCGCGCCTTCAGTTTTTAATGTCAGAAGAAACGAACATACCACTGATAGATTTTTTTGGGGTGAAAAAGGGTTGTTTAGCGCCCAATATGCTGAAGAAAATCATTTTCTATTTCCATCACTAAAAGTTGTAGTTGAAGGAATTGGTGAAGAAAAAATATTTGAAGGTCTAGAACTTACTGCAGATGATTGGGAAGAGATTGAAGAATACGAATATGCTTTTGTTTAAAAAATACTACCTATATTTGAACTTATAAAATTAATTAAATTTGAATCAATTTGATGAAATCCATCAAATTCTAATAGTTCACAAAATTTAGAAGACTTACTCTTTACCTTTTCATAAATAGTCCTAGAAGCATCTATAGGCACAACGTCATCAAATAAACCATGACTAATAATCAATGGGGAGAATTTTTCTCCTGGGGCCCAGTTGGGGTGAGGATAACCACTACAAGCAACAATTAATCCAATATTTAACTTAAATCCCGCATCAATTGCCATTGCCGCACCCTGAGAGAAACCCAACAAAATTGTTTTTCTAAGTGGAATCTGATCAGTATCAAATTTTTTTAATGTAACTAAAAGTTTATTTACTTCGACCTCAGCTCCATTCCAATCATGTGGGTATAATCCATACCACTGTCTTCCCTGACCGCTTGGGTGTAATCCAGGAGCCCTCAAAGAAATTACCTCAAAATCAAGATTTATTTTTTCAGTCATCTCCTTTCCAAATGTTAAAAGGTCATCCGAATCAGCTCCCCAACCGTGCATCAAAATAATTCTATGAGTTGCAGTTTGAGAGCTAATCGAGACAAATTCATGATCGATGGCATATTTCATGTTTATATTCTTAAGTAAGTAAACTTTCCCATAATGTCACCATTAGCTTTAGTAAGTGTCTCTGATAAAAAAAATATAATCCCATTTTGTAAGGAATTGGTAGAGCAATTTAATTATAAAATTCTATCAAGTGGAGGAACTGCCAAACATCTTATAGAAGCAAAAATTCCAGTTATTAAAGTTGCAGATTTTACTAGTTCTCCAGAAATTCTTGGAGGAAGAGTTAAAACTTTACATCCAAAAATACACGGGGGAATATTAGCTAAAAGAACTGACGAGGAACATAAAAAAGATATAGAAGCTAATAATCTTGAGTTAATTGACCTAGTAGTTGTCAATTTATATCCTTTTAAAAAAACTGTAGATGGAGGAGCTAACTGGGAAGATGCTATTGAAAATATCGATATCGGAGGGCCATCTATGATTCGTTCTGCAGCTAAAAATCATAAAGATGTTTCCGTTTTAGTAGATCCTAGTCAGTATCAAAATTTTCTTGAAGAAAGAAAAAAAGGTGAATTGAAAGAGTCTTATAAAGCAAAATTAGCCCTTGAAGCTTTTCAACATACAGCAGACTATGACACTGCAATATCTAATTGGATAAGAAAAGAAAGAGATTTACAAGCTTCCAAGTATATTGAATCTTATCCACTAATCAAAACCTTAAGATATGGTGAGAATCCACATCAAAAAGCTTTCTGGTATGGTTTAAATAACATTGGATGGAACTCAGCAGAACAATTACAAGGAAAAGACTTAAGTTATAACAATCTATTAGATCTAGAGTCGGCACTTTCAACGGTTTTAGAATTTGGCTATACAGAAAAAGATGAACTTACGAACAACATCTTTGCCTCTATTATTTTAAAACACAATAATCCTTGTGGTGCCTCTATAAGTAATTCAGCTTCCAAAGCATTTTTGAATGCTTTGGAATGCGACTCAGTTAGTGCATTTGGAGGAATAGTTGCTTTTAATTCAAATGTTGATAGTGAGACCGCAATTCACCTCAAGGATATTTTCTTAGAGTGTGTCGTCGCTCCATCTTTTGATAAGGAAGCTTTAGAAATTTTAAAAGTTAAAAAGAATTTAAGAATTTTAAAGTTTTCAAAAGATCAACTTCCAAAAAAGAATCAAAATTCTACTAAATCAATAATGGGAGGATTACTAGTTCAAGATACTGACGATAGTGAAGAAAAAACTGAAAATTGGATTTCAGTAACTAATAAAAATCCTAGTAATCAAGCTAACTTAGATCTAAATTTTGCATGGAAAATTTGTAAACACGTGAAATCTAATGCCATTGTTATTGCAAAAGACCAAAAAACTATTGGTATTGGAGCTGGACAAATGAATAGAGTTGGAGCAGCAAAAATCGCATTAGAAGCATCTGGAAGATTATGTACTGATGCTGTCTTGGCCAGCGATGGGTTTTTCCCATTTGCAGATACTGTAGAACTTGCAAATGAATATGGAATAAAAGCTATTATTCAACCTGGAGGAAGTCTAAGAGACCAAGAAAGTATTGATATGTGTAATTCAAAAGGAATTTCAATGATATTTACCCAAAAAAGGCACTTTTTACATTGAATTATGTTGATTTTGGATAATATGTAATCTTGTTAGTTTTTCTGAATAGAGAAAGCCTACCTGGACCTGCACATAGAAAGTATAGAGAAATAGCACCATATATAAAAGATAATTCGAAAGCATAATTATGACCTTCAACCACTGCCAGAGGAAAGCCTTCCAGTCCAGTATCAAGGAGATGAAAATAAACTGCAAATGCCATTGTGGAGAACAGACCAAGAGAAGAAAGCCTCGCAAAAATCCCTAAAGCCAACCCAACTGGGCATACCAGTTGAGTAATTGCTGCTCCAAAAGTCCAAATAACAGGATCACCAGGCAAAAATGGGAAATACTTACCGACTACAAACTCTGCAAAACCCTGCGGATCCTGAAGTTTTTCTAGGCCATGATGAATCATCAAAGCACAAAAACCTATTCTTAAAACAAAAATTGATAGTTCACCAAGGATATTTACTTCTGACCCTGAAGATGAATTGGCAACTACAACTTCAACTTTTTGGGGCGCTTTAGTTCTATTCATACTTGCAGTTTGAACCTGATTAGTTTGTGCTTTGTCTTCCATACTTCAATAATTTTTCATTATTCTAGTTAATAAAGTAGATCTTTTGGAATTATCTGACTAATAAATTAAAAAAACTAAGCAAATTTTTAAATGAATAAAAAATTCAGGAAGCAATATCAATTAACTTTTCAATAACATCTGCAACAACCTTATCAGGAGTGGATGCACCTGAGGTAATTCCAACATTAATTTTTCCACTAGGTAGAAAATTATTTTTAAGTTCTAAGTCTGATCCTAATGGTTTATGAAATATTGAGTTTTCTTTAACTGATATCCTCTCTGGCGTATCAATGTGAAAAGATGAAATATTTTTATTAATTGCTATTTCTTGTAGGTGAGTAGTATTGGAAGAATTAAAGCCTCCAATAACTACTAAAATATCAAGGTCTTCATCAACCAGAGAGAACATTGCATCTTGCCTTTCTTCAGTTGCATCGCAAATAGTATTAAAAGCTAAAAAGTGACTATTTAAGTTTTCAGGTCCAAATTTTTTTAACATTGTCCTTTCAAAAACCTTTCCGATTTCCTCAGTCTCGCTCTTAAGCATAGTTGTCTGATTTGCGACTCCCACTCTATCTAAATCTTTATCAGGATCAAATCCATTAGAACAAGCTTTAGCAAATTTGTTCATAAACTCATTCCTATTACCTCTCCCCTGAATATATTCAGAAACGTAGTTCGCTTCTTCTAGATCAAGTACAACTAAATATTTACCTGCGAATGAACTTGTAGCGAGAGTCTCCTCATGTTTAAATTTTCCGTGAATAATAGATGTAAAAATATGTTTTTTATGTTTTTCAACTGTATGCCAAACCTTAGAAACCCATGGACAAGTTGTATCAATAATATGACAACCTTTCTCATGCAAGAGTTTCATTTCTTGAACAGTAGCTCCGAAAGCAGGCAGTATAACAACATCCCCATTAGAAACTAAAGAAAAATCTTTGATTCCATTTTTAGCTGAGATGAATCTCACATTCATTTTTCTTAAATGATCATTAACCGAGGGATTATGAATTATTTCGTTTGTTATCCAAATATTCTCATTTGGATAATGTCTTCTGGTTTCATAAGCCATTGCAACAGCTCTTTCAACTCCCCAACAGAAACCGAAGGCTTGGGCCAACTTTATATTTAGTCTGCCTTTAGTATAGGTAAAATTATTATCCCGAATAGAACTTATCAAATCACTTTGGTAAGCTTCTTCTAACGCTTGAGCTCTTTTTGTTGGAGAATCGAAACCCCTTCTATTGTATCTATCAGAGTGATGAAGGGATCTTCTAAAAGCTTGAGTATCCATCTTTCTATATTACAACGTTTTAAATAATTTTTCGAAAAAAAAAGAAACCTGACATAAGTCAGGTTTCTTAAATCAATTTTCAATTAGATTATTTAGCAGATGCAAAGTCTGGATATGCTTCCATTCCATGCTCTCCTATATCTAAGCCTTGAGTCTCTTCCTCTTCAGATACTCGGATTCCACCGAATAATCCTCCAATTACAGACCAGGCAATCCAGCAAGTAACTAGTGTCCAGATAGCATAAGCCGCCGCACCAAGAGCTTGAACTAGAAGAAGGGTAATACCTCCACCATTGAACAATCCCATACCTGCTCCATCACCTTGTACAGCTGTGCCCCAAAGACCGATAACTACAGTACCCCATACACCACAAACTCCGTGAACAGAGAATGCACCTACAGGATCATCAATCTCAGCGGCATCAAGTGCTGCAACAGAAAATACAACTATAATTCCTCCTACTAGTCCTGCGAACCAGGCTCCAGCAAGAGTCATATCACCACAACCGGCAGTGATACTAACCAAACCAGCAAGGATTCCGTTAATTATCATTGTAAGATCAGGCTTACCAGAAGTTAATGTTGAAACAATAGTTGCACCAATAGCTCCAGCTGCTGCTGCCAAAGTAGTTGTTACAGCAACATATGGAACCCATTGATCCATAGCAAGTTGAGAACCGGGGTTAAATCCATACCAACCTATCCATAGGACTAGTGCACCTAGAGTAGCTATAGCCATATTGTGTCCTGGCATAGCTTGTGGTTTCCCATCAGAGTATTTGCCAATTCTTGGCCCAAGAAGCATAGCTCCTACAAGACCCGCCCATGCTCCAACTGAGTGAACAATTGAAGAACCAGCGAAGTCAACAAAACCTAAAGAATCAAGCCAACCACCATTCCATTTCCAGCTACCAGCAATTGGATATATAAATGCAGTTAATACAACAGCAAAAACAACAAATTCTCCAAATTTAACTCTTTCAGCAACAAGACCGGAAACGATAGTTGCTGCAGTTCCTGCGAATGCAGACTGGAACAAGAAATCAACAGTTGGGACTAATCCAGCATCAGTAACCATATCAGCGGTAACTGTTGGATCAAAGAATAAGCCTCCAAAATAAAGCCATCCGTCAGCAACACTTCCTCCGTACATTAATGAATAGCCTATAAACCAATAAGAAGTTACAGCTAAAGCAAATACAAAGAGGTTTTTAGCAAGTATGTTTACTGCGTTCTTAGAACGACACATACCTGCCTCAACCATAGCGAAACCAGCGTTCATGAAGATCACTAAGATAGTAGCGATCAAAAGCCATAAATTGTTAGCAAGAAAAGCTGCATTCAACTCAGGTAAATCAGCTGCATGAGCTGAAAGATTAAAAATACCTAAACCAAACAAAGCTAAAGGAACAGTTGCAAGCCACAACATAGAGCGGTTTGAACTAAATCCTCGAATACTCCTCAAAAGGAGCATAGGTCCATTAACAAGACTTGCATCTTGTAATTTGGACCTAGAGCGCCTTTGAGGCGTTTGCAAAGCAGTGGTCATAAAAAAAAATTAGATCTGCAAAAAAACAGTTTGTGCTGTTTCCTTTCATATTCAATTTTGCTCAAAAAACTTATTAGTGTCTAGTAGTCGTTGTTACCAATTTTATAGTTGCATCTTAAAACTATATCTGTTAAATTTAAAAATTTTTTTTTTTCAAATTTCAAATTATCAAGATTTTATTTATTTCAAAGGTTTAATTCCTTTCCACGATACGTGGTCTCTATTAAATTCAAAGGAACATGGGATAGTTATCATTCCTGCACTTTGAGATTCTCTAAAAAGACTGCCGTACAAGGGATCTGCATCATCTCCAGGAGCAAAAAAACAAGCATCTTTTCTCGTTATACAAAGTACTAAAACACTTTTACTTTCAGGAATTAATTCCTTTAATTCCATGAGATGTTTTTGGCCTCTTTTCGTGACTGTATCTGGGAATAGAGCTACATTTTCTTTAATCCAAGTCGTATTTTTAACCTCTACGTAAATGTTACGTTTATCAGGATTTGAAGATTTTGGGGTTAAAAAAAAGTCAATTCTGCTTTTTTTATCTTTTCCATAAGGAACTTCAGATTTAATTGTCTCTATTTCACCTATTTTTTCTATAAGCAGATTTTTCTTAATAACCTCTTTGATTAACTTGTTTGCTAATAGAGTATTAATACCCACCCAAACTTCCTCATTTTTTGCATTAAAAACACATATCTGCTCCCAAGTAAAAGGTAATTTTCTTTTTTGGGAAGAGGAAGCACTTATTCTTACTTTTGCTCCTTCACTCAAAAGTCCCTTCATTGGGCCAGTGTTAGCACAATGAGCAGTTACTACCTCTCCACTCTCTAATTCAATATCTGCAAGAAACCTTTTATACCTCTTAATTAAAACCCCTTCAATTAATGGATCAAAATCAATTATCCGATCATTCATAAATATGTCGTTAGATAGAAATCAAATATAATTGAAACTTATACTTATTGAAAAATTTAGACGATTCCAAATGCATTCATTTTTAAAAAATAATGTTTTTTCAATTTCGTTTGGTACCAGTCTAAGTAAATTTGCGGGATGTATAAGACAAATATTTATAGCTGCTGCTTTTGGAGTTGGCGTAACATACGACGCATTTAATTATGCATATATCATTCCTGGTTTTTTGATAATAATCATTGGGGGTATCAATGGTCCATTGCATAACGCAGTCGTTGCAGTTTTAACTCCGCTTAACAAAAGAAATGGAGGGATTGTTTTAACTCAAGTAAGCATAAAACTTTCAATTTTATTATTAATTTTAGCCATATTGATTTACTCGAATTCCAGTTTATTAATTGATTTATTGGCCCCGAATTTAAGTTACGAAGCAAAATCTATTGCCACTTACCAATTGCAAATACTTACACCTTGCATCCCTTTATCAGGCTTCATAGGTTTAAGCTTTGGCGCCTTAAATTCCCAAAGAAAATTCTTTTTATCAAGTATAAGTCCAGCAATAACAAGCATAACTATTATTTTTTTTATTTTATTTAGTTGGATTTTCAACCAAGAAAATACATCTTCCAATTTCTTTACTTACACGGGATTACTGGCATTTGCAACTTTGACAGGAACTTTAATTCAGTTTGTTGTTCAAATTTGGGAAATAAATAAAATTGGTCTCTTGAGATTAGAGTCAAACTTCAATTTATTTAAGGATGAAGAGAGGAGGATTTTCAAACTAATTATTCCAGCATCTATCTCATCAGGTTTAAGTCAAATTAATGTTTTTATAGATATGTTTTTCGCTTCAAGTTTTCAAGGCGCAGCATCTGGACTAGCTTACGGAAACTTTCTTATACAAGCCCCCTTAGGCATATTATCTAACTCCTTGATTCTGCCATTACTGCCAAAATTTTCTAAATTAAGAAGTGAAAAAGACGAAAGAGGTCTCCAGAAACAATTGATATCTGGGGTAGAGTACTGTTTCTTGACAGCTATTTTTTTAACAGGATTTTTCGTAACATTCAATAATCAAATCGTTCAATTAGTTTTTCAAAGAGGTTCTTTTGATTATTCAGCAACTTTAAAAGTAAAGAATATATTAATTGCTTATGCGGTTGGCATACCATTTTATCTTTATAAAGATTTATTAGTCAGAACTTACTATTCAATAGAAAAAACAAACTTCCCTTTTAAATGTTCATTTGCAGGGATAATATTTAATATTTTTTTTGATTGGTTTTTAGTTGGTGCCCCAATTAAGAATATTGGGGATCTTTCTCCTTATAATTTTGGAGTTGTGGGAATAATTTTATCTTCAGTAATAGTTAACTTTATAGTTTGTATATTGCTTTCTTTCAATTTACAAAACGAAGGAATCTATTTTCCTAATTTGGCATTATTGAGGAAAATTAGCCTCATGTCATTAGCAGCATTTATAGACAGCACACTTTGTTTTAGGATTCTCCAAACTACGAATAACTTCAATTCAAATCTCGCGGAATTTTTATTATTAATATTTGGAACTCTAACTTTTTTTGTGATTTATTTTTTACTTACAAAATGCTTGAAAGTAAATAAATTTAAATTTTCAAAAAAAGAGATTTAGTTATTAAAAAAACTTTCCAAAATCTCTTCTAATTCTAGAATTTGTGAATTAGTGATTAAATTAATCAGTGGAATACTTTTAACACCCTCACCTACTTTTACATTTACTGCTTTCAGACTTAATTTTGCAGCCTCCAATGGGGCTTGATCTTTATTGCTGATACATTCAATAGCAAGATGTCTAGCTAGTCCAGCATCTCCAAGATACAAATTCCACTTTTCTATTTTTATAAAAACCTTTTCGGAAATAACATTTTCTAGATCACTTATAAGTATCTTAGAGTCCATAAATAGAAATTAATTTAAGTTGATTGTTTTGAAGTATCTTTGGGTTTTTTTATAATCACGAAAAGTAAATGTGAGGCCAAAAGCACTGACCAGACAATTGCAAAATTATTAAAATAGCCGATTTCATATTTAATCTCTTTTAAAAGCCAAGTGCCACTTACAATCGCAGTAAATATCATGCAATGAATAACAAAATTTACTATTCGAGAAAAATGTTTATAGATAGGATCTTCTAAATCACCATTTCCGTACCACTTTATAGGCATATTAATAAAAAGATTGTTAATAATAGACATTTTACCCGAAATCTAGTTGACTAAGAGACCCTGAAACAGAGATATTACATAATTATGCGCCTGTAGCTCAGTGGATTAGAGCACCTGACTACGGATCAGGGTGTCGGGAGTTCGAATCTCTCCAGGCGCGTTTAAAATTCTGAAATATTCTTTTTATATTTTTCTAAAAAATATCGTCTATATTATGAGTATTACTTATCAAATTCAATGAATATCCTTCAAAATCTTAAAGAAAGTGATCCAGTAATATCAAATTTTATTAATTCTGAAAAAAATAGGCAGGAAACTCATCTTGAGTTAATCGCAAGCGAAAATTTCGCATCAATTGCCGTTATGCAGGCTCAAGGTTCCGTCCTTACAAATAAATACGCCGAGGGATTACCTCAAAAAAGATATTACGGGGGATGTGAATTTGTTGATGAAATCGAAGAATTAGCTATTCAAAGAGCGAAAAAATTATTTAATGCAAATTGGGCTAATGTTCAACCCCATAGTGGAGCGCAGGCAAATGCTGCTGTTTTCCTAAGTCTACTTAAACCTGGCGACACAATCATGGGGATGGATTTATCTCATGGTGGACACCTAACTCATGGGTCTCCAGTTAATATGAGTGGTAAATGGTTTAATGCAGTTCACTATGGTGTAAATAAAGAAACTAGTGAATTAAATTTTGATGAAATAAGAGAGATAGCACTTGAAACAAAACCAAAATTAATCATATGTGGATATTCTGCTTATCCAAGAACAATCGATTTTGAGTCATTTAGAAATATTGCAGATGAAGTTGGTGCATTCTTAATGGCTGATATTGCACACATTGCCGGTCTTGTAGCAAGTAAACTTCACCCAAATCCAATACCATATTGTGATGTAGTAACCACAACTACTCATAAAACATTAAGAGGGCCTAGAGGGGGACTTATCTTGTGTAAAGATGCAGAATTTGGAAAGAAATTTGATAAATCTGTTTTCCCTGGAACTCAGGGTGGGCCCCTCGAACATATAATTGCCGCTAAAGCAGTTGCATTTGGAGAAGCCTTGCAGCCAGATTTCGTTAATTATTCCCAACAAGTAATAAAAAATGCAAAAGTTCTAGCTTCAACTTTAATAAATAGAGGTATCAATATCGTCAGTGGAGGCACTGATAACCATATAGTTTTACTCGATTTAAGAAGTATCAATATGACTGGTAAAATTGCTGACTTGCTTGTAAGTGAGGTAAATATCACTGCAAATAAAAATACTGTTCCATTTGACCCTGAATCACCTTTTGTAACCAGCGGACTAAGGTTAGGAACTGCTGCTTTAACTACTAGAGGCTTTAATGAGAATGCTTTTGCTGAAGTTGGCGAAATTATTGCTGATAGATTACTTTATCCAGACGATTCACTTATTGAAAGTAAATGTAAAGAAAGGGTATTAACCTTATGTAATCGTTTTCCTCTATATGAAGGCAAACTTGAAGCATCAATTAAATGAGTCCTAACTCCAAGGGAGTTGAAATTCTTTCTATTGGAACAGAGCTACTCTTAGGAAATATTATCAATACAAATGCTCAATGGATTTCTGAACAGTTATCTCAATTAGGCTTAAATCACTTTAGGCAATCAACCGTAGGTGATAATTGTGATCGAATTATAAAAGTAATTCAAGAAATATCGAAAAGAAGTAATCTTCTAATTACAACTGGTGGCTTGGGACCCACCCCAGATGACTTAACTACTGAAGCAATAGCTAAATCTTTTAATGTATCTCTTTTTGAAAGACCGCTCTTGTGGGATGAAATTAAACAAAAACTTTCAAACTCAAAGCTCCATGACGATTCCTCTAGCTTAAGGAAACAATGTTTCTTCCCAGAAAATGCTCAAATTATTAATAACCCTAGGGGCACTGCCCCAGGAATGATTTGGGAACCAGTAAAAGATTTTACTATCCTTACTTTCCCAGGAGTGCCCAGTGAAATGAAAACTATGTGGGAAGAGACGGCGTATGATTTCATTAAAACCAAATTTTCAGATAATTATTCCTTTTTTTCTAATACTCTTAAATTTGCGGGTATTGGAGAATCAAGCGTTGCTGAAAAAATTAATGATCTATTAAATCTTAAAAACCCTACCGTTGCTCCATATGCAAACTTAGGAGAGGTTAAACTCAGAATCACCGCGCGAGCAAAGAACTACCAAGAAGCAAAAAATATAATTAAACCAATTAAAGAAAAATTAAAAAAAGATTTTTCAAAATTTATTTTTGGAGAGGATAATGATACTCTTCCTAGCGTATTAATAAAAGAATTAACCAAGAGGAACGAAACTATTGTTTTTGCTGAATCCTGCACCGGAGGCCTTCTATCTTCATCAATAACCTCAATACCAGGCTCATCTCAAGTTTTTCAAGGTAGTATTGTTTCCTACAGTAATGAACTAAAAAATTCATTATTAAATATTTCTAAAGAAAAGCTTATAAAATATGGAGCTGTTTCTGAAGAAGTTTGTGAGGCCATGGCAATTAATGCAAAAAAGAAATTAAGAGCAGATTGGGCAATAGCAATTAGTGGAATAGCTGGTCCTAACGGAGGCAGCCAAGACAAACCAGTTGGACTTGTTTATATTTCAATTTCAGGACCAAATAATCATATAACAAATATAAAAAAACTATTTAACTCAACACGAAATAGAAAAGAAATACAAACACTAAGTGTAAATGTATGTTTGAACAGTCTCAGATTAATCCTATTATCAAATAGTAAGTAACTATTTTTACAAATTGAGTCAAGATACCCTATTTGATAAAGTTTGGGATTTACATAAAGTTTCAAGTCTTCCTGGAGGATCTGATCAGATATTTATTGGTCTTCATCTTATCCACGAAGTGACGAGTCCTCAAGCATTTGGTGCTTTAAAAGACAAAAACTTAAAAGTAAAATTCCCTGAAAGAACTGTTGCTACGGTTGATCATATTGTGCCAACAGATAATCAGAGCAGGCCTTTCAAAGATAATCTCGCTGAACAGATGATTGAAACACTTGAGAAGAATTGCTTAGAACATAAAATAAAATTTTTTAATATTGGTAGTGGGAATCAAGGAATAGTTCATGTAGTAGCACCAGAATTAGGGCTAACTCAGCCAGGAATGACAATCGCTTGCGGAGATTCTCATACTTCAACTCATGGAGCTTTTGGGTCAATTGCTTTTGGAATAGGTACAAGTCAAGTAAGAGATGTTCTTGCTACCCAAACCATAGCTATCAACAAATTGAAAGTGAGGCAGATTTGGTGTGACAAAAAATTATCTAATGGTGTTTTTGCTAAGGATTTAGTACTGCATATCATTCATAAACTTGGAGTAAAGGCAGGAGTAGGTTTCGCATATGAATTCGCAGGGCCTGCGATAGATGAATTATCAATGGAAGAAAGGATGACAATATGCAATATGTCTATTGAAGGAGGAGCAAGATGCGGCTACATTAACCCTGATGACAAGACATTTAGTTATATTAAAAATAAATTGTGTGCCCCAAAAAGTGAGCATTGGGATAAAGCGCTCACATGGTGGGAATCATTAAAAAGCGATGAAAATTCAATTTATGATGATGTAATTAAATTAGATGCTTCTAAAGTGGAGCCAACCGTAACCTGGGGAATTACTCCTAGCCAAAGTATAAGCATTAATCAACAAATCCCTTTTTTAGATGACTTGTCCTCAAATGATAAATTAATTGCAAAAGAAGCTTATGAATATATGAGTTTCAAGCCGGGACAATTAATAAAAGATACTCCTGTAGACGTTTGTTTCATAGGAAGTTGCACAAATGGAAGAATCAGTGACTTAAGAGTTGCCGCTAAAGTATTAAAAGGCAAAAAAGTATCCAAGAATGTCAAAGCATTTGCAGTTCCAGGTTCAGAAAAAGTGGCAACTGAAGCAAAACAAGAAGGTCTTGATCAGATATTTAAGGATTCTGGATTTCAATGGAGAGAGCCTGGCTGCTCAATGTGTTTAGCAATGAATTCAGATAAGCTAATAGGTAATCAAGTTAGCGCTAGTTCTAGCAATAGAAATTTCAAGGGTAGGCAAGGATCTCCCAGTGGAAGAACACTGCTCATGAGTCCAGCAATGGTTGCTGCTGCTGCAGTTAATGGCAAGGTCAGTGACGTTAGAGAATTTATCAACTGATGAAGTCAGAGTTTACTCCACCAATTGGAAAAATTTCAAATATTAACGGGCAATGTATCTCATTGCTTGGTAATGACATTGATACAGATCGAATAATTCCAGCGCGTTTTTTGAAGTGTGTTAACTTCGATTCATTGGGTGAATCTGTTTTTGAGGACGATAGAAAAACTTTAAAAGGAAAGCATCCTTTTGATCTAGAGAAAAACAAAAATGCCTCAATATTGGTTGTTAATAGCAATTTTGGATGCGGTTCCAGCAGAGAACATGCCCCCCAAGCGCTTATAAGATGGGGTATAAAAGCAATCATAGGCGAGAGTTTCGCCGACATTTTTTATAGTAACTGTATTGCGATAGGAATTCCATGTTTTACACTACCTAAAAAATCCATAGAAGAAATACAAAACTATTGCGATAATCAATTTTTATTTTTAGAAATTAATCTGAAAAGCTCCTTAGCAAAATCAAAAGATTTAAATTTCAATCTTGAGATTAAGGAAAGTTCAAGAAAAATGTTTTTATCAGGAGAATGGGATGCTACTTCAACACTTCTTGAAAATAAAAATTTAATAGAAAAAAAATTCAACCAATTACCCTATATCAAATTTAATACTAATTTTTTATAACTATTTAAATCCATATAGACTAAAAGCAATCCCCCCTACTTGATTATGAGGCTGATAAAATATACCAAATTCATAGGATCTTTTTTTCCAATTTAAAGAAATTTTAGAATCTATAAATTCACCATAATCATTTGAATCATTAGTTAGGTTCAAAATCCCAAAACTCTTGAGAAGGATAGGTCCATATAATTGCTGATCAAAAGAAATTTCTAAGGTTAAGTCCTCATTATTCTGATCAAACTTAAAAACACTTTCACCATTACTAAATTTATAGAAAGGTAAAAGACTGATCCGAGTATAGTCAAAAGTTTTATTTTGAAAATTACCAAATATTAATTCTGGTCCTATACCTAGCCCTAAATATTCTTGATGATTTCCATTTTCGTAGAAAGAATATAATGCTTCAACTCTTGTATTAATACTTAAACCTTTTGTTATTGGCTTAGGAATGTACTTATATGAAATATCAATAGATTTCTTTTTAGGCCCTTCAAAACTAATTGGAAATTTCTGATCAAGTGAATAAAACAAACTACCTTTTAAGTTAGTAAGTAATTTTTTAGTATTCAAAGCCTCTGCAGTTATGTTAGCTAAACCAAAAGTTAAAAATTCTGACTTTTTAATGCCATCAACAATCCAAGTATTTTGTTTTTGTAATTTTGAACCATAGCCTGAGTAAATTTCTGCTTCACCTAATGAACCATTCCAGACCCTCTCTCTATAAATTCCATAAAAACTTTTTTCCCATTTTGAATTAAATAAATCAATTTCTTTACTTAATTCGGTTTTAAATCTAAATGCATCTTGTAATTTATCAAAATCAAGAGAATTTAAATTCTTGTCTATTTCTAAGTCCCAATTTTTTATTGGTCCTTTTATCTGGGATTTTAGAGCAAAATAATCTGCAAAACTTGTATTTCTCTTAACCCTATCTGAAGTAATTGATTCGTTCTTCTTTACAAAACTATTCGTATATCCTTTTAAAGACCTCTGAATTAGGAATTGCGGCTCTAAATCAAGCACAAAATCATCAGTAATATCTAAAGAGTTAAATTTCCTACTAATAAAATACCCATCCTTATCTAAGTTTTCATATCCAAAATTCCACCTGTTTGCAAAGTCTAAGAATTCACCTGACTTTGTTAAAGTTCTATCTCCAAGCCAAAATGGAATTACAACTTTTTCTTCAAATATTAAATAGTTTATTGATGACTTAAATCGTAGTTTCTCTGCTTCAGAAATAACTGTTAATGAATTAATAGCTAATTTAACCTGTTTCGATTCAAGTAAATCATTACTAAATACAGCCTTCTTGCTTTCCCATTTTTGGCCATCTATAGATATTTTATCAGTAAAAAATAACCAATTTTCGATTTTGCCTGGAGTATTTAGAACTTCCTTTTTTTTAAATTCAAGTAAATTTTCTATCTTATTAGAGTCTAATAAGCTGAAATTTGAAGATAAGTCATCGATCAAATTATTAGTATTAATACTGCCCTTTACATCTAATAAAAAACCTTTTTTACTAAGAAAACTGTATTCTAATTGTGAAACTTTAAAGAGTTGATCACCTAATATCAAGACTATATTTCCTCTAGCATTAATTTTTTTATTTGACTTATCGTATATTAAATTATCAGCTCTAAGAAGTTTGCCTTTAAAAGAAACAGATACATTACCCTCTGCATAAATAACATTGTTTATTTCAGATTGTTTATCGGATTGAATTATTAACTCTTGTTGCTTTTCAGCTTTAGCTACAAAAAATGAATCAAAATTTTTCTTTAATATATTTACAAGGGAATTTTTGTGACTAAAACTTTTTGAATTACTTGATAAAATTTTTTCACTAAAGGTATTTGACCAAAGAAATTGAGAATTTTGATTATTGGTATTTTTATTAATTTTTAATAATTCAGCTGATTTTGATTGCTGAATAAAATTAATAAAAAGTAGAGAGAAAAATATTAATTTTTTTGATAAACCTGAAATCAATTTAAGAATTTAATTAAAAAAATTAATCTTGAGGACTTTCTAGGTCTTTTCTGTTTGGGGTTCTTGTTGGGTCACTCGCTAAAAATCCGAAAAGAAATATTCCAACAAAGAAGAAGACGATAGTGTAAACAGAAATTTTTAAGGCGAGCATGGAAATTACTAGTGCTGACAGATTTATATCTTATTAAATTTATAATTAAACTATGATTAATTGTTTACTTTTTGTATTTTTGGTAAATTTTGAAATACTTTAAGGGAAACTAATCGTCATGATCATCCCAAGGATCAGTAAGCTTTGCTGCTTTGGGTCCAAAGGCAGTCCAAAGACCAAAACCGGTCAAAGCTAGAAGTAGAGCCAGAATTGTTACAGCTATAGAAACTGCAGGATCTGGAGCTGATGATAAAGTTTGCATCAATTTTGCTAAGTTTGTAAACAATTTATGTATTAGTTCTTATACAATAGCGAAATAATATCCGATTTTGTGAATCTAACATGGGTCAAAAAACAGCATTAGGAAGTCTTTTAAAAGCAATTGGCAATTCAGGTCAAGGGAAAGTTGTACCTGGTTGGGGAGCAGTACCTGTTATGACAGTTATTGGTCTACTTCTTTTGGTTTTCTTAGTTATTCTTCTACAAATCTATAACCAATCCCTACTACTACAAGGTTTCTCAGTAGATTGGAACGGAAACTAAATTTCTGAAAATTTCTCAAAAAGTTATTTGGTTAATGTGAAAATTGCCAAATAACTTTTTTTTAAAATTTTTGTTTTTATTAATTAGTTATAGTTTATGAGTATATTCATAATTCTCAATTACAATGAGATTTAGAAATAAGCCATGAAAGAAATATTTTTAATTGGTCTTGGCAACCCTGGCAAAAAATATCTAAACAATAGACATAATATAGGTTTCTTGCTTCTTAAAAATTTTTCAAAAAAATATAATTCAAATTTTTTATTAAAAGATAAGATAAAAAGTTCCTGCTCAGAATTTCAGGTAAATGATTCTAATTTCAGATTATTTTTACCAAATACATTTATGAATAACAGTGGTGATGCTGTCCGAGCAATAGTTGATTGGTACAAAATAAATTTAGATCAGATTTTCATAATAGTGGATGATAAAGATCTTCCCCTTGGAAAAATAAGATTTAGAAGAAAAGGAAGCTCAGGTGGACATAACGGGCTGAAAAGCATCATTGAACAATTACAGACACAAAACTTTAAGAGAATAAGAATTGGTATTGGGTCACCTCCTCTAATAAAAGAAAAAAATAATTTCAATACCATTTCACATGTATTGGGAAATATTTCTTTAGCAGAACAATCAATATTGGATAAAGTGTATAAGAGAGTAATAGAATCGCTCGAGCAAATAAATACTAAAAAAGAAGAATTTATAATTAATGAATTAAATTCTTTTGACAAAGACCAACCTTAAGAAATGCGTTCAAGACCTGAAACGATTGCCAATGTAAGTGTTAAGGAATATTGCTTCTCAAAAAAGCAAATTCAGGGGGTTGTGGAAGCTAGTCAATTTAAATGGACTTTTACATGGTCCTTTAACAAAGGTCTATTAGAGGTAAATCCACCTTTGGGAAGAGCATTAATTGAGGATGCCTTATTGAGATTCTTATTGAAAAAAGATTATGAGCTAGAAACAGGGAATGAATATAAGTTCACTATTTCAGCCAAGTTTTAAAATCTGTATTTTGGTTCAAAGTAAACTTCGTTTTGCAATAATCTTCTAAAATTATCAACGCTGATATCGCATCAAGGTTTTTATTAAGGATAAAAACCTCTCTAGGCATTAAAAACTTCAAACCACTAATTGGAAAAAGTTCAAAGTATCTTGCTTTAGCCCTGTAGGTGGTGTTTTTTTCCTCAAAAGTTATTATTTCTTTTTTAAAAAAATATAGTTTTTCTCTAATTTCTCTACTGGTCGTACCATTGCCAATAATAATTTGTGATATGTCCTCAGCGGCAATTAAATTCCTGACATAATTCTCAATTAATTCACTTTTAAGAATAATCGCTCTATAAACTTTTTTTTCACTTATGTCAGCTAATACTAAGCCACATTTACTTTTCCCTGGATCAATAGTTATGATTTTCGGCATTTAAGATGCAATCTTTAAAATATTGATTTCAACGACTATGGGTTCTACAGTTTTACTATCTCTCAAAGATACTACTTCTAACTTAAATTTGATATTTTGATTTTCTTGAAGAAAGTCTCTAATTTTTCTTACAAAATTTCCATTCGTTTTAATTTCACTAACTTGTGAACCTTTTGACTTAACTTTATCCCTTGTTTCTCTTAGCAATGATTTAATTTTTAAATTTATTGATTTAAGATTTAAATCACTTTCTCCCAGAATTGAATTTGTAATAACATCTCCTTTTTTGACTATAAATTTATTCTCTATTAAATCAGGAGATACAAAAACATAATTATCACCTTTTAAAACATTTGTTGCTGATTTGATTAATAAAATCCAGTTACCTCCACTAGCAGCTATTTTCTGAATTTTTGTAATATCATTTGGTCTCCACAAAAGAATATTTTTTGCTTCTTTATTAACTGGAGTAACAATTCTCGTAACAAACTTATCAGCTTCGTTGTAGATTTTTGTAAGGTCTATTTTTACATTTGAGCTAGAGTTGATTTCAGCTATAAATAACGTCTGACCTCTTTTAATAACAATATTTCCTCTCCTAAATTCTTTAATATTATTTTTTAATTGATTTAACTCCTTTTCTTTTTGAATAATTTTAACTTCAAGTTCCTTTCGTTCTTCCTGTAAAGGGATTAGAGCCTTTTTACTTTCATCTAAAGTTTTTTGTAAAAAAGGAATATCAACGAAAAGCCTTTGTCTGAATTCTTCACTTACCAAAATCAATAACCCTATTGATATTGAACTAATAAACCCACCAGTAATAATGGTTATTATAGTTGCTGTTTTTTTTGGTCTTAATTTTAAGATACTAAATCTTGCTTTACCAATCTTTGTTCCAAGAATATCCCCAAATGGTGCAATTAATCCCCCTAGTAATATTAAAAAAACAATTAAAATCCAGGCCACACTTTTGCATATACTCAGTACATCATAATTTATGATGAATCAGTTAAATCTTTTTGCAAGAGCAATTGGATCGAAGACTGTGATCTTTTTTCTTTCAATATTAAGAAGCCCTGAATCCTTTAAATCTCCCAATAATCTTGTAATAGTTACTCTTGTAGAACCAATAGCTTCAGCAATTGCCTGATGTGAAAGCCTTAAATCTATCGTAATACCTTTTTCACCCGCAACTCCAAAGTCTCTACAAAGGACCATTAAAAAACTTACTAAACGAGAAGACATATCTCTATGTGTAAGAGTTTCTATCATTGTTTCTGTTTGGAGAATTCTACTTGAAAGCCCCTGTAAAAGTAAAAGTCCTACTGATGCATCTTCCTCTATAGCTTTTAAAACAGAATTTGCGGGTGCTGTTATCATTTCAACTCTTGTGAATGCTATGGCATGGTAAAAACGATCGGATCTATGGCCTGTTAAAAGAGATAAAACACCAAAGAGACTATTCTCTCTTAACAGAGAAACGGTTATTTCTTCACCTGACTCATAAACTCTTGACAGTCTCACTGCTCCTCTTCTTATAAGATAAACTCTTTCAGCAGGGTCACCAGGAAAGAATATTGTTTTAGATCTCTCAACCATTTCTGTGCTCGCGCCCTCAAGACTCTTAATAACTTCCATTAAAGTTCTATTGATTGGAAAACGTTCTCCAACAGAGTTAATTTTACTTTGTCCGGAATGTTGCGAACTAAAGCGGTTGAATCCTCGTGATGCAGGTATCATAGATATCTTGACTATTAAAAAATTTAAGGAGACACCCTAAAACATCTTGTATCAACAGTAACAATTTTCAATTCTTATCAGTTTATCAACAAGCTTTTTTAAGTTAGCTTCAAATTGCTTAAACCTTTTTTAAGTAAAATTACACTATATGCAGCGTCAATTGATTCTAATTATACTGCATGTAGAAAGAATCTAAATAATGGTAATTAGTTCATCTCATGCTTATTCCCAAGATAATCTTGATGTTGTAAAAATAAATACTCATAACAAAATTAACGTAAAAAATTTTTCACAAAACGGACAAATTCAAATCTATCAATCTTCATATAGAGGTAGCTACACATCTATCATTAGAGACTCTCTAAGAAATGCTGCTCTTGGCAGGAAAGTGCTACTAATACAATTTATGAAAGGAGGGGTCAATCAAGGAGTTGATCATGCAGTAAAGCTATGCGGTAATTTAACATGGATCAGATCATCACATTCCTTTGATCAATATAATTCTGAGGCAATTCAAAATAATAAAAATTTAAAAAAATCTATTTATGAATCTACTATTGAATTATGGAATTTTTGTAAAAGAGAACTACAGTCTGGAGAGAATGACCAAATCATACTTGATGAAATTTTTTTAGCTATTGACATGAAAATTATCGATAAAGATGATTTGATTTCAACACTTGAAAACCGATTTATATCAGGAGATGTAATCCTTACTGGTACAGCTATTCCTAAAGATTTATTATTAATGGCTAACCAAATTACCGAACTTCGCTCATAAAACAATGCTGAAAAATGATCTTTGGATAAATCAAAAAGCTTCGGAAGGTATGATCAAACCTTTTCAATCAAGTTTGGTGAGACATCTTGAGCCTGACAATAAAGAAAAGCCAGTTTTGAGTTACGGATGTTCCTCTTATGGCTATGATTTAAGACTTTCATCAAAAGAATTTCTAATTTTCAGACATATCCCTGGGACTGTGATGAACCCCAAAAAGTTTAATCCTAATAATTTAGAGAAAACTGTTCTTCACCATGATGATGATGGAGACTATTTTATTCTTCCTGCTCACTCCTATGGTTTAGGAGTTGCTTTAGAAAAGATGAAAGTGCCAGAAAATATAACTGTTATCTGCATAGGTAAAAGCACTTACGCGCGGCTTGGCATTATTGTTAATACAACGCCTGCAGAGGCAGGATGGGAAGGTCATCTAACTTTAGAATTTAGTAATAGTTCAGGTGCAGATTGCAGAATTTATGCTGAAGAGGGTATTTGTCAACTACTATTTTTTGAAGGTGATCCGTGCTCTACAACCTATGAAGATAGAAGAGGAAAATATCAAAACCAACCGGAAAAAGTTACTCTTGCAAAGATCTAAAATGAGTAACGTTGAACTAATTTCGCTAACCCCTAATGCGGAAAAAACAATGGCTTACATTGCAAGAGTTAGCAATCCAAAAAATCAGGATAATGAAGACTATTCGAAATTATTGAGTTATTGCATTAAAAATGAACATTGGAGTGTTTTTGAACAGTCATTTATGACCTTACAAATAGAAACTAACAGAGGAATCGCCGCCCAAATTTTAAGACATAGATCATTTACTTTCCAGGAATTTTCACAGAGATATGCAGATAGTTCTCAATTGGGTAATATTCCCTTACCAGAGTTAAGGCGTCAAGATTTTAAAAACAGGCAAAATTCAATTCCTGATCTCCCTGATGAGTTGAAAAAAAGATTCAATGAAAAAATTGGTTTACATTTTAAGGCTGCTTCAGAATTATATGAAGATTTACTTGCTGAAGGCGTAGCCAAAGAATGTGCGAGATTTGTTTTGCCTTTAGCAACTCCAACAAGAATCTACATGTCTGGATCATGCAGATCGTGGATTCATTACATTCATTTAAGATCAGCCCACGGCACCCAAAAAGAGCACAAGTCTATCGCACAAAAATGCAAGGCTATTTTTAAAAAAAGTTTTCCGATTGTATCAAAATCTTTAGAATGGTAAAAATTATCCATGACTACGAGGACTTACCTCATGATTTTTATTTTCTTGAATTGTTGAAAATTCAGCATTAATAATTTCCTCATTAGATTTCTCTTCTTTTTCTATATTATTAATAGAATTTCTTATTTTTATTTCATCTTGTTTACCAACAAAAGTAGATATTAGATTACCCTTTTTATCAAAAAGATTAACTTGAGGAATCCCGTTAACAGCAAACTTCTCGATATAATTACCCCATTTTTGATTATCAACATTTAAAAAAACAAAATTAATATCTTTTTCGTATTCATCTTTAAAAGCAGAAACTTGTGGAGCCATTTCTTTGCAAACTTCACACCACTCAGCATAAAATTCCAGAAATGTAGGCTTATTATTTGTAAAAGCTACTTCAGGGTCAACAGATAATTCTCCAAAACTCTTTAAAAGATAAGTTGATTGAAAAAAGAAATTTCTAAACAAAAAAAGTGAAATAATAGCAATAGATATAATAAAAATAAGTATTGTTTTTAAATTTGTATTTAGAATTTGTTCTCGACTCTCAGATTGCATTATTTGAGAATTAATAACTAAGAACATCTTAAATAAATTAAATAAATAAAGAGAATTGAAATCTATAAGCTTTTAATCAACTGATAAAATAATAAATAAATAAATTTCTTGGATTCCTGAAATCTAATTATGCAATCAATCTTCGGAACTGATGGAATAAGGGGAAGATTTAATGAAGAGATAACCTATTCACTAGCGTACAAAGTAGGATATGCACTAGGTTCGAGCTTAGAGAAAAAAAGTCCAATAATAATCGGGAGAGATACAAGAATTAGTGGAGATATTCTTCTTCAGGCTATAACACAAGGTATAAATGATAGTGGCAAAAAATTTATAAATCTTGGGATATGCACTACCCCAGCTATACCTTTTTTAATCAAACGAGAGAAACTAAGTAGTGGGATCATGATATCTGCAAGTCATAATCCGCCAGAATATAATGGAATAAAAATTTTTGACCATAATGGTGAAAAAATTACCAAATATTTTGAAAATAAAATTCAAAAATTAATTGAAGAGTCAAATCGTAATATCTCAGTTCCTACAAAGGTGATCCCTCGTGATACAAATAAAGAACTTATAGATATTTACATCAAAAGCCTAATTGAAACAATGTGCGGAGAAAATCTAAGCGGATTGAAAATAATATTAGACACATGCTATGGATCAGCGGCAACCTGCGCAAAAAAAATTTTTCAGTCTCTTGGTGCTGATGTAAAAGTTATCAATAACTCTAAAAATGGGTTGAAAATTAATATGAATTGTGGTTCTACTAACCTCGAACCATTAAAAAAAGCTTTAAGAGAAAGTCCTGCAGATATGGGTTTTAGCTTCGATGGGGATGCCGATAGAGTTATTGGAATAGATTCAAAAGGCAATGTTTTAGACGGCGATCACATGCTTTTTCTTTGGGGTAGAGAACTTATGGAACAAAAAATTCTCACAAATAATTTACTAGTTTCAACGCAAATGGCAAATTTAGGTTTTGAAAAGGCCTGGAAGAAAATTGGAGGAACCTTATATAGAACTGATGTAGGAGATAAGCATGTGTATGACGCAATTAAGAAAAAGGAGCAGTTTTAGGAGGTGAGCAGTCAGGTCATATACTTTCAAAAAGTAACAACTTTTCTGGAGATGGAATATTAACTGCACTTCAAATTTCTAAATTTTGTAAAAAGAAAAATATTAATTTAAATGAATGGCTTAAAAGTAGTTTCGAACCTTATCCTCAAAAACTAACTAATATCAATCTAGATTGTAATATTAATAAATTAAATCCAGAAACCAAGATCTTGATTGATCAAACTATAGATTTTTTTCAGAAAATTTATTCGGATAATTCTAGAGTTTATATAAGGCCTAGCGGCACAGAACCCGTTATAAGAGTTCTAGTTGAGGCCAAAAATTATAAGAGAGTTCATTCTTTATCAAACGAAATAACAAACAAACTTTTTTTAGAAATTAATAAAATAATAAATTAAATATGAATCAAATTTTTATAAAAATCCTTTCAAAAATATCAAGTTGGTTAACAATCGCATGTTTTTCCCGATTAGTTTTAACTTTATTTGGATTAAAACTTTCGGAATAATTAAAATCTTTTTTATCTATTGTTTTAAAATTATAGTTACTTGATATGGTGTAATCCATATAATCGAATAAATCCTTTACATCCGTTTTTATAAAAATAAAAGTCCCTTTTTGCAATGAATTTGAGAGAATGTTAATAAATTCTGGCTGAATTACACGTCTTTTATAATGTCTCTTTTTAAACCACGGGTCAGGAAAATTAAAAGAAAGACTTTTTAGATTTTTGAAAATAAATTTACTTTGGACATTATTCAAAATGTTATTAGCATTACCAAATATAAAATATAGATTTTTGATTTCTCTTTCGAACACTTTTAATTTAGCATTTTTGACTAATTTCTCACGGATTTCAATTCCTAAATAATTCCACCTAGTATTAACTAATGCTAAATCAAATAGAAACTCACCAGCAGCACAACCTATATCCAAATGAAGATTTGATTTAGAATCACCAAACATTTCGCTCAAAGAAGGTATTCTCTCAATTTGATTGAAATTACTACTAAGGGGATTAACATGCTGTCTCATACAATTATCAATATATTGCTAGGCAATAATATAAGGATGCATAATATTCATAACTATGACAATAGTAAGTTCAAAAGTAACAGTTTGTTGTTTAATTATTATGTGTCTAAAAAGAAAAAATTTTGAACGTTTTTAATCAACTTTCTATTTGGCTATCCTTTCAACTTTCAATAATTTTCCTTATTGGTATTCCTATTACTCTTTCCTTCTGGTCAATTAAAAAAAGGAATAAAGCAGTTATAAAACTTCTATCAATCTATTGGAAAATATCCCTTTTATTTTTTATAAGCCTTTTACTTTTAATAGGAAAATATAGTTATGCTCTTGTAATAACAAATATTTCAACATTATTAATGACAGTTTCAGTTTGGTTTTGGAACGATATTAATGATGAATTAAGAGAATATGATTTTTCTTACTCCCTCACCACAACTACAAAAGTTTGGAGATGGACAATAACTTTTATATCTCTCAATTTCTTTATTCAGAGTTTACAAAACTTCAACTGCTTTTCTTTGATTAATTCTGATGCCTGTGCAATATGGCTTCAGCCTTCTTCAAATTTATATCTTATTTTAAAAAATTTATTTAATTTTTTCTTTGGAGCCAACTTTACTCAGCCCATAGCAAAATTCTTAGGATTATTTTCATTGTTAATCTATATTTTAGGCCTTATTCAATGGTCAATAATAAAATTACCTAAAAATGGAAGAAACTCTTGCTTCTCAGAAAATGTCAAAAATTGATTTAATAAATAGTCTTGAAAAGATCAGTTCCGAGATACCTCATAGGATACTTAAGCTAGAGGGTTTCATTCAAAAAGAAAATGAAAAAGAACAATTAGAAATACTTATTTTCAGAGGTTTCAGTAGCTCAACAACTCATCCAATTGAAATAGATTCAGAAAAAAAAGTAATAGCACTTACTTATACAATTACAAATTTTAAACTTTACAAAGCACCGTTAAGAGAAAGTGAAAAAAATTTTATAAGGGAAAATCAAAACTCAGTATTCTTTTTGAATCAAAAAAACTGGATTTAATTGAATTCTAATTTAATAATATTTGAACATCTTTTGCATAATTTTGTATTTTGAATTCCATTAAAAGTTTCTTTTTGATAGTGCCAACATCTATCACATTTTTGACCTTGAGCTTTGTTTATTTGAATTTTACCAAGCGCATTGTTATCAATAATCAGAGAATTATCCACTAAATCTGATACCACTTTGAAATTTGATACTATAAGCCAATCTCTAAATAAATCAACATCTTCATTACCAAATTCTTTTAGCCAATTAAGTGAATCTTTTAAAGCTTTATCTTCAGGTAAATAATTAACTTCAGTTTCCAAAGCTGCACCAATTATTTGTTTGTTCCTGCATCCTTCTATAGCCTTGTTAATTTCAACTCTCAAATTTCTTAAATTTGCAATGTGCTCATTAAGTATTTGATTTTTCCATGACTGCGAAAATATTGGCCATCCTCTTTGAAAAACTGATATTTCTTCAGTTGAATATGGAATATTTTGCCAAATATCTTCAGCCATATGACAAAGCACTGGAGAAATAAGTACGGCTAAATTTTCAACAACTTTTGACATGACGAACTGACAAGATCTTCTCCTAAATTGTGATTTAGAACTTACATATAACCTATCCTTCGCAATATCCAAATAAAAATTTGATAGATCTACAACGCAAAAACTTTGCAAAATTTGGAAAAATTTTGAAAATTCATAATTTTCATAAGCATTTGATATTTGATCTGTAACCTCAACTAATCTGCCTAACATCCATTGATCTAAGAGGGGCAATTGATCAATTTCAAAACTATCAATTTTAGGATCATAATCATGAATATTACCTAGAAGATATCTTGCAGTATTACGAACTTTTCTATAAACGTCTGAAAGTTGCTTGAGTATATTGGAACCAATTGGAACATCTACTGAATAATCCACAGAGCTTACCCATAGCCTTAAAACATCAGCACCATAAGCAGGATCAGTTTTTTTATTATTACCTCCATTAATAATTATGTTTGGATCAACAACATTTCCTAAAGATTTGCTCATTTTTCTTCCGTTTTCATCAAGTGCAAAACCATGAGTTAAAACTTTCTTATATGGAGGCTTATTGTTGACTGCTACAGATGTTAGCAAAGAAGACTGAAACCATCCTCGATGTTGATCTGAGCCCTCTAAATAAAGATCTGCTGGATACTTTAATTCACTTCTTAGTTCACATACTGCAGCCCAGCTAGATCCAGAATCGAACCAAACATCCATTGTATCTGTTCCTTTTTTCCAAAGATTAGATTCTTCTACATAATTTTCTGGCAAAAGATTCTTAACATCCCAATCCCACCAAATATCTGCTCCATGCTCACTAAAAAGTTCTTGAATATGATTAATTATCTCTTTGTTAAGGAGAATATCATTACCATTTTTTTTATAAAAAACTGGAATAGGGACTCCCCATGACCTTTGTCTAGAAATACACCAATCTCCTCTACCAACAACCATAGAATAAATTCTTTTCTTACCAGTCTCTGGCATCCATTCAACATCTTCGATTGCCTTTAATGCAGACGATCTAAAGCCATTTACAGATGCAAACCATTGTTCTGTTGCCCTAAAAATAGTTGGTTTTTTAGTTCTCCAATCATAGGGATATCTATGCTTATAATTTTCTTGTAATAGAAGCAAATTATTTCCTTTTAAATGTTTAATAATTAAATCATTTGCATCTTTCAGGACATTTGATCCTTTGAATTGACCAGAATATTCATTTAAGTTACCTTTTTCATCAACGACACATGTTATTGGTAAATCATATTTTTGACCCACATTAAAATCATCTATCCCATGACCAGGCGCAGTATGAACAATTCCAGTCCCTGATTCTGTAGTAATATAATCTCCTCCAATTACAATTCTGCAATTTTTATTCTTAGAAGGATGTTGATATTCAATATTTTCCAATTTGGAGCCTTTAACCTCTAAAAGCACCTTGAAATCTTTATTAAATTTCTTACTAATTTCAGAAAATAAATCCTCAGCAAAAAGGTAAATTTTCTTCTCTTGATCGATAGCAAAAACGTACTTTATTTTTGGATTTACTGCAACTGCTTCATTTGCAGGTATGGTCCAAGGAGTGGTGGTCCAAATAGTGATAAAAGAATTATTTTGAAAAAAATCTTTTTTGATATTAAGGTTTTCTTGGATGAAATTTAATAAAATTTCCTCAGGTATTTTAGTGATTTTTAATGAAACATAAATACTTTTTGAATAATGTTCATCGGGGTACTCTAATTCAGCTTCTGCAAGTGCAGTCCTTGAACTTGGACTCCAATGTACAGGTTTAAGACCTCGATATATATAGCCATTTAAAAACATTTTCCCAAAAACTCCAATCTGAGCAGATTCGTAACTTTTCTTAAGAGTTAAGTAAGGATTATTCCAATCTCCCCATATACCCCACCTTTTGAAACCCTCTTTCTGATTATTAATTTGGATATGGGCATAATCTGTTGCTTTTTTTCTTAAATTTAGAGTGTTAAGATTTTTTCTTTCATCAGATTTTAAATTCTGAAGTACTTTTAATTCAATAGGTAATCCATGACAGTCCCAACCAGGTACGAAGTGAACCCTAAATCCTCTTAAGGTTTTGTATTTATTTATTATGTCCTTTAAAACTTTATTAAGAGCATGACCCATATGAAGAGCTCCATTTGCATAAGGAGGGCCATCATGTAATGTAAATATTTCTCCTGAATTGCTTGAACCTAATTGGAAATCAATATCATTGTTAGCCCAAAAATTCTGTATCTCAGGTTCTCTTACAACCGAGTTAGCACGCATTGAGAAGTCAGTTTTTAATAAATTTAAAGTTTCTTTGTAAGAAAAGTCTGATTTTTGTTCTTTTCTATTTTGAGATTTCATACGACGATATAAGAAATATTGGTGATCAAAAGAATTATTTAAATAAATCTAATTCATTATATTCTTTCTTAATTGACCTGTAGTTTTTTGGGATGTTTCAAATAACCAATTTATTTGATTTCAGACTTTTATATTATCATTTTTATCATTTCTTACCCAATTCTTTTGGGTTGTATTTTTAATATTGCTACCAAAATTAAAAAAATTTGAAGTTTTCTTGAAATCACCAAATACCAGATTAATAGATTCTAATATTTTCAAAAAGTTATTTTTAAACTCCAAAAAGGTACTTAATTTTTTCTTTTCGTTATCTGTCAATTGGTACCATCTAGATGAAAAAAGCTCTACTAGATAAAAAATAACTAGTACTGTTAAAAAAAGGGAAATTACAAAAAATGATTCATCTAGAGTTTTATTTTTAATTATTAATATCAAACCTATTAATAAATTTAAAAAAGCTTTTATTAAGTCTTTTGGTTTACCGAGCTCAAGATAAATTATCGGTACAGTTAGAAAAATGGTGCCAACTAAAATATAAAAAATTCCCAAATAAAATATCGAACTATTCATTAAATTAAATATTTAATTGAATTATAAGAGTTGATATCAATAAACAAACTATCTATCAGAATTTCCTTAAGTGCGGTCGGGGAGACTTGAACTCCCACACCCTAAGATACGAGTACCTAAAACTCGCGCGTCTACCAATTCCGCCACGACCGCTCAAATAAAATAATAATTGAAAGAGGTTTATTTTAAAAATTTTTATTCTTAAGATGATCAATTTGACACATTAAAATCTCTTTAAAAAAATTTTTTTATGTTTGAGCATACAATCATCTTAAAATATTAGTTATATTACTTAAAGAATAATAGAAACAATTTCAAACTTAACCAGTAAAAATACAACGAAAAATACTAATTCTTCAAAAACATTCAATTGGCAAAAAGAGATTAAAAATTACGTAGATCCGCCAAGTTTTTGGAATCCAACATTAGTTTTATTTTTTGGTGGTTATTTTCTTGCTTTTCTTAGCATATGGCAATGGTATAGAGGTGTTTGGCCTTTACCTTTACTTGTAGCTACTGCGTTTTTAGCTTTACATATTGAAGGTACTGTTATTCATGATGCCTGTCATAAAGCTGCTCATCCAATTCCTTGGATAAATCAAGCAATGGGCCATGGCTCAGCTATTTTATTAGGGTTTAGCTTTCCAGTTTTTACGAGAGTTCATTTACAACATCATATACACGTAAATCATCCCAAAAATGATCCAGATCATATTGTCAGTACTTTTGGTCCAATTTGGCTAATTGCTCCAAGATTTTTTTATCATGAGGTTTTTTTCTTTCAAAGAAAACTTTGGCGAAGATATGAATTACTTCAATGGGGAATTGAAAGATCTATATTCATAACAATTATCTTGGCAGGTTTGAAATTTGACTTTATGAATTTAATTTATAACTTATGGTTCGGCCCAGCATTAATGGTCGGAGTCACTTTAGGAATATTTTTTGATTATTTACCACATAGACCATTTCGATCAAGAAATAAATGGATAAATTCTCGAGTTTATCCAAGCAAATTTATGAATTTATTAATAATGGGACAAAATTACCACCTCATTCATCATCTTTGGCCTTCGATTCCTTGGTTTGAATACAAAATAGCTTATGAAAAAACTAAGCCTTTATTGGATAAAAAAGGCTCCCCTCAAAGGGTAGGGATATTTGAAAGTAAAGAAGACATTTTTAACTTTATTTATGATTTATTAATAGGTGTAAGGAGTCATAGCAAAAAGAGGGGAAAAATAAGAAAAATCATAAATTTATATCCAGGCTTTAAATTAAAAAAATTTTTATTAAGGATAGTCAACAAAACATTTATTGGAAGTAACTAATTTACTCATTCATTAATAATTTTTGGAACTTTAAAATATTTATCTTCTCTCGATGGACCCAATTCTAAAAGGTCTTGATTGCAATCAGAATTTATCTTTTCGTCTTTTCTAAATACATTTACAACTTCAATGGCTCTGGTTGTACAGGGGACATCATCTGTATCAATTTTTTCAAGTTGTCTTATATACTCCAATATCTTTTCTAATTGTTCTGCATGATTATTAATTTCATCCTCGTTGAGTTCTAATCTCGCTAAATGAGCAACTTTTTTTACTTCCTCTTTAGTTATTTTTGTCATACTTTAAATATTTTTCTTATTAAATAATAGTTTATTAAGAACAACTTATTTACATATCCTTTGAATTTCAAATAATTTTAAAAAAATAATCACATTTTTTTGAAAATCAATATCAATTAATAGCCTTAATTATTTTTCTCAGCTAAATATGATATTAGATAAATATTAAAAAATAGAAGAAGAATTATTTCCAAAAAATTTTTTTTATCGGCACTCTAAACTTGTTGCTCCTGATTTAATAGGCTGTCACCTCATAAAAAAAAATAATGAGATAGATCAAGTTAAAGGGGTAATTGTTGAAACTGAAGCTTATTCTCAGGAAGAAGAGGCCTGTCATGGTTACCGCAAAATGACTGAATCAAACAAATCATTATTTGGCAAACCTGGCATATTTTATGTTTACAAATCTTATGGCATTCATCATTGTTTAAACATAGTTACTGATAAAGAAAATTTTGCGAGTGGTGTCTTGATAAGATCAGTTTTTATATCTAATAAGAATGAAAGATTAGCTTCTGGACCTGGCCTGGTAACTAAAACATTCAGTGTAGACATTTCATTTAACTCACTTGAAGTTCTTAATAACAAATCTTTATGGATTTCTCCACGAGACTCCACTCTAGAAGAAAAAGATCTTATTCAAACTACGAGAATTGGCATATCAAAGGCAAAAAATATAAAATGGCGATGGTATCTCAAAAATAGTAGGAGTGTAAGTAAAAGATTAAAAGGTGACAGAACACCTAAATTTCAATAATCATTCATCTTTTTAAGCGTAATGCAAATTTGGCCTCATAAACATATCCACTCACTAGCTAATTTTTCAATTAAAGATTATGAGTCAGTATTTGAATTGGCTAATAGATTTGATGCACTAAAGAATGCAGGCACAAAAAAGATACCGGCGTTACAAGGGACTTTGGTAACGTCTTTATTTTTTGAAGCTAGTACAAGAACAAAAAATAGTTTTGAGCTTGCAGCAAAAAGACTTTCTGCTGATGTCCAAACCTTTGCGCCATCCTCAAGCTCTTTAACAAAAGGCGAAACAATAATTGATACAGCCATAACTTATTCTGCTATGGGTGCTGATACATTAGTTATCAGACATTCGTCAAGTTACATAACCTTTGAAATCGCAAAAAAACTTGATGCAATAAATTCCAAGACTTCGGTTCTTAATGCAGGCGATGGATTACATAGTCACCCCAGCCAAGGATTGCTTGACATCTATACATTGATAAAATTCTTTTCCCAAAAAACACTGAATCCAAAGGTTTTAAATTCCAAAAAAATTTTAATAATTGGAGACGTTAATCATTCAAGGGTTGCTAGATCAAATCTTTGGGCTTTAAGTGCATTCGGCGCCGATATAATTTTATGTGGTCCTAAGACATTAATACCTGACGAATTTATCAATTTTTTAAAAAATCCCGCGCCAAATCAAACAGAAGATCCTGTTAAATCAAGAGGTTCCATAACAATTTCTAGATCATTGGAAGAATCAATAAAAATTGCAGATGCGATTATTGTTTTAAGACTCCAGAAAGAGAGAATGATGGAAAACTTACTAAGTAGCATTGATTCATATAGTTTGGATTATGGCTTAACCCTAGAGAAATTATCTTTAAATAAAAAACAAATTCCAATCCTACATCCTGGTCCCATAAATAGAGATATTGAAATAAGTAGCAAAGTGGTAGATCAATATCCTAATTGCTTAATTAATAATCAAGTTGCAAATGGTATCCCTATAAGAATGGCTTTGCTTTATCTATTACAGAAACACAACAAGTAAATTTATAGCAACTTAAGACTTTCTGTAAAGAAACCATAAAATAATCCTAATCTTAAAGAATCTAATAAAAGTACTAAAAATTTCTTTTTCCTTTCAAATCTAAAATTTCTTCTCAAAACTATTAAAAACTCAATAAAAACTACTGATAAAAAAGCGGCTACAGGATCCATGAGTTCCACAACGGCACTTACCATACCAAGAGAACTTCCAAAAAAGTATCCGATTAAAAGTGTAATCAATGATATTGAATATCTTCGCCATGGATTATTGGCCCAAATACTTATTGTCTGAATATTTTCCACAATTTTTAGCTGAAATTTTGTCTTTTGAGGTTTAACAACCATTTTGGATCAAACTAAGCCGCTTCTGAGTTTGATTGAATTTTAGTATTTCCTTTTATTAATTCAAGTAATGCTTCCAACTGAGCCATTAACCCTCTTAATTCGCCTGGCTCAGGAAAAAGGTCATCTTCTTTTATTCCTAAATACATTTCTCTGAGCTCTTGCCTTAAATAGCGTATGTGACTAATGACTTGCTCTCTTTTGGTTTGAGACATGATATAAATTTTTGGCTACATTTTAAGAAAAAATATTTTTGAAAAGGAGAGTTTGCATATTTATGACTGAGAATGAAGATAAATGATCTAACAACAATTTGAAAAGATTATGAAAATTGAAAATTATCATATCCTTTAAAATATTTACTTAATTCTAATATCAATTTTAAATAATTACTTGAGGCTCTATTATTAGAGTATATTGACTCTACTCAATATGAAATTCATTTCTGAAAATAAAATAAGTGAGGAACTAGTAAATTCTTTTGATGAAGAAATGACCTTTGAGCTCGCTAAAAGGCTAGAGGAAGATAATTATAATACTCCATTTGATGGTTTAAATGACTGGCACTTACTGAGAGCTCTTGCAATCAATAGGCCTGAATTAACTACTAATTATACCCATCTCCTCGATCAGGAACCTTTCGATGAAAACTAAAAGTAAGGACTCAAAAATAAAGGTTCTTTTATTAATTACTGGAAGTATTGCAGCTGTAAGAATTCCATTATTAGTTAGCCAATTAGCGAAAGAAAATTATGAAATAAGATGCGTTTTATCAAAAAATGCAGAAAAATTAATAAAGCCGCTTTCTCTTTCTATTTTAAGTAGAAACCCGTGCATTTTAGAAAATGATCAATGGTCTGATGGTCAATCAACACCTCTTCACATAGAACTTAGTTATTGGGCTGATATTTTAATCATCGCCCCTTTAACAGCGACAACATTAGCAAAATGGGTAACTGGAAATGCAGAGGGATTGATACCAAGCATCTTAATAGCAAATATAAAGCCCATTATTGTTGCACCAGCAATGAATACACAAATGTGGCTAAATAAAGCTGTCCAAAAAAATTATGCGAATTTACAGAATTACGAAAATGTTTTGTCTTTGCAACCAAGTGAAGGCCTCTTAGCATGTGACGCTATTGGCATCGGTAAGATACCTCCTAATGATCTAATCCAATTAGCTCTTGAATTTATAGCTTCACATAAACAAAATGAATATCGCAAAGATTTACTTAATAAAGAAATTTTAATAACTGGAGGATGTACCTCAGAGAAAATTGACGCGGCACGACATATTACTAACAAAAGTTCTGGAACTATGGGCCTACTTCTCTCTCAAGTAGCGAGGTTCAGGGGAGCACAAGTAAAATATGTTCATGGTCCTCTGAAAATCGATAAGAATCTTACTGATGGAATAAAAAGATATGAAGTTGAAACTAGTGTTGATTTAATTAGGGCACTTAATAATGAAATATCAAATTGCGATTATTTTTTCATGAATGCAGCAGTATCTGATTTCAAAATAACCTCTGATACTTCAGCTAAAATTCCAAAAAATCAAATTAATGCTCATTTGAATAAAAACTTTGAGCTAATCCCAGATATTTTAAAAACAATTAGTAAATCAAAAAAAGATAACCAAGTTTTTGTAGGCTTTTGTGCTTTTACAGGATCTATAGAAGAAGCAAGAATGACAATTAAAGAAAAGATTATCCAAAAGGGTTGTGATTATCTATTCGCAAATCCAATTGATCTTGAAGGCCAAGGATTTGGCTTTTTGGCACAAAATGAAGGTTGGTTATTCGATACTAATAATATGGAACACTACATTAACAAAACATCAAAAATTGATTTAGCAAATAAATTAATAACCCAAATTATTTCATTAAAAAAATAAAAAAAATTTTTTAATTTGTATTTTTTTGTAATCTTAATCATTAAAAATAATGTGATAGCTTAAAATAATTCCAGTTTTTTAAAATCTAAAAAGCTACGGGTTGTTTCGAGGATTTAATAGTCCTGTCTTTTATGGTCCTTTCCCTTGTAATATCCGTACTGAACTTATTAGATGACCTTTAATCTATCTTCACAGAACTTTACTGCAACTTTAATTATGAGAATTCGTTCTTTCTTAGCTTTTGTTATTTCAATTTGTATAACTTTTGCTTTCGTACCTGTTAAAACATTTGCTTTTTCTGAAAGAGGAAATGCACAATTTACAGATGTTGTTAACACAGGAAAAGCTAATGATTGCCCTACATTAGACTCATCTCTTGTCGGATCAATATCTTTAGGGAATGGAGATAGTCTTAAAGGTATATGCATGCATCCAACAGAAGTTTATGTAAAAGTGCCAGGGACAAAACGGAAAGCTGCAGAATTTGTTTCTACAAAAATTATTAGTCCTAGAAATAACACTACAGTGACAGAAGTTTATGGAGATATAGATTCAGGGACTTTCACTGAAAAAGGTGGTATTGATTTTCAACTTATTACTGTATTAACTCCTGGTGGTTTAGAGGTGCCATTTGCATTCTCAGCAAAAGATCTTACAGCTGATTTACCTTCATCAATTGAGCCAGGCACTGAGGTTAGTGGTTCAACATTTACACCTAACTACAGAACTGGTGATTTTCTAGATCCTAAGGCAAGAGCTAAAAATACTGGTGTTGAATATGCTCAAGGTTTAGTTGCATTAGGAGGCGATGACGAAGAACTTGCAAAAGAAAATATTAAAGTTGATGTAAACGGTACTGGCGTTATTACTCTTTCAATCAACAATGTAGATTCTGACACAGACGAATTTGCTGGTACTTTTGAAGCAATCCAACCTTCAGATACAGACATGGGTTCAAAGGATCCACTTGATGTAAAAATAATTGGGGAGCTTTACGGAAGAAAGGCATAAAACCTACTCAATAGAAAAAGGGGGTTAAACCCCTCTTTTTTTTTTCAAAATTTTTCTTTATCAATTTTAAAAATGGAATTACAACAAAAAACTAAAACAGATACTGATGGACTAATACCGCCATATGGAGGGGAACTAAAAAATTTAATTATCAAAGATAAAAACCTTAAAAATGATCTTATTTCTAAAGCTACTCATGAGTTTGAATGTAGCGAGAGAAATGCATGCGATGTAGAACTTTTGATGGTTGGAGCTTTTTCTCCATTGGAAGGTTTTATGGATGAAAATAACTACAATTCGGTCATTAAAAATAATAGAAATACAAGCGGGTTGCTTTTTGGCTTGCCTATTGTATTTGATTCAAATAATGAAAAAGTAAAAACTGGAGAGACAATATTACTTACCTATAAAAAACAAAAAATAGCAGTTTTAGAAGTTAGCTCTAAATGGGAGCCTGACAAATCCTTAGAAGCTGAACTTTGTTATGGTACTAATTCCTTAGATCATCCTGCTGTTAAGATGATTTTTAACGAGAGAGGTAGATTTTATATAGGAGGAAGAGTTTATGGTTTCGAACTACCAATTAGAGAATTCCCCTGCAAAACCCCTGAAGAAGTTAGATCTACACTGCCATCAAATCATGATGTAGTTGCATTTCAATGCAGAAATCCAATTCATAGAGCACATTATGAATTATTTACTAACGCCTTACTTTCAGATAATGTCTCCTCTAACTCAGTTGTTTTAGTTCATCCAACTTGTGGACCAACTCAACAAGATGATATTCCTGGAAAAGTTAGATATTTGACCTACAAAGAATTAGAAGAGGAAATATCTGATGAAAGAATAAAATGGGCTTTTTTACCTTATTCAATGCATATGGCAGGGCCAAGAGAAGCCCTTCAACATATGATAATAAGAAGAAATTATGGCTGCACCCACTTTATTATTGGTAGAGATATGGCTGGTTGTAAGTCGTCGTCAACTGGTGAAGATTTTTATGGTCCATATGATGCCCAGAATTTTGCGAATAAGTGTGCAGATGAATTGATGATGCAAACTGTTCCTTCAAAAAATTTAGTTTATACGAAGGAAAAAGGATATATAACAGCTGAAGAAGCTAAAGAATTTAATTATGAAATTATGAAACTTAGTGGTACGGAATTTAGAAAGAAATTGAGGAATGGCGAACCAATTCCTGAATGGTTTGCATTCAAAAGTGTAGTAGATGTTCTAAGAAGCTCTTAATATTGTTTTATTATTAGTATTATAGATTTATTAAAGATTTTTTATCGTGAACAAACGTTGGAGAAACGTAGGACTTTATGTCCTAGCTGTCATTACTGTAATTTTCATTGGTACTTCAGTTTTTGATAAACCTAGTACTGAAAGTTCTACAAAGACCTTGAGATATAGTGATTTTATAGAGGCAGTTCAAGATAAAGAAATCAGTAGAGTCTTAATATCTCCAGATAACGCTACAGCTCAAGTTGTTGAAAATGATGGGAGCAGGTCTGAGGTCAATTTAGCCCCTGACAAAGATTTATTAAAAATTCTGACTGAGAATAATGTAGATATCGCTGTAACTCCTACAAAATTAGCCAACCCATGGCAACAAGCTATAAGTAGTTTAATTTTCCCAGTACTTTTAATTGGAGGTCTATTTTTTCTTTTCAGAAGATCCCAAAGTGGTAATGCTGGAGGTGGTAACCCTGCCATGAGTTTTGGCAAGAGCAAGGCTAGACTTCAAATGGAACCATCTACACAAGTAACCTTTTCAGATGTTGCTGGTGTAGAAGGTGCAAAATTAGAACTCACAGAAGTTGTAGATTTTCTTAAGAGCCCAGATAGATTTACTGCAGTTGGAGCAAAAATTCCAAAAGGAGTTCTTCTTGTTGGTCCTCCTGGTACTGGAAAAACATTGTTAGCTAAAGCAGTTGCTGGAGAAGCAGGCGTACCTTTTTTCTCAATATCTGGTTCAGAATTTGTAGAGATGTTTGTTGGGGTTGGAGCTAGTAGAGTTAGAGATCTTTTTGAACAAGCAAAAAAGAATGCTCCTTGTATTGTTTTTATTGACGAAATAGATGCAGTTGGAAGACAAAGAGGTGCTGGTATGGGCGGAGGAAATGATGAAAGAGAACAAACATTAAATCAACTCTTAACCGAAATGGATGGTTTTGAAGGTAATTCAGGAATAATAATAGTTGCTGCAACCAACAGACCAGATGTCTTAGATTCAGCTTTAATGCGTCCTGGAAGATTCGATAGACAGGTAACAGTAGATCGTCCAGATTATGCTGGAAGATTGCAGATATTAAATGTACATGCGAAAGATAAAACTCTTTCAAAAGACGTTGATTTAGATAAAGTTGCCAGAAGAACACCAGGATTTACTGGTGCAGATTTAGCTAATCTTTTAAATGAAGCAGCAATACTAGCAGCTAGAAAAGATTTAGATAAAGTAAGTAACGATGAAGTCGGTGATGCCATTGAAAGAGTTATGGCTGGCCCAGAAAAGAAAGATAGAGTCATCAGTGATAAGAAAAAAGAATTAGTTGCTTATCACGAAGCTGGTCATGCACTAGTTGGAGCATTAATGCCTGATTATGATCCAGTAGCAAAGGTCTCAATCATTCCAAGAGGTCAAGCTGGGGGTCTAACCTTCTTTACTCCAAGTGAAGAAAGAATGGAATCTGGTCTTTACTCTCGTTCTTACCTTCAAAATCAAATGGCTGTAGCTCTTGGTGGAAGAGTTGCTGAAGAAATAGTATATGGCGAAGAAGAAGTAACAACCGGAGCTTCAAATGATTTACAACAAGTTGCCAATGTAGCAAGACAAATGATCACAAAATTCGGTATGAGTGACAAAATAGGTCCAGTCGCTCTAGGTCAATCTCAAGGTGGAATGTTTCTCGGAAGAGATATGAGTTCTACAAGAGACTTCTCTGAAGACACAGCAGCAACAATCGATGTAGAAGTTTCAGAACTTGTTGATGTTGCCTATAAGAGAGCTACAAAAGTTTTAACAGACAATAGAACTGTTCTTGACGAAATGGCTCAAATGCTAATTGAAAGAGAAACTATAGATACTGAAGATATACAAGACTTGCTCAATCGTTCAGAAGTAAAAGTCGCAAACTATATTTAACGCGGAATTTTAAATTTTTAATGCATAATAAAGAAGATTCTTTTTCGGAGTACCGGAAAATTGAGTCTTTTTTTTTACTTATAAAACCTGAAGATAATATTTACTCAAATACCTCTATAAGAAATTCATTTTTTGAAGAATTAGAAAACTTAGTAAAATTAGGATTAAAGAATATTGAAATAAGTTGGTCTAATAACGAAAATTGGTTCGATTTTGTATCCGATATCAAAATTAAATATCCAAGAATTAATTTAGGCTCTGCCTCCATAGTTAATAAGCAATCAATAGAAGATTCTTTAAAAATTGGATTGAATTTTTCGATGATGAAATTTTGGGATAAAGATCTATTCAATTATGCGCAGTCAAAAAATTATTTATTAATTCCTGGAATTAATAATTTAAAAGATCTTAAGGAAGCGATAGATTTAAATTGCAACATTATCAAAATTTACCCAATAAAAAGTAAAGATAGTTCGATAAATATACTCAACTATAAAAATATTGATTTCATTGCTGCTGGAGGACTATCAATCAATGACTTAAAAACTTATAAATCTTTAGGGTATAAAGCAGTTGTAATTGGAGATAAAGCTATCAAAAATAAAAAATTTGATCCAAAAATATATGAATGGCTCAAAAATAATTAATTTAAGGATAAATATAATTTATTCAACAAAACTACTACTTATTTATTAAGTAATTAAGTCACATTGAGCATGATTTAGAAGCAAATGATCAGCAAGTACTAAAGCTACCATAGCATCAACCATGGGAACTGCTCTTGGTAGAACGCATGGATCGTGTCTCCCTTTTGCTTTCATAAGTACTTCTTTACCTTCAGCATTTACTGTTTTCTGTTCTTTCCCTATGGTTGCTGTAGGTTTAAAAGCTATCTTCATCTCGATATTTTCACCATTACTTATTCCCCCCTGTATACCTCCTGAATTGTTTGATGTTGTTCTTAACTTATTAATATCATCAGACTTGATGAAGGCATCATTATGTTCGCTTCCTTTTAAATAAGTTCCAGAGAAACCTGAACCTATTTCAAAGCCTTTCGTGGCAGGCAAAGACATCAAAGCCTTTGCTAAATCAGCTTCTAATTTATCAAAAACAGGCATTCCAAGACCAGAGGGAACATTTCTTACTAGACATTCAATAACACCGCCGCAAGAGTCTCCTTGACGCTTTAATTCCCTAATTATCTCGATCATTTCTGTTGATACCTTTTCATCAGGACATCTAACAATATTAGAATCTATTTTTTTTAGAGAAATCTTCTCTTTATTTATATCAGAATCAATATCATGTATACGCTTTACCCAAGATAGTATTTCAGTGTTAGAGAAGGTTTTTAATAATTGTTTTGCTACAGCACCAGCAGCTACTCTGCCAATTGTTTCTCTAGCAGAGGCTCTTCCACCGCCAGAACTTGCTTGAATTCCATATTTCAGATGATATGTACCATCTGCATGAGAAGGTCTAAATATCTGCTCCAAATTATTATAATCTCCTGGTCTTTGATCCTTATTTCTTACCAACATTGCTATTGGAGTTCCAAGTGTTAACCCTTCCTTTATTCCACTTAATATTTCAATTTTATCTTCTTCATTTCTGGGTGTTGTAATGTCACTTTGGCCAGGTCTGCGCCTATCTAATTCATTTTGTATCAGATTTATATCTATTTTTAACTTAGGTGGACATCCATCAAGAATAACTCCTACTGCACCACCATGTGATTCTCCAAAAGTACTAACACGAAAAATTTTTCCAAAACTACTACTCATAGAAATATCAAATGTTTTATCTATATATAAACATTATATGAAACCAATTGAAAATAAAACAAAAAAAGCCCCCAAAAAGGGGGCTTTTAAATTTAAGAACTTTAAGCTTAACCGATAGCTGGAGCTGAAAGAGCTACTGTTGTAGACTCAGCTGCTGCTAGATCAAGTGGGAAGTTGTGAGCGTTACGCTCATGCATTACTTCCATACCTAGATTTGCTCTGTTAAGAACGTCACCCCATGTAGGAACAATCTTACCGTTTGCATCAACAACTGACTGGTTGAAGTTGAAACCGTTAAGGTTGAATGCCATTGTGCAGATACCCATTGAAGTTAACCATACACAAACAACTGGGAATACAGCTAGGAAGAAGTGAAGACTTCTGCTGTTGTTGAAACTTGCATATTGGAAGATCAAACGACCGAAGTAGCCATGAGCTGCAACAATGTTGTATGTTTCTTCTTCTTGTCCGAACTTGTAACCATAGTTCTGAGACTCTGTCTCAGTTGTTTCTCTGATTAGAGATGAAGTAACAAGTGAACCGTGCATAGCTGAGAATAAAGATCCTCCGAACATACCAGCAACACCAGCCATGTGGAATGGGTGCATAAGAATGTTGTGCTCTGCCTGGAAAACAAACATGAAGTTGAATGTTCCAGAGATACCTAGAGGCATTCCGTCAGAGAATGAACCTTGACCGAATGGGTATACAAGGAATACTGCGAAAGCTGCTGAAACTGGTGCAGAGTATGCAACACAGATCCAAGGACGCATACCTAGACGGTATGAAAGCTCCCACTGTCTTCCCATGTATGCTGAGATACCGATTAGGAAGTGGAAAATTACAAGCTGGTAAGGACCACCGTTATATAACCACTCATCTACAGTAGCTGCTTCCCAAATTGGGTAGAAGTGTAGACCAATAGCGTTAGATGAAGGAACAACTGCACCTGAGATGATGTTGTTTCCATATAGGAATGAACCAGCAACTGGCTCTCTAATTCCGTCGATGTCTACTGGTGGTGCTGCGATGAATGCAACGATGAAGCAAGCCGCTGCTGTAAGTAGGCATGGGATCATTAAGACGCCGAACCAACCAACATAAATTCTGTTGTTAGTTGATGTTACCCACTCACAAAACTGTGGCCAACCTTTTAACAGCGAAGAACGCTGCTGCTGAATAGTTGTCATGAGTTCGTAAAGTATGTCTCTTAAGTGAGACGTGTAAATAAAAACGGAAAAATATTCCGCTTCGAAAATTTTAAACCAAAATCGCTAAAAATGTGTAATTTTTTTTTCTTTAGGTAAACTTATTTTTTGCAATATCAAAGAAAAGAACCTCCATGTCTTAATATTTTCTTTGTTATTGGGGATTTAACTTGGTAATAATCGAATGGCTTCTTAACGGAAAAAGATCGAAAGAAGTGGTTTCCCTAAGAGAAGCTAAGCATAGAAGACTGCAATTAGAGGCTTTTGGAGCTATTATTTACTGGAGCGAAAGAATTTAAGTTTTTAAGGATTAAGACTTAGCAAAAAAAATAAAAGCATTAAATATTAAATAAACTTATCTTTTTAATAAAAAATCCTTATTAGTTGTCATCAATTTATTGTCCTTGTTTCATAATTTAAAGGCTTTCAAACTCAAAAACCCATTGATTGTTAGAGCTAATTACTTCTTTCTTGGTGTAGCTCATCGCAATTTTTTTTTCCTTATAGGCGACTTCGCCAATAAAAACAGGCCAAATCCATTGTTCTCCATCATATTTGTGCATTATTCCTTGACTATCAAGAAATAATGGATCTCCTTTTTTAATCATTTTCCAATCTTGGTTTATTCTTTCAGGATGTATTAGGCCATCAATATATCCCTTTTCATCTCTTGGATAATCTATACTCCCTTGATGAACATGAACAACCAATTCCTTTGGAAGTTCTATAAGGTTGTTTTTTAATTTATCTATCTCTTCCCTTAAAGATCTAATTATTATTAAGAATCTATCTATAATTTTTGGATCATAAAAATTTTGTGCGACAGCTCCTATTTCAATAACTAAACCACATGGCCAAGCTTCTACAAGAAAGCCTGTTTGGGCTTTGTCTTTTTCGTGCAAATAAATAGGCAATCCAAATTTGTTCTGCAGTAATGCAGCTAAACAAAAATCTTTGAATCTCCTCCCATATAAAACAATGCTTGTTCCCATATTTGCAGTAGTAGTGTGCAAATCAATTGCAATTTGACACGGCTTAGATCCATGGATTCCAAATTGATCGATTAAAAAATTAGCTCGATTAATTTCATAAACACTATTATTGTCTAGATCATGATTTTTAATTTCTTTAAAAGATCTATTTAAATCTACATCTATATATCTGTAACCTTTTTCATAGGCAACAGGATTTCCTATGATGTATTCATACTCGATACCATGATTTAGCCTATTTTCCTCTTTATTAAAGTGCTTAACCGCCCACACAGGATTAATTTCATTCCCATGGGTGCCTGAAACAATAAGTATTCTTTGAACAGTCATTTTTTCTTTAAAAATAAAATTTCATGCAAAATAAATACCTTATAAAGGCCTCCAGAAAATTCTGGTTTTGGTTTTGGACCCAATTAATGAATGGCTTCGCGCCATCAGATTTATATGGTAATTATAAAAGGCCCAAAGGTATAACAATTGATAGTGAATACGATATTAATAATGAGAATGGACAAATTTATTTATTCGTGGGGAATTCTTGTCCATGGTGTCAAAGAACTTTACTCGTCCACGAAATAAAAAATCTATCTAAAAAAGTTAAAGTTATTTTTTTAAAAGCAGATGTTGAGCATGGCGAATGGATTTTCAATACAAAGATAAAGGGATGTATTAGACTTTCAGACCTCTACAAAAAAGCTAATAAAAAGATTATTTTTAGAGCGACATTACCTCTTTTAATTAGTTTTGTAAAAGATGAAGTAAATATTTTGTCTAATGAAAGTTCACAAATTATAAGGCTACTCAATTCAATAAAAATTCAATCAAAAAATCAGTCAATAACTATTAAAGACTGTAATCAAAAATTTTTAGATTTAGTTAATAACAACATTAATGATGGCGTATATAAATGTGGTTTCGCGAGAAACCAGTCAGCTTATGAAGAAGCAAGTCAAAATCTTTTCGCAGCCATAAATGAAATTGAAAATTTACTAAAGAAAAATAAAGGAGACTGGATTTTTGGAGAAGAGTTAACCTATGCAGATATTTACCTTTTTCCAACGCTTATAAGATGGGAATTGATATATAGCAAACTTTTCAAATGTACTGAACATGAACTATCAAGTTTTGAAAAGATTATTGAATGGAGATTAAAATTTTTTAAATTATCTAACGTAAATAGGACATGCTTCGACAATGAATGGAAGATAGATTACTACCAAGCTTTATTCCCTTTAAACCCAAATCAACTAATCCCAGTTTTACCATCGCTAGAGGAAATAATGAGATTACAGTCCAAAAAAATATATAAATCAATTTCGAAAAAAAATTGATGTTGTAATGAACACTTATTTAGTTCATAGATAATGCAATTTCATTAGAAATTAACTATGTTATGTATGTCTACTAACGTATGAAAAGCTTAAAATGAAATCCATTGACGAACACATCCAAAAAGATCAATCGGAAATCGAATCTGCAAAAGCAGAGGGCAATCTTCCAAAGGTCAGACATTTAACTGAAGAGCTAAAAGAACTCGAAGAATATAAGGATCATCATCCAGACGATAAACATGATCCTAATGCTTTGGAACTATTCTGTGATGCCAACCCGGATGAACCGGAATGCCTTGTTTATGATGATTAATTTTCTTCTGATAGATACTTACAATTCAAAAGGGCTCTAAAAGCCCTTTTTTTTTAGTTCTTTAGTAATCTCTATTAAAGTCGGATGGACTCCCTGTGAGCGAACAAACAACAGACTCCTCATTTTTCATTTCCTTGACTTCTACAATTGGTCTTCCCATTTTCTTCAAAACCTCAATATCCTGGATGGTTTGACATCTAGCTATTATTTTTCCTTGTTGATCAAAGCAAGTATAAAAATTCATATTGTTTTAAAGAAGTATCTTATTTATGACTAATTTTCATTATTAAATCAAGTATATTTTTTAACAAAAAAATTTTTAATTTAAGTTATATCCTTTTCCACACTTCAGAAAGTAGTGAAGATAAACCTTTTTTTAAAGATGAAGAAATAACTAAAACTTTCTTTTTAGATAAATCTTCTAACTTTTTTGTAATTATTTTCAAATAATCATCATCAACAAGCTCCATTTTATTCAATACTATTATCCTCTCTTTATCTAAAAGACCTTTCCCATATTTTTTTAATTCCTGCTCAATAATCTCAAAATCATATAAAGGATTTTCTGCAATTACATCAATTAAGTGAACAAGTATCTTCGTTCTTTGGATGTGCCTTAAAAAATCATGCCCTAAACCTACTCCATCAGCTGCACCTGATATTAAGCCAGGAATATCCGCAAAAAGGCAACCATTCCCATCAATTTTTCTTACTACACCTAAATTAGGTATTAGAGTCGTGAAAGGATAATTTGCGATTTTTGGACGGGCAGATGATATAACGGAAATCAAAGTACTTTTACCAGCATTTGGAAGGCCTATAATTCCAACCTCTGCAAGAAGTTTTAGTTCTAATTGAACCTCCCATATCTCACCATCTTTTCCTTCAGTGAACGATTCTGGGGCTCTATTTTGATTACTTAAATAGTAAGCATTACCATGTCCTCCTCTTCCTCCAATTGCAATAGTTAAACTCTGTTTATCTTTAGTTAAGTCTCCTAAAATAATTCCGGTTTTAATATCCCTTATTTCTGTACCGCAAGGAACTTTAAGGATTGTATCCTCACCTGAAGCACCTGATCTCTTATTAGGGCCTCCTTTGCATCCATCTTCAGCAATGATTTCACGTTTGAATTTGAAATCCAACAATGTTTGAAGATTATTATCAGCCATCAAAATAACTGATCCCCCTCTGCCACCATTGCCACCCGAAGGTCCTCCAGCAGGAACGAATTTTTCTCTTCTAAAAGAAACTATTCCATTACCACCTTTTCCAGCTTTAAGAATAATGTTTGCTTGATCAATAAATTGCACTTAATACTCTTATTAAATTATTTTCTAGGTTTTTTAAATTTTATTTTATCCACGCAATACTGCAACCAGGTCCACCCTCGTTGTTGGCTGCATCTTCAATCTTTTCAACATATTTTAAACCTGATAACCAATTTCTTAGTCCTTTTTTTAATTTCCCTGTTCCAATTCCATGAACAATCCATAACGGTCCATGAAATTTTCTAATTTTCTCTTCAATCATTATTTCGGCTTCATGAACTCGTAGCCCTCTTACGTCAATTGTATTTTTACTCGTTCTAATTTTAGAAAAAGAAAAATCTTCTCTTATAGACTTGATCTCAATTTTTGAACTTTTGAAATTAGGCTTCTCTCCGTTAATACCTTCAAAGTCATTTACAGATAATGTACTTCTGAATGAACCACATTTAACTTCGTAAAAACCACCTTTTTTATCTAAATCTACAATTTGTCCAGTACTATTTAGACTTTTAATTTTTACAAAATCGCCTACCTGAGGATTCCATGATATTGACTTTTCAAATTTTTTTTGGGTTAAATGTTCCGTCTCAATTTCCTTTAATCTTTTTCCAACAATTCTAGTATCCTCTCCATTAACATTTTTATCTCTTAATTTTTCAATCAAATCTATTACCTCTTTTTTAGCGGATACTATATGTTTTGATAATTTAGACCTTTCAATTTCCTGGATTTTTTCAGCATTTATTTTTTGATATTCATAATTTCTCTTCAGTTCATCATGTAATATTTCAGTCCTTGCAATCAGTTCTGCAGCGGCTTCTGCAGAATTTTGTTGTTTAATCCTCTCTTCCTCAAGTCCTCTAATAATACTATTAATATTATCAACTTCTTTTGGCTTGAGATAGTTTGCAGCTTCATTGAGTATGCTTTCATCGAGCCCAATTCTCTTTGAAATTGACAAAGCATTACTTCTCCCAGGAATGCCCCAATTGAGTATATATTTTGGCTTCAAAGAATCCTCATCAAAGGCAACTGATACGTTTTCAAATCTGGAATCGTTATATTTTAAAGCTTTAATATCTCCATAATGTGTAGTTGCTAAAGTGATATCAGATTTATTTGCAAATTCTTTTAATAAAGCCATAGCAAGAGCACTTCCTTCAAGAGGATCTGTACCAGACCCAATCTCATCTAACAAAACTACTGATAATCCTTTCTTATTATCAAGTGAATCTAATATCTTTTTTATGCGGGATATATGCCCACTAAAGGTAGATAAATTCTCTTCTAATGATTGATTATCTCCTATATCCACATATATATTTGGACAAAAAGGAATAATAGGATTATGAGTTGAGGGTATCAATAATCCTGCTCTAGTCATAAGTAAAGACAAACCCAAACCTTTTAAAGCTGCCGTTTTACCTCCAGTATTTGGACCTGTAATAGCTACAACCTTAATATTTCTATTTATATAAAAATCGACAGGCACTGGGGGAGGAGCTCCTTTTTTCTTATGTTCCCAAATCAATAAAGGATGAGAAAAACCAATTAAAGAAACAATAGGATTTTTCTCAAAAGTAGGAGTTTTGCCTCCAATCCATTTCGAATATCTTGAACGAGTTAGAGCATTTTCTAATCTCAATAAAATGGCTGCCATTCCAATAAGATTTTCTGAATTATCACTAACAACTTGGGACCATTTCTTAAGTAATTTAAATTCTTCTGCTGTGATCCTAGCTTCTAAAGAAGCTATCTTATTACCTTTAGTTACTATACTATCAGGCTCAAAATATACTGTGTTTCCTGAAGATGAGGAGTCATGAATTATGCCTTTAAATTTATCTACATAATTAACTTTCACTGCTAAAACAGGCCTACCATATCGATCTCCAATAGTAGTATCTTGCAAATAAGCTAAATTCTTTTGAATAAATTTCTCAACTAATATTTTTCTTTCAAGTTTCTTAGATAATAATTCTTTTCTAAAAATAGATATTTCATTACTAGCATTATCTGAAATCCTTCCATTAGATTCAATGCCTTTTTTAAAAATCGTTTCGATATTCTGATGGTCAATTAAATTTTTTGTAAATGACGAAATATAAGGCCTTTGTTCAAAATCTAATAAGATTTTTTTTAAATTTCTTGCAGCAGCAATTGTTTTCGCTATTTCTAACAATTCAGAAGATGAAATTACGCCTCCCTTGGAACAAATTTCAATATTTCTACTAATATCAAAAACACCAGAAAAACTAATTGATTTATCTAACTTATTTTCTAGCTCATTTATTTCAACAGTTTCATTCAACAGTCTTTTAGAGGCTTCGTATTCTGAAGGAATACCAAAACTTAAAATTGCTCGTTTACCCATTTCCGTTGAGGCGAATGAAGATAAATGAGTTTTTAATGAATCCCACTCTAAAAGGCTAATAGATTCTTCTTCTAAGGTGTCATCTGAATATGATTTTTTAGAATAACTTTTCTCTTGCATACAAAAAAAAGAATCAAACATTCGATTGAATCCCTTCAGGAGGAACATAAAGCATCTCCAGCCAGTTTCCTTCAGTATCCTTCATATAAAAAGATGCTGTTCCATCTCTATGTTCATGTAAAGGACCGACTTTTACACCAGAATTCTTTAAATCATTTTGTATATTTTCCACTTCTTTTTTATTTTCAAAATGAAAAGCAAAGTGTGGACCCGCAGCTTTGTAACTAGGGCCTAACAAAGCAAGTCCATCTTTACCTTTACCAGCTTCTAAATAAGACCAATCCTTATCGTCCCAAACTAAATTCATACCAAGTTTAATATAAAAAGATTTGGCCCTTTCGAGATTCTCTACTCTAAGTGCGATGTGACCAATCCTATTTACTTCTTGTGATAACTTCAAAACAGAGTAGTTAATTTCTTATTAATCTAAGAATAAACCAAATTTTTGTTAATAATGAGTTTTTAATTATCCTGCAACCATTGAGATGCATCGCAAGCATGATAAGTGAGTATCAGATTTGCTCCTGCTCTTTTAAAACTAAGCAACGTTTCTAACACAATATCTTTTTCATTAATCCAGTTTTTCATAGCAGCAGACTTTACCATGGAGTACTCTCCACTAACGTTGTATGCAGCTATGGGCTTATTTGAAAATGTACTTAGTCTATAAACAATATCCAAATATGAAATTCCTGGTTTTACCATCAAAATATCAGCTCCTTCATACTGATCCAATGCAGATTCAATTAAAGCCTCTTTTGAATTGGCAGGGTCCATTTGATATGTAGACTTATTGTCTGGAATTATTTTCTTACTATTTTCTCTAGGAGCTGAATCTAAAGCAGTTCTAAACGGACCATAATAAGCAGATGAATATTTAGCTGCATAGCTAATAATACCTACATCAATAAATCCTTCATTATCAAGAGCAGTCCTAATTGCTCCAACTCTTCCATCCATCATGTCACTAGGGCCAATAAAATCTGCTCCAGCTTTAGCTTGAGTTAAAGCTTGTTTTTTTAAAATTTCAATCGTTTCATCATTCAATATTTTTCCAGTTTCATCAACTAAGCCATCATGACCATCACACGAGTAAGGGTCCAAGGCAACATCTGTCATTATTGCCATTTCTGGAATCTCTTTTTTTAATATTCGAATAGTTTTAGGAATTAAACCGTCTTCGTTAAAACACTCTGCTGCATCTTCAGTCTTTAAACTATCGTTAATTTTTGGGAAAAGAACCACACACCTTATTCCCAATTCCCATGCCCTAGTAACCTCCTTTATTAAGCCATTAATATCCCATCTATAAGTTCCTGGCATTGCTGAAATTTCCTCTTTAAAATCTTTTTCATGAATAAATAATGGATATATAAAGTCAGATGCCGTTAAATGGTTTTCTCTAACCATTTCTCTAATTGCTTCAGTTCTTCTTAACCTTCTAGGACGAATAATCGAATTCATTTGAATATTTTTTAAATTGAAAAATATTTATTTAATACATTAATCGCTCACCTCGCACATTAATCAATCAGAGACTATTTTTGTTCAGGAAAATTAACTAAAATTTATTTAGTAAGACCGAAAAAAGTTACAAAAATATTTTGCACAATCTTCATTTTTCACAAATTTACGTCATTAAGAGATAATATCTTCTAGTCAAGTATTTATTTTAAGGAGAGCATCTTTGAAAATAATTAATGGATTTCATCTGCAAAATGTAAGAGGCGATATTCTTGGAGGCATCACAGCCGCAGTAGTGGCTTTACCTCTCGCTCTTGCTTTTGGTAATGCTGCGTTAGGGCCTGGAGGAGCGATTTATGGACTATACGGAGCAGTAGTAGTTGGTTTTTTAGCAGCATTATTCGGTGGGACACCTGCTCAAGTAAGTGGACCTACTGGTCCCATGAGTGTAACTGTTGCTGGTGTAGTAGCAGGCTTAGCAGCAGTAGGTGTTCCAAGAGATCTTTCTGCAGGACAAATTTTACCTTTAGTTATGGCAGCTGTAGTCATTGGCGGCTTACTGCAAATATTATTCGGGATTCTAAAACTTGGTAAATACATTACTTTAGTTCCATATTCTGTTGTTTCAGGATTTATGTCTGGTATTGGAGTAATAATCATCGCGCTTCAGATTGGACCATTACTTGGAATTAGCACTCGAGGTGGAGTAGTCGAATCTTTAACAACTGTATTTTCAAATTTCCAGCCCAATGGTGCTGCTATTGGAGTAGCAATAATGACACTAGGTATAGTATTTCTTACTCCTAGAAAAATAAGTCAATGGGTTCCTTCTCCTCTTTTAGCTCTATTAATAGTTACTCCAATATCAATATTAATTTTTGGAGATGGAGCTATTGATAGAATTGGAGAAATCCCTAGGGGAGTTCCATCTTTAAATTTCCCAAGTTTTAATCAATATTTCCCAATTATTTTCAAAGCAGGATTAGTCCTAGCAGTACTTGGAGCAATTGACTCCTTACTTACATCTTTAGTAGCAGACAATATCTCTCAAACAAAACACAATTCTGATAGAGAACTGATTGGTCAAGGAATAGGAAATGCTGTTGCAGGTTTGTTTTCAGGTTTACCTGGAGCAGGAGCAACTATGAGAACAGTTATAAATGTTAAATCTGGAGGATCAACTCCAATTTCAGGTATGGTTCACTCGGTTGTGTTGTTGATAGTGTTAGTTGGTGCTGGACCTCTAGCTGAGCAAATACCAACTGCATTGCTAGCAGGAATTCTTATTAAAGTAGGTCTAGATATTATTGATTGGGGATTCTTGAGGAGGGCTCACAAATTATCTTTAAAAACATCAGTAGTAATGTACGGCGTACTTTTAATGACTGTTTTTTGGGATTTAATTTGGGCAGTATTAGTCGGTGTATTCATAGCAAATATGCTCACTATTGATTCAATAACCGAAACTCAACTAGAAGGTATGGATGAGGATAATCCTTTATCAGAAGATGATCAAGGGAAAAATGCTTTGCCTGCTGATGAAAAAGCACTTCTAGATAGATGTTCAGGCGAGGTAATGCTATTTAGACTTAAAGGACCACTTAGTTTTGGGGCGGCTAAAGGCATATCTGAGAGAATGATGCTTGTAAGAAACTACAAAGTTTTGATATTAGATATCACTGATGTTCCACGACTTGGAGTTACTGCGACTTTGGCAATAGAGGATATGATGCAAGAAGCAAAAAATAATTCCAGAAAAGCATTTGTTGCTGGAGCTAATGAAAAAGTAAAAGATAGATTAGCTAAGTTTGGAGTTGAAGGCATTATTGAAACAAGAAAAGAAGCTTTAGAAACTGCTCTAAATGAGATAGCCTAATAATCTATGGAAATAAATCCAATTCTGCAAAATGTATTAGCCCCGCCAGTTCTTTTCTTTTTGATTGGAGCAATATCAGTACTCTTTAAATCTGATTTAGAAATACCAGCTCCATTACCTAAACTCTTCTCCTTATATCTGCTACTAGCTATTGGGTTTAAAGGAGGTATAGAGATACAGAAAAGTGGTTTTACAGATCAAGTATTGCCTACTTTAAGTGCTGCAATACTGATGTCACTTGTAATCCCGCTGATTGGATTTTTAATTTTAAGATTTAAGTTTGATGTCTTTAATTCAGCCGCAATAGCAGCAGCATATGGTTCAATTAGTGCTGTTACATTTATTTCCGCTGAAAGTTTTTTGGAAAGTCAAAAAATTGCCTTTGATGGATTTATGGTTGGTGCCTTAGCTTTAATGGAATCTCCTGCAATAATTGTTGGATTATTACTTGTGAAATTTGCAGCTCCCCAAAATAGACCAAAATCAAGAAAAATGCATCTAAGCGCAATATTACACGAATCACTTTTAAATGGATCAGTTTATTTATTGCTCTCAAGCTTAATTGTAGGCTTTCTAACTGCATCGAGTAATCCTTCAGGGATAGCAAAAATGGAGCCTTTTACTGGACAATTATTCTATGGAGCAGAATGCTTCTTCTTGTTAGATATGGGAATAGTCGCTGCTCAAAGATTGCCAAGGCTGAAAAATGCAGGTTCGTTCTTGATTGGGTTTGCTATTTTTATGCCTTTGTTTAACGCATTTATTGGTGTTTTCGTTGCAAGATTTTTATCTTTAGGACCTGGCAACGCGCTTTTATTTGTGGTTTTATGTGCAAGCGCCTCTTATTTAGCAGTTCCTGCAGCGATGAGGATGACAGTTCCAGAAGCTAAATCTAGTTATTATATTTCAACTACACTAGGTCTAACTTTCCCATTCAATATAGTTCTTGGCATTCCTATATATATGAGTTTAGTAAATACCATTATCCCATTGTCCCCTCTATAAAAATGAAAAGATTAGACTTGATATTTAGTGAAAGAGAACTAGATGCAATCATTAAAACATTGGAAAAAGCTAATGTTCCTGGATATACAGTTATGAAACACGCCACAGGCAGAGGGCCTGAAAGAGTTGTTACTGAAGATATGGAATTTACAGGATTAGGAGCAAATGCTCATGTAATTGTTTTTTGTGAGCAAGAATTAATAGATAGAATGAGAGATAACATCAGGGACGATTTAAGCTACTACGGAGGAGTTGCTTATATTTCTGAAGCAACACCCCTTTAAATTTAAAGAAGCAATACTTATTTTAAGAATGAATCCAATCTACTCTTATATTTTTTCGACTATTTAAGTATCTATCAATTGACATTGCAGCAATACATCCATCAGAAGCCGCAACTACGGCTTGCTTAAATGGTGTATTTCTTATATCTCCAATAGCCCATACTCCATCAGAGTTTGTAGACATAAAGTCATCAACAATAACTCCTCCGTCCTCTTTTAAAGCAATTTGATCACCTAAAAAATCAGTAATCGGCTTTGAACCACTCATGTAGACAAACACTCCATCTAAATTTAAATTGATAGGATTTTCTTCTTGTTTATTTTTTACAACAACCCCGTTCACACCCATATCATCTCCCAATATTTCCAATAATCTTGTTCTACTCCAATGTTTTATATTTGAATTATCCATCAATTCCATAGCTTCTTCATTATCTGATTTAGGATCACTTGATGTAATCCAATGCACAGTTGATGCAAATTTAGTTAGAACAGTTGCCTCTTCAATTGCCTCCTTGTTCACTCCAACAACGGCAACTTCTCTATTTTTATAAAAAGCCCCATCGCATGTAGCACAATAACTTACTCCTTTGCCGAGAAAATCCGCTTCGCCCTTAAATGATGCAGGCCTACCCATAGCTCCACTTGCAAGTACAAGTGCTTTAGCTTTGAAAGTGCCTTCGGGCGTATAAACCATTTTCCATTCTCCACTAGCGTCTATTCCAAAAACTTGCGCTCTTCTATAATCTGTACCGTATTGCACAGCCTGTTCTCTCATTAAAGTAAGTAATTTCTCTCCACTTATATCAACCGGAACACCTGGATAATTAGCTATTTGATGAGTTATTGCTAAGGCGCCAACAGATGGGTTTTTATCTAAAATTACTGTCTTTAAATTTGAACGAGATGTATAAAGTGCGCAAGTACATCCTGCCGGACCTCCTCCGATAATAACTACATCTGATTCAATGATTTCCAATTTTAAAAAACTCCTTTTTAGTAGTTAATTAGATGAGTTCTTGGTTAGAAGATATTTTTAAAGTAAATACCTGAACCTTTATATAGATATAAGTTAAAAGAAAAAAGAGAAAAAAGCTTAATATAGAAACAAACTTACATAGGAAAAACATGAAAAATTAATTATCAAAATGATCACTTACGTGAAATGTTCTGTATTGATCTATTATTAGGTCATATTGAAAAATCAATTGCCGTTGAAACATTATATTTTTCATGACCAACTCTGATTACCTTTTAAAAGCTGCCATTAAGAAAGTAACCGAAAAATTAAACGAAATATTGGTTGAAAAAATTGAAGAAGCAACAAATATTGCTCAGGATACTCCGGAAATTCTCAAAAAAGAATTTGATAGTTTAAAAGAAGCCATAATCGAAGAAGCATCAAGACTGGAAAAAGCCGCAAATATTCAAGAAAATGAGTCTAAAAATACTTATCAAGATTCCAAAATCAAACAAGTTTTAAATGAAATTGAAGGTATCAATCAACAGATTGATCTTTTCAATAAAACTATAAATAATTAAATTAAATGAGTTATCACATTCTTCATTATCGTTTAAAAAAATTGAAGAGGGCCTTTCTTATTTGGATAACTCTGATTTCGCTTTTAATAACTTTGTGGATAGATAATATTATATTTACAATTTTCCAAACTAATAACAATGAAAAAAGTAGGGTTCAAATTAAAAGAGCTAGGTGGTTTACTAATCAATTAATAAAGCTTGGATCAGCATTTATTAAAATTGGACAATTATTATCAGCGAGACCTGATTTAATTCCTAATACCTGGATACAGGAATTGTCTAGATTACAGAATCAAGTTCCTAATTTTTCATTTGCTCGAGTTGAAGAAACTATAAGAGAAGAACTAGGATCTAAGTTTAATGAAATAGATCAAATTATATGCGATCCTGTTGGATCAGCATCACTAGCTCAGGTTCATAGGGCGACTTTAAAAGATGGTAAGAAAGTAGTATTTAAAGTTCAAAGACCTAATTTAAAAGAATTGTTCATTATAGATTTAGGCATAATGCAGCAAATAGCAGGCTTATTACAGAAAAATAATAATTGGAGTCGAGGTAGAAACTGGATTGAGATTGCTAAAGAGTGTAGGAAAGTTCTCATGAAGGAGCTTGATTTTAATTGTGAAGCACAATATGCAGCAAGATTTAGACAGCAATTTCTTGATGATGAAAATGTTGAAGTTCCAGAAGTAATTTGGGATATGAGCAGTGAAAAAGTTCTTTGTTTAAGTTACTTAGAAGGAACAAAAATAAGCGATTTAGAAAAATTACAATCACAAGAAATTGATTTACCTAAAATCGCAGAAATTGGCGCCATCAGTTATTTAAAACAATTAGTAAATTATGGTTTTTTTCATGCAGACCCTCATCCAGGGAATCTAGCAATTTCAAATAAAGGTAAATTGATTTTTTATGATTTTGGAATGATGGGCAATATCTCAAATAATCTTCAAACAAGATTAGGGGGGATGGTTAAGGCTGCTGCTTTAAGAGACGCCTCATCACTTGTCAGTCAATTACAACAAGCTGGGCTTATTTCAAAAGATATTGATGTAGGACCAGTTAGAAGATTAGTCAGATTAATGCTTAAAGAAGCCTTAACTCCACCATTTAGTCCAAATATTATTGAAAAATTATCTGGAGATTTATACGAACTTGTTTATGAAACGCCATTTCAACTACCAGTAGATTTAATCTTTGTGATGAGAGCTTTATCAACTTTTGAAGGAGTTGGTAGAATGCTTGACCCAGGGTTTAACCTTGTATCAGTTACAAAGCCTTATTTAATAGAACTTATGACTTCAAATAATCAAAATTCCAACGATTTTATTAACCAATTTGGAAGGCAAGTAGGTGAACTAGGATCCAAAGCTGTTGGCATTCCAAAAAGAATAGATGAAAGTTTAGAAAGATTAGAGCAGGGCGATTTACAATTGCAAATAAGAATGGGAGAGTCTGATAGGCAATTCAAAAAAATGTTTACTGCTCAAAAAACCTTAGGTCATTCAATTCTTATAGGAAGCTTATCAATTGCATCTGCTTTACTTGTAACCAATAAACAAAATAATTTTGCGTTGTTGCCACTTTTTTTTGCACTACCAATAAGTATTGATTGGATAAAGTGCCAATTAAGCATGAGAAAAGGCTCACGTTTAGAAAAACTTAAGCGCTAAAAAACTATATATTTTTGGGACCTAAACCTAAAGCTCCAGCGAATCTTGCTTGATTTCCCAATTCCTCCTCAATTTTTAAAAGCCTATTGTATTTTGCAATCCTTTCACTTCTGCTCAAAGAGCCTGTCTTAATCTGACCAGATCTAGTAGCGACAGATAAATCTGCAATCGTTGTATCCTCAGTCTCACCACTTCTATGACTAATTACACTTGTGAAACCGGACATTTTAGCTAACTCAATAGCTTCCAAAGTTTCAGTTAATGTTCCAATTTGATTTACCTTTATTAGGATTGAATTAGCAGATTTTTCCATAATCCCTTTCCTTAATCTTTCTGAATTAGTAACGAATAAATCATCACCTACAAGCTGAACTTTATTTCCTAATTCTTTGTTTAATTTTGACCAACCCTCCCAATCATCCTCAGCTAAGCCATCCTCTATTGAAACTATTGGATAATTAGAAACTAATCTTGAAAGATATGAAATCATTTCAGAACTATTTAAATTTTTACCTTCATATTTATAGATACCATCACTATAAAATTCAGTACTAGCAGCATCTAAAGCTAAAGATACCTGCTCGCCAGGTTTAAATCCGGCTTTTTGAATTGCTTCTAATAATAAGTCCCCTGCTTCTTCGCTTGATGACAAATTAGGGGCAAATCCGCCCTCATCACCTACAGCAGTAGATAGACCTTTTTGATCAAGTAGTGATTTTAATGAGTGAAAAATTTCAGTGCCCATTCTTAATGATTCACTAAAATTCTTAGCTCCATGTGGGACAAGCATAAATTCCTGAAAATCAAGACTATTTGGTGCATGAGCACCACCATTTATTACATTCATTAATGGGACTGGAAGGAGATTTGATAATGGATCTCCAAGATACCTATACAGTGGAACGTCTAAAGCATTAGCTGATGCTCTAGCAGTTGCAAGACTTACTGCAAGGATTGAATTTGCTCCAAGGTTAGATTTATTAGAAGTTCCATCTATTTCAATCATTAATTTATCTACTGCAATTTGATCTAAAGCAGACAAACCACATAAAGCCGGGGATATTGTTTCATGAATTTTATTAACAGCATTTAATACGCCCTTCCCCATATATTTTGAACCACCATCCCTTAATTCATGTGCTTCATGAGCACCAGTGCTAGCTCCGCTGGGAACAATTGCTCTACCACTTGCACCACATTCCAAAAATACTTCTGCCTCTACAGTTGGATTGCCTCTTGAATCAAGGACTTGCCTTGCTTCAATAGTATCAATAAGGAAATCAATAGTTTCTTTCACAATTAAATTATTACTATTTAAATCCTATTAATAGCTGAACTATTTGGCTAATATCTGAAATATATATGTTAAACAATTAAAATTTTTTAATTTCATGACAGCTTAAATATTAGTTAACGATTTTATTAATTCCAAAGTGCCTGCAACCCCTCTCATAAACATATTTTTCAAATTCATCTTACAATTTAAAAATTATTGGATGATTATTAATGCAGATACTATTTAGAATATTAATTAATAATCAACTATAGTTTTTATAGTTTATGAGAGAAACACTTACATCCAGTCCTGAACTATTTAGCGATATCAGTTGGAATCTTCTTTTATTAGGGGAGGAAACAGCAAAAAAATGGGATCACAGCGAATTTAATATTGAACACATAATCCATACATTGTTCTCATCAAGTGAATTCTTTTCTTTCATTGAAAAATTATCAATTGACCAAGATACGGTTTTAGATATAACAGAAGATTTTTTAGAAGAGACCCCAATAAATGAGTCAGATATTTTTACTATCGGAGAAGATTTAGAAATTTTATTAGATAATGCAAATCAGATTAAAATCCAATGGGGATCGAGATTCATAGAAATTCCACATTTACTTATTGCTCTTGGGAGAGATTTAAGAATTGGAAATTATGTTTTTGAAGAAGGCAACCTTTCGATGGAAAAATTAGAAGAAGAATTAAAATTTTTCCCAAATATTAATCAATCAAAAGATTCTTTAAATTACGAGAACGCATTTAAAATTAATAATCAATCTAATTTTGAACCAAATAAAGAGACTTTAGTTAAAGAAGAAAATTTTAAAGAAGCTATTGTTTCATTACCCAAAAGTAAACTTCAAATTGAAACCAAAAAACCAGTTGGTATAGAGGAAAATGCTCTTTCAATTTATGGAAAAGATTTAACAGAATCAGCTAAAAAAGGCTTACTAGATCCCGTTTTAGGGAGAGAAAATGAGATCAATAATTTAATGAGGGTACTCTGCAGAAGAAACAAAAATAATCCTATATTAATCGGTAATCCTGGAGTTGGTAAAACCTCAATTGCAAAATTACTTGCGCAATTAATTGTAGACAAAAAAGTTCCTGATTCTTTAAAAGACTTTAAAATTATTTCGCTTGACTTAGGTGCTTTAGTTTCTGGGACAAAATTTAGAGGCCAACTAGAAGAAAGGCTAAGCTTAATAATGCAGGAACTAAACAACTCAAGCCAAGGAATGATTCTATTTATTGATGAAATTCATTCAATATTAAGTTCTGACAGATCTTCTACCGATATCAGCAATATCTTAAAACCTTTACTGGCTGAAGGAGAACTTAGATGTATCGGTACAACAACACCTGAGAAATTTCGTGAAACTATTGAAAAAGATCAGGCATTAAATAATTGCTTTCAAAAGATAGCTGTTAATGAACCTTCAGTAGAGTTAAGCGCGAAAATACTGCAAGGTATCAAAAAGAAATATGAATCACATCATGGCATAAAAATTTCTGAAGAAGCTGTAAACTATTCTGCAAAATTGGCCGACAGATACATCAGCGATAAATGTCTTCCTGATAAGGCAATAGATTTAATTGATGAAGCAGCTGCAGAATTAAAAATCGAGTCTAATAAAAAGCCTCAAATAATTCTCCAACAAGAAAACAAACTTCATACTATTAATGAAAAACTAAATAATTTGCAAGGAGAAAATATCGAAGCTCAAGAAAAACTGTTGAATATGAGAGAACAATCAGAGGCAAACTTGAACGTTCTTTTTGACAATTGGAACAATTTGCGGAAAGAAATGGAGCGATTATCTATCTTAATGAAAGAAGAAGATAAGCTAACCAAACAAATTAAAGATAAATCAAATCGCGAAATCGAAAATGATCTGGATTATTTAGAAAAGCTTGAAGAAGAGTTAAATGAAATAGAGAATGAAATGCAAAAAGTTGGAGAGAACTTTAATAAAATAAAGAAAAATAGAAATTTCCCTTTTAAATATCAAGTTGAACCTGACGATATTGCTGATGTTGTCTCAAAAATTACAGGTATTCCAATTTCTAAAGTAGTTTCAAATGAACGTAAGAAATTAGTAAATCTAGAAACAGAACTAAGTGAAAAAGTTATTGGACAAGAAAAAGCTATAGAAGCTGTTTCCTCTGCAATTAGAAGAGCTCGCGTTGGCATGAAAAGTCCTAAAAGACCTATCGGATCTTTTTTATTTATGGGTCCTACAGGTGTTGGTAAAACAGAATTAGCAAAATCTCTTGCAACAGCTTTATTTGATGAAGAAGACGCACTTTTAAGATTAGACATGAGTGAATATATGGAGAAAAATGCCGTAGCAAGACTTTTGGGAGCTCCCCCAGGTTATGTTGGTTATGAAGAGGGAGGTCAATTAACTGAAGCTGTAAGACGTAAACCCTATTCAGTAATACTTCTTGATGAGATAGAAAAAGCACATTCAGAAGTTTTTAATATCCTTTTACAAGTTTTAGATGAAGGAAGATTAACGGACTCTCAAGGAAGGACAGTAGACTTCAAAAATACCGTAATCATTATGACAAGCAACCTAGCTGGTAAATCTATACTGGAGTATTCACAAAAAATTTCTAAAAGTGAGGGAAAGTTAGAAAAAGACCAACAAACCTTAGATGATTCCATTAGTAATACATTGTCTTCAATTTTTAGACCTGAATTTTTAAATAGAATTGACGAAGTAGTCAAGTTTAATCCATTATCAATTGAAGAACTTCAAAAAATAATAATTTTACAAACTGAAGATTTAAAAAACCTGCTACTTGAACAGAAAATAAATATCGCTATAGACAAAAAAGTTATTAATAAAATTGCGAACGATTCTTACGAACCTGAATATGGTGCTAGGCCACTTAGCAGGGAACTTAGAAGACAAATAGAAAATCCCTTGGCTACATTACTTTTAGAGGAAAACTTCAAAAACAAAAAAAATATAACAATTAAACTTAACCCTGCTAAAAAAGATGAGATCGTTTTCAAACCTAGCTGAGGAGTAAATCAATAAGTTAAAATAAAAACTAAAGCGTAAAGCTAAATTTCAAAAAAAATTTTGTGACAAGTCCTACTACTAATAAAGAACCTCTTAAAAAGGATTCTCCTGAAGTTGAAGAGCCAAAAAAAAAGAATAATTTTTTTAGATCTACTTACGATGAGCTTAAACTTGTCGTGTGGCCTAACAAACAACAACTTTTTAGCGAATCAGTAGCAGTTATAATTATGGTATCGTTTTCTGCTGCAGCCATCGCTTCTGTTAGCAGATTCTATGGATGGGCAGCCTCGCAAATTTTTGGTTGAATTATCCCCAAATATCCATTAATAAAGATCTAAATTAAGCTTCAAGAAAAATGAGTAATGAATTAACTACAAGCCTTGCTTCTTCAAAAGCAAATACAAGCATCGCAAGATGGTATGCAGTTCAAGTAGCATCAAGCTGTGAAAAAAAAGTAAAAGCGACTCTTGAGCAGAGATCAGTGACTTTAGGTGTTAATAATAAAATCATTGAAATTGAAATTCCCCAAACTCCAGGAATTAAATTAAAAAAAGATGGGAGCAGGCAAACTACTGAAGAAAAAGTTTTCCCAGGTTATGTCCTCGTAAGAATGATTTTGGATGAAGATACAATGATGGCTGTTAAAAGTACTCCCAATGTAATTAACTTTGTCGGTGCTGATGACGGTAGAGGCAGCGGAAGATCGCGAGGTCATATCAAACCTCGACCATTATCAAGACAAGAAGTTAATAGAATTTTTAAGCGCGCATCAGAGAAAAAAGCTGTAATCAAGTTGGATATTGAAGAAAAAGATAGAATCATTGTAACTAGTGGTCCATTCAAGGATTTCCAGGGAGAAGTTATAGAAGTTTCCGGAGAAAGAAATAAATTAAAAGCATTACTTTCAATATTTGGGCGCGAGACTCCTGTAGAATTAGAATTCTCCCAAATCAATAAACAAAATTAATTTCTAATTGTTCTTGTTTATCAAGTAAAATTATGATTTTCTACTTCAGCTTAAATTATCTAATCTAATGGCAAAAAAAATTGTTGCAGTTATCAAGCTTGCTCTACAAGCAGGCAAAGCAAATCCTGCTCCTCCTGTAGGGCCAGCTTTAGGACAACATGGTGTCAATATCATGGCATTTTGCAAAGAATACAACGCAAGGACACAAGATAAAGCAGGTTTTGTAATTCCAGTAGAGATTTCTGTTTTTGAAGATAGAAGCTTTACTTTTATCACAAAAACACCTCCTGCATCCGTCTTAATAACAAAAGCAGCTGGTATAGAGAAAGGATCAGGTGAATCCGCAAAAGGCTCTGTTGGGAAAATAAGTAAAGCTCAATTAGAAGAAATAGCCAAAACTAAGCTTCCTGATCTAAACTGTTCTAGTGTTGAATCAGCAATGAAAGTAATTGAGGGTACTGCTCGTAATATGGGCGTCTCTATCACTGATTGAGTTCAATAAAAATTTCTCACTATTTAGGGGAGGTTAGTTAATAACCATTTGCACCCAATATTATTATGAAAAAACTATCCAAAAGAATGGCGACTCTATCAACAAAAATAGAAGATCGCATTTACGCACCACTTGAAGCTCTTAGTATTATCAAGGAAAATGCTAATGCAAAATTTGATGAAACTATTGAAGCACATATACGTTTAGGTATTGATCCAAAATATACTGATCAACAATTAAGGACCACCGTGGCATTACCACATGGTACTGGCCAAAGCATCAAAATTGCAGTAATTACTAGCGGTGAGAATGTATCGAAAGCTAAGGCTGCTGGTGCAGATTTATTTGGCGAAGAAGATCTTGTGGAAAGCATCAACAAAGGAAATATGGAGTTTGATCTTCTTATTGCGACTCCAGATATGATGCCAAAGGTTGCAAAATTAGGAAGAGTTTTAGGACCTAGAGGTTTAATGCCTAATCCTAAAGCTGGGACAGTAACTAATGACATTGCTAATGCGATAAAAGAATTCAAAGCTGGTAAGCTCGAATTTAGAGCAGATAAAGCTGGAATCGTTCATGTCCGTTTTGGAAAAGCAAGTTTCACAAAAGAAGCTCTATTTGACAACTTAAAAACCTTACAAGAATCAATTGATAAAAATAAACCAAGTGGAGCCAAGGGAAAATATTGGAAAACTTTTTATGTAACTTCCACAATGGGGCCTTCAGTTCAAGTAGACATAAATGCTGTACAAGATTACCAACCTGAAGGTTAACGCTTTGTAGTATAATTTTAATTGCAATAATACGGCCAAAGAAAGTAGGTTGATTTAGTTATTCTAAATTTTTAATTCCTACCGAGGACTCGTCTTAAATTATTTCTTTTTGGATCTAATAAAAGCGGCCTCTTTAAAAGGACTTTGCCGCATTTCCTGCTCTTCCTAAATTACGATCCAAAAAACATCAATGGGCCGAACACTTGAGAATAAGCAACAAATCGTTACTGAGATTAAATCTCTATTAAACGACTCGGAAATGGCTGTAGTTCTTGACTATAAAGGTTTAACTATCAAAGAAATGTCAGATTTGCGATCTAGATTGCAAACAACTAACGGCATTTGCAAAGTTACTAAAAATTCATTAATGCGTAAAGCTATTGATGGAGATAGTAATTGGAACGACCTTGAATCTTTACTGACCGGAACAAATGCTTTTGTCTTAATCAAAGAAGATGTTGGTGGTGCTGTAAAAGCTATCCAATCTTTTCAAAAAGACACCAAAAAATCCGAAACCAAAGGAGCTTTATTTGAAGGCAGACTTTTAAGCGATTCTGAAATAAAAGAAATTGCAAGTCTCCCATCTAAAGAAGTATTGATGGCAAAAATTGCTGGCGCTCTTAATGGCGTCGCAACAAAAATTGCTATCTCTATTAATGAAGTACCTTCTGGACTTGCTAGATCACTTAAACAACATTCTGAAAAATCAGAATCCTAAATTCAAAACCTAATTAACTTTTAAGAAAATGTCCGCAAAAACTGAAGAAATTCTTGAATCATTAAAATCTCTATCACTTTTAGAAGCATCTGAGCTTGTAAAGCAAATTGAAGAGGCTTTCGGTGTATCTGCTGCAGCTTCTGCAGGTGTAGTAATGGCAGCTCCAGGAGCAGCTGGTGGTGACGCAGATGGTGGCGCTGCTGAAGAAAAAACTGAATTTGATGTAGTTCTCGAAAGCTTTGATGCAACTGCAAAAATCAAAGTACTTAAAGTTGTTAGAAATGCAACTGGTCTAGGTCTTGGCGATGCAAAAGCACTTGTTGAATCTGCACCAAAAACAGTAAAAGAAGGAATTGCCAAAGCAGATGCTGAATCTTTAAAGAAAGAGATTGAAGAAGCTGGAGGTAAAGTTACACTTAAGTAAGAGAATATTTTTTCAAGCCGATAGACTTTATATCGGCTTCAAAAATTATGAATATTGATAGTATTGCAATTGAAGCTGCAACCGATGGAGCCTGCAGTGGTAATCCAGGTCCAGGAGGTTGGGGTGGTCTAATAATTTTTGATGACAAAAGTGAATTAGAAATTGGTGGTTCCGAGCAAAATACTACTAATAATAGAATGGAACTCACTGCGGCTATAAAAACACTTGAGAAATTAAAAACCTATAAATTAAAAGAAAACTTTAAATTAAGAACTGATAGTAAATATGTAATAGAAGGGTATACAAAATGGATTATTAATTGGAAGAGAAATGGATGGAAAACAAGCTCAGGAAAATCAGTTCAAAATCTTGATTTATGGCAAAAAATTGATCAATTAAGAATTAATGGTCTTGTAATGGAATATGTTAAAGGCCATAGCGGTGACAAACAAAATGATCGGGTAGACAAAATAGCAACCAATTATAGCAAAGGTATATCTCTAAAAAGTAACTTAAAAGAGTCTGAATCTTCAGAAGAATTTTTTGAAAAAAATGCACCTTCAGAAATTCAGGAATTATTTTCAAGAAATGAATTAATTCAAAAATTTGCTGACAAAAAGTACTTATTAAATTCATTAGAACTAAGCAATTTGTTAGGTGAAGAAAACCACATAAATATAAAACAATATTTACTTTTTGAATGGCGTAATTGGAGATTGATTCCTAAAGATAAAAAATATTGGATAATAGAAAAAAAAGAATCCTAATTTTTTATGAATGAACAGAATGGGGTATTTAAAAATCTTTATAAAAACTTGATTACCCCTGTATTAAAAAGAGACTCTGGAATTGATGCAGAATACTTAACTAATTTATCTCTTAGCCTTTTATCATTCAGTTCAAGAAAATATAATTGGCCTGTAGTTTCATCTATCTTAAAAAATCTAAATGAAGAATTTTCTATAGTTGATAAAAGGTTAACTCAGAGCATATGTGGTATAAATTTTTGTAATCCAATTGGTTTAGCTGCGGGTTTCGACAAAAATGGAAATGCTGCAAATGTATGGAAAGATTTTGGTTTTGGATTTGCCGAACTTGGTACAGTAACCAAATTTGCTCAGAATGGAAATCCCAAACCAAGGTTATTTAGATTGGCGGAGGAAGAAGCAGCATTAAATAGAATGGGTTTTAATAACAATGGTGCTGAAAATCTAGTTAAAAACTTTGTAGAACAAGGAATTGAGTTTAAAAAAAATAGAAAGAATATTTGTTTAGGGATAAATTTTGGCAAGTCTAAAATTACAGATTTATCTCAAGCAAAAGATGATTATTTAACTTCTCTAAAATTATTAATTCCATATTGTGATTATGCAGCAATAAACGTAAGTTCTCCAAATACTGAAGGACTAAGAAAGTTGCAAGATCCGATTCTTCTAAAAGAACTTCTTAGAGAAATTAAAAACTTACCTAATTGTCCACCATTATTTGTAAAAATTGCGCCAGATTTAAGTCTTAAAGATATTGAAGATATTTGCTCATTAATTATTGAGGAAAATATCGATGGGATAATTGCTACTAACACCAGCATAGATAGATTAGGTCTTGAAAATAGGAAGATCAGTCAAACAGGATTATTACTTTCTGAAGAAAATGGAGGATTAAGTGGAAAGCCTCTACAAAAAAAAGCAAATCAAATAATAAAACATATTCATAATATTGATAAAAAGATTATTTTAATTGGCGTTGGAGGAATCGATAGTCCAGAGTCGGCTTGGGAAAGAATTTGTTCTGGAGCATCATTAATTCAACTTTATACGGGATGGATATATAAGGGGCCACAATTAGTCCCCAATATACTGGAAGGGATTTTAAAGCAACTCAATAAACATCAATTATCTAATATAAAAGAGGCCATTGGATCAGATTTAAAATGGGTTAAATAAAAATTAGAAAATGAATAATGAACAATCCGAAAACTAATGGTTACTCAACATTAGCCATGCAAATATCAAACTTAAAGCATGGAGGGAATGTATATGCAAATGCAAAAAAATTAAATTTATTACCCTCTGAAATTATTGACGCAAGTGCCTCTTTAGTACCCTTTGATCCACCTCAAATACTAATAGATTCATTAAATGCTGGAATTAAGAATCTTGGATTTAGATATTACCCAGAGAGAAACTTGAATGATCTGAAAGAAATAATCGGTAAATTTCATGGGATAAATCCAGACAATATACTTCCTGGAAATGGAGCTTCTGAACTAATAACCTGGGCAGGTTATGAAGCGTCCAAATTTGGAATAAGTTGTATTCCTTCTCCCTCATTTGTTGATTATGAAAGATCTTTAAATTGTTGGAATAGCAATTTTATACATTGCGAATTACCAAAAAAGTGGAATGATATTTTTCCTCAACCATTTCCTCTGCATCCAAAAGGTGATGTTATTTGGATAACAAATCCACATAACCCCACTGGCCAATTATGGGAAAAGAATTCATTGAAGGAAATTGTAAAAAAATATAAATTAGTTATCTGTGATGAAGCTTTCTTATCGATAACACCTAATGGAGAGAAAGAATCTTTAATACCATTAACCCAAAAATTTGACAATTTATTAGTCTTGAGAAGTTTAACCAAAATCTTCAATATTCCTGGTCTTAGATTAGGTTACGTTATTGGCTCATCGAAAATACTAAAAGAATGGGAAATAAATAGAGATCCTTGGCCTTTAAATTCATTTTCTATTAAAGCCGGAATTGATCTACTAAGTAATAAGAAATTCTATGAACAGTGGACAAAACAGATTCACAGCTGGGTAAATATTGAAAAAAAAAGAGTATTTGAAAAATTATCAAAAATAGAGAACCTTAAAGTTCATAACTCTTCAACCAACTTTTTTTTAATAGAAAGTAAAAAATCCTTGTCGCCTAATATAAAATACTTAGAAAATAAGGGAATATTGCTTAGAGAATGTACTTCATTTAGATTTCTGGATGAAAAGTGGGCAAGAATAAGTTTGCAGAGTAGGAAAAATAACACTCTTTTATGTAAAGAAATTCAGAATTCCTTTAAAAAATAATTAAAAAATTTCCTAATCTCAATCTTAGATTTGATTTTATTATTATTTTCCATATTCTTCTTCATAATATCTAAAATTTCATAGTAATATTTTCCGTTTTTTGATTTTCTCTTAAAAATTCTTTCTATAGTTTCTTCAAAAACTTCTTTAGAAATTTTACTTTGATTCATTAAAACTGATCCTCCACTTTCAGCAAGAATCATTGCATTTTTTTCCTGGTGATTATTTTTAGAATAAGGAAATGGAATTAAAATTGAAGGTTTTTCAGTTTCTATAAGTTCATTTATTGTTCCTGCACCAGATCTCGATATTACAAGATCACAGTTTTGAATCAAAGCTGCGATTTCATTAGTAAATTTCTTTTGAACATAATTATTGGAATTTTTTACATTAAAGGATTGTTGATTACATTCGCCAATAATATGAACTATCCGAAACTGTTTTTTCATTAAAAATTCAAGAGATTCGTTAAGAATTTGATTTATAGCTTTTGCTCCTTGGCTACCTCCCATAACAATCAAAAGAGGTCCTTTTCCTTTTGGAACCCATTCTGGCAAGGGATGGGATTTATAGAATTGATCTCTTAAAGGAGTCCCAGTGAAAATAGTTTTACAATTTCTTAAATAAGAATTTGTTTTCTTAAATCCTAGAAAAACATAGTTACACAAAAAACCAAAATATTTCGTGACCATTCCTGGAATTAAATTTGATTCATGAATAATGACAGGTATCCTGAGTAGTTTTGAAGCAACAATAGTAGGGGCAGATATATAACCTCCAGTCGTAAAAACCAAGTTAATTTTTTTTTCTTTTAAGAATCTAATTATTTGGAAAGTTGACATTAAAATTTTTATATATTGATAAAACAAAAAAATATTTTTTCTTGGTGTCTTTAAATTCAAAGTCTTCAAATTATATTTTTGGGGAATCAAATTCGCATCAAGTCTTTGCTGAATACCCAACCAATGAATATTCCACTTATCTTCCACCTCTTTAGAAACTGCTAAAGCTGGAAAAATATGGCCTCCTGTTCCACTAGCTGCAACTAATAAATTATTTTTTTTAGACATAAAAACTTAAATTAGTAGAATGAAAATAATAAATGATAAATATGTTGAATTTAAACTTATTTAGAAATATAGGATTCCCTCTCTACTTATTTATTTATCTCATTCTCCCCTATTCAGCAATAACGCAAACTTTAAAAGTTGATTTTATAAGAAATTTAGAAACCTCATTAAATAAGCGAGACTTAGAGTTTATTAAAAAAAATTTTAGAAATGATGAAAACCAAAATATTCCAAAACAATTTTCAAAGATTATTAATGATTTCCCTAACAGCAAATGGAAGATCAAAAGATTAAAATCTAATATTCCAGATGAAGATATTTTACGAATAAAAGTTTCTGGAAAAAAAATAGTTAACGGAGAAATATATATACTCGAATCGAAATTTGATTATTTATTTTCAATCGTAAATGGAAAAATAAGTGAAGGGATTATCAAAAATTTATTCACCACAATAAGAAACGATAATAAAAAAATAGATATTAGTTTTAAAATTCCTGATAGAGTTCTTACTGGTTCAAAATACGATATCGATATAATTCTAAATAAGCCTCTTGAAGAAGTGATTATTGCTGGAGCTATAAAACCTCATCGAGTTAATTCATTGTTTGACCAAGAAATATTATTGGAACCATTGGCGTCTGGAGGGATTTTTAAAATTACAAGAGCCCCCTCAAAACCAGGGATGCAAATTTGGTCAGGAATCATAGCTCATCCTGAGGGAATGATTACTTTCACAAAGAGCATTGATATTGTTGATGAGATATAGCCTAAGCGTCGTTTAACGCAGCCACACCTGGTAAAGTTTTACCTTCTAAAAGTTCCAAACTAGCCCCACCTCCGGTAGATATATGAGACATTTTCTCAGCTAATCCTGCTTTTTCAACTGCTGCAACTGAATCTCCACCACCAATTATTGTACAAACTTCTGAAAAAGCACTTAAGTCCGCAAGAGTCGTAGCTATTGCATTTGTACCATCTGCAAATTTATCAAATTCAAAAACTCCCATTGGACCATTCCAAATAATTGTCTTACATTCTGCAAGAGCATTCTGAAAGACTTTAATGGAATCTGGACCAATATCTAGACCCATCCAATTCCCACTAATTGCATCAATTTGAGATATTTTACTATTGGCGTCAGGAGAAAATTCATCAGCCAAAACAACATCAGTGGGTAATAATAACTCTACTCCTTTTGCTTTTGCTTTTGCTTCTAAATCTTTAGCAAGCTCAAGTTTATCTTCTTCTACAAGGCTCTTTCCAACATCTAAACCTCTAGCTTTATAAAAAGTGAAAATCATACCTCCACCAATCATGATTTTGTCACACTTATCTAGTAAAGAATCAAGTACTCCTATTTTGCTACTAACCTTTGACCCTCCAACTATTGCTGCCAATGGACGATTTGGGGAATCTACTGCTCCTTGTAGGTATTTCAATTCTTTTTCTAAAAGGAATCCAGCTACTGAGGGACTTAAATAATTTGTAACACCCTGAGTTGAAGCATGCGCTCTATGAGCAGCACCGAAAGCATCATTTACATACATATCTGCATGTGAAGCTAATTTTTCAGCAAACTCCAGGTCGTTCTTTTCCTCTTCACCAAAAAAACGAACGTTCTCAAGTAAAAGAACATCTCCATTAGATAAGCTATTTGATTGTGCAACTGCTTCATCACCAATACAACTATTAGTAAGAGCTACATTTTGCCCCAACAATTCACTTAATCTTGCTGCTACTGGAGTTAATCTCATTTTTTCATTTACCTGACCCTTCGGTCTACCAAAATGAGCAGCTAAAATGACTTTTGCAGAATGATTAATAAGATATTCAATAGTTGGGATCGCTGCACGAATACGCGTATCGTCGGTTATTTGACAGTCTTCATTTAATGGAACATTAAAATCTACTCTTACAAGAACTTTTTTTCCTTCTAAATGTGTCTTATCAAGACTGGAAAGAGATAATTTTGACATTAAACAAGCTATATTTATAATCTCAAGACCCTAACGTTAATTTGGGCTTATTGGGTTAAAAAGTAGTTACTGTTACCTATGCCTTAATAAATTTTAAGAATTAACGATTATAAAAATTTTTAGTTATTAAATTTATACTAAAATTTAGAAGTAAATACTTTTGAAAGTTATAAAAACTAAAAGGAATACAAAATTTTATTTGATTTATTGAAGTGGACATACCCAAAATCCAATGGTACCCAGGCCATATCGCAAAAGCAGAAAGGAAATTATCTGAAGTTATCAATAAAGTAGATTTAGTTATAGAAGTTAGAGATGCACGAATTCCTTTGTCAACAGGACATCCACACTTAAATAAATGGATAAATAATAAAAAACATATTCTTGTCATTAATAGATCAGATATGATCTCACCGAATACAATCAATAGTTGGAATAAATGGTTTAATTCTAAAGATCAATATCCTCTTTGGTGTGATGCTAAAAGAGGAATAGGGATTAAAGAAATTTGTAAGTCAGCCAAAGATTCTAGGTCGTCAATCGACGATAGAAGACTCTCTAGAGGAATGCGAATTAGGCCAATTAGAGCCCTTACACTTGGTTTTCCAAACGTAGGAAAGTCGGCATTAATTAATAGAATCGCAAAAAAAAGAGTTGTAGATAGCGCTAGGAAAGCAGGCGTGACTCGTAATTTAAGATGGATAAAATTAGAAAGTGGTATAGATCTGCTAGATGCTCCTGGTGTTATACCTCCAAATTTAGAAGATCAAAAATCAGCACTTAATCTTGCACTGTGTGACGATATTGGAGAAGCTGCTTATGAAATAGAGAGTGTCGCAATTGGATTTATCAAAATTATATCCACTCTCAACAAAGATAAGAATGCGAATATCTCAGTTAAACAAATATCTAATAGATATGGAGTTGATATTACTAAAGGCTTTAAGAGTCCTTCTGATTGGATCGACGAAGCAGCTTCAAAACATACCTCAGGCGATAAAAGGAGAATGTCTCATAAGTTATTGGAAGATTATAGAAATCAAATGCTGGGTAAAATTGCTTTAGAAGTCCCACTATGGAATTAAATAATCAAAATTCTTTCGGCATTGGAGAAGGTGAGCTTATAGAAATTATTTATGAGCTACCTCTTCCTATGAGGCTAGACAGATGGTTGGTAAGTAAAAGGCCAGAACAAAGTAGAGCAAGAATTCAACATTTTATAAATTCAGGTTTAGTACTTGTAAACTATAAGACTGCGAAAGCAAAGACCCCATTAAAAAATGGCGACAATATTCAAATATGGATGCCTCCTCCAGAACCTCTTATTTATTTGAAACCTGAAAAAATGGATTTAAATATCCTTTTTGAAGACGAGCACATCATAGTAATTAATAAACAATCAGGACTAATTGTTCATCCAGCCCCTGGACACAAATCTGGAACTTTAGTGAATGGATTACTTTTTCACTGTAAAGATCTACCTGGAATTAATGGGAAACTAAGACCTGGGATTGTTCACAGATTAGATAAAGATACCTCCGGATGTATGGTTGTTGCAAAAAGCCAAGAGGCATTAGTAAATCTCCAGAAACAAATTAAAGAAAAAATAGCATCACGCGAATATATTGCAGTAATTCATGGAGCACCGAATTCTGAAGAAGGTCAAATAGTGGGAAACATTGGCAGAGATAAATTAAATAGATTGAAATATAAAGTAGTTGAAGAAACTTCAGGAAGGTATGCCTGTACCTATTGGAAATTAGAAGAAAGATTTGGCAATTACTCATTAATGAGTTTCAAACTAGATACGGGGCGAACGCATCAAATAAGAGTACATTGCGCTCACATTAATCATCCAATTGTGGGTGATCCGTTATATGGAAGATGTAAAAAACTACCATGTAAATTAGATGGCCAAGCTTTACACGCCATTAAGCTTGGACTTATACATCCAATAAATGGGAAAGAAATGATATTTGAATCAGAATTACCATTAGATTTTCAAAAATTACTAAGTGTTCTTAAAATTAAATAAGATTCAAAGAGGAATTTAGAAGCGATTTTGTATACGTGTTTTGAGTTTTAGTGAATATTGTAGAACTTTCTCCTTCATCAACTATCTTTCCGTGATTCATAACTAGCAACCTATCACAAAATCTTTTAGCAATGCCCAAATCATGAGTAATAAAGATAATCGTTAAATTCATTTTTTCTTGCAAGACTCTAAGTAATTCAAGAATCTCTATTTTTACAGAAGCATCCAACATATTAAGGCTCTCATCACAAATCAAAATTTTTGGTTTCAACAATAGCGCTCTGGCTAATGAAATTCTTTGCAATTGACCACCAGATAATTGGCTAGGATAAGAATTAAAAAAATCATTATTTAAAGGAAGATTCAAATTTCTAAAAATTAATTTTATTTCTTTTTCGATTTTTCTTTTATCTGAAATTTTTTGAATAAAAAATATATCTTCCAAAATACTTTTAATTGTCATTTTCGGGTTCAAACTTGAAAAAGGATCTTGAAAAATAATTTGCACTTTATTGTTCTTTTTAAAAGATTTATTTTTTTTCGATGCATGATTTTTATCATAAATTTTGATTTCACCACCTCTTACTTTAAGAAGTCCAATTAAAGCCCTACATAATGTACTTTTACCACTCCCTGAAGAACCAACTATTCCAAGAGTCTCATTCTCATATAACTTGAAACTAACTTCATTTAAAGCCTTATTCCATTTATTAATGAAAATTGAAGAATTTAATTTATACCAATGTCTTAGGTTATTTACCTCTAGAACGACCTGCTCTCGAGCATTATTTTTAGTATTTGGTTCTAATACTATTTTTGAAGCATTTACTAACTTTTTCCCGATATCTGATTTTGGTGATTGAAAAATATCTAATATATTCCCTTTTTCAACAATCGATCCATTTTCAATTATTGCAACTTTTTTACACCACTTTGCTGCAAGATTAATATCATGACTAATTAAAATTAAAGTTGTATCAAATTCATTACATAGATGAATGATTTCTTGCATAATTTCAAAACTTGTTTTGGTATCTAAGCTTGTTGTAGGTTCATCAGCTATTAATAATTTAGGTTTCAAAGCAAGTGCCATTGCTATAGAAACTCTCTGTCTCATTCCGCCGCTAAATTGATGTGGGAAAGAATCAAGTCTACTTTCTTCAATTCCGACTTTTTGAAAAACTTCTTTTACTAATTTTTTAATAGCTAAAGATGATTTAGTTTGATCATGTGTTTTAAATAATTCATATAAATGAGCCCCAACTCTCATTAGCGGATTAAGTTTTTTTATAGAGTCTTGATAAATAAACCCAAAATTCTTTCTTCTAAATAATTGTGCATCTTTGTTGTTTATTTTCCTAGGATCAACATTAGAAATCGATAGATACCCTTTAGAATTGGCCTTTGCAGGCAATATATTTACTAATGTTTTTGCAAAAGTGGTCTTTCCACATCCAGAAGGTCCTATTATGGCCAGATGATCTCCACTATCTATTTCCAAATTAAAATTTTTGATAATAGGTTGCTGTTTTAAACCATATTTAACAGTAAGATTTTTAACTACAATAATTTTTTCTTTATTTTTTTCCATGATTTATAGCAAATTTTTCTAGACATAAATAAAATAAATCTAAAGCAACATAAAATGTCCGAGGCAGCTGCAAATTCAAAAGAAAAAAACGAAATTGAAGTTTCCAAAACTATTTTGCCTGAAAATAAAAAATATGAAAGTGAATCTTTGAATTATCAAATAAACATTCCCGATTGGCTTCTTAAAGATATTCATAATTTTGAAAAATCAAATAAAGAAAATGATGAGAATCAAAACCTTATAGTAAAGGCTTTTAAACTTGCTTATAAAGCTCATGATGGACAATTCCGTGCGAGCGGCGAGCCATACATTATCCACCCGGTTGCTGTTGCAAATCTCCTTAAAGAAATAGGTGCTAGTTCATCTGTTATTGCTGCAGGCCTTTTACATGATGTAGTTGAAGATACTGGCATTGATTTATCCGAAATAGAAACAAATTTTGGATTAGAAGTAAAAATACTTGTGGAGGGTGTAACAAAATTAGGCGGCATTCACTTTAACAACAGGACTGAAGCACAAGCTGAAAATCTTAGGAAAATGTTTTTGGCTATGGCCAGCGATATCAGAGTTGTCTTAGTTAAACTTGCAGACCGACTTCATAACATGAGAACAATTGAATGGCTTAATGATGAGAAAAAACTAAGAATAGCGAGAGAAACAAGAGAGATTTATGCACCATTAGCTAATCGACTAGGAATAAACAGATTTAAATGGGAATTAGAAGATTTAGCTTTTAAATTCCTAGAGCCTAAAGAATATCTAGATCTTAAAGATCAAATCGCCGTTAAGAGAAGTGATAGAGAAAAAAGATTAAAAGTAACTTTGAATCTTATGAAGGAAAACTTGATTTCAGCGGGTTTGAAAAATTTTGAAATAACAGGAAGGCCAAAACATCTTTATGGCATCTGGAGCAAAATGGAAAGACAACAAAAGCATTTTCACGAGATTTATGATGTTGCTGCCCTAAGAATTATCGTGGACAATTCAGATAGTTGTTATAGAGCTTTAGCAGTTGTTCATGATACTTTTAAACCAATTCCAGGTAGATTTAAAGACTATATAGGATTACCAAAACCCAATGGATATCAGTCCTTACACACTTCTGTGATTGGAAGACATCGACCTATTGAAGTTCAAATTAGAACTACTTCGATGCATCAAATTGCTGAATATGGTATTGCCGCTCATTGGCAATATAAAGAGGGTGGTTCTCCTGCCAAAAGTAATGCCGAGAGATTTAATTGGCTAAGACAATTAGTAGAATGGCAACAAGAAGGTAATGAAAAGGATCATAATGATTATTTAGCTTCAATTAAAGAAGATTTATTTGATGAAGAAGTATTTGTAATCACTCCAAAAGGAGATGTTGTTGGTTTAAGGAAAGGATCTACCGCGATAGATTTCGCCTACAGAATCCATTCTGAAGTTGGAAATCATTGTAATGGAATAAGAATTAATGAAAAGCTTTCTCCATTATCTACAGCACTTCAAAATGGTGACTTCATAGAAATTTTGACAAGTAATAATGCTACTCCAAGCTTGGATTGGCTGAACTTTGTAGTTACGCCAACTGCTAAAAATAGAATTCGCCAATGGTATAAGAAAAGCCATCGTGATGAAACGATTAAAAGAGGTAGAGATTTACTTGAAAAAGAAGTAGGTAGAAACGGTTTTGAAGCATTACTTTCTAGTGAAGCCATGAAAAAAGTTGCAAATCGATGCAATTTAAAAACTACTGAAGACCTTCTTGCATCTCTTGGTTTTGGTGGTTTAACTTTGCATCAAGTATTAAACAGACTAAGAGAAGAAATAAAATTACAGACAGAAGATGTAAAAAATGATTCTGACTCTGAAATAGCAAAATCTCTTAAAAGTAATAATAATTTATCCACTAATCAATCTAATACAGCAGCTAAATCACCAATTTCCGGGATAGAAGGTCTTGATTACAGAATAGGTAAATGCTGTTCCCCACTCCCAGGCGAGGATATTATCGGAACTGTGTCGCTCGGCAACCATGGGATAACTATACATAGGGAAGATTGTGAAAATGTAATATCAATTCCAATAGAGAGAAGATTACCTGTCGGTTGGAATCAAGATAATAAAACTGGCGATAATAAGTTTCCAATTCAGCTACGAATAGAAGTAATTGATCGAGTTGGAGTTCTTAAAGATATTCTTATGCGGTTATCTGATAAAGGTATAAACGTTAGTGATGCCAATGTTAAAACTGCTCATGGTAAACCAGCTATTATAAATCTTTGTGTAGGTCTTGAAAGTTATAATCAACTTCACAAAACAATTGAACAAATTAAATCAATGGCAGATGTTTTAGATATTGCCAGAGTTGGACAAAGTTAATTTTAAAATCAGATTAATTTATCTTTTACTTTTTACCTTGTAGATAAAGAAAACAATACTGCCGCAAATCAAAGCTAATAAAATACCTACACAAGACGAACCTAAGAGTAATTTTAAGGAAAAAATTCTACCTTGTTTCCATAAGTCATCAATAACTAAACTTTTTTCAAGAATTTTATTAGAAGGATTATTTAAAAAAATCGAACCAACTTTATAGTTAAAATAATAAAGTGGAATATAAGTAAAAGGGTTGCTGATCCAGGTACCAATTGCAGCTAGAACAATATTTCCCTTAGCTATTTTCGCAAAAAATACTCCCATTAAAGTCTGAAAACCAAAAAATGGAAAGCAACCACTAAATACTCCTATAGCTAAACCTTTAGCATTAAAGAAAGGACTTCCATTCTGACTCCTAAATAATGATAGAATTTTCTTATAGGTAATATATCTTTTAAATCTCATTCAGAAAGAAAATTTCAAAATTTAATTCTTGATAATTTTACTTAATTATCCATAACAAAGCGAGAGATGGATTCGATAGTTACTACAGAAGATACGATAGCCGCAATTGCTTCAGCTATAAGTATTGGGAAGGGAGGAGTTGCGATAATAAGAGTATCAGGGAAAGACGCAATAAATTCTTGCAAAAAGATTGTTCAAACTAAATCTAAATATGCATGGGAATCACATAGGGTTTTTCATGGTTTTATTCAGGAAAATAAACAAAGTAAATTTATAGATGAGGTTTTAATTTTAGTGATGAAATCCCCAAATAGCTTCACAGGAGAGGATGTAGTTGAACTTCATTGCCATGGCGGAATTATCATAGTAAATAAAGTTTTAAAGATATTATTATCTAGTAATTCTAGAGTTAGACTTGCAAACCCAGGAGAATTTAGTCAAAGAGCTTTTCTTAATGGGAAAATAGACCTTACTCAAGCCGAGTCGATTAATCAATTAATTAATTCAAGCAATACCAAATCAGCAGAGTTAGCCTTTAGCGGGGTTCAAGGAGAAATAAAGAAAAAAATTGATGATATTAAAAATGACCTTATAAATCAACTTTGCGAAATAGAAGCGAGAGTTGATTTTGAAGAAGACTTCACAGATTTTGATTACACCAAATATCTAAAAAACATTAAAAAAGTCAAAGAAAAAATAGAATTACTAATAGAAAATGCAAAAAGAAATTCATATATTCACAATGGAATATCCATTGCGCTTATAGGTAAAACAAATGTTGGTAAAAGCTCTTTATTAAATTTGCTTGCAAAAAAAGAGAAAGCAATCGTTACTAATATTCCTGGAACAACTAGAGATGTTATTGAAGTTAATTTAACTATTAATGATATTCCAATGAAAATAATTGATACTGCTGGCATAAGAGAAACTCATGAACAAATTGAAAGTATTGGAATTAAAAAAAGTTTTGGGAAAATAAAAGAGTCAGATTTTATAATTTATATTTATAGTCTTGAAGAAGGATTTAATGAAGAAGACAAAAAAATAATACAAGAAATTCCCAAAGAAAAATTAATTACTATTTTGGGTAATAAAAAAGATTTAATTAATTGCAAAAATATTAATTCAAATGAGTTAAAAAACACAATTCTTATGAGTATTAAGAATAATGATGGTGAAAGATTATTAATAGACACAATTATAAAAAAATGCGGATTAAAACAAGTAGAAAATATCAATATATTTTTAAACGAAAGACATCTAACAAATTTGTCTGCTTGCTTATCTAATTTAAATGATACTGATGAAATAATTGAAAATAAATTGCCATTTGATTTGTTATCAATTGAGCTTAGAGATGGAATTCAAAACTTATCTAAAATCACTGGTCAAGAATTAACAGATGAACTTCTAGATAATATTTTTTCTAAGTTTTGTATTGGTAAATAAATTTGAGTTAAATTACATAGTGATATATAGTTGATTCTCTAACTTCAGTTTAATTTTTATTAATTAATTATTTCTTAGTTTAGTGGATTTAAATACACCAATAATAAGTAAAATCATTGATAATTGGATCGATGAAGACATAGGTAGGGGAGATCTTACAAGTTCCTCTATTACAGAAGAGAATGGTAATGCATATTGGATTGCAAAAGAAGAGGGTATATTCTGCGGGGTTGAAATTATCAAAGAAATTTTTAGAAAAATTGATTTAAAAATCAGTCCAAAATTTAATATCTCTGATGGAGATAAATTTGTTAAAGATCAAAAACTCTTAGAAATATATGGGCCTTCAAAAAGTTTACTCGCTAGTGAAAGGATTAGCTTAAATATAGCAATGCATTTATCTGGAATATCAACATATACAAAGAATCTTACAGATAAATTAGAAGGCACAAATATAAAATTAGCAGATACTAGGAAAACCACTCCTGGCTTAAGAATATTTGAAAAATATGCATTCAAATGCGGAGGTGGGGTGAATCATAGAATGGGATTATACGATGCTGCTATGATCAAAGAAAATCATATTGCATGGACAGATAATCTTAAGAATGCAGTACAAAATATTCGCCTAAATTCGCCTTTTACAACTCATATCATAATTGAAGCTGAGAATATCGAGCAGGCAAAAGAAGCAGTATTAGCAGGAGCGGATAGTGTCTTATTAGATGAACTTAGTCCTGAAATAATCAAAAAAAACGTTCAAGAATTAAGAGAGTTATCAATTAATAGTCTAAAAAAAGAAGTCAATAAAAATTTGATAATAGAAGTTTCTGGAATAAACCCTCAAGAAATTAGTAAATATCTAATAAAAGGTATTGATTTGATTTCAACAAGTTCTTCTATCACCAAAAGTAATTGGATTGATTTGAGTATGCGTTATATTAATTAATCATATAGATAAATAATTGAATAATTAATGCTAATCATTTTTAAAGAATTAACGAAACAATTTGAAAAATCTCTTTTAGATAGTCTTGAAAAAAATGATAAAAAAGGAGAATTCGCAATTCTTAGCAAGAATTTAATTACACAATCATCAAAAGAGGAATTTGGTGATTATCAATGTAATGTTTGTTTAAGTTTATCTAAAATATATAAAAAGAACCCAAGAGATATTTCTAATGATTTTATTAACCTTTTAAATAAAAATAAAAGCATAGCAAAATTATGTAAGAGTCTAGAAATAGCTGGACCTGGATTTATAAATATAAAATTAAAAGATGAGGTTTTAATAAATGAAATTAAGTCAAATATTCAATGCAATAGGGCTGGCATACCTCTAATTAGAAAAGATTTAGATAGTAGTTTGTCCAATAAAGTTATTGTAGATTTTTCTAGCCCTAATATTGCTAAAGAAATGCATGTAGGGCATTTAAGATCAACAATAATAGGTGACTCAATATCTAGAATTTTCGAGTTAAGAGGTTATGAAGTATTAAGACTCAATCATGTTGGTGATTGGGGAACACAATTTGGCATGCTTATTACGCAGCTCAAAGATTTATATTCAAATGATCTAGAAGAAATAGGAAAGATCAAGATAAGTGATTTAGTTGAATTTTATAAAGAATCAAAAAAAAGATTTGATAACGAATCTGAATTCCAAAAAAGATCTAGAGAGGAAGTAGTTAAGTTACAAAGTGGAGATATTAAATCGATTAAAGCTTGGAAATTATTATGTGATCAATCAAGGAAAGAATTTGATGAAATCTATAAAAATTTAAAAATAAAAATAGAAGAAAGAGGTGAATCTTTTTATAATCCTTTCTTAAAATCAGTTATTGATGATTTGAATTTAGAAAAAATATTAGTAGAAGATCAAGGAGCAAAATGTGTATTTTTAGATGGGATGAATAATAAAGAAGGCAAACCTTTACCGCTAATTATTCAAAAAAAAGATGGAGGTTTTAATTATGCCACCACAGATCTTGCTGCTATAAGATACAGATTCAATAAACCTCCTAATGGCGATGATGCTTCAAGAATTATTTATGTAACTGATCATGGACAAGCAAATCATTTTGCTGGAGTTTTTCAAGTTGCAAAAAAAGCAAAATGGATCCCAGAAAATTGTCAAGTAGACCATGTTCCTTTTGGGTTAGTTCAAGGAATTGATGGCAAAAAACTAAAGACAAGAGAAGGTGAAACTATACGCCTAAAAGATTTATTAAATGAAGCAGTTAGAAGAGCAAAAGAAGATTTATTGAAAAGATTAGAAGATGAAGATCGTTATGAGACCGAAGAGTTTATAGCAAATACTTCAAGAATTATTGGATTAGGAGCTGTTAAGTATGCAGATTTAAGTCAAAATAGGATTACTAATTATCAATTTAGTTTTGATAAAATGCTTTCCCTTAATGGTAATACTGCTCCTTATTTGTTATATACACTTGTAAGAATTTTAGGAATTAAAAGAAAAAATGATTTTGTTTATGAATCTAAAGATTTTCAGTACGTAAATTATGAACATAAATCTGAGTGGAAACTTATCAGAAAATTACTTAGGTTCGATGAAGTCATAATTTCTATTGAAAAAGACTTAATGCCAAATAGATTATGCAATTATCTATTCGAGCTATGTCAGACTTTTAATAGATTCTATGATCAAGTTCCAATCCTCAAAGAAGAAAAAAATATAAAAATCTCTAGGCTTAATTTATGTGACCTAACTGCAAAAACACTAAAATTAAGCTTAGAGCTTTTAGGAATTGAAACATTAGAAAGAATGTAATGAATGATTTTGATCCTTTAAATAATCTTTTCCCAAAACCAAGAGAAGAAATAATAAATATGCAGTCTTACTCTGCACCTTTAGAAAATAGAAGAAATTTACTCCGCTTAGACTTTAATGAAAATACTTTAGGTCCAAGTCCTAAGGTTTTAGAGGCATTAAAAGCGATAAAATTAGATGAGATATCAATTTATCCAGAATATAATTTTTTAAAAAAATTTTTATGTGATAAATATCTTGATTCAAGAAAATTTGGTAATGATGAAATCGGCATTTTCAATGGAGCAGATGCAGCAATAAATGCAATTTTCAATTGCTTTGGAGAAAAAGATCAGATATTTCTAACCACAAATCCAACTTTTGGTTACTATTCTCCTTGTGCAGAAATCCGAGGAATGAAAAAAATAAGTTGTTCTTACATTGGAGAAAATTTTCTATTCCCCATCGAAGAATTTAGGAAAAAAATAATAAAGCATAATCCAAAGTTAATATTTATTTGCAATCCAAATAATCCAACAGGAACTGTTCTAAGTTCCCATGAAATAATTAATTTAGCTAATATCAATAATGATTCATTAATAGTTGTTGATGAACTATATGAAAAATTTAATGGAGATAGTCTTCTTGAATCGATAGATTTTGAAAAGAATAAAAATATACTAATAATCCAATCTCTTTCAAAAACTGCAGGTCTAGCTGGTTTAAGAATAGGTTTTACTTTTGGCAATAAAAGTTTAATTCAGTACATTAATAAAGTTACAGGACCATATGATGTAAACAGCTTTGCTATAACAGCTGCATTAGCAGCACTTAAAGACAAATCATATATTGATAATTATGTTTTAGAAGTAAAAAAGGCGAGGGAATGGATTTTAAATAAATTTAAATCAACAAAAATAAGAACTCACTTTAGTGGAGGTAATTATTTCTTAATTTGGCCAAAAAAAGATCCTAAAATCTTAATACAACAGATGCGAGAAAAAGGTATTCTTATTAGAAGTATGGAAAACAAAAAAGATATCGATAATTCTATAAGGGTTAGTATTGGAACTAAAGAACAAATGATTTTTTTCTGGGACAATTACAAGATATTAGATTTAAAAAATTAATTACTGAAAATATAAATTGTATTTTGATCGATTCTTTTAGGTTTTATTTGAAAATCTTTTCCAACATATTTTACTTTAAAATCTTTCATATTTTCGATAAATAAATCAGCATTTGAGAAATCACATTCTTTATTAGTTTTTTTACCGCGTTCAAAGTGAACAGGAATAACTACTTTAGGTTTTAGAAGCTTAACTACTTTTGAAGCTTCTTTACCATTGTAAGATTTTATTCCTCCTCCAATTGAAATAAACAATATATCTGCACTAGACAAAATAATTTCACTGTTTATATCAATATCACCAGCAGCTCCTCCCATATGAACAATTTTAAGATCATTCTGCTCCCAACTCCAAACAGTTGCCATCCCAAATCTTCTTCCATCTACTCTGTCATGTGGTACAGAAATTCCATTTAATAAAATATCCTCAAATTGATAGATTCCTGGGTCAACGAACATTAATTGATCATTAGGATTATATCCTTCATCTGGAAGCCTAGAACTAGCCAAAATAAAATCTACGTTGAATTCTTTTGGCTCCTTTAAATTACTTGCACAACCTATTGCTTTAAAAGGATTTATAAGAATAGATTTATCTGCACTAGTAATTAAAAAACTACTATGTCCCAAACTTTTTATCCATAAGTTCCTTGCCAATAATGAGGTAGGTAAAAAAGAGCTAACTAATATCAAAAATAAAAAGTTTTTAATTTGAGAAATCATAATATTAATTTTTTTTTATTTTACTTTTGTTCAGCCATTTTTAGAAAATTACTAATTAATTTATGACCAAATTGCGTCAACACACTTTCAGGATGGAACTGTACCCCATGTAAATGTTTATATTCTTTATGAGAGATAGCCATAATTGTTGAGTCTTCTAAAGTCGCAGTTATGTCGAAACAAGATGGTAAAGAATTTGAATCAACTATAAGACTATGATATCTAGTAGCCACAAATGGAGTCTCGATATCTTTAAACAATCCTTTTTGATTATGAAATATTTTGGATGTCTTACCATGCATAAGTTCTTTCCCAACTATAACCTTACCTCCAAAAGCTTGGGCCAAAGCTTGATGACCTAAACAAACTCCCAAGGTCGGAATATTTTTAGATAATTTTTTTAGAATTGGCAGACAAATTCCAGATTGATCTGGATTACCTGGACCTGGAGATAAGAGAATTCCACCAGGATTTAGTTTGATAATTTCTTCTAGAGTAATTTCATCATTTCTTTTAACTATTAATTCTTTAGTTATTTCATGCTCAACTGAAAGTTCTCCTAAATATTGAACAAGGTTATAAGTAAAGCTATCGTAATTATCAATAACAAGAAACATATTTATATGGATTTAAAATAACAACTTTATTTTAGGAACAAAGATATATACAGCAATAATAACAGAATTAATGGAAGCTAATAATACTGCTCCTGCAGAAGTATCTTTTGAAATTTTAGCCAAAATACTAAATTCTTTTTTCAATACTAAATCAACGATTGATTCAATAGATGTGTTCAATATTTCTAATATTAAAACAGACATTATTGTTGCAATCAAAATAACATAATTACTTAGACTAATTTTGAGTAAAAAACCAATTATTAAACTTGTAACTGCAAAAATTAATTGAATTTTAAAATTTCTTGAAGTTTTTAATACATAACTAATACCACTGAAAGCATACTTAAAACTTATAAATAAATTACTAGAAGTTTTGTATGATTCTTTTCTATTTTCTAAATAGTTTATTTTTTTTTTCATTGATTTTTAATCTAATCGAGTAATTAAATATTCTTGGAAATTTAACATATTTTCTAAATCATGCTCATTATTATGTTCCCATCCCAAAAGATGTAAAAATCCATGACTAGCCAACCAGATCATCTCTCTATAGATTGAATGTTTATATTCATAAGATTGCTCAAGTGCCATCTCTAATGATATAAAAATATCTCCCAACTCTATATGATCTAAATTATTTAGAGATTCATCAGAAATAATTGGAAAAGATAGAACATCAGTTGGACCATTTTTTTGCATCCATTTCTTATTCAAAGAAGCAATTTCTTGATTAGATATTATCTGTAAGCCTAATGAAAAAGATTTTTTTTCAAAAATATAATTTGGTAATTCATAATCCTCTTTTTTTGATATAGTATTTATCCAAGATAAAAAAACTTTCTCCCAAAAAATAGATTCAAAAATAAGATGAGTTTTAGTATCTATTAACTTATTTGAAAATTGAGAGAAATCATTACATTGAAAAACCAAATCTAAATTTATTTCGGAAATAATTTTTTCTTTCATACATTCTTAAACTGGAATATTGGGCTTACCTATTGTGGCCACAAGTATTAATATCCCAATTAAAACTAGAAAGGTTATTGAAAAATGAGAAATACTTTTTGAGCCTTTCCTCACCATATTTCTCATAGCAAGCTTTATAAAGCTTGGAGGAGAAACTTTTTTTTCTAAAATTTCGTTTTTATTTTCCATTAGTTATTCAAGAGATTCATTAGAAGAAATATTCATACGTAATAATTCATGAATAAATGGTTCAAGTCCACCATCTAAAACACTATCTAACTCGTTAGTCTCCTGCATAGTCCTGAGATCTTTTACCATTTGATAGGGATGGAAAACATAATTTCTTATTTGATTGCCCCATGCAGCTTCCACAATATCACCTTTAATATCAGCGACTTCAGCAGCTCGTTGTTCTTTAGCAATCACTAATAGTTTAGACTTTAAAAGTAACATAGCTTTTTCTTTATTTTGTAATTGAGATCTTTCTTGAGTACATCTTACTGAAATCCCTGAAGGCAAATGCACAATTCTCACTGCTGTTTCTACTTTATTAACATTTTGTCCTCCAGCTCCACCGGATCTACTTGTTGTAATTTCTAAATCTTTTTCAGGTATATCAAGTGAAATATTGTCATCTAATTTTGGCATAACCTCTACGCCAGCAAAGCTGGTTTGTCTTTTGCAATTGGCATTGAAAGGAGAAATTCTTACTAATCTATGAGTTCCTTTTTCATATTGCAGATAGCCATATGCATATTTTCCATCAATTTCGAACGTTACACTTTTAATACCTGCTTCTTCTCCTTGAGATAATTCATTAATGACAAGGCTCATTTGATTATTATCGGCCCATCTTGAATACATTCTTAATAATATCTCTACCCAATCCTGCGCATCTGTTCCACCCGCACCTGCGTTAATAGAAACTACTGCTCCTTCCTTATCGTATTCACCACATAACAATCTTTCAAATTCCCATTTATCCAAATTCTCTCTTAATTTCTTTAATCCCAGCTGCGATTCTAAAATCAATTCCTCTTCGGGTTCTAGAGAATAAAGCTCAAGAGAGGCATTAGCATCAGAAATAAAAGTTTTCCATTTATCTAACAATTCTAGTTGTGCTTTGACATCATCAAGGATTAGCATTTGCTTTTTAGCTTTTTCTTGATTTTCCCAAAATTCAGGCTGAGCAGAAATTTGCTCTAGCTCTTTCCTTTTCGCTTTTAATCTTGGAACGTCAAAGGCAATCCTGAGCATTACCCAGGCGCTCTGTTAGTTCCGAAAGATCTTTTTTGAAATCTGTAATATCTATCAAAATAGAATTTAATCGTTATTTATAATCTAACAAGCACTTTTGTTTAATAGTATAAACTAAGTATTATTTTAGAAAAATGTCCAAAGTTGAAATTTATACTTGGCAATATTGCCCATTCTGTATTCGAGCAAAATCACTACTCAAGAAAAAAAATGTAAATTTTACAGAATATAAAATAGATGGCGACGAAGATGCCAGAGCATTAATGATTGAAAGAGCTGATGGTAGAAGAACATTACCACAAATATTTATAGATAATGAGGGTATCGGAGGCTGCGATGATCTCTACGCATTAGAAAATGAAAATAAATTAGAAGCATTATTAAACTAGATCTTATGAAATTTCTATTCGTAATAGATCCAATTAAAAATATAAATCCCTTAAAAGATTCAACTGCTGCTTTAATGCAAGCATCATCAAAAAAAAATATTGAAATCTGGAGTTGTACTCCTCAAGATCTGGAAGCTAGAGGTGATGAAGTATGGGCATCTTCCGTAAAAGTTGAAGTAATTCCGTGGATTTCTTTCAAAGAGAATGATTGCATACCTCTAGCCGAATTTAATTGCATTTGGATGAGAAAAGATCCTCCTGTAAATGAGGCTTATTTATATGCAACCCATCTTTTAGAAGTTGCCGAAAGAAAAGGAGTAAAAGTAATTAACAAACCCTCATCGTTAAGAGCGTGGAATGAAAAGCTAGGTGCTTTAAGATACAGCCACTTAATGGCACCTACAATAGTTGCGAGTAAGGTAAAAGATCTTATTAATTTTGCAAATATAAATAATGAAGTAGTGATAAAACCTCTTGGAGGAAAAGGTGGTCAAGGTGTTATAAGGATAAATAAAAATTCTCCAGGAATTAAATCAATCATTGAATTAATAACTTCTCAAGAACAATTACCCGTTATGATGCAAAAATTTATTCCTGAAGTCATAGAGGGTGATAAAAGAATAATTATCGTAAACGGAGAAGCAATTGGATCAATAAATAGGATTCCTCAAGGAGGCGATTTTAGGAGTAATTTAGCGATGGGAGGCAAGGCTGAACCCACATTATTAACAGAAAAAGAAAAAAGTATCTGCTCAGAATTATCTCAACACTTCAAAGATGAGGGTTTATTTTTTGTAGGTATTGATGTAATAAATGGAATGCTTAGCGAGATTAATGTAACCAGTCCAACAGGCTTAAGAGAAATAGAAAATTTATCCAATAAAAATGTTTCAGCGGAAGTTATTGAAAAATTAGTAGAAATTATCTAGGATTTTTAGCGCAAAATATCTGTTTTACTATAGATTCAAATTTTAATTTAATCTCATCTATTTCTTTCTCTAAAATGGAGCCTGAAACTATACCTGAACCTGCAGTAAATTCAATATTTTCTTCAATACATCTTGCGCCTCTAATTGCTAAAAGAAATGAAGCATTGCCTGATGAATCAACCCAACCCATAGGGGAAGCATAATTTCCTCTAGGAAAAGACTCAAGAGTGTTTATCCAATCCAATGCTGTATTTTTTGGGTATCCACAAACGGCAGGAGATGGATGTAGGTTTTTAAGCAATTCAAAAGGACAAATATTTTCAACTTTGGAGAAAATAAGTGTTTGCAAATGAGAAATATCTCCAAATGAATTTACTTTGATATCACTTTTTTTAAAGTTGGGTATTTTTGAAACTTCTAAAGTTTTAATCAAATACTGTATTACATAATTATGCTCCTTTAAATCTTTAGTACTTTTTAGGAGTTCCTTTAAATTTGAATTAGTTGAGATAGTTCCAGCAAGAGCCTCTAAAGTTAAATTAGGTTTAGTAAAAGAAAACAATTTTTCTGGAGATGCTCCAAACAAAATATCCTTACTATTCCTTTTCCAAACGTATCTACATGTATTTGGTTGCTTCTTTTTAAATCTTTTTAAAATTTCTACTAAATCTAATTTACTTTTAAGTTTTATTTTTATTCTATTCGCTAAAACTATCTTTTCGAGAATACCCTTCTCCACTAATTGAATTCCTCTATTTACTACTTTTTTCATATTTGTTTTAGAAGTTTCTAAGGAGCGCGAGAAATCATCAATAAAAGGGTAATCAAAACTAGTTTTTAAGTCAGATGATTTTATTAATTCTGAGCCAGAATTAATAACTTGATTTCTAATTGTCCATATTTCTTCAATTAATGTTCTTAATGATGATTTACCTTCAACATGACCATTGATTCTTAACCAGCAATTCTTATAACTTTTAGTAATTAATATTTTTGGCAAGATGGCTTCCAAACTAGGGATATCTGAAGGTAAATTCTTATTATTCAAATTTTCAGAGAAAGAAAATAAATAAATTATTTTTGAAAGTGCATAATTATGGGATTCATTAGTTAAGTTAATTAAATTTTTAAAATTCTCAGAATTAAACTCTTTTGCTACCTCAAATCTTTTTGGACCATCCAAAGTAACATATTTACACTTCTCGAAAGCTATATATGAAATGCCATCAGATTCCTCCCAAAACGAAGAGAATGGATATTTATTTATTAACAATTCATAAACTTGAAATAAATCAATACAAGGAATTTCAACACAAATACTTACTAATCCAGAATTTTCAACTTTCTTATCGAAAGAGGAAAATACATCTTTTAAAAAATCTGTTAAATTTGAATCATTTTTCATTACTTATTGAAAATAACTAAAAATCATGCAATAAAGTAAAAAATGTAACTCAATTTATAAACTACATTAAATAATTATCTAATTTTATGTGTTAATTAAAAATGGACGAAGATAAAAAAAAATTATGGAAGCAAGCAATAAAATGGCCTCTTTATTCTGTTGCCATACTTCCAGTTTTTATAGCAGGGGCTTATTTACTCAATCAATACGAAAAGGTAAAAATTTATAATTTGATAGCATTTACGTTAGCTGCAATTTTGATATTACTTTGGGAAAATCTAACTAATGATTTATTCGACGCAGAAACAGGAATCGATGAATTTAAATTTCATTCAATTGTAAATCTTGTAAAAAATAAAAAAATAATTTCATTTATTGCATATACATCTTTAGTTGTTGGTTTATTAATAATTTCAATTATTTCATTATCAACAAGTATGAACATTTTAATTTTGGTGGCAGCTTGCTGCTTCTTAGGATATTTATATCAAGGTCCTCCTTTTAGATTTGGCTATCAAGGTTTAGGAGAACCATTATGCTGGCTTGCATTTGGACCTTTTGCGTACTCTGCAGTCTTAATTGCGTTAAATCCGTCTAATATTTACTTCGAAGATATTCCCTGGAAAGTTTCTTTATTGCTTGGTTCAGGACCTTCCTTAGCAACAACTCTTGTATTATTTTGTTCTCATTTTCATCAAATTTCTGAAGATAAAAAGCATGGGAAAAATTCACCTTTAGTTCGCTTAGGGGCAAAAAAAGGTTCTCAATTTGTGCCTTGGATAATTTTTACAATATATATTTTTCAACTTTTGATAATAGTTTATGGATTTATTCCAGTGTTTTGCATCCTTTATTTGCTTAGTTTACCTCAAGCAATAAGACTTATAAATTTATTAAAATCTTCGTATGCAAAACCTTCTGCAATAAAAAATTGCAAATTCGTCGCAATAAAATTTCAAACTCTTAATGGAATTGGTTTAATCACAGGATTAATATTTAATTACTTGCTAAATAAATGAACTTAATATTTCAAAAAAAATCTTATAGCTTTAAGTTATCGGCCAAAGTAGAAAATTCTAGAACCAATTACCATACAAAATCGGGTTGGATAATTAAAATAATAAGTGATGATAAAAAAATAGGGTTTGGAGAAGTTTCACCTCTTGATAAAAAAGACTTAAAAAAGTGTGCGAAACAACTAGATATGATCCCTGAGTATATAGAGGAATTTAATTTATCTGAGCAAAAAAATATTTTTCACCCATGCATTCAATCTGCAATAAATTCTGCATTAGCTGAGATCAATGGAAAAATAATTTTTAAAGAAAACTACTACTTTGATGAAATTGGTAAAACAGCCATATTGTTAAATCATGAAAATGTAGTTTCAGATCTAAATGATATTAAAAAAAGACATTTTGATAATGGAAAATCATTAACCTTAAAATGGAAAGTAGCACTAAAAAATAACCATGAGGAAGAAGCAAAATTAGAAGAAATTTTAAGCAAAATAGGTAATAATATTAAGTTAAGAATAGATGCTAATGGTTCTTGGGGAAGAGACATAGCTAATAGATGGGCTGATATTTTGAAAGATAATAAAAATATAGATTGGTTAGAACAACCTCTTTGTGTTGATGATATTGATGGACTGACAGAACTAAACAAAAAAATTCCAATAGCTTTAGACGAATCACTTTTAAAATTTCCAACTTTGATTGATGAGTGGAAGGGTTGGCAAATTAGAAGGCCTTCTCAAGAAAATAATCCAGTTAACCTTTTAAGAGAATTAGAAAATAAAAAAGCTTTAATATCTATAAGTACCTCATTTGAAACTGGAATAGGAATGAGATGGCTCCATCATTTATCTTCTCTACAATTACAAGGACCAACGCCAAAAGTTCCTGGTTTAGCAATGAATAAAATCCCTAATTCGTTTCTATTTTTAAATGAAGCAAAAAAGATATGGGATCAACTATGAAAAATAAAATTCATACTATTGAAGTTGAAAATAACGAAACTCAATCTGTAGAAAAAATTATTGAAAAAATTAGAGAGAATAAAATTATTTATGTAAAAAACAAATTTTATGAAGACAAAGATGTATTAGATTCAATTACTGAAAATGGGCCAGCAATTATCTTAAATAGTAGTGGGAGTTCTGGAAAACCGAGACAATGTTTTCACCATTTAAATAATCTTAAATTATCTGCAACTACATCAGGTCAATGGCTAATAGAGCAAGGATTTGAATTACAAAACTGCGTAATTTTAAATACTTTACCCCTGAACCATATAAGTGGATTAATGCCAATTTTTAGAAGTCAAACTTGGGGATGTGATTGTATTAATATTTCTCCGAATTTGATAAAAAAAACTCGAGAACTTTTACTTTTCACAATTAAATTAAAAAAAAACAAAAAACACTTGATTACGTCATTAGTACCTACCCAATTACAAAGACTTTTAGCTCAAAAAGATGGAATTAGTTGGCTAAAAATTTTTGATCTAATTTGGGTAGGTGGAGCTTCAATTTCAGACGAAACTACAGAACAATGTATAAAAGAAAAAATAAAATTAGCACCTTGTTACGGCTCAACTGAAACAGCAGCAATGGTTACGAGTTTAAAACCAAAAGAATTCTTAATGGGTTTTAAAAATGTTGGAGAAATACTACCTGATACAAAAATAAAAATTAACGCACAAGGATTAATCGAAATAAAATCAGCCAGAATTGGAATCGAAATAATAGATTCTTTAAAAACTGAAAATTTCAAAAATAAAAATGGGTGGTGGCAAACAAGTGATTTAGGTGAAATTAAGCAAATCAATAATTCTTACTATTTAAAATTTGTTGGAAGAAGTGATAATGCCTTTAATTCAGGAGGAGAAGTTGTTTTTCCTGAAGTAATTGAATCTAGATTAAATGATTTCATTATGAAAGAAAATATCCCAATTAATAAATTCAATATTTCGAAAGTATCTAACAAATTATGGGGAAATAAAATTAAAGTAATAGTTGAATTTAGAGAACTTACAAATGATAAAAATATTGAAATTTCTTTAAATTTATTAAAAAATTTTTCTCAAACTTGGCCTAAACATGAAAAGCCTGAAAAGTGGATTGTTAAAAACAAAAATAGCATTACAGAAAAAATAAACTATAAATTTAAAAAATAATAATCAGCATTCTTTTAAATTTGTACTCACATTAGAAGCCTCTATCCATCTTTCTAGCTGATCGGGAATTTCTATTTTATTTCTTGAATCAACATCTAAAGAACAGTGTATAATTTTCCCTTCGGCTACTTTATTTCCATTTTTTATAAAAAAGCTATTTACTTGGAACAAATGAGTATTAATTTTATGAGGGGCAATTTTTACTTTTAATAAATCTCCAATTTTTATAGGCACATGAAAGTTTGCTTCACAATTTACTATTGGAAAAATAATTTGACTTTTACGTGTAGAAAAATCTGGAAAAATATCATGAAAAGGTATCCCATAGATTTCAATACTTTCTTCCCAAGCTTCATGCGACCATTTTAATAAGTTATGAAAATGAATTACACCTGCAGAATCACAATCACCAAACCTTACCTTCTTCTGCAATATTAACCAGTCAGAGGGTTTCATTTAAAGAAATTATCTATCAACAGATCCCATAATGACATCTATTGAACCAAGGATTGCCATAATATCAGCAATTTTGGCACCTTTAAGAATATGAGGCAATATTTGCAGATTATTTAAATCAGCTGCTCTGATTTTAAATCTCCATGGGGTAACTTCATTATTTCCTTGAATAAATACACCTATTTCTCCTTTGCCGGACTCTAATCTTGTATATAATTCTCCGTTAGGAATTTTAAAAGTTGGAGCAACCTTCTTCGCTACATATTGATAGTCGATACCAAATATTTCACTTTTCTTATCTTCAGTCGCCATTCTTTGAGCTTCTAAATTTTCTGTTGGACCTCCTGGAATCATTTTGCAGGCTTGGCGAATTATGCTAAGTGATTGTCTCATCTCTTCAACTCTTACTCGATATCTCGCATAACAATCTCCTTCTTTTTCCGAAGCAATCTGCCAATCAAAATCGTCATAACATTCATAACTATCGACTTTCCTTAAATCCCAGGAAACTCCAGAAGCTCTAAGCATTGGCCCAGACAAAGACCAATTAATTGCCTGGTCTCTTTGTATCGTTCCTAGACCTTCAATTCTTTTTCTAAAAATTGGATTATTTGTAATTAATTTTTCGTATTCATCTATCTTAGGACCAAACCAATCGCAAAAGTCTATACATTTTTCTAACCATCCGTATGGGAGATCACATGCTACACCGCCTATCCTAAAGAAATTATTATTTATTAGCCTTTGTCCAGTAGCAGCTTCCCAGAGATCATAGATCATCTCTCTTTCTCTAAAAATATAGAAAAATGGAGTTTGAGCTCCTACGTCTGCTAAGAAGGGACCAAGCCATAAAAGATGATTAGCAATACGATTAAGTTCGAGCATAAGAACTCTGATGTAACTAGCTCTTTTGGGAACTGGAATATTAGCTAATCTTTCAGGAGCATTTACTACAATAGCTTCATAAAACATTCCTGCTGCATAATCCATTCTGCTTACATAAGGGACATACATAACATTTGTTCTATTTTCAGCTATCTTTTCCATTCCTCTATGTAAATATCCAATTACTGGCTCACAATCAATGACATTCTCACCATCAAGAGTTACAACTAACCTTAAAACCCCATGCATTGAGGGATGGTGAGGGCCAAAATTGACCACCATTGGTTCTGTTCTAGTCTCTAGCTGAGCCATTCGAAATTTAACTTCTAAACAAATCTTAGTCGAAAGTTATGCAAACTGACCTATCTGATTCATCTTTTTTCAATCATCAATCAGTTATGACAAATGAGATTATGGCCTCATTAGAGCATTACCCACTTATACATAACAATCAACTTAAGGGAATAGACGCAACTTTAGGCGGAGGTGGGCACTCTTATCATTTATTGAGAAAATATTCGGATTTAAATATAATTGGACTTGATCAAGATCCATTCGCAAGAAAATCAGCATTAAAAAAACTTGATGAGTTTAAAAGTAGAATTGATATAAGGGCTTCAAATTTTGCTGATTTTGTACCAAAAGAAAAAGTTTCTTTTGTGATTGCAGATCTTGGAGTAAATAGTAACCAACTTGATGACCCCAAAAGAGGATTTAGTTTTCAAAAAGATGGTCCGCTTGATATGCGCATGAATCCTTTGCTTGATGTTGATGCAGAGCAATTAATTGAGGTTTTAAATGAAAAAGATCTAGCTAACCTAATCTATAAATATGGAGATGAGAGATTATCAAGAAAGATTGCTAGGAAAATAAAATTGGATTTGAAGGAAAATGGAAAATATTCTGGGACAAAAGAGTTAGCATACTCTATTGCAGGCTGCTTCCCACCAAAACAAAGATATAAAAAAATACATCCAGCAACAAGAACATTTCAAGCACTAAGAATTGCTGTTAATAAAGAAATTGAAGTATTAGAAAAATTTTTACAAGTTGTACCTGAATGGCTTTTGCCAGGGGGTATTATTTCTATTATCAGTTTTCATTCTCTTGAGGATAGGTTAGTTAAAAATTGTTTTAAAAATGATCAAAGACTAAAAAACCTGACAAAAAAGCCAATAATACCCTCCGAACAAGAAGTCGAACTTAATAAAAGAGCTAGAAGTGGAAAATTAAGAACTGCTCAATTAAATTAAAAGCCAATAATTTCTATCGTAATGATCTGATTGTATTTGTAAGAATATGAATTGCTTGTTTTATATCTTTTGAATTAGTACTTAATCCAATACTTAACCTTATTGAAGATTCTGCTTCTTTAAGAGATCTACCTAAGGCTAGTAAAACATGAGATGGTTCACCATTACTGCATGCTGATCCAGTAGAACAAATTATTTTAGATTTTAAAAGTTTATGAAACTTTGCTCCGTTTAAATCCAATACAGTCAAATTTAAATTGTGAGGTAATCTTTTTTCTATGGAGCCATTAATTAATAAACCAGAATTATTTTTTAACAACCCCTCTAAAAGGTTATTTCTATAAAAAAGTAATTTCTCAGCATTATTTTTTTGATTAAGAACTGCTATCTCTATTGCTTTTGCAAAGCCAACTACTAAAGGAAGAGGTAATGTGCCAGACCTAAGACCATATTCCTGACCTCCTCCAACAATTAAAGGCTCAAGATTAATTTCTTCATCAATCAAAAGAAGTCCTATCCCTTTAGGGCCGTATATTTTGTGAGAACTCATCGTTATCATGTTTACATCTGATAAAAGATTGTCTAAAGCCATATAACCTAAACATTGTGCAAAATCAGAGTGAAATATTATTCCTCTCGATTTACATATCTTTAAAATATTTTCTATGGGCTGAATAACTCCTATTTCGTTATTTGCCAACATGACACTAACCAGAAATGTATCTTCTCTTATTTTTTTTTTGAATTGTTCTTCTGAAATTAAGCCATCTTTCTCAGGATTAATTTCTGTAACCATAAATCCCTCTTTTTTTAATTGGTTTAAGGGCTCCAAAACAGCTTTATGCTCCGTTTTTAAGGTAATAATATGTCCATAATTTCCTGTTTTTTTATAGAAATTTCTAGCAAAACCTAATAAGGCTAAGTTATTAGATTCAGTTGCCCCACTTGTAAAAATAACTTTTTTATTCTTAAGAAATAAACTTTGTTCTATTTTTTCTCTTGAGGCTTCTAATATAGCGCTTGCGTTAATCCCCGCCAAATTAGATTTATTTGCAGGGTTAGAAAATATCTCACTCCAAAAAGGTTTCATAGAATCAACGACATCTTTAGAGCAAGGAGTCGAAGATTGATAGTCTAGTAGTATGGGAGTTGATAGCATTATGTTTAGTATATAAAATTCTGTTTATTACTAGAAAATCAAATTAAAGAATTAAAAAAATGAATGAAATTAATCAAATAAATAATGAACCGGTAAGAAAATCAAGAATTTTATTAGTTGATGATGAGCCTGGTTTAAGAACAGCTGTTAAAACATTTTTAGAAGATGAAGGCTTTGAAATATTTATTGCAGTTGATGGAGAGGATGGTTGGGAAAAAGCTCAAACAGTCTTCCCCGATTTGATAATTAGCGATGTTATGATGCCTCGAGCCAACGGTTATGCTTTATTAGAAAAAATTAGAGAGGATGAAAAATTAGGAGGAACTCCAGTAATTTTTCTAACTGCAAAAGGAATGACCCTAGACAGAACAGAAGGTTATCTTGCAGGAGTTGATGATTATATTTCCAAACCTTTCGATCCCGACGAATTAGCTGCAAGAGTCAAAAATGTAATCAACAGACAAGAACGATTATTAAAAGAAGCGGCACGATTCGCAGATATTGACGTAAGCAAAATGGCTAAACAAATTACTGAAATAAAATCTATGCTCACAGACCAAAACCAGACTAATCCAGAAAATAAAATAAATCTTCCTAGTTTCACTCCTAGAGAAGCAAGTGTGCTTCAACTAGTAGCAGAGGGACTGATGAACAAAGAAATTGCTAGACAGCTTGAAACATCTATTAGAAATGTTGAGAAATATGTAAGTAGACTTTTTATCAAAACAGGTACATCAAGCCGAACAGAATTAGTTCGTTATGCACTTGAAAATCATTTAGTAAAATAAATTATTTAATTTTTTCGAATTCAATTAGTTTTGAAAAATAAAAAGGAGCTTGATTTAATTTCTTTTTAACAACTTTAAATCCTCTTTCTTTGGCAGCATTAATAATACCCTTTTCTTTCAATGTATATGCTCTTGTAGTTTTACTTGGCCCAGGAAATAATTTTCCAATATTTTTTAGAACAGCAAGAACTGGGGTATAAGGAGCAAAGCTAACGATTAGTTTTTCTTTGCTTAAATCGCATAGATGTTGGACCATTTCTTCTGCGACTGGTTGAGGATAATGAATAAATACATCTAAACAAACTACAACATCAAATAAACCTTTTAATTTTTCCAGATCACAGACTTCATATTTTATTTTACCTTGACTCAAACCTAATTCATGAATGCGTTTTTTTGTTTCTTTAATCATTTCAGAAGAAATATCGCTCATCTGTAGTTCTTTTATACCGAGTCTTAGTAAAGGTATGGAAAGACTTCCTACACCACAGCCTGCATCACAATAACTTTTTTTTGTTAGTTCAGGATAATTTTTGATGTATGAGACTACATCATCTACAGTTTTTTGATGTCCTTTCCTAATATTTTTCTGAACTGTATTAATTTCATCAGATTTGCTATAAATTTTATTCCACCTCTCAAAGCCAGTACCATTAAAATACTCCCTGACTTCACTTTTTTCGATAATCTTATTTGACGTCATAATATTCTATGAAAATTTATTCTTTTCATACTAACTAACTGGCACCAAATTAATTGCGCGCCATTATAGGAAAGAATTGATTTGTTATTTTGTCAGAATTAAATTCTAAAGAAATTTATAAAATTGCTGTCGTAATGGGTAGTGATTCAGATCTAAATACATTGAAACCAGCAATTGATATTTTAAGAGAATTTAGAATAAATACTGAAGTTTGTATACTTTCTGCTCATCGAACACCTATTGAAATGATGGAATATGCAAAAAATGCAGAATCAGAAAATATAAAAGTAATAATTGCCGGAGCTGGGGGTGCTGCTCATCTTCCAGGAATGCTGGCATCTATAACTTGCATTCCTGTAATTGGAGTACCAGTAGAGAGTAAGACACTGAAGGGAATTGACTCTCTTTTATCAATCGTTCAAATGCCCTCTGGGATTCCAGTGGCAACAGTTGCAATTAATGGAGGACAGAACGCTGGATTATTGGCAATAGGGATGGTCAGTTTGTTTGATGAATCCATAAAGAAAAATTTAAAAGAATTCCGAGAAAATCTACATACACAGGTAAGAAATAAAAATAATAAGTTATCAACTATTGGACCTGACAATTATCTTCAAAATAAATGAACTAATATTTTTCTATTAGGCCTTGTTAAGAAAGTTTTCTTTTTTGAGGTAGTTAATAACTTTTTCAACGGAATCATTTAAATCTAACGAACCTGTATCAACAACAATTTCAGGATTATGAGGAGCTTCATATGGACTAGAAATCCCTGTAAATTCCTTAATTTCACCCAAACGAGCTTTCTTATAAAGACCTTTAGTATCCCTATTTTCACAAACTGTGATATCAGCAGAACAATAAACTTCAATAAAATCCTTAGATCCAATAATTTTTCTAACCTTATCTCTATCGCTAATAAATGGCGAAACAAATGCTGTAATAGTTATTATCCCAGCATTCATAAATAAATTCGCAACTTCGCCAATTCTTCTTATATTTTCTTCTCTATCTTCATCCGAAAAACCAAGATCTTTACATAAACCGTGTCTTATATTATCTCCATCCAACACATAAGTCGAAAAACCATCTAAGTGTAAAACTTCATTTAAAGCGTTGGCCAAAGTACTTTTACCAGAACCAGATAAACCGGTAAACCAGATAACCATACCTTTATGACCTCTCATTTTCTCTAACTTTTCTCTATCAATAGTTAAGTTGTGCCACTTTATATTGGTTGACTTTGTTTGATCTTGTTCTTTCATTTTTTGCATCATCAAAATTAAAAACTATCCTAACCCTTGCTTCATAAATTATGAAATCCCTCTTTACGAAGAAACTCAATTGATTTCGATACCATATCCCCCTGCAACTGGATATTTCCATCAATCAATGTTCCTCCAGTCCCACAAAAAACTTTAATTTTTTTTAGTAATTCTTTTAATAAGATTTCATCCTCAGCGCCTAAACCTCTAATTAAAGTTACAGTCTTTCCTCTTTTACCTTTTTTTTGTTTTGAAATATTTATTTTTGATTTTTTACTAACAGTATCTACTTTAGCTGTTTCATCTGATTTTTTTTCTTGATTATCAAATTCGATCCAATTCTTTTTTCCCATTATTTTCAATATAATCTATAGTTAGTTAATACTTATTCTATAGAAAAGGTGGTAAGTACATTTTCTCGCAAAAATCAGAACTATAAAAATGAGGATTTAAATCAACCCTCCAAAGAGGGAAGATTTGGAAAATATGGTGGCCAATATGTTCCTGAAACGCTAATGCCTGCTCTTTTTGAGCTTGAAACAGCTGCATCTAATGCATGGAAAGATAAACTTTTTGTAGAAGAATTAAATCATCTCCTTAAGACTTATGTAGGAAGAGAAACACCACTTTATGAAGCTAAAAGACTTACTGAACATTACAAAACTAAACAAGCAACTCCTAGAATATGGCTTAAAAGAGAAGATTTAAATCATACTGGGGCTCACAAAATTAATAATGCCCTCGGACAAGCTTTACTTGCAAAAAGAATGGGCAAAAAAAGAATAATTGCAGAAACTGGAGCAGGTCAGCACGGAGTTGCTACTGCTACTGTTTGTGCGAGATTTGGCTTGAAATGTATTATCTACATGGGTGCTGAAGATATAAAAAGGCAATCCCTTAACGTTTTCAGAATGAAACTTCTAGGAGCTGAAGTTAAAGTTGTAAATTCTGGAACTGCAACACTTAAGGATGCCACTAGTGAAGCCATTAGAGATTGGGTTTCTAATGTCGAAACCACACACTACATTTTAGGATCTGTTGCTGGCCCACACCCTTTCCCAAAGATTGTGCGAGATTTTCATGCAGTCATAGGTGAAGAAACTAAAAAACAATGTCTAGAATCATTTGGATCTTTTCCCGATATTTTGCTTGCTTGTGTAGGTGGTGGATCAAATGCAATGGGGCTTTTCCATCCTTTTGTTAAAGAAACTTCTGTGCGTCTTATTGGAGTTGAAGCTGCAGGAAGCGGAGTTGATACTGACAAACATGCTGCCACTATCACTAAAGGGTCAGTTGGAATTTTGCATGGATCAATGAGTCTTCTCTTGCAAGATGATAATGGTCAAGTACAAGAAGCTCACTCAATAAGTGCAGGTTTAGATTACCCTGGAGTAGGACCTGAACATAGCCATTTAAAAGAAATAGGTAGAGCAGAATATGGATCAGTCACAGATCAAGAAGCGTTAAACGCTTTAAAACTTGTTAGTGAACTTGAAGGAATTATTCCTGCACTTGAAACTTCCCATGCCTTTGCGTGGTTAGATAAATTATGCCCTACTCTTGAAAAAGATACTCATATAGTTATCAATTGCTCTGGAAGAGGCGACAAAGATGTTAATACTGTTGCATCTTCATTAGATATTTAATCAATACCTTGGTATTGATGGGTCAATATATCTACTCCATCCATCAATACCCTCCTCTAAATTCCATATTTCGCTCACAATATTATTATCCAAGCACCATTGAGAAAAGTTATAACTTCTTATTCCTGCATGACAAGTAACTACAATTTCTCTATCTAATAAACCAGCAAATATTTCTTCAACATATTCAGATGTAACTTTACTAATTGGTATATGTAAAAATTCTTTTGAGAAACGAGCCAGTTCAAGCTCTGACTGCTCTCTTACATCAACCAAGACTGGATCTTCTTTCTCAGAATTAAACCAATCATTTAGACTAGAAGCATTTATAGATTTTGGATAACTTCCCAATTTATAGGATAAATTATGTGTTATTTACAATTTAATAAATTAAGTTGCAGTAGGAAGTTTATTGTTAAAAATAAAAATAAACATTGATAATGAAACTTAGAGTAGTAGCAATAATCCTATTATTATCTTTATTACTTTTTGTTGGTTTTAAAAAAGTTTATACTAATAAAAATAAGGAACAAAGTACAAATATTGAGCAACTAAATATTTTAAAATATGCACCTGAAAACAATAAATTATTATTTATTTCAAATTTAGATAGTTTTAATATCGTTAATAATAATGAAAAGGATAAAAATCCAACAAATAAAGATAACTTTTTTTTAATAAAAGACTCTATATTAGATTACTTAGGAATAGATCTAGGCAACAATAAATTAAAAGATATGTATGATAATGAACTTATAATCTCAACTTTTGAAAATGATAAAGATCTTAAAGATGATATTTTGATTGTTTTTAAAATTAAGCCAGAAAAAACAATAGATGATTTATTAAATTTGCCTAATAAAATAGATCAGATTGATGAGATAATTACAATTAATAGAGAAAACAAAATAAATTTTCTTAACTATATATACCGAACCGACGATAATTATATAATTGCTTCATCAGATAAAAAATTAATCAAAAATAGTATTATCTCTAGTGAAAATTTTAAGAAAAAAAAATTTCAATATGAGGGAGAACTTGTTGGACTGAACAATGAAAAAAATATATTATTCACAAATAAATTTTTGGAAAGTAAATTTTTTAATAATGAAATTTTTCCTGAGAATAATGGGGATAAAATTGCTACAATTTTTGACTTTAAAAATAATCAACTAATTTTAAAATCATATTTACTAAATAATAAAAAAAATATTGATATTCTTACTTACGAAAAGTTAATGAATAAAGAGAATAGTAATGAAGATAATCCTGAAAATTTAATTTTTTGTGATACGAAAAATTTTGACAAATATCTCAATCCCTTAATAAATGATTTTCAACTCAGTTTCTTTGAAGAGTTTAATCAAAATAATAATCAAAACATTTTAATTCTCAATTCAAATAAAGATTGGCTTATTACGTTTGAAAAAAATAATGAAGATCAATTTGATTTAAGTGCTTTGAAAAAGCTAAAAGATTTCAACAAATATACTTTGCAACAAAATGAAAATATTTATTCGATATATTCCAAAGATATTCTTGAAGAAAAAGACGGTGTTATAAAACAATTATCTGTTGAAAATATCTATTCGATAGAATCAAAAGGTTTACAAATCATAAGTAATAATATAATTAATGGTAAAGAATTGGAGAAAATATCAAAAAAATTTTTTAACCTAAAAAGTAATAATGAGAAATCTGCTTTTCTTTATTCAAAAGTTGATATCAAAGATGGTAATTCTAATAAAATTGAATATTTTTCTAATTTTCAGGACCTTAATTTTCTCATTAAAAATATTTTAAAAATATCAAATGAAGAATCGCTAGAAATCATAAGTCAGACTATTCCTGAAAAAAATCCAATTATTTACAGAGAAACAAAATTAAACATTCTTTAAATTAAATTTATTCAAACAAGCTTCCAAAAACAATCATTTTATTTTTTGCGAAGTTAATATCTTGTGGTTAATTAAAAATTATTTGACTATCTTTAATCTATAAGTATTTGATATTGAATTAAGCAATTGGATAGTAACAAACTAATTTTAAAACCAGGATTAGAGGGTGTCCCAGTTACTAATTCATCCATATGTGATATTGACGGCAACAAAGGTAAATTATTGTACAGAGGCTATTCCATTGAGGAATTATCCCAAAAAAGCAGTTTTTTAGAAACCGCTTACCTATTGATTTGGGGTGAATTGCCCACAGCTATTCAACTAAGAGATTTCGAACAAGAAGTTCAGATGCATCGAAGGTTAAGTTTTAGAGTTAGAGATATGATGAAATGTTTCCCTGCAACTGGTCATCCTATGGATGCTCTTCAATCTAGTGCAGCTTCTTTGGGGCTCTTCTATTCGCGTAGAGCGATAGATGATCCTAATTACATCTACAACGCAGTCATAAGACTAATAGCAAAAATACCCACAATGATTGCAGCGTTCCAACTTATTAGAAAAGGACAAGACCCAATTCAACCTAGAGATGATCTAACTTACTCATCAAATTTTCTTTACATGTTGACTGAAAAAGAACAAGATCCTATAGCCGCAAAAGTTTTTGATAGGTGCTTAATTCTACATGCCGAACATAGTTTAAACGCAAGTACATTTAGCGCTAGAGTGACTGCAAGTACTCTTACAGATCCATATGCTGTCATCGCCTCTGCAGTAGGAACCTTAGCTGGCCCATTGCATGGAGGAGCAAACGAGGATGTGATTGCGATGTTAGAAGAGATTAAAACCCCAGAAAATGCTGGGTCTTTTTTAGATAATGCAATAAAAAATAAAAGTAAGATAATGGGCTTTGGCCACAGGGAATATAAAGTCAAAGATCCCAGAGCAATAATTCTTCAAAAACTTGCAGAAGAACTTTTTATTAGATTTGGAGCAGATGAAATGTATGAAGTTGCTAAATCACTTGAGGCAGAGGCAATACCAAGACTTGGACCTAAGGGTATATTCCCTAACGTGGATTTTTATTCTGGCCTTGTTTATAGAAAACTTGGTATTCCTCGTGATTTATTTACTCCAATTTTTGCCATATCTAGAGTGGCTGGTTGGTTAGCTCATTGGAGAGAGCAACTTGGAGCAAATAGAATTTTCAGACCATCGCAAATATATACAGGTTCAGCACCAAGAGATTGGATCAGCTTAGAAAGTAGGGAATAATATTTGCAGCTTTTCATAAAAAACACACATATTGTTTGTGAAGAGTTAATCTATTAAGTAAATAACATAAAAATTTTGGAATACGGATTAGATCTCGAATATAGTTTTAACGAATTCTTAAAAGGTTTTGGCCTTTCCAGCGAAATCGCTCATATAATATGGCTCCCTCTTCCTATGCTTTTGGTTTTGGTAGCGGCAGTTGTTGGCGTTTTAGTAACAGTTTGGCTTGAAAGAAAAATATCTGCTGCTGCTCAACAAAGAATAGGTCCAGAATATGCTGGAGCGCTCGGCGTCCTCCAACCAATTGCAGATGGTCTTAAGTTACTTGTCAAAGAAGATATTATTCCTGCCAAAGCGGATGGGATTCTCTTCACTGCAGGACCTATATTAGTTCTTGTCCCAGTGATTCTGTCCTGGCTAATTGTTCCTTTTGGACAAAACCTTTTAATAAGTAACGTTGGCATTGGAATTTTCTTATGGATTGCTTTAAGCAGTATTCAGCCAATTGGCCTTCTTATGAGCGGATACGCATCAAATAATAAGTATTCTTTATTAGGAGGTTTAAGAGCAGCGGCTCAATCAATAAGTTATGAAATTCCTTTAGCTTTATCTGTACTGGCTATTGTACTAATGACAAATTCTTTAAGTACTGTTGACATTGTCAACCAACAAAGTGGTGCTGGAATCCTAAGTTGGAATATATGGAGACAACCAGTTGGTTTTATAGTCTTTTGGATTTGTGCTCTTGCAGAATGTGAGAGACTTCCGTTTGACTTGCCTGAAGCTGAAGAAGAATTAGTTGCAGGATATCAAACTGAATATGCAGGGATGAAATTCGCATTGTTCTACCTGGGTAGTTACATTAATTTAATTCTTTCCGCTTTATTAGTATCAATACTTTATTTGGGAGGATGGGGTTTTCCTATTCCAGTTGAATTAATAGCTAAGTTTCTTAATTTACCTATTAATGCACCATTTATTCAGGTTTTCACCGCATCAATAGGAATTGTAATGACTGTACTGAAAGCATATCTTTTAGTTTTTATTGCAATATTATTACGTTGGACAACTCCTAGAGTAAGAATTGATCAACTCTTAGATCTAGGATGGAAGTTTCTTCTGCCAATTTCTCTTGCTAATCTTTTGATAACAGCAGGATTAAAACTTGCTTTTCCGCAATTCTTTGGTGGTTAAATTTAAGTAAAAATACTTAAATTCAAAATTATTCCACTAAAATAAAATAACTAAGTAAATTTTTCGAAATGAACAATTTCCTTCAACAAATAAATAGCTATATCAAAGAAGCATTTAATGCTGGCAAATATTTATACAATGGTATATCGGTAACTTTTGATCATCTTCGAAGAAGACCAGTTACTGTTCAATATCCATATGAAAAATTAATACCTTCTGAAAGATATAGAGGAAGGATACATTATGAATTTGATAAATGTATTGCTTGTGAAGTTTGTGTGAGAGTATGTCCTATAAATCTCCCAGTAGTTGACTGGGTAATGAATAAAGAAACCAAAAAAAAGGAACTTAGAAATTATTCAATAGATTTTGGAGTTTGTATTTTTTGCGGAAATTGTGTTGAATATTGCCCAACTAATTGTCTATCAATGACTGAAGAATATGAATTAGCTACTTTTGACAGACACAATTTAAATTTCGATAATGTCGCACTTGGCAGACTACCCACAAATGTTACAACAGATCCTTCAGTTAAACCTCTAAGAGAACTTGCCTATCTTCCTAAAGGTGTCATGGACCCTCATGAAATCCCAGCTTCAGATGCAAGAGTTGGTAAATTACCGGAAGAAGTTTATGATTGGATGAAGCCTGAATCCAATGAAAATAAAGATAAAGTTTCTAATCCAAACAATTAATTCACATTAATTTATGTCCATTGCCATAACAACACAACTTATTTGTTTTACAGTTTTATCTTTAGTTGTCATTATTGGAGCACTTGGTGTTGTGTTGCTCGAAAGTATTGTTTATTCAGCATTTCTGCTTGGTGGAGTTTTCATGAGTGTTGCAGGATTATATCTTCTATTAAATGCAAGTTTTGTTGCAGCAGCTCAAGTTTTAGTTTATGTGGGTGCAGTGAATGTATTAATAATTTTTGCAATTATGCTAGTCAATAAAAAAGAAGATTTAAAGCCTATTAATGACATTAAATCGAGAAGAGTTATATCAACATCGATATGTTTAACCCTTCTAAGCCTTTTAATTAGAGTTGACTTGACCAATGTATGGAGCTTATCAAGTCCTCAAAACTCTATTGGAGAAGAATCAACTATTAGGATTGGTGAACATCTTTTTAGTGATTATTTACTCCCATTTGAAGTAGCTTCAGTCTTACTTTTAATGGCAATGATTGGGGCTATTGTTTTAGCTAGAAGAGACGTAATGAGCAAAGATATTTCGACAGGACTACCTGTGGATCAAGAGTTAATTGAAAAATCATCAGAACCATTACTTACAAATAAAAATTAACCTTTTGTATTTCTTATTATGAATTTAGAATCAATTCCTCTTCAAGCTTTTTTAATAGTTTCTTCAGCACTATTTTGCATTGGTATTTGGGGATTATTAAATAGCAGAAATGCAGTCAGAGTTCTTATGAGCATTGAATTAATGCTCAATGCGGTAAATATAAATTTGATGGCGTTTTCTTCCTATATTGATAATAATTTAATTCAAGGACAAGTGTTTACAATTTTTGTGATTACTGTTGCTGCCGCAGAAGCAGCCGTTGGATTAGCTATATTGTTATCTCTTTATAGGAATAGGGTGACTGTCGATATGGAAAGTTTTAATTTATTAAAATGGTAAAAGCATTAAATGAAACTTTCATTAGTGCTTATTGTATATCGTTCAGATAGTTCTATAGCTCAAGAGGCTTCAAAATTCTGTGAAGAAGTTCTTAAATCAAAAAATATTAAATCAAACAGGATTGAAAGTAATTTTCATAAAGATGAAATTGAAAAATTTTTTTCTAATTCAAAATCACAACCAAATATTGGCATAGTTCTTGGTGGAGATGGAACCTTCCTGAAATGTGCAAATGCATTAGCTGATTATGATATTCCTTTATTGAGTATTAATATTGGAGGTAATTTGGGGTTTCTTACTCAAGAGAAAGAATTTTTATTTGACAAATCTTTTATTGAAATTCTTGAAAACGAAGAATATTTAATTGACTTGCGTAATAGATTAAATTGTAATGTTTGTATTCAGGGGACAAGTTCTGAGAAAAAAATCATAAAAAGCTATAACGCCTTAAATGATTTTTATTTTAAATCCGTTGAAGAAGATATTTCTCCTACAAACCAAATACAAATTGAAATAGATAATGAGAAGGTAAATGAATATAAAGGTGATGGATTGATTGTATCTACAACCACGGGTTCAACAGCCTACTCAATGGCTGCAGGAGGTCCAATAGTACATCCCAGTATAGATGGAATGATTATTAACCCTATATGCCCGATGAGTTTAGCTAGTAGACCAATCGTCATACCTAATATAAGTAAGGTAATCATTAAGCCAGTAAAAAAAAGTAAAGGGGAAATTAAATTATGGACTGACGGTTCAAAATGTATGACCATTAAGGAAAATTATTATTGTGAGATCAAGAAAGGGAAATCACCCTGCAAAATAATAAAGTTTAAAAAAAGCAAAAGTTACTACAATACCTTAATAAAAAAACTAGATTGGAAAGGCGATTTGTCTCCAAAAAATTTCAAAAGTTAAATGGCCTTTGAGATAGAAAGAAGATTTCTTATAAAAAATGATAATTGGAAAAAATTCATAAATAAAAAAGTTTATATTGAACAGGGATATTTATCTAAAAGTTTAGATGGTTGGATTATTAGGGTAAGGCTCATAGGCGAAAACTCTAAAATTGCACTAAAAAAACATATCAAAGGTTTTACCAACCTAGAATTTGAATACTCGATTCCACGAAGCGATGCTGAAACAATAATGTCAAATCTCTCAAATATAATTAAAAAAGATAGATTCTTTTTAGAAATTGAAAAAAAATCTTGGATTATAGATTGCTTTAAAGCAAATAATTATCCACTTGAAATTGCAGAAATTGAACTTTCTAGTGAAGAGGAAGATTTATTTCTTCCATCTTTCATTTCAAAAGAAATAACTGGGCTGACTCATTACTCTAATTTCAGTCTTGCTAAAAATCCTTTTTCAGAGTGGGGAAAAACTACTTAACAACTTTCAAAAGTAACTAGTCAAAGTAGCCACGCATCCTTTATATTTTCTTTATATTCCATGTTAGTAATTTTTTCTTCAAATGTATGGTCTTTACGACAAAGAAGGAATATTGAGATTTGTTGATTCAGACAAGGATGCATGTATTGCATATGCTGAACTCTTCGAATTAGGTTCTACAAATTATTGTCTAATGGATTTGGCTAATAATACAAAAAAAGTAAATGACTATACTAATCCTGATCAGAGTCAGGGAGTGTACAACAATTAAACCCATCTCTACAAATCTTTCCGTTGTCCATTGCCCAGTTCAAAAGTGCTACTCTATTTTTAGAACCAGTTTTTGTGAACATATTACTTACATGATTATCAACAGTTCTTTTACTAATAGTTAGTTTTACCGCAATTTCTTGATTTGTAAGCCCATCAGCTACGAGATCAATGATTTCCATCTCTCTTGCTGAGAGACCCATCATATCAATGTTGTTTACTTCTTCATCAACCATTTGCATTTAAACAGTTCCTTTTTTATATTAATTAAGTTTAGCAATCTCAGTACACTTGTTAACCAACTAGGAAACAAAAGCAATTGAAATCAAAACTTCAGCAGACTTTAGAAAAAAAATCTAAGGTAATTACAGCAGAATTAATGCCGCCAAGAGGTGGAAACCCCATAAGATCTCTTAAGATAGCACAACTTTTGAAAGATAAGGTACATGCTGTTAACATAACCGATGGAAGCAGAGCTGTAATGAGAATGTGCAGCTTGGCAATGTCCAAACTATTACTGGAAAATGGGATAGAACCAGTAATGCAAATTTCTTGCAGAGATCGTAATAAAATTGCTTTACAATCAGACATTCTGGGAGCAAATGCTTTAGGAATTAAAAACATCTTATGCATTACCGGTGATTCAGTAAAAACTGGGGATCAACAAGATGCGAAGGCGGTACATGAGTTTGAGTCAGTAAGATTGCTTCAACAAATTCAGTCTTTCAATAAAGGAATTGATCCTACTCTCGGAGAACTTGCCGATAAAAAAACATTTATTTTTGCAGGTGCTGCAGCTGATCCAAATTGCAGAAATAAAAGAAGTTTAGAGAATAGATTGAAAAAGAAAAAAGAGGCTGGAGCTGGATTTATACAAACTCAAATGGTGATGGAAAAAGAAAATTTGATAGAGTTTTGTGAACAAATTAGCAAGCCTCTTGAAATTCCAGTAATTGCAGGTGTATTCCTATTAAAGTCTTATAAAAACGCTCTCTTTATAAACAAATACGTTCCAGGCGCAAACATCCCTGAAAATATCTTAAATCGTCTTAAATTTGCTAAAGACCCATTGCAAGAAGGTATTCAAATTGCATCTGAACAAGCTCATGATTTTATTAATATCGCAAATGGAGTTCATCTAATGGCCGTGAAAGCAGAGCATTTAATTCCTGAGATTATTGAAAAAGCTAATCTTAATCTGGAATATTAATCAAATCAGTACCTAATAATTCTGCCATAGCTTTCTGCTGAGGCGATGGCTCCGTCAAATCAGATCTTCTTGAATCTGTTATTAACCAATCCAAAGATGCATCTTGCAAATCAAAATGATCTCCATTTTTGCCAACACAATACTTACCAAACACTAACTTATCCATAAGTCTTACACCTTTACCAATTTTAGAATAATCAAAAATAATTGAGTTATCTATAGTTGCGCCCTCGCAAATGCAACAACTTGGTCCAATCATAGAAGGGCCAATAATAGTTGTTCCATCCTCGATCCTAGTCATGCCTCCTATATAAACTGGCCCGCTAATATTAACCTTTTCCCAGTTAGCTGCTACATTCAAACCGGTAAAAACTCCTGGTTTTATTTCCTTACCTGGTATTTGTACTTGTCTTACCTTACCTTGCAATACATTTCTAATAGCACTCCAATAATCAGGAACTTTTCCAATATCTACCCATTCAAAATCCATTGGTAATGCAAAAAATGGTAAATCCATTTCAACAAGTTTAGGGAAAAGATCAGCTCCAATATCAAATTTCTCAGCTGAAGGTATGTAATTAAAAATTTCGGGTTCGAAAAGATAAATTCCTGTATTTATAGAATCACTTAAAGCTTGATCAACTGTTGGCTTTTCCTGAAAAGCCTTTATTCTCCCATTTTCATCAGAAACTACGACACCATAACTTGATACTTGATCTTTAGTTACTTTCTTTGTTATTAAGCTCGCAATAGCTCCTTTCTGTTTATGTTTTTTAACAGCTTGAGTTAAATCTAAATCGACTAAAGCATCACCACATAAAACAACAAAAGTTTCATCAAAAAAATTTTGAAAATCCTGAATTTTTTTTAATCCTCCCGCGGATCCTAAAGCATCACCTATTAATTCTCCATCTTCAATTCTTCCTTCAAAACTATAAGCAATTTCTACTCCAAATCTTTGCCCATCCCTAAAATAATTTTCAATTTCTTCAGCCAGATGAGAAACATTTACCATTATTTCCTTAAAATTATGTTCTCTTAAAAGTTCCAAGAGAAACTCCATAACAGGTTTTTGCAAAATCGGAATCATCGGTTTTGGAATAACGTGCGTAATAGGCTGAACACGTGTGCCTTTACCTGCCGCAAGTATCATTGCCTTCATAAATTCAAAACCATTTTTTAAATTATACGTTATTACTATGAAGCTTCTAAGCAGCCGAGGAAGAGGCATTACTTACCTCAAGATTTTCTATAGGCAATTGAGCTAAGCCACCATCAGGTATTATTCTTTTAATTTGAATTGGGCCATATAAAGAGTTAATTTGTTTAATTTCAATTTTGTTTTCAGATGATAAAAATAACAAAGCCCAAAAAACTCCCAAACGGTCTTTATCTAAATCATTTTTTACAACTGTTTGCCATTTTTTGACTAAATATTCAAAATCTGTCCATTGTAATGCCTTTTCCCATCCTTCAATAAATTTCCCTAATGCTTTAGTGGTTTCTGGAAGTTTCTCACGATGCGCTAATGACTTTACTTGAGAAATTAAAGCCCTATCAGAATATTTTTTATTTCTTTTTCTCTTCATGAGAAGAAGATCCTGGGTTTCTATAACTTCTGCAATGGACTCTAACTGACTTACAAGTTCTCCCAATGTTGTTGTACGTTTAAGAATTGGTTGTGCAATTGATCTTCTCCTTAGATATTTTTCAGGATATTTCGGAATATCAAATTCTTTATCAATCCAATCTTGATCATCCAAATCAAATTCATCTTCAAAATCGGAAGAATTTTCTTTGAAAACATCAGCTTCCAAAACCTCAGCCTTAAGATTTACTAGTACTGAAGCTGCAAAAAATGCTTCACTGGTCTCGGCTAAATCCTTCTGATATGAGATTTGACTATCTGAAGATTGATTAAAAGTATGTGAGTATTCCTCTAAAAAACTATCAATTACACTTATTACATCAATATCCCATGGGTCAAGCTCACCTTTACCTGCAGCGTCTTGAAGGAACTTAATCAACAATCTAGGGCCTAGTTGTTGCCTATCAATAGGATTTAAATAATTTATTTTAAGATAGATAAAATCTACTCACAAGATATCTTTAAATTTATTTAATGCCAAACAATATTGACTTAAATTAAAAAATTATATTGTTGGAGCTTTTAGGATATCATTTGTTTTAGTTCCTGAAAAAATATTTGTTTTCACAGCACCTTTAACTGCAATTAAATCTCGATCGACCAAATTATTGATAGAAGCAATGTAACTTTCAGTAATTAATCTTGGGTATAAACCTATTCCAATAATCGGTAAAAGTAAACAGGCAATAATATAAACTTCCCTTGGCTCCGCATCTATAAGTTTTCGTTCTTCAATTAATTTAGGATTTTCTTTACCAAAGAAAATTTCTCTTAACATTGAAAGTAAATAAATAGGAGTAAGTATTACACCGATAGCTGCTAACGAGGCCATCACTACCCTGAACGGTAGTGTATAAACTTCATCAGTAACAAATCCTGTAAATACCATCAATTCGGAAACAAATCCACTCATACCAGGTAAAGCCAGGGAAGCTAGGGAGCAAGCAGTCCATAGAGCAAACATGATTCTCATTTTTTGTCCTACACCACTCATTTCATCAAGTTTAAGAGTCTTTGTTCTGTCATAAGTAGCACCAACAAGAAAAAATAAACTTGCACCGATTAATCCATGACTAACCATTTGCAGCATAGCTCCGCTTGTTCCAAGGCTACTAAAACTCCCTATTCCGATAAGAACGAAACCCATATGACTTATCGAACTGTATGCAATTTTTCTTTTAAGATTTCTTTGAGCAAAAGAAGTTAATGCAGCATAAATTATATTGACTACCCCTAGAACTATTAATAATGGAGCAAATTGAGCATGAGCAACGGGTAATAATTGTGCATTAAATCTTAAAAGAGCATATCCTCCCATCTTTAATAAAATTCCTGCTAGAAGCATATGAACTGGAGCTGTAGCCTCTCCATGAGCATCCGGAAGCCAAGTATGAAGGGGTACTATTGGAAGTTTCACACCAAATGCGATTAAAAGCCCTACATAACATAATATTTGGAATTTTTGACTAAAATCTTGTGCTGCCAAGTGAGAAAACTCAAAGTTAGGAATTTCTGTACCATAGAAACCCATTGCTAACGCTGCAATAAGAATGAAGATAGAACTGCCAGCGGTATAAATAATGAATTTTGTTGCTGCATATTGTCGATTTTTGCCACCCCATATAGCCAGTAATAAATATACGGGAATTAACTCAAGTTCCCAAGTTAGAAAAAATAAAAGCATATCTTGTACTGCAAAAACAGCGATTTGCCCACCATCCATAACCAATATCAAAAAGAAAAATAACTTTGGTTTGAACTTGACTGGCCATGCAGCAAGAACTGCTAAAGCAGTTATAAAACTAGTCAATAATATTAAAGGCATAGACATGCCATCAGCGCCAACAGACCAAGTAAGACCTAGATCAGGGAGCCAACTAATATTTTCTTTAAGTTGAACATTCTCATTATTTATATCAAAGCCATTTATGTATGAACCTACAGTTATTAAAAAAGTAATTAATGCAATAGACAATGCAAACCATCTGACCTCTTTGCCATCTCCTTTATCTGGGAAAAAAGGTATCACAAATGCACTACCAATTGGGAATAAAATTGAAGCAGATAACCAAGGAAAATTAGATAATCCAGCTCCCAAAGTTCCAAACATTTGTGTCGCAAAATGTGTATAAAAATAAGTACTCAATTTAATAAGAAATTTATCTTAAATAAAGTCTAGAAATTTTCTGTATTTTTTCACCCCAATGGACAGTGAAGACACACAATTGTAATTAAGAAACTTGAGGAGATTGAAAACCAAATATAGCAACTAGTAAAATTACACCTCCAAAAACAATAAGCGCATAAAATTGAGCCCTACCAGTCTCAAGATATTTTAAACCTTCTCCACTACCTAAAGTTACAAGTCCAGTAAGATTTACAACACCATCAACAACCTTAGAATCAACCTCTAAAACTTCTTTAGCAAGTTTTCTACTACCCTTAACAAAAAGTTTTTCATTAATATCATCTAGGTACCATTTATTGGATAAAAATCGGTTGATGCTAGGAAACTTTTCGGCAAATAGAACTGTTAAATTAATTTTTTTCACAAAATATGCCTGATAAGCAATAATGATTCCGGCTGATGCAATAAGTATTGAAGCAAGTGCTAAAGGCAAAAATTCTTTTAATTCAAAAGCTTTTGCAGCAGTCTCTGCTTCTTCAGGATCTAGTAAATTTGCAATTTTACTATCCCATGGAAGTCCCATAAAACCAATTATCACAGACGGTACAGCTAGAAATACCAAGGGAAAAGTCATTGACCAGGGTGACTCATGAATAGAGCCATGTTCTTCATGCTCTTCTTCATGTTCATCATCTAGGTTTGTTTTAGAGGCTATTAGAAGCTGTTTTTGCAATTCTTTGTTCTCACCTCTGAAATCTCCTTCAAATGTCAAGAAATAAAGCCTAAACATATAAAAAGCAGTCATACCTGCTGTTAAAAGTCCTAAAAACCAAAAAGCTGGAAATGATATAAAAGCATTTCCCAGTATCTCGTCTTTACTCCAAAATCCTGCCAATGGGGGAATTCCACTAATTGCTACACAACCTATTAAAAATGTTGTTGATGTATATGGCATTTTTTTTCTTAAACCGCCCATCAATCTCATATCTTGAGCTAATACAGGCTGATGGCCAACTACTTCTTCCATAGCATGTATTACTGAACCAGATCCCAAAAATAGCATTGCTTTAAAGCAAGCATGAGTTACTAAATGAAAAATTCCAGCAACTGGTGCTCCACAACCCATCGCGAGCATCATATACCCAAGCTGAGAAACTGTGCTATATGCTAAACCTTTTTTTAAATCCATTTGGGTCAAAGCTATAGAGGCTCCTAAAAAACAAGTAATGGTACCAACTAAAGCAATAATAAACTGAATAAAGGGGAATATTGAATACAAAGGTTGGAGTCTTGCTACAAGAAAGATTCCTGCTGCAACCATTGTTGCAGCATGGATTAGTGCAGAAATTGGTGTAGGACCTTCCATTGCGTCAGGTAACCATACATGAAGAGGAAACTGAGCGGATTTAGCCATTGGCCCTAGAAAAACTAAAAAACAAAGTAATAAAGCAGCCCAAATGGGTATCGAATGGTCAGATATCGATTGAGCAATTCCAGTAGCTATTTCATTAAAATCAAAACTATTTGTTGCCCAAAATAGGCCAAGAATTCCTAGTAATAAACCAAAGTCTCCCACTCTATTAACAACAAATGCTTTTTGTGCAGCGTGTGCAGCACCATCCCTGTCATACCAAAAACCAACTAATAAATAAGAACACATCCCAACTAATTCCCAAAAAACATAAATTTCCAATAAATTCGGACTAACTATTAATCCCATCATTGAACTACTAAATAATGCTAAATATGTAAAAAATCTGACATAACCTTTGTCATGCGCCATGTAACCATGAGAGTAAATCATTACCAGCAAAGTTATTGTAGTTACTAACGCAAGCATTACACTACCCAAAGGATCAAGGACAAATCCCATTGGAATTGTGAAATCCCCTGCATTGGCCCATACAAATAATTTTTCTACTGATTGATAACCATTAACTTGTTCAATTAAAGCTTTATAACTAATTACAGCAGAAATCCCAACGAAAGAAATCAGACCTACTGAAACAATTTCTCTTGAATTATTAATTTTCTTGTTAATACTTATTAGTCCTAGGCCAGAAAGCACTGCTCCAATAAGTGGGAAAACAGGAATTAACCAGGCAATTTCTGAAGCTTGTGGCATTTTTTAAAGAACTTATATTTTGATTTTAAACTGTCAATTGAAAAATTCAGACAAAAATGATGAATTAAATGTTTTAACAGCAATATTTATATATTGATGAGACCACCAAAGTACGCCTATCGCAATTAATATGCCAACTTGAGATAACCTAAAAAATTCTTTAATTTTAAATTCTTGCCTCCCATCAAGTATCGCCAAGAACGGGATTATGGAAGTATTTTTTTTAAAATTTTCAAATTCTTCTCCAAATCTATTTGCTAATCTCTTGTCGCCATGCCAGATTGCAAAAAGGTGATGTAAAATTAAGCCAATGGAGGTTATTAATGTGAATGATGTACCAATCCATAGAGTATGAGCAAAACACCAAATTATCTGACCAAATGCTTGTGGGTGTCTTGTTATTCGCATTATCCCAGTTCCATAGATTCGTACTTTAGGTTTTAAAACGGAAGGAATTTCTAGCAAATTGTAAGTAGCGGGATATAAAAATAAAAAACTTATTGCAGTTAAGAACCAAACGACCACAAAAACAAAATTATTGCCCTGTAAATTCCATAATCTGATTCCGTCATATCTATGAGCTAAAAAATAACTAATCAAAATAATTGCAGATGGCAAACTTAAAAAAACAAAACATAATCTCCATAATCTTGGACCCATAATAGATTCTGCTTTGATTCTTAAAGCAGCTCCCCCACTATGAATGACCGCAAAAATCAAAATCAAAATTAAGATGATTAGCGAAGTTTTGTGAGTCTCCATATATTTAAATTTTTCAAATAATTTTTGTTCTTAACAAGAATGCTCCTAAGCATTAGAATTATAAGAAATTGTAGGCATAATAGATGCCAGAATTACCATTTACACTCGACCAATTAAGAATATTAAAAGCTATAGCAGCTCAAGGAAGTTTTAAAAAAGCTGCAGATCTCTTATATGTAACCCAACCTGCCGTAAGTTTACAAATACAAAATTTAGAAAAACAACTTGAAATCACAATTTTCGACAGAGGTGGTAGGAAGGCTCTATTGACTGAAGCAGGGAGACTATTACTTGAATATTGTGAACGAATTTTGAATCAATGCGACGAAGCTTGCAAAGCTATTGAAGATTTAAATAGCTTAAAAGGCGGAACTCTTGTCATTGGAGCGAGCCAAACAACGGGTACCTATTTAATGCCGAGAATGATAGGACTATTTAGACAAAAATACCCTGATGTATCCGTTCAACTTCAAGTTCATAGTACTAGAAGAACTGGTTGGAGTGTAGCCAATGGACAAATTGACTTAGCCATTATTGGCGGACAATTACCTGGAGATTTGGAAAATTTGCTTCAAGTAATTCCATATGCCACTGATGAATTGGCATTAGTTTTACCATCTAAACATCCACTTTCGACCAAAAAAGAGCTTCTAAAAGAAGACTTATACAAATTAAATTTTGTAACATTAGACTCACAATCTACAACAAGAAAAGTTGTTGACAAACTTCTCCAAGATTCTGGGCTCGATATTCAAAGATTAAAAATTGAGATGGAACTTAACTCTCTTGAAGCAATCAAGAATGCAGTTCAATCAGGTTTAGGAGCTTCCTTTTTGCCTGTTGTTTCTATTGAAAGAGAATTATCGGCTGGAACAATCCACAAAGCATTCGTTGCTGATTTAGAGGTAAAAAGAGAACTTAAATTAATTACCAATCCCTCAAGATATACATCGAGAGCATCAGAAGTATTTAAGAAAAACATTCTCCCACAATTTGCTAGTTTAGAAAGTCCTTTGAGACATATATAAATTCGATCAAAACTGAATTGCTTCTCTGTTAATTCCTACCCCTCCGTCTTCAGCTTGTCCATCACCTTTTATTATAAATTTATTTTCATTTACATCAGTCTGATAAACGCACTTAACTATTGGCTTATCTCTTATAGAACCAATATAAGCAAAAGTATTCATCCTTTGCTTACATTCTCTTACATCTTCATTACTAATCGCGCCTTCTTTTTGTAACACTGTCCAATTCTCTCTTCTAATAACACACCCTGGCTGAAGAGCTGGTTGCGTTACAAAACTCGTTGATGGATTCAGAGTCGTATACATTTCCACATCAATTACAAAAGCACTAGCTCCCCATTGCCTGCAAAATTCAGGGTCTGGAACAGCCATATCTAATTGTTGTTGACTTGCTATATTTCCTTGCCCGCCATCAGTTGTACTGGTAATAGCGCTACCAATACCAACTCCTAAAATTAATACTCCAGCAAGTACGGCAATGGTTCCTGTACTAAAGTTGATCTTTTGTTCAGAAGAAGCAGGCAATCTATTGCTTCTTTGACCATACGGATCCATGTCCTTTGGATTTGGTGGATAATAACTTCTATTTGAGCCTCTTCTTGGCCTTCTATTTGAGGATGATCTATTCACAGCACTTCATTTGTCTTTGGTAAACCCATTGAATAATTCATTACTCTACAGTCAGGGTTATAGCTAAGCTGACCATTTTGAAGCAAAAACTTTATCAAACCTTCAATTTCTGATCCTATTTTTCGAAGTTCATAATCATCTAAATCCTTTCCTGCTCTTTCTTTTATTAATTCATTGAATTTTTCATTTATTTTGTTTAGAGAATCTTCGTTCCAAATAAATTCGTTATCAGGATCTAAATCAAGAGTTAGTTTATTGGGATGAAACTTTAATTCCTCATCTATCACTTCGGCAGTAAAAATTCTTACATGCCTAGTAGTCGATTTTAAAAGCATTTTTTCCATAATTTTACGAAATAATCAACGAAAAAAACTATTATGTTCTAACTTTAATGTAGCTTATTAGTAAGTGTTAATTTATTTCTTGATTTAATAATGCGTGTTGTAATTGCTGGTGCTGGTTTAGCAGGTTTATCTTGCGCTAAATATTTAGTTGATAACGGACACATTCCGATTGTACTTGAAGCCAGAGACGTTTTAGGTGGGAAAGTTGCCGCGTGGAAAGACGAAGATGGAGATTGGTATGAAACTGGGTTACATATCTTTTTTGGAGCCTACCCAAATATGTTGCAACTTTTTAAGGAATTAGATATTGAAGACAGACTTCAATGGAAAAGTCATTCAATGATATTTAATCAGCCGTCAGAGCCTGGAACTTACAGTAGATTCGATTTTCCCGATATACCTGCTCCAATTAATGGTGTATCAGCAATACTAAGCAATAATGATATGCTTTCATGGAATGAAAAGATTCTATTTGGATTAGGTTTAGTGCCTGCAATGCTAAGGGGCCAAAAATACTTAGATAAATGTGATACAAAATCATGGACAGATTGGCTAAAAGAGCACAATATACCGGAAAGAGTTAATGATGAAGTATTTATAGCGATGAGTAAAGCTCTTAATTTCATTGGACCGGATGAAATATCATCTACAGTTTTATTAACAGCATTAAACAGATTTTTACAAGAAAAAAATGGTTCTAAGATGGCATTCCTTGACGGAGCTCCTCCAGAAAGACTATGCCAGCCAATGGTTGATTATATTACTGCTCGTGGTGGTGAAGTTCACATGAATAGTCCATTAAGAGAAATCAATCTTAATGAAGACAGCACTGTTAAAAGTTTTACTGTCGCCTCTTTAGATAAAAACGAAAAGAAAGAGCTAACAGCTGATGCTTATGTAAGCGCAATGCCCGTAGATCTTTTTAAATTAATGATCCCAAAACAATGGAAAGGTTTAGATGCATTTTCTAAATTAGATGGTTTAAATGGTGTGCCAGTCATTAATATCCATTTATGGTTTGACAAAAAATTAACAGATATTGATCATTTACTATTCAGCAGATCACCTCTCCTCAGTGTTTATGCCGATATGAGTATCACCTGCAAGGAATATGAAGATCCAAATAGATCAATGCTCGAATTGGTTTTTGCACCAGCAAAAGATTGGATAAATAGGAGTGATCAGGATATTGTGGATGCAACTATGGAGGAACTTAAAAAATTATTCCCAACGCATTTCATGGGAGAAGATAAAACAAACTTACGAAAATATAAAGTAGTCAAAACTCCAAGATCTGTTTATAAAGCAGTTCCTGGATGCCAAGACTTCAGACCTAGTCAAAAATCTCCTATAAAAAACTTCTTTTTAGCAGGTGATTATACTATGCAAAAATATTTAGCATCTATGGAAGGAGCTGTTTTAAGTGGTAAATTATGCGCGGAATCAATCAATAAGGAGTATTCCAAAACTCCTCAAAATGTTTCTTCATGAGATTTACATTCCAGTAATTTAAAAATTCATCTAAAACTTTTTGAAAAATTCAATTTCTCAACTAGATCAAGCATACGAGATATGCCGAAAAGAAACCCAAAAATGGGCTAAAACCTTTTACTTAGGAACCCTTCTGCTTCCTTTAGAGAAAAGAAAAGCTATTTGGGCTATTTATGTTTGGTGTAGAAGAACAGATGAAATAATGGATAGCTTAGAAGCTTCAACTAAATCGCAAGATGAACTTTCAGAAAATTTAAATGCATGGGAAGAAAATACAAAGAATGTTTTTCAAGGCAACATTAAATCGGAATTAGATGCAGTTCTACTAGACACCATCGAAAAATATCCACAAAGTATTAAACCTTATCTAGACATGATAGATGGGCAGAGAATGGATCTTAATAAATTTAGATACAAAGATTTTGATGAATTAAAACTCTATTGTTATAGAGTCGCAGGGACAGTTGGTTTGATGACTCAGAATGTCATGGGTATTGATAGTGCTTACACATCCGCTCCATGGAGTGCCAAACCTGACCCCTCAGAAGCCGCTATAGCTTTAGGCATAGCTAACCAATTAACAAATATATTAAGAGATGTCGGCGAAGATAGGCAAAGAGGTAGAATTTATCTTCCTCAAGAAGATATTGAAAAATTTAATTATTCTGAAGAAAAACTTTTAAAAGGTGAAATCAACAAACAATGGAAAGCACTAATGAAATTTCAATTAACCAGGGCTCGCGATTGGTTCCAGAAATCTGAAGATGGCATCAAATGGTTATCTTCTGACGCAAGATGGCCTGTTTGGACATCCTTACGTCTTTACAGAGGAATATTAGATTCTATAGAAAGGCTAGACTATGATGTCTTTAATAATAGAGCTTTTGTAAAAAATTCAGTAAAAGCTTTTGAAATTCCCATATCTTTTTTAATTTCTCGAATTAAATGACTAAGCAGGAGTCTTCTGATTAGCCAACAAATCTTTTAATTTAGATAATTCTCCTGCCCATCTTGGATCAGGAGCTTCTAAATTAGGAGCATCACTGTGAACAATTTTCTTAAAGTCTTTCCTCTTCTTATTCTTATTTGATTTTCCACTATTTCTTTTATTTGAAGCAGAATCTTTCTTTTCTGATAGCTCTACTCTTAATTTAGAACCATTAAATTCAAAACCATTTAATTTTTGAATTAATAAATTAGCATTATCTTCATTATTAGAAGTCGCAAAACCAAACCCCCTGCATTCCTTAGTTTCCTTATCTAAAACTGCTTTAAATCTAATCGAGTCAGAAACTGACTTTAAAAGTGTATCAAATTCTTTTGGATTAAATCCTTGTGGTAAGTTGCCAATGTAAATGCGAATACTCATAAATTTTTAAAAATGATTTTGAAGTCTGAACTTTTAAACAAAACTAAGCTATGTGTATTTAATCACATTTTGGCGCATTTTGTTCAATCCATCGCTTTGCTTTATAAATAGCTTCATCAAAATTATTCAATCTCTTATATGCAAGTTCTTTAGAAAGATACTGTAAAAGCTCTCCCAAGATAGGTCCATCCTTAATTTCCAAATTTTTTTTAATTTCATCACCATTAATTAAGTTTGAGGGATGAAATAATTTATCATTGTTGTCACGCCATCTATGAAGCCAATCTAATTGTAAGTTTTGAGGTAAATAAAAAATAAAAGATGGCAGAAACATTTCTAATTCTTGATGTAATTTAAATCTGTCAAATTCATCTAACTGAGCGATATTTTTGTTTTTCAAGAAAAGGTGCCATTTTCGCAATAACTTAGTTTTTGCAATATCAGCCTTACTAAATTTCAGTTTCTCTAAAGTTACAACATCTAAGATTTGAGAAATAAAAAAAGATGGTAAAAATTTATCTTTTTCTTCCTGATCAAGTTCTCCATAATTAATTTTCTCTAAATCTAAAAAAAAAGAATCTTCAAATAAATTTTCAGTATCAAATATATTAAATTTTTTTATCGACAATACTGCATCAAGAGCATTTGCTCCATTTACTATTTTCTGTATTTCATAAGTAATTCTCTCTTTTGCGACAAGATATAAGTTCCCTTTATTTTTTTTTATAAAATCAACTAATCTTAAATCAATTTTAAAATTCAATTCTGAAACAAATCGAAAACATCTTAAAATTCGTAATGGATCATTTAATAAATTGTTTTCAGAATAAGTTCTAAGCAAAGAAATCTCAAGATCTTTAAGACCATTTAATGGATCAAACAAACTCTTATTATCAAATAAAAAAGCAATTGAATTGATCGAAAAGTCCCTAGAACATAAATCTACTTCTATGGAAGATGAAACTTGATTAGCAATATCAATATAAATATTATTAAGAATAATTCTTACTACTTCTCTTTTTTTATCTAAAATTAAAAATTTCGATCCAATATTATCTGCAATCTTTTTACCAATTTCAATTGCATTTAAAGGTACCACAATATCAACATCTAACTTTTCAGTTTTTCTTCCCAAAATAATATCTCTTATATAACCACCAACCAAATATGATCCTTTAGGTAAAAAACCTAAGATTAAATCCAAATTATGAAATTTTATACTTGTTTCTAATTCATCGATTATTAGTGTATGATCTTTGTGAAAGCTATTTTTCATATTATTTATTATGTGCATTTGCATCAACTGTAAATGGGTTGATAGATGTATCACATATCATGATGTTGAGAATAATCATGGTGTTGATCATATTTGTGATCTACCTGATTTTAAAGCAAAAAAACCATTCATTCATGTCAATATAATTAAAGATAATAATGGTGATTATAAAACTGATTGGGATGTTCAATCTTGTGAAAGTTTTGAAAGTGAATTTGGTAAATGGTCTAAGTTTAATCCAGGTATGGAATTACCTGTTTAAAGGTAAGAGATGACAAATAAACTCAAACACGGAGAAAATTACTCTACATTAGTGATTCATAGCACAGATAATTCTTTTGGCTTTGGGTTTAGAAAAAACAATGACCTAGAATCCGATAAATTATTCATCAATAAATTTGATAATGACCTTTGCAACAACTTAATAAATGATCTTAACAAATTCATTTCCAAAGAAAATTTACAAAAAATAAATAAGTTATCTGTCAGCATAGGGCCAGCAAATTTTAATGCTTCACGACTAATTGTAGTTTTAGCAAGAACTATCTCACAACAAATACATTGCCCTATAGACAGTTTTAGTTCATTTCAAATAATGGCAAAAAGAATTGCATCAAAAAATAAAATCTTAAAAAACAAAAATTCATTCTGGATTTTCAAAAATTTAAAACGTAAGGGTTTTATTGCAGGTAAATATGAAATTTGTTGTAACGAAAAAAATTCCTCGGATCTAATTATTCAAGAAACAATTTTACCAAAAGTTGTCAAAAAACTTGATAGTAAAGAACTTTCTTTTGAAGCTACATATGATGATAAAAAAGATTTGAAAGAACTATTAGATTTATCAAATAAAAATTTATTAAATTCAAATATAGATTCCTGGAGAAAAGTTTTGCCTCTTTACCCTATTTCTCCAATTAACTAAATATTCATCCAAGCAAATTATTAATTTTATCTTGAAGGTGCATTGTGACAGAATTCAGATCATGTCTTGATGAACTTTGTGGAGGTTGAACAGGTTTCCCCACTTTAATAACTATTTTTGAAAACAAAGGAATAAAGCATCTAAATCTTATTAGTCTATGTGAATTAACTATTGCAACAGGCAATAATAATTTTTGATTTTTAAAGGCCAATAATGCTGCACCTTGTTTGGGCTTATTCACTCGACCATTTTTTTGACGAGTGCCATCAATAAAAATTCCAATACAATTATCTTCTGATAATTTCTTACATGCTGTTTTAATTGTGTTTTTATCAGCAATTCCTCTTCTTACAGGATACGCTCCACAAGCCTTGATAATAAAGCCGAGGAAAGGGATTCTAAAAAGCTCTGCCTTGGCCATAAAAGATATATTACGTCCAAGGGCATGTCCTAACAGAGGAGGGTCAAGTAAAGAACCATGATTAGAAACCATGATAAAGGAATCTTTTTGCGGAATATTGTCTCTACCGATTAAATGACCTTTAAATACAAATTTATAAATAGGAAATACAAAAAGCTTGCTAACTAATTCATAGATTAATTTTTGAATAGTATGATTTTTCATACAAATTAATAAGATATTTGATCAGAAGATGAAACTTGAGAAATTTTTACATCTTTAAGATGTCTTTTTCCTAAACCGCTTAGTACATTAGAAGGGCCAATTTCGACAATATGAAGATCACTATCTTTTGCAATTAAATCCATAGTTTCTCGCCACCTCACTCCATTACACATTTGCTTTTCTAATCTGAATTTAAGCTCGGTTGGATCGCTACACAATGAAGGTTCATAATTACTTATTACGGGGAAAGAGGGATTGTTAAATTTAATCTTTTTTAAATACTCACAAAATTTTGATGAAGGTTCATTCATAAATGGCGAATGAAATGCTCCTGAAACATTTAATTTCAAGAATCTTTTACAAGCAATTTCTTTAGATAAATTATCTAAGGCTTCAGTAGATCCTGATAAGACAATTTGGGAAGAGCTATTATCATTAGCAATTACAACATCATCACTTTGTTTGAGTAATAAATCAAGTTCATTCCTATCAAAACCAATTACTGCTGCCATAGATCCTTGTCCAGCATTTACCATTAACTGAGATCTTTCTTTTATTAGTGATACACAGTCTTCGAATGAAAAAACATCTGCACAATATAATGCAGTTATTTCTCCCAGACTGTGCCCAGCAACATAAGTTGGTTTAAAACCATTTTCTTTTAAGGCATCTAATAAAATTGATTCAACCAAAAAAAGACAGATTTGTGTATTTCTTGTATTATTCAAATCACTAAGAGGATTTGTTGGATCAGAATTTAACTCGCAAATTTCAAATAAATTTCTCTCAAATATTTCAGAAGCATAAGTAAACCTCTCTTTTGTGTTAGGCAAAGTTTCAATTTGTTTTGCCATTCCAATTTTTTGCGAACCCTGTCCAGGGAATACCCATGCAACTGTCATAATGATCCTATTTTGTTTTTAACCCCATTTAATTAGGGCTGCTCCCCAACTTAACCCAGCACCGAAACCACTTGTAGCAATAATATCATTTTGTTTAATTCTATAATCTCTTACAGCCTCATCCATCATTAGTGGAATTGTTGCGGCTGACGTATTGCCATATTTTTCTAAATTACTAAGAATCTTTTCTCTGGGAATTTTTAACCTTTCTCCTACAGAATCCAATATTCTTTGATTAGCTTGATGCAGTAAGAGCCAATCAACTTGATCAGACTTATATCTCATTTTTTTCAACAACTTTTCAAGAATTAGGGGAACTTCTTTAACTGCGAATTTATAAACTTCCTGACCATTCATCTGAATTGGAGAAAAACCTCCACTTAAAAAGTCAATTTCATCAACTATTGAATCCTTATTCTTTTTTGATGGAAGATTAAGAAAAGAACCCCTTTCCCCATCTGTTCGCATATCAAAACCTATAAAATTATCAAATTCATTTGTGGCTTCAATTGCTAATGCACCGGCACCATCTCCAAAGAGGATACAACTTCTTCTATCATTCCAATCAACAAAACTTGATAATTGATCTGCTCCAATAACAATAGCCCTTTTGAAACTACCCCCTTTTAAAAATTGTGAGGCTGTTATTAAAGCAAATAAAAATCCACTACAAGCTGCAGTTAAATCGAAAGCTACAGCATTAGCTGCCCCTAATTTACCTTGAATGGATGGGGCTGATCCAAATAAATCATGCGGAGTAGAAGTAGCTAAAACAATCAAATCAATCGTTTTAATATCCCAATTAGCCTTTTCTATTGCGTCTAGAGCAGCCTTATAACCCATCTCAGTAACATTATCTTCTACGCTAGAGATTCTTCTCTCAGAAATGCCAGTTCTAGATTTTATCCATTCATTGCTTGTATCAACCTTTTGACTAATTTTTTGATTGGTTAGGATTTGATCAGGTACATAACTTCCGCTTCCCTTGAATGACACTCCAATCTGATTAAAATTAATTCCTTCCAAAAGAGTTTTTTAGTTACTTATATTAGTCAAACATAAATTTGACTCAATATGTTTTATGAATTTAAAACTTGAAGCTTTTGCAGTTGATTTAAATTGTCCATAACACCATGATTCACAGCAGAGTGAGCCAAGCGAAGAGCACTAACTACTGATAAAGATTTGCTACTTCCATGACCAATAACGCAAATACCATTCACCCCAAGTAATAAAGCTCCTCCATGTTCGGCATGATCTAACCTTTTCTTAATTCTAAGTAGATTACTTCTTAAAAAAGCTGAACCAACTTTCCCCCGCCTTCCACGTGGCAGCTCAGATCTCAAAATATCTAATAAAACTCCTCCCACAGATTCAAGAAATTTCAACAATATATTTCCAGTAAATCCATCACAGACTACTACGTCGAAACTACCTGATAGTACATCTCTCCCTTCACAATTACCTCCAAAATCAAAACTTTTTTCAGAGGATAATAATTCAAATGTTTTTAAGGATAAATCATTACCTTTACATTCTTCTTCTCCAATATTTAATAGGCCAATTCTTGGTTTTTGTACTTGTAAGACATCTTTTGCATAAATATTACCTAGAAGAGCAAATTGATGCAGATAAGATGGCTTACAATCAGTATTTGCACCGACATCTAAAACTAATACCGGGCGCGTTTGATCCCTTGTCGGAAACAATGCTCCTATAGCTGGTCTCTCAATCCCTTTCAATCTCCCAATTCTAAATATAGCAGAAGCCATCATAGCGCCTGAATTACCCGCTGAGTAGACAGCTTCAGCTTTATTATTTCTCACTAAATCCATTGCAACGTTTATACTTGCATTTTTCCTTTTTCTAACTGCGGTAGCTTCTTCATTCATTCCAATAGGCTCTCCACTATCAATTAATTCAAGACGATTATTATCTATTTCATTTTCTAATAATTCTGCTAAACCAGTTTTTTTTGCTGCATCTTTAACTTTTTCAATTTTGCCGACAAACTTTATATTTATTGGAAATCTACTTATTGCTTCTAGGCAACCTTCAAGAATTGGACCAGGAGCATAATCTCCACCCATCCCATCAACTGCGATCCAAATTCTTTTAGATTGAGATTCCTCGACCCTATCTAAAATATTATCGTTATTTTGTAATCTTTTTAATGGGTCAAAAACTAATGGCTGTAATGTATTTTTAGCTATTGAACTAGCATTTGAAACTACACTACTAGCAGTATTAACAACAGATTCAGCACTTGAGACTACATTACCTGCAACATTACCTGCAACATTACTGGCTGTGGTTACTACTGATCCAGCACCAGAAACCATATTACCTGCAACATTACTAGCCGTTGCTGCAGAACTAGCAGCAGTATCAACTATAGAGGTCACAGCCGAATTTCTTTTGTACCAAATTACTAATCTTCTAATGGCTCTAGGCTTGTTAATTTTTTGCGCTGTTTCTTTCCCCATTTATTTACCATCAAAGGGGGCAATATCGACAATCCGTTGAAAAAGATATCCTGTACCCCTTGCTGTTAATATCAATTCTGGATTTGCTGGATCAGCCTCCAGTTTGGATCTTAATCTTGATATATGAACATCGACAACTCTTGTATCTACATGCCTCTCGGGAGTATATCCCCAAACTTCTTTCAAAATCTCTCCTCTACTAAATGGCTCTCCTGACCTACTCACCAAAAGCTCTAAGAGACTAAATTCCATACCAGTTAATCTTATTCTCTCATCACTTTTAAAAACTTGTCTTCGATTTGTATCAATTTTTATATCCGTAACCAAAATTAATCCTGAATTAGGCATTCCAGGAATTTGCTCTTTGTCGATTCTTCTAAGAACGCACCTAATTCTAGCCTCTAACTCCTTTGGGCTAAATGGTTTTACTACGTAATCATCAGCCCCTAATTCTAAACCTGTTATCCTATCAGCAACATCTCCTAATGCAGTTAACATAACAATTGGAACATCAGAATCTTTCCTTAATTCTTGACAAACTCCATAACCATCTAGTTTTGGCATCATGACGTCAAGTACTACTAAATCAGGTTCATAATCCTTAAATAACTTTAGTGCTTCTTTACCATCACATGCAGTTACAACTTTGTAGCCAATCATGGAGAGACGTGTCTCCAGAATTCTTCTAATACTTGCCTCGTCATCTGCGACCAGTATAGTTTCTTTAGTTTGACTAGATAGAGCCATTTGTTTCTATTAGCTAATCAGTAAGAGAATTTATTATTAACCTAATCTAACTTGTAGAGGGGCAATATCCCAAACATTCTAGTTCCATTACTTCATTCAGATACTTAATGTCTAGCAAATTATCAACTTTTATTTGTCAGAATTGTGGATCTGAAACTTCTCAATACTTTGGAAAATGCCTTAATTGCAACTCATGGAATTCCATTGTTGAAGAAATAAAAAGTAAGAGCTCTAAATATCAAGAAATCAAAGATATCAAAAACAGTAAAAAATCTATACCATTTAATGAGATTTCATCAAAAAAAATATCCAGATTCACGAGTGGTTTTAAGGAATTTGATAGAGTTCTTGGAGGTGGAATAGTACCTGGATCTGTTGTTTTACTTGGAGGAGAACCAGGGATAGGTAAAAGCACAATAGTTCTTCAATCAGCAGGAAAAATATCTCTTAAAGAAAAAGTTTTATACATAACTGCAGAAGAATCTTTAGAACAAGTAAAAATTAGATGGGAAAGATTAAATCAAAACAGTATTGATTTAAAAATTTTTGCAGAAACTAATTTATCCTTAATTATTGAAGAGATCAAACGTGTCAATCCAAGTTTCGCAATTATTGATAGTATTCAAGCCATCCATAATCATGAAATGCAAAGTTCTCCAGGATCGGTTTCTCAAGTGAGAGCATGTTCATCTGAATTGCAAAATCTTGCCAAAGACAATAATATTGCGCTTCTAATAATTGGTCATGTAACCAAAGATGGTGCTTTAGCTGGCCCTAAAACTTTAGAGCATTTAGTTGATACAGTAATAAACTTTGAAGGAGATAATATTTCCTCACATAGATTACTAAGAAGTATAAAAAATCGATTTGGATCGACCTTCGAGATTGGAATCTTTGAAATGCTTGAAGAGGGTTTAAGAGAGATAAAAAACCCAAGTTCAATTTTTACAAATAAAGAAAACATATCAGGTGTAACAACTACGATTACCAATGAAGGAACTCGACCATTAGCAGTTGATATACAAGCACTGGTAAATAAAACTTTCTACAGCAACCCAAGACGTACTACAACTGGAATAAGCATAAATAGATTGCATCAAATCCTAGCTGTTATTGAAAAACACGTAGGGATAAAATTATCTGAATTTGATTGTTATATAGCTACTGGTGGGGGTTTTGAGATTAATGATCCTTCATCTGACTTAGGAGTTGCAATATCAATTTTATCAAGTTTGAAAAATATTCCTCCTCTGGCCAGTAGCTCATTTATTGGCGAATTGGGTTTAAGTGGTCAGGTTAGAAAATCGAATAACCTTCGAACAAAAATAGAAGAAGCTGTAAGACTAGGGATCAAAAATATCGTAGTGCCAAAACTAGAGGAGGAACTAAATAATAATTTTCAAAATTTAATAAATATCAAAGAGATATCAAATATAAAAGAAGCAGTTGACTATTCTTTATCAGTTTTAAAAAATTAGAGATACATATCGATTGAACTTCTTCCTGAGTTTTTCAACCAATTTTCAATATCTAGATAACCACCTGGATATAATCTAACTGCTTTAGACCAGACTTCTGCAGCTTTATCGAACCAAATATCTCTCTGATCTAAATCACCATTTTGCTCAGCATATCTTCCCCTTTTTTCATAAATCAAACCTATATTTTTAAGGCATGATGGCTGTTTGGGATTTTCTACTAATGCTTTTTCATAAGTTTCTATAGACAGATCCTCTTCACCATTACTCATATAAATTATTGCCATATTTTTTAAAGTCTCACCCCTATCAATTTTATTTTCTTCAAGTAGTAAACTCTCTTTGTAATACTCTAATGCTTCCGAATAATCTCCATTATTTTGTGCAGCTAGGCCATCTCTATAATAGATATATGCTTTTTTTTCTTTCTCTGCAATAGGCATTATTTTTACTATTGATTCAGCAATTACAGTAAAAGCTTTATCGATAAAGTTGTCTCTGTTTTGATTACTAGGCACCTGTCTAAAACTAATAAAATTAATATAGTAATTTAAAAAATAACTATTTAAAAAGTCTATTACATTTATTATTATAGTTAAAAAATAAGTCAAGCATTAATTTGCTTTAATGGCAAAAAATATGGAAAGCATTCAATTAAATATTTCAGGAATGAAGTGCGGAGGTTGTGTTAGTACTGTTGAAAAAATATTAAATAATTCTGATGGTATTGAAAATGTTTCTGTTAACCTACTCACTGAAAGTGCATATTTTGAAATTACTCAGAAAAATATAGAGATAGAAGCGGTTCTCAAAAATCTAAAAGAAAATGGTTTCCCATCAAAAATTTACATAAATGATTTTTCAAAAAAAATAAACAAGGCAGAATTAGAAAAAAAAAAGAAGTGGAATAATCAATGGAAAAAACTAACTTTTGCTTTATTACTTTTATTATTTTCAGGTTTAGGTCATCTAGCAGAAGGAAGATATATAAATTTTCCGATATTAGGTAATATATTTTTTCACGCTTCATTAGCGACATTAGCTCTTTTATTTCCTGGCAGAGGAATAATTATTAATGGGTTTAAATCATTTATTAAGAACCGTCCTGATATGGATTCTCTAGTAGCTCTTGGAGTAACTAGCGCATATATAACAAGTCTTCTATCCTTAATATTTCCTGCTACTGGTTTTCCTTGTTTTTTTAATGAACCAGTTATGCTGTTAGGCTTTATATTGATTGGGCGTTTCTTAGAGGAAAGAGCAAGATACCAAACTGGTTCATCCATTGGAGAGTTATTAGATCTTCAACCTGAAATGGCCAATATCTACACAGAAGATAATCAAATAAAATCAATAAGAGTAAACACTTTAAAACCAAATCAAGAAATTCAAGTTTTAGCTGGAGACAGAGTACCTGCTGACTGCATTGTTACTCAAGGTAATTCATATATTGATGTTTCGCATATCACTGGAGAATCCAAACCTATCGAGGTAAAAGAAGGAGAAAATCTATCTAGTGGGTCTTTAAATCTTAATTCAACTCTTAGACTCAAAGTACAAAATGTCGGAGGGGATTCTTCTCTTGCAAAACTAGTAAATCTTATTGAGTCTGTAAACGCTAGAAAACCTCGCATTCAAAGAATTGCTGATGAAATTGCAGGCAAATTTGCTTACTTTGTGCTTATTTTTGCTACTTTAACCTTCTTCTTTTGGTGGAAAGGGGCAAGAAACTTTTGGCCAGATTTATTAAGTCATAATCATCAATTCATCACTCACTCAAGCCATACACTTCATAGTTCGCTTGGTAGTAATGCTGAGAATTTTCTTAGTTTAGCCATACAATTGTCAATTGCTGTTTTAGTAATAGCTTGTCCTTGTGCATTAGGTTTAGCCACCCCAACTGTAATAACTGTCGCATCAGGTAAAGCAGCAAAAAAGGGCGTTTTATTTAAAGGCGGTGACAAAATAGAGATGGCTTCAAAAATTAATCAAATTATTTTTGATAAGACAGGCACTTTAACAAAAGGTAAGCCTTTCATTGTTGATTATAAAAATTATGATGATCATTCATTTTTATTAAAAATAGCTGCCAGTTTAGAAAAGGAAAGCAGACATCCAATCGCAGATGCCTTAATTCAAGAGGCAAAAAAGCAAAATTTAAGTTTATTTCCAATAAAGAAAATTTTTACTCATTCAGGGCGAGGTATTTCTGGAGAACTTGAATCAATTAATGGAATTATTAATATTGGAAATATTGATTGGCTACTAAGCAAAGGAATAATTATTGATAGTGAGGCAAAAAAAGTCATTGAAAATGAAGAAACAAAAACGAACACCATCATTGGAGTAAGTATCAAAGATAAGTTATTAGGCTTTATTTTGCTAGGAGATTTACTCAGAGATGATTCAATTAAAACAGTTCAAAATTTGAGAGAAAACAATTTTAAAATTAATATTTTAAGTGGCGATAGGAAACAAACGGTTTTAGCTTTAGCAAAAAAAATTGGTTGTAAAGAAACAGAAGTAAAATGGGATCTTCTTCCTGAAATGAAGCTCAAGACTATAGAAAATTTAAAAATTAATAATAAAGTGGCAATGATTGGTGATGGTATTAATGATGTCCCAGCCTTAGCATCCTCAGACTTAGGAATTGCGGTAGGATCTGGTACTCAAATAGCCAAGGCAAATGCAGATGTAGTATTAATGGGAGATCAACTAAATGGATTACCCTACGCCTTAAATCTTGCAAAAAAAACTATAAGAAAAATCAAGCAAAATCTAACATGGGCTTTTGGCTACAACTTACTAGCTATACCTTTAGCCGCCGGCATTTTATTCCCTAAATACGGTATTCTTCTTACTCCCTCAATAGCAGCATTATTGATGGCGATTAGCTCTATTACAGTTGTAATTAATGCTTTATCTTTGGATTAAATGAAAGGAAAATTTATCGTTATTGAGGGTATTGATGGATGTGGTAAAACTACCCAAATAGATGAACTATCTAAATGGATTCCTAATAGTGGTCTAATAAAGAAAGGGTCAAAATTAATCACGACTAGAGAGCCTGGGGGCAGTCTTTTAGGAAAAAAACTTAGAGGACTGATTCTTGAAAATATTGAAAATAATAAGCCTTCATCTCTTGCAGAATTGTTGCTTTATTCAGCGGATAGAGCTGAACACGTTTCCAAAATTATTTCACCTGCTTTAAATAACAATGATTGGGTAATAAGTGATAGATTTTCCGATTCGACACTTGCTTATCAAGGTTATGGAAGAAATATAAATTTAGAAATAATTAAAAATATTGAATCTATTGTGTGTCAAGGAGTATCTCCAGATCTCACTTTCTTCTTAGAAATTTCTCCAGAAGAGAGCATATTTCGAAGAAAAAATGAAATTCCAGACAGAATAGAATCAGAAGGTATTAAATTTTTAGAAAAAGTAAATGAAGGCTTCAAACTAATTGCGAAACAAAAAAACTGGAAAGTAATATCTGCTTCACAAAATATTAAAACTATTTCTAATCAAATTAAAGAGACTTTACTAAACAATTTTTCTAATAACAAATGATTGAGGTTAAAAAAAACAATTTTTTCTTGAATGAAGAAGTCAATACCTTTCTTAAGAACATAATTAAAAACAAATCATTGGCTAATGGCTATATATTTTATGGTGCTGAAGGATTAGGCAAAAAACAAACTGCTCTTGAATTTATAAAAGAGATTTTCAAACAGTCTTCACAAAGCGAAAGTGTTGAAGAGAGAATTACAAACAATAACCATCCTGATTTTTTAATTATTGAACCTAATTCTCTTTTATCAACAAAAAGTTCAGGAAGTTCCGATCTTGAAAAAACAGTAAAAAGTGGATCTGAGATTATTAAAATTGCTCAAATACGTAATATCAAAACTTTTCTTGGTCAAAAATCAATAAACTCAGAAAAAAAAATTGTTTTGATTATTGATGCACACCTCTTAAACGAAGCAGCCTCGAATTGCCTTTTAAAAACCTTAGAAGAACCTAGTAACGGCATTTTTATTTTACTAACATCTAAATTAAATCTTCTCTTAGATACGATTATCTCAAGATGTCAAATCGTCAGATTTCGATCTTTTTCTAGTAAACAAATAAAGTCAATTTTAAAAGAATATTTAGATACTTCTAAATCAAAAATAAATGCAAATTTAAAATTTGAAGATTTAATAATTTCAGCCAATGGATCTCCAAATCAATTATTAAAAAATATTGAAATTTGGAATGATTTTTCAGATGAAATTATAAGTAAATTGGATTCTCCAATTAAAAATAGTCTAGAAATATTAGAAATTTCTAAATCAATATCTGAAAAATTAGAAATTTTGCAACAGATTTGTCTAGTAAATTTAATTCAAACAATTTGGTGGAGAAAAACAAAAAATATCGGTTTAGTTAAAAAACTTGAAAATTTAAAATACCTTTTAAGAAAAAACATTCAACCAAGGTTGGCATGGGAAATAGCTTTTTTAAAAATTTCAATGGAAGATATATGAGATTAATCTACCGCAGAATTTATCAAGTCAGGATTTCTTGCTTGAATAAACTCTTGCCTAGCAGTTTCCACTTGAGAACCAATAGGTAACTCAAGACAATATCCAGCACCATATACAGTTTTTATATAAACAGGTTTGCGTGGATCGGGTTCAAGTTTAGTGCGTAAATGTCTAATATGAACTCTTATTGTCTCAATATCATCATCAGGTTCATATCCCCATACTTCTTTAAGAATTAATGCTGGCGATACAGTTTGACCATGTCTCTGCAAAAGACAATGAAGAAGTTCAAATTCAAGATGCGTTAACCTAACGGGAGATTCAAACCATATAGCTTCAAATCTTTCTGGAACAAGAGTTAAAGGGCCATAATTTAATATTTCTTGCTGGTTAGTAGAATTTAATTGTGCTCTGTTGGTTCTCCTTAATAAAGCTTTTATACGTACATATAATTCTTCTAAATCGAATGGTTTAGTAATGTAATCATCTGCTCCAGAATTAAACCCAGTAACTTTATCTTTAAGGCCGCCTAACGCAGTTATCATCAAAATTGGTATATTTGATGTTCTTTCGTCTCTTCTTAATCGCTGGCATAAAGTTAAACCATCAACACTTGGTAGCATTAAATCCAAAAGTATTAAATCTGGTGAATACTGAAGAGCTAATGCTTGTCCTTTAATTCCATCTTCGGCTTTTTGGACATCGAAACCAGAGTGTTCTAAATGTCTAGCCACCAAATCACGCATATCACGATCGTCTTCAATTAAGAGGATTGAAATTTTCATATTTATAAACTATTAAATCAAGATTAAATTTTGGTAATACAATTCTCTCAAGAATTTATAAAGATTGCTGAATTACTGTAAACAATTTTATCAATTAGAATTATAAGATAACTTAGTGATAGCAATAGATTAGATGGAAATTGCAAATTTTAATAAATTTGAAATTTTAGAATTTCTTTCGATTCTATTCACTTTTTCTTAATAATCAAAGGATTAATAGAAACAAATAATGGTTCAAATTGGAAGAATATTGTATTCAGATTCCCATTATAAGTTTAGAAAATTGAATTTTTTCAGTAATCATATAGGAATTAAGTTTAAAATTTTTCATTTCTCCAAAATGTTTAAACGCATAATTTTGTCTATATTAAAAAAAATTTAAGTAACTATGAAAAAGAAGACTATTATCTATTCTGATTTATCAAAAAAACAATTAGAAACTCTGAAAGAGCTTTACATTCAAAAAAAAGTTGAATCGATGAGTCATCAAGAACTTAAACAATATGTATTAGAAATTATTTCACATCAGATAAACGATACTATTGGCAAAGAAGAGGAAATGGAAGCATGGAGAGAAATGTCAAATTTTTTTGGCGAACAATTTGAAATAAATATTTTAGAAATACAAACAAAATATATTGACGATAAAAACGTAATTGATACAGAAATAAATTCTCAGAAGCAAAGAATAGAATTACTTGAAAGGAATAATTTAGATCAAGAGAAAAAGGATATGTGGGATGACTAAAATTTCCTGAATGGTGTAGTAACTCTAAGTATATAAAAGAAAATATGTCTAAATTTTAAAAAATGAAAATAAATCAAGAAGCTTATTTTTCACTTTGTATAGAATTTTACATACGTTCTAATTACTGTTATTAAAAACCATTTTTAAAATATTTTTTAGAAGTAAAATTTAATTATTTTTAATGTTCTATATACTGTTCTAAAAAGATTATCAAATATACTTGTTTACTTCTTCGTCTAAACACTATTTGACAAAAAAAGGTCAAAGAAATAAAAAAGTCACCCTAACAGGATGACTTTGCATAACTTTTTGGAATGTATAAACTCCCCGGGCGGGATTCGAACCTGCGACCAATCGATTAACAGTCGATCGCTCTACCGCTGAGCTACCGAGGAATATAAGATGAATTTAGCTCTTTAAAGTACCTTATGACAAGTACAAGGGTTAATTATATTGAAAATTTGATGGTTCTTGCCAACTGGATAAATAACCATTTTTCAACTCTGCTACTGCATCAGCATAAGTTAATTCTTCATAACGATGAGTAATCCACAAAGCTGATAAAGGTTTTTTACGGTCACTTGTAAGATTTTTAATAGTTTTTAAAACTTTTAATTGGCTGGTTTGATCAAGTAACGCTGTAGGCTCGTCTAAAAGAATAAAATTTCTATTACTAATCAGAGCGCATGCAATAGTTAAGCGTTGTTTTTGTCCACCGCTCAAAGTATGAACTGGCCTTTTTTCAAAACCAGTCATTCCAACCTTATCAAGCACATATTCAATTTTTTTATTAATTTCATTTTGACTTATATTCTGATTAATATTAATCAGAAGTTCACTCCTACAATTTGGCATCAATATTTGATGATCAGGGTTTTGAAACACCATGCCAATATTTGCATTAGAGTCAATGACGCCATTTTTGGGTTTGATTATTCCATTAATTAATTTTAAAAGAGTACTTTTTCCACTCCCGTTTTTACCTACAACCATCCAAAATCCAGGTTTTTTTATTGAGAAGTTACATTTAAAAATTAAATTTTCTTTTTCTCCAAGATATGAAAAAGAAACATCTTTGAATTGAATATGAGGTATTTCATTTTCAAGTGAATCTCGCATTAATTCTATCAATCTATGTTGAGAGAAAATCCTGGCCTTTTAGCTCCTCCTGCTACTGATGATTTTTCATATATCTGAACAGAAATGATTTCTTTAGCTCTTACAGCAATTAATTTATCTTGCACTTTGTCACACCTTAATTCGATCAAGTTTGAGGATTCTAAAGTTTCATTCATAGAATTTTTTATTTCATCATAAATTCTTTTAACATCATCAAATTCTTTCTTCTGAATTGAAAGTGGAAAAGGTGAATATCTCAGACTTAGTTCTAACGAATACATAATCATAATAAAAACTTCCTTTTTTATATTACTAAATATTTTTTCTCAGGAAGTTATTTAAATTAAATTCTTTTGAGAAAATTATATAAAAGATCTTTAAATACAATTATTATGAATATTAGGAGAAATTAATTTGCATTTTAAAAAATAACTGCATGGAAATAGCAAATGATATAACTTCACTGGTTGGCAATACCCCATTAGTTAAATTAAATCGAATCAAAAAGTATTTTGATTGTTATCCAGAAATAATAGCCAAACTAGAAAGTTTCAATCCATCAGCGTCCGTTAAAGATCGGATCGCTTATTCAATGTTATGTAAAGCAGAAGAAGAAGGATTGATAACGCCAGATAAAACAACGTTAATTGAAGCAACTAGTGGGAATACTGGCATCGCATTAGCAATGGTTGCTGCAGCAAAAGGCTATAAATTGATATTAACTATGCCGGATACGATGAGTATCGAGAGAAGAGCAATGTTGAGAGCATATGGAGCTGAATTACAGCTAACACCAGGAAAAGACGGAATGAAAGGAGCTTTAGATTTAGCTAATGAGTTGTCTTCAACCATTACAAATAGCTATCAATTTAATCAGTTTGAAAACTTTGCTAATCCAGATATTCATGAAAGAACGACGGCTCAAGAAATATGGTCCCAATCCAATAACAATTTAGATGGACTAGTTACAGGAGTAGGCACAGGAGGAACAATTACTGGTTGTGCACGTTTTTTGAAAAAAGTTAATCCAAATTGCAAAATTTATGCCGTAGAGCCCAAAAAAAGTGCTGTGATTTCCGGAGAAAAAGCAGGATCTCATTCGATTCAAGGAATTGGAGCGGGTTTCGTACCAAAAGTTCTTAATACTAAATTAATTGATGAAATTATAAAAATAGATGACGATGAAGCATTTTATTATGGGCGTTTATTAGCTAGATTAGAAGGCCTTTTATCTGGTATCAGCAGCGGTGCAGCTTTAGCAGCAACTATAAAAATCGGCAAAAGAAAAGAACTTATGAATAAAAGATTGATAGTTATTCTTCCAAGTTTTGGAGAAAGATATTTATCAACAGCAATGTTTGAATCTAATACTTCAATTCAAGCCAGAAAAGATGGTTATCTTTAATGCATAATTTATAAAAATGGAAAAAAATTTATATGAAGAATTAGGTCTCAAACAAAATGCAACCAAAAGTGAAATTAAATCTTCATATCGCTCTTTAGTTAAGCAACATCATCCAGATGCAGGCGGCAAGAAAGAACGATTTCTTGCAATACAAAATGCCTGGGAGACTCTAAATGACCCTATCAAAAAGAAACAATACGATAGCAGTTTTTCCTTTTCCAGCTCATCATTTGATTCATTAAATGAAAATTGGGAGGAGAAATTTAATTCAAAAAAACATAATTCTTCAATTAAGGACAAAGAAGTTGAAACATGGATTAAAGAAATTTATAGTCCGATAAATAGATTAATTAGTCAAATCATTAAACCTTTGAATAACGAAATAAAAGAACTATCTGCGGATCCATATGATGACGAACTAATGGAAAATTTTTGCAGTTATATTATTCTTTCACAGAAGAAAATAGAAAAAGTTGAAAAAATTTATAACAAAAAAATAGTTCCAAAGTCTATTTCAGCTTTAGGCCTCGATCTTTATCATTGTTTTTCACAAGTTAAAGATGCACTATCAGAATTTGATAGATATACGCAAGGATACGTAGATAATTACTTATTTGATGGCAAAGAAATGATCAAAGAAGCAAAAAGAATACAATCAAAGATGTCTATAGAGAAAAAAAATAAAAACTTTTAGATATAAAAATTTTATTGAGTATATTCTTTAAGTTGATCTAATTTCAACCAAACATCTGGAACAGGTCTGCGCCATCGAACCTGAGCATATTCGTCTTTGACTGAAAGAATCTCTCCAGGACCTTCAAAGACATAATTAGGTAGATCATCATCATTGGCTAACGCTTCGATACTTTTTATATAATTTTCTCTATCGATAAAAACTAAGCTTCCTTTCTTGAGAGGTTTCTTTGGAATAGAATCTGTCATAATAAATTCAAGAAAGTTATTTGAGATTCATTATACAAAAACTTGTTTGAAAACTATTGAAAAAAATTTATACTGGGATAATAATTACAAACGTCTAAAAAATTTAATAGTCTTAAATGATAAACATTTATAAGATATGCGTCTTTTACTACTTGGCTGCACTGGATTTGTTGGTAAAGAATTAGTACCAACACTACTCAATGAAAATCATGAAATATACATTGTAAGTAGAAAACCCATTAGTAAATTAAAGCTTGATTTAGATTTCAATAAGTTTAAATTTTTTCAAATAGATTTATCAAAAGAAAAAAACTGGAATAACGAAAATCTTCTAAATATTTTAAGAGAGACAGATGGAATTATTAACTTGATGGGAGAACCCATAGCAGAAAAAAAATGGACTTCTGAACAAAAACAGGAGATTGAAAATAGTCGTATTAACACCACGAAATTCATGATGAAGACCCTTAAAGATTTAAAAATAAACCCAAAAGTCATTATAAATGGATCTGCTATAGGTTATTACGGTACAAGTTTGTCTAATGAATTCACTGAAAATAGTCCTGGAGGAAAAGACTTTTTATCTAATCTTTGTAAGAAATGGGAAGCGGTCGCCGCTGAAAAACCATTTTTCTCAAGGTTAGTTATTTTTAGAATTGGAATTGTTCTAGAGAAAGATGGAGGAGCATTAGGAAAAATGCTCCCTATATTTAAAGTTGGATTAGGTGGACCAATTGGAGATGGTAAGCAATGGATGAGTTGGATTCATAGAACTGATTTATGTGCATTAATCATTCAAGCATTAGTTGATAAAAAGTATTCGGGAGTATTTAATGCTGTTGCACCAAATCCAGTATTAATGAAAGAATTTTCCCAGACTTTAGGCAAATGTCTTAATAGACCTAATTTACTTCCAGTGCCTGGAGCGGTTTTAAAAATATTGTTAGGAGATGGAGCGAAAGTTGTTTTAGAAGGACAAAAAGTAATTAGCAGTAAAATCAAAAACTATAATTTTAAATATCCTCTTCTTGAGAAAGCAATTTACGCCTCCACCAAGAATCAATACCGTTTACTAAAGCACCAATAATAAGAATTGTTATCAATGGAACTACAAGAGGATTCCAAACTATCTGAATAAAATTAATAAAAATAAATATCCCATTAAATTGCATGATGATTGCAAAAATAAAAAATATTGCAAAAAAAATGACTGTAAATAAATTTATTAATAACAAATTATCGATAATTTGTTTTAACTTATTTTGATTATTCTCCTTAGTCATTTTTTATAACAATATTCATATCATCAACCATTTTAAGACAAGCTTTGTTTTCACCCAGTCTTTTTTTTGCATTTTCATTACATGAGATCATAAACTTCTTATTTAGCTGTATAAGGTATATTATTTTTATGATCAATTTAATTGTCTGATTGATTTGATCATTTTTATCTTTAAAATTACTGGCACAAAAAACATATTTCCCAAGTAAACGTCTTTGCGCTTCTGCAAATGTTTTTGTAAATTGTGGACCTTTGCCTTCAATCTGAATAACCGGTTTTCCTAATCCAATCGCTTGCTCTGCTGCCGTTCCTGCCATGCTAATACAGCATCTACTTTTCAATAATATTTTGTCAAAATTATTCCAATATATATTCACTTCTAAAAATTTATATTGGAATTTCAAGAGATTATTATCTTTTATATTTTCTATTTTTAACCATCCTCTTTTTTGAAATATCTCCTTTATTTTTGATGAAGATAGAGCATTAACTATTGCAAAATTAAACTGAATTTTTTGAAAATATCTTAAATCTGACAATGCCTCTAATACCTCTAAAATCAAAACAAAATTATCTAAAATCTCAGGGAATCTACTTCCTGGAAATAATCCAATACTAAATTCATCTTTATTTAATTCTTCGTTTCTAAGAAAAAACTTATCCATAAATGGGTTGCCTAAAAAAGACACTTTCTTTTTTAACTGCAAAGTTAAATCATTAGCTGTAAGGGAATCTCTCGTATATATTTTTTTTGCTTTTTGTGAGAGCAAGAAAAATTTAGAAGGCCATGGTAATTTCAACTTCCCTTCATAATGGCTGGAATAAGCAACTAGATATGTAAAATAATCTTTCTTACAAACCCATGCAAAAAAAACTGGCACAATATCTCCAACTACAAAAAAATAATCATATTTTTTTTTTATTTTAAAAGTTAAATATAATCTTTTTAGAAGATAAAATATTTCTCCTCCTAATATTTCAGTAAGTCTTCCCTTAAAAGAATTATAACCAATTCCTCCAGTTCTAAATTCCTTCGTTTTACCGATAATCTTAATTTTTTCTTTTTCGTAATGGTTTCCCATACCAACAATTGGCAAAGCATGAACAGAATAACCACTTTTTACGAATTGTTTAGCTACTAGACTGCCAGATAGATCTTCTCCATGCCCATTACTTAAAATTAAAATCTTAAACAATTTAAAATTCCAACCATTTTTTTACTTTGGTTAACTCAGGCCAATCTGGATATCTACTTAATCCGTCTTCAACAGATTCTTTCAACTCACTTTTCACATCTGGCATCATCATAGACATTTTTTTTATTAACTCAATATGATCCCTAACACCTTTATTATTGGTAGCCAAAAGAGCTAAAGACAAATTCATTCTTGCTTGTGGATCTTGCTGATTTAATCGAACAGCTTGTCTGGCAGCTGACAAAGCTTCTTCATTATTTTTCAAAAGTAATTGAAGCCATGATAAACAAGTCCAAGCAGCAAAATGATTTGGAATTTGCTGTATAATTTTTTGAAAATCTTGAACGATTGGAATTAAATCTTGCCCTGCTTTATATCTTGATAAAGCTGCATTAAAATCCTCTTCGATGGGATTAATTTCGTTATTCATTATTTATTAAACTGCAAATGAGCTTCCACAACCGCAAGTTTGAGAAGCATTGGGATTTACAAAGTTAAAGCCACCTCCAATTAATTCCTTACTAAAATCTAGCTGCATTCCATAAATATATAAAAGACTTTTAGGATCACAAACAACTTGAAAGCTTTGATCAGCTTTTAATGAATAATCATAAACTTTATCATCGGGATTTATTTCATCAGTTCCTATAAAATCCATCGTATAACTCATCCCACTACAACCGCCAGATCTTACTCCTACCCTTAGTGCTTTTTTATCACTTTGGCCCTTCAATAAATTTGCAATTTGTTCTATAGCATCATTCGTAATTAAGATACCTTTACCATCATCAGAATTTTTAATTTCCTGTTTAACTTCTACATTTTCCATAAACGAGGGATTTCTACTATTTATAATATAAAAACTTAAGCGATATGATGCACATAACAAACATTATCCAAACTTGATTTGTTATAATTTTAAGAAAAAGTGAAAATTGCAATAGTTGGTTCTGGATTAGCTGGTCTTACAGCAGCAGTCAATTTAGTTGATGAAGGCCACGAAGTAGAAATTTTCGAGAGCAGGTCATTTTGGGGAGGTAAAGTAGGAAGTTGGGAAGATAAGGATGGCAACCACATAGAAATGGGTTTACATGTATTTTTTTACAATTATGCAAATCTGTTTAAATTAATGAAAAAAGTAGGAGCTTTAGACAATTTACTCCCGAAAGATCATACTCATCTATTTATCAATAATGGTGGTAATTTAAAATCGTTAGACTTCAGATTCCCTTTAGGTGCTCCATTCAACGGACTTAAAGCTTTTTTTACCACTGAACAACTCACTTGGGTAGATAAGTTCAGAAATGCCTTGGCTTTAGGGACAAGTCCAATCGTTAGAGGATTGATAGACTATGAAGGCGCGATGAAAATAATTAGAGATCTAGATAGAATTAGTTTTAAAGAATGGTTTTTAAACCATGGTGGAAGTGAAAAAAGTTTAGAAAGAATGTGGGATCCTATCGCGTATGCATTAGGTTTTATTAATTGCAAAGATATTTCAGCAAGATGCATGCTAACTATATTCATGATGTTTGCTTCAAAAACAGAAGCCTCAAAACTTAATCTTTTAAAAGGTTCCCCACATAAGTGGTTAACGCAACCTATCGTCGACTACATCACAAACAAAGGAGCAAAAATACATCTTAACCATAAGGTAGAAGAAATCATTTATGAACAGGAATCTTCCTCTTATTCAGTAAATCAATTAAAAATATCTTCTCCTGAAGGAATTAAGGCAGTGTTTGCAGATAAATTTCTAGCTGCCTGTGATGTTCCTGGAATAAAAAAAATAATTCCAAAAGAATGGTATCAATTTAAGGAATTTGAAGGTTTAAAAAAACTTAGAGCTGTAGCTGTTGCCACAATCCAATTAAGATATGACGGTTGGGTTACTGAATTACAAAAAGATAATACTGGAAACGAACCAATTGGACTAGATAATCTTCTTTATTCTGCTGATGCCTCTTTCAGTTGTTTTGCTGATTTAGCACTAGCAAGTCCAGCAGACTATAGAAAAAAAGATATGGGATCGCTTCTCCAATGTGTTTTAACTCCTGGCGATAGATGGATGGGAAGATCCACAGAAAGAATTACAAAAGAAATTGATAAAGAGGTTCGTCTTCTATTCCCATCCTCAAAAAACCTTAAATTGCTTTGGAGTAACGTGGTACAAATTCCACAATCACTCTATAGAGAAGCTCCCGGTATGGAACCTTTCAGACCCGATCAAAAAACATCAATATCTAATTTCTTCATGGCTGGTAGTTATACAAAACAAGATTATATAGATTCTATGGAGGGAGCTACAATGAGTGGTCATTTAGCTGCCGCCGCAATTTTAGAGAAGAAAGCCGAATTAGCAAAAAATCTTGCAGTAAGTTAATTCATGGGTACTTGGCTAAAACATGACGTTATAACAGTAGTTAATGCGCCTCTTGAAAATGTATGGGACACTTGGAGCGATTTAGACTCAATGTCGCTTTGGATGAGCTGGATTGAATCTGTAAAAACAGTTGACGAAGAAACTAATAAGTTACCAGATTTAACAGAATGGACTTTAGCTGCTAATGGCTTTAGGTTTAAATGGAAAGCTCAAATTACAGAAAGGGTTGAAAAAAGCAAACTTAAATGGAAATCAATAGGAGGTTTACCAACTGAAGGATCAGTAGTTTTCGAAAGTAAAACTGATCAAATCACAACGGTAAATTTAGTAATAACTTATGAACTACCGAAAATGATTGCTCGGTTTATGGAAAAAAATATTTTAGGAAAAATGGTTACAAACGAATTGCAGGCCAATATTGATCGGTTCAAAGATTTAGTTGAAAAGAACTATACAAAAAATTTTTCTAATTAAAAATATTAATTGCTACATCTAGTAGTCCTTCAAAAGTATATTTTTGTGCCTGACAATCAACTCTTCCAAAAATCTTGTTACATATTTTTGTTGTCTGAGGTCCAATAGTTAATAACTTAATTCGATCAAAATATTCTAACCATTGTTTACCAAGGTTTTTTTCTAGTAAAAAAGCAGCATTTACTACGGTTTTACCGCTTGAGAACATAATTGCATCGACTTTTCGATTAGAAATAATATCTATTGTTTCTTCCGGTATTGAGTCAGGACATCTAGTTTCATATGCAGCAACCTCAAATACACGAGAACCAGCCTTTCTAAATTGATCTGCTATTAAATCCCTACCACCTGTTTGAACTCTTGGTACAAAAACTCGAAGTCCATAACCAGATACTGGGAAATTATCAATTAAACTTTCAGCAACAAATTCTGGAGGTATGAAATCAGCCTTAATCCCAAAATCATCAAGAGTTCTTGAGGTTTTTTCTCCGACTACGGCGATTTTTGTTTTTTTAGAACATTCTTTTAATGAACTATTAAAGTATTTAAGTCTTTTATCCACAAATTTGATCCCATTACTACTGGAAAAAATAATCCAATGAAAATCATTTATTTGATTTAATGCTTCATCAAGAGGATTCAAATCATCAGGATCAGCAATGCTTAATGCAGGTAAATCAAATACATTAGCGCCCTTGCTTGTGAATATCTTTTTTATATCCAATATCCCTTCTTTTGACCGAGTAATAATTATATTTCTTTGATCAAGGGGTAGATCAAATTTTGGCATCCTTGTCCTCAACATTATCATTTTGATTTTTATTTTTTAATTCATCGAGAAGTTTCAAGACTGATAAGCCTTTATCAAGAACAACATCGTCTTTAAAAATTATCTCTGGAACTCTTCTCATCTCAATTCTTTTTCCTAAACTATGCCTTATAGAACTTTTAGCAGTATTCAAGTTTGATACAATTTCTTTCCTCACTTTCTCTTGAGCAGTTGAAGTTATATAAATTTTACAGTGTTGCAAATCACCTGATAAATCAATCTTAGAAATATTGACGAAATGATCTCTAATAAGATCATTTTCTAAATCATTCTGCAAAATAAGGGTTATTTCTTTCTTCAAAAGAGAAGAAACTTTTGCAAGACGGTAATTATTTGGCATTATGGTTGTAAATTTATTGGATTTGTCATCGCTTGCAAGACAAAATAAACAGTTATGAAAGCACTTAAGACAGAAGATATCAAACCTACTATTGTGAGTGGATTTGATCTATTCTTGAATAAAGGTTCAAGCAAAGCAACAAGTCCCCCTACAATGATAGATATCAAATACTTTGGATATCTTGCAACATTAGAGAAAAATTCGCCCATCAGCTCCACAAATAGAATACTTTTTTAGCTAAGTTTTAACAAACATTAAACAGCATGATTACATTATATCAATTTAGGCATAGTGCTTTTTGTTTAAAAACAAGAATGGCTCTTCATGCAAAAAAACTACAATATCGAGTTGAAGAAGTTACCCCTGGAATAGGCCAATTTGAAATCTTTAAATTATCAGGTCAAAAACAAGTACCTGTAATAGTCGATAGTAATGATCAAGTTATTAATGACTCTTCAACCATTTGCGAATATATAGATAAAAAAAATGACAACAATCCACTTTTTCCTGAGGATCCAATATTCTTTGCACAATGCAAACTAATTGAAGACTGGGCAGATACTACAATGGCTACAACTTGTAGAAAAGCTTTAATAAAATCTGCAATTGAAAATCCACAGCTAAGAACTGCATTACTTCCAGAAGAAATACCTTCTGCAGTTAAAAGTATTGTTGATAAATTACCTTTTGAAAATCTTAGTAAAATTTCTAATGTAGTTTTGTCTTCTAAAGATAATTTAGAACTCCAAAAATTACTGGAAGCTTTATCAAAATCCTTGATCAATAAGAAATATTTAGTTGGAGATAGTTTATCAATTGCAGATATTTCAATTGCTGCTCAATTATCCCTTCTTAAATTTCCAAAGTCTGCAGGACCAATTCTTTCAGGAGAGGGAAGCCAAGAATACATAAACAACCCTTATTTAGAAAATCTTTTCATTTGGAGGAACAACTTAGAAGAATATCTTTTTAGTGCTAACTCTCAATAAATTCAAACTTCAATTTATATTTATTTGTTTTTATAGCATGAATAGAAGGATCACCAACTTTTGAACCATAAGAAGCAACATATTGCACTCCACAAATTGATGGTTTGATTGAGTTATCAACTTCCAATATTTCTTCGGAACATTTTTGAAATTTACTAATGGTCTCTACCTGATTAATCCTTGAAGCACCTGGCCTGTGTGCAGTTTGTATAACCAGCTCATCTGCGAAAAAAATATCATCACTTTGGATCTGATTTCTTCCTGTAATTCTTGAATCGATATAAAAATCATCTTTTAAATAAGTAATTTGATTATTAATAGATTGAGGATCATTTACAACCTTGATTAAGGTATCACCAAATATTGCTTTTCCAATAGATTCAGAATTTTTTGCACGATTACCGACAACTAAATCTGAATCATTCTTAAAGAAATTTACTTTATAAATAACTGGCTCTTCTGAATCATTAATTATATCTTGAGAAGTCACAAGCCAGTTCCCCTCGAACCATTTAGGATAAATTAAATCCTTAGAAGTATCCGACAATTTAAAATTTGGTAAATCTAATTCTGGCCATTGATTTACACGATTTTCCAAAAACTCTCGTACATTATAATTTATAAAAGCAAAAGAACTTTCTAAAAAAATTCCTTGAAAAATCAAGCAAAGAATTAATCCAAGAAGAATCTTCATTATGTCAAATCCACTAATAAGAGCATCAGATCATTATGTATTATTAGAGCCAGATTCAAAAGAAAAAATTGTATCAAAGCAAGAAGCAATTTTATGGTTGAAGAATTGGCTCAGTAAGACAGAAACACAAACAATATATCAAAATATAGAAGATCCTGATCAGGAATTTTTTGAAGAATTATTAGAAAGCACTTATGAATTAGAAATAAAATTAGGATACGTTATCAAATGGTTTGCAGTAAGAATTGAACCAGATTAACAAATTATTTCTTTATGAATTGCATTAATTATTTTCATAGCGACTTCTTCAATATTTTCCCTTTTTACTTGAATTCTTAAATCTGCTTGAGAATACAAATTTTCTCTTGATTGAAAAATGCTCATATATAAATTATTTAGATTCTTTCCCTGAAGAAGTGGTCTATTTTCAATTTCATTTTTCAATCTTTCAATTGCTATATCTTTGTCGAGATCTATCCAAGCAGTTATTCCCTGCCTTAAGATTCCCCAGTTTTCCGATTTGGTAACTATTCCTCCCCCAGTAGAGATTACTAATGAAGGAATTTTGATAGTTTCTTTAAGGCAGCTTGCTTCTAATTCACGGAAAATATTTTCTCCTTCATCATTAAAAATTTGATTGATAGATTTTTTTGCCAACTTCTCTATTAACTTATCTAAATCAATATATTTATACTTCAATAATTCAGCCAGCTTCAAACCGGTTTGTGACTTACCAGAACCCATCATTCCTATTAAAAATATGCTTCTGCCCTTTAAAGTATGAACTATTTTTTTGATAATGGATTGTTCCATAAAGACAAAAGCGTATTTAAAACCTTAAGATAGTATTATCGCAGAAAGTTATGACTTCTACACAATCCAAACCATTACATGGAAAAGGACGTGAATGCGTCATAACTCGACGTGCCTGCTTTAGTTCTAGTCATCGTTATTGGCTTCCTGAAAAAACCCCAGAAGAAAATTTATCTCTTTTTGGAAATTGCAGTATTGCACCAGGTCATGGTCATAATTATGAACTTATTGTTTCAATGGGTGGAGAACTAGACTCTGATGGAATGGTACTAAATCTCTCTGATGTAAAACATTCTATTAAAGATAAAGTTACTGGACAATTAGATTTTCGTTTTTTAAATGATGTCTGGCCTGAATTTAATGTTAATAATCGAGAAGGTATACTTCCCACAACTGAAGCATTAGTAAAGGTTATTTGGAGTCGTCTAAAGGATGATTTACCTCTTACAAATCTAAGGCTTTATGAAAACCCAAATTTATGGGCAGATTATTTTGGAAAAAACATGGAAGCATTTTTAACAGTACAAACTCATTTTGCAGCCGCTCATAGACTTGCAAAAGAAGAGATTTCCTTTGATGAAAATAAAAAAATCTATGGGAAATGTGCCAGAGTTAATGGACATGGTCATAACTATCTTGTCGATATAACTGTAAAAGGAGACATTGATAAAAGAACGGGAATGGTTTGCGACTTATCTGCGCTCCAGGAGATAATTAATGATTTGGTTGTTGAACAACTAGATCATACTTTTCTAAATAAAGACATCGAATTTTTCCAGAATTGTGTTCCAACTGCTGAAAATATAGCTTTATATATTTCTGATATTCTTAAAAATCCAATACATGATCTTGGTGCAACATTACACAAAATAAGACTCCAAGAGAGCCCAAATAATGCAGCAGAAATTTATGTTGATCAAAAGCTAACCAATTCATTGAAGTTAAAACTTGAAAATAGTTTAGTTTCACAAACTTGAGTATCCCAAGAGTAATAATTGTTATAGCATCTAGTCTTGATGGGAGAATTGCATTTCCTGGAGGTGGAGAATCGCATCTTGGAAGCGAAGAAGATAAAAAAATGTTAAATCAACACTTATCAATGGTTGACGCCACCATTTTTGGTTTAGGTACTTTAATAGCTCATCAATCAACTTACCTAATTAAAAATCTCAATGGTAACGATGAAGTAACAATATCAAAAAAACAACCAATTTCTATAGTTGCTTCAAATAGCAAAAAATTTAACAGTAATTGGAAATACTTTCGTCAACCAATTAGAAGATGGCTAATAAGCTCAAGTAAAGTTGATAATTCGTCAAATAATGACTTCGAGAAACAACTCTTTTTCAAAGATTCATGGAGTAAAACTTTAATTTCACTTAAAAAACAAGGGATAAATGATCTAGCTCTTTTAGGAGGTGCAAAACTTATAAATTCATTCATAAAAGAGGATCTAATAACAGATATAAAAATTACAATAATTCCACAAATTATTGGAGGTAAATATACATGGATCCCTCCAGAAAAAACAAATGAGATTTTTAATCTCAAAAGACTTTGGGAAATAAAATCAGTTAAAAATTTAATGAATAATGAAATCCATATTCATTACAAAAAAATTTGAAATAGATTCGATAATAAATGAACCAAAAAATACATAAAGTTGAAGTCAAATTGTCAATCAAGGAAATCTCCAAGGAGATATGGAATGAATTAACAAATGAAATAAATAATCCATTCTATGAATGGACTTGGCTTAAAAACCTTGAAATATCAAAAAGTGTCTCAAGAGAAACTGGTTGGCAACCTCTATATTTTGTTGCTTATAAAAATGAAGAAATATTAGGAATTGCTCCACTTTTTTTAAAAAATCATAGCTATGGAGAATTCATTTTTGATCAATCATTTGCAAGATTGGCTCAAGAGCTGAATTTAAATTATTATCCTAAATTAATTGGAATGAGTCCTTATAGTCCTGTAAATGGATATCAATTTCTTTATAAAAAAAATGAAGATAAGAAAGAAATTACAAATTTACTCATAAACCATATCGAAAGCTTCGCGATTACAAACAAAATTTTAAGTTGTAATTTTTTATATATTGATGAAAGCTGGGGGGAACATCTTAAATCTTTGGGATACCATGAATGGATAAATTCCAGCAGTGAATGGAGGAGTAATGGCGAAAAAACGTTTGATGATTTTCTTTCAAGATTTAACTCTAATCAGAGAAAAAATATAAAAAAAGAGAGGAAATCAATTACTAAACAAGATATTAAAATAAAAATTTTTAATGAAATTGATATCAACAAAGAAATACTCGAAAAAATGCATGATTTTTATGAACAGCATTGTTCAAGGTGGGGAGTCTGGGGAAGTAAATATTTAACTCCTACATTTTTCGAAAAAATTCTTGATAATAAAAAAAATCTTTTACTTTTTAGCGCATCAAAAAATGATTCAAATGAAATTTTTGCTATGTCGATGTGCGTTAAAAATAAAAACAACTTATGGGGTAGATATTGGGGTAGTCAAGAAGAAATATCTAATTTACATTTTGAATTATGCTACTACCAGCCAATTGAATGGGCAATAAAAAATAGTATCCATTTGTTTGATCCTGGAGCAGGCGGGAAACATAAAAGAAGGAGGGGTTTTTTTGCGAAAAGCACCATAAGCTTGCATAAGTGGTTTGATAAAAATATGGAAAATATAATCTATCCTTGGCTAAATGAAGTTAATAAACAAACTAAGATGGAAATTGATATGGAAAATAAATCTATACCCTTTAAATAAAAATTATTTAGCTTTACCAAAGATTATATTAGTAATATAGTTTTTATTAACTTCTAAGAATGGATTCTAGTAAAAGTTTCGATGAAAAAATAAATATTGATGATAATCTATCCAACCGATATATAGACTTAGATCCAAACGGTTATTTTATTATAAAAGTAGATTTAGTAGAAAATAAAATAATTTTGGAGCACTATCTAAATAATATTAATGATGATGGATATGCGCTTGACCCAGAAACAAATGAACCAATTAAATGCGACTCTGAAAATAAAAGAGTTTGTAATGAAGTATTTGAAGGTATTAGTGCAAAACAACTTGGAATATTAATCACTGAAGAAAGAAACGACTTAATCACCAGATTCGACCATGCTCTATATTTAGGCCGGGAACTACAAAAAGCAGAAGAATGTTTATACAAAAAATTACCCTATATCCAAGATTAAGAAATTAAACGAAAAAATCTAATCTTTTCATCTGATGTTAAATTAAATAAAAATAAAAAAATTAATGAACATCATTTTCTATTTTGCATTTATTGGTTTTGGTTTTGGAGCTGCTTTCGCATTAGATAAGCTCTTAAGAGCAGTTAAATTAATTTAAAAAAACTACAAAATTTTAATAGTCTCTCCATACAAATCATATTCATCTGCAAAAGAAATATTTGCTTCAACAAATTTACCAATATAATTTTTCAAATCAATTTTATCTTTAACAGATAAAATTACAGTTCCGTCAATTTCAGGAGCGAAATTGTAGGACCGACCTATTAATTCGTTATTTTCTGATATTTTTTCTACCAAAATCTTCATTTTTGAACCAACATATGACTGATTTTTATCTTTAGAGATATTTTGTTGAACTGAAATAACGTTATCTTTTCTTGCCTCTGCAATCTCTGGAGATACTTTATTTGGCAAATGAAAAGCTGCAGTTCCTTCCTCAGGAGAAAAAATAAACACTCCCACATGATCAAATTTGTGCCTATGCAAAAATTCTAAAAGATGTTCAAAATGTTCTTTTTTTTCTCCTGGAAAACCAACGATGAGACTAGTTCTTAATACAGCAGATGGAATTTCTTTTCTAATTTTCTCCAAAATTGATTCATTCAAAGAAGCTTGCCAAGGTCTATTCATACTCTTCAACACATCTGAATGACTATGCTGAAGTGGCAAATCAAAGTAAGGCAAGATATTCTTTGAATCTTTGAAAGCTCTAATAACTTCATTAGTTAAACCTGTTGGATAAGCATAATGTATCCTTATCCAAGGAATTGGAACTTTAGAAAGCTCATTCAAAAGTTTTGCTAATGATGGTTTTCCATAAATATCTTGACCATAATTAGTTGTTATTTGACTAATTAATATGATTTCTTGAATACCTTTTTTTGCAAGACTTTTGGCTTCTGAAACTATAGATCCTATTGTTCTACTTCTTTGAGGACCTCTCAACTTAGGAATAATACAAAAAGCGCAATTATAGTTGCAGCCTTCAGCAATGCGAAGATAAGCAACAAATTTATTTTTATCTACAAAACGAGGCATTTCCTCATCTGCAATAAATTCAGGAATTTTTGAAACTTCATTAACGATTTCCCCTTTTTCTACTCTGTCTAAAACCTTGGCTATTTTTTGATAATCTCCTGTTCCAACCAAACCTTTTATTTCAGGGATTTCTTTTATAAGCTCATCTTTAAAATGCTGAGCCATACAGCCTGCAACTATTACTTCCTTTCCTTGATTTGTATATTCTAGAATTTTTCTAATAGATTCTTCTCTAGCTGTTTCAATAAAACTGCAAGTATTTACAACAACAACGTTTGCATCATTTATATTGCTTTCAACTTCATAACCCTCTCTATCTAATAAACCTTGCATATGTTCAGTATCAACAAGATTTTTCTCACAACCAACATGACTAAATGCAACCTTAGATAGTTTTTTTTCTTTTACATTGAGACTATTTTGTTTCACAACTTGAAAAATAAGAATTAAAAGATTTAAAAAGCATTTCGTATATAACTGTCATGCCTAGATAATATTAAGATAGATAATGTAAATAACAAACTTTCTTTTTGTATGGCCATTAAGACTTTAAACAGAAGAAATAAAAAAGATTTGAAATGGCCAAAAATCATAATCGCAATTCTTAGCACTATAGGCATAGTTGATACAGGTTCGATTACTTTAAAAAACTGGGGATTATTTACTTCGCTTTCATGCCCCGGGATACAAAATGGTTGTGAAACAGTTCTAAATAGTCCTTGGGGTACTTTATATGAAAATAATCAAGTTAATGTCCCTCTCTCATTAGCTGGATTAATAACATATTTTTCAATATTAGTTATCACAATAATACTCTCGCTTAATTTAATTTCCCCAAAAGAAAAATTAAATAAGTTTTTATGGTGGTTAATATTTCTAATTTCTTGTGCGTCATCAACATTTAGCTTTTTATTAATAAATATAATGTTCTTTAAGATTCAAGCATATTGCTTTTTTTGTATACTTTCAGCAATTTTATCGTTTTCTATCTTTATAATTTCTATGATTGGAGCAAAGTTCGAAAGTAGAGAACCAATGATTTTTAGAGGATTCATTGTAGCAATTAGTGTCCTGCTGGGGGGCCTAATTTGGTCAACAAATGTTGACCCCTCTAATGCTATTGATGTTGCAAACCCCACTGAAAATGTATCACCAATAATTACCACTTCAAGCTCTCCCCAGAAGCTAAAATTTGCAAAATTTTTAAGTGAAAACAATATTGTTATGTATAGTGCATACTGGTGCCCGCATTGCCATGATCAGAAACAATTATTTGGTAAGGAAGCAGTTAAAGAATTAAAAGTAGTTGAGTGTGCCAAAGATGGAAAAGATAATGAGTATGAGCTATGCCAAACGAAAGGAATCAGTGGATTTCCTTCTTGGGAAATAAATGGAGAAATTATTAGTGGCACGCGTGACTTAAATGAATTAGCTACAAAAACAAACTATCAGGGAGATCTTAATTTTTAATAAATCTTTTTTGAATTTTTTGATCTAATTGTTGTCTTGTATGGCATTCCCAATTTTTATCTTTATCAGGGAAATCATCTCTATAATGCCCTCCTCTACTTTCTTCTCTAAATAGACAAGCTTTTAATAAAGTTATAGTAGTTATTTGTCTATTCTTTAAATCAAGTAAAAGATTTAATGCTCTTCTATTACGTTCACTGAGTTTTACTTTTTGATCAAATTTTATTTTTTCAAGACAATTTAGTAAATCATTTGTATTTAATTTATCTATATCATTTTGAATGCAATTTAAAAATTTACTCATATTTACCTTATTTCGAGATACACCTAAATTTAACCAACATAGTTTTCTTAGTTCATCAATTTTTTCAGCAATTATAGAAATTTGATCTTCTTTAGGATCTTCAATATCAAACTCTTGAAATGATCTATCAAGTTGTTCAAATTTAGAGAGGTCATTCAAAACAATTGAAGACATTTTTCTTGCGAAAACAAGACACTCCATCAGTGAATTACTTGCCAGTCTATTAGCACCGTGCACACCTGTAGAAGCAACTTCTCCAACAGCATATAATCCTTTTCTTGTTGAAGATGCATTTAGATCAGTTTTAACACCTCCCATCCAATAATGAGCTGCAGGAGCTACGGGAATAACCTCATTTAAAGGGTTAACACCATAATCCTGACATCGACTCAAGATCGTGGGGAAGCGCTCTACTATTTTTTCTGGGTCAATATACCGAAGATCTAAGCCAACATGGTCTGCATTATTATCATGCATATTTTTCATAATTGCTCTACTTACCTGATCTCTAGTAGCTAGATCACGATTTTCAAGATTTTTAACAGGACTTTCACCATTTTTATCAACTAATATCGCTCCTTCCCCTCTAAGTGCCTCAGATATTAAGAAGCAAGGTGCACCATAAAATTTTAAAGCAGTTGGATGAAATTGCACGAACTCTAAGTCTTCGATAGCAGCTCCTGCTTTCCATGCAAGAGCAATCCCTTCACCAGAGGATTGAGCAGGATTTGTTGTATTTGTAAATAAGTGCCCACCCCCACCTGTAGCCAAAACAACAGCTCTAGATTTAATCCAATATAAATTTGCTCCATCAAGAACCTGAACTCCTCTACATTCTTTATTTTCAATGAGAAGTTCAGTTACTCTTACACCCCTGCAGTGAAGAATATTTTTTTGATTCTCAATATGATCTTCTAGAACTTCAACTAATGCTCGTCCAGTACGATCTTTAACATGTAAGACTCTTCTTCGTGAATGGGCTGCTTCCAAGGTAGTAGCTAGTTGATCAGAACTTTGATCAAAAATCATCCCTAAATTCTGCAACCTTTCAACACAACCTGGAGCTTCTTTAACTAGCATTTCTACAGCTTGAAAATCACATAGTCCATCACCTGCTTTTAAAGTATCCTCAGCATGAAGATCAAATGAATCATCTTGTCTAACAACGGATGCGATTCCGCCTTGAGCCCATCTACTGGAAGATACCTTACTAGTATTTCTATTTAAAAGAAGCACTTTTAAATTTGAGGGTAATTCAAGACAAGTCATAAGGCCAGCAGCTCCAGCGCCTATAACGATTACATCCCAATTATCTATTGGTATCGGTTCTTGCGAAAATGGAGGCCTTAACATTAAACCAATCCACTTAAAGTGGGTTGCAGAATTGCTAAAACAATAAAAATACCATCAACAACTAATGTCGTTTGAATTACGTAACCAGAAACCAAGAGTGCTTTGCCACTAGTAGTATTAATTGTGCCAGAATCTAAAATTTCTTTTGAAATAAACCAGAGTATAAGAGCAACAAAAACAATAATAGATAATGATTTTATTTGAATAAGACTCTCTGAAGTTTTTTGAAGAATCATGGGTGCATTTTCAGTATCTGCTGTAATTACCTGCTTCCATTGATCCATGATTCCGATTAAAAATATTGTAATATCAGTAACTGCGGTTCCAAATAGAGAAGAGATATAAAAACTTGAACCTATTTTCCAATTAGTACCAAATCCAATTAAAGCTAGTGGGAGAACTACAGCTTCAACAGGTATGTGTAGGATAGGAAATGGGCTTAACCATCCCCAGAACAAACATCCACCAAGCCAACTACCTGATATACCAAGTAGTAATGAACTGACAATAAACCACTTATTTGATCCTTTCTGATTCAAAACAATTGCCACTAAGGCAATAACAAAAGTAAAACAAAGAGCACTTATTGGTTCTAACCTAACCCAAGGTGCTTGAACAAAAATAGGTAAAATTACAAAAAAAGAAGACCACAATCTTAAAGATGTAGGATTTGATAAAAAACTATTTTCGTATGAATCAACTTTCTTGTTGGATTCATAGTTGAATTTTTCTTTTACTTCTAAATTTTTTGTAATTAATTCTTTCAATGAAAAAGGTAATTTTAATTAATCTAAATCGTGTTTTAGAAAACTGCGAATGCCATATTTTAATAAATAAAAGGCCCATAATTTAACACCTATATTTAGTTTTTTAAAAGTATTTAATACGCTTTGAGTCATATATAAGTTTAGAATAAATATAAATAAGAGTATTTGGCCTTAAATTGTGTGGCAAGAAGTTAATTACACGGAAGATCCCATTGATATTTTGGTTCCTAATATTACTTATAAAATAAACCCTGCAGAAATTGAAAGTATTGAAGCTAATTCTATTGCTGAAGAAATCGGATTTGAAAAAGGTGATTCAATAATTAGTATTAATGGAAAAAAACCAAGAGATTTAATTGATTATCAAATTCTGATTAGTGAAGAAATTTTAGACATATCAGTTTTAGATAAAAATCATGAGATTCACAATATAAATATTGAAAAAGATCCAGACGTTAATTTAGGTATAAATTTTAAAGATGCATTATTTGATTCAATCAAGCAATGCAATAATAGATGTCCATTTTGTTTTATTGATCAACAGCCAAGTGGTAAAAGAAAAAGCCTTTATATAAAAGATGATGATTATAGATTAAGTTTTCTATATGGCTCTTATTTAACTCTTACAAATTTAAAAAAAGAAGACTGGGAAAGAATTGCTATGCAAAAACTATCCCCACTTTTTATTTCAGTTCATGCTACTGATCCCGCCACAAGAGAAAAATTATTAAAAAATAAAAAAGCAGGTGTGATACTTGATCAAATTTCGTGGTTTGAAAAAAACTCCATTCAAATACATGCTCAAATAGTTGTTTGTCCAGGTATAAATGATGGGGATATTCTTGAGAAATCAATTTTGGAACTTGCTGAATTCTACAAAAAAACCTCTAAAACGGTACTTTCAGTCGCAATAGTTCCTGTAGGACTTACAAAATTTAGACCAGAAAATGATGGATTGAAATCAATAAGCCCAGAATACGCAAAAAAAACTATTAAACAAGTAGAGAGAATTCAAGCCTCTCTACAAATTAATCTTGGGACTCGTTTTTGTTGGCTAGCAGACGAATGGTATTTAATTGCTGGGACAAATTTACCTAGTTACAAAACCTACGAAAATATGCCACAAGAATCCAATGGAGTTGGGACTATTAGAAACTTTCTAGAAAAATTAAGAGAGAAGACTCAAAACCTACCCCAAAAAGTAAAAAAGCCAAAAAAAGTTAGTTGGATTGTTGGTAAATTAGTTTATGAAGCCCTAATTCCTACAGTTAAAAAATTAAACTTAATTAATGGATTAACAATTAATTTATATGGTTTGCCAAGTATTTATTGGGGCCAAGATCAAGTTGTTACAGGTCTTCTTACTGGAGAAGATCTAATTTACGGGCTGAAAAATAAGGATTTAGGAGAAGCTGTTTACATACCATCTATTATGTTAAAAGTTAATACTGATTTATTTTTAGATGATAAAAATATTCAAGAAGTTGAGAATCAAATAAATACTAAAATTCACGTTCTTGATGATTCAAATGATATTATTAATACTTTGATTGGTTAATCGAATATTTTCGAAACTATAAAACATGCTTAGAAGAGTAATAAATCCTTTCTTATTATTGCCGCTTACATTAAGTATGAATACCTTTAATGTTCTATCCAGCGAAACAAAAAATTACATTGATAATGTTTTAGAAGAAAAATTAAATATTACTTTTGTTGATTATCAAGAAATAGAAAAACTTGTATTAAATAATCAAGAATTAAAATCATTACAAAACTTAGTAGCCTCTGCAAGCTTTAATCTTTCCAGTCAAATTGCCAAAAGATACCCATCCTTAGATTTTCAAGCCAATGGGATACCAAAATATGTCGCAGGTAAAAATTACAGTAGCAATTCAGCTACTTTAAAAACATCACAATTTACGGCTAATCCCTCCCTGAATATTAAATGGGATTTAATTGCCCCGCTAAGAGGATCTGAAATTAAAATTGCCAAAACAAATTACAAAATTGCAGAAAATAATTATGAGATTAAGAAAAAAGATTTAATTCAAGAAGCAAGAATCAGATATCACAAATACAAAAAGTCATATCAAGATATTCAAAATAAAAAATTCACACTTGATTTATCAATTACAAGTTTAGAAAATGCTAAAGCGAAGCTAGATACTGGAATTGGTACAAAATTTGAAGTTCTTGAAGCAGAAGCTCAATTATCTCGAGATCAACAATCACTTAATGAAAAGAAAATAGAACATGAAATTAATAAAATTTCTCTTAAAGAGATTCTTAATATTAAGGGAGATTTCGAAACTAATAAAGAGCAAAACCTTATAGGGTTTTGGAATCATAAATTGAATAAAAATATTAATGAAGGTTTGGATAAAAATCTTTCCTTAAAAAACCTTATTCTTCAAAAATCAATCAAAAAGAGCCAAGCAGAGAGCTTTTTAGCTCAAAATAAGCCAAATATCTATATCAGTAATTCATTATCTAGTACATTTTCAAAGGGTGACTCTTTAGCAACTAATATCGACTCTGAAAAATCTGGATCTAATTATACAAATACCATAAGTCTAAATTTTGCATGGAGTATTTTTGATGGCGGACAAAATAAGAACTCTTACAAATCAAAAATAGCAGATGCAGAAGCCGAAAAATATACTTATGAAAATCTAAAAAATGTTTTAACAACAAGTATTAGTAAAGCTTATTTAAATCTTAAATTACATGAAGAAAAAATAATCTCTTCTCTCAAAGAAATTGAATCTAACAAAGAGTCTGTAAGGCTTTCCAGACTTAGATATGATGTTGGAATATCAACTCTAAAAGATGTTCTCATTAGGCAAAGTGAATTAAGTAATGCGAAATCAAAAAATATTAATGCAATATATAATTACAATCTGAATATAGATGAATTAGAAAGATTAACTTTCCTTGCTAAAAATAAAAATTGTTTAGATAGGAATAATACTAAAATTAAGGATACAGAGTCTATTTGCAATATATAAAGATGAATCCACCAAATTTAACCAATAAGCAACTAAGTGAATTAGATTCTTTATTTGAATTGGTTAGTCAACGTCAAACAAAAGATTTTGGAAATATTAGTGCCAGCAATAAAGCAGATGGATCATTATTAACAAGTTGTGATTTATGGAGTGACAAAACAATCGTGGATGGCTTAGCTTCAATAGCTCCAGGTGAGGGCGTCCTTAGTGAAGAAGGGCAAAAGTTAATTCCAAATTCAAAAGCTTACTGGGTGGTCGATCCACTCGATGGGACAACAAATTTTGCTGCCGGTATTCCTTACTGGTCTATATCTGTAGCAAGGTTCGTTGATGGTAAACCACAATCTTCTTTTTTAATAATTCCTACATTGAAAAAAAAGTTTGTATCCATAAAAGATGAAGGGGTTTGGTTGAATAACCAGCAAATAGATCCTAGACAAAATAATCGTCAAAGTGAGTGCATTTCTTTATGTAGTAGATCAATAAAAATTTTACAAAAAAAACCAAATTCAGTATTTCCAGGCAAAATCAGACTCTTAGGTGTATCGAGTTTAAATCTTACAAGTGTAGCAATGGGACAAACTTTCGGAGCAATTGAATCAACCCCTAAGATATGGGATATTGCAGCAGCCTGGCTGCTATTAGAAGAACTCAACTGTTCTATAGAGTGGTTAGAAACAGATCCTTTAAATTTAGTGTCTGGAGAAGACTTGAGCAATGTTAATTTTCCATTAATTGCGTGTAGATCTATAGAAAAATTTGAAATTTTAAAGCCATGGGGCAATTTATTATTAGAAAAATAGTTGCATCATAAATAAAAAATTGCTTGAAAAATTTCTTAATCAGATACAATAAAAATTAAGTAAATAAATAAATATTTGAAGAAAATTAATATGCAGAGAAGTTCAACATGGATACTGAAAAGTTTATGGGGAGCTTGTGAGCGATGGAACAAATCTGATTGTGTTGATTTAAGCGCTGCATTTGCATACTACACACTTCAATCATTTTTTCCGATCCTTCTAATTTCTCTGTCAATAGCTTCATGGTTCCTAGGAAAACAAGAAGGATTAGATCAACAAATAATTGCCATTGCTGCTCAGCTTTTACCTCCTTCAGTAGTTGAATTAGTAGAGACAACATTATTTAATTTGATAGATCAAGGTTTTGGAGCAGGAATTCTTGGGGCTATGTTTTTGCTATTTACAGCAGGAAATGCATATCTATCTCTTCAAAGAGGTTCGGATAGGCTTTGGGAGGACGAAATTCCTTCTAAAAAAGTTAATGCTGCTTGGAGAGTGCAAGCTTCGAAGTTTCTCCGAAATAGAGTTGAAGCCTTTTTAATAGTATTCTTTATTGGTTTTTTAATGGTACTAGATCAAATTAGTGCAAATCTTAGGATGATCCCAAGTAACGTTTTAGAAAATCTTTCAAAATCTAATAATCTAATTTCCGATTTACTATTAAAGTTGCCGTTATTACAAGTTGGTCAGTTTGCAATACCACTAATTGGCTTTTCCTTAATGGCTCTTTTATTACAAGCACTTTTACCCAGTAGAAAAGTACCATTGAAACCACTTTTACCTGGATCTTTTCTTATTGGAATTGGCCTAACCACTTTAAACCTAGCAGTAAGTAAAAGTATTCTCTCACTTGGAGCTAGATTTCAAGCATACGGTTTTATTGGAGGTTTTCTTGTACTTACTTTGTGGGTATGGCTATTAGGAGTGATTTTATATTTTGGACAATGTTGGAGCGTAGTAATTGCTAATATGACTTTAGTAAATAAAAAAAGAAATCATAGATAAGGATAACTAAGGTGAATTATTTTCTTAAAGCAAATAAAAATCTTCTCACATACTCATTAATAATACTTATCGTTATTCCAATTTTTGGATTAAACTTTTTCATTAGCTTTATTGGAAATATCCTACTTCTTTTATTTTTAATCCCTCTTCTATTATTAGCTTTAATGTTTATAGGTTTTAATTCTTTTAAATCTAAAATTAATACATGCAGTAATTGTGGAGCAATATCACTAGGTTTAAGTAAAACCTGCATGAATTGTGGGGCAGATTTAGAAAATATAAAGAAGAGTAGTCAATTAGATAAAAAACCTAGTGAAAGTACCATTGAAGTGAAAGCAGAAGAAGTAAAGTAAAATATTAACCAATTCCAATTTGTCTAAGAATACTTTGTCCAGTAATTAATTCAGTACCAAGACCAATCAAAATCCCCATCATAGCCATACGGCCATTCCAGGTTTCTGCAAAATTTACAAAGCCAAATCTCGGTTGATTGTCATTATTCATAATTAACTAGATCATCTATCAAATCATTTTAACGTTTTAAGGAAGAATTTATGATAAAAAAATCAATTATTTATTTAACATGTCTTACACCATCAACAGGTCGATACTCATCTCCAGTTAATTCCTCATAAACAATTGCTGGCAATCCTGTGTCAAACATTGTTTGCAATGCCTCTTTTAACATAGGATTCCAACCACCAGTACTAACTTTTCCATGCCTTACAGTCCAGTCCCAAGTCCCTTGAAGATCTCTGGGTAATCTACCTTCTCTATCTCTTCGCGCGACTAAGTCTAAAGATTCAACTATACCAACGATAACTGGATTTTTACCGTAAGAAGGGGTAAGACTTAATTCAAGTCTAACTGGATCTTCTTTAACCATTTTTAAACGAAACCTTGGTGGCAACTTTAGAGATCTTAATACCGCTGAAACAATTTTTGTTCTTAATTCCAATTTTTTTCCTTAGATGTAATTTGATTAATCAGATGTTGAACCTTTCTCTTCTAATGTAGAGTCATTGTCGTTGGAAAATCTTACTGTTAATAACTCCTCTTCAGTTATGTTTCCTGATTTATCTAAAAGTTCTGGATGTATTGTGTACTTTTTTTGTTTAAGACTGGAAGTACTGTAACGTTTATTTTTATTATCGGATATACCCCAGCCATTAGACATCACTTTAAAAGCTTTCCAAACTAAATAAGTTAGGGCTGCAGAATATATAATTGGAAATAAAATAGTCATTAAGCTTATAAATTAGTTAATTACATTTTTTAATATCATAGCCCGAAAAAAAGAAATTTAGCTTAAGTCATTAAATTATTCTCTAGATTCAAATAATTTAATTAGTAGTTATATTTAAATTACACTTGTGTGGTGTATTAAACCTCGCAGAATTTCAAAAATCAAAAGTGAAAAGATACATCCAAAAGATATTACTAGTCACTTCATTAATTACAGTAGGCATTAGATATCCTGCAAAAGTAATATCCCAACCATTAAGTAAACCAAAAATTAATGAAGTTAATTTATATTCAAACAGATCTTTTATAACTAAAGCTGTAGAAAGAACCGGTTCAGCTGTGGTGACAATTGATACTCAAAGATATGTTAAAAAAAGAAAATTTCCTAGAAATTCTCAATTATTTATTGACCCATATTTTGAAAGATTTTTTGGGTTAGATTTACCTAATGACAATCCGCCTAGGATAGAGCAAAGCCAAGGGAGTGGATTTATATTTGCAGATGGACTCATAATGACCAATGCTCATGTTGTGAATAGATCAGATAAGGTGATTGTTGGTTTAACCAATGGCAAAAAATTTGAAGCAAAACTAATAGGGCAAGACTTTTTTACTGATTTAGCAGTTCTAAAAATTGAAGGGAAAGGACCTTGGCCAAAAGCAAAATTGGGCAATTCGGCAAAGATTAAAGTTGGAGATTGGGCCATAGCAGTTGGAAATCCATTTGGACTGGAAAACACTGTGACTCTTGGTATTATTAGTAATCTAAATAGAAACGTTAATCAATTAGGAATATATGATAAAAAGCTTGAATTGATACAAACAGACGCTGCTATTAATCCTGGAAATTCTGGAGGACCACTATTGAATAGCGAGGGAGAAGTAATTGGTATTAATACGTTGATAAGATCAGGTCCAGGAGCGGGTTTGAGTTTCGCAATCCCAATTAATAAAGCTAAGGAAATTGCCTATCAACTTATAAAAAATGGAAAAGTAATACATCCCATGATCGGGATTAGCCTAATAGAAGAAAAGAATTCTGAGAATAAAAATAATTCCGTAAAAGTTGGATATGTAGTACCGAACAGCCCAGCTGAAAAGAGTGGAATCATGATAGAAGATACTATAGTTAAAGTCGGCAATAAAAATATTGAAACAGCATCAGACGTTATAGACCAAATAAGTAAAAACGGTATTAATAAACAACTAAATATATTATTGAAGCGTAGAAATAAATTTATTCAATTAAAAGTAATACCAACTGATATAACTAATCTAGAAAAAAACTAAAAGATTTAATTGTCATTCTGTTTAAGTATTTCCACACACCTGGAAATACATCTACCATCACTTATATCACAGGTAGTAATGCATTCAAAATAACTTTCAATAGGATCAGAAATTTGCAAATGTTTTTCTTGGAAATCGTAATTTTTCATTTAAATTATTAAAAACTATTTTTGTATTTTTAAGATTAATAAGGGAAGATAAACTATGTAAAGATAAATGAGTGATCTTACTTAGCTAAATGTAAATTTTATTAAAAGTAATCAAATTTTTTTATGACTTTGAGTTTTTTCTAAAAAATATTCGTAATTACCATCATATGAAAATAACTTTGAATCTTTAATTTCGATAATTCTATTTGCAACCTTTGAGATAAAATACCGATCATGAGAAATGATTAATAATGAACCTTTATAATTTTTAATTGCTAATTCTAAGTTTTCCTTAGATTGCAGATCCAAATGATTAGTTGGTTCGTCCAAAAGAAGAAAATTACTAGGATTAATTATCATGAGCGCCAATGCTAATCTTGCCTTTTCTCCTCCACTGAGTTGTTTAATATATTTAAAAACAGTTTCATTTTGAAAGCCAAAACCCCCTAAAAATGTTCTAACTTTTTTTTGAGACCATTCTGGAGACTTATTACATATTAAATCAATAACCCTTTCTTCAAGTGAAAGTGCTTCAGCCTGATTCTGTTCATAATAGCTAGTAATTATATTATGTTTACCAAGATTAATTTCTCCAATTTCAGGAGATAATTTTTTCATAATAATTTTAAGCAATGTAGATTTGCCGCAGCCATTAGGTCCCAATATTGCTATTTTATCCCCAGAAGAAATCTTTAAATTAATATCTAAAAAAAGAATTTTATCCTCGAAACTATGAGACAAATTTTTGATATTTAGAACTAATTTTCCTGAGCGAGGGCACTCTGGAAAATTAAAAACAGGACTTTTTGATTTTGCTATGGGAGTCTCAATTTTAGAAACCTTTTTTAATTGTTTTTCTCTACTCTTTGCTTGAGAACTTCTAGTTGCACTAGCTCTAAATCTATCTATATACCTCTTCTGTAACTCAATTTCTTTTTGTTGTAATTGATATGCCTTATTTTGTGATTCTTCATTTAAAGATTTCTGTTCAACAAAAAAAGAATAGTTCCCATTATAAGTTTCAGATGTTCCTCTATTTACAAAAATTATTTTTTTACATAATTTATCTAAGAAATATCTATCATGGCTGATTATTATAACTGCAATCTTAAGCGATGATAGATATTCTTCCAACCAAAAAATAGTTTCTAAATCTAAATGATTAGTTGGTTCATCCAGTAAAAGTAAATCAGGTTTTTGCAAGATTATTTTTCCAAGTGCAACTTTCATCTGCCAACCACCTGAGAAATTGCCAACTAATTTATCAGCATCTTCTGTAGAAAAACCCAATTTTGGTAATATTTTTTCTACATCAGATTGCATTTTATAACCACCTAAAGCTTCAAATTTTGCTTGATATTTTGCGAGTTGATTTACAAATATTTCAAGTTCATCGGAATTTTTTTTTATATCCAATGATTTCATTTTATTCTCAATTTCTAAAAGTTTAACGGCAACAAGTTGTATATCTTTAAAAGAACTTTCTAATTCCTGTCTCACTGAAAAATTCAAATTACAATCAAACTCCTGTTTTAGATGGGCAATTTTAGGATTTCCCTCTTTGATGATCGTTCCACTTGTTTGCTCTTCCTCTCCAATTAAAATCTTAAACTGGGTTGATTTACCTGCACCATTAGAACCAACTAAGCCAACTTTTTCGCCTTTCTTAATCTCCCAACTAATATTTTTTAAAACAACATCTGTAGAATAAATTTTGCTTACACCTTCAAATCTAATCACTGTTTTAAAATAGAATTTACAAAATCTGTGGCTTATTTACTAAAAAATATTTTGTGGAATAAAATTAAACTATGAAAAGAATAGAACAAATTGTAGTGATTTTCATAGCTGCAGCTCTTGCAATTCCAAGTTATTGGTTTTTTTGGACTTTAGCTGGTGGAGGTGGTTATAACAAAAGGGTAAAACCTATTAGTAATCCAAATAATAATTATTCTAAACCTTTTACTAAAGACCTCCTCGAGCCTTGATTAACCACATTTTAGTTGCTTCATCATCAATAGTACTCAAATATTCAATAACCTCTTCTTTAGTCACAGAAATATTTAGCTCTTCACCAATATCGCATATTTTATCTAAGGCTTTTTTGGGATTAGTTAAAGCTGTCATAAAAAGACTTTGTTTCTTTTTGGAATCGTTGGCTATTAACTTATAGAGCTTTTCAGCGTTACTGGACATGTTTTTGAAATCTATTTATTAATAGATTATTACTTCAAGCTACATTTTGTTCATTATATTTATTATTAGATAAATCATTATCCACATCTTTTATCTCTTTTGCAGAGGCATCTGCCATACTTCTTGCGTCTAAACATAAAACTTTTCTTAGTTTCGCAAAGTTAGCTGCGTGAGATTTTCTACCATCTTTTTGAGCATAATACTCAGACTGCTGAAGAATTTGGTGAAGATGAGTTAACAAATATGGGCTAATCACAGCTGATACCAAAACGTCACTATTTTCATTACTGTGAGAATCAGAATTAGCTAATCTTTTTTTCGGTTTATCAATTATCGACCTTTTTGGAGAATCAATTTTTCTTGAATTTTTCATGGGACAATAAAACAATTAATTGATAGGGACGTAAATTTCCTTACTAATAATATACACAAAGATAGTATCCTTGACTAACTGTGTATACTAATAAGTAACAGTTATCAACTTTGACTCATGGCTACCCGCCAAAACTCAACTAATGGGAAGCCTAAATCCCCCAGAATTCAAGTAGTTCTTCCGGAATTAATATGTGAGCAATTAACTATTTTGGCCGATAATGAATCTAGGACAGTAAGTAATATGGCAAAAGTGTTAATACAAGAGGGTATAAAAAAATATTTCGAAAAAGAAAGTAAATCACCACTTTCAGAAAATAATTTAAATACTGATAAATTTAGAGATGAACTTGAAAAACAAAATGTCAGAAGATTAAAAAGAGCTCCTCAAAGGATTAGATACTATAAAAAATCTGATTAAAAATAATTAATTTTGAGGCAATTTCTGTAAATCTACAGTTTTACCCATGACTACCAAAATATTTCCTCTTTCCAAAATATATTTTGCTGGAGGATTAACTGTTAACTCTTCAGCAGGTCCTGCAGCAAGAACATTTACTAAATAATTTTTCCTCAAATTTAAATCTCTTAAAGATCTACCAATAAATTCCTCTGGAACTGTTATTTCATCTATACCAGTTTGATTATCTAGTTCCAATCTTTCGATTAGGTTTGGTCTTACTAGTTCTAAACCTAATCTTTCTCCTTGCATCCTAGATGGGAAAACAACTTTATCTGCACCTACTCTTTTTAACATTTTTTCGTGCAAGTCACTGGTAGCTCTCGCTATTACTCTTTTAACTTTGCTACCTTCACTATCCTTAGCAATAAGAGTAGTAGTTATACTTGCTTCAATGGGTTCACTAATACCCACAACAACAGTATTCATTTCAAGAATTCCCGATTCCTTCATAGACTCTTCATCAGTACAATCTACAACTCTCGCTTCTATCGAAGGTTCTAATTGCCTTAAATCATCAATAGCTTTTTCCGAATAATCTGCAGCCAAAACATCTGCACCATTACTAATAAGTTCTCTGCAAACTGCGGTTCCAAATCTTCCAACGCCGACAACTGCAAAAGTGAGTGCTTCATTTTCTCTCTTTTGAGACCACTGCCACCAATCAGCCATAATAAAACTCAGTCAATTCTAAACATATAAATCAGCCCTAGGATAGCCAATTCTCTTTTGTCTATCTATTCTACTCTTATAAAGAGCCTGCCAAAGTGCACTTAAAAGCAAAAGGATCCCAAGTCTGCCCACGAACATACCCACAATAAGAATAAATTGACCAAAATGATTTAATTTTGCAGTTAAACCAATATCAAAACCAACTGTTGCAAATGCAGATATGCAAGTGAACAGAATTTCTAGAAATGTAAAGGATTCTTTTTTAACAAAAGTATTAGTTGTACTAAGTAACATTGCCATTAAAAGAACAAAAAGCAAAGATCCAACTGTGATTCCAACTGCTTTTAGAATAACTTTATCTGAAATTAATCTATTGCTAATAATTACATCTTTCTGACCTCTTAAAGTTGATCTAGTTGCAGCCATTAAAGCAATAAATGTAGTTGTTTTTATTCCTCCACCAGTACCTCCGGTACTTGCTCCAATAAACATAAGTGTCATTAATAATAAGAGGCCAGTATCTGATATAGAGTTCAAAGAAATCGGAAAATTTGTAAAGCCTGCAGTTCTTGCACTTACTGTTTCGAAGATAGATGACATTAACCGTTCAAACAAATTTAAATCATTAAAAAATTGACTATTTAGCAATGATTCAGTGATAAAGAATCCTAGTGATCCAAACAATATTAGAGACAAACTTGTCCTAATAACCAGTCTGGAATGAAGGCTTAATTTCCTATAAGAAAGATTTTTTTTATGACTCCAAATATCATCAATAACCCGCCAGCCCAATCCACCCATAACAATGAGAAAAACAAAAACACTATTCACCAAATAATTGGTTCTATAGTCTTGAAGACTATTTGACATTAACGAAAATCCTGCATTGTTATATGCAGAAATACTATGAAAAATCGAGGACCATAGTCTTTCCCAATTATTTTGAATATCTACAAATCCAAAAGAATATAAGACAATTGCGCCCAAGGATATGATACTAATCGCCGTAATAGCAATGCTTTGAAAAGTTCGACCAATTCCTCCAACTCCAAATTCATCTAAAGTCTTTCCTTTATCTAATCTAGTTCTGAGTTTTGTCCCCTTTACAACAAACCCTTGTAAAAATGTTGTAATTGCCATTAATCCTAGACCACCTGATAAAAGCATAAAAGCTAAGAAAACTTGGCCAAAGAAATTTAAATCAACACCAATATCTATTATGGTTAAGCCGGTAACGGTTATAGCAGAAGTTGATGTAAAAAATGCTTCCCACAAACCAACCTTTGAAGATGAACATAATGGAGAACTCAAAATTAAAGTTCCAAGACAAATAATAAATAAACCTGTAACAATAGTAAATTGAGGTACAGATAGCTTTTTGTAAGCATCTTTTAACTTATAAACTTTACTTGTGAATTTCACGATATTACCCGTAATTTAAAATTATCAATGCCGGTACTGTAAAAGACATTATAAGTGTTAATCCAGCTCCGTATTTTGCGATATCAAAAAACCTATATCTTCCAGGACCATAAACCATTAAATTTGTTTGATAACCCATTGGAGTCAAAAAAGATTGACTAGCACCAAATAAAACAAGCATTATTAAAGCACTTGGTGAAATCCCTAAAACATTTGAGAATTCAATAGCAACAGGCAAAATCAAAGCAACCGAAGCAGCATTACTTATAAATTGTGTAAGAATAACTGTCGATACAAAAATTAGGACTAGTGCAAAATACAGAGGCATTCCATTAAGGGCAAAATTTAGATTGACAGCAATTAAATCTGCTAATCCTGTTACTTGCATAGCCACACTAAAACATGATAAGGACCCCAACAATAAAATGACGTCTAACCTAATTGATTTTTGAATCTCTGCAGGTCTTAAACATCCACAAGCAACCATAGCAATTACTGCTAAAAGAACTGAACCTACTAATGGAATATTAGAAACCGAAGGCAAAACTACCATTCCTATTGCAATTGCAATTGATATAGGTTTTTTTATCAAAAAAGGTAAGTCATCTTCGAATTGATCTAAAACAAGTAAATCATTACTAGCTTGCAAACCTCTTATTGAATCTAACGGTGCTTGCAATAATAAAACATCTCCAGCCCTTAAAACAGCTTGACCTAATCTCTCCTGAACAGTTTGTTGACCTCTTCTTAATGCTAAAACCGTTGCATTATGACGCTGCCTAAATCTTAATTCTCTCAAACTTGCACCCGCTAGAGTTGAACCAGCTGGCAACAGGGCTTCAAAGGTCTTAGTACCTTCATCATCTGAGAAAACATTAGCTGCATCGAAAGAAGTTTTGTTTTCTCCTAACAAAATGGTATGTTCCTGCTGCAATCTAAACAAGTCAGCTCTTGTAACTCGGATTATTAATCTATCATCCGGCTCAATCTTTCTATCAGCCAAAGGAGGAAGAATAACTTTTCCATTTCGTTGCAATTCCAGAACATCAACGTCAAATCGTCTTTGCAATCTACTATTTCTGACAGATTGTCCAACTAATTCTGAAGTAGAGGGAATAGTAACTTCAGTAAAATATATATTCATATCACCATTTTTAATAAATTCCTTATCTCTTCCTCTATCTGGTAAAAGCACGTCAGAAACTAGAATCATATAGGTTGTACCTATAAGCCATACAGGAATTCCGATTGAAGTCAAACTAAATAATTCCAGAGCTCCATAACCCAATTGTTGACTAATATCACTTACAAGCAGATTTACTGAGCTACCTAATAATGTCAGGGTTCCACCTAGTAAAGTAGCGAAAGAAAGAGGTAATAAAACTTTTGATGGTGATATATTTCTCCGCTCGCACCAACCTTCAATTAAGGGTAACAAAGATGCTACAACTGGTGTATTAGGTACAATTCCAGATATTGGAGCAATCAAAAAAGCTATTAAAGAAATTAATTTCCTTGGCGTTCTAATACTTTCAGAAGAAATCAATTCTCTAACTCTGTCTAAAGCACCACTTTTAAATAATGCAGAAGAAACTGCAAACAAACCCATAAGAGTAATTAAGGATGGGCTACCAAATCCAGCTAAAGCTTTTTCAGGAGAAAGAACCCCTGTAGCAATAAATATTCCAACACATAACAAACCCGTCAATTCTGGCGCAATGGTATTTTTAATAAACAAAATTATTGACATTATTAAAACAACTACCGTTATAAACGCATCAAAATTATTACTAACTAATGCAATTAAATTCATACGAAACTTATTTAACTAAATATACCCAAAAACAATATTTCAAAAAAGTTTACTTGAAATTATCTTTTTTAAGAAACTTTTTAAAAATAGATTTTTTTTGGAATATCCATGAAGATGCAGATTTTAAGCTTTCAGTAATATCAGGCAACTTGGAAGCATATATAAGTCTTCTTGCCTCAAATGCCAATTTCCCAGATAAAGTAACCCCAAGCCCAGAAATTGAAGCTTCTCCTATCCCTAAGCTAATCATTTCACCATTGTCTTTAAATTCAAAGGGTAAAGGATTCTTTCCTTGAATTAAAAGTTCTAAATTATTAGCCAGATGATTTCCTTCCTGCATAGCGACCTGAGCAGTTATAGGTAAATCCTCCATTCCTTCAATAACTGAAACATCGCCAATAGCAAAACAGTTTTTATGGTTTTCTATTTGCATATTATTATTAACTAAAATTCGCCCAAATTTTTTTGTTATTTGATCAGTTTCTAAGTATGACAAATTAGGTTTAACACCTGCAGTCCAAATAACAATATCTTTATCCAAGGAAGTTATCCCAACATCACTAGAAATACTAATCTTAGTTTGTGAGACTTCTTTAACTGTGGAATTCAAAAGAACGTTAATTTTTCTTTTTTTTAATGCCTTCTCTGCTTGTTCTCTATTAAAAATTTTATTTTTATTGAGGATTTCGTTTGATTTTTCTATTACATTAATTTCAAATTGGTCTTCGAATATATCTTTTATTTTGCATGCTAACTCGATGCCAGAGGGACCACCTCCAACTATGAATAACTTTTTATGAAACGCAGTAGCATCTTGTGATTTTTTTAAAAAAGAATTTAATTTATTTAGATCGTGAACATCATTAAAAAAATAACAATTTTCATCTACACCTTTTATAAAAAAACTATTTGGAATAGATCCTGTACAAATAACAAGATACTGATAACTTAATTTTAATTCGTCACTAAATTCAAGAATATTTTCTTTGAAGGAAATCTTTGTCAAATGATTTCTCAAAAAAGTTATACCTGCATCAGAAAAAATATTTGCAAATTTTGGGGTGGCTTCCCAACTTCTTATTTCTTTACTTAAAACTTCATACATTAAAGGTTTAAATATAAAATTAGTTTCAGAATCAACCACAAGAATAGGTAAAGAAGGATGAAGATTTTTTAAATTCAAAGCAAATGTCATACCTGCAAAACCTGCTCCAACTATTACTATTGGTTTTTGTATTGATTCCATTAGATAAATATAGTTATGCATAAATGTATTATTAAACTATACGAATAATTTTTAAATTGAGCAAAATAAAATTAAACTCATAACCAAACTGAATAATGATTGAAAAAATCCAAAAAGATATTCAAACCAACTTAAGGAAATATAATCAAGAGCTTGTAGATATGAACCCTGAGGAAATGCTTACATGGGGTTATGAAAAGTTTGATAATCAATTTGCTATTACAACAAGTTTTGGTATACAGTCATCAGTACTTTTAAATATGGTCAATAAATTACGTCTACAAAAAAAAATCAAAATTTTTTGGATAGATACAGGTTACCTTCCTCCAGAAACATACCATTATGCTGAAAAGCTTATTAATAGTTTATCCTTAGAAGTTGAAGTTCTACAAAGTGAATTATCTCCAGCAAGAATGGAAGCCAAATACGGAAAACTTTGGGAAACAAATAAAGAGAGTGATTTAGATAAGTATCATGAACTGAGAAAAATAAAACCTTTAGAAAATGGTCTAGAAAAATATGATATTTTCTGCTGGGCAAGCGGTGTTAGATCAAGTCAAACAGAAAATAGAAAAAAAATGAAATTCCTAGACATAATTCGTCAAAGACTCTCTTTAAGACCCTTATTAAGTTGGACAAATAAAGATATTTTTTATTATATGGAAGAGAACAAATTACCTGCTCATCCACTTTTTATAAAAGGTTATTCTTCTGTAGGAGATTGGCATTCAAGCAGTCCCGATGGTATTGAAAAAAAGGGCAGAGATACAAGATTTGGTGGGATTAAACAAGAATGTGGGATACACACTAATAATTGAATTGATCATAAAACAATGGTCTCAGATATAAATTTTTTATTAGTAGGCAATAGTAGGCTTCATTGGGCAAAATATTCTAAAAATCAATCTAAATTCTTCCATACCCAAAAAGAGCAAAAAGTTCCCGAAAATATAGATCTTGATCAATTAATTTGGGCTTCTGTAGGAAAACTACCAAATTTTTTACTGAAAAAAGAAAATGAAATAAAAACTAAAGATATTCAGTTATCAAATCTTCCAGATTATTTTGGAGTTGATAGAGCTCTTGCCTGTATTGCCGCTTTAAAAATTATTGAAAATCCTCTCAAAAAAGATTTGCTAATTGCAGATTTTGGAACAATATTATCAATAACAAAATTTAATTCAAATGGATCTATTATTGGAGGTCAACTTCTTCCAGGTTTTCTAACACAATTAAAATCAATGGAACAAAATACAAAAAATCTTAAAGTTCCCAAAAAATATGATATTCCGATCAAAGAGTTTTTAATTAATACAGAAGAAGCAATTTTAAAAGGAGTAATCAACTCTCTTACTGGCGTGATTAATAGTTTATTTAATCCCGAAAAGGATATTTTAATAATCTGTGGAGGAGATTCTCAATTACTCACACAATCTATAAATACTCAAAAAGAAAATATTATCAATGCTCCTGATTTAGTGATGGAGGGGATGATTATTCATCACCTGTCCATAAAAAAATTAACTTAGCCCAAGGTCTGCAATTATATGATCAGCCATTATTGCTGCTTTTACCTTTAAGTAAATTTTTTCGATATTACCTTCAGGATCAATTAAAAAAGTATTTCTCATCATTCCCATATATTCTTTTCCCATGAATTTCTTCAATCCATAGCTATCATAATCAGAAGAAACTTTGAAGGGTTCAGGATCAGTTAAAAGAATAAAAGGTAAATTAAATTTCTCTATAAACTTCTGATGAGAAGATGCATTGTCTTTACTAATACCAAGCACAACAATATTATTTTTTTGGAGTAGATCCCAATTCTCTTTAAAATTACATGCTTCCTTAGTACATCCCGGAGTATTATCTTTTGGATAAAAATATAGTATTATTCTTTTACCTTGAAAATCACTTAGAGAAACTTCTTTCTCGAAAGAATCTTTTAATTGAAATTCTGGTGCTTTGTCGCCAACCTTAAGAGCCATTGAAATTATTAAATGAGTATGAATATAAAATACCAAAAATTTGGTTTTATGAGATTAAAGGTGTGCAAGATGTCGCAACTGTAGAAGAAACTAAAACTGCAAAAAAACTAACAAATTCAAGATCAAAGATTTTCTTAGAAACAAGAGCTTATTTGCGACAATCACTTTCAACACTTTTTGATTTAGACCCCCTAGAAATTCCAATTAATGCTCATCCTGGAGAACCTCCAATTTTACCCTCTGGAATGGGGAATATTAGTTTAAGTCATTGTAAAGATGCCATTACTATTGTCTGGCACAAAAGCAAAATAGGAATTGATATTGAGAGAACAGATAGAGATTTTAACCACACAAAATTTGCAGAAAAATATTTTTTTCATACCAATAAATCAAATCATAATAATTACTTAACAAAAGATAAGATATTAAATCAATGGTGTGCTGTTGAAGCGGCTATCAAATGGGATCATGGAAAATTAGCTCAAGACATTAACCATTGGCAATTTTTTGAAAAGCCAAAAGAGCTAATTCATGAGAAGAAAAACATACATTTAAATTATTCACAGATTAAATTCCATAATTGGACTATCGCTTTAGCCTACGAAGAAAAAATTTCTTTTAATCCTGAGATTATTTGTTGTTCAAGAAATTTTTAATTTTCTTTTCTTCTAAGCAGTTCTTCATATTGAGTTTTTTCCCATCCATTATTCTTTGGTTCCCATATTTTTAAATCTCTTAAAGATTTAGGAAGATATTCTTGTGCGACCCAATTACCTGGATAATTATGAGGATTGACATAACTATTAGAATTATTTTTTAAATGAAGTGGGACATCAAAAGCATTAATAGATTTGATTGTTTCAATTGCTTTAAAAATACTTTTGGTACTATTACTTTTTGGAGAAATTGCTAGATATAAAGAAGACTGCGTTAAAAAATATAATCCTTCAGGAAAACCAACTCTATCAAAAGCATCACAACATGATTGTACAACTACTATGGCATTAGGATCAGCAATTCCAATATCTTCACTTGCAGAGATAAGTAGTCTTCTAAAAATAAAATTAGGATCTTCACCAGCCTCCAGCATATTCGCAAGCCAGAATAAAGTTGCATCTGGATCAGAACCTCTTATGGACTTGATAAAGGCACTTATTACATCGTAATGATTTTGACCATTCTTATCGTAAACAATATTTTTCTTTTGAATTGCATCCTCTGCTATTGAGAGATTAATCTTTATTTCTTTAGCATCATTTTCCCTAGTTGTTTCTATGGCCATCTCTAACGCATTGATTAATGTCCTTGCATCACCACCAGAAAATTTAATTAAATGACGTATGGCATCTTGAGATAAATAAACCTTTTTTGAATCTTTTTTATTGGAATAGTGAGTTATGACTTTTTGTATTATTTTCTCCAAATCATTTTCTGACAAAGGGAGTAATGTAAAAATACGAGACCTGCTAACAAGCGCTTTATTAACCGCGAAGAAAGGGTTTTCAGTAGTAGCACCAATAAAAGTTATAGTTCCATTTTCTATTGAAGGTAATAACGCATCTTGCTGAACTGATGTAAATCTATGAACCTCATCAATAAATAAAATTGTTTTTCTTTTTGAATTTATTAATCTATCTTTTGCATTAGCAATTTCATTTCTTAATTCTTTAACACTTGATAATACTGCATTTAACTTTATTAATTTTGAACGCGTAGTGAAGGAAATAATTTCAATTAAAGTAGTTTTCCCAACTCCAGGAGGACCAGAAAAAATAAAATTACTAATCTTATCGTTTAATATTGCACTTCTTAAAAGCGAATTCTTATGAAGGATTGATTGTTGACCAAAAAAATCTTCCAAATTCTTTGGCCTTAATTGATCTGCCAAAGGTGCATTGTTTTCTATTTGAGTAGAATTATTAAATAAATTTTCTGAATGCATTTAAGTAAAATCAAAAAATAATTACTTTCAATTCTATGTAATTACTGTAGGAGTTTCCATTTCAGTCAGTTTTGAAATGTTTAATAAAGCATCTAAATCATTTATTAGAGGTTTCAATGCAATCTGAGGATTTAAAGAAAGATTTTGTTGAGGATTGAAAAATTTCTCGAAGTAAAGTCTTAATGTTGCACCCTTAGTTCCAGTTCCAGAAAGGCGTAAAATTACTCGAGAATTATCATCAAGCACCAATCTTAAACCTTGATTTTCACTTGTGGAATTATCAACTGGATCTAAATATGAAAAATTATCTGCAACTTTAACTAAGTGACCAGCAAAAGTATTTCCTTTTAAATTTTCGAGCATAGAAGTTAGATTACCAAAGATTTGATTAGCAATATTTGAGGGAATTGCCTCATAATCATGTCTTGAATAATAATTCCTACCAAATTGTTTCCAATGATTCTGCATCAGATCACTTACCGAACATTTTTTCTCAGCTAAAACTTGTAACCAATACAGAACTGCCCATAATCCATCTTTCTCTCTCACGTGATTACTACCTGTTCCAAAACTTTCTTCTCCACATAAAGTAATTAAATTAGAATCTAAAAGATTTCCAAAAAACTTCCAACCAGTAGGTGTTTCGAAACAAGGTATATTTAATGCTCGAGCAACATTATCAACTGCTGAGCTGGTTGGCATGGATCGAGCCACACCTGTAATACCATCTTTATAACCAGGGACACATTTTGTGTTAGCAGTGATAACTGCAAGACTATCACTAGGATTTACAAAACATCCACTTCCTAAAATCATATTCCTATCTCCATCTCCATCGCATGCAGCACCAAAACTATAAGATTTTTTATTTAATAACAAATCAGCCAAGTGGGATGCGTAAGTAAGATTAGGATCAGGATGTAAACCTCCAAAATCTTTTAACGGGTTACCATTCATGACACAATCATGTGCAAGACCCATTTTTTCAACAAAAATATTCTTTGCATATGGACCAGTAACCGCATTCATTGCATCAAAGATTAACGAGAAGTCTTTTTTTAAAAAATCACTAATTTGGTCAAAATCAAAAATTTTCTCCATCAAATTAGAGTAATCTGTTAATCCATTAATAATTTCTAGGGTAGTTTCACCGTAAGAGTAAGTTCCATATTCACTAAAATCGGGTAATTGAATTTTACAAATTTTATAACTAGTTAGTAATTGTGAAGCCTTGAAAATCTTATTAGTAATTATCTCAGGAGCTGGGCCACCGTTTGAGATATTCAATTTCACTCCAAAGTCACCATCAATCCCACCCGGATTATGGCTTGCAGAAAGAATAATTCCACCAATAGCGTTTTCTTTTCTAATTAAATGTGATGTGGCAGGAGTAGATAATAAACCGTCTTTTGGAACAATAACTTTTTGAACTTTATGAGCAATGCATATTTGAACAATTTTTTCTATTGCTTCAATATTGCCATATCTGCCATCACCACCAACTACTAATGTTGAACCTTTTAAATCGTCCAATGATTGTAAGATTGCTTCAATAAAAACTTCTAGATAATTTTCTTCCTGAAACTTTAAAGTACTTTTTCTTAATCCAGAAGTGCCTGGTTTTTGATCTAGAAAAGGAGAATTGATATTAATTTCACTAACTTGAATCATTTTTTTAAGAAACTTCCAGAAATCTAACTAAATTAATGAGGCATTTCGGAAGTTCTTAACATAGCGATAAACCATAATGAAGAAATTAACAATGCACTAAGAATTCCATAGTTAACACCAAATTTAGAGATTGTAATTGGCACTATTAGTGGAAATGTTAGTGCCCCAAACAAGGGAGTAAAAGCTACAATTTTTTTCAGCATTAATTTAATTTATTAAAACCATTCAGTCTCAGCATTATCTTTTTCATTAGTATCGTCAAGTGGTGTAGTTCTATCAAATTTCATTGAAATACTTTTTTCTTGCTCACCAGATACATCAACAGCTTCAATATCATATTTTTGAGTTCCGTCTCTAAATGGAACTTGAATTCTAAAAGTACCATCTGCAGCAAGAGGTACATCTTCTCCTCCTATGGTCAGTTTTGCAGAAGGCTCTGTAGCTCCATAAACAATTAATTCAGCATCAGCAACGAGCCAAAAAGATCTATTTTTAAAGATTCCGCTTCCAGAATCATTTAAACCTGATGACCATTTACCAGCTCCTGAGTCTGTAAGATTATCATTGAGGTCTGTTGAATTTACATTTTCCATAAATTCTTCAGAACCAACTTTTCTTCTGAAAGGAATGTTAGTTGCTGCTTGGTATAACCTTTCATGCATACCATTTTGTTCTGAAACAACAGGATTAGATATATCTGGGATTGACTCAGAGGTAGAATCTAAATTAAAAGGCACAAATTTATCAAGAATTTGCTCAGAAGGATGAGACCCAGGGACATGGCTTATCGAAGAAAATGCCAATGACATCCAATTAAATCCATATTTGTAACCCAATTCAACTTTATAATCTCTATCAGCTAGTGGGATTGGCAAGTACCACTCAGTACTGTAACTATCAACAGCTATCTCCCTCAGTGTTCCTTGATTCATGTTGCTTCCTTCAGATCCAGATGCATCAAACAATCGTAAACATAATTTATTTGCTCCCAAGGATTGTGCCTTTTCTCTATCTGCATCAGAAATTTGCCAAAAAACATAAGCCCATTCTGGATCTCGGGGTAAGAAAACTACATTTGTTTTAACTTCTTCACTACTTTGGAGAGAGTTGGACTCAAAAGTTTCTTCAGATGTTGACCGAGGAGGATGAGTATTAGTCTTTTTTTTATAATTTTTTTCTTGATATTTGAGTATTAAATCAACTAACACAGCTTTTGTTTTACGACTGTATAGCGGAACTGATAATTTACTTGCTTGTTGACGTAATTGTCTGAGAGTAAGTGAGAGTAATTGATCTTTATTCTTGATCTCATCAGCCACTTTAAAATCTCCGTTTTTGTTTGGGATCAGTATGTTCTTTTTTTTTAGGAATTGTGTGTCTTTTTGACTTGTCGTCAGGATCCTCTGACTACTAAAAAATTCTCAAAATTGATATTTCTCTTCAAAACAGTTGGTATCAAAGTAATTAATTAATTTTTAGATCTTTTTTGAATGTAAATTAATTTTCTTTTTTTTTAAATTTTATTACCTGAATTTGTTAACGACTCAACAAAAATATATTTTTTCTTCGGGATCAATTAATAAGGGCTTAGCGTTGTTCAACTAGAAGTACTAAATCATCTATCTCTAAATCCTCAATACTTTTGCCTATTTTTTTTGAAAAAGTACTTAATTTTTCCGCAGTTGATTCTAACTGCTCATAAAAAATATCACTAAATTTTTTATCATCAAATTTTTTGGATTGGTTATCACACCATTCTCTCAGGCGATTTTTATTTTGATATTCAAAACTATTATCTATTTTGATAATTTTTAAAATCTGAAGGCAATGAGCGAGTATTCTTAAATGATGTTTCTGCATGACAGGTAAATCAAGATTATCAATTTCCTGAATAGTTTCCATGTTTAATGGATTAGACAAGGGATCAAGATGATTAGACATTAATTTTTAGTTTTAATAAAGAAAAAAACTCAATATTGGGGGTATCTTTCGTTAAAGTATATAAAGCTAATTGTAATAAGTTATTTTTGATAACATGGTCAACGAAAATTTAGTTAAAGATGTAGTAAAAGAGCCTTACAAATATGGTTTCGTCACTGATATTGAAACTGAAAAAATAGCAAAGGGATTAAATGAAGACATCATAAGATTAATTTCTCAGAAAAAAGAGGAGCCACAATATCTTCTCGATTTTAGATTAAAAGCTTTTAAAAAATGGCAAAAAATGAAAGAGCCTGATTGGGCAGGATTAGGATATAAACAAATTGATTATCAAGATATAGTTTATTACTCTGCTCCTAAGCAAAAAGAGAAAATTTCTAGTTTAGATGAAGTTGATCCCAAACTTCTTGAGACTTTTGACAAATTGGGAATACCCCTTACGGAGCAAAAAAAACTGACAAATGTAGCGGTAGATGCTGTGTTTGATAGTGTTTCTATAGCCACAACTTTTAGAGAAGAACTTGCCGAACATGGAGTTATATTTTGCTCAATTAGTGAAGCAGTAAAAAATCACTCGGATTTAATTGAAAAATATTTAGGTACAGTAGTTCCAGCTAGTGATAATTATTTTGCTGCTCTAAATTCTGCTGTTTTTAGTGATGGTTCTTTTGTTTATATCCCAAAAGGTGTTTCCTGCCCTATGGATCTATCTTCGTACTTCAGAATTAATAGTGGAGATTCAGGACAATTTGAAAGAACACTAATCATTGCTGAAGAATCAAGTTCAGTAAGTTATCTAGAAGGTTGTACAGCTCCAATGTTTGATACAAATACACTTCATGCAGCAGTTGTAGAGCTTATTGCATTAGACGACGCCTCCATAAAATATTCAACAGTGCAAAATTGGTATGCGGGTGACGAAGAAGGTATTGGCGGAATTTTTAATTTTGTCACAAAGAGAGGAAAATGTTTAGGCAAGAGAAGTAAAATTAGCTGGTCACAAGTTGAAACAGGGTCTGCAATTACATGGAAATATCCTAGCTGTCTTCTTTTAGGGGAAGAATCTGTAGGAGAATTTTATTCAGTGGCACTCACCAATAATCTTCAGCAAGCAGATACCGGCACAAAAATGATCCATATCGGTCCAAAGACTAAATCAACTATTGTTAGCAAAGGTATTAGTGCAGGCAACTCAATCAATAGCTATAGAGGTCTTGTCAAAATGGGGTCAAAAGCTAAAGGATCAAGAAATTACAGTCAATGTGATTCAATGTTAATTGGAGATCAAGCTTCTGCGAATACGTTCCCATACATCAAATCTCAACAACCCAATTCTGAAATTGAGCATGAAGCAAGCACATGTAGAATCTCAGAAGATCAACTTTTTTATCTCCAAAGTAGAGGTATAGAATTTGAGGAGGCAGTTTCAATGATGGTCAGCGGTTTTTGCAGAGATGTATTTAATCAATTACCTATGGAATTTGCTGCGGAAGCAGATAAGTTACTGGCACTTAAGCTAGAAGGATCAGTAGGTTAATGAATCAATTTCTAAAGTGAAATGCAAAGTCAAATGAAAGAATCAGAACCAATTTTAGAAGTTGAAAATCTCTCTGCATCTACCGACAACCTTCCAATTCTAAAAGGGGTTTCACTTACTGTCTATCCTGGAGAAATCCATGCCATTATGGGAAGAAATGGATGTGGCAAAAGTACTCTTTCGAAAATAATTGCAGGACATCCTTCGTATAAAATTACGAATGGCGACATAAAATTTTTAGGCGAAAACATCAACTCTCTAGACCCTGAAGAGAGAGCTCAATCAGGAATTTTTCTTGGTTTTCAATATCCAATTGAGATTCCAGGTGTAAGTAATCTTGAGTTTCTTAGAGTCTCAACTAACGCAAGAAGAAAATTCCTCAACAAAGAAGAATTAGATACTTTTGATTTTGAAGAATTAGTTAAAGAAAAGTTAGAAATTGTGAAAATGGATCATGCGTTCCTGTCAAGGAGTGTAAATCAGGGATTTTCTGGAGGAGAAAAAAAAAGGAATGAAATTCTGCAAATGGCTTTGCTTGAGCCCAAGATAGCAATATTAGATGAGACTGATTCTGGTCTAGATATTGATGCTCTAAGAATAGTGGCATCAGGAATTAAAAAAATATCTAATGCACAAACTGGGATAATACTTATTACCCACTATCAAAGATTATTAGATGAAATTGAACCAAATTATGTCCATGTCATGTCAGACGGACAAATTATAAAAACTGGTGAGAGTGATCTTGCTCTAGAGCTTGAGAAAAAAGGATATGAATGGACTGATAACTTTATAAAAGAGATTTAAATAAATGGAAATTATTGAAAAAATAAAAACCAATAAATCGACTGATAATCAAACAGAAATACAAAAAATCTGTCTAGATAAATTACAATCAAGTCCCCTCCCCAATCCGAAAAGTGAACAATGGAGACTTTCAAATAAATCAAAATTTTCAAACTTTTTAGACTACTCGGTTAATGAAAACTATCAAAAATTTGATACACCTTTTCCGAACACTTCTCAAAGTACTATTAGATTAGTAATTGGTAATAATTGCCAAATTAATTTAATAGAGGATAATTATTCAATACAGCAATTAAGTCAGGATGAATTAGATAAATATATAAAGGAACAGATCTCTTACTTTGATCAAAACGAAAACTGGAGTGATTTGTTTAATCTGTCTTTAAGTAATACAAAAAATATCTTGGGATTAAAAATAAGTGGATCAAAAATTCCTCCTATCGAAATCTTTAGTCACGCATCAAGTAATTCGTTAAATGCTAAAACCTTGGTAATATTTTTAGAAAAAAATTGTGATGTTGATTTATTACAAGTAAATCTTGGTAAAGAAAACTCTTCATTATCTCAATCAACATTCTTTTGTCTAGAAGAAAATAGTTCCGCAAAACATGGTATTGTTTCTTACGGAGAAAACAAATCAAATCTATTGAATTCTCTCAATGTAATTCAACAAAACAATAGCGAATACAATTTAGGATCTTTACATTTCAAATTTAATTATGCAAGATTCGAAATTCGTATTAAGCAATCTAAAGGAAACGCTAAAACCAATATCAAAGGTATTCAAATAACAAAAAAAGATGAGCAAATTTCTACTTATACAAAAATACACTTTAATGGTCCAAATGGATTTCTAGATCAAATCAACAAATCACTTGCTGACGACAAATCACATGCGATATTTGAAGGTTCAATAATAGTTCCTAAAATCGCCCAGAAAACTGATGCTTCTCAATTAAGCAGAAATTTACTTTTATCAAACCTCGCACAAATAGATACCAAACCTCAATTAGAAATAATTGCTGATGATGTCAAATGCAAACATGGAGCTACAATTTCACAACTAAATGAAGAAGAACTTTTTTATATGCGAACAAGAGGGATCACATTAACAGAAGCAAGTAAACTACAATTAAGTTCTTATTTTCAAGAAATAATTTCATTTATTCCCGTTTCAAAAGATAGATGGGATTTGCTTGAAAAACTTTTAAACGAAAATTAATGGAAACAATTCAAAATTTTCCTGAAATAACTAAGAAAGACTTTCCTCTTTTAAATAAGAACTTAAAAAGTAGTGAGCAAATTATTTATTTAGACCATGCTGCAACCACTCAAAAACCAATTCAAGTCTTAGAAAAAATTAATGAATATTATAGAAACTTTAATGCCAATGTACATAGAGGTGCGCATCAATTAAGTGCCAAAGCAACAGAAGAATTTGAAAATGCAAGATATTTAATTAGCAAATATATAAAGGCGAATTCAACAAAAGAAATTATTTTCACAAGAAATGCTACTGAGGCAATCAATCTAGCAGCCAGATCATGGGGCGAATCTTCACTAGGAGAAAACGATGAAATCCTCTTATCAATAATGGAACATCATAGTAATATTGTTCCATGGCAAATGGTTGCAGCAAAAAATAAATGCAAATTAAAATTTGTAGGTATAGATAAAAATGGGAAATTAGATATAAACGATTTTAAATCAAAACTAACATCTAGAACAAAGCTTGTTAGCTTAGTACACGTTAGTAATACTCTTGGTTGCTGTAATCCAATCAAAGAAATCACTAAATTAGCTAAACAAAAAGGTTCTTTAGTGTTAATAGATGCATGTCAAAGTTTGGCCCATCAAAAACTAGATGTAACTGATCTTGATGTAGATTTTTTAGCAGGATCAGGACATAAACTTTGCGGTCCTACAGGTATTGGTTTCCTTTGGTCAAGAAAAGAAATCTTAGAAAAAATTCCTCCTCTCTTTGGAGGTGGCGAAATGATACAAGATGTTTTTGAAGAGACAAGTACATGGGCAGAGCTACCACATAAATTTGAAGCTGGAACTCCAGCTATTGCAGAAGCAATAGGTCTTGCAGAAGCAATTAATTATATAAACACTATTGGTTTGGATGAAATTCATGAATATGAAAAGACTATTACAAAATATTTATTTAAAAAATTAAATGAAATAGAAAATGTTGAAATTATTGGTCCATCGCCCGAGATAGATCCAAACAGAGCATCACTTGCCACCTTTTATATAAAAAATATACATTCAAACGATATTGCTGAAATTCTTGATTCAAAAGGAATTTGCATCAGAAGTGGACATCATTGCTGTCAACCGCTTCACAGATACATTGGAATTAAATCTACAGCTAGAATTAGCATGAATTTCACAACCAATAAGGAGGAAATTGATATATTTATAGAAAAATTAAAAGATACTATTAATTTTCTAAAAATCAATTCTTAAATATTTAAAACATTTTTTAAAAATTCCTGAGATTTTTGCATTACTACTTTTTTATTTTCAATATTTTTAAACCCATGCCCTTCATTTTCAAAAAACATAACTTCTGAATATTTATTATTTCGGATCAAAACTTCTTGAATTTTTAAAGTTTGTTCATAAGAAATAACTTTATCTTTTTTTCCATGAAACAATAAAATAGGTTTTTTTATTTTATTAATATAGTTAACAGGCGATCTTTTTATATAGTCATCACGATTTTTTGCATAATTTCCTACCAAAGAATTTAAATAATCTTTTTCAAACCTATGTGTGTTGAAATACATATCCTTCAAATCAATAACAGGATATTTACAAATTGCTGCTGTAAAAATAGACCCATATAATAAACTATTTAGAGCAGTTAACCCACCAGCACTATTGCCAAAAATTACTACTTTCTCGCTATCAACCAGATTTGATTTGATTAATTCAAGAGCGAGTGCTTTGCAATCAAAAGAATCAACAATTCCCCATTGATAATTCAACCTTTCTCTATATGCTTTTCCAAATCCTGACGATCCTCCATAATTAACTTCAGCAACAAAAAATCCATTCGACGTCCAATATTGAACTTCGGAGTTATACGATCCATCAAAAAATGAAGTTGGTCCACTATGTGCTCTAACTAAGAGCGGTGGCTTTCTAAATTTTTCAACAAGGGGTCTATAAAGAAAAGAATGAGTAGATTGATCTTCAAAACCATTAAACCAAAATGTTTCAGGTTTTGAGCAATCTTTTATATGATCAACAAATATCTGATCAGAAAAATTTGATAAAACTTTTTTTTCAAAATCAATTTCAAATACAATTCCAAAAAAATCAGATCCATAACCTTTCAAAATAACTTTTTTTCGAAAAACACTGAAATCACTTATTGAAGTAAAAGGAGTAGAAAATTCCTTAACGAATTCAAGATCTTTATATTTTTCCACTATAAAATTATTTTCTTTTTTTGCTAAGCAAAATAAATTTTTTATAGTCCCTGAAAAAAATGTTATTCCAGAGAGCCATTGTGGTGCTCCATATTCAATTAAATTTCTCTCTACTCTTTTCTTAATAAAAATATTCTCAATTTCATTAATTTCTAAAAACAATAAATTCCACCATCCAGAACTATCTTCAGAGCATACTAAGAGTGTTTCACTTATCCAATAGGGTTGAAAAAAAGAAACGTTTTTTTTAGCATTTATATGCTTATTTGAAAATTTTTTTATTTTTTGTATCTCTCCATCCAGATCTATTTGAGCAAAATACAGATCATTTTTTTCCCAGGGCATGTATGGAGAATCCCACTCTATCCAAGAAAGCAATCTAGCAGAAGTATTAGAAGATAATTCTCCAGCAAAATTTTTAAATTTTTTTATTCGATGAATATGTTGTTTAGTTTTTTTTAAATTTAAAGAAAATAAATAATCTCTATTATTTATCTCGCATATACCATACAAGAAAAATTTTTCACAAATGACAAATGAAGAGTCGAAATTTCCATCAATTGATTTAGATAGTTGTCTAGGTTCTTGAATTGAATCAAGATATTTATTTTGACTTCTATAATTTATCGCTGCCTCTTTAAAAATTTGAAACCATAATGCCTTAGTAATCTGATCTATCCATATCAAATAAAAATTATTTTTAAAATTTATACATTTATAAGATTTACCGCCATATCCATGAAAATTATTTTTAATTTTATATTTTTTACTTGTTAATTTCTGAGGTAAGGCCTCTTTATCATTAAATGGTCTTGCAAATATGGCATTCTCATTTTGACCTTCCCCAACAAAATCAATCCAAAAAATAGTATCCCTAATAATAGTTAATTCCTTTAAAGCATTTTTTTTAGATTCAGTTTGCCTAACTTTTAACTTATCATCATTACTCATTTAAAAAAACTATAAAGAAAGTAAATTAAAGTGCTAATATTTTTATAGCTAAACTCTTAATTAAAAACTTTTTTAACGTGGCAAACCATTTTTCACAACTTGCAAAAAAGTCAAGAACAAATGGAAGCTCAGAAAAAATTGCAAAAGAACAAACAGGTAAACCATCTTTAGACATTCATAAACTTGGTGATGATGTATTAAGACAAAATTCCAAAAGAATAACTAAGGTTGACGAATCAATTAGAAAACTTGCCAGAGAAATGCTTCAAAGCATGTATGCAGCTAAAGGGATTGGACTTGCCGCTCCTCAAATTGGTATCAACAAAGAGCTTCTTGTCATAGATGTAAATTTTGAAGATTCAGCAGCAGAACCTCTAATATTAATCAATCCAGAAATTACAGACTTTGGAACAACCCTTAATTCATACGAAGAAGGCTGCTTGAGTATACCTGGCATATATTTGAATGTAGTAAGACCATCAACTATTAAATTAAAATTTAGAGATGAAATGGGAAGACCACGTAAAATGAAAGCAGATGGACTTCTGGCGAGGTGTATTCAACACGAAATGGATCACTTAAAAGGAATATTATTTGTTGATAGAGTTACATCAAAAGATGATTTGAATAAAGAACTTATAAAGGAAGGCTTTAACGAAAAAGACGTGATTTCTATTAATTAATCTAATGACTGAAACTACAATATTTCAAAAAATAATTAATGAAGAAATACCCTGCGATAAGCTTTATGAAGATGACTTTTGTATTGCGTTTAATGATATCCAAGCGCAAGCACCAGTCCATTTTTTAGTGATTCCAAAAAAGCCAATTATTAATCTATTAGATTGTATTGAAAAAGATTCAAATTTATTAGGGCATTTACTTTTTGTTGGTAGCAAAATAGCTAAATCAAAAAATTTAACTAATTGGAGAACAGTAATTAATACTGGAGCTGAATCGGGACAAACAGTTTTTCATTTACATATTCATTTTTTATCTGGAAGAAAAATGAATTGGCCCCCAGGTTAAAACTCTCGAAAGAAATGATTATGGGCTATAAATAAGTAAAAACAAAATGAATACACCAGATTCCTTAAATACAGAATCCAAAAATCTATTCAATTTAATATCAAAAAATTGGGAAGAGCTAGACGATTCACTCAAAACTAAGTTAATTAAAATTTGGAGAGTTTTAACTTATAAATGGCAATTACAAATATTATTTAATCTACCTTTTCTTTTATGGTGGGTATTAGATAAATCTTTTCCAAAAGTTCATAAATTTGATATGACAATCTTGAATTACTTAAATTTACCTGACTGGGCACTTTCATTTATTGGCTTTGGTCAATAGACTGCTTAAAGTTATAATTTACCTTATAAAACTAGTCGAGTGATGAATAAAGCAGTTAAAAATAAATCCAAAATACTGTACCAATTACAAAAATTAAGGAAGTTATCTCAGCCGTTTTTTCTTCCCATAGATCAATGTAATGGATTTCAATTCATATGGCTTTTGATTTCTCTTTTATTTTGCGTTGGTGGAGTAGTACTTGTTGGTCTTACAGGAATAATAAGTTTTTTTGAAAGTTTTCAACCTATTTTTCTTGAAAAGTATTTTGGAGGTGTAGTAAGTACTGTCAATTCAATATGGGCTGGTAACTGGGGATTGCTTTTCTCTGCCTTATTTCTAATTGGATCAGGAAGCTTTTTTAGCTTAAGACGTCAATTAAAAAACCGTAGATGGTTGCATTGGTTATTCCTTGCAATAATTGTATTAATGCTTTTAGCTGTAAACGGAATAAACGCAGGTATTGGATTCATTGCGAGAGATTTAACAAATGCATTAGTAGAAAAACAGGAAGATGGGTTTTATCGGATATTGGGAATTTACGCTTGTTGTTTCGCTGTGGCTCTACCAATACGTGTTTCCCAAATATTTTTTACATATAAGTTAGGAATAATTTGGAGAGAATGGCTTTCAAAAAGTTTAGTCAAAGATTATATGACAAATAAAGCTTATTACCAGTTAAATCCCAATGATGAAGAACAAACCGATGTAGATAATCCTGATCAAAGAATCACAGATGATACCAGAGCCTTTACCGGGCAAAGTCTCTCTTTCACATTAGGTATTTTTGATGCACTACTAACATTTTCACTTAATATTCTTATTTTATGGAGTATTAGTACAACACTTACTTTTTCTTTATTTGGTTACGCTGCATTTGCAACTTCTATTCTTTTAATTGCTGGAAAAAATCTTGTAAAGATTGACTTTGATCAACTAAGATATGAAGCAGATTTTCGATATGGCTTAGTACATATTAGAGATAATGCTGAATCAATAGCCTTTTACTCTGGGGAAAATCCTGAGCGAAGTGAAACTGAAAGACGCTTAGGAGAAGTGGTGAGAAACTTTAATTTACTGATTATATGGAGAGTAATAATAGACGTCATGAGAAGATCCATTAATTATGCTGGAAATTTCTTTCCATACTTAATAATGGCAATCCCTTACTTTAAAGGTGATATTGATTATGGACGCTTTATTCAGGCAAGCTTTGCATTTGGAATGGTGGAAGGTTCGTTATTTTTCATTGTTAATCAAATCGAAGAACTAGCAAAATTTACTGCTGGTATTGGCAGATTAGAAGGATTCCAATCAAAAGTTGAATCCATTAGCCAAACCAACCCGACAAGCAATCAAAACGTTATTTCAGATTACCCCTCAATTCTTATCAATAATGCTGACCTTTGCCCCCCAGGATCAAATAAAACAATAATTAAAAATTTAAATTTGAGCATCGACAATAACCAATCAGTTTTGGTTGTAGGACCATCTGGGTGCGGGAAAACATCTTTACTAAGAATGATTAGTGGTTTATGGGAACCTGATCAGGGATTAATTAAAAAACCAAAAATTGGGGAATTATTATTCATTCCTCAAAAACCATATATGTTACTTGGTTCTTTAAGGGAACAATTATGTTATCCCACAGAAGTTAAGAAATTTAGCGACGAACATCTTACTTCTGTACTTCATGAAGTAAATTTAAAAACCTTAGTAGATCGGTATCCTAATCTTGATATCAAACAAGATTGGCCACGAATTCTTTCCTTAGGCGAACAACAAAGATTGGCTTTTGCAAGACTCTTACTAAATTCTCCAAGATTTGCAGTACTTGATGAAGCAACAAGTGCTTTAGATATTAACACTGAGAAAAAACTATATAGTTTACTAAAGGAACGAGAACTTTCTCTTATTAGTGTTGGACATAGACCTAGCTTAAAAGAGTTTCACGAGAACATTTTAGAATTAAATGGACAAGGTGACTGGAAATTATTGACTTCTGATAAGTATAATTTTAAAGATTAACAAAAAAAATGAATTCTAAAGAAGAACAAACTAACTCAGAAGTCACTAATTTAGAGAATGAGAGTTTGATAGAACAGGATAAAGATCCGAATTACATCAATGAACAAATTGGAGACAATAAATTAGATGAAAAATCTATAGAAATCAAAGATGAATATAAATTTGGATGGAGTAGCTATTCTGAAATAACTAATGGAAGATTTGCAATGATTGGCTTCCTTGCAATAATATTAATTGAATTAATCAGTAAACAATCATTTTTAAAATGGTCAGGAATCTTATAATTAATCATCAAATCTAGAACTGTTATCTCTTGGTTTCTTCTTATTTGTTCCAACGTTATATCTGCTATTTTGATTTTTTGAACTTGATCTAGCTGAAGAGCTTACTCTACGAGTCTCACGTGGTTTTTTAACTTGATTAGCATCTTTAAATGAAGCATCTTCTACTTGAGCTGTTGAAGTTTGCTGCCTAATAGGAGATCTACTAGGTTTCTTTCTTAATGGAGAAGATTCACTAGAAGCAGAGCTAATATCGCGTCTAGATACTGAACGATTCATTCTAGGTCTTGACCCTGTTTTAACTTCATCACGAGATAAATTTCTCCTCTCACCAAAGTTATTTATTTCTGATTGTTTACTATTTCTATCTTCAGAAGTCTGTCTTCTCCTTCTTATAGGTTCGTCATTGTCAAACTGACTTATTTCCCTATTAGATTGCCTACTTCTACTTGCTGCAGCAGAAGGTATAGCTCTTGATACGTTCCTCCTAGGCGATCTCCCCTCCGTATAGTCTTCTTCAAATTCATCTTCTTGAGGTTTAAATCTTCTGGATGGTCTTTCAGATTCTTCAAACCTATCATAATCCTCATTAAATCGGCCTCTAGGATTTCTAGGAAAATCAGAAATAGGTTCATCATCAAAATAAGATGACCTTCTAGCTTGATCAGTAGCAACTCCCCTCAATCGCACACTTTCATATGCGAAAAAAACTGTAGTTCCTGCTAACAAAAACTGACCAAACTGAAGGATAGGATCTAACCTCCAACCTTGAAAAAATAATATTCCCCCGCACAAAAGTCCAATTGCTGCGAAGAAAACATCATAATCCCTCGCCAAGGCTGGTTTAAAGGACCTCAAAAAATAAAGGCCTCCTCCACATACCGCGAGAACTATACCAACAATACTGGCCCAATTGAGACTAGCATTGACCACATTCTTTCTCCAAAATCTATTTTTTAAAGGGTTACTTATATTCCCTATATATATAGTGTACTGAAAACTTTTACAAAAACTAGCGTCTTCCAGTAGAAGTACGTTCGAGGGAATCTTTCTGGCTGACAAAAATCAAAAATGCAGTGGCTGGAATAACGATAAGTAGGGCTGCGGCAATAAAACTACCTATCATTCCAACCGCGGAATTATTTGCAACTTCAGCAGAAAAATCTGCGGCTAGTAATAAATTTGAGATTTGAAACACTTTTTAAATATTAAATTCTCAATTTATAATACGAATTAAATACGTTTTACTGGGTTATTTATTAAGATGAATTAAATAATTGTTATTTCCTTGCTTGTAGACTCTCTTCAAATTTTAGATATTAGTTTAGGAATTTCTCTTTCATATCTAACTTTAGTTTTTCTAATAAGATTAATACTTACTTGGTACCCAAAAATTGATTTAAGTAAAGGTTTATGGTTATTAATTTCATTACCCTCAAGCTCTATTCTTAATTTAACAAGAAAACTAATTCCGCCTATTGGAGGCGTTGATGTTGGACCTGTAATTTGGATCGGAATTATAAGCTTTTTCAGAGAAATTTTAGTCGGTCAGCAAGGGCTTATAAAACTTGCATTGCATTCACATATTTCATAGAAATCATTAAATTAATTCTCAATAATTTGGCAATAATTCTTCTTCTACGTATTTAGTATGTATTTTGCCCTGCTTAAATTTAGATTTATTCAGTAAGGTTAGATGAAAGTTAATTGTTGTAGGAATACCAGTTACTGCACATTCATTTAAAGCCCTGTTCATACGTTTAATTGCAGTATTACGGTCTTTGCCCCACACTATTAATTTACCAATTAATGAGTCATAAAAAGGAGGTATTTCATAGCCTGTATAAACATGACTATCCACCCTTACACCAGGGCCACCAGGAGGAAGCCACCCAGTTATTTTTCCAGGTGATGGTCGAAAATTGTGAGAAGGATCTTCAGCATTGATCCTACATTCAATAGCATGACCGTTTAAATGGATATCATCTTGATTAAATTCCAAATTTGCTCCGCTTGCGATTTTAATTTGCTCAGCTATTAAATCAACTCCTGTAACCATTTCAGTAACAGGATGTTCAACCTGAATCCTAGTATTCATCTCCATAAAATAAAAATTATTATCATCATCAACTAAAAATTCAACTGTCCCCGCTCCTTCGTAGCCGATACTTTTTGCAGCAGCGATAGCTGCGTTCCCCATTTTTTTTCTTAGCTCAGTGTTAATTGCTGGACTAGGAGACTCTTCTAGCAACTTCTGATGTCTTCTTTGAACTGAACAATCTCGCTCTCCTAAATGAACAACATTACCCGACCTATCAGCCAAAATTTGAATTTCTACATGTCTTGGCTTCTTAATAAATTTCTCCATATATAATCCATCATTACCAAAAGCTGCTTCTGCTTCACCTTGAGCTGCTTTAAACATTTTTTCGAGATTATCAGAGTTTTCAACCAACCGCATACCTCTTCCACCTCCTCCAGCAGTCGCTTTAATAATTACCGGATAGCCAATATCATCTGCCAATTTATAAGCCTCATCAACATTTGATAATAGGCCTTTACTACCAGGTACTGTTGGAACTCCAACTGCTTCCATAGTTTCTTTAGCCGTAGATTTATCTCCCATAGATCTAATAGCTTTAGGAGATGGGCCAATAAAAACTATGCCGTGATCATTACACATCTCAGCAAATTTGTCATTTTCCGCAAGAAATCCATAACCAGGATGAATAGCATCAACTCCTCTCGACGTAGCAGCAGCAAGTATATTTGGAATATTTAAATAGCTCTTATTACTTAATGAATCTCCAACGCAAACCGCCTCATCAGCAAGCTGAACATGCAATGCTTTTTTATCTACAGTGCTAAAAACTGCAACGGTTGCAATACCTAATTCTCTACAACTTCTGACAATTCGTAAAGCTATTTCTCCACGATTAGCAATTAAAACTTTTTCAACCATTATGAAAATTAAATTGAAGAAATGAAAATGACTTAAAATAAAAAATTATTTGCCAAAGTACTTAACAAAATTTTTTAATGATCAGAGGACATTTTTTACAATACAACCTAGAACGTTATATATGTATAAATATTTGTTTTATGCAATAGAAAAATTATTCACCATATTCAAAAAAACTCTTTTCGAACCACATGCTTATTTCAGCCAATAATGTATGATATTTTTAAGGTTTAAGCATCCCCCCGTTGCTGAAAACCCTTTGCGGACGTGGCGGAATTGGTAGACGCGCACGTCTAAGGAGCGTGTGGCTTCGGCCTTGCGAGTTCAAGTCTCGCCGTCCGCATTTAATGTATTCTGGTTTAACTGCAATGAAAAAAAAATCTGTTGCAGTAGTCATAATTTCCAATGGTCCTGGGGAATTAACTACATGGGTAAATCCTGTAGTGGATGAGCTAAACAAAATAAATAAATCACTATGTGATGAGGATAAACAAAATTTCACTCTTAGGTTAGTTCTTGTTCCTTGCCCAAATGCCACTGGTAAAGAATTTTTAGTTGCAAATTCATGGAATAAATTCCAATTAATTACAAAATCCAAAAGTTTTTGGAAATTATTAATAAAACCACATTCTTTTGCTGATTGGCCAAAAAAAGGAGTGGTTATTTTTCTTGGTGGGGATCAATTTTGGAGCATTTTATTAGCTAAAAGATTAGGCTATTTAAATATCACATATGCTGAATGGGTTTCACGATGGCCTAAATGGACGAATGAAATCGCTGCTATGAATGTAAAAGTAAAAGAGTTAATACCCAAAAAATATAAATATAAATGTACAGTCATTGGCGATTTGATGGCAGATATCAAACTTAATAGCGAAATATCATTAAGAAATAAAGAAAAACACTACATTGCATTGTTGCCTGGTTCTAAGAAAGCAAAGCTTTCTATTGGAATTCCTTTCTTCTTAGAAGTTGCTGATCATATCGCTAAAGAAAATCAAAATATAAACTTTATAATTCCCATTGCTCCAACTACTAATAAAAGTGAATATTTATTTTTTCAAAGCAACAAAAATCCAATTGCTAAATATTACTCATCAAAAATCAAAACAATTAAAAACTTCAAAGACTCTCGTTTTGATTATGTTATTGAAACATCAAAAAAAACAAAGATTTATTTAATTAAGAAACATCCTTGCTATGAAATATTAAAAGAATGTGATCTTGCGATTACAACTGTAGGAGCAAATACTGCTGAGTTAGCAGCAATTAGTCTTCCAATGTTAGTTGTTCTGCCAACTCAACATTTAAATATGATGAACGCTTGGGATGGTATTTTTGGAGTACTTGGAAAAATTTCGTTCATAAATAGATTTCTAACTTTTATAATTAAAAATTTCTATTTTAAAAAAAAGAAGTTTTTTGCTTGGCCGAATATTAAAGCTAAAAGAATGATTGTCCCTGAAAGAGTAGGTAATATTACAACAACAAAAATTGCAAGAGAAGTATTATTTCTTATTAAAAATAGAGATCAATTAAAAAGTATTAGGGATAATCTAAACCAAGAGAGAGGCGATAAAGGTGCTACAAAAAAACTTGCTTCTATAATTATTAATTCAATAAAAAAACTTTAAACATTACCAGGGATCATCAATTTCAAACTTTTCTGATTGTTTATTATCTTGAACTAAATTTTGTTCATCTAGTGGTTCAATATCTAAAGTTTCAGTTGCATTTTGAATTGGTCTTTTCGAAGCTAAATTAGTATTTGATTGTTTCTTTTGCTTAAAATCAATAGTATTTTTTTCATTTATTTGATTAACGCTATTTTGATTCTGGATCTGATCAGAATCATCATTATCCATGTATAGCTTTTTTCTATTATTTATTTCTTCTTCAGAACCCTTTATTTCAACATATTCAAGTTCATCTTCATAATCATCTTCATAATCATCTTCATAATCATCTTCATAATCATCTTGTTCAACGACTTCTTCATATTCATCGACCAAACTGGTTTTTTGTTCTTCTTCAGAACCTGAAAGCAACTGATTCTCAACAGGTACAAGATTTGCTGAGTATCCATTTACTTCCCTTTCATCCCATGAAGAACCTCCAACTCCAAGTTTCTCAAGTAGTCCACTACTTAGTTGCTTCAATTTCTCTTCCGCACCTTCATAAACAATAATCCTATCGGTACCACTACTTACAATTTCCTCAACAGGTATTTCCCAAGTACTTAAAACTCCCTCACCTAAAAGCGGAACACCAACAGCACCCATAACAAGAGATATCAAATCCCCAGTCTCAATATCAAAAGAAAAGCCAAGAACTCTTCCTAAAAGTTGTCCAGATTCTGTAATCACTTGACAATTAATTACCTTCCCATATCTTTCAGGAGAAAAATTCTCACTCAAAGAATCTAGGGAGTCAACTAATATGACATCTCCAACTTGCTTTATACTTTCTAAAGGCATCCATTTTGGTAAACCCGGTAAAAATCTTGTAAGTGGATTATCTCTTAGTCCTAAAGCGACCACCTTTCTTCTATCAATATCAACAACAACTTCGCCAACTACGCCTAACCGTCTCCCAGTATCAGTAGTTATCACTTGTGTTCCCATTAATTCTGACCTTAACCATAAACGTTCACTAGGAACTGAGTTAGGGACATTCTTACTAGCAGATGTGTTAGACAAGCTCATAATTTCTTTTTATCATTCTGACGTATAAATTTAAAAAAGTGTGTTTATGCAGCATTTGGTAACCCAAGAACTTGAGTATTAGCACCTCTTGCTTGCGCAACCCCAATTGTTCGTTCAGATGCACCAATCATAGGCCTTCTATGACTTACGACTATAAATTGAGCATTTGATGACTGATTCGATATTAGTTTTGACAACCTTTCAACATTAATACCATCTAAAAAACTATCAACCTCATCTAATGCATAAAAAGGTGAAGGCTTATACTTTTGCAAAGCAAATAAAAAACTTAAAGCAGTTAACGATTTTTCACCACCTGACATAGAGGCTAATCTTCTGACATTTTTTCCCTTGGGGTGAGCCACTAAAGTTAAACCTCCTTCTAAGGGCAAATTAGGATTTTCAAGTTGAAGAAATCCATCTCCATCAGATAAATTTGCAAAAATTTCTCTAAAATGTCTATCAACTTCTGTAAATGCTTGCATAAAAGCTTCTTGACGCATCGTAGATACAGTTTCTATTCTCAGCAATAATTCAGATCTTTCATTAGATAAAATTTCTAATTTTTCTCGCAAACCATTTAATCTCTTAATTAATTCTTCTAGTTCATCAAGAGCCAACATATTAACAGGTTCTAAGCTTTGTAGTTTTGCATTTATAATCGAGATTTCTGATTGCAAAGATTCAAGACTCTTCCCTTCATATTCTCCAAACTCTGGGGAAGGGTTAGGTAAATCTTTTTTATAATTTTCTAATTTTATTTTCTCGCTCCTCATCTCTTCTTTAAGGGAATGGATATCCCTTTCAAGATATTCAAGCTTTAAAAGATAGTTATTATATTCTTGCCTTTTATTTGAAATTGAAGAGTTTAATTCATCTCTTTTCCTTCTCAATAAACCTAAATCCTTCTCTAAATAATTTTTTTGATTATCGAGATCTGAAAGCTCTTTTTTAAATTGATCTCTTTTTTCTATCCATTCACTATGTGCAATTGCGAGTTGTTTAATAGATTCCTGCAAATTTTTTTCTTGTAGTATGGTAATTTTTAATGAATTATTGATACGCTCTTTATTTAAAGCAAATTGATTCTTTTTATCTAGTAGTGTATTTCTTTCCTTAATAAGTAATTCAAGTTTTTTATCAAGATTATTAAAATCGTCATTAAAAGCTATTAATGATGATTTTTGATTTTTTTCGTAATTTGCCTTTTGAATGGTTTGTAGTTGATCAAACTTATCCTGATAAGGCTTCAATTCATTTTTTAAATGACCTAGCTCGTTAACTAATAAATTATTAGTAGTATCAAGTTTATTTAACCTAGATTTGCAATCCTCAATTCTTTGCGAGACAGCTTTAAGAGAATCTTGATTTACTTCAATTTCTGTATTAAATGAGGCACAATCCTCAATTATTTGACTGCGGTTAGAATTTAATTTACTAAGTCTATTATTTTTTATTATCAAATCATTATTTGACTCTTTTAAAGCTTCTACGATAACTAATAATCTTTCTTTTATAGGACTGGAATCATCAATATCATTATTAATACCAAACCTATAAGCCAAATCTTTATTTAACTTACTGCCTCCTGTAATAGCTCCACTTGCTTCTAACAATTCACCGCTTAGGGTAACTAACCTATTTTTTTGTGTAGATAACCTAGCTGAGGATAAGTCTGAAAAAACCAAAGTATCTCCAAAAACATATCGAAAAACATCTGAATAGACTTCATCAAAAGTAATTAGATTAATAGCTTTATCAATAAATCCATTCTCCCTATTATTTTCAAATCTTGAAATTGCATAATTCTTTTTTTGACTTTTCATTCTATTTAAAGGTAAAAAAGTTAATCTTCCCGCTTTCTTCTTTTTAAGAATTTCAATTGCTTTAGCAGCAATATGATCATTATCAACAACAATTTGTCCTAATCTATTTCCAGCAGCAATTTCTAATGCATATCTATTTTTTTCACTGACCTCTCCAAGTTGAGCTACATAACCATGTATACCCTCTAAACCTGCCTCTAAGAGGATTCTTAGAGCATATGAACCTCTAGATTCGTTTAAAGCTTCCTTTCTGCTTTCAAATCGAGATAAATCCTTTTCAAGCCTTAATTGCTCGTTATTTAGCCTTGATTGAGTTTTAATTAATAAATCAATTTCATTTTTTAAAGAATTAATTTCTGCGCTATTACTAGCCAAGTTTTTATTCTTTGTATCGGATGTCTCTTTTTTTGTTTGATTTACCTGAAAAAGTTTCTGCTTTTCTAAGTCTAAGGATTCGATCTGTGACAATATTTCATCTTTTTGAATACTATTTTGAATAGTCTCTTCTTCAATTTTCCTTTTTTTTATTTCCAAAGGATTAATTTGATTTTTTATACTTTCAAGCTCAGCATTTAATTTGATACTTTGTTGTGAGAATTCTCCAGATTCTCCAGCCGCATCAGAAAGTTTTTTTCTGGATAGTTTGTGTTTTAAAGTGAGAGCATCAATTTGCAAGTTCAATTGATTTAAAAAATTATCATCGAAATTTTCTTGTCTCATCTTTTCTGACTCGATATTCCTTTTAGAAATTGCAATTTCATCTCTCTGCTTTTGTAATTTAATACCTTCTTCTTTATTCAGACTTGATATCCTATCAAGTTCTCTCAAGCTAGAATTAATACTTCCAATATCAGAATTCACTTTTATCAATTTATCCTCTCCTTTCTCCTTAAGCTCATTAACAAGTATTTTCAAAGCATCTTCTAAGACTGATATTTCTTTACTAATAGATTCTTTTTGTTTATTAAATAAAATTTTATTTTTTTCGATTTCACTTTCTTTTTTTTCTATAGATTCAACATGTTTAACTTGTTTTTCAAAAATAAGAACTTTCTCTAATTCCATTATTTGTGATAGTTTTGCCTTTAACTCTTTATATCGCTTTGCTTTTTCACATTCTTTTTCAAGCTTATATTTACTAGATTGCAATTCATTTTCTAAAATTTCACATCTTTCTTGTCTTTCGAAAACGTCATTTAATTTTGCATTAGTTTGATCTATTCTTGTATCAAAAAGTGCGACTCCTGCTAATTCATCAATAAGATTTCTCCTCTCCTTGTTATTCATTGATACTATTCTTGTCACATCACCCTGCATAACAACATTGCTGCCCTCAGGATCAACACTAATTTCTCTTAATATTCTCTGTATTTGTTGCAAGGTACATTGTTTTCCATCAGAAGTATAAGTAGAAGCATAAGAGCCACCTGGCATAAGCCTTAATTTTCTAGAAACTAACCATTCTTTTTGACCTTTATTAAGGACAATTTCTTCTTCTAGCTCCAAAGGCGGAAGGTCTTCTCGGGGAGACCAATCTTGAATATCAAATTTAACCGTTACAGATGTTTCTGATGACTTACCCTCTTTAACTTTGGAATTATTTATTAGATCTGGTAATCTTTCAGCCCTCATCCCTCTACTATTCGCTAGACCTAAACAGAATAAAATTCCATCTAAAATATTACTTTTCCCAGAACCGTTAGGACCCGTAACCACCGTAAAACCTTCTTCGAGAGGAATTTTTACATTTCCACCGAAAGATTTAAAATTTTCAAACTCGACCTGATTGATATGTACCAATCTCAAGTCTCAATAGCTAAATAAGAATAACTAATTTGCAAAAATTCTCAATAGAAATATTACGTTTATTTATAAATGAGTATTAATAATTTTTGCTCAATCTGCAAAAGTTACCTGAAATTTCAAACAAACCATTAAGAAGTTCACCATCCAAAATAAATCGATAATATTCAGAGTCAAATTTATCAGAAACGCTTTTAAATATTCCATGATCAATTCTTTTTACAAACCCTCTATTATCAGAAAGTTCTTGTTCTATCCTAGATAACCATACAAGTCTATGATTTGGCTGCTTAAAAATTTCTATAGAAGCTTGATTTAATAAAGGTAGTTTTAAAAATTTCCAAGTTAAACAATCTATGCCATTTTCAACAAGAAAATCATAATGAATATCAAAAGAGTTATCAGAATAAACTTTATGTTCGAGCAAAACCCATTTATTCATTATCTAATTGATAAATAAATCGAATCTATTTTCAAAACAAAATTGAGATAGAGATATATTTTATTAAAGATGATTCCTGTTATTTAATTATTTGCATCAGGAACAAATCTTAAAGCAATGAATAGCAAACTTCCAGCTCCAGCGATAGCAGCAGCTACTAATCCAAAATCTGTAGGGATTGTGCGAGATGCAAAAATTAATGATGCAAATGTAATATCCATGATGAAATTTAAACTCATTTAATAATTCCGGTAATAGCTTAACAAAACCTTCTTGCAGAACAGAGTAGATAAATAAAATGTAAATAAACTTTTATATGTTTTTATTCTATATAATTCGAACAATTCTTTAGATAAGGGTTCCAAATTAAGAAAATAGGGTCTAGTCTTAAAATAAATAAGTTTAAATAATGGAGACTTACCACCCTCCCAAAGAAGTAGAAGAAAAAGATAATAACTCTGATCTTCCTGAAAAAGAAGTTATTTCTGAAAAATGGTTACTTGAAAAAATTGACAGTTTAATACCTTTAATAAAAGAAAAATGGCCTAACATTGCACAACAAACCCTCGAAGCCACAAAGGGGAGTATTGATGATTTAGTTGAAGTAATAGCTAACCATAGTGGAACCTCAGTAATTGGAATAAAAAGCCAACTATTTGAAATCATTGATTCAATAAGAGAAAACAATTGGGAAATATCAGAAAAAATTGAACCCATAGAAAGTCAATTAGAAGAATTATTAGAAGAACTTAACAATACACTTAGACCAAAAATAGAAAATCCAATAAGAAAAAAACCACTATTATCTATTGCTATTGCTGCTGGTATTGGTTTACTAATAGGAACTCTCCTTAACAGTGGCAGAAAATAATATGGAAAAACCAAAAAATAAAAACTTTACAAATACCGCCTCCAGAATTTCAGCCATCGCAAGTTCAGTAATGGATTTGCATGTAAGAATAGCTCTTCAAGAAGTAGATAGAGAAAAAAGAAGATTAATCAGTGGTGGAATATTTTTGGCAATTGGCAGCATATTGCTATTATTAGTACTAATTTGCATCCATATTATTTTTTATCTTTTTCTAACTAAATATAACAATTGGAATATTGAATATAATTTATTAATCATAATATTTTTCGATTTATTTCTTGCAGGATTAAGTTTGAAGCTTGGAGGGAGATTAACTAAAGGACCTTATCTTCCTCAAACATTAGAGGGTTTAGGTAAGACAACAAAGGCCGTTTTAGGCAAAAAATAAATTACCTTATTAAATACTTTATCCATCTACAATCTATTCCTCCATTGCTAACGGGAATTTTCAATGAAGATTTCATTTTCAAATATTTTGTTAGTTTTGGATTTCCACTTAGCAGCCAAAATTCCCAACCTGAAAAATTATCCTTCAGGAAGATTCCCATTTGTTCATATAACCAAATCAATTCATTTTCATCGCCTAATTTTTTGCCGTATGGAGGATTACATAGAATGATCCCAGGTGAATATTTTAATTGGAGTTCTAAAAAATCATTATTTATAAGTTCAATATATTTTTCGAGTCCAGCCAATGATACATTTACTTTCGCTTGGTCAAAAACCTTTTTATTAATTTCACAGCCTATTATCTTTGGTAATTTTCTATAATTTATAATTTTATTTTTTGCCTTATTTTTTTCATTAAGATAAATATCCCTCCTAAAGTCCAACCAATTCTCAAAAAGATATACTTGATCAATATTTATGGGCACTTCAAGAAATTGGTTAACTGCCTCAATTAAAAAAGTTCCTGAGCCGCACATAAAATCAATTAAAGGGACTTTGCCATTCCATTGAGTCATCTTTATCAATCCAGAAGCTAAATTTTCTTTTAATGGAGCATTTCCAACTGCAGGTCTATAGCCTCTTTTGTGTAAGCTTTCCACACTGCTTTGAAAACTAATAATTGCTTTATTATTATTTAAATGAAGATGAATAATAAAATCAGGATTTTCTAAAGAGATATTTGATCTTTTATTCCAAACTGCCTTTTGCAAATCAGTTATAGAATTTTTAACTTCAAGAGCAGTGAAATGTGTATGACTTAAGGAAGATGTTCTCCCAGTTACTTGAACATTAAACGTTTTTTCATAGTGCAACCAATTTAACCAATCAAATGAATCTCTAACCCCTTCATATAAAGATTGCTTGTCATAGCAATTAAAACTGCTAATTTCTCTATAAAAACGAAAAGCTAATCTGGAATAAAAATGAACTCTATAAAAAGTTTCAAAATCACATTCAAAATTAATAAATCTCTTATAAGTATTAATATTAAAGCCACCTAAATTTGAAATTTCTTTAGCTAAATATTTCTCTAGTCCCTCTGGAGCTGATGCCACTACATTCATATAAGATAAAAACTTAAAAAAACTATTCAATACTCATTTTGCCTGTCAGAATATAAATGTCCAATTGGACTAGGTGATCTCAACCGATGTTTCGGACAGCGGTTCGATTCCGCTCAACTCCATGATTAGGGGTTGTAATGGTTTCGACGGGGCATAAGGAAGGTGACTGAAGCCTGCTCGGTTAGAGCAAAAACACAAATGCTAACAAAATCGTTAGTTTCTCCCGTCAAACAGCACCAGTTGCTGCTTGATCCTTAAGGAGATGGGGTCATATCAGCCTTATCAACCAAATGATGCGCGGAGTCTGGAAGGACTCCACTTCTTTAAATAAATAAAAAGTTGTAGTAGATAATCAATTAATATGTAAATATTGCTGCAGTTGGTTGTATTAAAAAGAAAATTTTTCATTTTATGAGTATAAATACTGAGAAGATTGATTATTAATTAATTTATCTTATTAGAAACCCAAATCCTTCACAATGGAACCTAATAAAAACCTAGATGAATTGATAATAAATCTGAAACCTAAAGTTATTAGATTCACTGGCGAAAGATTTCCCACTGAACTATGGAATAATAGTTGTCAATTAAAAAAAAATAAAAAGATATCTAACTAAAAATTTTATTAAATACTTGAAAAAGGGTTTTTAGGCATTTTTTTTAAACATTTTTTTGAAAATTCCTGGAGTACTTTAAATTCATTTTTATTTAAATTCCACTTAAATACATTCGATATATCAATAACTTGAGATTTGTTCCGCATTCCAACTAGTGGAATAACTCCTTGATAACAACACCAATTAATTGCTACTTGAGCTTGAGAAACTGATCTTTGATTTGCAATTCTTTTTAAACACCTCCGCAACTCATATGTTGGTTTTTTATAGTTTTCAAATAATGCATTACGAATAAAACTTTTTTCTTTATTTTCTTCTTTATCTGGATCAATACAAAGTATTCCAAAAGACAAGGGACTATAGGCAAAGAAATCAATATTATTTTCTTCGCAAATTTTTTTTACCTGATATTGTTTTCCCAAATCGGGAGCAAGCAAAGAAAACTGTATCTGAACACTCTTTAGGCTCTGATTTCTTTTTGCCAAGAAATTAATTAATTTCATCAATCTTTTAGGGCCTATATTTGATAAGCCTATTTGAAAATCAAAGCCTTCATCTTTTAAATCGCAAAGATTATTCAACAGGCCTAATTCTTGCCAAGGATTGTATTTTGCAGTTGACCAATGTAATTGCACTATATCTAATTTGTTATTAAGTCTCTCCAAACTTTTCAAAAAAGGTTTATTAAAACCTCTGTTACCTATTCTCCAAGGATAAGGTGCAAGTTTGGTTGCTACTTGAATTCTTTTTTTCTTTGCTGAAGGAGTATTTAGTAAAAATTTTCCTATCAACAATTCACTTCTGCCCTGAAGATTCCCAGTACCGTAAGAATCTGCAGTATCAATTAGATCGAAACCTCTTCGTAACGCTTCATCATATGTCTCACGTAAATCATCGTCATTTGTAGATTGATAATTCCAGAAAAGCTTATTCCCCCAAGACCACGTACCTAATCCAATTCTTTTCTTCACTAGCCAATTTAAATAAGGAACTTTATAAGGTTATCTAAAAATATTAACTTCTTTAAAATATTTCAAAAAATAAGTTTTAAAGCATTAAAAATCAATTTCTCTTGACATTAAGAAATTATTCTCCAAAGTAAGAGAAATAAAAATAAAAAATTGTTCATTACCGTTTGCGGACAAAAAGGGGGGGTGGCCAAGACCTGTACAAGTATTCACCTTGCAAGTGTTTGGCATTCTGAAGGGAAAAAAGTTTGCATAGTCGATGCCGACAAGAATAGATCTGCTTTAGCATACGCATCAAGAGGCAATCTTCCATTTCCAGTTTTCCCTGTCAGTTCAGCTGCTAAAGCATCAAGATCATCAGAAATTGTAATAACTGATGGCCAGGCTAGCAGTGATCAAGAAGAGCTTAAACACTTAGCCTATGGTTCAGATTTAGTTATCCTACCTACAACCGCAAAAGCACGATCAGTGGAATTAACTGTTGAACTAGCTAATTTATTAAGCAACTTAAAAGTTAACCATGCTGTAGTAATAGTAAAAGTTGATTTTAGACAGCAAAAAGCAGCGCAACAAGCCAAAGCAGCTCTAGAAAATTTTGGTTTATATGTTTTTGATACATTTATACCCTTACTCTCAGCATTTGATAAAGCAGAAGCCTCTGGCAATGCTGTATTTGAAGCTGTAGACGATTTAGGTAGATCAGATCCTCGTCGAATGACGGGCTGGTCTGCTTATTGTTCAATTGCCTCACAAATTCCATGCCTGATTTCGAAGCCCTCATCCGACACCAACAACTTAAACAACCAACAACCAGTAAGCGCTTAAAAGTAGTTGATTCTCCTAATTTTGAAGAAGAAAAAAAAGAAGAAGGAATAATTAGACAATCTGGATTATTAGTTAATTTTTTTGGAGGTTTTATAGGCTCTGTATTTGGAACTTTAACAATACTGTTTCTCTGTATTAATGAATATCTACCATTAGATTTACTAAAACTTAAGTAGTATATTCGCTATTCATTGCTATACAAAGATAATCACTCATAATTGACTGCAACAACTGACTTTTTATGAGTCAATACAATTGTCAGCAAAGTGTAAGTGGTAATTAAAAATTAAGTTATTACTAAATTTCTAATTTGCAACCGTAAGCAAAATGTAAGCAACAGAACATGCTGTCTGAAACAAGTCAAAATTAAATTGAATCAATATCTGAGTGATAACTTTAATAAATTAGTTGGTTATTTTTTTAATTTTTTCTAAATTCCATTTATCAAATATTAATTTCATTTCTCTTTCGTAGTATCTTACTTTCTTCGCAAAAGGTAGTTGTTGAATAATTAACCCAAAGGGAAATTAAAAAAAAGAAGAGACATAAACAATATAAAATTCGATAAAAGAAGGTTTTGGTGGTAGAGGTAAATTTTTTATATATGCCCAATCAATGCAAGAGTTTAGTTGCTTATCACTGGCGATAATATTTTTTTACATCTCCACCAAGAGCAAAGATAAATACAAATAAAAATCGGTAACGGAAGAAGTCGCAACATTAAATATCAAGGATAATTTTTCTTATCATTGATTCATATTAAAGTGATAGTTTAGTTTGTATGAAAATTCTTGATGATATCTCAAAACATAACCCTTCCAATCATGTTTTTCTTTTTTTTATATTTAAAAATAAGTTTGTGTAATTCGCAATCACCAATAACAGCAAAAGAAATGTATTAATGGACATAAAAAAAGAGAGTAGTTATATCCTCTAATGTAAATTGAATATCAAAGAATTTCCAAGTGTTTAATAATGTGGTGGTTCTGATTCTTCTTGAGGAAAATAGGTATCATAATCATTCCCTTTTTCCTTATTTTTAAAATATTCTTCGGATGGGTCTAATCCATCATTATCGTAATTTCGTTCTTTTTCCATTATTTATCTAATACACTTTTTACTTTATCTGAGAATTTTTGTTCTTTATCAGTTCTAGTATTTACTTTCATTGTTGTATAAATTCTAGGTGCACCTTTTGAATGAATTTTTTTATGACACTTTTTGACACATTCAAATACTTTATCCCAATCTCCCTCTATTGCCGTTCCATTCGCTCCCAATTCATAGTTAAGTCCTTCATTTTTGATAACTTCAATACACTCTTTTATATAGGGAGATAGGGAAGTCCCAACTCCAATAGGGACTAAACATAAGTCAATACTTACAAACATAATTTTTTCCTATTTTGATAAATCTAAGCATTCATATCCTAAATGCTAATGTCGATAGAATTTAGCGAAGAGAATCAGTAAAAGTTTACTAAAAATAAAATAAGAGGGCATTGATTCGCCCTCTTGGAGTCTTATGCACCTCGCTGTCCACAAAGTCGATGAAGTGCTTTTGACTCCTGAATTATTTCTACTCCTAGTTAATGGGAAAAGATAGTCGTGACAACTACAAAGCACTTTTACTCGGGTAATAATACTCTATGAATTTAAAGTTAATAGGAGGACAATATAGATATAGATCTAGGAGGTCTTATGAAACTATTCAATCAATTTAACATTCTTCCAAGATACTTAACTGCGTTTAATTATGCAGGATTAAATCTAAACGAAACCCCAAAAGAACTTGCAAAATGCACGCCTGAGTTTCAAAACTTTTGGGAGAAAGAATGTAGAGAACATCCAACAAATCAAAATTGTTTAATTTACTGCGACTGAGTTATTGATTCTTAGTTTTTATTAAAAAAAGGAGGTTTTATGAAACTAACTACTCCATTCACCATTCTCAATCGAACATTCAATGAGATGAATTTAATCAGAGATGCAATGAAGAAAAGAAAAGTGGCAACTGAAAGATTGCATGATGATTATAGAAAAATGTTCAAAAACAAAGAATATCCAACCATAGTTAATGGATATGTTTAATCTAGTACTACTTAATTAAATTAGTAATAATAAGTCCTAATTAAATGTAAGCAGACCGTAAGCAATATATTAATAATCTTCAAATCTATTGATACAAATATGTTTTAGCGTTAAGTCGTATTATATTCCGAGTTGATAAAATCATATAGTATAAAAGTCAATCATACCAATTGATTTCAAGGATTCAGTTAGTGTCATATTCGTGTCAAATCGTTTTACTATTCCTTGACTTCTACTGCAGCACAATCGATCTCAGACTATGTAGTATATTCGCTATTTATTTCAACATACTTTTTAGAAAGATCGCACCCCCAAGCTGTACCTTTTGATTCGCCAGAATTTAGATTAATCATAATTTTTACAATATCATCTACCAAATATCTACCTTTCATTCTGGACCTAATATAGTCTGTGACTTTTTGTGGATCATATTTATTTAACTTGCCTTTTTCCAAAATATGGGTGTTTCCTATATACAAGTCAACGTCATTTAAGTTGAATTTAACTCCAGAATTACCTGCAGCAGAAATGATTCGTCCCCAATTTGGATCACAACCATGTATCGCAGTTTTTACCAAGGCAGAATTACAAATAGATTTCGCGAGCATAATTGCATCATCTGTATTTTTTGCTCCTTGAACCAAAACTTCTAATAAACAATTTGCTCCCTCTCCATCCCTTGCAATATTTTTTGCCAAGTTCTGACATACAATATCAATCCCTTGTTGAATAATTGGAAAAAACCTTTTTTCAATTTTCTCTCCTGCATTTATTCCAACAAAAGAATCATTTGTGCTTGTCTCTCCATCAACTGATATTGCATTAAAAGATTTTTGAACCGCAATAGCAATCATTTTGTCCCATTCTTCTTTTTGAATACCCGCATCACAGGTTAGAAAAGCAAGCATTGTAGCCATATTGGGGTAAATCATTCCTGAACCTTTTGCAAATCCTGCTATTGTTATTTTTCTACTTTGAATAATCGTCTCTATTGACACTTTTTTCAAAGTCAAATCAGTTGTTAAAATTGCTTCTGCTGCATTTTCAAAATTATTACCCTTTAAATCACTAACTAAACTCGGTAAATTTTTTACTAAATCATTTATTTGTATTGGAACACCAATTACACCAGTTGAGCACATTAAAACTTCTTCTTCTTTTATTCCTAAAAGTTCCGCAATCTTTCCTGTCGCAATTTGAAAATGTTGGATGCCAAGATTTCCTGTACATGCATTTGCTTGACCAGAATTAATTAATATTGCTCTTAGAAAACCTGAAGTTGTTTTAATCCTTTCCTCACAAATATCCACACAAGAAGCTCGAACTATTGATTGGGTAAACATCCCACTAAAAATACTTCCTTCTGGAGCGAGTATTAGTGCTAAATCTTTTTTATTAGAAGCTTTTAAACCAGCAGATATCCCAGCAAAAAGAAACCCCTTGGGTGTTATCTTACTGTCATCAACAAACGACCAATTGGAATCTAACTGGCTCAAACTTTTTGGTATTTTAATTCATACTAACTACTCTTTAATACTAAAGAAACTAAGTAATTAGATTATTATTAATTATATGGATATTCTTCAAAAATTAAAAAACAACCAAAGAAGGATTGGTTTAACAGGAGGAATTGCAAGTGGGAAGACAACCATAACTAATTACATAAGAAAATATAAAAACATACCAATATTAGATGCAGATCATTTTTCAAGAGAATTAATCAAACCAAACACATATGGATATAAGAAAATTTTAGATTATTTTGGAAATAAAATTATTGATAATAAAAGCAATTCAGAAAAGGAAATAAACAGAAAACTTTTAAGGAACATTATTTTTAAACATTCAGCAAGCAAGGAATGGATTGAAAAACTACTTCACCCCTTAATTAAAGAAAGAATGATAGAAGAGTGCAGTCAATACAGAAATAATCAAACTATAGTTTTGGTTATTCCATTATTGTTTGAAGCAAAATTTGAAGATATTTGCACTGAAATATGGTTAGTTAAATGTCCTGAAGAAATACAAAAAAACAGACTTATCACAAGAGATAAAATTAGCGAAAAAGAAGCATATGAATTGATAAATTTTCAATTAAGTTTTGAAGAAAAAAGAAAATTCTCAGATATTATTTTAGAGAATTCGGATGATCAAAATAAATGGATCAATACGATAAAAAAGCTTCTTTAAGCTTTAGTTATTTAATTTTTCCGTAAGAAGTTTATTTGCAAGTTTAGGGTCAGCTTTACCTTTTGTTCTTTTCATAAGTTGACCAACAAAAAAACCAAGTAACTTAGTTTTGCCATTTTTAAATGCTTGAACTTCATTTGGATGTTCATTTATAAGTTCATCAATTATTGGTGAAATACTTGAAGAATCTGATATCATTGCCAACCCTTTTTCTTCAACTAATTTTTTCGGGGAAATATTTTTTTGAATAAGTTCAGGTAATATTTCTTTAGCAATTTTTCCACTAATTATATTTTTTGAAATCATGTTAATCATTTCTGCAAGATTTTCAGGACTAAGCTTTAATTCACTAAAACTTAGTTTGTTTGATTTTAAATAGCCCACAATATCACTTGTTATCCAATTTGAAGCTAGTTTAGCCTCAGCACCATTTGCTACTGTTTCTTCAAAAAAGTTTGCCATGCTTATTTCATCCGAAATTACCCTTGCATCATATGCAGACAGCCCAAATTGGCTTATGTATTTATATCTTTTCTTTGAAGGTAATTCTGGTAGTTCTTTAAACCATATTTCTTGTTGGGCTTTTGTTATTTCAATTGGACCTAGGTCAGGATCAGGAAAATATCTATAGTCACTGCTACCTTCTTTTAATCTCATACTTTTCGTTAATTGCTTAGCTTCATCCCATAACCTTGTTTCTTGGAAAATTTTTCCTCCATTTTCATAAACTTCTATTTGTCTGGCTATTTCATAATCACAAGCCTTTTGAATTGCAGAAAATGAATTCATATTTTTTATTTCCACTTTGGTACCAAAAGGAGCATTAGGTCCTTTTCTTACTGAAATATTGACATCGCAGCGTAATGAACCCTCTTGCATATTTCCATCTGATACCCCTAGATATCTAACTGTTCTTCTAATCTCTGAAGCATATTCAGATGCCTCTTTACCTGATCTAATATCTGGTTTACTTACAATCTCACAAAGTGCTATTCCGGCACGATTGTAATCAACTAAAGAATACTTAGAGCCAGCTAATCTATCACTTCCTGAATGGACTAGTTTTCCGGCGTCTTCTTCCATATGTAGCCTTTCTATACCAATTTTCTTGATATAAGGTTCTTTGTCCTTTTCAATTATTTCAACCTCTAACCAACCATTTTCAGCTAGTGGCTCATCAAATTGTGAAATTTGATAATTTTTAGGAAGATCAGGATAAAAATATTGTTTTCTATCAAATTTACAATGTTCTGCAACGTTTAAATTTAATGCTAACGAAGTTTTTACAGCATACTCAAGAACAGTCTCATTAAGAACTGGAAGAGTTCCTGGTAACCCACAAACTACAGGATCTATATGGGTATTAGGTGCATCACCAAAAGCTGTTGACGCAGATGTGAATATTTTACTTTTCGTATTAAGCTGTACATGAGTTTCCAAACCAATCACAGCTTCCCAAGATTCCAAATTGTTCATTATTAAAAGTCTCTTTATTAATATTATTGGATATAAAGGAAAAGAGGACCAAAACACAAATAAAAATATTAATTTTTAAATGGCACAAGAAACCAAAAATTCAATATTAATCATTGGAGGTGGACTTTTAGGTTTATCTATTGCTTATGAATTTTCTAGAAATAACTTCAAAGTTTTAGTTTTAAGCAAAAACAGAAATGAATCAGCTGGATTTGTGGCTGCAGGAATGTTAGCTACTCATGCCGAAGGGCTCGAAGATGAATTACTAAAATTTGGCCAAGAAAGTCAAAATCTAATTCCAAAGTGGATACAAAGTATTGAACAAGATAGTAATATTAAATGCGGTTTAAAAAAATGTGGCATAGTAGTTCCTTTTAAAAACATAGAAGATCTTGAAGAGTTTCCCACTCATGAATTTGGAAAATATTTAAATCACAAAGATCTTCAAAAAGAAATCAATGGAATGAATTCTATTTGGAAACATGGTTTACTTTTTGAACAAGATGGTCAAATAGATAACCGAAGAAAGCTGATGCGTGCTCTTGAAAGAGCATGCTCCTTGAATGGAGTCGAATTTCAAGAGGGATCAGAAGTAGAGGATTTGACATTCGAAAAAAACAAAATTACAGGTGCAACAGTTTTATGTGCCACTGGGGAAATAAAAAAAATTAACTGCGAAAAAGCAATTATATGCAGCGGTGCGTGGAGTAAAAAAATTTTTAATAAGATTCCAGTCTTTCCTGTAAAGGGACAAATGCTATCAATACAAGGTCCAACAAATTTTTTGAAAAGGGTTATTTTTGGTCCAAAAACTTATCTAGTTCCCCGTGATGATGGACTTATTATAGTTGGAGCGACAGTTGAAAAAGATTCAAAATTTAATCCAGGTAATACTCCTAATGGAATAAAACAACTGCAAGAAGGCATTCGCTCTTTATTGCCAGAAGCTATTAATTGGCCACAAATGGAACATTGGTGGGGCTTTAGACCTTGCACACCAGATCTAAAACCAATAATTGGAAAATCAAAAATTGAAAATCTTTATATAGCTACAGGACATTACAGAAATGGAGTTTTATTTTCTGCAATAACAAGTGATCTTCTTTTGAAAATAGTTCAAAATAAAAATCTCAAAGAAATAGAGAAAAACTTTTTAGAAAAATTTAGTTTAGATAGATTTGCGATTTAAATTTTAATTTTCAGATCGCCATTTCGAATCAGAAGTTTCCCACTCACATAATTCCTCTTCGTTAAACCATAGATCAATTTCAAATTTTGCTGTTTCTTCTCCATCAGAACCATGAATAATATTCCTCCCAATATCAATAGCTAAATCACCTCTAATTGTTCCAGGCTCTGCTTCCAAAGGTTTTGTTGCACCTATTAGTTTTCTAGCACTCAAAATAACTCCTTCGCCTTCCCAAACCATTGCTACAACAGGACCACTTGAAATAAAGTCTACTAAATCACCAAAAAAGGGTCTTTCTCTATGTACTCCATAATGATTTTGAGCAAGTTCTTTTGAAGGAATTAATTGCTTTAATCCAACCAATTTAAATCCTTTTTTTTCAAATCTGCCAATAATCTCAGAAACATATCCTCTTTGCACTCCATCTGGTTTAATTGCAATAAAAGTTCTCTCTTTGGTCATTTAATTAATAATCACTCTATGTATATTCAACTTTTGGGTGGTAACTTGGCAAGTAATCATTAAAATAAAAGATATTGTTTTAAGTTATTTTCAAAAACATTTATTAATTACTAAGACATAAATTGACCAATTTTGAGCCGAAAAAATTAAAGAATATTTGGACTATTGAAGATAGTATTTCGACTTATAACATAGACAAGTGGGGAGATAAATATTTTTCTATAAATTCCAAAGGAAATATATCAGTAACTAAAGATATAAAATCTGAAAATAAGATTGATCTTTTTAAGCTTGTCAAAGAACTTAAGAGTAGAGAAATAAATCCTCCATTAATCATAAGATTTAATGATATCTTAAAAGATCGAATAAATGCATTACATAACTCTTTTTTAAAAGCAATAAAAACCTATAAATATAAAAATATTTATCAAGGCGTTTTTCCTGTCAAATGTAATCAACAGAAAAATGTCCTTGAAAAGATAATAGATTTTGGTAGCCAATGGAATTTTGGTTTAGAAGTAGGAAGTAAGTCAGAACTATTAATTGGCCTTGCACTTCTTGAAAACCAAAATTCATTATTAATATGCAACGGATATAAAGATAAAAAATATATTGAGATTGCTACTTTGGCCAGAAAACTCGGCAAAAATCCAATAATAGTTATTGAACAACGAGATGAGGTAAAAAGAATTATTCAAGCAGTTGAAGAACTTAACGCAACTCCATTGATAGGAATTAGAGCAAAGTTATCAAGTAAAAGTAGTGGTAGGTGGGGTAAATCGATTGGAGATAATTCCAAATTTGGATTATCAATCCCAGAAATTATGTTGACAATAAAAGAACTAAAAGAAGCAAATCTTATCAACGAAATGAAATTGCTCCATTTTCATATAGGCAGTCAAATAAGCGATATTGCTGTGATCAAAGACGCATTACAAGAAGCAAGTCAAATATATGTTGAACTATGCAAACTAGGAGCCCCAATGCAATATATCGACGTTGGGGGTGGATTAGGAATAGATTTTGATGGAACTAAAACCTCCTCCAACACTTCTACTAATTATTCTCTCCAAAATTATGCTAACGATGTAATTGCAACAATTAAGGATTCATGTGAATTAAATAATATCAAGCATCCAACCATAATCTCAGAAAGTGGAAGAGCAATAATTAGTCATTGTTCAGTTTTAATTTTTAATGTCTTAGGAACAAGTCATGTTAGTTCCAAACTACAAATTTTTGATAAAAAAAATCAACAATTAATAATTTCAAATTTACTTGATACTTATTATGAATTAAAAAAACTTAAAAATAAAAAAATAAATTTATCTCAAATAATTGAACTATGGAATGATGCAAAAAAGTTTAAAGAAGATTGCTTAGTCGCTTTTAGATTAGGATTTTTAAGTTTGGCAGAAAGAGCTTATGCCGAAGAACTTACTTGGGCTTGCGCAAAAGAAATTTCTAATAACCTGAATAATGATGAAATCAATCACCCTGATTTATCTGAAATTACAGAAACTCTTGCATCAACTTATTACGCAAATTTATCTATTTTTAAATCTATTCCTGATAGCTGGGCAATAAATCAGATTTTCCCAATAGTACCAATACATAGGCACTTAGAGGAGCCGTTCTGCAAAGGAAACTTTGCAGATTTAACTTGTGATTCAGATGGGAAACTAAATAATTTTATTGATAATGGAGAAATTAAATCACTACTAAATTTGCATAAGCCAGAAGAAGATAAAGATTACCTAATTGGAATTTTTATGACTGGAGCCTATCAAGAAGCATTAGGAAACTTGCACAATTTATTTGGCAGTACCAACGTTGTTCATATAGACATAAATCAAGATAATTCATATAAGGTCAGAAATATTATTAAAGAGGAGAGTAAATCTGAAATTTTACAATTATTAGATTACAGTTCAGCTTCTTTGGTTGAATCTATAAGAATTAATACTGAATCAGCAATTGATCAAAAAAAATTAACTATTGAAGAAGCAAGGAAATTAATGGATCAAATCGAAATTAGTCTCAGAAAAAGTAGTTATTTATCAGAATGACTAGCTAATGTTTTTTGCAAATAATTTTTAGCATAATCTAAAGCATCACTTAACTTATCAATATCTTTAGCACCTGCTTGAGCAAAGTTAGGCTTTCCTCCTCCTCCTCCCGAACAAATTCTTGCAATCTCATTAATTAATTTACCTGCCTGCAATCCTATTTTTACTGCATCATCACCTAAAGAAACTACAAATAACAACTTTCTATTTTCTGGATTTGGTATTCCCCCAAGAATCACTATTGCTTTATTTCCCAAATGAGAAGTTAAATTAAGTGCTGCAGATTGCAAAGAATTCCCATCTAAGCCATCAATCTGATTTACTAAAATTGAAAAAGAATTTACTATTTCTGCGGATGATTTTATAGAAGAGTATTTAAAATATGCAATTTCATCTTTCATTTTTTGTATTTCTTTATTCTTATTAATAAGCTCTGCTTGCAAATTATTAACCCTTTCAAAAAGTTGATTAGGATTTGCTTTTAACAAATCACTTAGTTGGTTTACTAATGCATTTCTATCACTGAAATAGTCTAATGCTGATTGGCCTGATAATGCTTCGATTCTTCTGACTCCAGCTGAGATTCCTTCCTCACTAATTATTTTGAAAGAACCTAATTCGGATGTAGTCTTAACATGTGTACCACCACAAAGTTCCATTGAAACTCCTGGTACATTAACAACGCGCACTTCATCATCATATTTTTCTCCAAACATGGCGACTGCGCCCTTTTCAAGAGCGTCACTCTTGGACATATTTTTTATTTCTAGGGCATGATTTTCCATAATCCAAGAGTTAACTAAAGTCTCAATCTTAGAAATTTGATCTTTAGAAATAGGATTAGAGGAGTTAAAGTCAAATCGTAATTTATTAAAGGTTACCAATGAACCTTTTTGTCCAACGCTTTCATTAATAACTGATTTAAGTGCAGATTGTAATAAATGAGTGGCTGTATGATTTGCAGCAGCCTTAGCTCTATTAGAGGAACTAACATTAGTCTTAACTTTTTGTCCAATAGTTAATTTTCCTTTTTTGATTGTTCCATAATGTAAAAAAACATTTTTCTTTCGCATGACATTATCAACCAAGACCTCAACATCGTTTGAAAATATCGTTCCAATATCACCAACTTGCCCGCCAGATTCTCCATAAAAAGTTGTCTGATCAAGAACAATTAAAACTTCCTGACCTTCACTTGCTTCCTTAACTAATGTTGAATCCAAGAATATACCCTTTATTTCAGCTTCCGAAAGGAGTGACTTATAACCATTAAAAACAGTTTTATTAAAAAGATCTATTTCTCGCTCTAATGATCCCTCTAATGTCAAATCAATAGTACTTGAAGCAGCTTTAGCTCTCTCTTTTTGTACATTCATTTCTTCTTCAAAACCCTTTACATCTACACTGATACTATGTTCTTCAGCAATTTCCACAGTAAGTTCTAGAGGAAATCCATAAGTATCATAAAGTTCAAAAGCTTTAAAACCAGAAATTAATTTCTGCCCTGAAGAAATTAACTCATCTAGCAATTTCTCTCCTCTTTCAAGAGTTTCCCTAAATCTTATTTCTTCAATTTTTATCTCATTCAAAATTAAATCATTATTATTTTTTAAATCAGGATAATTATTTTGCATTAAGTTAATTCCAACAGTAGCAATATGAGGTAAAAATTCATTCGTTATACCTAATAATCTGCCATGTCTGACCATTCTTCTAATAAGCCTTCTTAATATATATCCCCTACCGAGATTACTTGCTGATACTCCATCAGAAATTAAATGAATAACAGCTCTTGTATGATCACCAATGATTTTTAAAGAAATTTTGCTTTTATCATCTGAAGAAAAATAATCAATATTTGCAATCTCACAAATTTTTTGAATAATAGGAAAAATTAAATCTGTCTCATAATTATTTTGCTTTTTTTGTAGTATTTGAGCCATCCTTTCAAGACCCATTCCTGTATCAATATTTTTAAATTTTAAATCAGTCAATTTTCCATTAGGATCACGATTATATTGCATAAAAACAAGATTATAAAATTCAATAAAACGATCTCCATCTTCTAAATCAATATTCTGAAGACCCTTTTCAGGATGAAAATCATAATAAAGTTCTGAACAAGGTCCACATGGACCTGTTTTGCCAGATGACCAAAAATTATCTTCCTGACCTAGTTTTACTATCCTATCTGGATGAATACCAATTTCATCTCTCCAAATTTTTGCAGACTCTTCGTCTTCGTGAAAAACACTCACAATTATATTTTCAACAGAAAGTTGATAAATATTAGTAACTAATTCCCAAGCCCATTGAATAGCTTCTCGTTTAAAATAATCTCCAAAAGAGAAATTACCAAGCATTTCAAAAAAAGTGTGGTGTCTAGCTGTAACTCCAACGTTTTCTATATCGTTTGTTCTGATGCACTTTTGGCTAGATGTAGCCCTTTTTGATGGTCTTTCTTTTAAACCTAAAAAAACTGGCTTAAAAGGTAGCATTCCAGCAATTGTGAGCATAACCGTAGGGTCATCCGGAATCAAAGATGCACTTGGAGTGATTTTATGAAATTTTTCACTGTAAAATTTTAAAAAAGCATTTCTTATCTCATCTCCAGTAACTATCTTTTTAATTAATTGAGATGTCATTTATCCAGAATAAAAAGATTAAAAATTAAAGAAAAGCGTAATTTCGGTTATTTCGCAAAGATAATCACGCGGATTTATATTCTATATAACTAAAGTTAATTTATAAAGCTAATTATCCTATGATAGCCTCTGCCCGGACAAGTAATTCTAAATTGGCACAAACTAATAACAAATTGACGGTTCAATCTCAAAACTTTGCTGACGATTCTTGTGCCATAAGATCTTTGGATTGGGATCGAAGTAGATTTGATATTGAATTTGGTTTAAGAAATGGAACTACTTACAATAGTTTTATTATTAAAGGCGAGAAACTAGCAATCATTGATACTAGTCACGCAAAGTTCGAGGAATTATGGTTTGGAGAATTACTAAAAAAGGTAAATCCGCAAGAAGTTGATTATCTAATTACTAGCCATACAGAACCTGATCATTCTGGTTTAATAGGTAATCTTTTAGAATTAAACCAAAATATCACGGTAGTTGGATCAAAATTAGCACTGAAATTTATTGAAGACCAAATACATATTCCTTTTAAACGTCTAGAGGTTAAGAGTGGAGAGTTTTTAAATCTCGGAACTAATCCTAATAGTGGTTTAGAACATAATATTGAATTTATAAGTGCACCAAATTTGCATTGGCCAGATACCATATTTTCATATGATCACAGCACAAATGTTCTCTATACATGCGATGCTTTTGGACTCCATTATTGTTCTGAAGAATTTTTTGACACTGATCAAAAAGAAATATACGATGATTTCCGTTTTTATTACGATTGCCTTATGGGTCCAAACGCTAGAAGCGTTATGCAGGCAATTAAAAGAATAGATAAGCTACCTGAACTAAAAACAATAGCTGTTGGTCATGGGCCTTTGCTCCATAATCAGGTCAATTTTTGGAAAGGAAAATATCTAGAATGGAGTAGCAATAAAAGCAAAGGCAATGATTTTGTTTCAGTCTGCTATATCAGCGACTATGGCTATTGTGATCGACTCAGTCAAGCGATATCTCATGGAATAAGCAAAGCAGATGCTCAGGTTCAATTAATTGATCTAAGATCCTCTGACCCGCAAGAATTAACAAGTTTAATTTCCGAATCAAAAGCAGTAGTCATTCCCACATGGCCTGTAGACTCAGATAATGAATTAAAAGAATCTCTTGGTACTTTATTTGCAGCACTAAAGCCAAAACAATTTACTGCAGTTTATGATGCATTTGGTGGAAATGATGAACCTATAGATTCCCTAGCAAATAAATTAAGAGAACTTGGTCAAAAAGAAGCTTTCTCTCCCTTAAGAGTTAAAAATATTCCAGATCCGATTGTTTATCAACAATTCGAAGAAGCTGGAACTGATTTGGGTCAATTGATCAATAAAAAGAAGAATATTGCCTCTATGAAGAGCCTTGATTCAAATTTAGATAAAGCGTTAGGTAGATTAAGTGGAGGATTATATGTAGTAACAGCTAGTCAAGGGGAAGGTTCGACATTTAGACAAAGTGCAATGGTCGCAAGTTGGGTTAGTCAAGCAAGCTTTTCTCCACCAGGTATTACAGTTGCAGTAGCAAAAGATAGAGCTATTGAATCATATATGCAAGTTGGTAAAGGTTTTGTTGTGAATATCTTGAGAGAAGATAACTATCAAAAAATGTTCAGACATTTTTTAAAAAGATTTGCCCCTGGAGCTGATAGATTTGCTGATGTAGATGTAATTAGCAACATCGCTGAAGGGGGACCTGTTCTCTCAGATTCACTCGCTTTTTTAGATTGTAAAGTCAGTTCAAGATTGGAGACTCCAGACCATTGGATAATTTACGGAATTGTTGAAAATGGTAATGTTTCTGACTTATCATGTAAGACAGCAGTTCATCACAGAAAAGTTGCTAATCACTATTAGAAAATAAGTCATTGAAATGTCAGATATTAATATAGGCTTAGTTGCGGAAAATCAAAATTTATCAGAATTTGAAATTACTGAAAATTTTTCTTGTGTAAGATTCTTAGACCAAAATAAAGAAAGATTTGAACTTGAATTTAACCTTGAAAAAGGAACCTCTTTTAATACTTTTTTCATTAGAAGTCATGAGAAACTTTTTATTATTCATCCACCTGAGAAAGAATATTTAGATTCCTTTAATAAAGTAATTTCTAGGTTTTGCGATCAATTTAAATTAAGTAAAATCAACTTCATTTCTGGTCATATTAATCCCCAAATTATTGAAACTATTAAGAATATTAGTACCCAATTTCAAAATACAACTATTACTTGCTCTAATCCAGGTTATAAACTTATTAGCGAACTTTGGAATCAAAGAAATCCTACCTTAGAAAACTTTATTGAAATTCAATTACCTAAAATAAACATAATCAAAAAAGAACTTAATTTAGAGTTAGATAATATTTCACTAGAGTTAATTCCTATTCCAACAGCACGTTGGCCTGGTGGCCTGATAATTTATGAACGTAATCAAGAAATACTTCTTAGTGAAAAAATTTTCTCTGCACATATTGCATCTAAATATTGGTCTGAAACAAATCGAGTTAGTACAGAAATTGATAGGAAACATTTTTATGATTGCTTGATGGCACCAATGTCTAATCAAGTAATATCAATAACTGAAAAAATTGCAGATTATGACATTAAAACTATTGCACCAATACATGGTCCTGCGATCGAATATAGCTTAAAAAGCTTTTTAAATGACTATATTAGATGGGGAGAAAATCTTTCAACAAATAATCCTAAAATCGCTCTGATATATGCAAGTGCATATGGAAATACAGCTTCAATAGGTGATGCATTGGCTAAAGGGATAAATAGAACTTCTGTAGAAGTTGAAAGTATTAATTGTGAATTTACACCCAATGATGTACTTATAAAATCTATCCAAAGTGCTGATGGATACTTAATAGGCTCACCTACATTGGGTGGTCACGCCCCAACTCCAATAGTTAGTGCACTAGGAACATTGTTAGCAGAGGGTAATAGAGATAAGCCAGTGGGAATTTTTGGAAGTTTTGGCTGGAGTGGCGAAGCAATAGATTTACTTGAATCGAAATTAAAAGACGGTGGTTTTAAGTTTAGTTTTGACCCTATAAGGATTAAATTCAGTCCAAATAAACCAAAGATTAAAGAGTTAGAAGAAATAGGAACTCACTTTGGAAGAAAAATTATAAAAAAAGCAAAGAAAAAACCCAGAAAATCAGATACTGGAATGATTACAAGCAAAACGGACCCAAAGCTACAAGCTCTTGGAAGAGTAATTGGGTCACTTTGTGTCCTAACAGCCTCTAAAGGCAAAGATGAGAATAATATAAAAGGAGCTATGCTTGCATCTTGGGTTAGTCAAGCAAGTTTTTCACCGCCCGGGTTAAGTATTGCAGTAGCAAAAGATAGATCAGTAGAGTCTCTTTTGCAAATAGGAGATTCATTCGCATTAAATATTCTTAGTGAAAAAGATTTTAAAGAACCTTTAAAAAGATTCACTAAGCCCTTTGCACCTGGAGAAGATAGATTTGAAGGAATAAATATTGAATTAACTCCTAATGAACAGATAATCATTCCTGAATCGCTCGCATGGTTAGATGCTTCTGTAAAAGAGAGAATGGAATGTGGAGATCATTGGGTAATTTACGCCGAAGTACTACACGGTAATATACTAAAATCCGATAGTCTAACGGCAGTTCATCACCGCAAGACAGGTGCTAACTATTAAATTAATTTATCTAATTTATGACTGAAACAAAAGATCTGATAATAATTACGGCTAGTTGTGGTAAAAATCTAGAACTTTCCGAAAAATTTCTTGAAAAAAGTAATGAACTTAAAATAAGTTCTGAAATTTTAGATCTTACCATTCTTGATATTCCATTATTTAATCCAAGGATTCACAGCAAAGAAAATATTCCAAATGAAATAAAAGAATTAAAAAAAAAGCTTTTCAAGATTGAAAGATGGGTAATTTGTGCGCCTGAATATAATGGATCTATACCTCCCATTCTCTCCAACTTCATAGCATGGCTTTCTATTTCAGGAGATGACTTTAGGAATTTATTTAATGGTCAACCAATTGCAATTGCAACATTTTCTGGTGGCATAGGGTTAGAACTGCTGACCTCATTACGCATTCAATTAGTGCATTTAGGAAGTCAAGTATTAGGGAGACAACTTTTGTCCTCATATAGTAAACCTATAGATACAAAAACTATTGAAGATATTATTCAAAGACTTTTACAAATGAAAAAATTAAAAACATAAACATTTAAAACCTAATAAAATATCAACCTTTTTCATTCCAAACTTTTAAAATTTCTCTAGCCATAGGTAGTGCATGAACAGATCCCCCACCAGGAGTATTTTGTGCAAAAGCGACTACAAGTAATTCGCTTTTGTCAGAAGGAGTAAAGCAAACGAACCAAGCGTGATCTAATCCACCTTCGCCATCTTCAGCAGTTCCAGTTTTGCCTGAAACTGGAGGTAAATTTGAAACTCCATAATTAATTGATACTCCTGTGCCAGACTCTACTACTTTCCTGAGACCACTTTTGATCAGCTGAATATTATTTGAGTCAATATTTATTTTTATAGGTTTTTTACCTGAATGGTTTTCTTGATCTTTTTTAACTAAATAGGGAGTAACTAGATATCCTCCATTTGCAATTGCCGCATATGCTCTAGCAATTTGGATAGGGGTAACTTGTACAACAAATTGTCCAATAGACATACTCGCAATATCTTCTGGAACCCAAGGGGTTCTTCCTGGTTGCCCCCATCCTCTGCCTTCTTTAGCCCATTCACTACTCGCTACTAATCCTATATTTTCTTGTTCAGAAATTTCAATTCCAGATAAAGAATTAAAACCAAGCTTTCTTGAGACCTTATGAATTTCATCAACTCCTACTCCATAACCTATTTGATAAAAAAATGTATTACTAGAAACTCTCAGGGCATCTTCATAACCTATTACCCCAAAACCCAAATCATTATGCTCTCTAAAACATTGGCTCCCATAAGTTATACATGGTTTCGTATCTAACATAGTTTCCCTGGGGAAATTTCCACTTTCCAAGCCAGCTAAAGCCGTTACAATTTTCCAAACGCTTCCTGGATCATAGGCGTTTAATGCTCTATTAAATAAAGGTTTTTCAGGAGAATTAAAAAGTTTATTATATTCTTCCTCAGGTTTAAATTCCTTTGAGAAAAAATTTAAATCAAATGTAGGTTTACTTGCCATTGCTCTTATTGCACCATCTCTTGGATCCATTACTATTATTGCTCCAGCTTTTTTGTCTTTAAGAACTTCCTCAGCAACTAATTGTAAATTAAGATCGATTGTCAGTTCAATATCATTACCTTGTACTGGAGGTTTTATACCCAATGATCTTTGAAATTTTCCTAATGAATTTACTTCAACCATTTCTCCTCCCCATTCACCTCTTATATAATCTTCGTAAACATATTCAATTCCAGTTCTACCGATTAAGTCATTTAATTTATAACCACTCTTAGATAAGGATTTATATTCTAATTCAGTAATTGGCTGAGTGTACCCAATTACATGGGCAGCAATAGATTTATAAGGATAATTTCTAATTAATTTTGTAGCTATTTCAAAACTAATTAAATTACCTTCATTCTCCTTAAATTTTATTAATTGATCTACATTTAAATCCTCAAGAATAATTACTGAAAGTTTCTGATTTTTAAGACCATCAGAGTATTTTTTTTGAATTATATTACTATCAATATTTAACAAATTAGAAATACTTGATTTATGGTTTTCCCAATTGCTTTTATTAACAGATTGAGGCTTTATTATTAAAGAGTATTTAACTCTACTATCTGCTAAAACAAAACCATTTTTATCAATTATTCTTCCGCGTATTGGCTGTGAAGCAATAAGTCTGATCCTATTCTCATCTGACATCTTCTTAAAAGATTCATAATTTAAAAGTTGTAAAAAAATTAACCTAAATAGTATTAATAAAAAAGAAACAGAAGAAAAAATAAGTAAAACTAGAGGTTGTCTGTTTAATGAAAAAAGGTTTTTATTGGGACTTAATTTTATCAAAAATATAAAATTTATTTAAATATTGTTTTCTGCAATAAAGCAATATTGGATTTGATTTCTTTAAGTTTTACGATTAAATCTTTATAATTAACATCTTCAGTTTTCACATTAAAATCATCCTTTTCAATATTATTTGACTTCAAATTTCCACTCATAAAATTTTTTCCTTATTTTAAGCAATTATTCCAATTAATATAATCTTAAATAAGAAATTTATTTTTTTCAAAATTATATTAACTTAGATATTTAAAAAATATCAAAAACAAATTAATTTAATTGATCTATATTTTGTTCAAAATAAGGATTGCAACTATTCTTTGATATCCCTAAAGACCATCCAATAAATGAAGAAATAAATATTGTGACGATTAACGGCATAATTGCTTGTTGTGTATTTACAAGGCTAAACCATTCTCTCCAACTACTAAAAAATCTTTCTCTTTGAAATTTTCTTTTTTCATTTTCTAATAATCTGGCTTTTTTGGCGAAAGATTTTGTTACCCACTTTTCGAAAGGAATCTTTTTTATAATCGCCATTTTTCTCTCCACTTCTAATAATTGACCGGAACTAAGATGAGGATGAAATGTACTTATCAATTCAAGAGTTTTTAAGAACATCTCAACAGTTGCATCTTTAATGAGCTTTTGCTCATGACTTAAATCAGCCCACTCTATTTCTGGATAAAAACGATTTCTATTTGGTGAAATTTGATCCTCTGACATTTGACCAGGTTCTCTTAGCCATCTATTAGTATTTTCGTCAAATCTCCGCCAATATAGAAAAGGATTAATAAAAATTGTTTTACCAGATACTTTAACTACATCTTGTTGAAGATGATTAGTTATCTTTCTATCAGAATTTTTCGATTTTATCAAAAGTCTAAATTAATAATCTAATTAAAGATTATCTTTTATTCACTATTTTTCCAGAACTATAAAAAAATTATCTCATGAATATTAAGTTATTGATAACTGCCAACGCTTCTTTAAATAATTACAGTATTCGCAATTTAGGGAAGGTTTTGGGAAAACATCCGAACGTAATAAATTAACCGTATCAATTATCTTATTTTCTACCCATGAAGTTGAACAATCTAATTTAATTAGATGGGCATCAAAATTTAATTGGTTATTAAATAACTCTTCATTTTTCTTACCATTGAAATATAAAAGATACGCTTCTTTAGCCACTTTAAAACCGTTTTTTTTAAACAACCACTGGTACATTTCTAACTGTCTTTTATAAGCTTTTGCATATTCGTATTTATTAAAAGTATCAAACCAATCAAAATTATTTCTGGATGTTGCTTTTACATCAACGATAATTAGATGACCATTTTTTTTCTGCCAAATATCATCTACAGCTCCACCAAAGTCGTAGTTGTGTTCAATTGACTTATATCTTATCCCTTGAAAATTACTTCTCCAACGTTCTAAATCTTTGTGTTTGAATGGCACAGCATCAATTCCATTTTCAATAAATAAAGGATGCGGCTCCTGAATTTTTCTATAATAATCAAATTCATTTTTACATAAATTATCTACAGCTATATTTAAGGTAAATGGTAATGATGGCGGTTTTATTTGATATTTTTTATCCAAAACACAACATCTTGGACAACTCAGATATTTCTCAACTGTAGATCTACTTAATTTAATAATATCAGGCATTACGTTTTAAATCTCATTTAAAAATTTCTTGCTTAAATAAAAAAAGTTAAATTTTTTAAAAATTTTAAGACTTACTCCCACTCAATGGTTCCTCCCAATTTTGACGCTTCAAAGTCATTGATATGATTGACTTCTTTGAAGTGAGAAATCCTGTGACAAACCCGTGACAAACCTATTGGTTCCATTTTTGATGAAATAAGGCAATTTTCCGTCACTCCCACTCAATAGTTCCAGGAGGTTTGCTTGTAATATCATAAACAACTCTATTAACCGAACTTACTTCGTTTACTATTCTATTCGCAATCCTCTCCAAAATCTGAAAAGGAATTTTTGACCAATCGGCTGTCATACCATCTTCACTAGATACACAACGTAAAACTATTGGCCATGCATAAGTCCTTTTATCACCCATAACTCCTACTGTTTTTACAGGTAGCAATACAGCAAAAGCTTGCCAAATATCATTGTAAAGACCAGCTTTTTTGACTTCATCTCTTACTATCCAGTCTGCATCTCTTAAACAATCAAGTTTTTCATTATTCACCTCTCCCAAAATTCTTATAGCTAATCCTGGTCCTGGAAATGGATGCCTTTTTACAATTTCATCCGGCAACCCTAGAGCAGCACCCACTTTTCGGACTTCATCCTTAAAAAGGTTTCTTAATGGCTCAACTAATTTAAATTGTAAATCTTTTGGCAATCCACCCACATTATGATGACTCTTTATTTTTACAGCTATTCTTTCTCCTGTTTTAGGATCAATATTAGTCCCAGCACTTTCAATAACATCAGGATAAAGAGTACCTTGTGCTAAATACTGAAAAGGTCCCAATCTATTGCTTTCTTGCTCAAATACTCTTATAAATTCTTCACCAATAATTTTTCTTTTTTGTTCTGGATCCGTAATATCTTTTAATTTGGCAATAAACCTTTCCCTTGCATTAATATATTCAACTTTTATGTGAAATTTCTTATCAAAAAAATTCATTAAAAATTCTGGTTCACCTTTTCTCATGAAACCTTGGTCTATAAACATGCAGGTAAGCTGATTTCCAATAGCTTTATTGAGAAGAAATGCAAGAGTTGAGGAATCAACTCCTCCAGATAAGGCAAGCAAAACTTTTTTATTGCCAACTTGCTCTCTTATCCTGGGAATAGTTTCCTCTATATAGGTTTCGGTTGTCCAATCAGCTGCACAACAAGAAATTTTATAAACGAAATTTTTAATTACCGTCATCCCGAACTCTGAGTGAACAACTTCAGGATGAAATTGTACGCCAAATAATTTCTTTACATCATTTGAAATAGCTGCATGGGGTGTGTTCTCGGTATGAGCAATTTTATTAAATCCATTGGGCAAACAATTAATAGAATCGCCATGACTCATCCACATTATAGATTTATCTTCTACATCAGAAAGGAGGTCAGATTCTTGGTCTATGTTTATTGGTGCTCTACCATATTCAGCTTTTTTGATTGCTGAAATCACAGATCCTCCAAGTTCTTTTACCATTAATTGCATTCCGTAGCATATGCCAAGAATAGGAATGCCTAAATTAAAAATTTTTTCATCACACTTAGGCGCATTTTGTTCATATACAGAATTTGGGCCTCCACTCAAAATAATCCCTTTAGGGTTAATACTTTTAATTTCCTCAATTGAAATGTAATTGCTTACAACAAGAGAAAAAACATTAGTTTCTCTAATTCTTCTTGCAATCAATTCAGAATATTGAGATCCGAAATCCAAAATTAATATTGATGGGTCTCGTTCTTTTTTTAAAATTGTTTGACTCATGTATAAAAGTTAACTCAATTTATTTACAAAAGCATAATGAATCACAAATTAATCTCATTGAAAATAAGAAATATACTTATTGCCATTAATTCCAGCCCACCTAATTTTCCTTTTTCTATCAAAAATGATTGATGCAATTTCCATATCGGTTTTTACATACCTATTTACATAATTAAAAGAACGCTTTTCGATCGTATTTGATAAATTCTTAAATAATTTATCAGCTAAAGATTTATTAAATCTTTCAAGAAGTTGTAATGCATTCTCAAGATTATCTAACTGAGATAATTCAACTATTATTTCAGGTGGTAACTTTTCTTGAACGGCTAAAAAAATAAGAATCTCAATTCTTGCATCAGCTAAATGATTATGTGTATGAAAAATACCGCCTGCTAATTTAATTAATTTCCCGTGATAACCAAAAAGAATTACAGTTTTAACTTTTTTTATTGCAGCGTCAACTAATAATGGTCCTATCCAATTTCCAATTTTGATAATTGGCAAATTAACATTATGAGTTTTGGCCAAATTTAACCCATTTTCCCCAATAACAAATACAACTTCCCCTTTAAAATCATTTTGAATTAACTTTGCTAGATTATTTTTAGCCTCTTCTAATTGATCAGGTGAAGCACTGGAATAAGTCTCAGCGGAAGTACCAATGATAGATAATCCACCAACAATACCAAATGACTTATTACTAGTTCTTTCAGCTAAAAACGCTCCATTTGGGAAAATAATTTCTAATTTCAAATTAAAGCCGGCAGGAATACTATCTAATAAATTTTCATATAAAACTTCTTTGGCAAAATTAGAAATACATATCTCTGATGTATCTTCTTTTATCCCTACACCAGATCCTGCAATAATATTTATTGGATTTGTTTGAACAGGATTATTAAAAGAAATTTTTTCTAAAGAGGCTATTGTCCATATCTCTAAGTTTTGTGTAATGTCAAGATCTAATCCAGACTTTGCGAAGGTAATTCCTAATGCATGCGAGTCATCTTTAAGTAAACCAACAGAATGAATCTCGATTTTTATTTCTTTTTTTTCATTAGGAATTTTTATTAGTTCATAATTCTTAAATGGAAACCCTACTAGTTTTTTTAATGCTGCCTTAGCAGCTCCAGCAACCCACAAAGGTAAAGAAAATCCTTTTTTCAAATCAAGTAATTGAAAAATATATAATGAGAACTAATCTAAGAATGACCTATTTAATAAAAAGTGGCCATACAACAAAAATTATCCTTGATGATTCCAGGACCTACACCAGTTCCAGAAAAAGTTTTACAAGCATTAAGTAAGCATCCAATAGGCCATCGCAGTAAAGAATTTCAAGATCTAGTAGAGAGTACAACTAAAAATTTACAGTGGCTTCATCAAACTAAAAATGATGTTCTAACAATCACTGGTAGTGGGACTGCCGCAATGGAGGCTGGAATAATAAATACCTTAAGTAGAGGAGATAAAGTAATTTGTGGAGAAAATGGTAAATTTGGCGAAAGATGGGTAAAAGTTGCTAAAGAATTTGGTCTGGAAGTAATAAAAATTGAGTCCGAATGGGGTACTCCGCTTGATCCAGAAAAATTCAAAAAGGTATTAGAGGAAGATAAACAAAAAGAAATAAAGGCAGTTATTTTGACTCATTCTGAAACCTCAACAGGTGTAATTAATGATCTAGAAACTATAAGTTCATATATTCGCGGACACAACACAGCTTTATCAATTATTGATTGCGTTACAAGTCTTGGAGCTTGCAATGTACCAGTAGATGAATGGGAATTAGATATTGTTGCTTCAGGATCACAGAAAGGATATATGATACCTCCGGGGCTTAGTTTTATATCAATGAGCCAAAAAGCATGGAAAGCTTCAGAAAAATCTAATTTGCCAAAATTTTATTTAAATTTAAAATCCTACAGAAAAAGTCTTTTAAGTAACAGTAATCCATATACTCCAGCAGTTAATTTAGTTTTTGCTTTAGATGAAGCTTTAAAAATGATGAGAGAAGAGGGCTTGGATAACATTTTCCGCAGACATAATAAACATAAATTAGCAATGAGTAATGCTGTAAAGGCTTTAAATTTAAAATTATTTGCTGATGAAAAGTACTTAAGCCCTTCTATTACTGCAATAAAAACTGAAGGGATGGATGCTGAAGAATTTCGAAAAAAGATAAAGAGTAGTTTTAATATTTTACTTGCTGGAGGTCAAGATCATTTAAAAGGAAAAATATTTAGAGTCGGACATTTAGGTTATGTAAATGATACGGATATTATTACAGTAGTTTCTGCTATTAGTAATACTCTGCTTGGTCTCGGTAAAATTACAGCCCAACAAGCTGGTGAAGCATTAGTTGAGGTATCTAAATATCTTGAGAAAAGTTAAGTTAAGTTCCTGGCTCTTCAACATTGCCCCCTAATTCAACAATCTTTTTTCTAAGAATGATTGATTTTTTTTCATCACCCTTAGTTTGAGCTATTGCGAGTGCAAACTCTAATTTTTCAAGCTGGTGGCCACCCTCAAAAAAAGATAATTTTTTCTTAATGCGATTTTTATTATCTTTATATGTAATTTGTGAAGACATAAAAATTAATGCTTTAAGTTATATTATGCCAACAAAAGGGGACATTAGGAGAGGAAAACAAAAATATTTTTTGACTATAAACTTAAATAAATAAATTTTTTTCTAATATTATGTCCAAACATCATTATAAATTATGCCAAACTTAAGTCTTATATATTACCTTCTTGCTGGTGGCATTTTTGGGACTTTAGCTCTGAAAACAGGCATCCCTGCAGCTCCTCTTGCAGGTGCCTTAATAGGCGCAAGCATACTAAGCATCAGTGGCAAAGTCGATATTGCAGAGTGGCCAACAGGCACAAGAACTATTTTAGAAATCGGCATTGGTACAGTGATTGGTACATCTTTAACTAAAGACTCATTAATCGATATTCAAACCTTATGGAGGCCTGCTATTTTAATAACTTTTACTTTAGTTATTACAGGATTAGCAATTGGATTATGGACAAGCAGATTACTTAATATCGATGTGATAACAACAATTCTTGGTGCAGCACCAGGAGGTATTAGCGGTATGAGTCTTGTGGGATCAGAGTATGGGGTAGGAGCTGCAGTAGCTACCCTACACGCAGTTAGGTTGATTACTGTGCTTCTAATTCTTCCTTTAGTTGTGAAATGCTTGAATATATTTGGAGTAATTAAATCTTAAATTTCTATAGACATATTGTTAATAAAAGATATTTTTAAATAGAAGATAAATGGCTAATGAAAACATTTGAGAATAAAAAACTAATATTATTAGCGTTGGGAATTTTCACTCCTCTAACCCTTACTACTCCAAAAGTAATTGCAAGTTCATTTGGTGCAGAGATTTTTTGTGCTATGCGAGATGCTGGAAACGACCATGAAAGTAGTTGGGATGCAGCTTATACATATATAAAAAAACAAAAAGGAGGATTATTTAAAGTTTCACCTAAAAATGCAGCAGCGCAAATTACTGAAACCGTTATAAGGGAAAGAGAAAAATTTAGTTATTGCATTGAATATTTAGATAATCTTCATCCAAATAGAAAACTAATACGAGAGTTAAAAAAAGAAGAAGAAAGAAAAGAAAAAGAAGCACTAGATAGGGAAAACAAAAGAATAAAATTAGAAAAAGAATTAGAAGAAACTAATAAAGAAATTTCTGAAAAATTTACTGATGAAACACTTGATAGATATAGTTATTAATTAAGTTTTTAGAAAAATAACAATTTTTTCAAAATTTACTGAATACTATTTTGTATCTAAACACACTAAATCAAATTTTCATGGCAAATTTAGCCTAAAAAGGATAAATAAATGTTGACTTTTATTATATTCAAGCGATTATTTATTTAACTAAATATTCTGAATGCATATTAATGATGCGGTGTTTTTAGAGGATTTATGTCCTAAGTTCAGATTTAGACAATGGCGAAAATCTATTCACAGATTTACAGGAAAAAGTTGTATATATTGCGGAAAACCATCTGAATCTATCGACCATGTCATACCACGAAGTCAAGGAGGCTTAAGTTCAACACAAAACTGTGTCCCTGCATGTCTTTCCTGCAATGGAGATAAATCAGATGAAAATGCTTTGTATTGGTACAGAAGGCAAAAATTTTATGATCCTCGAAGAGCAATGGCTATAAGAGCTTGGTTGGAAGGGGATTTAAGATTAGCTATTAGATTACTACAATGGGCTAATCCAAACTTTAAGGTAAAAAATGAAAATTACGAAAAAGATAACTCGGAATATAAAGCAGCTTGACTACCAAACATTACATATTTTTTTAGAGTTATAACTCTCACATATATTTTCCAATTCTCTTGGCGATTCTGAGAATATTAAAATTGTCGATAATGAAATAAGAAAGACAAATAATTTTTGATAGAATTTAAAATTAATTAAAACTATTTCTTTCTCGATAAGACGGGGATAACTTTTGCTAATACAGAAAGTTTTTGATCTTAAATCGGGCTTAAGAGCTGTCTTCATCATTAGTTAATACATATGTACTACTTTAGAACAAAATGAAGAAGCCTGCAAGTTTACTCGGAAATAAAAATAAATTTTTAATCTTAGGATGTGGTTTCAGTGGAAATTTTTTTGCAAAAACTGTTAGAAAATTGGGTTGCACTGTTTTAACAAGCTCAAGATCTGCAAACAGTGATCCAAATAGTTTTGTTTTCGACAGTGAAAACTACATGTTCCCTGGTGAAAAAACTTTTGATGGAGTTACGCATATTCTTAGTTGCATCCCTCCTGACAAAAATGGAAAAGATCCAGTACTGAAAAGGCTTAAAAATAAACTAAAAAGTTTACCCCTTGAATGGGTTGGATATTTATCTACAACAGGAGTTTATGGGAACACAAAGGGTGCTTGGGTTTCTGAAATTGATGAACCAAACCCTTTTCAAAAGAGAAGTCATAAGAGATTAAATTGTGAAAAAGAATGGATTGAATCTGGTTTGCCTGTTCAAATTTTTAGGTTACCAGGTATTTATGGGCCTGGACGATCCACTTTTGAAGCGATAAAAAATAAAAACATTCGTGTTATTTCCAAAAAAAATCAAATATTTTCGAGAGTTCATGTTGCTGACATTACACATTCAATTATCTATCTATTACAAAATAAAAATTCATTAAAATTTTACCAAATTATTAATGTTGCAGATGATAAACCTTGTTCTCAGATAGAAGTTATTCAATATTGCTACGATTTACTTGGTTTAAAAATGCCAAAGCCAATATTATTTGAGGATGCACAAAAGGAATTATCACCTATAGCTAAGTCTTTTTGGATGGAAAATAGAAGAGTTTCAAACAAACTTTTATGCGAAACACTCGGATATAAACTAATTTATAAAAACTATAAAATAGGTTTAAAAAACTGCTTTTTGAATAGTTAAAAATAAATTTAAAATCTTTATATGAATTTTCAAAATACAAATAAAATATTGAAGGTAGTTTTAAGCGTCGGAGATGAGTCAGGTATTGGACCTGAAATAATCTTAAAAGCACTTCATTCTAATCAGTTACCAAAAGATATTGACTTTATATTAGTTGGATCAAAAAAAAATTTACAAAATACATATAACAATCTTAGATCATTAGGATTAGAAAACCTTGCAAATCCCAAAAATTTCAAGATACATGATCTCGAAATTTCTTCATCGGATAATGGCCCTAAATCAAGTTACGGCAACACAAGTTTCCAATATTTAACAAAAGCAATCGAAATTGTAAAACAATCTCCCAATTCAGCACTTGTAACTGGACCTATTTGTAAGAAATCATGGTCTCTAGCAGGTCATTACTTCTCTGGTCAAACTGAAGTCCTAGCAAAATCATGTGGAGTAAAAAACGTCGGTATGTTATTCACAGCTAAATCACCAATTACAGGTTGGAGATTCAATACTTTATTAGCTACAACACACATAGCCCTCTCTGAAGTTCCCAAGAAATTAACTACAGAATTAATCCATTCTAAATTGGATCTTTTCAAAGATTTTTGTAATACCTATACTGATAAACCTAATTTAAAAGTAGCAGGATTAAACCCTCACGCCGGCGAGGAGGGTATTTTAGGTTGTGAAGAAAAAGATTGGCTCAGTGATGCATTACTTACTTGGAATGAAAAAAATAGAGATATTGAATTATTAGGCCCGTTATCACCAGATAGTTGCTGGAATTCTTCTGTAAAAGCTTGGAATGACAAAAATGCTGAAAAGCATGATGGCATCCTTGCTATGTATCATGATCAAGGTTTAATCCCAATGAAAGTGATAGCTCTGAATTACTCAGTCAATACAACAATTGGTTTACCTTTCGTAAGAACATCTCCTGATCATGGAACGGGATTTGATATTGCTGGCAAAGGAATTGCTCAATCTCAGAGCATGATTGAGGCTATTAAGGCTGCCGTTGAAATGACTAACAATTCAAGACTGCTTAACACGCATTAAAACCTGACCAAATTCAACTGGTGTTCCATTTTCAACTAGGATCTCTACTATTTCAGCGTTAAATTCAGATTCAATTTCATTCATTAACTTCATTGCTTCCAAAATACAAATAGTTTGACCGACCTTAACGTTATTCCCTACTTCGACGAATGGCTCCTCGCCAGGGGCTGCAGCCCTATAAAATGTCCCAACCATAGGTGAAGTAATTTCAGTTAGATCAGAACGCCCTGGGGGCGCCACCTGAGGCGCTTCAGGTTCACTAACAATAGGAATATTATCATTAATAGTTTTTTGATTAGCAATTGTTTTTTTATCAAGTGAAGTATTAGAAACTAAATTATTAATAACTTGGTTCTGATCAAATATATTCCTTTTTATTTCGAGTTTAAAATCTTCTCCCTCTAGCGAGAACTCTTGTATGTCACTTGTAGAGATTTTCTCTATTAAGCGATTTAAGTCATCATGATCTAGTTTCATAGCCATTAATTTTCACGTCCAAGATAACTGTCATTACGAGTATCAACTTTAATCATTTCACCAACAGAAATGAATAAAGGAACCATAACTTGAGCACCTGTTTCTAGAATAGCTGGTTTGGTGCCCCCACTAGCAGTATCACCTTTAACTCCTGGATCAGTCTCTGTAACTTTCAAAGTAATAGATATTGGAAGTTCTACTTCTAAAACTTTACCATTATGGAAAATTACATTAACCTCCATTCCCTCTTTCAAATACTTTGAACCTTTACCGATTTGTTCAGAGGTGAGTCTTGTCTCTTCAAAACTTGTCATATCCATAAAAACATAATCACCAGACTCCACATAAGTATGCTGCAGGTTAGACTTCTCAAGGATAGCCTGTTGTACTGATTCTCCGGCTCGAAAAGTTTTTTCAACCACGTTGCCGCTTTGAACTGATTTTAATTTTGTTCGCACGAAAGCAGAACCCTTGCCAGGCTTGACATGTAGAAATTCTACAACACGCCAAACTTGTCCATCCAATTCGATGGTAGTCCCTGTGCGAAAATCGTTACTGGAAATCATTCCTGTATTACATCCCCAAGGATCATAAACCTGCAAGAGTGCTATGCAAAAATTCTTATCAAATCAGAACAAACTTTTCTTAATCCTATCGATTGTAATTTTACAGGTTTTTCTCTTAAAACCAATACAAGTACTAGCTGATTTACCTACTGGAAATGCAGTAAAAGACCCTAGTGCAATCCTCAGAAACGCACTCCCTATCAAGCAAGTTGAGTTGCAAGAACTTCAACACAAACTGGAAGAAACTAGTGACCTTGTAAGAGGAGGAAGATGGCCCGCACTTACGAAAACTGTTACAAAATGTCAATCTTTACTAAAAAAATACCAAAGTAAAATTATTCAAGAATTACCAAAAGATAAAAAGAAAATTGCTGAAAAAACATTTTTAGAACTTAAAGAAAATTTTGATAGTCTCCAAAATTACTCTAAATTAAAGGATAAATACTCCTTTATAGCTACTCGAAGAGATGCTTTAGATAAAATAGGTGGATTAGAAGAATATTTTTTACCAAATGAATTTCCCTACTCTATTCCCCAGGAATTTGATAATTTACCAAGATTACTAGGTAGAGCAAAAGTCAATATCCAAACCTCCAAAGGAGATATGCAAGCAATTGTCGATGGATTTAACGCCCCACTTACAGCAGGAGCATTTATAGATTTGTCTTCAAAAAACTTCTACAAAGATTTACCTATCAACAGAGCAGAAGAATTTTTTGTACTGCAAACAGGTGATCCAATCGGTGAAGATATTGGTTACATAAATCCTGAAACAAACGAAGAACGTCACGTTCCCTTAGAAATTAGAATTCCTGATGAAAAAGATACTTTTTATAATCAAACTTTTGAAGATTTAGGTCTTTACACAGAGACACCAACATTACCCTTTGCAACACTTGGAACTCTGGGATGGTCTCATTCAAATACAGCAGTTGATGATGGCTCATCGCAATTTTTCTTCTTTTTATATGAAGCAGAATTAAATCCAGCTGGTCGCAATTTAATTGACGGGAGGAATGCTGCCTTTGGTTACGTTGTTGATGGATTTGATGTATTAGAAGAGCTTACTAAAGATGACACAATAATCTCAATTGATGTTTTAGAAGGGATTGAAAACCTCAAATTAAATGCATAAAGAAAGATTAGAAGATATAGGGGAAAAAGAATTAATAGATAGGCTAGGAAAATTTTTGCCCATAAACCAAATATCAGATGATTGCGCTTTAATCAAAACTGCAAATGAAACTTTACTTGTTAATACTGATTCTTTGGTGGAAAATGTTCATTTCAATGACATTACTATTTGTCCTGAGGACCTTGGGTGGAAAGCAGTTGCTAGCAACATCTCTGACTTATTATCCAGTGGAAGCAAGAAAACTATAGGTATTACAATATGCCTAGTTCTACCTGCTAAAACTGAGTGGATTTGGGTTGAAGAATTATACAAAGGAATAAATAAAGCATTAAAAGAATATGGCGGGGTGATTCTGGGGGGAGATTGCTCAAAGGGGGATGAAAAAATGATTTCAATAACGGCCTTTGGAATTCAAGGTGAACTTGAATTACGAAGAAACGCGTGTAAACCCGGAGATATAATCTTAACTACAGGAATTCATGGTCTTAGCAAACTAGGATTTTTGATACAAAACAAAATTAATTTCGATAATGAATTTTCTCTGAATGAAAGATTAATCATTAAATCCATTGAACATTTTTGTCGCCCTAGAGTTTACCCAAATTTTCTTAGTAACCTCCTCAAAACTCGCTCCAATAACAATACAAAGAGAATAGGTTGTACTGACAGCAGTGATGGTCTATTTCAAGCCTTACAAGATTTAGCAATAGCTAGCAACTGCAAAGCTGTCATAAATTATGAAAAAATACCTAAAGATAAGGATTGGCCCAAGGGAGATAAATGGGACGAATATTATTTTTTTGGAGGTGAAGATTATGAATTAGTTTTCTCATTGCCAGAAAAATGGGCAAAGAATTTATCTAAACTTGATAAAAATATTTACGAAATTGGTTTCTTTACTGATGGTGAACCAGCAATAGAATTTAAAGATAATAAAAAAAACAAATTATTTAAAAATACACCTTTCAAACACTTTTAATTACTCCCAATTTTTAGCAACAATCTCCGCTAAATCTACAACTCTCTGACTATAACCCCACTCATTGTCGTACCATGCAAGGACCTTTACAAGGTTGTCTCCAATACACATTGTAAGATCACTATCTACAATTGATGATTCATTCGTACCTGCATAATCGCTTGACACTAATGGTTCATCTCCATACTTAATAATGCCTTTCATAGAGTTTAGGGATGCTTCCTTTAAAGCATTATTGACTTCTTCAGTTGTGACAGATTTAGAAGATTCAAAAACAAAATCTACTGCTGAAACGTTAGGAGTTGGAACTCTCATCGCAATTCCTGTTAATTTACCTTTCATTTCTGGGTATACCAGAGCTACTGCCTTTGCAGCTCCTGTAGAAGTTGGAACAATGTTTGTAGCAGCGGCTCTAGCCCTTCTTAGATCTCTATGACTATTATCTAAAATCCTTTGATCCCCTGTATAACTATGAATTGTTGTCATCAAACCTTTGTTAATCCCAAAAGTTTGGTCTAAAACTTTAACTACTGGAGCTAAACAATTCGTTGTACAACTAGCATTACTCAAAATATCATAATCTTTATGTTTATATGTATCAGCATTGACTCCAACAACATAAGTACCAACGCCATCGCCTTTACCAGGAGCAGTTAAGATAACTTTTTTTGCTCCAACCTCTAAGTGCTTACTTGCACCTACGTCTGTATTAAATACTCCAGTAGATTCAATAACCAAATCTACTCCCCAATCTTTCCACGGTAGATTCATTGGGTTTCTATCAGAGAAACATTTAATTGTCTTGTTATTGATTACAAAAGTATCATCAGTATATTGAATATCAACACCATCAAGTTGGCCAAGTACTGAGTCATATTTTAATAGATGAGCATTAGTCTTAGGATCTGAGGTAACGTTAATTCCAACTACTTCAATATTGGTGTAAGCTCCTCTACTAAGCCAACAACGCATAAAGTTTCGACCAATTCTGCCAAAGCCGTTAATTGCAACACGCAAAGTCATAACTAATAATTTCTAAATGTTTAACCTAAGTTGCTGATCATACTGAATTTTGTGCAATAACGTAAGGTTTTTTTAATTTATTAAGCAAATAAGTCTAGTTTTGTATTAATTCAAAGAGAAAAAAAAATTTTTTTTAAGAAAAAATAGCAAAATTTTACCCAGAAGTTATTTTAATTTAAGTAAAAGATAAAAATTGGATAAAGAATTACTGTTGAAAAGTCATTTTCATTTTATTGGGATAGGAGGTATTGGGATGTCAGCATTAGCAATGGGTTTACTTAAAAAAGGTTGTTCAGTTTCGGGGTCTGATTTAGTTAAAAACGATGAAACTAATAAATTAGAGAAATTAGGTGCAGTGATCTTTACTTCTCAAATTCGACAAAATATCGAATTTATTATTTCAAAATTTACCAACAAATTAATTAATTTTGTTGTAAGCTCAGCAATTAAACCAGAAAATGAAGAATTTTCGTACTGCAGAGAAAAAAATTTATCAATAAAACATCGTTCCGAGATACTTGCAATGCTAATGCGCACTTACACTGCATTGGCAGTAGCAGGAAGCCATGGAAAAACATCAACAAGTACATTTCTTTCTACAATACTTGAGTTATGTACAAATAATTCTTCTTCAATAACTGGAGGAATAATTCCTATCTACAACTCTAATTGTCATTTAGAAAATACAAAATACTTAGTAGCTGAAGTTGATGAATCTGATGGAACAATTAACAAATATAAATCTGATATTGGAATAATCAATAACATAGATTTTGATCATTGCGATCACTTTTCTAATTTAAGTGAAGTCATATCTTCATTTAAAAGTTTCGCTACAAACTCTAAAAAGTTATTACTTAATTTTGATTGTGAAACCTCAAGAAATAATTTTTATTCTAATTGTAAGTGGTCAAACACTACGGCTAAAAACGTAGCTTATGCAATAATCCCAACTGAAATTAATTCAAAGTATACAATTGGAAAATATTATGAAAATGGAAATTTTATAAGTAGTTTAAATATTCCAATTCCAGGATTACACAATCTATCTAATATCACTGCGGCAATAGCAGCTTCAAGAATGATAGGTGTAGATTTTATAGAAATAAAAAAAAATATAAAACATCTGAAACTACCAAAAAAAAGATTTGAATTCAGAGGCCAAATAGATCAAAGAAGTTTATATGATGATTATGCGCATCACCCAAACGAAATAAAAGAGACAATTAAATTAGGGAGATTATTTATTCAGCAAAATAAAAAAAATGAATGTCAAAAGAGTAGATTAATAGCTATATTTCAACCTCATAGGTACTCTCGAGTAAAGCAATTTACTAAAGAATTCGCTGAAGAATTATCAAAAGCAGATGTTATTTATGTAACCAGTATTTACGGAGCAGGAGAAGGAAACGAAGAGGGAATTACTTCGAAAATTATCACTGATCTGATTTATAAAAAAAATAAGAATGTTAGATACATTAATAATTATTATGAAGTTACAAAGAATTTTTACGAATTAACTCAAAAGGGGGATTTAATTTTGAATATGGGAGCTGGTGATTGTCATAATTTCTGGTCAATTTTAAATGGAAAAAACCAATTAAAATAAATAACTAATTTATGAATAAAAAGATTTTTTCTGAAAACTGTAATTTAAGTAGTTATACAACTATAAAAGTGGGAGGAGTAGCTGAATATTTTGCTGAGCCAAGAAACATTGAAGAATTTTCATATCTAATAAAATGGGCTAATTTAAACAAACAAAGATGTCAAATAATTGGCGCAGGTTCAAATCTTTTAATAAATAATATTTTCATAAAAGGCTTAGTGGTGTGTACAAAAAAATTACAATCGTTAAAGATAGAGCCATATTCAGGAATTGTTGAAGCTGAAGCAGGTGTAATGCTCCCAAAATTATCTAATTCTCTTGCTAAAAATGGATTACAAGGAGGGGAATGGGCTGTCGGAATTCCAGGAACATTAGGAGGAGCAATTTATATGAATGCTGGCACAGGTAATTTATCGCTAGCAAAAAATCTTATTTCAGTAAAAGTTATAAATAATAAAACTCATGAAAAACTAGAGATTGAAAAAAAAGATATCAATTTTGAGTATAGATTTAGCTCTTTTCAAAAAAATGATTTGACAATTATTAGTGCAAAACTGCATTTTGAGCCTAATGGGAATCTAAAACAATTAATTCAAACGACTAAAAATAATCTTAAATTAAAGACAGAAACACAACCATATCATCAACCAAGTTTTGGTAGTGTTTTTAAAAATCCTGAAAATAATTTTGCAGCAAAATTAATTGATGAAATGGGTTTAAAAGGATTTAAAATTGGCGATGCTGAAATTTCTACAATACATTCAAATTTTATAATTAACACTTCTTCAGCAAGTTCAAAAGATATTTATGAATTAATAACAGTAATTCAACAAAAAGTACTACAAAACAAAGGAATTTTCTTGCAACCGGAAGTAAGAATGATTGGTTTTGACTATCCTAACTAAAGAAACTTTTTTACAAAATGGCGGGTTTTGGACTTCCTAACTTTGGACAACTTACAGAAGCTTTTAAAAAAGCTAAACAAATTCAGCAAGATGCTCAAAAATTACAAGATGAACTTGAAAATATGGAGATTGAAGGAAAAAGTGATGATGAAATGATAAAAGTCTGGATAAGTGGAAACCAACTTCCATTAAAAGTAGAAGTACAAGAAAATTTTTTAAATGCAGATAAAGAAAAAATAGAGAGAAACATTTTACAAGCTATTCAAAAAGCTCATGAATTATCAACTACAACTATGAAAGAAAGGATGAATGATTTGACTGGTGGATTAAATCTTAATCTTCCTGGTTTTGATAACAGTGACTCTTAGCAGACTCAATCATTTCTTTATAAAAAGAATATCTTTCGAAGGATTTATTTAAATTACAGCCCTCATCGTTTAAATGTAAGCAGTTACGAAATTTACATTTAATTCCTTCTTCTATAACTTGTTTATGTATTTCTGAATAAAGATTTGGTAACAAATTAATACTTATCTCTAGAGGTTGCATATTAAAACCAGGAGTATCTACGATGTAACTTTGATGTGATACAGAAAATAACTCAACATTTCGAGTAGTATTTTTACCTCTCTTAATTTTATTGGAAACTGGAGCAGTATTATTTTGAAGACCTGGGATAATCATATTAAGCAAAGTAGTTTTGCCAACGCCAGATGGGCCCATAAAAATTGAACACTCTTTTTGCTTTAACTCAACTAATAAATTATTAAAGTCATCAGATTTCTCTAAATTTAAAGTTATTGCTTTATAACCCCATTTCTCAAATTTATCAATTAATAAATATCTTGATTTATCTGAAATTAAATCACATTTTGTCAAAACTAATGACACTTCAACACCTATAGATTCTGCTGATATCAAAAACCGATTAACTTGAGATAAATTTAACGCGGGCTCTTCCACTGAAAAAGTAATGTATATGTTAGAGATATTTGCAACTGAGGGTCTAACTAATAAATTTTTTCTTTTTTTAACACTTGTTATTACCGCGCGTTTGCTTTTTAAATCAATATTTTTGATTTCTACTTCGTCTCCAACATAAATTAATTGATTCTTGAAATTTATAGACTTCCTAACCTTACATAAAAATTTCTCGCTATTTAAATAGGTTTCTTGATTTTTTAAGTCAACTAAAAAAAAATCGTTAAATTTCTTGGTAACTAAACCTAAATTTTTATTATTAACTTTCATTCAATATTTTTATTTTTATAAATTTCTCATTTTCCTTAATTTGTTTAAACAAACATCCCATCTCTTTTAAGCTGTTTAATACCATTTCTTCTGGTTCACCTTTATCTAGTTCAACTATAAGGTGTTCAGTTTTGGATAACTTCTCCAATGCCAATTTGATTTTTACAACATTTAAAGGACATGGAACAGATTTAAGATCCAAATGCTTTAAGGAAGTCATTAGGATTCTTTACCAAATAATTTACTAAAGAGTCCACTACTGGAATTAATATTTTTATCTGAATATTGAGAAGCTAAACCCTCTAAAAGCTTTCGTTCTTCATCAGTTATACGAGTTGGCAATTTTACCTTTACTAAAACTTCATGATTTCCTCTTGCAACCGGATTACCAAGTCTAGGTACCCCTTTGTTCTCAAGTGAAAGAGTTGTATTTGGCTGAGTTCCACTTGGAATTTTTAAATTAACGTTTCCATCAACTGTAGTAATTTCAACAGTGTCACCTAAAATAGCCTGCAAGTAATTCACATATATTTCTGAGTAAATGTTCACACCATCTCTTTTGAGTTTTGGATCATTCTTAACCTTGATAAAAACATAAAGATCTCCAGGTGGACCCCCTTTCAAACCAACATTTCCCTCTCCAGAAACTCTTAATTTGGTGCCAGTATCAACTCCAGCAGGAATATTAATTCTTAATTTTTTTCTGACTTGTTTTACTCCATTACCACCGCAACTTACGCATGGGTCTGCAATAATCTGACCGGCTCCATTACATGAAGGACATTCAGCTACTTGTGTGAAATTACCAAAAGGAGTTCTTGTAGCTCTTCTAACTTGTCCACTCCCACCACATGTTGAACAAGTTTTTGGACCTGTTCCTGGTTTGGCACCTGTTCCCCTACAGACTTCGCATGTTTCAAGATGAGGAATTTTAATTTCTCTTTGTTGGCCAAATATTGCATCTTTAAATTCAATATTAAGGTCATACCTTAGATCATCACCTTGTTGTGGGCCTCTTCTTTGAGTTCTTCCCCCCTGAGGATTTTGTCCACCAAAGCCATTAAAAAAAGTTTCAAATAAATCTGCAAAGCCACCCATATCACCCATATCAGGCATTCCAGCCGCACCTCCAATACCAGCCTCACCAAACTGATCATATCTAGCTCTTGTTTCAGGATCAGCTAATGCTTCGTAAGCCTTACCAATTTCTTTAAATTTATCTTCAGCTCCAGGTTCTTTATTAACATCAGGATGATATTGTCTTGCTAATTTTCTATAAGCCCTTTTTAAGGTATCCGCATCAGCATCTCTTGAAACTCCAAGTATTTGGTAAAAATCAGCCATTAGATAATGCTCAAATAAGAATTTGGAATTTATACATCGTCAGAAGTATTTACCTCTGAATCAACATCCCCTTCAACTTTATCCTTTTCTACTTCCTGTTGTGAATTTTGTTTACCAGGTCCCATAGAAACCTTAACCAATGCATGTCTTAAAACTTTACCTTCTAAATGATATCCTCGCTGCAATTCTTCAATAATAAAATCCTCTTCAAGCTCTTCACTAGGTTCTCTTAATACAGCTTCATGCAAGTTTGGATCGAATTGCTGACCAACAACTCTCATAGGTGATACTCCCTGTTGCTTCAAAACTTCTACTAATTGTTTATACAATCCCTGATAACTTCTATGAAGAGCTTGAGCTTCTTCACTTTCTGGTTTAAGTTGTTGTCTTGCTCTCTCAAAATTATCAACAATTGGAAGTATGGCAGTTAAAGTCTTTGAAACAAGTTGGATTTTTAAATCGTCCTGATCTCTAGACTGCCTTTTTCTGAAATTATCAAAATCTGCTGAAATCCTTACATATTGATTTTTTAATGTTTCATGCTCTTTTTCTAGTTGCTCTAATCTTGCATCATTATTCGAAATAGAATTTTTTAATTCTTCAGTATCTATTTCTTCCATTTTTTGAGAAGATAACTCATCATTTTCAGTAGTTGAATTTTGGGTAGATGATATATCATCAGGAACATTATCCTGGATAGAATCATCATTTTCTTTATTATCAATATTGTCTGATTGATTTTCAATCATTTTTCTAAAATTTAATAAGACTATTCTCTAATAAAGCGAAGCACAAAACAAGTTGCGGAAGGCCGCACAAATATCTAGTCAGGAACAAATCTTAATGCTAATCCATTATTGCAGTATCTTTTTCCAGTGGGAAGTGGGCCATCATTGAAGACATGTCCTTGATGACCCCCACATCTTGCGCAATGATACTCGGTTCTAGGGACAATTAACTTAAAATCCACTTTTGTTTCCACTGATCCTTGAATTGAATCCCAAAAACTTGGCCATCCTGTACCACTATCATACTTTTGATCTGAGGAAAAAAGCGGCAAATCACACCCTGCACAATGAAAAATCCCTTTTCTTTTCTCATTATTTAATTGGCTGCTGAAAGCTCTTTCAGTGCCTTCCTCCCTCAAAATATAATAAGATTCTGGACTAAGCCTCGCTTTCCATTCATCTTTCGAGAAATTCCACTCTCCTTTAGAAGCAATTGAAGATGCTAATACTTGAACGGGATTAAAGATTATTTTTAAGATTGACATAGTAGGAATTAGAATAAAAGTTCTTCTTGATAGAAATTGATTCATATATTTAGATCACAAAAAAAGTAATGAACTTCACTCAGCATAATTCTATAAAAAATATTCATAAACTAAGTATTGCTCCAATGATGGATTGTACTGATAAACACTTCAGAATGATAATGAGAAAAATAAGTTCTGAAGCTCTATTGTATACGGAAATGATTGTGGCCCAGAGTTTAGTGTATACAAATAAAAAAGAAATTTTTCTAGATTTTAATGATGAAGAACACCCGATATCGATTCAGTTTGGTGGGGATGATCCTAAAATCCTTGAAAAGGCAGCCCAAATGGCACAAGATTGGGGTTATGACGAAATAAACTTTAATGTTGGCTGTCCGAGTCCAAGGGTCTGTTCTGGAAACTTTGGCGCCTCACTCATGAAAGACCCTGAAAAAGTAGCAAAATGTATAGAAGCCTTAAAAAATAATTGCAGCTTACCGGTTACGATCAAACACAGAATCGGTGTAGACAATGATGATAGTTTCGTTAATTTGAATAATTTCGTAAGAATTATCGCAAATGCTGGAGCAGATAGATTTACAGTTCATGCAAGGAAAGCCATATTAAAAGGTCTAAATCCAAAACAAAATAGGACCATACCTCCACTAAATTTTGATATGGTAAAAAAATTGAAAAAATCAAATCCAGAATTATTAATTGAAATCAATGGTGGTTTAACAAATATCGATGAATCGTTAAAAGCCTTGAATGATTTTGATGGGGTCATGATTGGACGGTCAATTTATAAACATCCCTTGAGATGGTCTGAAATTGATCAAAAGATATATGGAATTAATAAAAAACCCAAATCTGCTTCAAATATTATTTTCTCCCTAATTCCATACTTAGAAGCCCATTTAAGTAACGGAGGAAAATCTTGGGATATTTGTAAACATCTTATAAATTTAGTTGAAGGTATACCAAAAGCTAAAATCTGGCGGAATCAAGTTTCAAATAAATCTATAAAAAACGAATTAAATACTGAACATCTCTTTAAACTAACGACAGCGCTTAAAGAAATGGGTTACTAATTTGTCTCGTTTGAAGCGTTGTTCTCATTGGACACTCCCCTTTTTCTTCTGCTCCTACCATTTTCATATTCAGAATTATCAGATGAATTTCCATAACTTCTATCTTCCCAACCTTCTGCTCCAGAAGATTTATTAGCATTTGAGCTATTAGATCCATTATTACCGCCGCCATAGCCACCTCCCCCGTAGCCACCATTATTACCGCCGCCATAGCCACCTCCTCGGTAACCGCCATTATTACCGCCGCCATAGCCGCCGCCGCCGTAGCCACCATTATTACCACCGCCGTAGCCGCCATTATTGCCGCCGCCATAGCCACCTCCTCCGTAGCCACCATTATTACCACCGCCGTAGCCGCCTCTTCCTCCTCTACGAGATCCACCAGAACCTCTTGGCTCAGCTTTATTAATTCTTAAAGGTCTGCCCATAAGTTCCGCACCTTGCAAACCATCAATAACTTTTAACTCAATAGCTTCATCTGCCATTTCAATAAATGCAAATCCTCTTTTCCTTCCAGTATCTCTCTCCAAGGGGAGAGAACAATTTGAAACCTCACCAAAAGGGGTAAACAACTGTATAACATCTTCACGCTCTGCGCGGAACGGCAAATTGCCAACAAAAATACTCACTTTAAACTCAACAAAAAATTTACCTTATAAAAAAACTACAAAATGTAGTCTCATAGCATTGCCTCATTATTCTACTTCAAAGCATACCCTTGTTGTAGAAAAATAATTGAGATTCAAAGTAACAATCTTTTTTGCCAATTATTTAACTCTTTTTCTACCTGCACAAAACCTGTGCCTCCTTCGCTATTTCTTGATTTAACAACATTAAGGGGTTTAAGATCAACAAAAACATCCTCATCAAATTTGGGATGAAATTTTTTAAATTCTTCAATTTTGAGATTTTTAAACAATATTTTTCTCTCCAGACAATATTTAACCATTTGACCAACAACTTGATAGGCGGTCCTAAAAGGAACATCTTTACCAACTAAGTAATCTGCCAAATCAGTAGCATTAGAAAAGTCGTTTTCTACAGAATCAGATAAATTTTTAATATTAAATTCAATGCCCTCACTAATTAGAATAGTCATTGCTTTAACGCAAGAAGATATTGTTTCTGCAGTATCAAATATTGGCTCTTTATCCTCTTGAAAATCCTTGTTGTAAGAAAGCGGCACCCCTTTGACCATCGTTAACAATGCTTGAAGATGTCCATAAACTCTTCCTGTCTTACCTCTTATCAATTCTGGAACGTCAGGATTTTTTTTCTGAGGCATTAAGCTACTTCCTGTGGCACATTTATCTGTTAATTTTGCAAAAGAAAATTCATCAGTTACCCATAAAATTATTTCCTCTGAAATTTTACTTAAATGAGACATCAACAAAGCAGATGCAGAAACAAACTCTATACAAAAATCTCGATCACTCACTGCATCAATACTGTTTTTATAAATTTTTTTAAAACCCAATTCTGCAGCTGTAAAGTGCCTATCTATTTTTATTTTTGTTCCAGCTAATGCTGCAGCTCCTAAGGGAGAAATATTAACTCTTGAACGAACTTCTTTATACCTTTCGCGATCTCTTTGAAGCATTTCTATATAAGCCAATAAATGATGGGCCAAAGATAACGGTTGAGCTCTTTGCATGTGAGTATATCCAGGGATTAAGGTATAAACATTGGATTTAGCAAGATTTAAGAAGGATTTTTGCAAATCGGTTAATAAAATTTCAATATTATCAATCTCTTTTCTTAGCCACAATCTTATATCTGTACCAACTTGATCATTTCTACTTCTGCCTGTGTGTAGTTTTTTTCCAGTTTCACCAATTAAACTTATTAGCTTTTCTTCTATGCAATAGTGAATATCCTCAGAAGGTGGACTTGGAGAAAATTTACCCTCTAAATATTGAACTTTTATTAACTCTAAACCATTTATAATCTGCAAAACTTCAGAAGAAGATAAAACTTTTGTTTTGCCAAGCATTTTGGCATGAGCAATCGAGCAATCTAAATCTTCTAAAATAAGCTTTCTATCAAAACCAATTGAGGCATTGAAATTTTCAATAAAAGGATTAAGTGCATTATCAAACCTTTTACTCCAAACTTTTGCCATATTAATTAGAAAACTTTAAGTATCTCTAATAAAGCATTTTTTTATATAAGTGACAAAAAATATCTATTTCAATTGAAAAATAACCATCGAGGCATCATCTTCAAGATGTCTATTTTGCCCTGTAAAATCATCTAACTTTTTAAATATTTTATTTAAAATTTCTTGGGATGTATAAGATTGCTTGCATAATTTTGTAAGAGTTTTAATTAATCTTTCCTCTTCAAATCTTTGTCCTAAAGAGTTAGAAGTATCAATTACTCCATCTGTGTAATAAAAAACTAAATCATTTTGATTAAGCTTGATTTCACCACAATGATATTCAGCATCTTTTTGTAGCCCAAGTACAAATCCTTTTGCGTCTAATTTAATAATTTTCTGATCTGAACTTATCCAAAGCAAAGGAGGATTATGTGCTGCATTAGCGAATCGCAATTTTCTAGTTCTTGGATCATAATCTGAGTAAAATAACGTCACAAATCTGTGCGATTGATCTAAATCATTTATTGCTAATTGATTCAAATCATGCAAAATTCTATCTGGAGGCAGACCTGTAAGAACCTCTGCACGTAACATTCCTCTTAACATAGTCATTAAAAGACCGGCTGGAATCCCTTTACCCATTACATCGCCGATGACAAATGCCCATCTTGATTTTTCTTTCCTTTTTTCAGAAATATTTGTCTTCAAGCACATAAAATCATAGTAATCCCCCCCGAGCTGAAGAGCTGGTCTACAATGAGCGGCCAGATCTAGACCATGGATAATTGGACAATAATCTGGGAGTAATTGAGATTGAATTTCAGCACCCGTGGAAATTTCTCTGTCTACATTTTCATGCTTTTTCTTTGTTTTTATTAAGTAATGATTTTCTAGTCCAACAGCTAAACAATTTTCAATAAAATTAAAATTAGTATCTTCAGTAATCGACTGTTTGAGAATGTCTTTGCTAAAAATATAAATAAAACCTCTGCATTTATTTCTAGATATTATTTTTTTTGTTTCAATTTTATATTCTTTAAATTTATTTTTTAATGCATTTTCAAAAGTTAAAATTTCTTTTATTTTAAAATTTTTTGAAAAATGAAATTGATTCAAAAAACTACTAATTTCTTCTTGTATTGTTAAATATTCATAATTAACAGAAATTTTTATATTTTCTTTCCATATATCCCCCTCGTAATTCAAAGGAATAATTAAAATTACATTATCAGGAAAAATATGTTTAAAAATTAAGCATACATAATCCAGTAATTTATTTATGTTGGAAAAAGATTTTAAGTAATATGCTAGGGAAGATGCAATTTCAGCAAATTTATATTTATTTTTTAAAGTTTCTTTAGGATCATTTTCTAAAAAATTTTGGATAAATTTATTCGAAAATATTTTTTCTTTTGAATTATTTGTCAAAACAAATACGATAGATAAATATGTTTTAACATTAAATTATAGTTTTTAAAAAAAATAAATTAAATATTTATTTATCTGCAAGCATAGCCTCTACAAATTCATAACTATTAAATGGTCTCAAATCTTTTATACCTTCTCCAGCTCCAATAAACCTTATAGGCAAATTTACTTCTTCAGATACAGCTAAAGAAACTCCCCCTCTAGAAGTACCATCTAATTTAGTAATAATTGCTCCACTTAAATCAGCTGATTTAGCAAAACTTTTGGCTTGCTTTAAGCCATTTTGTCCTTGACTTGCATCTAGAACTAATAATGATTCAACAATTGCATCTGGGACCTTTTTATCAATAATTTTTTTTATTTTTGCTAATTCATCCATCAAATTATTTTTTGTTTGCAATCTACCAGCTGTATCAACAAGTAATAAATCAACATTTCTTTTTTTCGCGGAATTAATAGCATCAAAAACTACAGCAGCTGGATCAGCATTTTTTGATTGATTAGATATAACGTCAACATTACTTCTATCTCCCCACACTTTAAGTTGTTCTACTGCAGCCGCTCTAAAAGTATCAGCAGCAGCAATTAAAGTTTTATAATTACTTTTAGATGACAAATATGCTAATTTTCCTAATGTAGTAGTTTTACCAACACCATTAACTCCTACCAATAACCAAACATTTAATTTACCTTTTTGGGGAACTAAGAGATCAGAGCCCGAATTTTTTATTGGTTTATCGATAATTAATTTTAATTCCTTCTTCAAAAATTTTATTCCTGCTTCTCCACCCACGACTTCCTCGTTTAATTTTGTTCTAAGAGAATTTATAACTTTATCGGTTGAATCAATCCCTACATCAGCTCTTATTAATAGGGTCTCTAAATCATCAAGAGATTCAGGAGTAAGGGGATCATCTCCTAATTTATCCAATAATTCAGTAACAAATCCTTTTCGAGTTTCTTCTAATCCTCTCCTTAATTTAGTTAACCAATCAATTTCATCAATAGATATTTGATTTATTTTTTTTCCTTGAGCAGCTAATACCATCGCAGACCAAGTAAAATTATCATCAAATTCTCCTAATTTAGGTTCGGAAATAGTTAAAGGCTGTTCGGGAATATTTTCTTTATTTGGAATATCAATCAATTCTTGCTTTTGCTCTTCCTGTCTCTCTAATTCTTGCTTTTGCTCTTCCTGTCTCTCTAATTCTTGCTTTTGCTCTTCCTGTCTCTCTAATTCTTGCTTTTGCTCTTCCTGACGTTTTTTTAAAAGTGCATACGCTTGTGCAGCCCATTCACGAGAATTATCAGTATTAGTCATAATTATCTATGATTAGTAATTAAAATTTTCTAAATACTATTTATTTATATCAAATTATTATGACAATTAAATTGTTTGTAATCTCCTTAAAACTCCATTAATAAATTTTCTTCCTTGCAAGTCACTATATTTATTAGCTAAATTAACAGCCTCATCACAAGCAACAGCTACAGGTGTATTCAAAAAATTTATATCCACGTAAGCTAAACGCAAAATATCCCTATCAATTCTTGGTAATCTTTTTAATCTCCAGCCATCCATTACTTGATCAATATGAGAATCAATAATTTTAAGATTATTAACTATATTACAAATCCTTTGATTTACATCCTCTCTAATATCTATTTGACCGCTAGAAACAATTAATTTGGGAAAGTCTAAAGTGACAGAGAGTGTATTCATTACAGTTTCAATTTTTGTAAGAGATTTTTTTAACTCATCTCGAACATTTGAATAAGAAGAATCAACACCTTCTTGCAATTCACTATTTAATATTTTTTGTGAAGCATTTTCTAATTCTGACTCGCAATTATCTAATTCCTCTCTGCAATGATTTATTAGAGAATCTAAAGCAGATTCAAAAATTTCTTCTATCTGAAATTTATTTAATTTAAAATCACCTTTATCTTTTATAAGGCCGAGAGAAATTAAAGATAATTCTCTAGAAAGGGATCTATTATGCATCAATTAAGAAGAAGTATTAGTGGAAGCTCGTAATTGTGAAAACAATTTTGAAAATGTTGGATTTGTAGTGTTATTTTTCTCATCTGGATTAACTATCCCAGCAGAAATTATTGTTCTAAAAGCATCTTCAACAGAAATATCCAAATCCTTAACAGAAGACTCAGGAACGAGTGTATACCAACCAGTAGTTGGGTTTGGTGCAGTAGGTATAAAAACACTAAGCAACTTTTCTTCCGATTCTGGCTGTAGAGAAGGGCCTACGTTTCCTGTTACAAAGCCTACACTAAAAAGTCCCTCACGAGGATATTCAACTAAAACAACTCTTCTAAATCTATTAGATTTATTACTTAAGAAAGTTTCTAACAATTGTTTAAGAGTTTTATAAACCGCTCCAGCTACCGGAATTTTTGATAAAGTTCCCTCTCCAAATTCTAATAACCATCTTCCTACAAAATTTCTCGCCATTAAGCCTATTAGCAAAATAGCTAATAAAGGAACAGTTAAACCTAAGGTGAGGTTAATTAAATCTTGTAATAAAGGATTTAAATTAATAAAAGGATTTAATTGCTTTGGGACTGAAGTAACTAAAGTTAAAACAAATTTACTAACTAATGATGACAGCCAAATAGTTGTAGCTAAGGGGATTACAACTAACAACCCTGCAATAAGATCATTTTTGAGATCTTGTTGAAGCCTAGATCCTAAATTTGAATCTTGATTTTGATTAGATTCAACCAAAGTAACTTTTAACCTATATTAATTTTACTAATAATTTAACTGTTTTTACTAAGTTAGGATATATTTTCTTAAATATATCTATTTTATTTATTAAGTTTATTCTCCAAAAATAACTTTCAAAAGAAATATTATAAAGAAAAAGAAATGATTGATACAATTCAAGACAAAAAAGCAATAAGTAAAAAATTAAAAGAAAGAGCTATTTTTGAAGGTTTTACAATTGCTGGAATAGCTTCAATTCCGGGTAGTTCGCGCATAAAATTAAGAACTCATGCATTAGAAAGATGGCTATCAAATAACTATCATGCTGAAATGAAATGGATGGAAGCAGAAAAAAGAAAAAATATAGGTTCACTGTTTGAAGATGCAAAAAGTGTTTTAAGCGTTGGATTTTCTTACATTAATTCACAAAACAACAACAGCAATTTCCTCAAGGTAGCTAAATTTAGCCAAGGTGAGGATTATCATAAAGTGATTCACAAAAAATTAAAGAATATTGGTAAATGGATTAACCTAGAAATCCCTGATTGCAAATGGAAAATATGTGTTGATACCTCTCCGCTTCTTGAGAAAGCATGGGCAGAAGAGGCAGGAATTGGTTGGATAGGTAAAAATAGTAATTTAATCAGCAAAAAAAATGGTTCTTGGTTTACTTTGGGTTTTATTATTCTCACAAAAGATTTAATACCAGATAAACCTCATCAATCACTTTGTGGAAAGTGTGATAAATGTATTGAACATTGTCCCACGAAGGCAATCGTAGAACCATTTGTAATACAATCAGATTTATGTATTGCGTATCACACAATAGAGAGCAGAGATAAAACTATTCCAAAGAAAATAGAAAATAATTTAGGTGGATGGGTTGCAGGATGTGATATTTGTCAAGATGTATGTCCATGGAATAAATCAGTACCATACAACAATAATTATGAAACTACACCGAAAGAATGGATCAAAAATCTTAATATTGATTCCCTTAATTGGGACGATAAAACGTGGCAAGAAAATCTCAAAGGAACCACCCTAAAAAGAATTAAACCATGGATGTGGAAAAGAAACATCCAAGCAAATATAAATAATAAAAAAATATAAATATGAAAAAGTTTTTTAAAAAAATAATTTATACCTCACTGATATGTTTTTCCTTTTTTCAAATAGAAAAAGTTCAAGCAATAATTCCCTATTATTATTTTCCAACAATAAAAAATTTACAAAAGCAAAGTTTATATATTGGCAAAAATGCATATCAGCTGCTTTATTTTGGCCAATATGAAGACAGTCTTAACTTAGCCAAATTAGCTGTAAAACTTAATGCAAAAGAAGAAAAACTATGGTTGATTTTGGCTGAAGCACAAATAGCTAACAAAGAATACAAAAACGCATTAAATTCCCTAAATAAAGCAGAACAGATCAATTCAAATATAAGCGAAATATATTTTGCTAAAAGTAATGTTTACTTAAAAATTTCACAACAAACAAAAGCAAAGAATGCTTTAGAAAAAGGAATAAAGATTGAACCTAATAACCACAAAGCTATTTTTCAATTAGGAAATATTTTATTAATGGAAAGAAATTATTTGGGAGCTATCAAATTGTTTGATAAATCTATAAAAATTAAACCTGATTTCTGGCAAGCAATTAATAATCAAGGTTTAGCATATTTCGAGAGAAACAATGTAAATGTTTCAATTAAACTTTTTGAAAGTGCAATCTCAATTGAGGAAAATGCTGAACCACTACTAGGCCTGGCATCATGTATAAATGTCAGTGATAATAAATTAGCAATTCAGCTAGCAAAAAAAGCTTTAGCTAAAGATCCCAAATATGTCAATTATAATTATAGAAAAGAACAGTTATGGGGAGAAAAATTACAAGCCTCTACAGAAATTCTTTTGCAAAATGAACAACTAAAAAAAGATGTAATACTGGCAAAATCCAAAATAAGTGAATCATCTTAATGTTCAATACTGGTAAATATTGTTTTACCTATTAGTCTTAATTTAGTTAATTAATAATTATTTAATTTTGCGCTCTAATGGATAAAAACTTCACTTCCATCTCACTTCAAGAAGAAATGCAACGTTCTTATTTGGAGTATGCAATGAGCGTAATAGTTGGTCGTGCTTTGCCTGATGCAAGAGACGGTCTTAAGCCTGTACAAAGAAGGATTATATTTGCAATGTTCGAATTAGGTTTAACACCTGATAAACCATTTAGAAAGTGTGCAAGAGTTGTTGGAGATGTACTTGGAAAATACCATCCTCACGGAGATCAATCAGTATATGATGCATTAGTAAAGCTAGTACAAGATTTTTCAACTAAATATCCTGCTCTTGACGGCCATGGAAATTTTGGATCTGTAGATAATGATCCACCTGCAGCAATGAGATATACTGAGACCAGATTAGCTCCAATAGCTCATCAAGGATTTCTTGAAGAAATTGGATCAGAAACAGTAAATTTTTCAAACAACTTTGACGGTTCTCAAAAAGAACCAGATGTTCTTCCAGCCCAACTTCCATTTTTATTATTAAACGGCTCATCGGGTATAGCTGTTGGCATGGCAACAAATATTCCGCCTCACAACCTTGGCGAGATTGTGGATGGTTTAGTTGCCTTAGTAAAAAATAAAGACATTAGTGATAAAAAACTTTCAAACATTATCAAAGGACCTGATTTTCCTACAGGCGGAGAGTTAATTTATAGTCATGCAATAGAAGAACTTTATGAAACTGGAAAAGGATCTTTAACCATAAGAGGAATTGTAAATAGGGAAGAGATAAATTTAGGCAAAGGTAAGCATAAAAAGAATGCACTTATCATTACGGAACTTCCTTATCAAATTAATAAAGCAGGTTGGATTGAAAAACTCGCAGAACTTGTTAATTCAGGAAAAATTAATGGGATTTCTGATATTAGGGATGAAAGCGACAGAGATGGAATGAGGATTGTAATAGAACTAAAAAAAGATTCGAATTCTGAACTTGTTATTTCTAATTTATATAAAAAAACAACTCTCCAAACAAACTTTGGAGCAATATTCTTAGCTTTAATTAAAGGCAAACCTGTACAACTAAATCTAAAAAAATATCTCAACTATTTTCTTCAATTTAGAGAAGAAACAATTAGAAAAAGAACTTTTTATTTTCTAAAAAACACTCTTGATAAACTAGAAATATCAGAAGGTTTATCTAAAGCTACAAAAAACATAAAGAAAGTTATAGCAATTATTGAAGAATCAGAAAATTCTGTGCAAGCTAGATCAAAATTAGTAAAAAATTTTTTATTTAGTGAAAAACAGGCAAATTCAGTTTTGGATATGCCACTAAAAAAATTAACAAATCTAGAAAAAAGTCAAATTATTAACGATATAAAAAAGTTAGAAGAAAAAAAGAATTATTTTCAAAAATTATTGAACGAAAGAGAATTATTACTTGAATTACTTATAGAGGAATTATTAATATTAAAGAAAAAATACAATGTTATACGTAAAACAAAAATAATTAAAAATATAAATCAAAATGAAGAATTAGAAACTCTTAACAATCAGATATTAGATGACTTTATAAATAAAAAAACAAAATTACACATAGACAATAGACTCTATTTAAAAAGAATGATTTTAAGTAATTATAAAAAATCATTTGAGGTTGTAAATAAAATTATAGATAATAAAAATATTCAAAAATTTATATGTAAGATTGAAAAAAATATAAAATTAATTGGAATCACAAATACGGGAAAAGTATTTAACATTGATTGGGAATCAAGTATTAATAAAGACTATAAATTAGATAATAAAATTCTTGGAAATATTCATCCTAGTGAAATAATAAATTTTCATGCAATTAAAAAAGAAACTAGAAATTATTTATGCATAGTAAATTCAGATGGAAGATTCAAAAAAGTTTTATTTGATGAAGATATGATCAAAAGTAATAGATCTTTCACTATTACAAAATTAAAAAATAATTTAAAAACAATTGATTCTTTTATTTCTAATAAAAACAAAGACTTAATAATATTAACCTCAATAGGAAGAATTTTTAAATTTAATTTATCAAATAAATTTTTAACACCAACTTCTAAACAATCCCAAGGATTAATAATTGCAAAACTTTTACCATCTGAAAAAATTGTTTCTTGTTGTACATTTCATGATGGAAAAAATATTTTTTTAATATCTAAAAAAGGAAAAATCTTTTGCATAAATATTAATGAAATTTACTGCTCAAATGAATACAATTTGGGATATTTAAACGAAAAAACCCAACTTAAAAACGATTACTTCTTCAAAATAATGGCAAGTAACCATTACCTTGATATTGAAACTAATAAAAATAAATCTGCAAGATTAGACCTAAGTAAATTAAATTTCAAATCCAATAAATCAAACTTTTTAATTGATTTTTTAAAATTTGATAATGATGAATACCTTGAAAATTGTTTCCGACTTGAAAACTTTCTCGACTAAGATTTATATTCATTTTCGACCCAATTTAAGTATTCATGATTTACTGTTCCAGTTACATATTCACCAGTAAAACAACTCATCTCTAAACCTTTAATAGGAGAATCACCAATTATAGATTTACGCAAACTTTCAACACTTTGATAGACAAGGTTATCAATTTCAAGCTTATCGGCGATTTGACTTATTGTCCTATTATGAGCTATTAATTCATCTCTATTAGGCATATTAATTCCATATACGTGAGGATAACGAACAGGAGGAGCTGCTGATGTAAAAAACACTTTATTTGCTCCTGCATCTTTAGCCATCTGGACAATTTCTTTTGAAGTAGTACCTCTTACTATCGAGTCATCAACAATTAATACATTTTTATTTTTAAACTCTGTACTCATGGCATTTAATTTTTGCCTTACAGATTTCTTACGTTTCTGCTGACCAGGCATTATGAATGTTCTGCCAACATATCTATTTTTAAAAAAACCTTCCCTATATTCTATCCCTAACTGTCTTGCAACTTGCATTGCCGCGGGTCGAGAAGAATCAGGAATAGGCATAACTACATCAATATCTCCAGAATTGATTGTTTCTTTTATTGTTTCTGCTAAATAATCTCCCATCTTTAAACGAGCTTTATAGACTGAAATTCCATTCATAATTGAATCTGGTCTAGCTAAGTAAACATATTCAAAAGCACAGGGAAATAACATTGGATTTTCAGAACATTGCTTAGAGAAAAACTCCCCATCAAGATTTATAAAAACAGCTTCTCCTGGATCTACATCTCGCACTACTTCATAATCATTATTCTCAAGTACTAAAGATTCGCTTGCAACCATCCATTCTTCTTTTTTTGTAGTTAATGAAAGTCTTTTCCCTATGACTAAAGGCCTAATGCCAAAAGGATCTCTAAATGCTAATAAACCATGTCCTGAAATTAACGCAATTGAAGCATATGAACCCTGAATTCTTTTATGTAAAGATTTAACTGCATTAAAAATAATATCAGGTTCTAGTTCTTGATTGTGAATTTGTTCTTGTAATTCTGTCGCAAATACATTTAACAACATTTCAGTATCACTGGAAGAATTTGTATGCCGCTTGTCAACATTAAATAACTGTTTTTCTAAATCTCTGGTATTAGTCAAATTTCCATTATGTATTAAAACAATTCCATAAGGAGCATTTACATAAAAAGGCTGTGCTTCTTCTACACTTTCTGCTGATCCCTTTGTTGCATACCTAACATGACCCAATCCAATTTTGCCAATTAAATTCCTCATATCTCTAGTTCTATAAGCAGTATTAACCTGACCTTTAACCTTATGTATATGAAAAACAGTATTTTCCATTGTTGCTATACCTGTTGAGTCTTGACCTCTATGCTGCAAAAGCAAAAGACTATCGTAAATTTGTTGATTTACATCATTTGAAGAGACGATTCCAACTATTCCGCACATAACTTAATATCTTAAAATAATTAATAGTTGAGAAATATTTTTCATTTTTAAAAGTAATCTGAAATACTATTATTAAATTTTTCGGATAATTCCTCAACCCTAATATTGCAAATATTTTTTTTGTCGATTTTTATATTCAGCAAGTCAGCAGATACGTATCCTATTTTTTTTACATAAACACTTGATGGGAATTTTATTTGATTTTGTTTTAAATAATTAAACCATTCATTTTGTTTAATTTTACTAATTGAAAATATAATTCTTGACCCCCCTTCGGCAAACAATAAATTATCAACTCTATTTAAATCTTTCTCTAATTCTATAGTTGCACCCCTTCCCGATAAAATACAAGACTCTGCTAAAGCTATAGCTAAACCGCCGTCGCTTATATCGTGAGAAGAAACTACAAGGCTATTTAAAATCGCATTTCTTAAAAAACTCTGGCAAAACTTTTCATCCAACAAATCTATTTTTGGAGGCCGACCTGTAATTTCTCCATGAAAATATTCCAAATAAGAACTAGCTGCAATTTTTATTTCTGATTTGGAAGAACCAATTAACCAGATTTGATCTTCAATATTTTTCCATTCACTACTTATTGCTTTTTCGACATTATCTATCCTTCCAACCATTCCAATAACAGGAGTAGGATTTATAGGGGTAATTAGATTTTCTATATTTTTAGATTCATTATATAAAGATACATTACCTCCTGTAACAGGAGTTTCTAAAGCTTTACAGGCTTCAGCAATTCCATTACATGAAGATGAGAGTTGCCAATATCCTATTTCATTCTCCGGCGAAGAAAAATTTAAATTATTTGTAATTGCTACTGGCTCAGCACCAACACAACTAACATTTCTAGCGGACTCTGCAACGGCAGCGATAGATCCTCTAAAAGGATCAAGCGCAACCCATCTACTATTGCAATCAACTGAAGCGGCGACACCAGAAAATACTTTACTTTTATTTTTTTTATTTTGTTCCCTTAGTCTTATTACGGCTGCATCTGATTTTCCAGGTTTAAAAACTGTATTTACTTGAACTTGAGAGTCATATTGTTTATAAATCCATCTTTTAGAAGCTATTGATGGATTAGAAAGTAGTTTTAAAATGATTTCTGAAAAAGAAAAATTCTTATTTTCCTTCAATGAAAATATTTTTTGCTCATGAATTTCTGGTAAATCATTTTCTTTCCATTCCCATTTATTTAAAAGATCATTGGGTGGATTATTAATCACATTGTGAAAATTCACTGGAGTATCATCAGATAGGGCAGAAGTAGGTATATGCGCCACAATTTTACCTTTATGAGAAATAATTACCTCATTAGTTTCTATAACTTCACCAATAACACTGGCATATAATCCCCATTTATTAAATTTTTCAATAAGATCATTAATTTTTTCTTCTTTAACGACAAACAACATTCTTTCTTGCGATTCAGATAATAAATATTGGTATGAGGACATATCATCTTCTCTAGAAGGGACTAAATCTAAATCAATTGATATCCCTAAATTTCCATTTGCAGCCATTTCTGCGCTACTGCATGTTAAACCTGCAGCACCCATATCTTGAGCTGCAATTACATCCCCTGTCTTGAAAGCATCCAAACAAGCTTCAATAAGACTTTTCTCAACAAATGGATCACCTACCTGAACTGCAGGTCTATCATCAAATGAAGTTGTAGTTAGTTCTGAACTAGCAAAACTAGCACCGCCAACACCATCTCTGCCAGTTGTATTACCAACATATAACACTGGTGATCCTACATTTTTAGCTCCAGAACAAACTATTTGTTCCGTCTCTAAAAGTCCTAATGCCATAACATTCACTAAAGGATTTCCGGAATAACTATCATCGAATTCAATCTCACCTCCAACAGTCGGCACACCTACGCAATTTCCATAATGTGCAATACCGGATACAACTCCTCTTAGCAAATCAATATTTGATGATTTATCAAGGTTGCCGAATCTCAATGAATTCAAGACTGCGATTGGCCTTGCACCCATTGTAAATATATCTCTTAAAATTCCTCCTACTCCTGTTGCTGCGCCTTGAAAAGGTTCAATAGCAGAAGGATGATTATGACTTTCTATTTTAAAAACAAGTTTTTGATTATTTCCAACATCAATAACGCCAGCATTTTCTCCAGGTCCAACTAAAACATTTTTACCTTTAGTGGGAAACTTAGATAGTAAAGGTTTTGAATTTCTATAACAACAATGTTCTGACCACATAACGCCAAACATGCCTAATTCCGTTCTGTTAGGTTTTCTCTTTAATCTTTTGCAAATTTCTTCGTAATCATTAACTGTTAAATTTTCAACTTGTAGTGCTTCATTAAGATCATAAAGAACATTATTTTCTTGATTTATCATTATTTATATCCAAGGGTCATCTTCTTTTTTTTCACTAAACGGTATAGATGTTCTTTCATTATTATAAAAACTTTTTTGTTTAAAATCTAAGTTTTGGCTAATATCTTCATCTTCTTCAAGCCATTCCTCTAATCTATTAGAGGCAATATTTTTCATATCATCAAATCTATCAAAAATTTTTTTTCCTTTTTGCATAAATTCATTTTTAATACTTGATTTTGTTAAAGATAAATCATCTAAAGAATTACTTTCACAGAATACCAATCCCGGTTGTTGGTCATTGATATTATCAATAGTTAATTTCCATCTACTAGACCCTGGAATCTTAGGATTAGATCTAGAAACTAAATAATATTTAATTTTTCCCGTTTTCATTTCAAATAAAAAATCAGCAATAACTCCTATTTTTGATCCATTTACATTTATCAGATTAGCTTCTATTAAAGTTGGAAACCTATTTAAAGTTGCTAAATCAGAAATAGCTGGATCACCTTTGACATATATTTCATTATCTATTATTTGAGAAATTTGATTTAAGCGCCAAACATTTCTTTTTAAATCAAAATTTGAAGGGCGAGAGTACCATCCTAAAATTCGATGAACTGGAGGATGCATCCACACATTTTCACCTTTTCCGTAATTAAGGACCATATTTCCCTTAACACAAAAATTTAGTAATTCACTTAATAAGATTTCTTTAGGTAATTTCAAATTAAGAACGAACCTGTACAGGCATAACTAAATAAGTAAAAGAATTGAGATTATCTTCTGGTACAAAAACAGCTGGAGTAGTTGCTATATTACATTTTAAAAGTACATTTTCAGAAGCAATAACTTTTAAACCTTCTAAAAGATATCTAACGTTGAATGCAATATTAAAATCTTCTCCATCATAAGAAACAGGTATAGATTCATTTGCGTTTCCAATATCTTGAGCATCTGCACTGATGTGAGCTAAATCTGTATTATCTAATTTAATCTTTACAACACTACTTTGCTGATCAGCTAAAACAGCAATTCTTTCAAGTGCATCAATTAATTTTTTTGTATTAAAATTGAGAGTTTTAGAAAAAGTATCAGGAATTAATTGTGAATAATTAGGATAAGTACCTTCAAGGGTTCTTGTCGTAATTATTTGACTAGAAGAAATAAATACTACTTGACCTTTGTCATAGAAAAGTTTTATTGAATTTTCTGAGCTTCTCAGAGATACTAGTTTTTCAATTTCCCTTAATGATCTAGTTGGAATAGTTACTGACAAGTCACCATCGTTTAAAGAAAAATTTTCTTTATGTTCGATCTGTTCTTCTTTACCAATTAAAGCAACAGCCAATCTATGACCATCTGTAGAAGCAGACTCTAAATAATTTGGTTTGAAGGTAAAGTTGACACCTGTAAGTAATTGTTTTGAGTCATCATTACTACTAGCAAAGATGGTAGATTTTAAAGCTTTTAAAAAAGAACTAGGATCAATATCCAAAGAAGTACCACTTTCAACAAAAGGCAAATTAGGATATTCATCAGAGGGTATCCCTTTAAGATTAAAAGAACCTCTATCACTTTTTATTAGAATATTATCTGAATTTTCTTCAACTTCTAAAGTAACAGGAGTTTCATTAGGTAATTTGTTTACTATTTCGGATAAAAGTTTTGAAGGTATTGTAATAGCTCCACTATTTTTAACAGTTCCATCGAAAGAAGTTTGAATTCCTAAATTAAGGTCAAATCCTGTCACACTAATTTTATTAGTTCCTTGATCAGCAGTTAAAAGAATATTTGCAAGAATTGGATGAGTTGGTCTTGAAGCAACTGCTTTACTCACTAATTGTATAGCATTATTTAATTCATTTTGTTTACAGATAATTTCCATGGGTATTTGGAACTTTTTACAAATACAATATACTTTTTTCGTAAATTAAATTCAATAAATTATTTTTTTACTTTTTACTAATATAAAAATAAATAAAAAATTAAAAATTTAGTAGTAGTAGTTCTTGTGGGAACTGTGGAATTCTTAAATTAAGCAGCTCGTTTACTTAGTTTACGAAGAAAAGAACATGTGTAGAAAAATTTCTACTTGTTGAAAATTTTTGTCTTCTTTCAAAAATTTTTTATTTTTCAACAAATAGAATTTTTTGTTATCTACTTTTCAACAAATGAAGTTAGTTTTTGATTGATTTCCACAGACACTATTTTTTTTGGATTTTAATATCCTAAAATTTTAGTTATATTTTTTAATGAAGGTTCAATATTTTTCCTAAAAATAGCATCGTTGTTTTTTATAGCGCAATCAGGATCTTTTAAGCCATTTCCAGTCAGAATGCAAACTATATTCGATTCTTTCTGAATTCTATTTTTATTTTTAATTAGTCCAGCAACTGATGCTGCACTGGCAGGTTCACAAAAAACCCCTTCTTTGGCAAGGATTTTATAAGCATCGATTATTTCTGCATCTGTAACTGACTGAAAATCTCCTTTACTCTCCTTCCTTACTTTTTTTGCTTTTTCTCTATTTACAGGATTTCCAATTCTTATTGCAGTTGCAATTGTTTCTGGATCTTTAACTATTATATTTTTTACTAATGGAGCAGAGCCTTCGGATTGAAACCCCATCATTATTGGTAATTTTAAATTTCTTTTTATTTTTGAATATTCTTTAAATCCTATCCAATAAGCAGTTATATTTCCTGCATTGCCCATTGGAATACAAAGCCAATCAGGAGCATGACCTAAGTCATCAATTATTTCAAAAGCTGCCGTTTTTTGTCCTTGTATTCGATATGGATTAACAGAATTAACAAGTTCTATAGGATGATTTGAGGATAAATCTCTTACAATTTCAAGAGCCTTATCAAAGTTTCCATTAATAGATATTATCTCAGCGCCATACATTAACGCTTGCGCAAGCTTTCCTTGTGCAACAAATCCTTCTGGTATTAAAACATAAGGTTTTAATCCTCCTCTCGAAGCATATGCTGCAGCTGCTGCAGAGGTATTTCCAGTACTTGCACAAATAACTGCTTCACGACCTTCTTCTTTTGCCTTGCTAATTGCCATAGTCATACCACGATCTTTAAAAGATCCTGTTGGATTAAGGCCATCATATTTTAAAAAAACTTTTGTTCCATTTCCAATTAAGTTGCTAATTGATTCGCTTAAAATCAGTGGTGTATTTCCTTCATTGAGGGAAATAATAGGAGTTTTCTTTGTAACTGGAAGATATTGTTTATAAGCTTCAATAAGGCCTGGCCATCTTTTTTTTCTATAATTAAAACTTAGTTTATTTTTGATTTTATTTAATAACACCATAGTTGCTTAATTAGTTTTGATTTTTTCTAAAGGGGAATTGGTGAAAAAGGTTAATAATTCTGAAATCGATTCTACTTTATTCATAACTTTGCTCAAAGCGCTTACATCTAAAATTACAGTTTTAGTTGGATATCCTTCAAAAAAATTTACTAGATTTATTTTTCCATCTCCTATATTAATACCTTGTATCACGCTTGCTCTAAGGGCTATCATGCCTGTTCTCTCATCAGTTGCTCTGGAGGGGTGGATAATAGATGAAAGTCTTGTTAAAAAAACATTTCCTATTTCAGAGTATACAAGTTTGCTTGCAATGGTAATAGGAACTTCAAAATCTTTGTTTAATACTGTTCTAATTTCTTGATCGGAAGAACCGGTTGCTTTCAAAATTCTCTTTAATTTTTTTGTGGATTTACCTTCTTTAGCAAAAGTTTTTAAAGAATTCACTTTAATTGTTCTTGAAAATATACTGTATGTGATCTTAATTTCTTCAGCGGTATTCGCTTTTGGAATATTTAAAAATAATGGAGAAATTACTAAAACAAAAAATATTTTAAATATTAAAATTTTACTAAACTTCATTTAGATATTTGCACCAGCAGCAATCTTAACAAGTCTTACTACTCCTTTTTCAGTTACTTTTTTTGCAATTTTTATACCCATTTCTTTTGTATAGGGTTCATTTATTAATCTTGGAACTCTTTTTAGAAAAATGTCAATTGAATACCCGGGGACTTTTTGCAAAATCTCTAAAAAGTTTCTTAATGGCTCTACATACATTATGAGGTCACGTAAGTTGTTATTTTCGTTAATAGTATTTAATTTAATTGATTGTGGAAGATAGTTATTTAAACTTTTCAATATTTTTAGACTAAGCAAATCTATCTGATTTGTTAAACCTTCAACTATTTCGTTTCTAAGAAATCCCCCATTTGGAGAAAAAAGAAGATTTATAACTTCGTCTAAAAGTTTTTCTAAATCAAGATTTGTCTGTTTTGCAGCGTTAGAAAGTAGATCTTCTAAACGGTCCCATTTAAATTTTTTATTATCAAAAAGCATTTCTTTAAGGCTTTCCCTTAATTGTGGATCAGGATCTTCCATTAATCTTCTTGCAAAATATGGATAAGCCGCGCCTAATATTTTGAAGTTTGGATCTACGCTTAAAGCTATTCCTTCTAATGTGAGTAATGATCTAATTATAAGCGCATAATATGGTGGCAGTCTGAAAGGGAATTTATACATGACACCAGACATATCGTCTGTAACGCTTTTAAAATCCATTTTCGAAACTCCTTGTTCAACGGCGTTAATGAAAACATCTTGAAATGCTGGAACAATGGGTTCTAGATTCACTTCTTCTGATAAAAATCCCAATTTTACGAAATCTTGAGACAATTTATCGAAGTTTTTATTTACTAAATGTACTACTGCTTGAATCAATCCTGATCTAGATTCTCTGGAAACCTCGCTCATCATTCCAAAATCTAGATAACATAATCTTCCATCTTCTAAGGCTAATAAATTACCTGGATGTGGGTCTGCATGAAAAAAACCATGTTCTAAAAGCTGTTCTAAACTGCATTGCACTCCTATATCAATCATTTCATCAGGATTAATTCCTAATTTTTTTACATCTTCTAAATTTGTTAATTTTGTACCGTCTATCCATTCCATTGCTAATACTCTTCTTGAAGTTATTTCTTTATAAATTTTTGGTACGGCAATCATTTTGTTATGTTTATGCATATCTCTAAATTTTTCTGCATTTGCAGCTTCGTTTAGATAATCCATCTCTTCAAAAACTCTCTTGCCTAATTCATCAATCAAAGCGACTAGATCACTTCTTATTAATCCGATATTGTTTTTTAACCAATAAGCAATATTTCTCACTATGTAGAGATCTAAGGTTATTTGTTCTCTCAATCCTGGTCTTTGTACTTTAATTGCAACGATCTTTTCATTTTTTAATTTAGCTTTATGTACTTGCCCTAAAGAGGCAGCGGAAATTGGCTCTTTATCAATTTCTAAAAAAATCTCATTTATTTTGTATCCTAAATCTTCTTCTATTAACTCCATAGCTTTATTGCCATCAAACCCAGGGAGTTGATCTTGCAATTCAGATAATTCTTCTAGAAGAATCCCAGGGATTATATCTGGTCTTGTTGATAAAGCTTGACCTGCTTTAACAAATGCAGGCCCAAGTTCTACTAGCAAATTTGTTAATTCTCTTGCTCTAAATCTTGCTTGCTGTTCATTCTTCAATCTTCCAGTTAATTTATCCCATCCCACTGAGAAGATGTAAGCAAAAATAGGTATAAGTGTTTGCCAAAGTCTTTTTAAAAGTCTTTTAGGATTTTTTTTGTAAATTTTAGAAATTGTTTCTGGATCGTAATTTAAGAGTCCAGATACCTCAATAAAATCAGTAAAATCTTCTTTCATAACTTTATATATTTAAGACCTTTATTTTTTTAAAAAAGAAGTTAATTTTTTTATATGGAAGAATTATCATGTTAGTACAACTTAAAATAGAAAATATTGCATTAATAGAAATTATAGAAATTAATTTCGAAAAAGGGTTGAATATCATAACTGGGGATTCAGGTTCAGGAAAATCATTAATTTTGGATTCCCTAAATGCTTTATTTGGTGGAACTAATATACCTCTAAAACATTTAATACGTCCAGGAAAAGACTTCTGCAATATTGAGGCGATATTTTCTTCTTCTTTTCAAGTTAATAATTGGTTAATTAGTAATGGTTTTGAAATAACCTCTTCAGATCTACATATTAAAAGAAGATCTTATAAAAAAAATAATAAAATTTTATCCAAATATAGCCTTAATGACTTACCAATAAATAGACAATCATTAGAAAAACTTGGAGGATTTTTAATAGATTTTGCAGGTCAATCTGACACTTTTATTTTTGATTCTATAGATAAGAGAAGACTAATTATTGATGACTTATGTTCTCAAGAATTTAGAGATACTAGCGAAAGGATTAAAAGTATATGGGGAGAAACTAAATTTTTAAAAGGCTTAATGGATGAAAAAATAGAATTTGCTAGGAATCAAGAAGAAAAAAACTTGGCAATTAAACACATGTTAAAGAGTTTAGAAGAAGCTGATTTAAATTCAAATGAAGAAATTTTAGAACTAGAGTTATTAGAAAATAAACTTGTAAATAATCTTGAAATTAATAATTCAATTAAATCATCATTAATAAATTTAAATAATTTCAGTCATGATGAACCGTCAGTAACTTCTTTTATAAATCAATCACTAAAGATTTTAAATAAAACAGCAGATTTCGATTTAAAGATTCAAAAATTTAGAGAGAAGTTATTAAATATTCATGCTGATGTTGAAGATTTAATTTTAGATCTAAAATTATATTTGCAAGAAATACAAAATTATGAATCTAATCTTCCAGAAATACAACAAAGATTATTCTTTTTAAAAAACTTAGAGAGAACTTTTTCATTGGATTTAACTCAATTAATTGAAAAGCGCGATCAATTAAAGACTTATTTTCAACAAAATGATCAAGGTAATGAGATTTGCGATATTAAAGCTCAAATTGAGAATTTACAAAGTAATCTAAATAATTTATTTCTTATTCAATCTACTGAAAGAAAAAAAATTGCTAAACAGTTACAAAATTCAGTAATGTCAATTTTAAGTAATCTAGGTTTAGAAAATGCAAATTTTTCAATTCAATTTTCTGAATGCAACCCTTCTGGCGATGGAATTGATGATATAAATTTTTTGTTTTCGGCTAATCCTGATCAGAAGCTTGCTCCATTATCAAATGTTATTTCTGGCGGAGAAATGTCAAGATTCCTGTTAGCTATTAAATCTAGTATTTCTAAAAAACCTAATACTTTCTTTTTAGATGAAATTGATAGTGGTTTAAGTGGTAAATCTCTATTTTCTTTGGTTGAGCTAATAAAAGAAATTTCTAATAATCAACAAGTTTTATGTATTACACATCAACCTTTCTTAGCTGCTAAGGGATTGGCTCATTTTAAAGTTAATAAAAACGTAATTAATGGAATAACTTATACTTCAATAGTGAAACTAACTACAAAAAATCAAAGAAAAAATGAACTAATAGAACTTATAGGTGGAGGTTCTTGCGAAGTAAACGAATATGCTTCTAGACTTCTTGATCGCCCAGCTGCGTAAAATACAAAAAATTTTACTATAATAACTTTTTTAAAATCATAACTTAGATTTAGACATGGTTAATAAAGTTGATAGCAGTTTTGGAGAAGATAATTCAATTAATATAAGAGGCGCTCGTCAGCATAATTTAAAAAATATTGATCTTTCTCTACCTAGAAATAAATTTATAGTTTTTACAGGTGTGAGCGGAAGTGGTAAAAGTTCTCTAGCTTTTGATACTATTTTTGCTGAAGGTCAAAGAAGATATGTTGAGAGTCTTTCGGCATACGCAAGACAATTTTTAGGTCAAGTTGATAAACCAGATGTTGACAATATCGAAGGTTTATCACCTGCTATTTCAATTGATCAAAAATCTACAAGTCATAATCCTCGATCAACCGTTGGAACGGTAACAGAGATACAAGATTATTTAAGATTATTGTTTGGCCGTGCTGGTGAGCCGCATTGTCACCATTGTGGGGTTCCAATTGCGCCTCAAACAATTGATGAAATGGTTGATCAAATTCTTCTTTTACCTGAAGGAACAAGGTACCAATTGTTGGCTCCTGTTGTAAGAGGTAAGAAAGGAACTCATACTAAATTAATAAGTGGACTAGCTGCTGAAGGATTCGCTAGAGTAAGAATTAATGGAGAGGTTAGAGAACTAGCTGATAGTATTGAACTAGATAAAAATCAAATTCATAATATTGAGGTAGTAGTTGATAGATTAATTGCAAGAGAAGGAATACAAGAAAGATTAAATGATTCTCTACAAACTTGTCTTAAAAGAGGTGATGGTTTAGCAATAGTAGAAGTTGTTCCAAAAAAAGGAGAAAACTTACCTTCTAACTTAGAGAGAGAAAAACTTTACTCAGAAAATTATGCATGTCCTGTACATGGTTCTATTGTTGAAGAACTTTCTCCTAGATTATTTTCTTTTAATAGCCCATATGGGGCCTGTCCAGATTGTCATGGGATTGGTTATTTAAAAAAATTTACTGCGGATAGAGTTATACCTGATAAAACATTGCCTGTTTATGCTGCAATAGCTCCTTGGAGTGAAAAAGATAATACTTATTACTTCTCTTTACTTTATTCTGTAGGACAAGCTTATGGTTTTGAATTAAAAACTCCTTGGAAAGATTTAAGTGATTTGCAAAAAAAAGTTCTACTTTTGGGATCAGATAAACCAATATTAATTCAAGCTGATAGTCGTTTTAAAACTTCTAATGGTTTTGAAAGACCTTTTGAGGGGATTTTGCCAATATTAGAAAGGCAATTGAATGAAGCCAATGGAGAATCAGTTAAACAAAAATTAGAGAAGTATCTAGAATTAGTTCCTTGTAAGACATGTTCTGGAAAACGATTAAGACCTGAGGCTTTGGCCGTTAAACTTGGTCCGTACAATATTACTGACTTAACTTCTATAAGCGTTTCTGAAACTCTTAATCATGTAGAACGCATTATGGGTTTAGGTAAGACAAAGAGTGAAAATATATCTTTATCAGAAAAACAAAAGCAGATAGGTGAATTGGTTTTAAAAGAGATTCGTTTACGTTTGAAGTTTTTAATTAATGTAGGTTTAGATTATTTGACTTTAGATAGGCCAGCTATGACTTTGTCTGGGGGTGAGGCTCAGCGTATTAGATTGGCTACACAAATAGGTGCAGGTCTTACTGGCGTTTTATATGTATTAGATGAACCAAGTATTGGTCTGCATCAGAGAGACAATGACAGATTATTAGAAACATTAAAAAGCTTAAGAGACTTGGGAAATACTTTGGTTGTGGTTGAACATGATGAAGATACAATGAAATCAGCAGATTATTTAGTTGATATTGGACCTGGGGCAGGTGTTTATGGAGGGGAAATTATTGCTAAAGGATCTTATCAAGATGTCTTAAATTCAGAAAGATCATTAACTGGAGCTTATCTAAGTGGTAGGAAGTCGATTCCTACTCCAACAGAACGTAGATCATCTGTAAAAAAAAGTTTAATTTTAAATAATTGCTCTAAAAATAATTTAAAAAATATTTCTGTGGAATTTCCTTTAGGAAGATTAGTTTCTGTGACTGGTGTAAGTGGAAGTGGGAAGAGCACCTTGATAAATGAATTACTTCATCCTGCATTATGTCATTCTCTAGGATTAAAAGTCCCTTTTCCTCAAGGTGTAAAAGAGTTAAAGGGTATAAAGGCAATTGATAAAGTTATCGTTATCGATCAATCTCCAATAGGAAGAACTCCAAGATCAAATCCTGCTACATATACTGGTGCTTTTGACCCTATAAGGCAGATATTTACTGCCACAGTAGAAGCAAAAGCAAGAGGCTATCAGGCTGGTCAATTTAGCTTTAACGTGAAAGGAGGAAGATGCGAAGCTTGTAAAGGCCAGGGAGTCAATGTTATTGAAATGAATTTTTTACCTGATGTGTATGTTCAATGTGAAGTGTGTAAAGGAGCTCGTTTTAATAGGGAAACTCTTCAAGTTAAATATAAAGGTTTTAACATATCCGATGTTCTTGAGATGACTGTTGAACAAGCTGCAGAAACTTTCTCTGCTATACCTCAAGCTGCCGATAGATTATCTACATTGGTAGATGTTGGCTTAGGATATGTCAAATTAGGCCAACCAGCTCCTACATTATCTGGTGGAGAGGCTCAAAGAGTTAAGTTAGCGACTGAATTGTCAAAAAGGGCTACTGGAAAAACTTTATATTTGATTGATGAGCCAACAACAGGATTAAGTTTTTATGATGTTCATAAATTAATGGATGTGATACAACGTTTGGTAGACAAAGGGAATTCAGTAATTGTTATTGAACATAATCTTGATGTAATTAGGTGTTCGGATTGGATTATTGATTTAGGACCTGATGGAGGTGATAAAGGCGGAGAAATCATTGCAGAAGGTATTCCTGAGGATGTAGCTAAAAATCCTATTAGTCATACAGCCAAATACCTTAAAAAGGTTCTAAAATAAGAAATTATTTGTTGTATTTCTTTGTATTTTCATTATCTCAGCAAAACGAAAATTTTTTTACGGCGGATATAAAGTTAATCTATCACTGCTTTTTTAATACTTTTGTATTAAAACAATAAAAAATCATAATGCTTTCTTTATATTTCCCTTAGAAATTCAGCTTATTTCTATTAAAGGCCGTTGATCGGAGGATTCGCTGAATGAGGTTGAAATTTTTACATTTACATTTACATGGTCTTATACGCTCTAAAAATCTTGAATTAGGAAGGGATGCAGATACAGGTGGGCAAACACAATACGTTTTAGAGTTAGTTAAAAGTTTGGCTAATACTTCAGAAGTCGATCAAGTAGATTTAGTTACTCGTTTAATCAACGACCCTAAAGTAGACAAGGAATATTCTCAAAAAGAAGAATTTGTAGAACCTGGAGTTAGGATTTTAAGATTTAAATTTGGACCTAATCAATATTTACGAAAAGAATTGCTTTGGCCTTATTTAGATCACTTCACTGAAAGTCTTATTTCTTACTACAAAAAAAATAAAAAGCCTAATTTTATTCATGCGCATTATGCAGATGCAGGATATGTAGGAGTTAAACTTAGTAAATATTTAAAAGTTCCACTTATATTTACGGGACATTCTTTAGGCAGAGAAAAAAAGAGGAAATTGATTGATACCGGTTTAACAACTAATCAAATAGAAAAGCTTTATTCCATAAGAAAAAGAATTGAGGCAGAAGAAAAAACGTTAAAGTCTGCTGACATTGTTGTTACAAGTACTAATCAAGAGTCAGTTATTCAATATTCTCAATATTCTTCTTTTTCACCTCACAAAGCTAAAGTTATTCCTCCAGGTGTTGATCATAAGAAATTTCACCATTTTCATTCCACAACCGAGACAGCTGAAATTGATAATATGATGAAACCTTTTTTAAAGGATTCTACTAAACCTCCATTGTTGACTATTTCTAGAGCTGTACGAAGAAAAAATATTCCCTCGTTGATTGAGGCTTATGGAAGATCTGAAAAATTAAAAAGAAAAACTAACTTGATTTTAATTTTGGGTTGTCGAGAAAGCACTTCGAAACTTGATCCTCAACAGAAAGATGTATTTCATAATATTTTTGAAACAATTGATAAATATAATTTATATGGAAAGGTAGCTTATCCAAAAAAACATCTTCCAAGTCAGATTCCTGCTTTATATCGGTGGGCTGCGAGCAGAGGTGGCGTATTTGTAAATCCAGCTTTAACAGAGCCTTTTGGTCTAACTCTTCTTGAAGCTTCTTCATGTGGATTACCAATAATATCAACAAATGATGGAGGGCCTAAAGAAATTCGTTCAAAATGTGAAAATGGACTTCTAGTGGATGTTACTAATATTGATGAGTTGAAAGTTATTCTTGAAAAAGGAATATCGAATAATAATCAGTGGAAAATATGGAGTAGAAATGGAATTGAGGGAGTTAACAGGCACTTTAGTTGGGACACTCATGTACGCAATTATTTATCAGTACTTAGTGAAGAATTTTCAAGTTCTACTAGTTATTCTTCATCTGACATTAAACAAAGTTGTTTAAAAGGGACTTCCTCACTTATAAAACCCCATTGATCAAAAACCTCAGGATCAGAGTGAAGTATTAGTTGATTATTTTGAGTTTTCTTTAGTTTAAAGCCCTTCTTAGATAGTTTTTTCATTAAGTTAGCAGTTTCTTCAAATCTTGATGCCATTGCATCAAGACTTGAGCAGTCACTTGTTAAACCATTATCTTTCCATGTAAAAAAATTCATAACAAATTTTTCAAAGATTTATTTTTAAAACTATACCTAAAATTACAAGTAAAATGTTGATTTTCCAAAAATTTTCAACTATTTTTTGTTCCTTCACTCCTTTAAGTTCAAAGTGGTGGTGTAATGGAGCCATTAAAAATATGCGTTTACCTCTAAGAAATAATTTTTTTGTAATTTTAAAAAACCCCACTTGAATTATTACTGATAATGATTCAATAATAAATATTCCTGAGAAAATAGATAAGGTAAAAATGCTATTAGTGAATAACGCTATAGAACCCAGAATTGCTCCTATACTTAGAGATCCGGTGTCACCCATAAATATTTTTGCAGGATAACAATTGTATTTGAGAAAACCTAAGCATATGCCTGACATCGAAAAACATAGAATGCTAAAAATAAAAAGTTCTTGCTGTTCTTTCAGTAATATTTCTGTTCCTAATCCATAAAAGACAATCCCACTGCATCCAGCTGCTAATCCATCTAGTCCATCAGTCAAATTTACTGAATTACTTATGCCGACAAGTACTAAAAAAGAAACTGGCAATATGAAAACATTCAAATTTATTCCCAAGGAATCAGAAATTGTTATTAATGGACTGATTAAATTTTTTTCGTAGGCTAACGATATAAAAATTATTGAGATGACACTTTGTAAGATTAATTTCTCTTTTGTTGTTAAACCTTTGTTCTCTTTTTTTTTAATGCTTAAATAATCATCTAAAAATCCTGTAAAAAAGAAACCAAAAATAGTAAGTAATAAAAGAATTAATTTCGGAGAACCTAAATTGATAGTTATTATTAAAAGCAAAATTAAAAAAGGGATTATCATAAAAATCCCACCCATTGTTGGAGTATCACTTTTTTTAAAGTGATTAGCTGGACCTTCATCCCTAATATTTTGAAGTAAATTAAATTTTTTGATAATCTTTAGACCATTTTTCGTTGTAAAAATAGAAATAAAGAAGAATAATATGTAAACTCCTATAAAAATAAAATTATTAAAAAAATAGGAGTTAACTATTAAACCAAAAGTATTTAATATAAATAAAGATTCAAAGTTAAACTTTTTAATCTTCCCAATCATCTTCTAATGAAGGGTCTTCTTCAGTTTTATAATCTTCCTTTTCCCCCATTAGCGCTGAAAGTTCTTCTTCCTCTATTGTGCTAATTTCTTGGGAATCTCCATCTTTTTCTGCAACGAGTCTACCTGTATTTTCAAGCCAAGATAGTAGATCAGGCTCCTCTCTTAATGGCAACACAGGCGCTGGATCATCTCTGTGGTAGCAAGTTAAGGCTGGATTAACTTCAGAAATATCGTCTAATCTAAGTTTTAGTTTGTTTGAACTCATTATAAATAGTGTTCTATATATAAGATAATACATAATGATGCTCACTAAAAACTTTGTTTGATAAAGGAAATTTAAAATACGTTTTTATCTGGCTAATTTCATTGCTACTTTCTGGATTATTAAAACTTATTGGATATTTGAATACCAATGTTTTAATAATTAATAACTTTCTTCTCTTATTACTAGTTTTTGGTCCAGCTCTTTTAGTTACAATAGTATTAGTCTTTAATAAGTTTTCAAATTCTTAATTACGTCAAAAAATTTTAATTTATGGAGCAAATTTAGATGCAGCAGGTAAAAAAAGTTGTATTAGCTTATTCTGGCGGCGTAGATACGAGCGTTTGTATTCCATTTTTAAAGAATGAATATGGAATTTCAGAAGTGGTTACTTTTGTCGCAGATCTTGGTCAAGGCGAGGATTTAGAACTTATTAGGCAAAAAGCTTTAAATTCTGGTGCATCTCAATCAATTGTTGGCAATTTAGTTAATAGTTTTGTTGAGAGATACGCTTTTCCAGCGATTAGAGCAAACGCATTATATCTAAATAAATATCCTTTATCTACAGCTCTTGCTAGGCCTTTAATTGCAGAAAATCTCGTAAATATTGCTCGAGAGGTTAGTGCTGATGCAGTGGCTCATGGATGCACTGGTAAAGGGAATGATCAAGTTCGATTTGATTTAGCAATAAATGCTTTAGGTCCTGATTTAAAAATAATTACTCCTGCAAGGGAATGGAATATGAGTAGGGAAGAGGCAATAGTGTACGGAGAAAAGTTTGGTATTCCAGCACCAGTATCAAAAAAATCACCATATTCAATAGATGTTAATTTACTGGGTAGGAGTATTGAAGCAGGCATATTAGAAGACCCAATGAAAGAAGCACCTGAAGATATTTTTGCAATGACATCATCTATTGAGAATTCACCTGATTCTCCTCAAGAAGTAGAAATTATTTTCAAAAATGGGTTTCCTGTTGGAATTAATGATGAATCTCTAACCCCCGTAGAGATCATTAAAAAAGCTAATGTTCTCGCAGGTGAGCATGGTTTTGGAAGAATTGATATGATTGAAGACCGAGTAGTAGGAATTAAAAGTAGAGAGATTTACGAAACACCAGGCCTCTTGCTTTTAATCAAAGCTCACAAAGAATTAGAAAGCATTACATTAAATCCAGACGTTGTCGACTTTAAAGGAATAGTTGAAAAAAAATGGGGTCAACTTGTCTATCAAGGGTTTTGGTTTGGACCTCTTAAAGATAGTTTAGATTCATTTATTTCGTCGACTCAAACTACAGTTAATGGAAGAGTAAAGATTAGACTTCATAAGGGGAACGCAATAATAATCGGCAGAATGTCCGAAAATAATTCACTTTACAGAGAAGATTTAGCAACTTATAGCAAAGACGATGTTTTTAATCATTCTTTAGCGGAGGGTTTTATTTATATGTGGGGTATGTCTAATAAAATATGGGCTGAATTAAATTCAAAAACAAAAGATTAATATTTAAGATCATGCATTTTCTTTAGTTACAGTATCATCTTTTCCCGAAGTTGAAGCTTCTGCGCTTACTACTTGTTTTTCTTCCTTAGATTCAACTTTAGTTTCTGGATTTTCTTTATCATCTGCTTTAGTTGAATTCTTCGTAGAATGTTTTGGTGTTGGCAAGGGCCCTTCTTGTTTAACAGTCATGTATCTAATAACATCTTCACTTAGTCTCATTGCTTTTTCGATTTTGAAAATATGTTGTCCATCTCCTTGATGACTTAGTTGGACGTAAATACCTTCTCTATGTTTTGCTATTTGATAGGCTAATCTTCTTTTACCCCTCATTTGACTATCGAGGATGGCACCGCCAAATTCTTCTAAAAGCTTATTATATTTATCAATGTGGTTAGTTACTTCATCTTCCGCAATATCTGGGCGGAGGATATACATGGTTTCGTAATAAGATTGTTGATCGTTCATAGTTTCAGACAAGGTCTTTGGCTCATATAAATGATGTCATGAGCGTCTGTTCATCTTTAACGATACATCATGATGTGCAGTTCCTTGAAAATTAGCATTATTTTAAAGATGATCTTTGAGTGCGTCATTCATTACATGAAAAGGTACTTCTAAACCATCTGTCCAAAATGATAATGATTTTATTCCTTGGGCAACAAGCATTTGCAAACCATCTATAGTCATGCATCCTTTATTGGCGCTAAATTTTAATAGATGAGTCGGAGCAGGATTATATATCAAATCATAAACAATAGTTTTTGAGTTAAGAGATCTCCAAAAGTAATCTCCATATGGCAATAAATTTATTTCATTTTTAGCTGTTTTCATTCCTACTGGTGTTGTATTTACAACTAAATCTGCTTCTTCAATTAAATTTTGAGCTTGATTATCGTTATTTAAGAAGCTCTGAAGTTCAATTTGATTTTCAAAGTTTTTTCTTAATTCATCTAGTGATGATTTGTTACGTGATATTACTGAAATTGTTGAAAGATTTAAATTTATTAAACCTTGAATAACAGATCTTGCTGCACCCCCGGAGCCAAGAACTATTGATTTTTTCTTTGCTAATTTTAAATTTTTTAATGGATAAATAAATCCCTCTACATCCGTATTAGTCGCGCTCCATTCATTTTCAGAATTTAATTTGAGGGTATTAATTGCTTTAAGTTTGTTAGCAATAGGGGAGATTTCACTACAAAGGTTAAATACTTTTTCTTTGTGTGGAATTGTAATGTTTAAACCCTTGCAATTAATTTTTTTAAGAGAATTAAGAACTAATTCTAGATCTTCATCTTCACAGGGTACAGCAATATAGATTAAATCTAAGCCTAAATATTGAAGGGCAGCATTCTGCATAATTGGAGACAAAGAATGGCTTACTGGATTGCCAATTAATGCGATGAAAGATGTCTTGCTTGAAATCATATTTAGAATTTTAACCTTAAAAGTAATGGTCTGTTCGGGAACCACACCCCGTCTTTGAGTAACAATAATGACGTCAATGACCGATTATGGAGAATAACAAATATAAAGAATTTACCCATGGGTAAGGTAGTAGGAATTGATTTAGGGACAACTAATAGTTGTGTCGCTGTAATGGAAGGTGGTAAGCCTACTGTAATAGCAAATGCTGAGGGTTTCAGAACTACTCCATCAGTTGTTGCATATACAAAAAATCAAGATCAGCTTGTTGGACAAATAGCAAAAAGACAAGCTGTAATGAACCCCGAAAATACTTTTTATTCTGCAAAACGTTTTGTTGGTAGAAGAGTTGATGAAGTCAATGAAGAATCTAAAGAAGTTAGTTATTCTGTTGAAAAATCTGGCTCTAGTGTCAAATTAAAATGTCCTATTTTGGATAAACAGTTCTCTCCTGAAGAAGTAAGTTCTCAAGTTTTAAGAAAGTTAGCAGATGATGCAGGTAAATACCTTGGCGACAAAGTTACACAAGCTGTAATTACAGTTCCAGCTTATTTCAATGATTCTCAAAGACAAGCAACAAAAGACGCTGGAAAGATTGCAGGCTTAGAAGTTCTCAGAATCGTTAATGAGCCAACTGCTGCGGCTTTAGCATATGGTTTGGATAAGGAAAATGAAAAAATTCTTGTTTTTGATTTAGGGGGAGGTACTTTTGACGTTTCAGTTATTGAAGCTGGTGATGGAGTAACTGAAGTTTTATCTACATCTGGAGATACACATTTAGGTGGTGATGATTTTGATAGATGCATCGTAGATCACTTAGCCAATACTTTTAAATCTAATGAGGGTATTGATCTCAGACAAGATAAGCAAGCTTTGCAAAGATTGACTGAAGCTGCAGAAAAAGCAAAAATAGAGCTCTCAAATGCTACTCAAAGTGAAATAAATTTACCTTTTATTACAGCGACTCCCGAGGGACCAAAACATTTGGATTTGAACCTTACTAGAGCAAAGTTCGAAGAATTAGCAGCCTCTTTAATTGATAGGTGTAAGACTCCAGTTGAGAGAGCCATAAGTGATGCAAAAATTTCTACTAGTGAAATTGATGAAGTCGTAATGGTGGGAGGCTCATCTAGAATACCTGCTGTCTTAGATTTAGTTAAAAAAATAATTGGTAAAGAACCAAATCAAACTGTTAATCCTGATGAGGTAGTAGCTGTTGGAGCTGCAATTCAGGGAGGAGTTTTAGCAGGAGAGGTTAAAGACATATTGTTGCTTGACGTTACTCCACTTTCTTTAGGTGTTGAGACTTTAGGGGGAGTAATGACAAAAATGATAAACCGAAATACTACAGTACCCACGAAAAAATCTGAAACATATTCAACTGCTGTAGACGGTCAAACAAATGTTGAAATACACGTTTTACAGGGTGAAAGAGAAATGGCTTCTGATAACAAAAGCTTAGGGACTTTTAGACTGGATGGCATACCTTCAGCACCAAGAGGTGTTCCGCAAATTGAAGTTACATTTGATATCGACGCAAACGGTATTCTTAGTGTTACTGCTAAAGATAAAGGGAGCGGTAAAGAACAAAGTATTTCTATTACTGGCGCTTCAACTCTTTCTGATAATGAAGTAGAAAAGATGGTAAAAGATGCTGAATCAAATGCATCTGCAGATAAAGAAAAAAGAGAAAAAATTGATTTAAAAAATCAAGCCGAAACTCTTGTTTATCAGACAGAAAAGCAACTTGGTGAGTTGGGTGACAAAATTGATGCTGCAGCAAAGTCTAAAGTTGAAGAAAAAAGTAATGCTTTAAAAGAGGCAACTTCAAAAGAAGATTACGAATCAATGAAAAAACTTCTTGAGGAACTTCAGCAAGAACTTTATGCGGTTGGTTCATCTGTCTATCAGCAACCTGGTAATCAGCCACCATCCCCTGGTTCGGCAGGTGGTCCTGATCAGAGCGATTCAAACGAAAAAGGTGGAGACGATGTAATTGATGCAGATTTTACTGAAACGAAAGATTAAAAAAGGTAATTTTTAATTTCATTAGCAACCCATTTAGAACAAGCCGGAGCCAGTAAAATCCCATTTTTATAAAAACCTGTACATATAATTAGTCCGTCCTCAAGATTTTTCATTATTGGTGAAGGTTCACCATCTGGTCTTGACCTTATTCCGTACCATTTTTTAGAAATCTTTCCTTTCATCAGCCAACTAGGTTTTTTGTCGAGAAAATTTGTCAGTTTTTCGAATGTATTTTTTTCTGGTTTAGTACTATATTCGTCAGTTGATCCAATAATTAGCTTATTTTTTGATTTTAGAATTATATTTTTATTATTTATATTGAAATGTTTAGGCAGCGATAATAAATCAACTTCTGCATCATTTACATCAATTTCCATAGCTTGACCCAAGACAGGTTTTAATGTGATGTTGTGAGATACGCTATCTATTAAATCAACTGCTTTAAGTGAATTACATAAAATAACCATATCAGATTTGATGTTTTGATTATTTCTTGTTGTAGAAATCCATTGATTGTTTGATTTTCTGATTTTTATTATTTCTCCTTTTAAAAAATTGATTTTTTTATGTTTTAGATATTTATCTAATGTTTGAAGTAAAGAAAAAGGATTTATTCTTCCATCTTTGAAGGAAATCATCCCTTTTATATTTTTTGTTTGGAAGGCTTTATTTATATTCTTGATAAATATTGAGTCTCTTTCTAAAATTCGCAAGTTTTGATCATTATTTTCATAAACAAATTTCTCTAACTTTTTAAACTTTTCTTCATCTGTAGTTAGTTGTATTAATGGTTTTTCGATATTTAATTCACAATTTAATTTTTGCAGGAATGTAATCCATTCTGGCCATAATTCAATGCTCTGTTTCCTGAGATCCCAGCTTCTACCTCTTCTTTTTTGATACATATTACCCATTAGTAAGCCTAAAGCTGCATTGCTACTATTTTGGTGTTGAGCTGGATCTATTATCGTTACCTGGAAACCTAATTCTGATAATTCTAAGGCGTTAAATTTTCCAATAATCCCTGATCCAATAATAACTATGTGTGCTTTTTGAAAATTTTCTTTTAAGCTTTTCATTGATATATTGGATATACTTACTTACTTGACTTAATAGTTAAAGATTTTTTGGATCATCCTTCAATTATATTCAAAATTGTTTGTCCCGATCGTCCTGGTCTTGTAAGTCTACTTACAAGTTGGATTTCAAATTATGGTGGCAACATAAAACATTCTGATCATCATACAGATCAAGATGCAGGATTATTTCTTAGTCGAATTGAATGGAATAGTAACAATGAATTTTTTAATAGAGATGAAATTTACAAAGAATTTGAAAAAATTGCAGATGAAGTAAATGGAAAATTTAACGTAAATTATTCAGATGAAATTCCAAATGTTGCTATTTTCGTGAGTAAACAAAATCATTGTTTGATTGATTTACTTTGGCGAGTAAGAAATGGAGAACTCAAAATGAAAGTTCCGTTAATAATTTCAAATCATTCTGATCTTGAAATTATTGCAAATGACTTTAATGCAAAATTTGTTCACATAGATACCTTTAAAACTGATAAATCTATTGTTGAAGATCAATTTTTACATTTACTAAAAGAATATGAAATTGATCTCGTTGTATTAGCTAAATATATGCAAATTTTGAGTGACTCTTTTTTAAAAAAGTTTTCTTCAATAATAAATATTCATCATTCTTTCTTACCTGCATTTAAGGGCGGGCAACCATATCATCGAGCTTGGAAGAGAGGCGTTAAATTAATCGGTGCTACAGCTCACTATGTTACTGAAGATCTTGATGAAGGCCCGATAATAGAGCAATGCACAGTTAATGTAAGTCATAGGGATGAAGTTGACGATTTGATTAGAAAAGGAAGAGATATTGAAAGAATAGCTTTAGCAAGAGCAGTTAGATTACATCTGAATCATCAAGTATTTGTTTATAACAGCAAAACTGCTGTTTTTGATTGAAGATAGTTTTTAGTCTTCTAATTCTATTTGTATTTGTCTTTCATAAATTGATTCTTCATTAAAAACTCTTGCTATTAAGAAACTGGCAATGCAGCTGATTAACACAGGTTTCATTATTAATAAATTTTTTGTTAAAGCGAAAGCTAAAAACATTGCGGTAATTGGTGTTCGCGAACATCCTGCTACAAAAGCTCCCATTCCCGCAAAAATGTATGTACTTGGTGCATGTCCTGTCGCAATTTCCACCCAGCTCCCCATTATTAGTCCAATTGACCCACCTAAAGTAAGCATTGGATAGAACAATCCTCCAGGAGCTCCAGATGCTGCAGCTAAGCCTGTCGTGATAAATAGTACTAAAACTGCTAATAAAGCAATTCCAATACTTGTATTTTGTTCAGCTATTATTTTCTGTAATTCATCTAAATTATGAAATGTACTGGGTAAACAAGAGTAGATGCTTCCTAAAATAAGTCCACAAATACTCATTTTTAAAACAAATTTATTTTTATACCACTTTTTCCCAAGCTTTTGCATCAACAAAACATATCTGCTGTACAATTCTGCAAATATTCCAATAATTATTCCTAGTAAAACTAAGTAAATAAAATCTACAGGTAAGAAAAAAACTGATGGGTCATATTCTTTTTGAATCAAAAATCCGAGGTTAAAATCAAACCCTCCTGCTTTAGGATCTAAGCCTAAGGCTTGAATAATATCAGCAGATGAATCTGCAATGAAAGTTGTAATTACTACTAATAGCAAAATTACTGGTCTTGCAGAGTTTAATAACTCTTCTATTGCATAAACAAACCCTCCTAATGGAGCGCTAAATACTGCAGCTATTCCAGCACCACCCCCTGCTGCTACTATTACTCTTCTAAAAGCTGTGGGAGCTTTGAGCCACTTGGCCATTTGCCAAGCTACTGATCCTCCCATTTGAACGGATGGACCTTCTGGACCCAAAGGGAATCCACTACCAATCGCAATAATTCCTGATATTAGCTTTACTAAGCCTACTTTTAAATTCATTGGAACTTTTTTATGTCTTAAAAAACCCATGATTTGACTAACTCCTGAACCTTTTGCAGCAGGTGCTATATTTTTGATCAAATATCCTGCAATAGCTCCTCCTAGAGCTCCAAAAATAGGTAAGACCGCAATAGATGGGAATTGGTCTAATAATGCTAATCTCCAATTATTAATAAAATAGATTCCAGTTTTAAAAAATATGCTTGTAATTGAGGCTCCTAAACCTGTTAATAAGATCGAAAATGCAACGACTAGAGATCTTTGTTTTAATAATTTTTTGATGCTACGAGACGAATTATTACTTGTCTTTTGAATATTATCTTTTATAAAGTTTGGCATAGTCCATGATTACTTTGTCAAGCTGAAATCGTTTATTTCATCAAATTGAAGATAGCGATAAAGTTCATCTGAATATGGATTAATTTTATTTTTAGTAATATCCTGATATTCCTCAACTTCAGGTATTTTGCCAAGCAGTGCGCAAACTGCTGCTAATTCAGCGCTGCCTAAAAAGACTTGTGCATTCTTGCCAAGTCTATTGTCAAAATTTCTTGTACTAGTAGAAAATACTACGGAACCTTCATCTACTCTGGCTTGATTTCCCATACACAAAGAACAGCCCGGTAACTCTAACCTTGCACCACAATCTTCAAAAATTTTATAGTAACCTTCAGCTTTTAGAGTTTCTTCATCCATCTTTGTTGGGGGACAAATCCATAATTTAGCTTTTAAATTTTGTACTCCTTCAAGAACTTTTGCAGCTGTTCTGTAATGACCAATATTTGTCATGCAAGAACCTATAAAAACCTCGTCAATATTTGTATTTGCAACATCAGTGATTTCTTTTACATTATCTGGATCATTAGGGCAAGCAACTATAGGTTGTGTTACTTTTGCTAAATCAATTTCAATGATTTCTTCATACTGAGCGTTTGAATCTGGTTGAATTAATGATGGTTTTTTTAACCAATTTTTCATATCATTTATTCTTCTTGAAATCGATTTTGAATCTTCATAATTACTCTCGATCATTTTTTCTAGCAGGCAAATATTGCTTTTTAAATATTCTTGAACAGTTTCTTGGGATAAAAGTATTGTGCTACCAGCGCATGAGCGTTCTGCAGTAGCATCAGTAAGTTCAAAAGCCTGTTCAATTTTTAGGTTTGGTAATCCTTCAATTTCCATAATTTTCCCGTTGAATATATTTTTCTTATTTGCTTTCTCAACAGTTAAGAGTCCTTTTTTAATTGCGAAGAGAGGGATTGCATTTACTAAATCTCTAAGAGTGATTCCAGGTAATAATTCTCCCTTAAATTTAATCAGCACAGATTCTGGCATATTTAAGGGCATTGATCCTATTGCAGCGGCAAAGGCAACAATGCCCGAGCCTCCAGGAAATGAAATGCCAAGAGGAAATCTAGTATGACTATCTCCGCCAGTGCCAACAGTATCTGGGAGAAGCATTCTATTAAGCCAGCTATGAATTATGCCGTCTCCAGGCTTAAGAGCTACTCCACCTCTTTGAGATATAAAATCAGGTAATTCTTTATGGGTAACTAGATCTACTGGTTTAGGATACGCAGCTGTATGACAAAAACTTTGCATCACTAAATCTGCAGTAAATCCTAAACAAGCTAGTTCTTTTAGTTCATCTCTAGTCATTGGCCCAGTAGTATCTTGACTACCAACTGTGGTCATAATTGGCTCACAGGTCATTCCTGGCCTTACTCCCTCTAAACCGCATGCCTTGCCCACTATTTTTTGAGCTTGAGTAAAGCCGGCATTACTTTCGGTTGGATTTTGTGGTCTAGTAAATATTTCACTTGGTTGATAATCTAATTTGTTTCTAATTTTGTCCGTAAGAGATCTTCCAATCATAAGATTTATTCTTCCTCCAGCTTGAATTTCATCAGTAAGAGTTGATGGATACAACTCGAATTTGCTTATTAACTCTTCAGCATTTGAATCTTTTTCAATTTTTTTAATAATGCCTTTATAAGGATATATTTTAATAACATCTCCTGTTTTCATTTGGGATACATCAGCTTCTATAGGTAAAGCTCCTGAATCTTGTGCAGTATTGAAGAAAATTGGGGCTATTTTGCTGCCAATTATTATTCCACCTGTTTTTTTGTTGGGAACAAAAGCGATATCTTCTCCTATATGCCAAATGAGTGAATTAATAGCAGATTTTCTAGAACTCCCTGTTCCAACAACATCTCCAACATAAGCTATTGGTAAATTTTGTTTTTTTAAATTATCAAGAATCTTTAGTCCATCAGGTTTTTTAAATTCCAACATAGCTAATGCATGCATTGGAATATCCGGGCGTGTTGTTGCATGTACAGCTGGAGATAAGTCGTCTGTGTTTGTCTCACCGTCAACTTTAAATACTAAACAAGTAATCTCTTTCTCCAGAACTTTTTTATCTATGAACCATTCTGCATTAGCCCAACTATTTACAACTTCTTTTGCGTAAATATTATTTTGAGATAATTCATAAATTTCATTAGCCGAGTCGTAAACAAGAATAATATTTTTTAAAACTTCTGCCGCTTTTTTTGCGAGTAAACTATTTTCTCCTTTAAGGATTTCAACCAAAGAATTTACATTGTATCCGCCTATCATTGTTCCTAGTATTTCAATTGCTTTTTCGGGATTAATTGATTTGCAATATTTTTCGGAATTAACAATAGCCGTAAGCCAGCTTGCTTTTACGTAAGCAGCCTCATCAACTCCTGGGGGTACTCTATTTATTAGTAAATCAAGTAAATAAGATGAATCGTAAGTACTATCTTGTTCTAATAATTTTGTAATACAATTTGTTTGTTCAGCATTTAAAGGTAAAGGTGGTATACCTTTGGCAGCTCTTTCAGCTACATGATCTGCATAATCTTTTAGCAATGTTTCCAAATTCTTCATTAGTAAGGTTTAATGCATAATCTATTGTTATTTTTAATATTGAAAAGGAGAGTATTCATAAATGCTTTTTTAAATATTCAAACTTCTTAATTAATCAATGACGACATCATCAAATAATTCAGCTTTAGAAAAGACATCAGATTTACATGTTCTTGAAACACGTCCATTAATACCTCCAAGCAGATTACATAATGATATACCTTTAGATCACGACTCTGCTAATACAGTATCTAAAACAAGAAGATCGATACAAAATATTTTGCATCATAATGATCAGAAGCTTCTAGTCATTGTGGGTCCATGTTCAATTCATGATCTTGAGGCGGCAAAGGAATATTCAAAATATATTCAAAAATTCCGAGAAATGTATAACGATAAATTAGAAATAATTATGAGAGTATATTTTGAAAAACCAAGAACAACTATTGGTTGGAAGGGATTGATAAATGATCCTCATCTAGATGATTCTTATGATATTAATACTGGTTTAAGAAGGGCAAGAAGTTTGCTTTCATATTTAGCAACTCGAGGCATACCTTCTGCTACAGAATTACTAGATCCAATTGTTCCTCAATACATTGCCGATTTAATAAGTTGGACAGCCATAGGTGCGCGGACCACAGAAAGTCAAACTCATAGAGAAATGGCATCAGGATTATCAATGCCTATAGGCTTTAAAAATGGAACGGATGGTTCTTTTACTACTGCAATTAATGCAATGCAGTCAGCTTCAAAATCCCATCACTTCTTAGGTGTCAATGAAAATGGAATGGCTTCTATAGTTAATACTACAGGAAATCCAGATGGACATATAGTTTTAAGGGGCGGTTCAAAAGGCCCAAATTTTGAAAGTGATCATGTACAAAGAATTTCAGCAGAATTGAGGCAGTGTAATCTTCCCCATAAAGTGATGATTGATTGTAGTCATGGAAATTCCAATAAAGATTTCCGAAAACAGTCAGAAGTGCTAAAAAATGTAGCTTCTCAAATTAGTAATGGTGAAAAAAATATTTTAGGAGTTATGCTTGAAAGTCATTTGAAAGAAGGAAATCAAAAACTTTTAAAAAAAGAAGATCTCCAGTTTGGCAGAAGCATTACAGATGCATGTATAGATATAGAAACAACAAAAGAATTAATCGCTATTTTATACGATTCACTTAGTTAGTTATTAAAAAATTAAAAAATAATGCTGAAGAGATTGGAACAATGAAATTATCTATTCCTAGGAAACTAAATTGTTCGAGCAAAGTGGCAATAAAAGCTATTGTAAAATAATTTAAACTTAAACTATTTTGTTGAGAGTATCCTATTGAGCAAACTACTATCAAACTTGTTAAAAACATTGTTATGGTCCCATATAAAGATTTTTTTTGTTTAAAAAAAATCCAACTCTTTGAGTTAAAGCTTTTTCCTATTAATCCAGCTAATCCATCACCAAAAGTCATTATGAAAAATCCACTAATTAGTGCATATGGATCTTTATCCCAGAAAAGATAAATCAAAATGAATAAACTAAAACAATAAAATAATGTCCCATAACTTTTTCTCTCAACATCCTCAATTGTTGGAAATAATTTATAGTTGTAATTGATGAAAACCATTAATGAAACAATTCCTGTAAAAATTAGAGCAGAGTTTTGATTAATTTTTAAAAATTGAGCAATTGGTATTAAAGGTCCTATTCCAATATGTATTATTTTTCTGACGATTTCTCTGCTATCTTCATTATATTTTTTAAAAACTATTGATATTAAAAAAATTAAAAATAAATATAGTAAAATTACAGAAAAATTTATCAATTTGGTTAAGCTGCTTTTTGATGAGTTGTCATTACTCGAAGCTTTAATATTGCTTTAGCTTCTAGTTGCCTTACTCTTTCTCGTGAAACATTAATTTGTCTTCCTATTTCTGCGAGTGTTAATGGTTCTTCACCATCTAGCCCAAATCTGAGCTTCATGATTTTTTGCTCTCTTTCATTTAATTGAGAAAGCCAAGTTCCTAAATGCTCTTTTTGAATAGTTCTATCCATACCCTCCATAGGCTCTTCACAGTTTGGATCAGGTATGAGTTCACCAAGAGTACTTCTGTCTTCTTCCCCTCTTGCATGTGCATCTAGGGAGGCGCAAGGAGCACTTTGAGAAATTAAATCTTCTAAATCTTTTTGATCAATTCCCATCTCAGTTGCCATTTCCAATCTTGTAGGTTGTCTGCCAAATTTATGTGATAATTCTCTTGAGACTCTTCTCATTTTGGACAGTTTTTCACTTATGTGAATAGGCAAACGGATAGTTCTAGCACTGTTATCAATTGCCCTTGTCATTCCTTGTCTAATCCACCAGTAAGCATAAGTTGAGAATTTATATCCCATAGCAGGATCAAATTTATCTACGGCTCTTTCAAGTCCAATAGCTCCTTCCTGGACAAGATCTAATAATTCAAGCCCTTGGTTTTGGTATTTTTTTGCAACCGAGACAACGAGCCTTAGATTAGCTGCCATCATTCTATCTCTTGCTCTAGTGCCAATCTTAATTTGATAAAGATTTTGTTGGGTTCTATCAGTTTCAGGAATTTGTAGCAACTTTTTCATGTTCTGAACATGATGAGCTAACTCTATTTCCTCCGCTGGAGTCAAAAGAGGTACTCTTCCTATGCTACTTAAGTAATAGCCAATAGAATCTGAAGCGAGTCTGCCAGACTTTTTTTGGCTTTGTTTTGCCGTAAGACTGGATTTCGATTTGCGAGACTTGCCCGCAGTGTTTGGTAATCTTGGCTCATCAAAATTATTATCTGAAGAGCTTTTCGCAGATTCCAGAGGGATCCCCATCACCCTGGCCTCCTAAATAATGGATTTTTTAGAAAGCTAGCACTGAAATTGAAATAAAAACTACTTTTACGTTGAAATTTTAAAGACAAAAAATTTTTTTTTTAAGCTTTTTTCTTGAAATCCATTGATATGAAATGATTTTATAAAAAATAAAAAAAATTTAAAATATTACGTATTTTTTTTAAATGTTGTAAAAATCAATATTAATTTTATTTTTCTATGAGGTCAATTTGCGAACGATTATGCGATAAATCTAATTCAAATTTAGAATATGAACCATCATCTTTCATTATCCAAGAAAAGTAATTATCTCTAATGTAAGTTTGCAAAAGGGTGTATATTTTAGACTTTAATTCATAATCCTCTATCGGAGTAACAGCTTCTATTCTTCTATCAAGATTTCTTCTCATCCAATCTGCACTTCCTATAAAAACCTCATCATCGCCGTTATTATAAAACCAAAAAATTCTTGAGTGTTCAAGAAAATGGCCAATAATGCTTTTAACTTTAATATTTTCACTTAAATTTTTTCTTTGGGGATAAAGGCAACAAATACCTCTTATTATGAGGCTAATTTTTACACCTGAGTCTGAAGCTAAATAAAGCAGTTTAATTATTTCTGGATCTACTAAAGAATTCATTTTTGCGATTATTTCGGCTTTTTTACCTTCTTCTGCATTTTTAATTTCTCTCTTTATCAGAAATATAAATTTTTCTCTCATCGATGAGGGAGAAACTAATAACTTTTGATAACTTTTTTGTTTAGAAAAACCAGATAAGTAGTTAAATAACTCAAGTAGATCAGATGCGATATCAGGATCCGTTGAAAGTAATCCTAAATCTGTATAGAACTTTGAAGTATTAGAGTTATAGTTTCCTGTTCCAATATGGAAATAATTCCTTAATCGTCCTTTTTCTTTTCTTACTATTAAGGCAATTTTTGTATGTGTTTTAAATCCGATTATTCCATATACAACATGAATTCCAGCTTGTTCAAGTTGTTTGGCCCATTGAATATTATTGTCTTCATCAAATCTTGCTTTTAATTCAACAAGAGTCATTACTTCTTTCCCATTCTCTGCAGCTCTCATTAAAGCTGCAATGATAGGGGAATCTTGGGAAACTCGATATAAAGTAATTTTTATAGCCAATACAAGTGGATCATCAGCTGCTTTGTTTATAAATTCTTCAACTGAAGTTCTAAATAAGTCGTATGGATGATGAAGAAGAATATTTTCTTTTCTAAGTATACTAAAAATAGATTTGTGGTTTTTGTTTGAAGGTAAATCTAAATTTTTTAATTTTGGGTGAGTTTTCCCAATTAGAAGATTTTCTTTTAAATCATGTCTATTAATTTTTGTAAGCTGATTTAAATCGTCAAGCCCTAAAAAACTTTTGCAAAAGTAAATATACTCTTTTTGTAGTGAGATACTTTCAATAAGTAATTTCAGAATATTTTCTGGCATGTCCGATTCAACTTCTAATCTAACTACATCTCCACCTAATCTTCTCTTTTGCAAACTTTGTTCAACTGCTAAAAGAAGATCATCAGCTTCAAGTTCTTTTAATTCTAAATCTGCATCTCTTGTCACTCTAAAAAAAGAGTAATTTATACATTCCATTCCGTTAAATAAAGTATTTATATTATTCCCAATTAAATCTTCAACACTTATGAAAAAATATGTATTTTCATCACCTCGTTGAATAATTTCATTAGGAATTTGTATAAATCGGTTAATATTTTTTGTTGGTATTTTTACTCTGACAAACTGATTTTTAGAATTTTCTCCATCCTTTATTAAAGCTGCTAAATTTAGACTTAAATTACTTATAAAAGGAAATGGATGTGCTGGATCAACAACTAATGGAGTTAATAAAGGGAAAATAGATGAAGAAAAGAAATTATCACACCAATTTCTTTGATTTTCATTTAGATCCTTATATTTTTTTAAAACTACACCTTCTTCTTTTAAATCATTACTTAATTCATTATTTACAAAGTTTTCTTGAAGACTAGTTAATTTTTTTACTTCTTTGTTGATTTCTGTTAATTGCTCTTTAGGAGTTAATCCATCAATACTTTTTTTAGTAATTCCTGCTTCAACTTGAGCCTTTAGCGAAGCTACCCTTACCATAAAAAATTCATCTAGATTATTACTAAAAATTGAACAAAATTTCACTTTATCTAGGATTTTGTATCCCTTTTCCATACCAGTTAGGAGTACTCTTTTATTGAATTCAATCCAACTTAATTCTCTATTAATAAAAACATCAGCCTGGCTTTTCATTAAGATACATTTGAATTTTGATTGTTAAAAGAATTATTATTTTTACCCTCTGCAATAAGGTATATCATGAAAAGTAAGATAACGGAACCAGCTATAAAAGGTGATTTTGGACCAAAACTATCATAAACCCTTCCGGCCATTGCAATTCCTAAAACTCCTCCAAGACTCTGCAGACCCTGAAGGTTACTTAGAATTGAGCCTTGTTTATCAACGTCTAATTTCTTTGATATTAGTGCTCTTAACGTCGGCGTAATTAATCCTGCCCCAACGGCTAAAAATGAAACAGCTGAATAAATATTAATTGTTGCATTTTCTTTTGGAGCAGTTATTAAAAGAGCACACGCCACAAGAATAAAGCCTGATCCGATAAGTGTTAATCGCATTTCGCCAAATTGCTTTACTAGAGGCCCAATTAATCCTCCTTGAACGATAATCGCAATGATTCCTACTACAACAAGAGTTCCGCTTGATGCTTTGGTCGTCCAGTTTAAAGATTCTTGGAGGAAAAATATAAGGATATTAGTCAATCCAGTAAAAGCAATAAAGTAAATAAAAAAAGCTAATGATAATTTTTTAATCTTTTCTTCTTTGAAAACTGTAAAAAGAGCTTTTAAAGGGTTTTTTAAAGGAGTTTTTGATTTATTTATTTCATTATTAGGCTTGGTTTCAGGTAAGTAAAAAAATACAAGGAGAAAATTTATTATTGGAATGATTGAGGCTATCAAAACTGGAATAATAAAATTATTATTTGTATTTCTTGCAAAAATTACAACAAAAATATTACCTAAGAAAAAACTTAAACCGAAAGCTACACCAATAAGACCAAATGTTTTTGCTCTTTTTTCAGGGCTTGAAATGTCTGCAAGAATTGTTGTTGCAGTAGCTGCAGTCCCCCCACTTAAACCGTCAATAAGTCTCGCTAAAAATAATAAAAATAACGGGATAGTGGCTATTGAATTGGACCAATTAAAAAGAACTGTAAATGATAATATTGATATTCCTATGACTGAACCAGTAATACAAAAAAGAGTGACAGGTCTTCTTCCATATCTATCACTCATAAGTCCTATAAAAGGAGAAGCTGTAAATTGAGCTAATTGGTAAGTGCATGATAATAACCCATATGTACTTGCTTTAGAGTCAAAAAGTAAAACAAAAGAGGGTAATATAGGTAAGAGTATACTTTCACTTAAACGATCATTTAGAAGAGTTATAAACGCACTAAGGAGAGTAAATTTTTTATTTGGTTTTAATAAACTTTCTTTCACAATATTTACCTTCATTGCGATTAACTTTTACTACCATACTTGTTAATGGAGATTATTGTGCCCGGCATTGTTTACTTAGTTGGAGCAGGTCCTGGTGACCCTGAGCTTTTAACTCTTAAAGCTTTACGCTTAATAAAAAATTGTGATGCATTAGTTCATGATGCTTTAATCCCAGATGAAATAACAAAAGAGGCAGGAAAAAATACAGAAATTTTTCATGTTGGTAAAAGAGCTGGAAAGTGTTCTGTTCCTCAGGCTGAAACTAATGCTCTTATTTTGAAATTGGCAAAAGAAGGCAAAAATGTTGTGAGGCTTAAAGGGGGAGATCCGTTCGTTTTTTCTAGAGGTGGTGAAGAGGTATCGATTTTAGAAAAAAATGGAATTTTAGTCGAAATCGTTCCTGGTATTACTTCTGGAATAGCTGCCCCCACATATTTTGGTATTCCACTAACCCATAGAGATGCTGCTAGTTCCGTAACTTTCGTAACTGGACATGAGCGTGTAGATAAGGAAAAAAAGACAGTGAATTGGAGAGATTTAGCTAAATCATCAGATAGTTTAGTTATTTTTATGGGTATAAAAAATATTGAATTTATTGTGCAAGAATTAATTCTAGGTGGTTTAGATAAGAATACTAAATGCGCTGTTATTCAAGAAGCTACTTTAAAAAATCAAAAATGTTTGATAGAGAAATTAGATAATCTTCCAGATAAAATCAAAGATAAAGAATTTTTAGCTCCATCAATTATCATTATTGGAAAAATTGTTGGATTTAAGGTTAATAACAATATAACTAAAGTATCTGATGTATATTTACCCGATATTAATAAAGTTCAACTATATAATAAATCCCAAAAGTAAATTGGATCGAATTTAGTTTTAAGCTTTAAATCGTTAACTTGATTAATTTGTCTGCAAGATAAGCTATTAATTGCAATTATTATGTCATCATTTTGAAATTCTGGAGGAATTAATTCTTCTTTTGCAATTTTCAATTTTAAAGCTTTAGAAACCATAATACCCTCTAAACAGCCGCTCTCTTTTCTAGGAGTTATCCATTGATTATTTCTTTTAATTAGAAGATTAAATGTACTTCCACAACAAAGTTCACCTGACGTATTCAACAGGATAGAATCATCAAATGATTTTTCATTAGCCTCTTTTAAAACTTGTATTGCCTGATTATATGAAAATGTTTTGCATTTACTTATTAGACTGAATTCATTTATTTTTTCCGTTTGACTAATGCAAACGCTTATCGGATTAAAATTTGGTTTGATTGTATAGAACTCAAGCCATAAATTATCCAAATCTTTTGTTTCTGAAGTGCTATCAATAGTTAGTTTTCGACCTTCATTAGTTCCTCGACTATAGTTTATTCTTACTGAAGCAAATTGATCATTTTTAAGCGATAACTTTCTAATTCCATCTTGAATAAGTTGTCTCAAGGTTAATTTATTTATTTTGAGATTAATATTTAATATCTTGCTACTTTTTTCTAACCTTTTGAGATGTTCATTAAAAAGAATAGGCTTGCTTTCTTTTATCAAAATGGTTTCAAATATACCATCAGCAAATTTTAATCCTCTATTATTAGCTGCAATAAATATTCTATCAATATCCAACCATTGATCCTTGTGCCAGCCTAATGTTTCAATCATTTTAGTGAATCAATTAACGGTAAAAGTTTCCACTTTAGTTCATTAGTTTCCTCTTCAGGGTTTGAGTCAATAACTATTCCGCAACCAGCATATATATTGATTTTTTTGTCTTTAATTAAAAATGATCTTATTAGTATATTGCTGTCAAATTCTCCATTCCAGTCAAGCTTCAAAAATGAGCCACAGTATGGTCCACGCTCATTTTCTTCTAATTCAAACAGTCTCTGGCATGATCTTAATTTAGGTGCTCCAGTTATAGAGCCCCCAGGCCAACAAGCTTTAAGTAAATCAATCCAGTTCTTCTCTTTTTTTAATTTACCTCTAATTACTGAAGTTAGATGATGAACTTTTAAGAAACTTTCAAGTTTTAATATTTCAGGCACCATAATACTTCCTGTTTCGCAAACTTTACTTAAATCATTTCTTATTAGGTCAACAATCATAATATTTTCGGCTCTATCTTTTTCGTTCGTTATTAAATCGATAGCATTAAGTGCGTCTTGATTTAAATCCTTATCTCTGGATCTAGTTCCTTTGATAGGTCTTGATTCTACAAAATTTTTATTATCTATTTTTATAAATCTTTCTGGCGAGGTAGACAATACAGCCTCTTTATGATTATCGTTATTTATTATTATTCCTCCAAAAGGAGCTCTTAATTTCCTTCTTATTTTCAAATAAATATCTAGAGGATTATATTCTTTAGAGGATTCAATTTCGCATTTAGTTGTTAGGTTTGCTTGAAATATATCCCCTAGGGAAATTAATTTTTTCAATTTTAGAATATTTTTCTGAAATTTTTCAGCCATTTCGTCCAAATTTATTTTTGAAAAATCAAAATTTAAATTTGTTGTAATAATATGTTCTTCTTCAATATTTTTTATGTTGTTGATTATGTTTTTATAATTCATCAGTTCAGATGAGTTTGTGCCTTCGATAATTATTTCTTTTTTTATTAGATTACATTTAATGATTGGATCATATGATGCAATCCATAAAGTTGCCATATTAGATTTTCGCCATGGGTTTTTAGGTTCTAAGTAAACTCCAGCTTCATAACTTAACCATCCGATCCAAAATCCTTTTTCAATATTTTTTAAATTGTTAAATGGATTATTAGTTTTGTCTAAGTTATTGATATCTCTTGATTGGATTATTTTTTTTGGTTTAATTCCTATTATTGACCATTCCCCATTATCATTGCCATCACTGTCTAGCCAAGCTAATCCTTTATCTCCGAATTTTTTTGCCAGATGATGCGTAATCAGTCCTGGATCCATCCATTTTTCTAGAATTATTTTTTTTATTTTCATTTTTTATTATTGTTATTAAGCCATTTTTCATAAGCGGCATTTCTAATTCTGCAGCTATCACACTTACCGCATGGTTTTGAATTACCCGAATAACAACTCCATGTTTTATCTAAAGGGACATGATTATCAAAAGCTAATTTAATAATTTCCTCTTTATTTAAATCTAATAGTGGTGTCCAAAGTTTTATTGGATTATTTTCTCTTCCTCTTTTATTAGCTAAATTTGCTAATTCTTGAAATTTTTTAATGTAGTCAGGCCTGCAATCTGGATAACCAGAATAATCTAGTGCATTAACTCCTAATCCTATAAAATCAGCATCTATTGCTTCGGCATAACTTAGTGCAACGGAAATAAATATAGTATTTCTCCCAGGAACATAAGTACTAGGAATTATATTAGTTTGTATTCCTTCTATTGGAATATTTTTTTTAGTATCAGTTAATGACGAGCCTCCCCATAAAGATAAGTCAAGCTTAATGATTTTAAATTCTTCGATATCAAAGTGTTTTGCAATTATTGATGCAGAATTTAATTCTTTTTTATGGCGTTGACCGTAGTCAAATGAAAGGCCAAAAATTTTAGCTTCAGATGTTTTTGCGATACCAGTAACTGTAGAAGAATCTAAACCTCCAGATAATAAAACTACTATCGATTTATTTTTAAGAGTCATATGATTTCAATTAATTTTTAAGTATTTGTGAGTTTGAAGGCTTAATTTCCAATCTGGGTTATTTTTTACGAAATCAATAGCAAGAGAAAAACCATTCGCATTGTTCCATGCTGGCTGTAAATAAAAAATTTTATCTTCTTTTTTTAAGCCATCTTCACTTTTAGAGAGTTGATAATGTTTTAAAGTTTCTTTTTTTATTTGAATAGCAAATTCAATATCTTCTATTTCATTTATGATTATTTTGATTTCATTACAGTTTTTTAAAAAATAATTTTTTGGAGGTGAGTGTCTTTTAGGAGATAGAGTAATCCAGTCATAGCTTCCTGATATCGAGTTAACTCCACTTGTCTCAATATGAATCTTCATTGGCTTTTGTTCTTCTCCCATCGTCATTCTTTTTATGGCTTTGCAAAAATTATCTAAGTTATGCTGTAAAGGTTCTCCACCTGTAATAACGCAAAAAGATGCTCCGCTTTCTCTGGCAATTTTTATGCGATCTATTATTTTTTCAATTGATATTGAAGGGTATTTTTTCTCATCCCATGAATTTTTGGTATCGCACCAAGAACATCCAACTTTACATCCGGCTAATCTTACAAAAAAAGCACTTTTTCCAGCGTGATAACCTTCACCTTGTAATGAATGAAATTGTTCGACTAAGGGTAAAAAATTTGTCATTTTCATTCAAAAAAATAAAGAATATTAATTTGATTGAGTTAATTTATCTTGAGAGGCTTTTATTAGACCTTTAAATAAAGGATGAGGTTTGCCAGGGCGTGATAAAAACTCAGGATGATATTGACATGCTAAGAAGTATGGATGATTTTCTAACTCAATTAACTCAACTAATCTGCCATCTGGAGATGTACCACTAATTTTGTATCCAGAATCTAAAAAACTTTGTTTGTAGTAATTATTAAATTCGTATCTATGTCGATGTCTCTCATAAATAACATCCTCATCATATAAGCTTTTTCCAGTGGTATTTTTTGTCAATCTACATGGATAAACTCCAAGTCTCATTGTCCCGCCTAAATCAACTACGTCTTCTTGTTCTGGTAATAAATGTATCACTGGATTGGGAGTTTTTGGGTCTAGTTCTGAACTAGATGCATCTGGAAGATTAGCTACATTCCTGGCCCATTCTATAACTGCACATTGCATACCAAGACACAAACCTAAAAAGGGAATTTTATTTTCTCTTGCAAATTTTATAGCCGAAATTTTTCCATTTACTCCTCTATTCCCAAATCCCCCGGGTACGACAATTGCATCAACTTCATTTAAGTAAGTTTCTGCTGAATTTTTTTCTATCATTTCAGCACTTACCCAATGTAAATCTAATAAAGCCTTTTGTTCAATGCATGCATGTCTTAAAGCTTCAACAACGGATAAATATGCATCTCCAAGTTCAATGTATTTACCTACTAAAGCAACTTTGATCGGATTTCCAGGATTTCTAAGGTTGTGTATTAGTTGCTCCCAATTTTTCAAATCACATTTTTTATCTTCAAGGTGTAAATAACTAAGGGTTTCTCTGCATAAACCTTCTTTTTTTAAAGAAAGAGGTACTGAATAAATACTATCAGCATCTAGCGCTTCAATTACAGAGTTGATACTGACACCGCAAAAACCACTAAGTTTCTTTTTAAGACCTTCATTTATTGGTTTATCACTTCGGCATACAAGTAAATCTGGTTGAATTCCAATTGATCTTAATTCTTTCACTGAATGTTGTGTTGGTTTAGTTTTTATTTCGCCAGAGGTCTTGATGTAAGGGAGTAATGTTACGTGTATGTATGCAACATCGTTCCTATTGACATCATTTTTGAATTCTCTAATTGCCTCCAAAAAAGGCAAAGATTCAATATCACCAACTGTTCCACCAATTTCAGTAATAATAATATCTGCATTGCTGTTGGCCGCTACTCTATGAATTCTTTCTCTTATTTCTCCCGTTATGTGAGGTATTACTTGCACAGTTCCACCGTTATAACTACCTCTTCGTTCTTTATTTATAACTGATTGATAAATAGATCCCGTAGTCACACTATTTAACCTAGTCATTGCAGTATCAGTGAATCTTTCATAGTGACCTAAATCTAAATCGGTTTCAGCCCCATCTTCTGTTACAAATACTTCTCCGTGTTGGAAAGGACTCATTGTTCCTGGATCAACATTTAGATATGGATCTAGTTTTAATATTGAAACACTATATCCTCTAGACTTTAATAATCTTCCTAAGCTTGCAGCTACAATTCCTTTACCAATGCTAGAAACTACGCCTCCGGTGACAAATACAAATTTTGACATTAAATATTCTTAATTAAGCACAGCCTCCTTATATTTTATTTAAACAAAAAACTTTTAGAACATCCATATATATTCTTATTCATCAATTGTTATTTCAATATCTAATTCTTTTAATTGTGATTCAGAGACATTTGAAGGAGCATTTGTGAGAAGACATTTTGCTTGTTGATTTTTTGGAAAAGCAATGGTTTCTCTGATTGATTCTGCACCAATGATCAGCATGGTAATTCGATCTAATCCAAATGCTATGCCACCATGAGGAGGAGCACCCATTTCTAAAGCTTCTATTAAAAATCCAAATTTTTCATCAATCTCTTTATCAGTAAGTCCTACCGTTTTTAAAACCTCTCTTTGCAAGTTTGCTTCATGAATACGTAAAGAGCCACCTCCTAATTCCAAGCCATTAAGAACTAAGTCATAAGCATTTGCTATAGAGTCCTCGATTTCTTTTTGAATGTTTTCAGGATCTTTAGATTTTATATTTTTTGGAGAACAAAAAGGATGATGTAAAGCTTCATATCTATTTTCCTCTTCATTTCTCTCAAACATCGGGAAATCAGTTACCCATAAGAAATTCCATTTACTTTTATCTATGAGATTTAAGTCTTTTGCGATGTATTGCCTCACTCTATCTAATGACTGGTTGACAATTTGTGTATCTCCAGCACCTAAGAGGATTAAGTCTCCATCTTGCGCTTCGGTGATTCTTAAAATATCAGCTATATGCTCTTCATTTAGATTATTTTTAATTGCCCCAATAGTTTCAAGCTCATCTCCTTTGACCCTTATAAAGGCCAAACCACCAGCTCCTGCATCTTGAGCTACTTGGAAGATATCACCTCCGGGTTTAATTCTTACGTTGCTAATACTTAAATTACCTTCTTTGACTGTTATGGATTTTATAGAACCTCCAGACTTAATTGCATTGGTGAAAATATTAAAACCAATATCACCTAATACTTCTCCTAAATCTTTTAATAACATTTGATATCTAGTGTCTGGTCTATCAGTCCCGTAATTATTCATTGCTGCTTGCCATGACATTCTTGGAAAAGCATTATCAAAATCAATATTTAATACTTCTTTCCATATTTTTTTTATGAGACTTTCATTAAAAGAGATTATTTCTTCTTCACTAATAAAGCTCATTTCAATATCTAATTGCGTAAACTCTGGCTGTCTATCTGCCCTTAAGTCTTCATCACGGAAACATTTTGCGATTTGATAATACTTATCTAAGCCTCCTACCATTAAAAGTTGTTTAAATAATTGCGGGGATTGAGGTAGAGCGAAAAATTCTCCATTCGAAAGACGAGCAGGAACAAGAAAATCGCGAGCGCCTTCTGGAGTTGATTTTGTAAGTAATGGAGTCTCTACTTCTGTAAATCCAAAATTATCAAGAAATTCTCTAGCAACCTTAATAATTTTATGTCTTGTTTTTAAATTTTCTAGTAATTTACCTCTTCTTAGATCAAGGTATCTATATTTTAATCTGAGTTCCTCTTTTGTATTTTCATAATCATGTATGGATACTGGAAAAGGTAGGTTTTTTTTAATTTGGTTGAGAATTTGCAAATCTTTAACTTTAAGCTCTAACTCTCCAGTACTTAAATTTTTATTTATTGAATCTTTTGGCCTTTCGTTAAGAATTCCGCTAACCATTATTACTGTTTCATTTCTTAGAGTTTCTGCCTGTTTAAATAGATCTGCACCATCATCGGGGTTAATTGTTATTTGTAGAAATCCACTATGGTCTCTTAAATCAATAAAAATTACACCACCATGATCTCTTCTTCTATCTACCCATCCGCATAAATTAACTAATTTACCAATATCTGTGTTTATGAGTTCTTTGCAAATTTTGTTTCTCATCTAAGAATGATTTATTTATCAATAACTTATAATAATTCTTTAAGGGTAAATTTAGTTAATAATTTTTTTTATAAAACACTCTCTTTGTTATTACCCCTTTGAATTTTTTGCCTCTTATTGATATTTGAACTTCATTATTTATTAAGGCATGCGAAGTATTGATGTATGCAAAAGCAATAGCTTGTTGTTTAGTTGGAGACCAACTGCCGCTAGTGATAGTTCCAATATTCTCATCACCTTTAAGCACTGCGCACCCTTTTCTTCCTATTGCTTTACCTTTTATAGAGAGACCAACTAACTTTTTTTGAATGCCTAATCTTGACTGCTCTTCAAGAACTCTTCTACCAATGAATTCGTGATTATTTTCTAGATGTACTAGCCATCCTAACCCTGCTTCATATGGAGAAGTTTCTTCATTTATGTCTTGCCCATAAAGATGCATGCCTGCTTCAAGTCTAAGAGTATCTCTAGCTCCTAAACCACAAGGTGCAACATTTTTAGAAATTGAGAAATCCCATAAATTAATTGCTGCTTTTTTAGATAAAAGTATTTCTAGACCATTTTCCCCCGTATAGCCTGTCTTTGAAAAGAAAATTTTTTCCTTAGGCGAAATATGTTCAAAAATTTTATATTCGCATCCAAAGTTAGGGATATGTGAGATCGAAGATTCAATCCATTCTTCAAATAAACCGAATGAGTTTTTCCCCTGTAGTGCTAAAAGTACTTTGTCTTTTTTAAAGTTTGTTATCGCAATTTCAGACATATTCAAATTATTTTTTATCCACTGAAAATCTTCTTCATATCTACTTGCATTAACTATTAACAATAATTCTGATATGTCATTTTTTTGTATACCAAGGTCATAAATTATTAAGTCATCTATTATTCCTCCTTTATCATTGAGCATTACTGTATAAAGCCCCTGACCTTCATAAAAGGAGTATAAATTAGTTGGAAAAAGTTTTTGAATATAATCCTTTGGATTGATTCCTTTAATAGAAATCACACCCATGTGAGAAATATCAAATAATCCTGCTGAATATCTAACTGATTCATGTTCTTTAATTAATCCTGAAAATGATATGGGCATTTCCCAACCTGCAAAATTCACTAATTTTGCATTGGATTCAACATATTTTGAATAAAGAGGACTTTTTAGCAAATCCATGAAATATTTAGTTTCTATTTAGTATTTCTACACTTTAGTTTAGAAATTTTTTATTGCATCATTTCTAATGACAAAATTAAGCTTCTAAGTACTTTTGCTGCAACTATGCTACTTACTCCGCTTCTATCAATTTCTGGAGATAATTCCACAATATCTGATCCCACGATTCTAAGGTCTTTTAAAGTTTTAAGTATCTCTTCAAAATCATTCCAAAAAAATCCTCCCGGTTCTGGAGTGCCCGTCCCTGCTAATAAACTGGGATCAAACCAATCTAAATCTATTGTTAAATAGATTGGAGACTTAGCATATGGAAGAAGAGCTTGTTTTAACTCATATGCATTTCCGCCTGGACAAAAGTTAACTAATTGGTTGTTGTTATGCATAATTTCAAATTCTTCCTTAGTCCCACTTCTAATTCCTACTTGCAAAATTTTCTTTTCAGGTAGCACTTCTAAGCACCTTTTCATAGTACAAGCATGACTATGTTCATTTCCTATATATGATTCTCTTAAATCTGCATGAGCATCAAGTTGAACCAATATCAAATCTGGATATTTTTTTACTAATGCTTCAATTGCACCTCTTGTAATAGAGTGTTCGCCGCCAAGCATAATAGGACTAAGGCGTTTACTAATTAAATAATTTGTTGCTGATTTAACCGATTCAATAACGGACTTTGAGTCATTTTTATCAATTAGTATTGATCCAAAATCAACATACATAATATCCTCTAAGTCTTTTTTTATTTTTGGACAATATGTTTCTAAACAAGAACTGACTTGTCTTATTGCTTCTGGACCAAATCTTGCTCCTGGTTTAAACGAACATGTCCCGTCATAATTAACTCCAAATATACCAATTGAGCAATTATCGGGACTTCTTTTTGCTCCCATATAAATTGCATTTTCGTTATCAAATAAATTTTTTGTCATCTTATGAATCTAGTTCTTTTACAATTTTATTTGGCATCATTTTGAATGCTGCATTTTGAAAATTTAAATTCCAAATTTCACATCCTTTTTCTATTTTTACGACTTCATCATAATTTTGCTTTGATAAACTTAGATCTTCTGAAGAAGCAAATGTCCAACTCCAAATACCGCTTGGATATATAGGCACAAAGGAATACATAGTTTCAGAAACTTTAAATATATTTTTTAGGCTTTTCAAAATATTTATGTGAATATTTTTGAAGGATTCAGGAGATTCGCTTTGAGTTGCTAATATCCCCCTTGGTGCAAGTATTCTTTTACATTCTTTATAAAAAGAATGTGAAAATAATAAATTTGAAAATTCTGAGGGATCTGAACAATCTATAAATATAACGTCGTAAAAATTATCTTTTGTTTTTTTTACCCATTTAACGCCATCATCAATATGTATTTCTAATCTTTTGTCATTCCATGCTTCGCCTGCAATTTCTTTAAGAAATTTTTTAGATATTTTGATTACTTCCTCATCAATTTCTACTAGATCAATTTTTGATATTTGAGAATATTTAACGCATTCTCTTACAGTACCACCGTCACCACCGCCAATAATTAGTACATTAGATTTTTCGTCATTGCTACTTAATGCAGGATGCACAAGACACTCATGATAATATTTCTCGTCTTTTAATGATGTCATCCAGCAACCATCTAACATTAAAGCTTTACCATAATATTCATTTTCAATAACAATAATTTCTTGATATTTTGAGGTTTTTTTAATTAGAGTTTTCCCATTTAGGCCGAATCTTGAGCCTTTATGATATTCATCTATCCATGTTGTAATATCTGTCATTTGCTTTTAGGAATTTTTCCCGCCAGTTTTTGTTTGGCTATTTGCCAAAGCCGTTGAAAGTCTTTAGGAGTTTGTTTTTTAATATTATCTCCTGCATGCTCTTCGACGATTGAAAATCTGTCTAAAAATTTCATATTAGTTTTTTGAAGAGCTGATTCAGGATTGATCTTTAAAAAGTTTGAGAGATTAAGAAGGGTAAAGTAAATATCCCCAAATTCATTTTTTATCTCTGAATCATTTTTACTTTTAATTGCTTCCTTTAATTCATCAATCTCTTCTTCTAACTTTTTAAAAATCTCATCAGTACTTTCCCACTTGAAGCCATGTTCTTTAACAACATTTGTGATTTTACCTGTTCCAACCGTTGGCGGTAAATTTTTAATTTTCAAATTTAAATTTCTACTAATTGAAGATTTCATATGAGGCGCTTCTTTCTCTAAATTTTTTATATTTACCCAAATCTGTTGTGATTTTTTTAATGATACTTTTTCTTTTTTGTTAAAAATATATGGATGTCTATTAATAATTTTCTTGTTTAGATTTTTTATAACATTATTTAGTGTAAATTCTTTTTCTTCGTAACCTATTTCAGCATGAAGCATGACTTGTAATAAAAGATCTCCTAACTCCTCACACATGTTATCTGCATTTTTTTCATATATCGCATCTATAAATTCATTACTTTCTTCATACAAAAATGGGATCAACGATATATGAGACTGTATTTTCTGCCATGGACAGCCCCATGTTTTATCTTTTAATGCTTTGATATTAGATATTAAGTTTTTAAAACTATTTATAGTCTCTAAATCGGAATTGTTTTCCAATTTATATCTATTGTTTGAGGACATAGGATATATTTTATTAATTAAATTTTGCCTCAATCATGAAATATTTAAATACTTAGTATAAATTTTTCAACTTCATCTATTAGAATGATCTATTATAAGGGCGATTAGCTCAGCGGTAGAGCGCCTGCCTTACAAGCAGGATGTCCCTGGTTCGAACCCTGGATCGCCCATTTATTATTTTTCTAATGACTGAGATCGTCAATCTTTCAATCAGTCAAAATGCTGCTTCAGAACTATCTAGGCAAGCTTCTTTTGGAGGTTCTCCAGGAGAAATGTCGATTGATTTGGTAGAGGATAAAAATTGTTCCGAAGGATGGATGCATATTAAATTAAGGCCAGGTACATGTAATGGATCCCCTATTTCAAGAACTGAAGGAGTAACTTTATATGCGGATGCAAAAAAGTTTAATTTACTGAAAGATTTAAAATTAGATTATTACGGTGATTTGAGCGGTGGTGGATTTCTTATTTCAACACCAAAAAACGCAAAACGTTGTTCCTGTGGTTCTGGTTTCAAACTTTTGTAAAATGGATGTGTCTTTTTTTGCAAACTAATATTATTTTCATTAATTGTCTGCTCTCAAGATAAAATAAACAAAAAGTTTATCGAAATAAAATTTACACATGACAGAGATGAATGATCAATTATCTTTAGAGAATTATTCACCTTTTGAAGTAGAGAAAAAGTGGCAAGAAAAATGGGAAAGTCTAAAGGCGTTTAGTCCTAACCCTGAGGATGATGGTGAGCCTTTTTGTGTTGTCATTCCGCCACCAAATGTAACTGGATCTTTGCATATGGGGCATGCATTTAATACGGCTTTGATAGATGTTGTAGTACGTTTTCAAAGACTGTTAGGTAAGAATGTTTTGTGTTTACCGGGAACTGATCATGCTTCAATAGCTGTTCAAACTATTCTCGAAAAACAATTAAAAAGTGAAGGCAAAACAAGCGAGGATATTGGAAGAGATGAATTTCTTAAAAGAGCATGGAACTGGAAAGAACAAAGTGGTGGAAGAATAGTTTCTCAATTAAAAAGGATAGGATATTCAGTTGACTGGACTCGAGAAAGATTTACTCTTGATCAAAAATTAAATGAAGCAGTTATTGAGGCTTTTAATATTCTTTATAAAAAGAATTTAATTTATAGAGGCGAATATTTGGTTAATTGGTGCCCTCAATCTCAATCTGCCGTAAGTGATCTTGAAGTTGAAATGCAAGAAGTAAATGGTCATTTATGGCATTTTAAATACCCTTTAATTTCTGAAAGTGGTGAATACTTAGATAAGTACTTAGAAGTTGCAACAACAAGACCAGAAACTCTTTTGGGTGATACTGCTGTGGCAGTTAATCCTGATGATGATAGGTATAAAGAATTTATTGGACTCAAAGTAAAAGTTCCTTTCGTTGATAGAGAAATACCTATTATCGCTGATTCACATGTTGATAAAGATTTTGGTACGGGTTGTGTGAAGGTTACTCCAGCTCATGATCCAAATGATTTCGCAATAGGAAAAAGGCATAATTTAAAACAGATTAATGTAATGAACAAAGATGGAACTTTAAATATTAATGCAGGTATTTTTCAAAATTTAGATAGATATGACGCTAGAAAGAAAATTATCAAGGAATTGGATAATTTAGGCCTGCTGACAAAGATAGAGGATTATAAACATACTGTTCCTTTTTCTGATAGAGGCAAGGTGCCAATTGAACCTTTATTGTCAACACAATGGTTTTTGAAAATGGATGATATATCACAAGGATGTCTTAATGAAATTGATTATAAAAAACCATCGTTTATCCCTCCACGCTGGGAGAAAGTTTATAAGGATTGGTTAGAGAATATTAATGATTGGTGTATCAGTCGGCAATTGTGGTGGGGGCACCAAATACCGGCATGGTATGTTTTAGATGAATCTCAAGAATCAATAGAACAAAATACTCCATATATCGTTGCAAGAAATGAAGAGGATGCCTTAATCGAAGCTAATAAAAAATTTGGATTAAATATTAAATTGGTTCGTGATAAAGATGTTTTGGATACATGGTTTTCAAGTGGCTTGTGGCCTTTTTCAACCCTTGGTTGGCCAAATATAAATAATCCTGATTTTAAAAAATGGTATCCAAATAGTGTTCTTGTTACTGGTTTCGATATTATTTTCTTCTGGGTGGCAAGAATGACAATGATGGGGAATACTTTTACAAAGAATATTCCTTTTAGGGATGTTTATATTCATGGTCTAGTGCGAGATGAAAACAATAAAAAAATGAGTAAAAGTTCAGGTAATGGTATTGATCCAATACTATTAATTGATAAATATGGTTCTGATGCTTTACGATTTGCTTTAATTCGAGAAGTTGCAGGCGCTGGACAAGATATCCGGCTTGATTTTGATAGGAAAAAAGATACATCTTCAACCGTTGAAGCTTCAAGAAATTTTGCGAATAAATTATGGAATGCAACTAAATTTGTGTTAATTAATAAAACTTCTAATAATAATTATTCGCTTAATGAGAGTGATGAAACTTCTTTAGAGTTATGTGATAAGTGGATTTTATCGAAATTGAATCAGGTAAATATAAAAGTCGCTGCTTTGTTGACAGAATATAAATTGGGAGAATCTGCGAAACTTCTATATGAATTTACGTGGAATGATTTTTGTGACTGGTATGTAGAATTTGCTAAACAAAGGTTTAATAATAAAGAGACTAAAAATAGACAAATATCTGAAAAAGTTTTAATAAAAGTGCTCAATGATATTTTGGTAATGATTCATCCTTTTATGCCGCACATTACTGAGGAACTTTGGCATGTGTTGCAACTAAAACCAGATAATGCATTATTATCTCTTCAAAAATGGCCAATTCACGAAAATAAATTTGTTGATAATAAGCTTGATAATTCCTTTCAGCAACTCTTTGAAATTATTAGGCTGATTAGAAATTTGAGAGCTGAATTAGGTCTTAAGCCATCAGAAAAAAGTCCTGTATATTTAATTTCAGACAATGATGAATTGATTGATTTTTTAAAAACTTTAGTTGATGATATTCAAACCTTAACTAAATCATCTGAAGTATTTATTTTTAAAACTAATGCTGTTGATAAAAAAGAGTTCGCTAAATCTTTTTCCGGGATAATTAGTGATTTAGAGGTTTACTTACCTTTTCAGGATTTTGTAAATATAGATGCATTAAAGGAAAGATTAACCAAGGATTTAAAAAAGGTGAATATTGAATTAGAAAATTTAAATAAGAGATTATCTAATAACAATTTCGTTGATAAGGCTCCAAAAGATATTGTTGATGAATGCAGATTTAAATTAAATGAGGGTTCGGTACAAAAGGAAAGAATCACTAAAAAACTCGAACTTTTGAATTGAGAATGAATATATTTCTTGAAAATATTTATAATTTGTCTTTTTTTTTTAATACTGGTTTTGGGATCTTTTCGTTTGTTTGTATTTATATTTTAATTGTTTTATTAATACTTCCAGCCTCTTGGTTATCTTTATTATCAGGTTTTTTATATGGTTCATATTTAGGATCAATTATCGTTTTCATTTCCGCTTCCATAGGAGCATTAGTTGCTTTTTTTGTATCAAAAAGTTTTTTTGCAAAAAAGCTAAAAAATCTTTTTAGCCGTTATCCAAAATTAAGCGTGATGGAAAAAGTAGTAGAAAAAGGCGGACTTAAATTAATTTTTTTAGCCAGATTATCGCCGATATTTCCCTTCAGTATTCTTAATTATTTTTATGGTTTGAATAATGTTAAATTTAGAGATTTCGCTCTTGGCCTTATTGGAATAATTCCAGGCACTTTTCTTTATTGCTCAATAGGTAGTTTGGCAAAAAGTATTCAGGAGTTAAAAAATGTGCAATCACCAAATAATTTATATATTACTAGTATTGGAATTATTTCAACTTTTTTAGTTGTATATTTCTCAGCGAAATACTCCAGAGAATATTTTGAAAAATCTTAAGAATCTACTCTTTAATATTCCAATCTCTAATTGATGCAATTAAGATAAACCACAACAGTCTAAATTTACCTATTAAGGTTTTGTTGGCCTCTAATTCGACATATTTTGCCTGTCCACAAGGTGTTTTTATGAAGTTGAAAACTTTTTTATTCGTCATAAGTCTCTCAAAAAGTCCTGATAATTATTCCTATATTTTATAGCCAAGTTCTTAATTTTTTTTATTTAAAAACCACATTTTTCTTTGACTACTTTGTTGAGTATTATTTTTTAAAATTTAAACTTTTTCTCCAGCTTTAAATCCTCTAAAGCATTTGAATCTAGGAAATCTAAGACTAAAAGTTACCGCATCCTTGGATTTCGTTTTGGCATCAGCTCTGATTTCTACAAGTTGACCTATAAGATGACTCCGTTTTGACCAATATTCTTGACGTTGGATATCACTAAATCCGCTTCCACAACTAAGACTGTATTCATACCCATCATCTTCCCCTTCTACTAGGACAGCTCCTAGTCGGCCTTTATTGCGACCTGTTCCTTCCTCAACCGATACAACCTTTAAAGTGACTTCAATGAAGGGTTTTGCTTTTAACCAACTGTGTGTTCTTTTACATTCATAAATAGCATCAGGATCTTTAATCATTACTCCTTCATATCCACCTTCCACGGCAGCTTTATTTAGCTCTACAAATCTTTTTTGTCCCTCAGTGGTGTCGAGATCTACATTTTCCCATTCAAGTGTTTTTACATGTCTTAGAAGCATAGAATGTTTTGCTACCCATTCTTTTACTAATAAACTTCTTGCTGTTTGACTAGTGTTCCATCTCCCTTTTTGGAAGTTTTCTAGGGGACATAAGTCAAATAGGTGGAGAACTGCGTCTTTTGTTTGTTTGCCATCTTTTCTATGAACCTGTTTCATTAAATCCTGAAAGTTAGCACTCATTACTTCACCATCTAGGACTAAGTCATTGGGTACAGGATCTTTTTTTAACACGTTTTCTATTTCTGAGATAATATGACCAAAATTATGGAATTGTTTCCCATTACGAGAAAACATTTCTACTTTATTTTGTCTAATAATAGTTAAGACTCGCACTCCATCTAATTTGATTTCAATTTGCTTTTTTCCTATCATTTTTTTTTCATGATTTGCACTGTCATGAGCTAAGGGACATGAAAAAATAGGAATCGCATATTTAGGAAATTTCTTGGCTATTTTGTTAATTGTTTTTTCAGATACACCACATCTAAGATCTTTAATTAAAACTCGTCTATAAAATCCATTCCACTCTTCTTTTTTGGCAGATTCCATAGCCGTAATAATTGCATCGCGAGCAGCGTGACCAGTAAGTTCTCTTTGAATAAGCTTATTGGCTAATACCCTAAAATCTTTCCATAAAAAATTTTGACTTTTTTCATTCTCTTTTTCAGGAACAATTTTTACACCAAAAGTTACTAATGGATCAAGTGCCATACGGATTCCTTCAAAAAAATCATCTAAACCTTTTTCCATTGCTTCTGAAATGATTTTTTCTTTATCTAATCTACTTGGATGTAATTCTAATTGATGTATTATCTCTTCTTTATACAATTCTTTTTGCCTCACAAGAAATTATTAATTCACTTTTGCTATTCTGTCTATTTTCCAATCATTGTCAGTTTTTGTAAAAGTAAAATCTAATGGGAGCTCATCTTGTTTATCTTCTGATTTTAAATTCAAAGTTATTATGATTTGATCTTCTTGGACTCTAGGTCTTCCTGATTTTAAATTTCTGTATTTATTGAGATTTAAACTAGCTAAAAATTTAAGAAAGTCTTGGCGCTTCACATGAGTTTTATAAGTTTTTGTAGTCAAACCATAAGCTGCATCAATTCTGCCAGCAGCTATTTGATCAAAAAACTTTCTTACTAAAGGATTAATTCCTCTGGCGCTTATAACTAATTTGACAGCATTAAAAGTCCAAAAAGAAACTAGTACAGCTCCGCCAACTAGTAGTGCTTTAATTCCTATATCTTTAACTAGTGTTGCATCCATGTTGATTTGATTTTTCTATTACTTTAAGAAAAGAAATCGTTTTTGATGGCTTTTTTTGTCAAAATAATACTAATTTTAATCCATAATGACTGTAATTCCTCTTTTACCTTTATTTCACAAATTTAATAGCCAATATTTTGAAAATTCTTTAGCGGTTAATAATCAACCTTTAATAAAAGTTAGATGGAGTGATAATAGATTAAAAACCACTGCTGGTTTTTATAAAAGAAAAAGAATTAATGGTCTTGTAGATTCTGAAATTATCTTATCGAAACCTATTTTGAGTAAATTATCTACTAATGAAATAAACAGTACTTTATGTCATGAAATGATTCATGCATGGGTAGATCGGATATTAAAAAAAAATGAGATACATGGTCCAAATTTCTTAGAAAAGATGAATGAAATTAATAAGAAAGAGAAGAATTTTCAAATTTCTGTGAGGCACTCATTTCCTATTGAAAGGAGAGAATTAAAATACATAGGAACTTGCCAAAATTGTGGTGAGAAATTTTTCTATAGGAAAAGGATAAAGAATATTGCTTGTAAAAAATGTTGTGTAAATTTCTTTAATGGATCATGGAATAAAAAGTGTGTAATTTTGTTTGATTAAAAATATAAGATGTGTTTTTGTATCTATATTTGGAATTATTTATTTTTTTAATGTAGTTTATTTTTAAAAGCACAATAATTTATGGATTCAAGGAGAATTAGAAATCTTAGAAATAGTTTTGATAAAAATATTGTTGATAAACAGGTTGATAAAATTTTCGAAACTGGAAGACAATTTGTTGATGGAGTATCTGGAGCCAGGCCAGGAAAAAGAAGGAACTCAGATTTTCAAGGAATAACAAGTAAGAGTGTTAAAAAAGTAGGACGATGGGTATCTGAAAAAGTGGATTTATTTTTTGATGAAGATAATGATGATTGGAATGATGAGAATTTTTACGATGATAACAGGGATATTAAGACATTTTCCAGAGAATCAAATTCTTATGAATCTGCTAAACAGCACTCAAAAAGACCCTTAGAAGCAATATCTTTAAGGCAACCAAAAAATTTACAGACAACTGAGCAAAAAAAATTACCTTACGTGAAAGAGAGTAAGGACGAAGATTGGCCAGATGAAATGGATTTCAAAGTTGAAAGCTGGCAAAGAGCTTCAGAAAAAGAGATTAATACTTCGAGAGATCAATCAAATCAACAAGTTCAATTACAATCAAGAAATCTTCCCAGATCAAGAAGAAGAAGAGTATAGTTTCGTAAATTCTTTAATTCCTGAATAGCCTAATAAACTTTCTAAATGTGGATTGAATACTTCTCTAATAATTGTTAGGGGCTTTTTGTCTCGAAAAAATCTATAATTTCTTGACCAGAATGGACCTTTAAAACAAAATTGATCCTCTAACCAATTTGAATTAACAAGTGAAATTCGATCAACTTCTCTAAACAATTCTGATCTGTCTTGTGTCAAATTCTTCCATATTGGTTCTTCTTTGGCCTTTAAATTTTCATTCACTTGTTCTGCATTCCACCAACTTTCAGCCCATGCTAGGTTTTTATTATTGTTTTTAATCCATACTTGTCTTCTAATTAAAGGTCCATTTAACTGATTTAATTCTTTAGGTCCCTCTGCGATGAATAGAGGATCTATTTGCATTGAAATTAATTTAATTTTCGTCTCTTGATTAGTTAAAAGCTGTAAATGTCTAGTTGGACTTCCATCCCCAAGCAGCATTAATTTCCATGGACCAGAAATTTTTGGTAATGAATTTCTCACTAAAAAAGTAGAGGCTTTTTCTTCCCATAAAATTTTTGGTGATTTAAAAAGTTTATTATTCAGTGCTCAGACGAAATCCTTTTAAAATGATAACTTTTTTTCGACAAAAATATTTGCCTTTTCTTTTTTTATTTCTCTTATTTTTAGCCAAACAAGTAATGCAGTTAAATCAGCTTTGCTTACACCGGGAATTTTTGACGCATCACCAAAATTTTTTGGCTTTATCTTATTCAAATTTTCTCTAGCTTCTAAAGATAATGTCTCTATCTTTTCATAATTTATTTCTTGAGGCAGAGATTTACAGCTTTGACGATTTATTTGTTCTATGTTGTTTTTTTGTCTTTTAAGGTAACCCTCGTATTTAATATCTATTTCAACACCTTCTTGTATTGAAGAATCTAGATTTCTTTCATTCAAATTATATTTAATTAGATCTGAATAATGAAAGTTTGGTCTTTTTAAGAGTTCTTTCAAAGTTGTTGAGCCCTTGATTTTTGATCCAGTTTCTAATTCTATTTTTTTTGATATTTCATCGGTATTTTTTAAACGAGTGTTATTTAATCTAAATTTCTCTTCTTCGAGGAGGTTCATTTTTTCTTGATAGGCAGACCATCTTTTATCATTAATTAGCCCTATTTGATATCCTAATGGTGTTAATCTTCTATCTGCATTATCTCCCCTGAGAGTTAACCTATATTCACTCCTACTAGTGAGAACTCTATATGGTTCTTTGAGATCTTTTGTAATTAAATCATTGATCATTGTTCCAATATAACTGCTTTCTCTAGTGAAGATTATTGGGTCTTTTTTGTTTAGTTTTCTTGTCGCATTGACTCCTGCAACTAATCCTTGCGCTGCTGCTTCTTCATAACCAGTAGTGCCATTAATTTGTCCCGCGCTAAATAAATATTCAATTTCTTTCGTTTCGAGTGATGTTTGGAGCTGTGTTGCAGGAATGTAGTCATACTCCACAGCATATGCTGGTCGCAACATTTTACATTCACCTAATCCAGGTAAGGTCCTTAAAAGTTTTAATTGAATATTTTCGGGTAAACCTGTAGAAAATCCTTGTACATATATTTCAGGGGTATTAATTCCTTCTGGTTCTAAGAAAATTTGATGTGATTCTTTATCAGCAAATTTGACGATTTTATCTTCAATTGATGGACAATATCTTGGCCCCTTACTATCAATGAAACCGCCGTAAATGGGAGTTAAATGTAAATTGTCTCTAATTAGTTGATGCGTTTTGGTAGTTGTTCTTGTGATGTGACAACTAACTTGGGGCATATTATTTTTTATATCTGGGTCAAACGAAAAATATTTATCTGCTGCAGTACTTGGTTGAATATCTAATTCATCAAAAATGATACTTCTTTTATCAACTCTTGCTGGAGTTCCTGTTTTTAAACGTTCTGTTTTTATACCAATTTCGTGCAAATTCTGAGTAAGACCTTGTGCTGCTTGTTCGCCCGATCTACCAGCTGACATTGATTTATTTCCTATCCATATTCTTCCTTCTAAGAACGTACCAGCTGTGATAATAACTGACCTTGCTGAATAATAACTACCAAAAAATGTTTTTACACCCTTAATTCTTTTTTTTAAGATTTTTTTTGAGTTCAATCTAATTTGTTCAGTTTTTGCAATATCCAGTTCAGTAATCATTGCTTCTTTTAAAGATAAATTATCTGTATTTTGTAGTATTTCGATCATTCTTTTTGAGTATTCTCTTTTATCTGTCTGAGCTCTTAACGCCCATACAGCTGGGCCTCTACTTGCATTTAATATTCTTTTTTGAATAGCTGTCTCATCGGCTAATTTACCAATAATTCCACCTAATGCATCAACTTCATGAACCAACTGACTTTTTGCTGGTCCCCCAACTGCAGGGTTACACGGCTGCCAGGCAATTCTATCTAGATTGATTGTAAATAAGGCAGTAGAAAAACCTAATTTTGCTGTTGTTATAGCTGCTTCGCATCCTGCATGACCTCCTCCAATAACGATGACGTCAAAAGATTCATTTGTTGAGTGATGATTTTGCATTTTAGGAGCGATTTAATTAGCTAAATTCCTAAATCTTGTAAATTGAGGTTCAAATAATAATTTAACAGTTCCTACGGGTCCATTTCTATGTTTAGTGACAATGATTTCTGTAATTCCTCTATCTTCAGTCTCCGGATTATAGTATTCATCTCTATAAATCATTAATACTAAATCTGCGTCTTGTTCAATAGATCCTGACTCTCTTAGATCGCTTAACATTGGTCTTTTATTTGTTCTAGACTCAACCCCTCTACTAAGCTGAGATAAAGCTACAACTGGTACTTTTAATTCTCTAGCCATGCTTTTAAGACCTCTTGTTATTCGTGAAAGTTCTTGCACTCTATTATCAGGGGTTGATCCTTCCATCAACTGCAGATAATCAATCACAATTAATCCAAGTTCTTTTTTTTGTTCAGCTATTAATCTTCTGCACAGAGATCTCATCTCTAAAACACTTAAGTTAGGCTTATCATCTATAAATATTGGCAATTGACCTAATGAATTGATACCTTCTCCGAGTAATGGCCATTCATCTTGCTGTAATCTTCCTGTTCTTAGCCTGCCACTCTCGATTCCAACTTCCATAGAGAGTAATCTATATGTCAACTGTTCTTTACTCATTTCAAGGCTAAATACACACACAGGTAAATCTTGAGATTGTGCTACATTTTTAGCCAGATTAAGAACTATTGAAGTTTTCCCCATTGAAGGTCTTCCAGCAACAATGATTAGATCACTTCTTTGCAAACCTTGAGTCATCGCATCAAGATCGTAGAAATTTACGGGAATTCCAGCTACTGAAGTACCTAAGGACCTTGACTCTATTTCATTGAAAGTACTTGTAAGGATTTCAGCTGCTTGAGTCAGACCTTTTGAAGGTTTCTCCTGACTAATTTCAAATATTTTTTGCTCTGCTTTATCAAGAACTTCATTAGTATCTTGAGTTTGATCAAAACCTAGTTGAACCACTTCATTACCAGATCTGATAAGTTGCCTTCTCATGAATTTGTCGTTAATTAAATTCGCAACTTGTTCTATGGAGGCTGTAGAGGAAACATTTTCAACTAGTTCTACCAGCTTGCTGTTTCCTCCAATTTTTTCTAGTGATCCATTATCTGCTAACCAAGCACTCATTGACGTTAAATCAGTTGGTTTACCCTGGGTATGTAACATTAATGCTGTTCTATAAATCTCTTGATGGGCATTTATATAAAAAGCTTCAGGTTTAATTAAGTCTGCAATTCTTCCGATCGCGTCTGGATCAAGAAGTATGCCCCCAAGAACAGCTTCCTCTGCTTGAACGTTTTGAGGAGGTACTAATCCAGAGTTTTCACTATTAAAATCTTTTTTAAAATTTTTATTTTGCCCATTATTTGGAAAAGGTACGGAAACCATATCTTTAATTGCTTAGATATATACTCTGGCTACTTTTCAAAATAATGCAACAAATTGATTAACTTGTTACTTCAATATTTACTTCTGCATTTACTTCTGGATGTAATTTTATTTTTGCAGTAAAGGAACCTAAATTATGAATATCAGGAACAGTAATGTTTCTTCTATCAATTTCTTTTTTAGTTGCCGCTTCTATCGCTTCGGCAACATCACCATTGGTAACCGTTCCAAAAAGGACTCCATCTTCTCCGACCTGTTTTTTGATGGTGAACCTACCTATTGTGGATAATGCAGTTTGGAAATCTAAAGCTTCTTGCTTTAACTTATCAGCAGCGATTTTTTCTTTTTCTTTCTTCCTCTCAATTTGTTTAAGTACTGCTGGTGTTACATTCATTGCCTTGCCGTAAGGTAAAAGAAAATTTCTTGCGTATCCTGGTGCTACATCAACTAGATCTCCTTCTTTACCTAGTGATGCGATTGATTCAGTTAATGCGACTTGTACTCTTTTTGCCATGAAAATATTGAACAATATAGTTAATAATAAGACCTAGAGGGTAACTTTACTTTTTTTGCAAAACCAAATTTCGCAAGAATCTTAATATGTTCCCATGTTATGTCTATCTGACCTTTAAATAATCCTTGTTTTGCCGAATTGGGAAATGCATGATGGTTATTATGCCAACCTTCTCCAAATGTTAAAGCAGCAACCCATGCATTGTTTTTTGATGAATCACCACTTTCAAATGGTGCTTTACCCCAACAATGCGTCGCGGAGTTGACGAGCCAGGTTATATGATAAACAACCACAAGCCTCAATGGAATTCCCCAAAGGACTAAAGCCCATCCTCCTACACCTAATTTTTGACCTATTGCGTACAATGAAAGTCCAATAGGAATTTGTAAGAATAAAAAATATTTATTTAAAAATCTATAGTATGGATCCTTGATCAAATCTGCACTTAGTTTTGGAACAGCTTTTAATGCTTCTACGTCTTTAAACATCCAACCCATATGACTCCACCAAAACCCCTTTTTACTATTGTGATGATCTACTTCAGTATCTGAAAAAGAGTGGTGATGCCTATGTAAACCTACCCAATCTATCGGTCCATGCTGGCAACTTATGGCTCCACAGGTAGCAAAAAATCTTTCTAACCATCTTGGTACAATGAACGATCTGTGTGATAACAATCTGTGATATCCAAGGGTGACACCTAAACAAGCAGTTACCCAGTAAAAAAATAATAATGAAGTGACTGCAGGGAGACTCCAAAATTTTGGTTGTATAGCTATAAGAGAAAGAATATGAATTGCAACCATAAAAACTATTGTTCCCCACGTTTTATGTAGTCTTGGAGGATATCTTTCTGAATGACTGGATGGTTCCATTAATTTTTCTGAGAGTTCTATAACTTTTTCAGCTGGAACAGGTTTTTTTAATTTTGCTGTTTCTTGGAAAATTACTGGATTCATGATATTGAAATACTATTTTCAAAATTACCGATATGTAATATTATCATACTATACTATTGATAAGTTTAATTATCTGTGAGTCTCGGATATCGCGATAAATTATCTAGAGGTCGAAGGGCTATGGCTCATTTGATACACCTCTGGCATGAAAGGAATGGTTGGTCTCACAGAGTATTACCATTACTTTCGGAAGTTCTTGATTTAGGTAAAGTTCATAATTCGCAAATTTCTAATCTTAGGAATGGGAAGTTATCTTCGCCAGGTCCTGAAGTTTTTCTTGCTTTAGCTCAAGTTAATACGATTCTTGATCAAGGAATTGAAAAAATCAGGGATCGTTTTGAAAGTGATTACCCAGAGTTATGGAAATCTTTGGAAGAGTCTGCATTACCCCTAAAAAATGATTCTGGTAATCCATTGTCGGCCGGGGAGTTATTCGAGATTTTTTCAGGTTTAAAACCTCTACCTTCATCTTTTGACTGGTACATAGAAGATGAAGAAGCTTCTGCTTTAAGCGATGCTCTTTCAGTACATTTTTGTCAGAATAAGGCTTGGAGATCATGTAAAATGCAGGTAATGGATGCCTATGCTGTCAATAAATCTGCCCGTAGAGAACGTTTTGCTGAGGTAATTGCAGGGATTAGAGATTATACGGCAGAAGAATTAGATGGAGAACTTCTTGATTTATATGAGGCTTCAAAAAAACTTTCTTATTTTGAGGGAAGGGGACCTAATGCTTTCCTCGCAGAATTAAGAAATTTAGCTTCTTAAAAATAATATGAATTTTTCATAATAAATGACTCTTGACAATAACTTAAAACTTGCTGAAAACGCTGTTCTTTCTGTCGAAGAGAGTTTAAATGAAGTTTTCCAAGAAAGGTCCAATCAGGTTTTCCAGAAATTAGAAAATATTTTGACAATTTTTAAGGAAGAAAAAGTTTCTACTAGTCATTTCAATCAATCTTCTGGTAGTGGTCATGATGATATATCTAGAGAAAAAATTGATGCGGTTTTTGCAAGATTGTTTCTTGCTGAAAAGGCTGCTGTGAGGATGCAATTTGTAAGTGGAACGCATGCAATAAGTTCTGTCTTATTTGGAATTCTTCGACCTGGAGATGTAATGTTATCTCTTACAGGACAACCATATGACACGTTAGAAGAAGTCATAGGAATAAGGGGAGGAGGAAAAGGCTCACTTAAAGATTTTGACATTGAATATAAGCAAATAAATATCTGCGATGATTTTGATTCTTTTGAAGAAAAAATTGTTCATTCTTTTGAAGAAAATTCATGCAAATTAGTATTCATACAAAAAAGTTGTGGATATAGTTGGAGAAATTCTCTAACGAATCATCAGATAGAGAAAATTTGTAGTCTTATTCATTCCCTTGATCCTGATTGCATATGTTTTGTTGATAACTGTTATGGGGAGCTTGTTGAAGATAGTGAACCAATTTCTAAAGGGGCAAATATTATTGCTGGATCATTGATTAAAAATTTGGGAGGAACAATCGTTCCTACTGGTGGGTACGTTGCAGGAGATGCAGAGTTGGTTGAGATGGCATGTTCTAGATTAACCTCACCAGGCATTGGTTCTTCTGCAGGAATAAATTTTGGACTAGGAAGATTAATTTTGCAGGGTTTGTTTTTAGCACCACAAATTGTTCACGAATCACTAAAAGGTGCTGATATGGTTGCAGCAGTCTTTAAAAATTTGGGATTTAGGGTTTTACCAGAGCCAGCAACTTATAGATCTGATCTTATTCAGTCAGTAAGATTGAATAATCCTGATTTGGTACAAAAAGTTTGTCAATCTTTTCAAAATTCTTCACCAGTAGATTCTTTTCTGAATGTTGTTCCATCATCTATGGATGGATATGATTCAAAATTATTGATGGCAGGAGGTACCTTTATTGAAGGAAGTACAAGTGAATTTTCTGCTGATGCCCCTCTAAGAGATCCTTACAATATTTTTGTTCAAGGTGGTTCTCACATAGCTCACATCAAAATTGCATTAATTCGATTATTATCTGAACTATTAGAGGAAAAATTAATTTCAAAGAATTCCCTACTTCCTTTATCTACTTAATCATGTCTTACAAGTTTCCAGACAACCTCAACTATGCTGATACTCATGAATATGTCTTGGAAGAAAATGGATTATTAAAAATTGGAGTTAGTGAATTCGCTATAGATCAATTAGGAGATATTGTTTTTGTTGAATTAGCTGATGCAGGGGCGACTTTAGAGAAAGGCGATACTTTTGGAACAATAGAATCAGTTAAGGCCGTAGAGGAAGTCTATCTACCTTTTTCAGGGGAAATAGTATCTGTAAATGAAAGTGTTATTGAGAACCCTGAGCTTCTACAGAATGATCCGATTGGAGACGGTTGGTTAGTCATTTTGAAACCAGAATCAAAAGCATCAATTGCTGATTTGATGACTTCTGAGGAATATCAAACAAAGGTTGTACCAAAATAAGGCAAACTTTTTAAAAAGAGCTATTTTAAAGAAAAATATTTTAATATGACATCCAAATTTGGGTCTAATTTGTTTATAGATAGGCATCTTGGGTTAGAAGATAATGATGAAAGAATTATGCTGAACAAGCTCGGTTTTAATAATATTGATCAATTTATAAATCAAGTTATTCCTGATGATATTCAGCTTAAAGATAAATCTTCAGAAATATTGCCCCAAGGTTGTTCAGAAATTGAGGCTTTAAACGAATTAGAAGAGATTGCGAATAAAAATACTAAAATGAGATCACTTATAGGCCTTGGTTATTATGACAATCATATGCCTAAAGTAATCCAAAGACATGTTCTTGAAAATCCAAGGTGGTACACGTCTTATACTCCATATCAAGCAGAAATTGCACAAGGAAGATTAGAAGCTCTATTTAATTTTCAGACTATTGTTTGTGAACTGACAGGATTCCCTGTCGCTAATGCATCTTTGTTGGATGAGGGTACTGCTGCAGCAGAAGCCATGGCTATGAGTTTTTCCGCAAGAAACAATAAATCTTCAAAAGTGTACTTAGTGGAGTCAAATGTTTTTGATCATACTTTTAATGTTCTACAAACCAGAGCAAAGCCTTTGGGAATATCCTTAAAACGCTTTACTCAAAGCAACCTTCCTAATCATGATGATGTTTTTGGAATGTTGTTGCAATTACCTGGTAAAAATGGACAATTATATGATCCTACATTCTTAGTATCTCAAGCACATAGATCAGAAATTATTGTTACTGCATGTATTGACCCACTAGCACAAGTTTTGATTAAACCAATTTCTGAATTTGGTGTTGATGTAGCAGTGGGAAGTATGCAAAGATTTGGTGTTCCAATGGGTTTTGGTGGCCCTCATGCAGCATATTTTGCTTGTAGCGAAAAATATAAAAGGCTGATACCCGGAAGAATAGTTGGGCAAACTCTATCTAAAAATGGAGAAAAGTCACTAAGACTAGCATTGCAAACAAGAGAGCAACATATTAGAAGGGAAAAGGCCACTAGTAATATTTGTACTGCTCAATCTTTGTTAGCCATAATTTCTTCTTTTTATGCTATTTATCATGGACCCTCTGGATTAACGCAAATTGCTAAGAGATTAGTTGAGTTGAGAATAAATTTAGAATCAAGTTTAGCTGTTTTAGGTTTTGAAATTCCTGATGGGATTAGATTTGATAGTGTTGATGTCTATTCTGAGCACTCCCAGAGGATCCATAATGAAGCTTTAAAAAATGGCTATAACTTAAGAATTTTGCCGCTGGGATCAACTATTGAAAATTCATCTGGCTTTGGGATCTCTTTAGATGAGCTTAGTAATGAAAAAGAAATAAAAGATATTTTGACTTTCATAGCAAACCTTATAGAAAAAGAAGAAGATTTAGAGCATATAAAATTTGATAAAGAATTTCATCTTGAAAGTCTAGCTTTGAGATCCAGTGCATGGATGCAGCAAGATATATTTACAAATTACCAAAGTGAAACTGAATTAATGAGATATATATTCCGACTTGCTGAAAAAGATTTTTCTTTGGTAGATGGGATGATGCCATTGGGAAGCTGTACCATGAAGTTAAATTCTGCAGCAGAGTTAAATCCAGTCTCTTGGGCTAATTTATCTTCCATTCATCCTTTTTCCCCACCAGATCAAACTAAAGGCTATTCAAAAATTATATCTGACCTAGAAAAATGGATAAGTGCGATTGTTGGTTTAAAATCAGTTTCTTTTCAACCAAATGCAGGCTCTCAAGGAGAGTTTGCAGGTTTATTGGCAATAAATTCTTATTTTGAATCGAAAGGTGAACTGTTAAGAAAAAAATGTTTAATTCCAAAAAGTGCGCATGGAACAAATCCTGCTAGTGCAGTTATGGCAGGTTTTGACGTGTTAACTGTTGAATGTGATGACGAAGGAAATATTGATTTTCAAGATTTGTCAATCAAGGTCAATAAATTTGATAACCAAATAGGGGCTCTTATGTTGACTTATCCCTCTACTCATGGAGTTTTTGAATTACAAATCAGAAAGATATGTGATTTAATTCACTCTGTGGGAGGATTTGTCTATTTAGATGGAGCAAATTTGAACGCTCAAGTTGGATTATGTAAACCGGGGAATTATGGTGTTGATGTTTGTCATTTGAATTTACATAAAACATTCTGCATTCCACATGGAGGTGGTGGTCCAGGAGTAGGTCCAGTTGCTGCATCAGAAACTTTAAGCCCATTTCTTCCTACTCATTCTTTAATGGATAATAATTTATCTATTAGTCCTAATTACGTATCTTCTGCCAAGTATGGGAGTGCAAGTATTCTTCCAATAAGTTGGATGTACATAAAAATGGCTGGTCTTAGTGGTTTAAGGAAAGCAACTATGCATGCAATTTTGTCTGCAAATTATATTGCGCATTCTTTAAAGCATAAATTCAAGATTCTTTATAAAGGAAAAAATAATTTTGTCGCACATGAATGCATTTTAGATTTTAGGGATTTAAAATCCAAAACTGGTTTAAGTGTAAATGATTTAGCTAAACGATTAATTGATTATAGTTTTCATGCCCCAACTATAAGTTGGCCTGTTCCAGAGACGATAATGATAGAGCCTACTGAAAGTGAATGTTTGGTTGAATTGGATAGATTTTGCGAGGCTATGCTACTGATTGGAGAAGAAATCAGCGAAATAGAAAAAAATGTTGCATTAAAGAATAATAATGTAATAAGTAACGCTCCCCATACGCTGAAAGAGTTAATTGCTGATGATTGGCAATATCCTTATTCAAAAGGAAAGGCTTCTTTCCCTTATAAAACTCCAACAACTATTAAGTTTTGGTCATCAGTTTCTAGGATTAATAATGCATATGGCGATCGTAATTTAATTTGTTCTTGCAATGTAAATCAAGATGAGACTTTAGAAGAAAAAAAATGTGCTTAAAAGACTAGCGTCCCTGTATTTAATTAGTTATTATCAATGTGAATAAAAATTTAATATTTTCTTATAGAATTTTTTTAAATTTTTTTATTAAAATATTTGAGCATCAAATTTTTTGGGGTATTTGAAGCTATGACCAAAGATTTTAAATCTGGTAATGTTAAGCAACTGCCAGTTAAAAACGTCAACTTACCAAATTTTGTAAATAATTTTTCTGGAGATAATTCAAATATTTGTTCCATTGAGGGGACTAATGTTATAAGAGTACCTTTTGGTAAAAAATTCTCAAAGAAAAAAAGGCCTGAAAAGAATCAAAATATAGCTACTCTAATACTTCCTTTGAGTTCATATAGTAATCCTACTCCCCCCCACGTAGCATAATAATTTAGATCAATTTTAATTTATTTCTTTGAGCGTATCTGAATAATAATTTTGCAGTTGTAACGTTGCTTGATTCCAATCCCATTTTTCTGCTTCGTTTCGTGCCTCTTCTCTCATAATTTCTCTTTTACCTTCATTCTCTAGAATTTTTTTCGTTGCTTCAATCAAACTTTGTACCCCATTATCTTTTTCATCTGGATCATATAAACAACCATTAATCCCATCGCTAATTATATCTGGAATTCCCCCCTTGTTGGCTCCGATAACTGGACATCCTGCGGCCATTGCTTCGAGTAAAACTAAACCAAGTGTTTCTGTACTAGAGGGAAATAAAAATATATCTCCAGAGGCATAGGCGCTAGCAAGTTCATCACCAGATAAATATCCTATGAAATTAGTTTTGGTATTTTCGAAGATTTTTTCAAGCTGGTTTCTATACGGTCCGTCACCTACAAGTGCTAGACAAGCATTAGGGATACTTTCTAAGACTGGTTTAATTCTCTCAATTTGTTTTTCTGCTGATAATCTTCCTACATAAATCAATAAATAATTAGTATCTTTATATTTTCCAAATAATTTATCTCTCATTTTCTCACTTCTTAATTCTGGTCTGAAACTGTAAGTATCTACTCCTCTTTGCCAAAGAGCAGTTCTTTGAATGCCTTTATCTTTTAATTCATTGACCATAGCTGTGGAAGTACACAAATTTAACAAGGCTTGATTATGAGCTGCTTTAAGTAATTCCCACAAAAGTGGCTCTAGCATACCCATACCGTAATGTTCCAGATATTTCGGAAGATGAGTATGGTAGCTAGCAATTAAAGGAATATTATTAGTTTTCGCCAACCATATGCCACCTAAGCCAAGTACAGCTGGATTAACAACATGTATCAAATCTGGGTTAAATTTTTCTAACTTATCTGAGACTGCAGGACCTGGTAAACCAAGCTTCAATTCTGGGTATAAGGGTAATGGCATTGCAGCAACTCCCACTACAGTTGCTCCCATATATGATTCTGGACACCCCTCTGGACAAAAAATTATAACTTCATCACCATTTTTTATTAAAAATTCAATTGTTTTAGTCAGTCTTGTGACTATGCCGTCAACTTTAGGTAAAAAAGTTTCAGTAAACAATGCAATTTTCACTTTCTTAAGGTAACTATTTCAAAAATTTTAATTAGTCTTTATAGCCTCAGCTTGTTTTTTTGTCCAGGATGAAACACAAGGTATGCGATTAAGATCACATCTATTAGAGTATTTTTTAGCAACTTCAACAACTTCTTCTAATAAGCCATTATCAAGAGTAGTTGGGTTTAAACCTAATTCTATAAAGCATTTATTATCAACAATTAGATCATTTTCTACTGCTTCATTCCTTGGATTTGGTAAATAATTGATATCAGCTCCAGTTAGAGAAGCAACTTTTTTAGCTAGTTCTCCAACTTGATGACTCTCAGTCATTTGATTAAAGATTTTGACTCTTTCTCCAGATTTTGGAGGATTTTCAAGAGCAAGTTGTACGCATTTTACAGAGTCTTTTATATGTATAAATGCTCTTGTTTGCCCTCCTGTCCCATGAACACTTAATGGATATCCAATTGCAGCTTGCATGAGAAATCTGTTTAAAACAGTTCCATAATCTCCGTCATAGTCAAATCGGTTTGTCAATCTAGGATCTTTTAAAGTTGCTTCTGTATTTGTTCCCCAAACAATGCCTTGATGTAAATCAGTTATCCTTACAAGATCATTTTTGTTGTAGTAAAGAAATAATAATTGATCTAAAGTTTTAGTCATATGGTAGACACTACCAGGGCTTGCAGGGTGTAATATTTCTTCTTCAAAGCGGCTTCCATCAGGTTGTGGAACTTCAACTTTTAGATAACCTTCTGGAATTGTTGCACCTCTATGTGATCCATAGCCGTAAACTCCCATTGTTCCTAAATGAACAACATGAATATCTAAATTACTCTCTACTATCGCAGCAAGTAGGTTGTGGGTGCCATTAACATTATTATCTACTGTATATCTTTTGGTAAAACTCGATTTCATCGAGTATGGTGCTGCTCTTTGTTCTGCAAAATGGATCACGGAATCTGGCTTTTCATCAATGAGCAAATTGAGTAATTTTTGATATTGCTTAGAGATATCCATGTTAAGAAATCTCATAGGCTTGCCTCCAGTCTCTTCCCATGCAGAAAGTCGTTCTGTTATAGAAGAAATTGGAGTTAAAGATTCTACCTCTAGATCAATATCAATTTTTCTACGACTTAAATTGTCGACAATAATTACATCATGATTTTGCTCTGCTAAATTCACCGCACAAGGCCAACCGCAAAAACCATCTCCACCTAGAACAATAACTTTCACTCAGAACTCCAGAATTAAAAGATTCATAATATATTTATTAAATTACTACAGCGTGCTTCCACTTTGCGAAAAAACATTGTAAATAGTTTCAAATCTTCTTTCTTAATACGATAAAAAAAAGCAATTAATAAATTTTTACTTACTTTTTAAACTTTTCTCAACTTAGAGAATTAGATAGATATATTTTTTTCCGGAGAACTTGCTACTGCAAAGTCTTGTTTTTTAATTCTTCCTGCCAGAAAAGCTTGCCTGCCAGCTTTCACACCATAATTTATCGCTTGAGCCATTAGAGGAGGATTTGCAGCTTGTGCTATTGCACTATTGATTAAGACACCATCAGCTCCCATTTCCATAGCTTGAGAAGCTTCACTAGGCACTCCAATTCCTGCGTCAATTATTACTGGCACTTTTGCATTCTCAATAATGATCCTTATGTTTGGTAAATTTAACAAACCTTGCCCGGAGCCTATGGGAGAGCCCAACGGCATTACAGTTGCACAACCTATTTCTTCTAGTCTTTTTGCAAGAATAGGATCTGCATTGATATAAGGTAGTACAGCGAAACCCTTTTTTATTAAAATTTCGGCTGCTTTAAGAGTTTCTATTGGATCTGGTAGCAAATACTTTTTGTCAGGAATAACTTCTAACTTCACAAAATTATTTTCTTCTTGACCAGATAATTTTGCAAGTTCTCTTCCTAAAATTGCTATTCTGACTGCCTCATCGGAATTAACACAACCAGCAGTATTAGGAAGCATCCAGTATTTTTCCCAGTTGATTTTTTCGAGTAAATTTTCTCCGGTTTGATTATTTTTAATTCTTCTAACAGCGACTGTTATAATTTCCGTTTCAGAATTTGACAAACTTTCCACCATATCTTGAGTAGATTTGTATTTGCCAGTACCAACCATTAATCTACTGGAAAATTGTTTTCCACCAATCAGTAAAGAAGAAAAATTTTCCATATTTAGAATCCCTTATCTTTAATACCTTTATAAGGTTTATAGTTGTTTCTTTTTTCTAACTCCTTGCTTTTTTTTATTGCTGTTTTGTTTTTTGGATCTATCACCAAAACCTTTTGATAAGTTTCATATGCCAAGTCGTACTCAAGTAAACGCTGTTGTGCTGATGCAAGGTTATTTAGGGCTATAGGATATTCTGGAAGTGATTTTATTGCAGAGTTATAGTGTTTAATTGCTTTCTTAAATTCATTTTGAGCAGCATAAGAGAATCCTAAAGCATTATTTATTATCGCTTTGGCTTCATCAGGTTCATTTTCATAATTTTCAATTGCTTTTAAAAAAGTTTTAGTAGCTTCAGAATATAATCTTTTTTTTATCTGAATAGACCCAAATTCATATAATTCTGTAGCTTGAGTGAGAGAATCTAAACCTTTTTGCTCGAATTTTACTAAATTTAATTCTTCACTTCTTGTTTTTAGAAATTGTCTGAATACAAAAATAGAAATTATTATTAATACAACAAAAAGAATTATCAAATAAGATTGGAAGGAAGATATTTCCATTATTTATATTTATTTTTCTCGATTATATTCTTTTTTCTACTTACTAACGGATGAAACAATTTTTTCAAAACACTTTGGATCGTTTAAGGCTAATTGAGCAAGCATTTTTCTATTTATAATAATTTCTGAATTTTTCATGCCATTTATCAACTTGCTATAGTTTGTCCCATTTATCCTGGCAGAGGCGTTAATTCTAGAAATCCAAAGTCTTCTAAAATCTCTTTTTCTTCTTCTTCTATCCCTATAAGCATTACAGAGAGCTTTCATCACTCTTTGATTTGCTGTCCTGAAAAGATTTTTGTTGCCGCCTCTAAAACCTTTTGCAAGATTTAAGATTTTGTTTCTTCTTTTTCTGGCTATGTTGCCTCTTTTTACCCGTGCCATGAATATCTAATAAAAATTGGTTAAAGATTTATGCGTATGGAATCATTAATCTTACATTATCAGCATCTCTTTCATCAACTACGGCTTTTGTTGATAGATGTCTTTTTAATTTTGAGCTTTTATGATCAAGTAAATGATTATGGAAAGCTCTTCTTCTCATGAATTTACCCGTCGCAGTAGCTTTAAATCTTTTGGCAGCTGATTTACGAGTTTTTAGTTTAGACATTTAAGTCAAATATGTTTAATTAGGATAATCTAAACCTTTATACGCATTGGTGCAAATAAAAGTTTTTAATTTATAAGGAAAGTTCTATTTTATGAAACTTAAATTTGCCTTTTTAAACTTATTTTTAGGCTGTATTTCTCTTTTAATAATAAACACTAAATTTATTTCAAATGCAAAAGGAGAAGAACTGCTAAAGGTTGAACTCCATAATGAAATTAAAAAAGGAAAATTTTTAATTGGTTTAAAGCAATATTTAGGAGGGGAGAAAGATAGTTTTTCAATAAAAAAGAATATTAAATTTATCACTGATAAAGGTTTTTTAAATCTGACATCGTCAAATGGTATTAAACATAAATCAAAAGAAATTAATATTAGTTGGGTGGATATACCCAACAAAAATCCAGAAACAATTGAAAGAATTGTGTTTGGTCCTTTTGCCAGCTATGAATCAGCAAAAAAGCAAGCAAAGAAACTTAAAGATAAAGGATTTGAGACGACTGTTGCTTACCCTAAAAATTGGGAAGTATGGATTCCATTTGAAGATGATCTGCCAGAATTTGAATTAAAAAATAAGATTTCTAGAAAAATAAATAATTTTCAAATTACTCCTGTTCTTAGAAGTAAATATAGTCTTATGAAACTCGAAGGACCTATATATATTTCTGCTCAAGAGGATATAAAAATAAATGGTGTCAATTTTGGCAAAAATTTTTATTTATTAAAAGATTTATATGGAACTTGGACATTAGTTCAAAAAATTGAGTTTGATGATTATTTGGCAGGTGTTTTGCCATATGAAATTGGACCGAATTCTCCTTTAGAAGCACTCAAGGCACAAGCAGTCATAGCAAGAACTTGGGGAATTTTTAATTCTGATAGATTTAAAATGGATAAATATCATTTATGTATCACCACTCAATGTCAAGTTTATAAGCCTCCTAAAATTACAAATAAAAAAGTGCAAAAAGCTATAGAAGCAACTTCAAATTTAATTCTCACTTTTAGAAATCAACCAATAAATGCTTTTTACCATGGTTCTAATGGTGGCGTATCTGCTACTGCAGGAGAGTCTTGGCAAATTCAAGATTATCCTTATTTCAAATCAATCATTGATGGTTCTAAATCATTAAATAAAAATTTTAAACTTCCAATTAGTAGTGAAACTGATGTAAATAATTTTCTAGATTTCGATAAAAAACAGTTTTATGGGAGTAATCATTCTCTTTTTCGATGGAACAAGAAAATTTCTAGTTTTGAAATTAAAGAAAAGTTAATTAAAAACAAACTTATAAATATTAATGATGATGTTTTCGATTTAAATTCTATTGAACGTGGGTTTAGTGGCAGAGTGACAAAATTAGCAATACAAACGTATAACGTTAATAAATCTATTGTTCTAGTGAAAGATGATATTCGACGGGTATTAAATTTTATACCTAGTAATTTGTTTACTATTAATAAATTAAGTGATGATTTATGGCTTTTCAGAGGAGGAGGCTTCGGTCATGGTGTAGGTTTATCTCAGTCAGGAGCAATTGAAATGGCTAAATTAGGATTCTCTTATGAACAAATATTGAATCATTACTATCGAGATGCAAAACTGAAAAAAATTGAGATATTGTCTCAATGAAAGTTAAGTAATTAGAAATTTACTTTTATGAGTAAGGGTTTTTATAAAAATCGAAGATTGAAGTCGTTTATATTTCTTAGTACTTGTTTTTTAGTATCTTTTATTCCTCATGCTAACAATATCGAAAATTTCTTTTACATAATATTGACTCTTTCTTTTGTGATTGTTTTTTACGGTTTAATAGTTATTTCTAGAAATTTCAAAAGGAACAACGTTTTAAATACTGTAAGCAGAAGAATTAGCAATAAAGAGTTACCTGTGCTTGATATTTTAGTCGCAGCTAGAGATGAAGAGAATGTAATAGCAAGATTAGTTGAAAGATTATTTAGTTTAGATTATCCAACAAATAAATTAAATATTTACATAATCGATGATGGTAGTTCTGATAAGACGCCTTTAATTTTAGATCGATTATTTAGACAATATGACAAGCTAAAAGTCATAAGTCGTTCTCCAAATGCAGGAGGAGGAAAGTCAGGAGCTTTGAATTATGCCTTGAAATTTACCCATGGTGAATGGTTATTAGTTTTGGATGCTGATGCTGAATTAAAACAAGATTCTTTGATAAGGTTATTTAGTTTTGTAGAAGAGGGTGATTGGTCTGCAGTTCAACTTAGAAAATCAGTAACAAATGTTAGTAAGAATTTTTTAACTTCCTGTCAGTCAATGGAGATGGCTATGGATGCAATCTTTCAATATGGAAGATTATCAGTTGCTGGAGTTTCCGAATTAAGGGGAAATGGTCAATTAATTAAGAAAGAAACATTATTAGCATGTGGTTCTTTTAATGAAGATACGGTTACAGATGATCTTGATTTGAGTTTAAGATTATTATTATCAAAATCTAGAATTGGAATCTTATGGGATCCTCCAGTCATGGAGGAGGCAGTTGAGAATTTAAATGCTTTATTAGCGCAAAGGCAAAGATGGGCAGAGGGGGGGTTGCAAAGATTCTTCGATTATGGAGATCAATTGTTTACTAATAAAATTAATTATTTGCAGAAATTTGATTTAACTTACTTTTTCATCTTGCAATATGCATTACCAATCATTTCTATTTTTGATTTAGTTTTCAGTATTGCTTTTTTAGATTCACCAATTTACTGGCCTATTTCATTTACAGCTTTTATGTTATCTGGAATTGCTTTTTGGTACGGTTCTTCTTGTAAAAGTGAAGTACCTGTATTGCAAAAAAGTAATTTTTTGATGGTATTTGTATCGGTTTTTTATTTATCACATTGGTTTTTAGTAATCCCTTGGGTAACTATAAAGATGTCTATTTTTCCTAAAAAGATACTCTGGCGAAAGACTCTTCATACTGGAGTTTAATCTATTCATCAAGGTCTATAATTTCTCCATTAAAAAAATTTGCTAAGTTTTTTGAACTATCATCATAAGTTTCCTCGTTAGAAATTTTTGTTGTCGAATTAGTTTTTGGTTCTATTTTTTTTATTGGTCGGAAATTATTTACTTCATTTTGGGTTATTTCTGGAGTGTTTTTTGGGTTACTTTTATTTAATTGTTTGGTTGAAAAATTAAGTATTATTGCATCTCCAAATATCTTTTTTACAGTATCTTCAATTATAACTTTTCTGCTTTTTATCATACTTTCCCAGTTTGGAGATAATGCAATTGTAATTTTCTCCGAATCAAAACTTTCAAGTTCGGCTTGTTGTGAAAGTAACATTCTTGTTGATGGTAACTCTACTTTAGAAAGAATTAATTCCCATTTATCTTTTAAATTTGATCGAGGATTATTTTGGTTATTTTCAGAAATATTTTCAATACTTTCCTTTTCAAGAACTTCAAATTTTTCTAATTTTTCATCTTTTTTTTCGATCAATTCCTTGTGAGTTATCTCTTCTTGGATACTTGGTTTTGGAATCTCATGTGAAATATTTTCTTTATTCATTGGAATGAGTTTTCTATTTTCATGCTTCTCCTCAGTCGTATTATTTTTACTTTCTTGTTTATTTTCAAAACTATTTATCTCTTGAATATCCAGAAGACCAGTTAAATGTACTTCAAACCAAAGCCTTGGATTATCACTTGATTTGATTTGATATTCAATATTTCTCAGATTATTATGCCAATTTATTATTTTAGATTTATTTATTGTTTTTGAGATTTTATCTAACTCATCTCGAAATTCATCAGAGGTATAATAAAGATCTGAATAATTGTTATTAGTAGTGTGTAATAGTAGATCTCTTGTTATATTCAATAATCCGATAATTATTTGAAGAGGTTCGTTTCCGGCATTATATAATTTGTTGCAAGTTTCAATTAATGACTCTGGATTATTCTCAATCAATGATTTAATCAGATTTGTTAATTCCCTTTCTGATACTTCTCCTAGAAGGTTTTGGATATTATTTATTGTTATCCCTTCTGGTAAAAGATTTAATTGTTCAAGGAGGCTTTGTGCATCTCTCATACCTCCATTAGACCTTTTTGCAATCATTTTTAACGCCTGAACTTCGTACTTAATGGATTCTTTTTCGGCGATTTCTGATAAATGTTGAAAAATATCACTAGGGCTTATTCTCCTAAAATCAAACTTTTGGCATCTACTTTTTATGGTATTTAACACTCTCTCAGGATTTGTCGTCGCAAGTATAAATACAACTCTTGAGGGCGGTTCTTCAATAGTTTTTAGTAAAGCATTTGAGGCTGCCGTTGAAAGCATATGACATTCATCAATCACATAGACTTTCCATCTCGCTTGAGTAGGTGCAAATCTCGCTCTTTCTATAATTTCTCTTATATTTTCTACTCCTGTATTTGATGCTGCATCAATCTCGATAATATCTAGAGCGCTCCCATCTGTAATTTGTCTACATAAGTCACATTTACAACAAGGAGTTATCGTAGGTTGGTCGAATGCCTGGCAATTTAGAGATTTTGCAAATATTCTTGCACTTGATGTTTTTCCAGTGCCTCTTGGACCATTAAAAAGATATGCAGGAGCAATTTTTTTTGTTAATAGAGCTTGTTTGAGTGTAATGGATATAAATTTTTGCCCAACCAATTCGTCTAAGTTGTTTGGTCTATATTTTTGATGGAAAGGCTTATGTATATTTGGCATTTATTTTTCATTAATTAGAAAAATTAGGGATTCATTTAAAAAAATTAAACTCTAATTTTATGCAGACTCTTTAATGATTCTTTTTGATCCTGAAGGTAATTTAACAATTTTAGATGAGAACAAATTATCTACCATTTTTTTCGTAATTGTGAATTCTTTTACATTTTCTTCAGAAGGCAAAGTGTACATTATGTCTAGCATTAGCTCTTCAATTATTGATCTTAATGCTCTTGCACCTGTTTTTCTTTTGTATGCTTCATTTGCTATCGCTTCAACAGAATCAGGCTCAAATGATAATTCAACATTATCCATACTTAGCAAAGTTTTGAATTGCTTTACTAATGCATCTCTTGGTTGAGTCAAAATAGATTCTAAAGTTTCTTTAGTAAGACGATCTAATACAGCACAAACCGGAATTCTTCCAATAAATTCTGGAATTAGGCCATATTTCACTAAGTCATCTAATTCTAAATTTTTCAGGGAATCTCTTGGGTCTACTATTTTTTTTGTATCAACTTTGTTTTGCTCTGAATTGGTGGTAAAACCTATAGATTGTTTACCCATACGCTTTTGAACGATATCCTCTAAACCTATAAAAGCTCCTCCACAAATAAATAGTATTTGACTCGTATCAATTTGGATACAGTCATGATAAGGATGTTTTCTTCCGCCTTGTGGTGGTACATTAGCAATTGTTCCTTCAAGCATTTTTAATAAAGCTTGCTGTACTCCTTCACCAGAGACATCTCTAGTAATTGAGGGATTCTCGCTTTTTCTTGCAATTTTATCGATTTCATCAATATAAATAATTCCTTTTTGAGCTAGTTCAACATTCATTTCTGATTTCTGCAGAAGTCTTAAAAGTATGTTTTCAACATCCTCCCCAACATATCCAGCTTCTGTCAAAGTCGTTGCATCAGCTACTGCAAAAGGAACATCCAGAAACTCTGCTAAAGTTTGCGCCAACAGTGTTTTTCCACTTCCAGTGGGGCCGATGAGTAAAATATTTGATTTTTGTAATTTAGTTGCTTGTGAATCTGTTGCATTGTTATTTTTACTATCTTCTTTAACTTTCCAAGCTAATCGCTTGTAGTGATTGTATACGGCTACTGATAATATTTTTTTTGCAGATTCTTGTCCAACAACTTGATTATCTAGAAAACTTTTTATTTCTAATGGCTTAGGAATTGAGGTTAATTCTAAAGGAACAGATTTTTTTGGATTATCAGTTGGTAATTTCTTTTTTACTTGCGGAGAGTTGTTTGTGTTCGCTTGATTATCAAGTAGTTCTTCATCGAGAATTTCATTACAAAGATCTATGCACTCATCACAGATATAAACCCCAGGACCAGCTATAAGCTTTCTTACTTGGTCTTGTGATTTACCGCAAAATGAACATTTAAGATGGGCGTCGAATTTAGCCATCGATAATAAGTTTTTAAAGTGAAAGGTGTTAAATATTCCCTATTCACTAGGATTGCTTATAAATATCGATTCGTCATCTTATTCTTAAAAAATCAGAACCCCTTGTCACTTTTTGATAACTTTATCAATTAATCCATATTCGACTGCTTCTGAGGGAGATAAAAAGTAATCTCTTTCAGTATCTTCATTAATTTTTTCTAAAGGTTGACCAGTATGTTCTGCTAAGAGCGAATTTAATGTTTTTTTGAGAAAAAGTATTTCTTTAGCTTGTATTTCAATCTCTACTGCTTGACCTTGTGCACCTCCCAGAGGTTGATGAATCATAATCCTAGAATTAGGTAAAGCCAATCTTTTCCCCTTTGCTCCTCCAGAAAGTAGAAATGCCCCCATACTTGCCGCTACTCCAAAGCATATTGTCACTACATCAGGGGATATTTGTTGCATAGTATCGTATATTGCCATTCCTGCAGTTACTGACCCTCCAGGAGAATTGATATATATTTGGATGTCTTTTTCAGGATCTTCCGCTTCAAGAAATAATAATTGTGCAACAAGAGAATCAGACACTTGATCATTAATTCCAGTACCTAAAAAAATTATTCTCTCCCTCAATAGTCTTGAATAAATATCAAAAGCCCTTTCTCCTCTACCTGATTGTTCTATAACAGTAGGAACAGCAGCAATGGTTTTTTTGTTACTTTCGTAAGAACTTATTGAGCTTTGGATTAAATGTTTTTTTTCTGAGTTCACAAATTAGTTTTCGTCTAATAAATAATTTAAGGGGTTTTTGTTTAATTAGTAGGAAATTTCATAAATTATTTTTTTTCTTTTTTATTTTGAGTTTTTGTAGTTTTTGTAGTTTTTGTAGTTTTTGACGCAGTTTTTGTGGCTTTTGTTGTTTTTGAGGTTTTTGTAGCTTTAGAAGTTTTTTCTTTTACTTCAGAATTTTCTTCAAGCCAAATGATTAATTTTTCTTTGAGTAAATCGTCACTTATTACTTCTGTTAATTTTTTTATATCTATTTGTTTTGAAGATTGAGAGATTGCATCTTCATAATCTTTCATTTTTGAATCAATTTCATCTTGCTCAACTTTTATGTTTTCTGTTTCAGCTAATGCTTTTAAAGCTAAATTTCTTTGAACATTTTTTTCAGCCTGAGGCCTTGTGGACTCTGCTAATGACTTAACTAATTCCGGAGTGAAAGTAGATTTAACATCAAGACCTTGTTGAGCGAATCTTTGAGCGGTTTGTTCAATATTATTCCTCACTTCTATATCAATCATAGATTTTGGAATTTCAGCAACCAATTCGTTTGTTAAGGCATCTAATAAAGCTTCAATTTTGATATCTTTTTGAGTTTTTTCAAAATTGTCTTTAAGTTGCTTTTCAATATCTTTCTTTAACTCTTTTAATGATTCTTTGTTGCCAGACTGTTTTGCAAAATCGTCATTAAGTTCAGGCAATTCTTTTTCCTTAAGATCCTTAAGATTTACTTCAAAAATTGCTTCTTTGCCTCTTGAATCCTCATGAGAATAATCATCAGGAAATTTAAGGTTAAGTGTTTTAGTATCACCAATTTTCATCTTTACGATTCCCTCAACGAAACCGGGAATCATTTTGTTCTTTTCTAACTCAAGATCCATTGATTCACTTGTTCCACCATCAATCTCTTTACCAGAATCTTTATATTTTCCTTTGAAACTAACTACAGCAATATCTCCTAATTTTGCTGCTCTATTGGTAACTGGAATAATGTTTGCAAACTGATTTCTAGATTTTTCTAGCGCTTCATCTATTGACTTAGGATCAAACTTTGTCTTTGATATTTCAACACTTAGTCCTTTGGATTTTTTAAGTTTTAATTCTGGGGCAACATCAGTTTGAAGAGTAACTTTAAGTGATTTTTCAGGACTAAACTTTGCAAGTAAAGATTCAAATCCATCTACTAATTCTGGCTCACTTAGTGGCTCTACAGATTTGATTTTTAACGCTTCTTGCCATGATTTATCAATGATTTTTTCTAGAGCAGAAGCATGTAATTGTGTGATGCCAATTCTTTGGATTAAGACTTGTTTAGGAATCTTACCAAGTCTAAATCCCGGAATTTTAGCCGAACGACCTATAGAACTGATTGTTTCATTTAAACACGTTTTGCATGTCTCAGATGGTATTTCTAATTCGAATGAAATTCTACTTTGAGGTAGAGGAGTTGTTTTGACTATTAGTGCATCTTTAGCCATGTTTTTCTAAGTTATTACTATGAACCGAATCTTAATTATTTCACATTATGTGATTTCCTTGAAAGTTAATTTTTTGATAAAGTAAAGAAAATAGTCAATCTATTTATAAAAATCATTTTAAAGTGTGAGACAATCTCCGTATTTGCCTAATAGGCCATTAAAAGTTGCTGTTTTAGGTTCTTCAGGTGCTGTGGGATCTGAATTGCTAAAAATTCTTGAACAACGTGATTTTCCAATATCAGAATTGGTCTTGCTTTCATCAGAGCGGTCAGAAGGAAAAAAAATTATTTGGAAAGATGAAGAATTAGTTACAAAAAAAACAACTAAGGAAGAATTTAAGAATCTTGATTTAGTTTTGGCTTCAGCTGGCGGAAGTATTTCAAAAAAGTGGTTATCTACCATTATTGATCAAAATGCTTTACTGATAGATAATTCAAGTGCTTTCAGATTAGATAAGAACGTTCCTCTTATAGTCCCTGAAGTTAATGCTAGTGACGTACTTAATCATGATGGGGTAATAGCCAATCCAAACTGCACTACCATTTTGTTGACATTAGTTTTAGCTCCATTAAACAAACTTTCTACTATTCAAAGAGTTATTGTCTCAACATATCAATCTGTCAGTGGTGCAGGCCAACTGGCGATGGAGGAACTAAAACTTTTAACTGAACAATATCTTCAAGGAAATCCTCAAAAAAGTGAAGTTTTGCCATACTCCCTTGCTTTTAATTTGTTTTTACATAATTCCCCTATGCTTTCAAATAATTACTGCGAAGAAGAGATGAAAATGGTTAATGAGACAAGGAAAATATTAAATTTTGCTGATTTAAAGCTCTCTGCTACATGTGTTCGAGTCCCAGTTCTGAGAGCACATTCTGAATCGATCAATATTGAATTTGTCGATGTAGTTGAGCCTAAAGATGCTCTTGAAGAATTAAAAAAATCTCCTGGAATTGAAATTATTCAGGATTACAAAAATAATAGATTTCCTATGCCAAATGACGTTATGGGAAGGGATAATGTTGCTGTTGGCAGGCTAAGAACTGATACAAGTCATCCTCATGGATTAGAATTATGGTTATGTGGAGATCAAATAAGAAAAGGAGCAGCTCTGAATGCTGTTCAAATAGCTGAGTTATTAATTCCAAAAAAATGATTACAGAAAAAACTGAGTGTAATAATCCACTATTTGGAAGAATATTGACTGCAATGGTTACTCCATTCACTGAGAATGGAGATGTAGATTATGAACTAGCTATAAAACTTTCAAATTATCTTTTTGAGAACGGTTCCGATGGAATTGTGTTGTGCGGTACTACTGGAGAATCTCCGACTCTTTCATGGGAGGAACAGCATGATTTATTTATTGCGGTAAAAGGATCTTTGGATGCAAGCTGTAAAGTAATAGTTGGCACTGGTAGCAATTGTACAAGCGAAGCTGTGGAAGCTACAAAAAAAGCTTACGACTCTGGTGCCGACGGTGCTTTGGTCGTTGTTCCTTATTACAATAAGCCGCCTCAAGAAGGTCTTTATAAACATTTCAGTTCTATTGCTAAATCTGCAAAGGATTTGCCTCTTATGCTCTACAACATTCCTGGCAGGACTGGATGCAATTTATTACCTGATACTGTGAAGAAACTTATGGATTTCTCGAATATTCTCAGTATTAAAGCTGCAAGCGGTAGAATAGAAGAAGTAACAGAATTAAGAGCTATTTGTGGCTCTGAACTCTCTGTATATAGTGGCGACGATTCATTGTTGCTTCCAATGTTATCAGTAGGTGCTGTAGGAGTAGTAAGTGTTGCAAGTCATTTAGTTGGATTGCAATTGAAAGAAATGATTCATTCTTTTCAAAGTGGAAAGGTTTCCAATGCTCTTGCTATTCATGAAAAACTTCAGCCTCTTTTCAAAGCACTCTTTATGACTACTAATCCAATCCCAATTAAAGCTGCTTTGGAGCTCTCGGGATGGGATGTAGGTAATCCTAGAAGTCCTTTGTCACCTTTAAATAATGACATGAAAAAGCAACTATCTTTTATCCTGAATTCCCTACAAAAGGGATTATATTTAACTTGATAATTAAATTTAAATAAACCTTATTTGATTACAAGCAGGCCTTCATAAATTTCAAAATTATGCAATCAAGTACAAACTCAACTGTAAATAGATCTACTAATGATTCATCTAGATCTAAAAGTAATACTCCAGCTCTACGAGTAATACCTCTTGGAGGATTACATGAAATAGGAAAAAACACTTGCGTTTTTGAATATGGTGATGAATTAATGCTTGTTGATGCTGGCCTAGCTTTCCCATCTGATGGTATGCATGGCGTAAACGTTGTTATGCCTGATACAACTTTTTTAAAAGAAAATCAAAGAAGAATAAAAGGAATGATTGTCACTCACGGGCATGAAGATCACATTGGAGGTATTTCTCATCATCTAAAACATTTTAATATTCCCATTATTTATGGCCCAAGACTGGCAATGTCAATGCTTAGAGGAAAAATGGAGGAAGCAGGGGTATCTGATAGAACAACTATACAGACAGTAAATCCAAGAGATGTTGTAAAAGTAGGTCAACATTTTTCTGTTGAATTTATTCGAAATACCCATTCTATTTGCGATAGCTTTTCTTTAGCAGTTACAACACCTGTTGGCACAATTATTTTCACGGGAGATTTTAAGTTTGATCATATGCCAGTAGATGGAGAGCAATTTGATATTGAAAGAATGGTGCATTACGGAGAGAAGGGTGTTTTATGCATGTTCAGTGATTCTACTAATGCCGAGGTTCCAGGTTTTTGTCCTTCTGAGAAGACTATCTATCCCTCTTTAGAAAAACATATTGCAGAGGCAAAAGAACGAGTTATCCTTACCACTTTTGCTAGTTCTGTGCATAGAGTGACAATGATCTTAGAATTGGCCATGAAACATGGAAGAAAGGTCGGTTTGTTAGGTAGGTCGATGATAAATGTTATTGCTAAGGCAAGAGATATTGGTTATATGAAATGCCCAGATGATTTGTTCGTTCCTATCAAGCAAATTAGAGATTTGCCAGATAGGGAGACCTTATTATTAATGACGGGTAGTCAAGGAGAACCCTTAGCAGCGTTAAGCAGAATCTCTCGTGGTGAACATCAGCATGTTCGTCTCAAGACTACTGATACTGTAATATTTTCAGCCAGCCCAATTCCTGGTAATACTATTTCTGTTGTTAATACAATAGATAGATTAATGAAACTCGGAGCAAAGGTTGTTTATGGAAAGGGTGAGAATATTCATGTTTCTGGTCATGGTTTTCAAGAAGATCAAAAGTTAATGTTGGCACTCGCAAAACCTAAGTTTTTTGTTCCTGTTCATGGAGAACATAGAATGCTTGTTTGTCATGGGAAGAGTGCACAAACTATGGGGGTTCCAAAGGACAATATCTTAATTATTGAAAATGGAGATGTAGTTGAGTTAACACCTAATTCTATTCAAAAGGGTGATCCTGTAAAAGCTGGTGTTGAACTGCTTGATAACTCACGAAATGGGATAGTTGATGCTCGAGTATTAAAGGAAAGGCAGCAATTAGCTGGGGATGGTGTAGTAACTGTTTTAGCTCCTATTAGTACAGATGGGAAGATGGTTGCTCCTCCCAGAGTTAATTTGAGAGGAGTTGTTACTACTGCAGAGCCAAGAAAAATGTCTATGTGGACAGAACGAGAAATAAGCTGGGTCTTAGAAAATAGATGGAAACAACTATCCAGACAAACTGGGTCGAATAATTTTGAGGTAGATTGGATTGGTGTACAAAGAGAAATTGAAAATGGTTTATCGAGAAGAATGAGAAGAGAATTACAAGTTGAACCACTTATTTTGTGTTTAGTTCAACCTGCTCCAAGTGGAACTCGTGCTTATATTCCAAAGATTACCGAAGAGCAAAATTTCTCCAATAGAAATAGAAATAATAATAATTTCTATAAGAAATCAAACAATAATAATCATCCTAATAGTTCAAATAACTCACAAAATACCCAAAAAAGTCCAAAAGTATCACAGAATCCATCAGCTGAGACTGCTACAGAAGATTCATTTGAAGGTAGAACAAGAAGAAGAAGATCTGCTGTAACATCTTAACTTTTTTCAAAATTTATATAGTTTGTATCCCAAACAATTTTTAAAAACTCTTGCAGATTAATTTGACCTTTATTTTTTTCATAAATTGAAGTTGCTAATCTTGTCAGATTTTTAGAACTATATTGCTTTGGAGATATTTCTTTTAAAAATCTATTTAAAATTGTGCACCTCGCTTCAATACACATACCATTTAGGAGATTCCTATCGATACCCTTAACATCTTTACAATAAAAATACGCTAGTTCACTTAGATCATTACGTTCATTATTGTATTTGCTCATTTTTTGGGAAAAATTATTTATCCTTTTAGAACAACCAGGATAGATGACTTCTAAGGTAGGAATAATTTTTTTTCTTACTAAATTTCTTTTTAATTTAAGATCTGAATTTGTAGGATCTTCCCAGACTGGAATCTTCATTTCATTGCAAAATTGTTTTGTATCTTCCCTACTGAAAATTAATATTGGTCTTATTAAATAAATTTGATTTTCTATTAATCTTTTACTCTCAATATTACTCAGACCTGCAAAATTGCTTCCTCTAGATAAATTGAGGATAAATGTTTCTGCATTATCACTACTCGTGTGACCAGTTAGCAAATAAATATTATGTTTTTCCTGGTTTTTACTTAATAAAGTTTTGGCTCTTTCACATAATTTTTTATATCTCCATTCTCGTGCTTTTTCTTCTGAAGAAATACCTTCTTTATTTGCTTGATCAAAAGAGAATGAAATATTTTTATCTTCGCAATAATCTTTTAATTCAAGAGCATATAGTGATGATTTTTCGTGCCACTGATGATCTCCATGCCAAACACTAATAGACCAATCATGTAGTTTTTTTAGGTCATTAATTAGGGTTAATAAGGCCATTGAGTCTTGACCCCCCGAAACACTTATTAAAATATTGGATCCTTTGGGAATTAATATTTTTTTGGCAAGAATCTCCTTATGAAGCTGATGATGCCATGATGACCAATTTTTCTGACTTAATTTTTTATCAGTCATTTTGTGTTGCTCAGATAATATTTTTTAAAAAATGCACTGTTTTACTAAAACAATGTCACAATCGGGTAATAAATTCATTAAGTCAATGAGTCTGATTAATCTTTTGCCACAAAAAATCAAAGAAGAGTTAAGAAGCAAATCCTTACTCAAAGTTATTTCAGGATTGAATAATTTCGATGTTCAGTCTGTGAAAATAATAGTTGAGGCTGCTTCATTAGGAGGTGCAGATCTTGTCGATATTGCTTGTAAACCTGAACTCGTTGATTTAGCACTTAAGAATTCAACACTACCAGTTTGTGTTAGTTCAGTAGTGCCTCGATCTTTTCAAGATTGTGTAAAAGCAGGAGCATCATTAATTGAGATTGGAAATTACGATACTTTTTATGAAAAAGGCATTCATTTTTCAGATAAAAAAGTTTTAAACATTACAAAAGAGACGAGGGATTTAATGCCTAATTTTCCTTTATCAGTAACTGTTCCTCATACTATGCCTATTGATAAACAAGTTGATCTTGCTGTAAAGCTAGTGGAAGAAGGCGTTGACATTATTCAAACAGAAGGTGGCACCAGTTCTACTCCTTACTCTCCAGGAATTCAAGGTTTTTTTGAAAAATCAGTACCAACTCTTGCATCTACCTATGCTATTCATCAAGAATTTAAGAAACAATCTCTGAATATACCAATCATGAGTGCCTCTGGATTAAGCCAAGTAACTTGTCCACTAGCAATATCCTCTGGAGCCTCAGCAGTTGGCGTTGGATCTGTAGTTAATAAATTAGATGATTTAATATCAATGATTGCGGTTGTTAGGAGCTTAAAAGAATCTTTGAAAAATTCAATAATTGGAGAAAAAATTTCTTAGTATAGCAAGATCCTTTAGCTACTAGCTTGATGAACAACTATAAGCTTCAAGCTCCTTACGAACCAAATGGAGATCAACCAGAAGCTATTAAAAAATTAGTTAAAGGCGTAAATAATGGTAAACAGTTTCAGACTCTTTTAGGAGCTACTGGAACTGGAAAAACATTTACCATTGCCAATGTAATTCAACAAACAGGAAGGCCAGCACTTGTTTTAGCCCATAACAAAACATTGGCTGCACAACTATGTAATGAATTAAGGGAATTTTTTCCAAAAAATGCTGTTGAGTACTTCATTTCTTACTACGATTATTATCAACCTGAAGCTTATGTACCTGTAAGTGATACTTACATAGCTAAAACTGCTTCAATCAATGAAGAAATAGATATGCTTAGGCATTCTGCAACACGCTCATTATTTGAAAGAAAAGATGTAATTGTTGTAGCCTCAATAAGCTGTATTTATGGTCTTGGTATACCGAGTGAGTATTTAAAAGCTGCAGTTAAATTTGAAGTGGGAAAATCAATAAATCTACGTTCTTCTTTGAGGTCTCTAGTTGAAAATCAATATACTAGAAATGATATTGAAATTACTAGAGGTAGATTCAGAATTAAAGGTGATGTTTTAGAAATCGGTCCAGCTTATGAAGATAGATTAATAAGAATTGAGTTATTTGGTGAAGAAGTTGAGGCTATTAGATATGTTGACCCTACTACAGGAGAAATACTTGAAAGCTTGGAACAAGTTAGCGTTTACCCAGCGAAGCATTTTGTAACTCCAAAAGAAAGACTTGAGAGTGCAATAAGTGCAATTAGAAGTGAATTAAAAACTCAACTAGATAAATTTATATACGAAGGAAAATTATTAGAGGCTCAACGTCTAGAACAACGTACAAAATATGATTTAGAAATGCTTAAAGAGGTTGGTTATTGTAATGGAGTTGAGAATTATGCTCGTCATTTATCAGGTAGGGAGGAAGGTTCACCACCAGAATGTTTAATAGATTACTTTCCTAAAGATTGGTTGTTGGTAGTTGATGAGAGTCATGTAACATGTCCTCAACTTCATGCGATGTACAACGGTGATCAATCTAGAAAAAAAGTTTTAATAGATCATGGTTTTAGATTGCCAAGTGCTGCAGATAATAGACCTTTAAAATGTGAAGAGTTTTGGGAAAAATCAAAACAGACATTATTTATAAGTGCAACCCCCGGTCAATGGGAATTAGATCAATGTGATGGGGAATTTATTGAGCAAGTTATAAGACCAACTGGGGTATTAGACCCGGTAATTGATGTAAGACCTAGTGAAGGCCAAATAGAAGATCTGTTATCTGAAATAAGAATTCGAGCAGAAAAGAATCAAAGAGTGCTTGTGACAACACTTACTAAGAGAATGGCTGAAGATCTAACTGATTTTTTATCTGAAAATAAAGTAAGAGTTAGATATTTGCATTCCGAAATACATTCAATTGAAAGAATTGAAATTATTCAAGACCTCAGAATGGGCGAATATGATGTTTTGGTAGGAGTTAATTTATTAAGAGAGGGACTAGATCTTCCAGAAGTATCCTTAGTCGCCATTTTAGATGCTGATAAAGAAGGTTTTCTGAGGGCAGAAAGGTCATTGATTCAAACAATAGGAAGAGCTGCCAGACATGTTGAAGGTGTTGCCTTGCTTTATGCAGATAACTTCACAGATTCAATGAAAAGAGCAATATCTGAAACTGATAGAAGAAGAACTATTCAAAAAAAATATAACCAAGTCAATGGTATTACTCCAAAACCTGCAGGCAAAAAAATAGAAAATTCAATATTATCTTTTCTAGAACTTTCCAGAAAGCTTGATGCTGGTGGTTTATCTAAAGATTTAATAAATATTGTTAATAACAAAACTGACGCAATTCTCAGTTCCAGTGATAATCAATGTTTGCTCGAAGAATTGCCTGACTTAATAGAAAAGTTAGAAATTAAAATGAAAGACGCTGCAAAAGAGTTAAATTTTGAAGAAGCAGCAAATTTAAGGGATAGAATCAAAAAATTAAGACAAAAATTGGCAAGAAATAATTAAAAGGAACTTACTTTTCTAATTCGAAATGATTATGAATCGCATTAACTGCTTTGTCACAATCTTTTTCTAAGACAATACATGAAGTCCTAATTTCACTAGTGGCAATCATTTCAATATTGATATTTTGGTCAGCCAATGCTCTAAATATTTTTCCAGCCGTTCCAACCTTAAATGCCATTCCCGCTCCTACAGTACTTACTTTTGCTATAGCAGGGCCATCTTCAACGTATGATCCGGGTAATTTTTTTGTTAAGGCCTCAAAAACTAAGTTAGCTTTTTCTCTATCTTGTTTATTCATTGTAAGACTAATATCCTTAGTTTTTAAAGTGGAAATTCTTTCAGACTGAACAATAGTATCGATAAGTAAATTATTTTCAGCTAATGCTAAACATATCGATGCTGCTACACCTGGACGATCAGGCAGTTTTCGAAAGCTTACCTGAACTTGGTTTCTATCTAATGCAATTCCTCTTACTTCAGGTTGATCATGTTTTTCATTGCTTGGATTAACAAATATTTGTGTATCGGATAACTTAAATTTCTCAGCAACAAATCTAATAGCTTTTGGTATATTATTAATTTCAATTACACAGCTGACTTTAATTTCACTAGTAGCTATTAACCTAACGTTTATATTCGCTTGAGATAAAGTATCAAATAAATCAGCTGAAACACTAGGTCTGCCCATAATGCCTGCTCCTTGAATACTTAATTTTGTCATGTTGGTTTTTAAGTTAAATTCTCCCCCTAATTGACTAGTTATAAGTTCACATTGTTCTACAGTCTTTTTTACTTCTAATTCACCAACAGTAAATGTAATATCGTTTTTATTTCCATCATTTGTCGCTTGTATTATTAAATCTACGTTAATACTTGCTTCTGAAAGTTTTTCAAATATTTGCGCAGCAATCCCAGGCCTATCAGGAATATTTGAGAGACTGAATACTGCTTGGTTTTCTAATACTTCAAGACTATTGACTGTTTTTGTTAATTCTAATCTTCCTCTTTTTAGCGGGAGAGGTTGGATTTGACTTTCTAGGAGAGTCCCGCTGGAGTCACTTTGGCTTGATTTGACACACAATTTAATACCATAATTGCGAGCAATTTCTACTGCTCTTGGATGGAGAACTGAAGCACCGACGCTTGCAAGTTCAAGCATTTCCTCGCAGCTAATTTCATCTAAGAGTTTTGCATTAGGAACAATCCTTGGATCAGTAGTAAGAACCCCTGGAACGTCTGTATAAATTTCACAAGTCTCAGCTCCTAAAGCTGTTGATAAAGCTACCGCGGAAGTATCTGAACCACCTCTACCCAAAGTTGTAATTTCCATTGAACCCGTATGGCTTAATGTTGTTCCTTGAAATCCAGCCACTACAACTACAAAACCCTGATTTAAATAATTTTGGATTCTTTCTGTTTTAATATCCAGAATTCTCGCTTTCCCATGAATTGATTCAGTAATAATTCCAACCTGGCTACCAGTCATTGAAATTGCAGGTATTCCGTATTCGTTTAATGCCATTGATAGAAGAGCTATGGTTACTTGCTCTCCAGTTGAGAGAAGCATATCCAATTCTCTTCGATTAGGATTTTTACTAATTGATTCCGCTAAACAATTTAAATCATCTGTAGTTTGCCCCATCGCAGAGACAACTACGACAATTTCATTCCCTGCTTCTTTACTTTGACAAATGCTACTTGCAATATTTTTAATTTTTTTAATATCACCGACAGAAGTACCGCCAAATTTTTTTACTAGTAAAGCCATATTTAAATGATAATGTAAATTCTTAAACTTATAATTTGGTTAACTTAAATTAATTAATTTCTCTGTAAAAACATTTATAGGATTATTACCTTGTTTTAGTAATGATTCAATATCTAGTAAGTTACTCATTAAATTAATTAAATATTCTTGAGATACATTTTTGACTTTTCTTCGAATAAAAAAAATTCGTTTTGGATTAGAAATGCCTGCAAGATTACAAATCTTTTCTGCATTATCATTACCTGAATTAACTGCTAGTTTTATAATTGTATGAATTCTTATTTGACTAATTAAACCTGCATTTAGTCTTAAAGCAGGTTCTCCTTTCTGTAAAGAATAATTTATTTCAATGAGGCTTTCATTAATATTTTTTTGTAAGAGAAGATCAATGATTTTGAAAATATTGGATTGATGATCACTAAATATTTTTTTTACATCAATACTTTTAAGAAAAACTTGTGAATTCGAATCATCTGATACTGCTGAGAGGTATGTTTTAGCTTTGGCTAATTCATTTATAAGTTTAAAGCTGTCATTACCAACTGAATCAATTATCAATTCAGCTGCATTTTTATCAATTTTGATATTCATTTCATTTGCGGCATCTTCTAAAAATCTTTTTTGGCCCTCATAGTCCCAGATTTCTGGTAAAGAAAATGATTTTTCTTTGGCTAAATTATCTTTGATAAGTTTTTGTAAAAATTTAGTACTCTTTAGTCTTGAGTCTGGTTTTTTTGTATTTTGCAAAATGAAATAAGTATTTTGAGGTATATTGTCATGAATTTTTTCAAATTTAGTTCTTAGATCCTCATTTTTAGCAGTAAAAATGGGATTATTTTTCAATGTAACTATTCTGTATCCATCTCCAAAAGGAGGTGTAAGAACTTCATCAAAAGCTTTATTGACTTGCTCATCATCATCTCCATTTAAATTAGTTACGTTTATTTCTTTCCATTCTTTGGATACTTCCTTATCAATTAATTTTTGAATAAATGTATTTTGAGCATTTAGATCATTACCCCATAATATTTGTATTGGCATAATAGCTCAATAAAAACTATATATTAACTATGATTACTTCTAACACAAATTAAATTTAATGGTAATAGATCATCCAATTTTTTTGGAAAGCATCAGATTCATAAGATCTCGTTTAGTAGCCAATGATCTAAATTATTTGGAAAAAAAAGTATTAGAAAGATTAGTCCATACTTCAGGAGATTTTACGGTTCAAAATCTTGTAAATTTTAGTGATGGTGCTTGTGAAAAGGGTCTTCAGGCACTTAAAAATGGTGCTCCGATTTTAACTGATACCGATATGGCAGCAGCAGCAATAAAAACCATGTCAGAAAATACAACTAGGAATAAAGTATTCACCGCTAGAATGTGGTTTGGAAAAAATAATCATACAAACTTAACTAAAACTGCATATGGCTTAAGTGAAGGTTGGAAGGAGTTATCCGCTATAAATTCTGGAAGCAAATCTCCTATTGTAGTTATTGGTAGTTCGCCTACAGCGTTAACTTATTTAATTGATATTTTAGAAAATGCAAAAGATTTACCTAGTTTAATTATCGGAATGCCTGTTGGATTTATTGGAGTAGAGAATAGCAAAAATAAACTGATTTCTACCGATCTTCCTAGAATTGTTTTGAATTCAACTAGAGGAGGTGCTGCCATGGCAGCTGCTGCTGTTAACGCCTTATTGAGGGAAACTATTTAAAGAGTATTTATTTTATAAAAATGTCAAAAATCTACTTAATATCATAATTTAATTTGTTATTTTCTTCTAGAGAATTTAAAACTGATTTTGCTTTTTCTATAACTTCTTTTGGGACTCCTGCTAATTTAGCTGCTTCTATGCCATAGCTTTTGCTTGAGCCCCCTTTAACAATCCTGTGGCTAAAAATTAGCTGATCGTTATTTTGTTCTACTAAAACTTGAAAATTTTGTATATTCTTATTTGAATTTTTTAAATAATTAAGCTCATGATAGTGCGTAGCAAAAATAGTATTACATTGAATTTTTTTTGCAAGATATTCACTTACTGACCAAGCTATTGAAAGTCCATCAAAAGTAGATGTCCCTCTGCCAATCTCATCAAGTAAAACTAGTGAGCTAGAAGTTGCCTGATTTAGAATTGATGCAGTTTCAGACATTTCTACCATAAATGTTGATTGTCCAGATGATTGATCATCAACTGCCCCAATTCTTGTGAAAATCCTATCTGCAATCTTGATTTCAGCATTATTAGCAGGAACAAAGCTACCAATTTGCGTGAGAATTTGTATTAAACCAAGTTGTCTTATAAAGCAACTTTTTCCGCTTGCATTGGGACCGGTTAATATAATTAATTTTTGATTATCCTCAAAAGAGATATCGTTTGCTACAAACTTTTTATCATTTAACAATTGCTCTACAATTGGATTTCTTCCTGCGATAATTTTTGTACTATTTTTTGTCATTGAATCATTTATTGGTATTAATGAAGGTTTTATAAAATTGTTTTCTACTGAAGTAATTGATAAACCAAGTAGTGCATCAAGAGATGCTAAAGATTTTGCGATTGATCTTATTTGTTTTGTTTTTTCAGCAACTATATTTCTTAATTCGCAGAAAATTTCATATTCTTTTGATGAAGCTCTACTTTTTATTTGGAAAATCTTATTTTCTTTATTTTTAATTTCAGAAGTGATATACCTTTCTTCATTAGTAAGTGTTTGCCTTTTGATCCAATGTTGTGGAGCTAAATTAACTTTTGACTTATTAATAGAAATGTAATAACCAAAATTTTTATGAAATTGAATTTTTAGGTTTGAAATTTTGCTAATTTTTCTTTCCTTTGATTCCTCTTTATCTAGCCAGTCAGAGTAATCATCCATTAAATTTCGTAAACCATCTAATATATCATCAACACCATCATGGATCATGCCTCCTTCACTAATATTTAGAGGAGGATTTTCTACTAATTTAAAACTTATAGTATCAGCTAATTCTAAGAGTCCTTCATCAATATTTTTTAATTTATCAGTCCAATCTGGGAGATCATATTTAAATAATTCAATTATAGATTTTAGTCTAGGCAATTTTTTTAAACCTTCAGCTATTGCAATTAAGTCTCTGGGACTTGCATGACCTGCACAAGCTCTACCTGCAAGTCTTTCTAAATCCCCCATTGCTCTAAGTAAATTTTGGGTATCTGTACGTAATTTTTTAGATTCAAGAAAGTTTGTAATTATATTTTGTCTTTTATAAATTTCATTAACGTTTAATAGTGGTGAATCTATCCACCTTCTTAAACACCTTGCGCCCATGCAGGTATAAGTTCTATCAATACTCCATAGTAGCGAACCTACATAATTGTTTTCTCGTTGCGTATTTTTGATTTCTAAGTTTTTTTGAGTTTGATAATCAATAATTAATTTGTTGTGACCATATTGGATTTGTGGAAAGTCTAATGAGATTTTTAAAGAAGAATCTTTATCTAAATTTAAAGGATTAATTTTTTCTAAATAATTTAATAAACCTCCAAGTGATCTAGTTGCATTGTTTAAATTTTTAAGTCCTATACCCTCTAGGTTTCCAATTTGGAAAAATTTTTTTATTAGATAATTTGCTTCATTAATTCCAAAATTAGTCTCTCGAGAAACAGTATATGTAATTTGACTATTTCCTTTAATTAATAAATCTCTTACTGCATTGCTTCCTACAATGATTTCTGAAGAATCTAATTTAATAATTTCATCAAATAGTTTTGACAGAGATTGGCCTTCTAAAGTTATTAATTCTCCTGTGCTTACATCAGCTTTTGATATACCCCATTCATAAGATTCATCTGAGTTTTCTTCTGATAAGTAAATAGCACTAATCCAATTATTTTTCTTTGCTATCAACATCCCCTCTTCAATTACAGTTCCAGGAGTAATTATTCTTGTTATTCCTCTTTTAATTGGAGTCCCATAATTCCCAGAACTTTTTTCTAATTGATCGCATATAACCACAGAATAATTTTTTTTAATTAAATCAGCACAGTATCTCTCCATTGCATGATGGGGAACCCCTGCCATAGGGATCTTACCAATCTCTTTGCCAGCATCTTTACTGGTAAGCGTTATTTCTAAAAGGTTAGATATTAATACAGCGTCCTCAAAAAAACATTCAAAAAAATCTCCTAATCTATAAAGTAATAACCTATCTTTATTTTCTTCTTTTAGAGTCACATAATGTTTCATTACAGGAGTTAATTTCAGTTTTGAAACTGTTTTATAGCTATAAGATTCTTCATTGATGCAAACATTTTTGTTATTTGAAATTAAATCAGTCTTGAATTTATTTATTAAATTAGTTGAATTTTTTCTTTGTCTGGGTCTTTTTTGCGATTCTTTTTTTAAATCTTCCAAAGATAAATTTTCTGGAATGTTTGTTATTTCTTTTTGTTCATTATTATCATTACCAATCGCAAATAAATTCTTTTGAATTATCGTATCTTCTTGCATACTTTTTTAAATTCCTAAATAGATATTAGGTAGAATTTTTTTTTTTGCATTTAAAGTGGCTAAAGTATGTAAATTTTCTCTAAAAATTATCATTTTCATGAGATTATAGTATTTATAATGTTTGAAACCTAAGACTGAATTATGCAGGCTGTTAACTTTTTCTTCGTAAATGCTCTATTATTTGCTTCTTTAATCGCGGTAGTTGGAGTACCCGTTTTATATGTTACTCAACCTTCTACTGAGGAAGGACAGCGAGAAAGTAGAAGAAAAATTTATTCTATTGCTGCTGTTTGGGTTGTTTTGGTTTTTGTTACAGGGATAGTTTCTTCATTAGTTTGAACTTAATACCTTTTCGTGAGAGTCTATTAATATACCTAAGTAAATTTAATGGCTATTTTTGAGGGTTCTTTTACTACTGCCTCTACTTTAAAAGTTGGGATTGTAATAGCAAGATTTAACGATTTAATTACAAATAAAATTCTATCTGGTTGTCTTGATTGTTTAAAAAGACATGGTTTAGATACCTCTGAATTAAGTAATCAAGTAGATATAGTTTGGGTTCCAGGTTCATTCGAATTACCAATCGCAGCTAAAACCCTCATGAAAAAAAAGAGTTATGACGTTGTAATTGCTCTTGGGGCTGTTATCCGTGGTGAAACTTCTCACTATGATGTAGTTATATCTGAGGCGAGCAAAGGTATTTCGCAAGTTTCAAATGAAAATAATGTTCCAATTATTTTTGGAGTTTTAACTACTGATACTATGCAGCAGGCTTTAGAAAGAGCAGGGATTAAGAATAATCTTGGTTGGAATTATGCTTTACAAGCAATTGAGATGGGGTCCTTAATTAAAAATTTAAATTAATTGAAAAAAATTTAATTATTTTTATCATTGATCCCTTCTTTGAGATAAAATAAAAAAGTTATGCGGATGTAGCTCAGTGGTAGAGCATCTCCTTGCCAAGGAGAATGTCGAGAGTTCGAATCTCTTCATCCGCTTTTAATGTTTGTATCTTTTAGAATACTTTCAAATATAATTGCGTAATGACAAGAGTAATTTCTATTGAGGATTTAAAGGAATTATTTACTAAACCTTATGGAACAGATGCACCTACAAAACAAAAGTGGGCAGAATTTTATAATGAGAATGTTATTTTTACAGATCCAACTCAGGAAACAGAGGGTTTAGATTCTTATGTTGAAGCTCAAGAAAAGCTAGTTAAAAGATGTGATGATGTTTTTTTAGAAACTCATGCAATTTCCATAACTGGGGATTGTGGATTTGTTGAATGGACAATGGGTTTAAAAATTATGGGTAAAGAATTTATTTATCCTGGAACTACTCGTTTATTATTTGGCGAAAATGGATTAATAAAAGAGCACAGAGATTACTTTGATTTTTGTGGTCCAACTTTTGGACCAGTGCCTATTTTAGGACCTTTTATAAGATGGCTTTATAGTAAATTTGTATCTTGATTTTGTTTTTATTAAAAACAGAGTTCTTTATATTTCTCGAATTAATAAATTTTGAGATGTAACTTCTTTAAAATCAAATTGAGAATAAAATAATTTTTTATTTGTTGTCATTAAATATAATTTTTTTGTATTTTTAATTTTTTTAGAAAATAAAAGATTTTTTACAATTAATGTGCCAAAACCTTTGCCTTGGTGATTTTGATCTATAACAATATCCCAAAGCACTCCGCGATAAATCCCATCGGTTAAAGCTCTACCAAAACCAACTATTTCTTTACCAACCCAAAGACTTATTACGACATCACTGTTAGCAAGACATTTTTTTAGATCATTAATTGTTCTATCTTTTGCCCAGAAAGCATTGTTATCTAGTAATTTTTGTAGCTTAATTAGTCCGTTTGTTGGTTTAAGATTAGGACCTAATCCAAAAATCCTTAATCCTAAAGCTCCTTTAGAATGTTTGATTAGAGATATTTCTTTCATTTATTAAAAAAGATTTTTGAAAAGTGATGTCAGCTAGGTTATTTTTGTGACTTCAATCTAAACACCTTAATCGATCGTTTCTATAAAATAAAGAGAAAATAGTTTTCTTCATTCTGTTGTAACGCACTAATTTATAATGTTTGTAATAAGATAAATTTTTTAAGGACTTTGACTTATGCTAAAACTTTTGTTGGGAGATCCAAATACACGAAAGTTAAAGCGCTATCAACCAATAGTGGAAGAGATAAATTTTTTAGAAGAAGAAATTTCTCAATTGTCCGATGATGAGCTTAGAAAAGAAACTCAAAATCTTAAATCAAATATTTCAGCAGAATTAGATTTTAAAAAACAAAAAGAACTTCTAGAAGAATTTCTCCCTAGAGCTTTTGCAATAGTAAGAGAAGCAAGTAAACGTGTTCTTGATATGAGACACTTTGATGTTCAATTAATAGGTGGGATGGTTTTAAATGAGTGTCAAATAGCTGAGATGAAAACTGGAGAGGGAAAAACTCTTGTCGCAACATTACCTTGTTTTCTAAATGCTCTTACGGGGAAAGGTGTTCATGTTGTTACCGTAAATGATTATTTAGCTAGAAGGGACGCAGAGTGGATGGGACAAGTTCATCGTTTTTTAGGTTTATCCGTTGGTTTGATTCAGCAAGATATGAATCCAGTTGATAGAAAGAAAAATTATGATTGTGATATAACTTATGCCACAAATTCAGAATTAGGATTTGATTATTTAAGAGATAATATGGCTACTGATATTAGTGAGGTAGTTCAAAGAAAATTTAATTACTGCGTAATTGATGAGGTTGATTCAATATTAATTGATGAAGCAAGAACGCCTCTCATCATCTCTGGTCAAGTTGAAAGACCACAAGAAAAATATCAAAAGGCTGCAGAATTATCTCTGGCATTAGTAAAAGCAAAAGAATTAAGTAAGGATGGCATTGATCCCGAAGGCGATTATGAAGTTGATGAAAAACAGAGAAGTTGTATATTAACTGATCAGGGTTTTGCAAAATGTGAAGAGTATTTGGGAGTTAATGATTTATATAATCCTCAGGACCCTTGGGCACACTATATAACTAACGCTTTAAAAGCCAAAGAATTATTTATTAAAGATGTGAATTATATTATTAAGAATGATGAGGCTGTCATAGTTGATGAATTTACTGGTAGGGTAATGCCAGGAAGACGTTGGAGTGATGGACAACATCAGGCAATAGAAGCGAAAGAGAGTCTTAAAATTCAGCCTGAGACTCAAACATTAGCATCTATAACTTATCAGAATTTTTTCCTTTTATATCCTGGTTTAGCAGGAATGACGGGGACTGCAAAAACTGAGGAGGTTGAATTTGAAAAAACTTATAAATTAGAATCAACAGTTATACCGACAAATCAAATAAGAAAGAGAAAAGATTTGCCTGATCAAGTATTTAAGACAGAGATTGGTAAATGGAAAGCCGTTGCTAAAGAAACTGCGCATATTCATAGAGACGGCAGACCTGTTTTAGTTGGTACAACAAGTGTTGAAAAAAGTGAATTATTAAGTTCACTTTTATCAGAAGAAAAAATCCCACATAATTTGTTAAATGCTAAGCCAGAGAACGTTGAACGTGAGGCAGAAATTGTTGCTCAGGCAGGAAGAGCAGGTGCTGTTACTATTGCGACTAATATGGCTGGAAGGGGAACAGATATAATTCTTGGCGGTAATAGTGACTATATGGCAAGGCTTAAATTAAAAGAAATTTTAATTCCTTTGTTAGTCAAGCCTGATAATGAGCATAAGCCACCAATACCTAAACAAAGAAGTTCAAAATCTAAGGGTGGTTTTTCTACAAAAGCTGGTTCAAATTTGAAAATGAACATTTCAAATTCTTCAACAAGTCTTTTCCCTTGCAAACTAGATGAACCAATTGAAAAGAAACTCTCTCTATTATCTGATGAACTTGTAAAAAATTGGGGAGATAGACAACTTTCTGTTTTGGAGCTTGATGACAAGATAGCTACAGCTGCAGAAAAAGCACCAACTGATGATAACTTGATAAAGCTTTTGAGAGAATCTTTGTCTGATGTAAAAAAAGAATATGAAAAAGTTTTGATGCATGAAGAAAAAAAAGTAAGAGAAGCTGGCGGTTTACATGTCATTGGTACTGAGAGACATGAATCAAGAAGAGTGGATAATCAACTTAGAGGTAGAGCAGGAAGACAAGGTGATCTTGGAAGTACAAGATTCTTTTTATCTTTAGATGATAATTTATTAAGAATTTTTGGAGGCGATAGAGTAGCAAACTTAATGAATGCATTTAGGGTTGATGAAGATATGCCTATTGAGTCAGGAATGCTTACTAGGTCTCTAGAAAGTGCTCAAAAGAAAGTTGAAACCTACTATTACGATATTAGAAAACAAGTTTTTGAATACGATGAAGTAATGAACAATCAAAGAAAAGCAGTTTATGGGGAAAGACTAAGAGTATTGAAAGGAATTGATTTAAAGAGGCAAGTAATAGGATATGGAGAAAGGACAATGATTGAAATTGTAGATGCTTATATAAATCCTGATCTTCCTCCTGAAGAATGGAATATTGATCAATTAATTTCTAAAGTCAAAGAATTTATTTATTTATTAGATGATCTTAAATCTGATGATATTAATTTACTGTCAATAGAAGAATTAAAAAACTATCTTCAAGAGCAGTTGCGAATAGCTTATGATTTAAAGGAATCACAAATAGAAAAGATTCGCCCAGGATTAATGAGAGAAGCTGAAAGATTTTTCATTTTGCAGCAAATTGATAATTTATGGCGAGAACATCTTCAATCCATGGATTCCTTGAGGGAATCAGTCGGATTGAGAGGTTATGGTCAAAAAGATCCATTAATCGAATATAAAAACGAAGGATATGACATGTTTCTTGAAATGATGACTAATATGAGACGAAATGTTATTTATTCAATGTTTATGTTTCAACCTAAAACTGACGTTAATAAAAAAAATTAAATCAATATTTATTCATCTCCAAGAAATTCAAAAATTTCTTTATCCTTAAGGTTTTGAGACTCACCGAGTTTAGAAATATCAATAGATTCTGAACTGGCTAAACATTGCAGAGTTTTTTGTAATTTAAGAATTTCATTTTCAAGAGAGTCTATCCTATCCATTAAATTTTTTATCACATTAGCCTCTGCATCTGGTAAGGCAGAGTGAGCTAACGGATTTACTTTTACACCACTTTGATGCACTACTCTGCCAGGAACTCCGACCACAGTACTGTTCCCCTCTACATTTCTAACAACTACTGAGCCAGCACCAATACGGGTATTAGATCCTACCGTGATGGACCCAAGGACTTTTGCGCCCGCTCCGACTACAACATTTTCCATTAAGGTGGGATGTCTTTTGCCATGGCTTTTACCTGTACCTCCTAATGTCACTCCCTGATAAAGCAAACAGTTGTTTCCTATCTCAGCAGTTTCACCAATTACAACGCCCATTCCATGGTCTATGAAAACCCTTTTACCAATTTTTGCCCCAGGATGGATTTCAATACCTGTTGCTAGCCTATTAAGATGACTGAGTAAGCGGGGAATTAAAGGAATCTTCAATTGCCATAATTTATGCGTTAATCTATGAATAACTATTGATTGAAAGCCTGGGTAGCAAAGAAATATCTCTACTATTCCTCTTGCAGCGGGATCTCTTTCTCGGATAATTTCTATATCTGATTTAAAAGTTTTCAATACCATGGTTTAATTAATAACTCCTATTTCTTTTTTTAATTGATTTATTGTTTCGATACTTAAATAATTTTTAGCACATATTATCTGAGGTAATCTCATCAATTGAGAACGATTTTTTAATAGTGTGTTTTCTACAACTGATAAACTTGGTCCATCACACACTATATGATTTGAAGCCTTTAAAAGTGAGAGTAATCTACTGTTATTGTCTGAGATTGCCGTCATAAGCATTAACTCACTACCACGCATACTATGTATGATGACTTCTGCTGCTCTCAACAAACCAGGACTTATGCTAACAATACCTACACAACTTCCAGCACTTAATTCCTTAAGAATTTTTAATTCCTTTTGAAAGTCGCTCAAGTCGACTGCAATTGCGCGAACTCCATGTTGCTTAGCAACTTTTTCTAGAGGTTGTAAAAAATATCTGCTTGTGACAATCGTACCATTATTTGAATTGCTCAAAACTTTTTCTAATTCTTCCATAGGAACAACCTCTACTGGTACATTAACTGTTGTAGAAAGGTCTTCTGCTATTAACATAGAGGCTCCAATATCTTCTCTAGGAGTACTGACTATGATTCTTGATCCGCACTTGATGCGCCAATCAATTTCATTGTTCAATATTTCTCTCGTCTCTTGTAGAGTGAATCCAAGACTTATTAAGTTGTCAATAACCTTCTTTGCTTCTTGATCAGGTGCCTTACTTAATTTATCTTTTAAGTAAAGTGATTTGGTAAATTCTTTCTTAGTAATATTGTCTCTTACATAGATACCTGATCCAGCTATTGCTTCAACAACTCCGTCTAATTCCAGTTGTCTGTAAACTTTGCTTATTGTATTCCGATGGAGTCCAGTCTGCATTGCAAGTTGCCTCGTACTTGGAAGTCTGTGTCCTGGAGGGTAATGTCTTGCTGCAATTGCGAAACAAATTTGATTATTTAATTGAGTAGATGCTGGAATATCACTTTCTTGTTGAATATGGAATCTCACTTTAGAAAAATCCTGGCTAACTTAATTTTTGATATAGTGACACTTTAACATTCGTCATATTTTTTGATGACAATTTATCACCCATCATCTTTTTTTAAAAGAGGAGTTTTGCGGGGACTTAAAAACATGATCATGTTTCTCCCTTCTCTTTTTGGTTTTTGTTGAACTTCTGATTGCTCTTCTAAATCATTAGCCATTTTTAAAAGAAGTGTCTCAGCTAAATTTGAGTGTTGAATTTCTCTTCCCCTAAAAATTACAGTGCATTTTACCTTATCTCCCGATTTTAGAAATTTAGTCGCTTGACCAATCCGAACATCATAATCATGCTTGTCAATTTTATACCTCATTTTTACTTCTTTAACTTCTGTTTGATGAGATTTTTTCCTTGCTTCTTTAGCTTTCTTTTCTTGTTCAAATTTATATTTTCCGTAGTCCATGATTCTGCAAACAGGAGGATTTGCTTTTTCGCTCACTAAAACTAAATCAAGATCTCTTTGAGATGCTATTTCTAATGCTTTTAATCTATCTATGACGCCTAATTGTTTTCCATCTGAATCAACAACTCTCAATTGAGGGTATTTTATTCTTTCATTTATATTTGGTAGCTCTCTAACTGGAGCTCGTCGGTCAAAGCGTGGGCGTGGGGGCATTCAGTTAATTAAATAAATTGGTTGGATGAAGAATAAAATCTATTTTTATAAAGTTAGCTTAAAAAAGACTCTATTTTAATTATTGCATCTTTTAGCAGGTTTTTGTTATTAAGCCAAAGAGGATTATTTTTATTACGAAACCAAGTTTTTTGTCTTTTGGCGAATTGGATTGTTTTTGTCGCCGTCAACTCAATCGCTTGGTCAACTGTTGAACGGTTATTTAAAACATCCCTAGCTTCTCGATAACCAATGGTTTCTAAGATTGGCAAATCAAATCCGTATTTTGAGATAAGATGGCTTGTCTCCTCAATAATTCCAGATAAAAACATATTTTTTGTTCTTTGAAAAATTCTTTCTTTTAAATTAACTCTATCTAATCCAAGCTCTAGGATTTTCCATTTAGGCGGTTTTTGAACTTTCAGAGTTGACAAAGGTTTACCTGTTACGTAGAAGACTTCCAAAGCTCTTATTGTTCTAATCTGGTCAGCAAAATTGATTTTTTTTGTTGACAATGGATCACAATTTTTTAACAGGTCCCAACATTTTTCCTGACCAAGTTCTTCTAATTGTCTTCTTAAATTATTTTGAGGAGGGACATCCGGTACAAAAAATCCTTTTGTTATTGAGTTCATATACAACCCACTTCCTCCAACAAGAAAAGGTAAATTATCTTGTTTAATTTCTCCCTCAATAGATTTTTGAGCAATTTCTTGAAATTGTTTTACATTAATTGGATTGATTGGTTCTTCAATATCTATTAAAAAATGCTTTATTTTTTTTTGTTGGATTTTAGATGGCTTGGCTGTTCCAATATCCATGGACTTATAAATTTGCCTTGAATCAATATTGTGTATATGAGTTTGAAAATATTCTGCAATTTCAATAGCTAATTCTGTTTTGCCACTCGCAGTTGGACCAATTAAAATAATTACATGAGGAAGATGCGAAGACATATGAATTTCTGTAGAAAAAAATATTAGCTATATAATTAAAGTGATTAAATTTTTCATTGACTTCAAGCCTTTATCTTATTGTGGTGTTAAGTTTAATGAAATACCTTTTAAAAATAACATTTTAAAAGTCTAAAATTTTTTTTATATTAAATGAGTGAGGACAAAAGATCTAATAAAATCTCAAATGATTATGGCGCGGAACAGATACAGGTTTTAGAGGGGTTAGAACCAGTTCGTAAACGCCCTGGAATGTATATAGGTTCGACAGGGCCTAGGGGATTACACCATTTAGTATATGAGGTAGTTGATAACTCGGTTGATGAAGCACTTGCAGGACATTGTGATCACATAGAAATAGTTCTTCGAGCAGATGGATCTGCTTTAATTTCTGATAATGGACGAGGTATACCAACAGATATTCATCCAAGAACAGGCAAAAGTGCCTTAGAAACTGTACTAACTGTTCTTCATGCAGGAGGTAAATTCGGAAGTGGTGGTTATAAAGTTTCAGGGGGTTTGCATGGAGTAGGAATATCTGTAGTTAATGCTCTAAGCGAATGGGTTAATGTGATTGTTTATAGGGATGGAAGCGAATTTAATCAAAGATTTGAAAAAGGTATATCAAAGGGTGAATTGGAAACTAAAAAGCAGACTGGCAAACCATATAAGAAAGGAACAACTATTTGCTTTAAACCCGACAAAACTATTTTTTCTGGAGGAATTGAATTTGAATATGCTCTTCTTTCATCTAGATTAAGAGAGCTAGCTTATCTTAATGGCGGAGTAAAAATTGTTTTTAGAGATGAAAGAAATCAATTATCAGATGGTTCTTTTAAAGAAGAAATTTATTTGTATCAAGGAGGTATTAAAGAATATGTTGAATACATGAATGCCGAAAAAGATTCTATTCATCCTGAAATAATTTATGTTGACTCTCAGAAAGAAAATGTATATGTTGAAGCGGCTTTGCAATGGTGTTCAGATGTATATTCAGATAATATTTTAGGATTTGCAAATAATATTAGAACTATTGATGGAGGAACTCATATTGAAGGTCTAAAAACAGTACTGACAAGAACTTTCAACAATCTTGCAAAAAAGAGAGGCAAAAGAAAAGATATTGAAAAAAATTTAGCAGGCGAAAATATCAGAGAGGGTTTGACTGTTGTTTTATCAGTAAAAGTTCCGGATCCAGAATTTGAAGGACAAACAAAAACAAAATTAGGAAATACTGAAGTACGGGGAATTGTGGATTCTCTCATAGGGGAGGCTCTCACAAAATATATGGAATTCAATCCTGGAATTTTCGACTTGATTCTTGAAAAAGCAATTCAATCATTTAATGCAGCAGAAGCTGCGAGAAGGGCTAGAGAATTAGTAAGAAGAAAAAGTGTTCTAGAAAGTTCTACATTACCGGGCAAATTAGCAGATTGTAGTTCTAGAGATCCCTCAGAATCAGAAATTTACATAGTAGAAGGAGATTCAGCTGGTGGTTCAGCAAAACAAGGAAGAGATAGAAATTTTCAGGCTATTTTGCCTCTAAGGGGTAAAATTCTTAATATTGAAAAAACTGACGATACAAAAATTTATAAAAACACAGAAATACAATCTTTAATAACAGCTTTAGGATTAGGAATAAAAGGAGAGGAGTTTGACGAGAGCTCTTTGAGATATCATAGAGTTGTAATTATGACGGATGCTGATGTTGACGGTGCTCATATAAGAACTTTATTGCTTACATTTTTTTATAGATACCAAAGAGAACTTGTTGAGAAAGGTTTCATATACATTGCTTGTCCCCCTCTTTATAAAGTTGAAAGAGGTAAGAATCATAATTACTGTTATAACGAGAATCAATTAAAGGATACGATTCAAGGCTTTGGAGAAAATGCTAATTATAATATCCAAAGATTTAAGGGATTAGGTGAGATGATGCCAAAACAATTATGGGACACAACTATGAATCCACAGACGAGGATGATGAAAAGGGTTGAAATCGAAGATGCACTTGAAGCTGACAGAATATTTAATATTTTAATGGGAGATAAAGTTGCACCAAGAAGAGAATTTATTGAAACTCATAGTAGTAACTTAGATATGGCAACTTTAGATATATGATTAATAATCTTATAAAGAATTTTTGTTTAATTACTTTTGCATTAATTGCTCCAATTACATTACCTGCAGGTGGGATCCAAAAAAGTTTAAATCAAAATAAGTTCCCTCATAATACAAATGAAATTATACTGAGTTCCAATGCCTCCCTTTATTCTTGTCCTGAGATCAATGCTAAGGAATTATTAGTTCTTGATGCAGGTATAACTTTATCAGTATTACGTAATTGGAAAGTCAACAAAAATGAAACTTGGGTTAGAGTTGAATTAGCTTCTAATAAATTTTTAGATGATCCTAATAAGATTCTAAAAGGCTGGCTGAAAATGTAAATTTTGGATTTTAGTGAAATAATAATAATATTACTCGGCAGTACTTTTGGATTAATACTTAGGATATTTATACAAAATAACTTTAAAAAAAGGATAGGTTTTGATATTCGAAATACTTCAATAGTAAATTTTTTATCATCTTTTTTATTAGGAATTTTAGTAGCCTTAAATTTTAGTAATAACGAAATATTAGTCTTATTTTATGGTGGTTTTTTAGGATGTTTTAGTACATTTTCTTCTTTTATATATCAACTATTTGATTTATTTAAAAAGAAAAAATTCCTAAGATTATTTTTACACTATATTGAGGTGATAATTTTTTCATTCCTGTTCTTTTATTTAGGTTATTTGCTTATTCAGTTTTTTTAAAGTGAAAATTAATAATTTTATTTATATACTTTTAGCTGCTTACCTAGCTACTTTTTTAAGATTATCTATAAATAATAATTTTTTTATTTCAATAATTGGCTCTTTTTTTGTGGGTTTTTTAATCAGAAGAAGATTAAGTTTTTCAACTGAAAAAATTTTATTGAGTGGGTTTTTTGCTTGCTTTACATCCTTTAGTGGATTTATGTATTTTTTGTACACAATCTTAAATCGAGGGGATTGGATAAAATTTATAATTTTTTTTAATTTAATTATTATTGTAAATTTATTAACAATGCTTTTCGGGTTCTGGATCAGTAGAAAAATTACTTAGATTCCATATAATGGTGTTGTTACTTTGATAAGGGATTATATTTATGAATGAAAATAATCTTGAAACAGTTACATCGTTATCTTCAGATTTAAGTACAAGAGAGAATATTACTTTTCAACTTGAGGAATTGCTTATTGCGGGAAATTATGATGAGGCAAAATTACTTTTAGAGCCATCCCAACCTGTTGATATAGCGGATGCTATTGGAAGCCTTCCACTTATATTGCAGGCATTGGCATTTCGATTATTAAAGAAAAATGAAGCAATTGAGGTTTATGAATATTTAGATCCTGTAGTTCAGCAAACTTTATTAGAAAGACTTCGTTCAGGAGAAGTTTTAGAAATCGTTGAGAAAATGTCTCCTGATGATAGGGTTCAACTCTTTGATGAATTACCTGCAAAAGTTGTACGAAAATTTTTATCTGCACTTAGTCCTGGTGAAAGGAAAGTAACAGCTGAATTACTTGGATATGAGCCTGAAACTGCTGGAAGATTAATGACAACTGAATTTATAGATCTTAAAGAGATGCAAACAGCTGCTGAGGCTCTTTCTTTAGTTAGAAAAAGAGCCCCATTTACTGAAACTATCTACAGCTTATATGTTACAGATAAAGAAAGACATTTAACTGGTATTCTCTCTTTAAGAGATCTTGTAACTGCTGATCCTTCAAAGCCAATTGGAGACGTAATGACAAGAGATGTAGTTAATATCTCTACTAATACGAATCAAGAAGAGGTTGCTAGAGCAATACAAAGATATGATTTTTTAGCTCTCCCAGTCGTTGATAAGGAAAAAAGACTTGTTGGTATAGTCACCGTTGATGATTTAATTGATGTCATAGAACAAGAAGCAACAAGAGATATTTATGCAGCGGGGGCAGTACAACCTGGCGATGAAGATGATTATTTCCAAAGTAGTTTGTTTACGATTGCTCGAAGAAGAATTGTATGGTTATTAATTTTGGTTTTAGCAAATGGCTTAACGACAAAAGTTATAGCTATGAATGATCAAATATTAAAAGATATAGTTTTGTTAGCTGCATTTATTCCATTACTTATAGGTACGGGGGGGAATGTTGGTGCTCAAAGTTCAACAGTTGTCATTCGAGGTTTAAGTACTCAAAAATTGAAGTCTCTTGGTGCAATTAAGGCTGTAGTTAAGGAGGCAATAACAGGCGCTCTTCTAGGTGTTTTTATGATGCTTGTGGTTTTCCCCTTCGCTTGGTGGCAAGGTGAAGGGCCTTTAATAGCCTCTGCAGTGGGTATAAGTTTGATATCCATAACAACTTTAGCTGCTACAACAGGAGCGATCCTCCCTTTGTTGTTTGACAGAATGAAATTGGATCCAGCCTTAATGTCCTCTCCTTTCATTACAACCGTAACAGATATTGCTGGTGTATTTATTTATCTCAGTACAGCAAAATGGCTATTAAGTGCTTCATTAGTCTAAATTCAGTAGGTATTTATTCTCATTTTTGTAAAATTGTGGATTTTATTGTTTAACTTTACATTTCTTAATGGTATTGTTTACAAAACATCATTTAATATTCATGTCTTCTGAAACAATAAGTGAAAATAAACTAGCGTCTATCGCAAGTATAAAATCTAGTAATGATGTAGATCTTGTTAGATCATATTTGAGAGATATTGGAAGAGTTCCCTTACTATCGCATGAGCAAGAAATTACACTGGGTCGACAAGTTCAAGAATACATGGAAGTTGAAAGAGCAGAGTCAGAAATTATCGAACTAACTGGAGATAAGCCTAGTATTGATGAATTATCGACCAAATTAAACTTATCTACTACCCTAATTAAAAAAAGATTAAGAGCTGGACAGAGAGCTAAAGAGAGGATGGTTGCAGCAAACTTAAGATTAGTGGTAAGCGTTGCAAAAAAATATACAAAAAGAAATATGGAACTTTTAGATTTGATTCAGGAGGGAACTATAGGACTAGTCAGAGGAGTGGAAAAATTTGATCCAGCCAGAGGATATAAGTTTTCAACCTATGCATACTGGTGGATTAGACAAGGTATTACAAGAGCAATAGCTGAAAAAAGTCGTGCGATAAGGCTACCAATTCACATAACTGAAATGTTGAATAAGTTAAAAAAAGGTCAAAGAGAGCTCAGTCAAGAAATGTCTAGGACTCCAACTGTTACTGAACTTGCAAAATACGTAGAGCTTCCCGAAGATGATGTTAAAGATTTGATGTGCAAAGCTGGACAGCCAGTTAGTCTTGAAACCAAAGTTGGTGATGGTGAAGATACTGTTCTATTAGATTTACTAGCAGGGGGTGAGGATTTGCCAGACGAACAAATAGAGATGGATTGTATGAGAGGTGATCTGCATTCTCTTTTACATCAATTGCCAGATCTACAATGTAGAGTTTTAAGAATGAGATATGGAATGGATGGAGATGAGCCAATGTCTCTTACAGGTATAGGAAGGGTTCTAGGGATAAGTAGGGATAGAGTTAGAAACCTAGAAAGAGATGGATTAAGAGGATTGAGAAGACTTAGTGATAACGTAGAAGCTTATTTTGTTTCTTGAATAAATTCATTTATTAATTTATTTGTTTTTTCTGGTTCTTCGTCATGAGGACAATGACCAGCTCCATTAATAATATCTAATCTTTTAATATTCCTGAATTGTTTCTTCCACTCTCTTGCTTCATTTAAAGATTCCCACGGATCGTCCTCACCCCATATCAATTGGATTGGGGCATCAACTTTATCGAAAAGGTCAGTAGCAAGATAGTCATCAAATAAGTTAATAAAACCACGAAAAGCTTCTTTCGAATTTTTCCTTTGAGAGGGTTTATAAAGTATTTCGATTAATTCTTTATCGATATTTTTTCCTGAAGGGTAAGCTTGTTCGAGTATTTTCTTTATAACTTTTGGATTAGCAGCTCTTGCAAAAAGTGTATTACTAATTACTCTTTGTCTGACTATCGTTTTAAGGACCGGTCTCAGTAGATTCATTAAGATATCACTTTTTTTCAAACGTTTATCATCCATAGTTCTTTGTGCACAATCAATCAAAATGATACCTTTGCAATTATCTTTGAGGATTTCAGCAGCTTTCAATGCAATAACACCTCCAATTGAATTTCCTACCAAGTAAACAGGGGATTTTATTACCTCTTCACAAAATGTTGATATTTGATTACCCCATAAGTTGAATGAATATTTAATGGAGTTTTCTTTGTCAGGTTCGTAATTTAATAAAGCACTAGGCTGACTACTTTCTCCAAATCCTAATAAGTCAATTGCGTAGCAGTTAGAAAATTGACCAAGAAAATCTTGATTATGTCTCCAGTGGTTTTTTGATGCCCCAAATCCATGAACTAATAAAATTTTAATATTTTTTTCAGAAGTAGATTCTTTGGATAAAGACCAAGAAATTTCCCAATTTTTCCACTTCCAAGTTTCAGATTTTTTTAAAGACACTATGAATATTCTTTTAATTAAACTTTAATTCAAAAAAAAATTATTCGTTTTTAATAAATTATTCTTAGTTAAGAAAAAGCGTTAATTTTATGAAAAGGAAAAAGGTTATATGTATTGGAGAGGCTTTAATAGACAGAATCAGAAACAAGTCAAATAAAGGATTTAAAGATTATTTTGGTGGTGCGCCGGCTAATGTTGCTTGTGCATTAAGAAAATTAAAAATAGATTCAACATTTATGGGAAGTTTGGGTAATGATGATTATGGAAAAAAATTTATTTCGAAATTTGATCAATTGGGAGTTAATTTAGATTTCTTGCAATTAAATAATGATTCATCTACTCGTGTGGTTAATGTAGATAGAGATCAATTTGGAGATCGTTTTTTTTCAGGCTTTGAGGAAAGTTCTCATGCTTTCTATGCAGACGAAGTTCTTAGCAAGAAATTAATAGATAAAGAAATTTTAAATTTGGAGAAATCATTATTAGAAATAAAATATTTGGTAACAGGTACGAACTTATTATCATCTCCAATATCAGCTGAGACTATTTTTTTTCTTATTGAACAGGCTACTAAATTTGAAGTCAAAATAGTTATTGATTTGAATTGGAGAGAGGTCTTTTGGGATCACTCAAGTTTTTCATCAGAAATTAGTAAAGCTGAGAGAGTTAATTTAATCAAGAAATTTTTAAATCATGCGAATGTTTTAAAACTTGCTAAAGAAGAAGCAAATTTGTTTTTTGAGGATCAAAATCCCTTGTTAATATCTCAACAGTTGTCTAATAGACCAGATGTAATAATAACTGATGGGAAAAATCCCGTTGAGTGGTATATCAATGGATTGCAGGGAATTACTGAAACTCTTAATTCACGGAAAATTGTTGACACAACTGGCGCAGGCGATGCTTTTTTAGCAGGCTTAATTTCAAAATTAATTGCTTCTGGCTATCCTTCAAATGAACAAGAGATAGAAGATTGCATTAAGTTTGCAGGTGTTTGTGGATTATTAACTTGTCTTGGTGAAGGCGCCATCGAGCAACAGCCATATTATGATAAGGTTAATAAATTTTTGGGATCTCTTATTTCGTAGTTTCTTCCATAATCTTTTGTGTAACTAATTTCTATTTTCCAGAAATTATCAATAACTGGTTCTATTAATTCTGGCCATTCAACAACTAAAATAGCTTGTTTTTGTATTGCCTCTTCTTCTTCAGAAAAAAAAACTTCCTGTGCTGAAGAAACATTTCCTAACCTGTATAAATCAAGGTGAATTAGTGGAATTTTTCCGGAGTTATAGTGATGCGATAAAGCAAATGTAGGGCTTGTAATGTCCTCAGAAATTGATAAGCCTTGAGCAATACCTTGTACGAATGAAGTTTTCCCAGCCCCAATTGGACCCTGTAATAAAACAATTGATTGGGGATTTAATTTATGTGAGAGTTTTTTCCCTAAATTTAAAGTTTCTTTTAAATTCTCAACAAACACAAAACTACACAAAAATCATATATAGTTTAATAGAAAAAGTATTTACTAGATATGGTTATCGCAAATTCAATTAAAACCTCTACACCAAATTATGTAATTGCTGATATCTCCTTATCAGATTTTGGCCGTAAAGAAATTAAAATTGCTGAAACGGAAATGCCTGGATTAATGGCACTTAGAGATAAATATCAATCAGAAAAGCCACTCAAAGGTGCAAAAATAGCAGGAAGTTTGCATATGACTATTCAGACTGCAGTTTTAATAGAAACTCTTGTTGATCTTGGGGCAGAAGTGAAATGGGCTTCATGCAATATTTTTTCAACTCAAGATCATGCGGCGGCGGCTATTGCAGATCAAGGAATTCCTGTATACGCAAAAAAAGGTGAGACACTTGATGAATATTGGCAATATACCCACTACATTCTTGATTGGGGTTCAAACTCCCCAAATATGATTCTTGATGATGGTGGGGATGCAACTGGTTTATTGATACTCGGCAGTAAAGCGGAAAAAGATTTGTCTGTTTTAGATAATCCCGGTAATGAAGAAGAAATTGCTTTATTCAATTCTATTAAGTCTAAATTAGAAACTGATAGTGACTTCTATTCTAGAATTAAAAGTAATATCATTGGTGTCACTGAAGAAACGACAACTGGAGTCGCGAGACTTTATCAACTGCAAAAGCAAAATGCTTTACCTTTCCCTGCGATCAACGTTAATGATTCAGTAACTAAAAGCAAATTTGATAATTTATATGGCTGTCGCGAATCTTTAGTAGATAGTATAAAGCGCGCAACTGATGTGATGATTGCTGGGAAGGTTGCTTTGGTAATGGGTTTTGGAGATGTAGGTAAAGGTTCAGCTCAGTCTCTAAGAGGACTTGGTGCAATAGTAAAAGTTGCTGAAGTTGATCCAATTTGTGCTCTTCAAGCAGCAATGGAAGGTTTTAGCGTTGTTACGTTAGACGATGTTGTGGAAGATATAGATATCTTTGTTACAGCAACTGGGAACTATCAAGTAATTACAAACGAAAATCTCGTCAAGATGAAAGATGAGGCCATAGTTTGTAATATTGGTCATTTCGATAATGAAATTGATGTGGCTTCATTGAAAGATTATCCATGGGAAAATATTAAGCCACAGGTTGATCACATAACTTTACCAAGTGGAAATAAAATAATTCTTTTAGCCGAGGGTAGATTAGTTAACTTAGGCTGTGCCACTGGACATCCAAGTTTTGTTATGAGTAATTCTTTTACTAACCAAGTATTAGCTCAAATAGAACTTTTCAATAAGTCAGAAAAATATGCTAAGCAGGTTTATGTTTTACCAAAGCATTTAGATGAAATGGTGGCTAGATTACATCTTGATAAAATTGGTGCAAAATTAACAAAATTAACTAAGGAACAAGCTGACTATATTAATGTCTCTGTTGAAGGACCTTACAAACCAGAGCTTTATAGATACTAAGTTTGAGTTTATTTTTTGTAAATTTTCTTACTTCAATTCCCGACTATATTAGTTTGGCTGTTGAAAAGAATTCAACAATTGCATACCTCACTATTTGTTTGGCTATGTTTTTGGAAAATATAATACCTCCAATTCCTTCGGAAATAATAATGCCTTTAGGAGGTTTTTTTGTTTATCAACAAAAATTAAATTTCTATATTTTAGTTTTTTGGGGATTACTTGGAACTATTTTAGGATCATTGCCTTGGTACTATTTAGGTAGATTAGTAAATGAAGAAAGACTTTCAAATTTTCTCGATAAAAAAGGAAAATATTTGGGTATTTCTTCTAGTGATTTAAGTAAAAGTAAAAGGTGGTTTGATAAATACGGTGTTTCTTTAGTTTTTTGGGGCAGATTAGTACCAGGTATAAGAACTTTAATCTCTGTTCCTGCTGGCATAGAACTTATGCCATTAAGAAAATTTTTGCTTTGGACTACATTTGGGAGCTTGATATGGGTAGCATTTCTCACTTATTCAGGTTATTTATTTGGTGAAAATTATCCAATCATTCAAACTTATTTAGATCAAATCAAATATGTTGTAAAGCCAATTTTAATTTTAATTTTTTTATATTTTTTTATAAGAATACTTATTAGATTTCTTAAAAAAAATAGAGCTTAAAAAGGAATTTCACTAGAGTTATTGCTGTTGGGATATTGGTTATTATCAGAATCCTTTCGTGAGCCTAATAAGCTTAATCTATCTACCCTAACAACTGGTTTAAATCTATCTTCTCCAGTATTTTTATCTTTCCAGCTATCAATTTTAAAGCTCCCTGTAATTCCAATTAATGATCCTTTTTTTACATAATCTGCGGCTATTTGTGCTTGCTTGCCCCATATTTCTAAATTAAACCAATCTGGCTCTTCATCTCTGCTTCTTCTGTTAACTGCAATTGTGAAATTCGCTACTATGCTGCCTGATTCAAAATATCTGACATCTGGTTCTCTTCCTGCTCTGCCAACAAGGTTAATAGTGTTAATTTCCATAATTTTTTTTTTATATAATACTCATATTTTCGGTTTCTGCTCAAAGTTTTACGTGCTATTCATAACCAAACGTCAGAATTCCGAGAGCTTATCAAAAAATAGATATATTATTTATAAAAAGAAATTCTTATTGTGATTTTTAACAGATTTAAATTTTCTCGAGATATTGGCATAGATTTGGGAACGGCCAATACTCTTATACATGTTTCAGGAAAAGGTGTTGTTTTACAAGAGCCTTCTGTGGTAGCTATGGATTTAGAAGAAGGGATTCCATTAGCTGTTGGTAAAGAAGCAAAGTTAATGCTTGGAAGGACACCTGGCAATATTAGAGCTGTAAGACCACTAAGAGATGGAGTTATCGCTGATTTTGATGCTGCAGAACAAATGATAAAAACATTTATTCAAAAATGTAATGAAGGCAAGGGGATAGTAGCTCCAAGGATAGTGATTGGAATTCCAAGTGGAGTTACTAGTGTTGAGCGAAGAGCAGTAAGAGAAGCTGGATTAGCGGGAGCTAGAGAAGTTCATTTAATAGATGAACCTGTCGCAGCAGCAATAGGAGCATCATTACCAGTAACTGAGCCAATTGGAACAATGATTGTTGATATTGGTGGAGGTACTACTGAGGTTGCAGTATTAAGTTTAGGAGGAACTGTTTTGAGTGAATCTGTTCGAATAGCAGGCGATGAAATAAATGAGTCAATTGCGCTTTATCTTAAAAAAGTTCATAATTTAGTTGTTGGAGAGAGAACTGCAGAAGATATCAAGATAAAAATTGGATCTGCATTTCCAGATGATGATTTTGATAAAACTACTTTAGAGGTTAGAGGTTTACATCTTTTATCTGGTCTACCTAGATCAGTCACTTTGACATCAGGAGAAATCAGAGAAGCTATGGCTGAAACACTTAGCAAAATAGTCGAAGCTGTAAAAAGAACTTTAGAGCGAACCCCTCCTGAACTTGCCGCAGATATTGTTGATAGAGGGATTATGCTTGCAGGTGGTGGAGCTTTAGTAAGAGGCATTAACGATTTATTGAGCGATGAAACAGGAATTTTTACTCACATAGCAGAAAACCCACTGCTTTGCGTAGTTAATGGTTGTGGAGAGGTGTTGGATGATTTTAAAAAACTCAAAAGAGTTGTTGACACTCCAGAATTCATAAGGAATGCCATAAGAGATTAAAGTTATGTTAGGTATCCGACGAATTTCTAATAGTCGTTGGTGGCATAAAAAGAAAAATTGGCTATTTTTTGCAACTTTTTTATTTTTGGTTTTTGTAAGAATATCAAAAGGAGCTTTTTATAAAGATTTTTATTATTTTATTTCAAAACCTTTTTGGCCTGGTCAATTTCAAAAAGAAATTGTTCTTGAGAGTATTGATCAAGAATATTTAATAAAGTTAAATCTTCTTACAAAAGATAATATAAGATTGCGACAAATCTTATCTCTTCAAGAATCATCTAATGATGAACATATTTCAGCTGCAGTTATTTCACGAAAAACAGGAGGTTGGTGGAGACAAATAATTTTAAACAAAGGTTCAAAGGATGGAGTAGAAATTGGCAATATTGTGATTGGTCCTGGTGGATTATTAGGTAGAGTAAAGAATACTTCTTTATTCACTTCGTCGGTAACTTTAATAACTTCTCCAGAAAGTAAGTTAGGCGTTTGGGTGGATAGAATTCAAATCAATGGATTACTAGTCGGTTTAGGAGATGATTATCCTAGCCTAATACTATATTCAAAAGATGCCGATATTAAAGTCGGAGATTTTGTATCATCATCTCCTGCTAGTACGTTATTACCTCCAAATATTCCTATTGGTATTGTCCAATCTATAGATGAGACGTTGAAATCAAATAAAACGGCAAGAATTTCACTTTTAGCAAAACCTCATGTAATTGATTGGGTACAAATTTTGAAAGTAAATATTTAATGGATAAATTTTTTACCAAAAAATTATCCATTATAAGCTTTATTTTTATCCCAATTATTTTTTTGTGGCACCCAAATTGGCTTGGATTTTTAGGTGTTCAGCCTTATTGGCCGTTATTTTGGTTATTGCCTTGGGCAATGATTAATGGATCAATTAGTGGATTAGTATTTGGTTTGTTTTTAGGTCTCATTTTAGATTCTCTAACTTTAAATGAAAGTTTTACTCAAATTCCAGGCCTAATTTTTTGTGGATTTTTCTTTGGGAGAATTAAATCACATAGTGATATTTTGGTGGGACATTTTAGGTATGGTTTAATTTGTTCTTTTGGAAGTTTTTTATGTGGTACTTTTTATCTTGTACAAATTTTGTTTATAAATTTTTCAGATGGTAATTTTTTAATGTTTATTCCAAGTGTAAAAAATATCTTAGCTGAAGTATTTTTGACGGGTTTGTTTGCTCCCTTTATTTGCTCCCAACTTATAAGGATGTTTAAATTTTCAAGAAGAAAATTGTGGTAATAAATTTTGCCAAGAGGAAAAAATGCTTGGAAAAATTTTATATATTTTCAATTAATTTAAAATGTTTGTAAACCTTAGGAATATCTCTTTGAGGGTTCGTAATGTTATATTTTTAATTGTTAGAATAAATATTCAATGCAATAGTTCTTTGCTTTGAAATATCGAGAAATCTTTTTTTAACTATGTCAAAAGCAAGAATTTTAGTTGTTGATGATGAACCAGCAGTTTTGAAGGTATTAGTTACGAGGCTTCAACTAGCAGGATATCAGGTATATTCAGCCACTAACGGCGAAGAAGCACTTGAGTCTTTTCACAGGGATTCCCCAGATTTGATAGTTCTTGATGTTATGCTTCCAAAAATGGATGGATTTGCTGTTTGTAGAAGAATTAGAGCTGAGTCAGTAGTACCAATAATATTTTTAACCGCTCTAGAGGCTATTTCAGAGAGAGTTGCTGGTTTGGATTTAGGAGCTGATGATTACTTATCTAAACCATTTAGCCCAAAAGAGTTAGAGGCCAGAATAGCTACAATTTTGAGAAGAATGGGACCAACTGTATCGGTTACTGAAACCAAAGAAGTTCCTTCAGGCAAAGGTGTTATGAAATTTGGAAGTTTAGTTGTGGATACTAATCGCAGACAAGTTTCTAGAGCTGGAGATAGAATTAGTTTAACTTATACTGAATTTAGTCTCCTAGAGTTATTATTTGACGAACCTGGAAAGGTTGTTCCTCGAGCAGAAATTTTGGAACAGTTGTGGGGCTATCCTCCTCGTAGAGCGGCAGATTTAAGAGTTGTAGATGTATATGTTGCAAGACTAAGAGGTAAATTGGAACCAGATCCAAGAAATCCAGAATTAATATTAACTGTAAGAGGGATTGGTTACGCATCTCAGAGAGTTGGCGAAACAGCAACATCTTTGGCAAGTTGATCAATAGTCTGATAATTTTATTAAATAAAACAAATATATTTAAATAAATTTTGTCTGAAATAAAAGAAGCGCGCTTACAAAAAGCTAGTTCACTCGTGAATAAAGGATTTGCTTCTTACGCACAGAGCTTTAAGGTATCACATACTACCAGTTTCCTTATTCAAAAATTTGATCATCTAGAAAATGGTCAAGAGGAAGACTTCAGTGTTTCTACTGCTGGTAGAGTTCTGGCAAAAAGGGTAATGGGCAAAATTGCTTTTTTCACATTAAGTGATCAAGAAGGGCAGATTCAGCTTTATCTAGATAAAAGGATTATTAATTTCAATTTAGAAAAACAAAAATTACTTTCTTTTGAAGATCTCAAGGAAATAGTAGATATAGGTGATTGGATAGGCGTCTATGGAACTATTAAAAAAACTAATAAAGGCGAGCTTTCAATTAAAGTAGAAAAATGGGAAATGTTATCTAAATCATTACAACCTCTCCCAGATAAATGGCATGGATTGACTGATATTGAAAAAAGATATAGACAACGTTATTTAGATTTAATAGTAAATCCTCACTCTAAAAATGTATTTAAAACTAGAGCGAAATGTATAAGTTTTATAAGAAAATGGCTAGATAATAGAGATTTTTTAGAGATAGAGACTCCAATTCTGCAATCTGAAGCTGGTGGTGCTGAAGCAAGACCATTTATAACTCATCATAATACACTAGATATTCCGTTGTATTTAAGAATAGCTACAGAATTACATTTAAAGAGAATGGTTGTTGGAGGTTTTGAGAAAGTCTATGAATTGGGAAGAATCTTCCGTAATGAGGGGATAAGTACAAGGCATAATCCAGAATTCACTTCAGTGGAAATTTATGAAGCTTATTCTGATTATGTAGATATGATGAATTTAACTGAAGAATTGATTAAAGAAATCGTAGCTGATGCATGTGGCTCTTTAATTATTAATTATCAAAATAAAGAAATCGATTTTTCTAAGCCTTGGTTAAGAATATCCATGAAAGCTATTGTCAAAAAATATACAGGGATTGATTTTGATTCTTTCAGTGGAGACTTTCTAGCAGCAAAACAAGCCGTTAAAAATATCAATGTTGATTGTTCTAATAAAGTAAATACTATGGGAAGACTTTTAAATGAGGTCTTCGAGCAAAAAGTTGAATCAAAACTTATAGAACCCACTTTTGTTATTGATTATCCTGTTGAAATTTCTCCTTTAGCTAGGCCTCATCATGATAATAAAGAAATAGTACAGAGATTTGAATTATTCATTGTTGGTCGAGAACTGGCAAATGCGTTTAGTGAGTTGATAGATCCAGTAGATCAAAGAGAAAGAATGCAATTACAGCAATCTCTTAGAGATGAAGGAGATCTTGAGGCTCACTGCATAGATGAAGATTTTTTAAATGCTTTAGAGATTGGCATGCCGCCTACGGGAGGATTAGGTATAGGTATTGATAGGCTAATTATGTTAATTACAAATAGCGCATCGATTAGAGATGTAATCCCTTTCCCATTGTTAAAACCAGAAATGACTTCCAAAAAAAGTTAAAAATTACCCTCGAATGAAGTAAAATAATTAAATTAATCCAATACGAAATTTTTTAAATGAGTGGTGAACGTGTTGGTTTCCGTTTCAAACACGCGGATGCAGTAGTAAAAAGAAATCCTCAAGGCCGATCAAGAAGAGGATGGGTTATTGAACCAGTAGAGCAAACTACAAGCAGAGGTACAAAAATGCCTGCATACAAAATTCGCTGGAGAGATAGTGAGAGGCCAGAAACTGTATTGCAGCATATGCTAATTGCAGATCCAGATCCTTCCCCACCTCCAACTTCAGTAAGTTTAGATTGATACTTTCAATAATCCTGACTAATCTTTTATCTTTTTAGTGCAGAGTTGATTTCTTTTTTAATGCTTTTTTGTTTTTCATCTTGTCGTTTGTCATGCAATTTTTTTCCTTTACCAACTCCAATAGTTAGTTTTATCCATGAGCCTTTTAAATAAAGAGATAATGGAACAATAGTCATTCCTTTTTTTTCAGTATTAGATTTCATTTTTATTATTTCTTTTTTATGTAGTAGCAACTTTCTATTTCTTAGTGGATCATGATTAAAGAAAGACCCCACATTTTTATGTGGTGAAATGTGAACATTTAATAATAAGATCTCACCATCCCTGAATGAACAGTATCCGTCTCTTAAATTTGCTTTTCCGTTTCTAATGGACTTTACTTCAGTCCCTAAAAGCTCAATTCCAGCTTCGATTGTTTCAGATATTGCATATTGAAATTTTGCATATCTATTTTCAGCTAGAAGTTTAAAATTATTTGCTTTATTAGTATTTTTTTTTACTTTGTTTGAATTTTTTGCCATTTTAGTTGTAAAAAATCTTTCTACTCAGAACAATTGCAATTAACCTTTCATTATGGCAATAATTTCTTCCAATATAGGCGATAATGACTTTTCTTTTCGTAAAAAAGAACTTAGGCTAGTTGATTCAAAAAACATTCCAGAAGAAAAGAGAAATAATAATTTGAACTTAGCCCGGCCTCTTAATTTAAAAGAATTTATTGGCCAAGAACAACTTAAATCTTCTTTAAGAATAGCTATAGATGCTTCAATTATTAGAAAAGAACCTTTGGAACATACTCTTTTATATGGACAGCCTGGTCTAGGTAAGACTACTCTTGCTTTTTTGATAGCCCACGAATTGAATACAAAATGTAGGATTGCGACTGCACCGGCAATTGAAAGACCAAGAGATATTGTAGGTTTACTTCTTGGATTAAAAGAAGGTGAAGTTTTATTTATCGATGAGATACATCGCTTAAATAGGTTAACTGAAGAGTTGTTATATTCTGCAATGGAGGATTTTAGACTTGACTTGACTATGGGAGCTAATAGAGGAGCCCGTTGCAGAACAATTAATCTTCCTAGGTTTACTCTTATTGGCGCGACAACTAAATTAGCCTCAATAAGTGCACCTCTAAGAGACAGATTTGGGATATCTCAGAAAATTGAATTCTATACATGTGATGAATTAAAACAAATTATTGTTAATTTCTCCCGATTAATAAACCTCAATTTAGAAGATGAAGCATCTTATGATTTGGCAAAGATATCTAGAGGGACTCCAAGAATTGCTTTAAGATTATTAAGACGAGTTAGAGATTATGCTCAAGTTGTTATGAAAACTAATACTATCTCAGTGAATTTAATAAAAAAAGCTTTAAATTCTTACCAAATAGACGAAAAAGGATTGGATTCTTTAGATAGACACTATTTATCTTTTCTTAACCAAAACAATAATATTCCAACTGGCCTTGATTCAATTGCCTCTGGTTTGGGCGATGATTCTTCAATGTTAGAATTTGTTGTTGAGCCATATCTTATTAAAATTGGTTTTCTCACGAGAACTCCTCGAGGAAGATTGCTTACTGCTTTAGGAAAAAAGTACATTGATTCAAAAGATGATAACTTTTAAAAAAGTTAAAATTTGTTTTTTATTGATTTTTATTTTTTTCAATATTTTTTATATTGCACCATGCTATTCATTATCTACGAGAGAGGATTTGTTTAAAAATGCGTTAGATCTTAGTTCAGGCGGAAAATTTAATCTCGCTTTACAAGAATGGAATCAATATCTCGATTCTTATCCTGATGATGCTGCTGGTTTTAGCAATAGAGGCAATGTGAGACTTATTGTAGGAGATGTTAAGGGATCAATAGATGACCAAAATAAGGCAATAAGTTTGAATCCTAGTGAAATAGATCCTTACATTAACAGAGGGATTGCTGAGGAAGCATTGGGTTTATGGTCGCAAGCGAAAAAGGATTATATGTTCGTTATTTCCTTAGATAGTAAAAATTTCTCTGCATTATATAATTTAGCTAACGTCGAAGGATCTACATCCCATTGGGATAAAGCAAGAGATTTATTCTCAAAAGCATCTTTATATAATCCAGGATTTGCCATGGCTAGGTCAAGTTTGGCGTTAGCAGATTTCCAGTTGGGAAATATTGATGAAGCTGAAAAAGAATTAATAAAGTTAATTAGACGTTATCCAACTTTTGCAGATGCTAGGGCAGCTTTAACAGCTTTGAATTGGTCTAATCGTGAAGCTGGTAAAGCAGAGAGTAATTGGATAGCGGTAACTGAATTAGATCCTAGATATAGTGATGAAGAATGGTTAAAAAAAATAAGAAGATGGCCTCCTCAACCAATTAAAGATTTAATGAATTTTATCGATTTAAAATAATTAATGAATAGAGATCAGTTACATAAAAAAATTGATTCATTTAATGATGAACTAATTAACTTAAGAAGACATATCCATGAACATCCGGAATTAAGTGGACTTGAAAATCAAACAGCGATCTTGATCAGTGGTTTTTTAAAAGATATTGGTTGGAATGTTAGAGAATCTATAGGTAGGACTGGGGTTATAGCTGATTTTGGCCCTCTAGATAAAGGTATTATAGGTTTAAGAGTGGATATGGATGCTTTGCCAATATTTGAGGAAACTAAATTAAGTTTTTCTTCAAAAGTAGATGGTGTTATGCATGCCTGTGGTCACGATTTGCATATCTCGATTGGATTAGGTGTCGCAAAAATTATTAAGGATTTAAAACTAAACTTTGGGACTCGGATAATTTTTCAGCCTGCTGAAGAAATTGCGAGTGGAGCTAGATGGATGATTAAGGATGGTGCAACTAATGGTTTAACCCATATTTTGGGAGTTCATGTCTACCCCGATTTATCCGTAGGGACTATTGGCATTAAAGAGGGAAGTTTAACTGCAGCTGCTGGAGAACTTAATGTTGAGATTAAAGGAAAATCAGGCCATGGTGCTCGACCTCATGAAGGAGTTGATGCTATTTGGGCGGCTTCAAAAGTTATCTCGGGAATTCAAGAATCAATAACACGGAAGTTAGACCCTCTAGATCCAGTAGTAATAACTTTTGGGAAAATAAATGGTGGCAATGCATTCAATGTTCTCGCAGAAAAGGTTAATTTAATTGGTACTGTTAGATGCACTAATCGTAAAGTATTTACGAATTTTGGTAATTGGCTCAATGAAAATATCACTTCTTTAGCTAATAGTTGCGGAGCTGAAGCAAAAGTAATATTTAGAGAAATCACTCCGGCAGTTAATAATAATCCTGAAATTAATAGAGTCCTCAGAGATTCGGGAATTAAGGTTTTGGGTCAAGAAAATGTAATCGAATTACAAAAACCATCATTAGGAGCTGAGGATTTCGCTGAATTCTTAAATGAAATTCCTGGAGCAATGTTTAGGCTTGGGGTTTCTAGTTCCAATGGATGTGCTCCTCTTCATAGTTCTAAATTTGATCCGGATGAAAGAGCTATTGCTGTTGGAATTAAAGTGATAACAGAATCCATAGTAAAATTAAACAATGAAAAAATTAATACTATTGGCAAATGAAAAGTAATAAAAGATTTATTTTATCTTTTGTAGCTCCTTTCATGATTTTTATATCTGCCATCGGATTAATATTTAGGGATAATTCCAAGAAGATCTTTTATTTACCTATTGGCCTAATGGGGATTGTAATTATTTTGGAGAGGGGTATGAGCAGAAAATTGGAAAGAAAAAATATTTTAAGAAAGATAAAGTCTTATCAAAAAAATAAATAAAACAATTTTATTTATTTTCACGCAATATGAGATGACTTATTTTTAGAAAAGAGCTATTAATAAAATAAATACTAGGGGTGCTAAGAAATTTAACTTAGCTGAGATCATACCCTTTGAACCTGAATCATTAATTTCGATGCAGGGAAGTTGAGATTTGATCAAACTTTAGTAATAACAATTTTAAAAATTAAGAAATTATGAGAAGTTCTTGGATTAAGCCTCGCCTTGGGAAAGACAATGTAACTCAGATGAACTTTGCGAGAAATGGATATATTACTGAAGAAATGGATTTTGTTGCCAAAAAAGAGAATCTTCCTTCTTCTTTAATAATGGAAGAAGTGGCAAGAGGAAGATTAATTATTCCAGCTAATATTAATCATTTGAATCTTGAGCCAATGTCTATAGGTATTGCTTCTAGATGCAAAGTTAATGCCAATATTGGTGCTTCCCCTAATGCAAGTGATATCAATGAAGAAGTAGAAAAGCTCAAACTCGCCGTTAAATATGGTGCTGATACAGTTATGGATCTTTCTACGGGAGGAGTAAATTTAGATGAAGTCCGACAAGCAATTATTCAAGAATCTCCTGTTCCCATTGGAACTGTTCCTGTTTATCAAGCTTTAGAAAGTGTTCATGGTTCAATAGATAGACTAACAGAAGACGATTTTCTTCATATTATTGAAAAACATTGTCAGCAGGGCGTAGATTATCAAACTATTCATGCTGGTCTATTAATAGAGCATTTGCCAAAAGTTAAAGGAAGAATTACTGGAATTGTTAGTAGAGGAGGAGGTATTTTAGCCCAATGGATGTTACATCATTTTAAACAAAATCCTCTCTATACAAGGTTTGATGATATTTGTGAGATTTTCAAGAAATATGATTGTACTTTTTCTCTAGGAGATTCACTAAGGCCTGGATGTTTGCATGATGCTTCTGATGATGCTCAGCTAGCTGAATTGAAGACTTTAGGCGAGCTTACTAGAAGAGCATGGGAACATAATGTTCAAGTAATGGTAGAAGGTCCTGGTCATGTACCTATGGATCAAATTGAGTTTAATGTAAGAAAGCAAATGGAAGAATGTTCAGAAGCCCCATTTTATGTGCTTGGTCCATTAGTGACAGATATATCCCCTGGTTATGACCATATATCAAGTGCTATTGGGGCGGCGATGGCAGGATGGTATGGGACTTCTATGTTATGTTATGTAACGCCAAAAGAACATCTAGGTCTACCAAATGCAGAAGATGTGCGAGAAGGCTTAATTGCTTATAAAATAGCTGCTCACGCTGCTGATATAGCAAGACATAGAGCTGGAGCTCGTGATCGAGATGATGAACTTAGTCATGCAAGGTATAATTTTGATTGGAATAAACAATTCGAACTTTCATTAGATCCGGAAAGGGCAAAGCAGTACCATGATGAAACACTGCCCGAAGAAATCTTTAAAAAGGCAGAGTTTTGTTCAATGTGTGGCCCTAAACATTGTCCAATGAATTCAAAAATTTCTGATGAATCTCTTGATCAGTTAAAAGATAAGCTTGAAGAATGCAATACTTCAGCGTAGTTATCAATTTGTAGTTATAGAATTTCTTTCGTCTTATTAACTACGTTTTCGACTGTAAATCCAAAATTTTTCATACATTCTCCACCTGGTGCTGATGCACCAAATCTGTCCATAGTAATGCAAATTCCATCAAAACCTGTATATTTATGCCAACCAAATGAATGAGCAGCTTCTACTACAACTCTCTTTTTCACACTACTAGGTAAAACACTTTCTTTATAAGATTCTTCTTGCTCTTCAAAAAGTTCTACACAAGGCATAGAAACAACTCTAATTTTTTTACCTAAGCTTGAAATTTCCTTACTTGCTTCAATGCAAAGATTCAGTTCGCTTCCTGTACCAATAAATATTAGATCTGGTGTTCCTTCACAATCGGACACTACATATCCCCCTAGAGCAACTTTTTCGATCGAAGTATTTTCTTGATTTGGCATACCTTGTCTACTTAAACAAAGGGCAGAAGGTCTTTTTCGATTTTGAATAGCAAGCTTATAAGCTCCGCTTGTCTCGTTGCCATCTCCAGGTCTGAAAACTAGCATGTTAGGCATGGCACGAAGAGAAGGGATGGTTTCAATAGGTTGATGTGTTGGCCCATCTTCTCCTACCCCAATTGAATCATGAGTTAAGACATAGATTACTCCTAATTCGCTAAGTGCTGAAAGTCTCATTGATCCCCGCATATAATCGGCGAAAACAAGGAAGGTTCCCCCATAAGGGATAAGACCACTATTGTGATATGCAATACCATTAAGTACAGCTGCCATTGCATGCTCTCGTACTCCAAAATGTAAATATCTTTTTTCAGGGCTATGTGCCTGGAATGATCCAGTTTCTCCTTTTATATCTGTGTAGTTAGAGTGAGTTAAATCTGCAGATCCGCCAATTAATTCAGGAAGGTTAGGACCTAGAGCACCCAAACATATTTGTGAATGCTTTCTGGTGGCTAACCCTTTATCATCAGGAGAATAAGAGGGGAGATCTGAGTCCCAATTCTCAGGTAATTGACCCTCTAACATTCTCTTTAACTCGGATCCTTCAGAGGGATATTTTTTTTTATATTCTTCAAATTTAGAATCCCATTCTCTCTCTAAATTTTCACCTTTTTTTATTGATTTTCTAAAATGCGTATATACTTCATCGGGTATTTCAAATGGAGGATATTCCCAATTTAGGAACTCTCTAGTTAATGCGGCCTCTTCTTCTCCAACAGCTGCTCCATGAATTCCAGCAGTATCTGATTTATTTGGAGAACCATAGCCTATAGTTGTAGAAATTTTTATAATTGAAGGCTTGTCTGTAATTAATTTTGCTTTTTCAATAGCTTCAGTGATTCCTTTAACATCATGATTCCCATCTTCAACATGTTGTACATGCCATCCATAAGCTTCGTATCTTTTTAAGACGTCTTCGGTAAAAGAGACGTCGGTTCGCCCATCAATTGTAATTTGATTATCGTCGTAGAGTGCAATTAATTTTCCAAGCTTAAGATGACCAGCTAATGAGCATGCCTCTGATGCAATACCTTCTTGATTACAGCCATCACCCATAATAACGTAAGTATAGTGATCAACGATATTGCAATCAGGCTTATTAAATTTAGCTGCTAAGTGTTTTTCAGCTATCGCTAAACCAACTGCATTTGAAATCCCGGCTCCAAGAGGCCCTGCTGTAACTTCAACACCTTCAGTTTCGAATGTTTCTGGATGTCCAGGAGTTTTTGATCCCCACTGCCTAAATTCTTTAATATCTTCTATGGATACTGATTTATATCCTGTCAAATGAAGCAAGGAATATAACAGCATACAACCATGACCAGCAGATAATACAAAACGGTCTCTATTGAACCATTTTGGGTTATTAGGGTTGTGATTAAGTATGTTTTGCCATAATGCATAACCCATAGGAGCACATCCCATTGGTAATCCAGGATGTCCACTATTAGATTTATTTACTGCATCGACAGCAAGCATTCTTATACTATTTACACAAAGTGATTCTAATGAAATAGATGCAGCGACCATTTTTTTAAAATAAGTTAAGTTGGAAAAACAGAATTGGTTGTCTTCAATTCATTTTGCTGAAAGCAAGGCAAACATTGTGACCACCAAAGCCGAAAGAATTAGAAAGAGCAACTCTTACTTGAGCTTCTCTTGCATCATTTGGTACATAATCAAGATCACATTCAGGATCCGGATTGACGTAGTTAATTGTAGGAGGGATAAAATTATGTGTCAAAGAAAGTATACAAGCTACTGCTTCTATACCTCCTGAGCCTCCTAGGAGATGACCTGTCATCGACTTAGTAGAGCTTACAGGAATGAGGTAAGATCTGTCTTTAAAAATAGATTTAATTGCAGAAGTTTCATTTTTATCATTAGCTGATGTACTTGTCCCATGAGCATTTATGTAATCAACTTTTTCAAGACCAATACAAGCGTCTGCAATTGCCAATTGGATAGCTTCGGCACCTCCAACCCCGCCTGGAGATGGAGCAGTTATATGATGAGCATCACATGTTGTCCCATATCCAATTATTTCTGCATAAATTCTCGCATTCCTTTTTTGTGCATTTTCTAAAGTTTCTAAAACAAGAATTCCGGATCCCTCACCAATAACAAATCCATCTCTTTCTGCATCAAAAGGTCTGCTAGCAGTCTGAGGGCTTTCATTTCTGGAGGAAAGAGCTTTGGCACTGGCAAAACCAGCTACTCCGAGAGGTGTAATACTTGCTTCTGCTCCTCCACAGATCATTGCATCTGCTTTGCCAAGTTGGAGTAATCTAAAAGAATCACCAATTGCATTTGAACCGGCGGCGCAAGCAGTGGAAACAGAGGAACTTGGTCCTTTTGCACCCAAAGCGATTGCGGCTAATCCAGTGGCCATATTTGGAATCATCATTGGGACTGTAAATGGACTTACTCTTTTAGGCCCTTTATGACTCAATATTTGAGCTTGACTTTCCATAGTTAGTAAGCCTCCAACACCTGAACCAATAATCACTCCAATCCTTGATGCATTAGCTTCAGTAATTTCAAGTCCAGAATCATTAAACGCTTGCTTTGCAGCAATAACTCCAAACTGGGAAAAGCGATCCCATCTTTTGGATTCTTTAGCTTCAATAAAATTTTCAGATTGAAGATTCTTTACTTCTGCAGCAAATTTGCAGGGATGTTGTTCGGGATCAAAGAGAGTAATATTTGAAACCCCATTAGTACCTGTTTGAAGACCGACTAAATATTCATCAATGTTATTACCAATTGGAGTTACTGCTCCGATACCAGTAATAACTACTCGATGGAAATTTGGCATCCTATACTAACCTTTTTTTTCTTCGATGAATTTTACTGCATCGCCAACAGTCGCTATACCTTCAGCTGCTTCATCAGGAATTTCAATATCAAATGCTTCTTCAAGAGCCATTACTAATTCAACAGTATCTAGAGAATCTGCACCCAAATCATTTTGGAAATTTGAATCTGATTTGACTTCTCCTGCTTCAACGCTTAATTGTTCTGAAACAATAGAACAGACTTTTTCGAGGATTTCTTGTGACATAGTTTATGTAAATTACTAATTATCTATATGATTTTATGCCCTAGAGTTAACAAGAGTGAAGCATATCTTAATTTTTTTAATTTCTTTGTAAGACAATAGTATTATAAAACGAGGTTCAAAAGACAATTTTTACATGTCACACGCAGTTAAAATTTATGACACTTGCATTGGTTGTACCCAATGTGTAAGGGCTTGCCCACTTGATGTTTTAGAGATGGTTCCTTGGGATGGCTGTAAAGCTGGCCAAATAGCTTCATCTCCTAGAACAGAAGATTGTGTAGGTTGCAAAAGATGTGAAACGGCATGTCCCACAGATTTCTTAAGTATTCGTGTTTATTTAGGAGATGAGACTTCTAGAAGCATGGGTTTAGCATATTAATTTTTATAGTGCAGTTTTAAGAGAGTCCATTTTTAAGTAAATACGCATTTTATTTCAATATAATTGAAAAAAAATCTGTATGTGTGGAATAGTTGCTGTAACTGGATTTAAAAAAGCTTTGCCATTATTAATTAATGGTTTAGAAAAACTTGAATACAGAGGTTATGATTCTGCAGGTATTGCGATAATAAATTCCGAAACAAATTGTATTTCTTGTAATAAAGCAGAAGGAAAACTCAAGAATTTAAAAAGTAACCTTAATGATCAAAACATTCCTGGAACTGTGGGTATAGGTCATACCAGATGGGCAACTCATGGAAAGCCTGAAGTTAAAAATGCACATCCTCATACCGATACTTCAGGCAATGTAGCAGTTGTTCAAAATGGCATTATTGAAAATTTCCAAGATTTAAAAAATAACTTAGAGGAAGAGGGCATTGTTTTTAATTCTGATACTGATACTGAGGTAATTCCCCATCTAATTCAAAGAGAGTTAAATATATTAAGCAAACTGAATCTTGAGAATAATGGGTCAACTTTATTAGTAGCGGTGAGAAATGTTTTATCGGATTTAGAGGGATCTTATGCTTTAGCAGTTTTATGGTCTGGTGCTCCAACCTCTTTGGTAGTTGCAAGAAGACAAGCACCTTTGATTATTGGTTTGGGTGAAGGAGAATTTATTTGTGCTAGCGATACTCCAGCCATAGCAAACTTTACCAATACTATTTTGCCTATGGAGGATGAAGAAATAGCTTTGTTGACTCCGCTTGGAATTGAAATATATGACTCAAGCAACGAGAGACAATATAGAAATCCAGTTTCTTTGCAAGTTTCTGAGCAAATAATGGATAAGATGAATTTCAAACACTACATGTTGAAAGAGATATATGATCAGCCACAGACTGCAAAAAACTGGTTAGAAAATTATTTAATTAAGAACTCAGATAATGGTCAATATCAAATCAAGTATCCATTTGATACAGAGTTTTTTGGATCAATAGAAAGAATTGAAATTATTGCATGTGGTACGAGTAAACATGCTGCAATGGTGGGCAGCTATTTATTAGAGCAATTTTCAGGTATCCCTACCTATGTCTTTTATGCCAGCGAATTTCGATATTCACCACCTCCACTATTGCCAAATACATTAACTATTGGAGTCACTCAATCCGGAGAAACTGCTGATACAATTGCGGCCATCGATATGGAAATTAAAAGACGTTCTGCAATTGAAAATAAAAAATTTAAACCCAACCTTATTGCAATAACAAATAGAAAAGAGAGTTCCATAGGGAGGCAGGTCTCAAATATAATTGATATTTGTGCAGGAATAGAAGTTGGAGTTGCAGCGACAAAAACTTTTTTTGCTCAATTACTTTCTTTTTATGGATTAGCTATAAAATTTGCTCAAATTAAAGGCAATCAAAGTTCTGATGAAATAGGTAAATTAATAAATGAACTTATAAAACTTCCTCTATTGCTGGAAGATCTCTTAGAGAAACATAATAAATCTTCAGAAAAGCTGGCACATGACTTTTTCAATATTAAAGATGTAATTTTTCTTGGAAGAGGAATAAATTATCCTATTGCTCTTGAAGGCGCTTTAAAACTTAAAGAAATTAGTTACATACATGCAGCTGGATATCCTGCGGGTGAAATGAAACATGGTCCAATAGCATTATTAGATAAAAAAGTACCTGTAATTTCTATTGCTTCCCCTGGTGAGGTTTTTGATAAAGTTATCAGTAATGCTCAAGAAGCAAAAGCTAGAGATTCATATTTGATTGGGATTGCTCCTGAATGTAATGGAACTGAAATCTTTGATTATTTAATGAAAGTTCCTTCCTCTAATGAATGGATTTCACCTTTAATTAATATATTGCCTCTACAACTATTGAGTTACCATATTGCAGCTCATAGGGGGCTTGACGTGGATCAACCAAGAAATCTAGCTAAAAGTGTAACTGTTGAATAATGTCTTTCGTACAAATTTTTATTTTTTAAATTTATAACTCTAAAAGTCCATTTGGGGGATTGATGATTAGAAAATTATTTTTTATATCTACTAATGGAACTATTTCTTTAACAAATGGTACAAGAACTTTTTTTTGATTTTTAAATAGTTCAATAACAAGTAAATTATTTTTCTCATTTTCTAAATTGATAACTTTCCCAATTTTTTTTAATTCATCATTTTCTAAAGTCTTGACCTCGAGATTTACAAGTTCTAACAAGTGAAATTCTTCTTTTTTTAATTTGGGTAGTGTATCGGTCTTTACAAGAATTTTAAATTTTTTCAGTTGCTCTGCGTGATTTCTTGTATTTATTCCTTGGAACTTAACTATGAAGGTTTCTTTTCCAGGCTGTTTGAAACCAGATATAAGTTCTATTTTTGAAGGAGGTTCATTTTCTTTTTGCAACCATCTAATTCCTGGTTTTAAAAATCTTTCTTCAAAATCACTTAGAGATTTAACCTTTACTTGTCCATTAATTCCATGACATGATGTTATTAAACCAACAGTCAACCATTCACTTCTAGTTATCATATATTGTATTAGAAAGAGTGTTCTATGGAATTATCTACCAAACCCATTCTCCCTGGATCTTTTGTTGTTGTAAAAGACACTAATTCTATTTATAGAGGATATAAAGGATTTGTACAAAGAGTTACAAAAAAAAGAGCAGCGGTTCTTTTTGAAGGAGGTAATTGGGATAAACTCATAACTTTTCAGATAACCAATTTAGAAATAGTATAAAACTAGATTTTACCTGTAGTAATAAATTTTTCTATCAAAAATTTAGCTGCATTTGTTTCTGCTTGTTTATGAGATTTGCCGAATGCAGATGATTCTTTTAATCCTGCGATAAATATATCGCAAGAAAATCTTTTAGGGTCGCCATTTTTCTTTGAGATTTCGATTATTTTATAGACTGGCAAATCAAAACCTTTACTTTGACACCACTCCTGCAATACTGTTTTAGATTTGAATTTATATGGAGCTTGCAAAAAGATTTCTGAATCTTCCTCCCAAATATCATCTAACCAAAGATTTACTTCCTGAATGGAATTAAAGCACTTGTAAATAGCACCGATTAAAGCTTCTGTAGCTTCACCAATAATAGTATTTTTTGAATTTTCATCACCCAGAGCTTTAGGTCCTTTAATTATTAATTTATTTATATCAATTTTTTTCCCTAATTTAGTTAACCATTCATCACTAACAATTTGTGCTCTTAGCTCAGATCTTTCTCCTACACTCATTTGAGGATATTTTTTTTCAATAAAATTAGAAGCCGCTAATCTGAGGACAGCATCTCCAAAAAATTCTAGTTTTTCATAATTTAATATTTTGTCCTCTGAAGAGTGGATAAATGCTTGATTAAAATTTTGGATAATTGAAATATTTTGAGTTCTAATTATTTCAGAAAACCTTTTTGATTTAATATTTAAAGACTTTAAAAAAGTAGTTATTTGATTAATCCTCTTCGCGTTAATTATTTTTGTCATCTGATTTGAATAATCATAACAATTAGAAAGCAGGTCATAAGCCGGGTTCTGTTCATCTTAATTAATAAGACGGGCAATCATCTATCTAGGACTGGAATTACTTCACAGTCTCAAGCGGCGCTTAAAAGTAGATTGTGTAATGGTCATAAATCTACTTAGCCTTGCTCCCAGCCGGGGTTTACCTAGCCAACACTTCTCAATGTTGCTGGTGCGCTCTTACCACACCCTTGCACCCTTGCCATACATAAAGTATTAGGCGGTATGTTTCTGTGGCACTATCCTCACGGTTGCCCGCACTGGGAATTACCCAGCAAGCCTGACCATATGGGAGCCCGGACTTTCCTCAAAAAAGTTTTATTTTGGAAACAAAATAAAACTTTTTTGCGATTGCCTCTCCTGCTTTCATTTAGCATAATGCTAAATACTCCAAAAATCATCTATTGGGGCTGTAGCTCAGCAGGATAGAGCAACGGTTTCCTAAACCGTAGGTCGTGGGTTCGACTCCCGCCAGTCCCGTGAAAATAAAAAACTATATGTAGTATGTGTGCAAACTTGCTACTCTCTAGCTAGCGTATGGTTAGTAGTAAATCTTTTATGGCTAAGTTGCATGATATGCGTTTAAAGCTCTTAATTCAACAAGAGCATGAACGCATTTCTAAATCCCAACCTAATGATTTAGATCTTTCCATAGTTCAAGCAAGATGTCTCTGTTGGCTTGCTCTTTTGGCGGAAGCTCACGAAGATCAAGCAAATGATGCTGAAAAAAGAGGTGATGCCGAGCAAGCAATGGGATGGTTTGCTGATTCTATGAGACTAAGAGATGTTATTAATTTGGTTACTAGTATTGAGATACCTTTGCCAGATAGTCCAGATTCACTTGATAAAAATGACGAATTATAGGATGGTCCTACAATTTTGCCCAAATAGTGAGATGATATAAGAAGAATCATATTTTCTTTTGTCTGAAGAACCTTGTCAATGCTCTGATTGTCAGAGATTTTATAAAGAGCATGATCGTCTAATTAGAGAATTTCCTACTTTTAAGCAGCAACAAGAATTGAACTGGGCATCTATACAATCTTTCAGAACTCTTTGTACTAAGATTACTGATGAGTTGCAGAGAGAATTATCTGACAGAGAATCGAACGAGGATATTAGTCTTGAAGAAAAACATATTTCTGACACAGAGATTACTGAAGCTTTAGATGAACTTGAAAGTGTTAATGCCTACTTGTATTCAATTGAAGCATTAATGGAAAGAATATTTGATACAAAAATTTCAAATAATATTGAATCAAAATTTAAAGAAATTGCAAATGAATTAGCACCAGATCCATTAAATATGGATCGATTAATTTTGAACAGATTATTTCATCAAACTCCTGATTCAACAGATAAGAAAAATATTAATTAGATAATTCTTCTACGTCGCAAGTAATTTCAACTGGCATTGGAGAGACTTTCCATATTGATTTACAGTACTCTCTAATAGATCTATCTGATGAAAAATATCCTGATCTAGCAGTATTTAATAATGCCATTTTATTCCAAGATTTTTTATTATTCCAGCATTCACTGACCACATCCTGTTTATTTAAGTAGTCTTTAAAGTCAGCCATAACAAAAAATGGGTCATGTCCAGTCAAGCTATTTAATAAAGGCTTAAACAATTCTTTATCCCCATTGCTAAAGTGGCCAATTTCAATTAAGCGGATAACCTCTTTAAGCTCTGAACATTGATCAATGAAAGTTGTGGGAGAGTAATTATTATTTTTTAAATCCATAATTTCGCTTTCAGTTTTACCAAAAAGAAAGAAATTCTCTTTTTTTACAAGGTCTCTTAATTCCACATTAGCTCCATCTAAGGTTCCAATCGTTAATGCTCCATTCATGGCAAACTTCATATTTCCAGTTCCAGATGCTTCTTTCCCAGCAGTTGAAATTTGTTCTGAAAGATCCGTTGCGGGATAAACTATTTCACCAAGTTTAACGTTATAGTCTGGTAGAAAAACAACTCTTAATAAACCATCCATATCTGGATCAGAATTAACTACATCAGCAATACCATTAATAAATCTAATCATGAGCTTTGCCATAAAGTAGCCTGGTGCAGCTTTACCCCCGAATATTATTGTTCTTGGAACTTCATATTTGTTTGTACCATTTTTAATTCTTAAATATTGAGCAATAATTTGTAGGGCGTTTAAATGTTGTCTTTTATATTGATGAATTCTTTTGACTTGAACATCAAATAAGCTTGAAGGATCTACAAGTATTCCAGTTTTTGAATGGATAAAACTAGATAATTTTCTTTTCCCATTTAGTTTGGTTTCCTCAAATTTTTGTAGAAAATTATTGTCATCTTTTTTTTCTTCTAACTTCTTAAGAAGGTCCATATTTGTTATCCAGTTTGGACCAACTTCTTCTTCTAAAAGATTCGATAGTGATGGGTTAGATAGGGCAACCCACCTTCTCGGAGTAACTCCATTAGTTACATTTGTAAATTTTTCAGGCCAGAGAGCTGCGAATTCGGGAAGCAGTTGTCTTTTTATGAGATCTGAGTGAAGAGTTGCAACACCATTTATGTGATGTGCTCCAATTGTAGCTAAATGAGCCATTCGAACTGATTTGGAGCCTTCTTCATCAATTATTGAGAGTTTTTGAAGGATCTTGTCATCACCAGGATAACGTAGTCTTAGTTGTTGCAGAAATCTCCAATTAATTTCATAAATAATTTCGAGATGTCGAGGAAGAAGATCATTAAATAAACCTAAATCCCATTTTTCTAAAGCTTCTGGTAGTAATGTATGGTTGGTATAAGCAACTGAAGAGGTTGTTATGTTCCAAGATTTATCCCAACCTATTTGATATTGGTCAATAAGAAGTCGCATTAATTCTGCAACTGCTATGGCAGGATGAGTATCGTTCAATTGGACTGTCCAATGCTTAGGGAATTCTGTTATTGGTATTGATCTTTTCTCAAGGCTTCTCAACATATCCTGAAGAGAACAGCTTACAAAAAAGTGTTGTTGTTTAAGTCTTAATCTTCTACCTTCGTCAGTCCCATCATTTGGATATAGAACTTTTGAAAGAGTTTCGGAGGCAACTTTTTCTTCTACTGCTCCATAGTAATCACCAATATTGAAAGCATAAAAGTCAAAACTTTCTGTTGCGTCAGCTCTCCATAATCTTAATCTGTCGCATGTATTTACCCTGTAACCTAAGACTGGAACATCATGGGGGACACCTATTGCATGTTCAGAAGGTATCCATCTAGATCTGTAGTTTCCTTTATCGTCTCTATAACTTTCAGTTCTTCCTCCAAAGCCAACAAAACATGATTCGTCAGGTTGTGGAAGTTCCCAAGGCCATCCACCTTTTAGCCATTTGTCAGTAACTTCAACTTGCCAACCATCTCTGATTAATTGATTGAAAATGCCGAATTCGTAGCGAATACCATAACCAACTGCTGGTACTTGCAGAGATGCTAATGATTCCATGTAACATGCAGCAAGTCTACCAAGACCACCATTACCTAATCCTGGCTCTTCCTCTACTTCGAGTATTGTTGATAAAGATTCAATACCAAATCTTTTTAATGCATCTTCCGCTTCTTGAGTTATGCCAAGATTGAGGAGGTTATTACTTAATTGAGGACCTATTAAAAATTCTGCCGATAAGTAAGCTACAGTTTTTTGTGGTTTTTTTCTTATGACCTCTTGGCTGGCTAAGTATCTTGTCATTAGCCTATCTTTAACTGCGTAACTCAAAGCCATATACAAGTCGTGAGGACTTGCTGAGGTCGCTAACTTTCCAAGAGTGTAGAAAAGATGGGCTGTCATTCCTTGAAAAACAGCATCTGAATTCATCCCAGCTTTCTCAGGATCTAAATAACAGCCTGGTGTAGGCAAGCGCAGATCAAAGGGTTCGTTGGAATTCATTGGATTAGCCATATAACAGACAATAGCCATTTTTAAGAAAATTTCTTTGTTGTAACTTCAGATCCACACTTGTTGAGTATTTTTGCTTTTTTCTTACATATTTCTTAAAGTGGGCCCTCAATAAACTATCTTCCAATTAGGTAGTTTATTTTTTACACTTAAATGTACTCTTTACTTGCTGAATTAAGTGCACATGATTTAGAAGTTGCTGAAACGTTGATCGGAGTTATTAGATTTTTATTGATCTTTTTAGCAGCAAGAGCATTAGCAGAAGTATTAGTAAGACTAAGTTTGCCAACTATTGTAGGTGAGCTTCTTGCAGGGGTTGTAATAGGAGCATCAGGATTCCATTTATTGATACCGCCCTCAGCTGGAACTGAACTAAATGAGGGACTTGTAAATGTTATTAGTTCATTAGCGTCAATCCCCCCAGAAGCAGTACCTGATGTTTATTTCGAAAGCTTTCCCTCGCTCCAAGCAGTAGCAACACTTGGTTTGTATGCACTTTTATTTTTAACAGGCTTAGAGAGTGAGTTAGAGGAATTGGTAGCTGTCGGTGCTCAGGCTTTTACTGTTGCTATGGCTGGCGTAATTTTACCGTTTGCATTTGGAACTCTTGGATTAATGTTTATTTTCCAAGTAGATCTAATTCCAGCAGTTTTTGCTGGAGCTTCTATGACAGCCACAAGTATAGGGATTACTGCAAGTGTTTTCGGTGAATTGGGATATTTGAAAACTAGAGAAGGACAGATTGTTATAGGTGCAGCGGTGTTAGATGATATTTTGGGAATTGTTATTCTGGCAGTTGTAGTAGCCCTTGCCGCCGGAGGTACTTTAGAAATTGCACCTATTGTTAAATTAGTTGCAGCAGCTGTAGTGTTTGTTATTGCTGCTATTGCATTAAGTAGAACAGCTGCTCCAGGTTTTGATTGGTTATTAGATAGATTGAAGGCTCCTGGAGCCGTAGTTGTAGCTTCTTTTGTGATACTTGTATTGTGTTGTTTCGTGGCAACAGCCATTGGATTGGAAGCAGCTTTAGGGGCTTTTGCAGCTGGATTGATTCTTAGTAGTTCTAAAAATAATCATGCAATACAACAATCTGTTTTACCTTTAGTTTCCTTATTCGCAACTATTTTCTTTGTATTGGTTGGAGCTGGAATGGATTTATCTGTTATCAATCCACTTGATCCAACAAGCAGATCAGCTCTTGTAGTTGCAGGATTTTTATTAGTTGTCGCGATTATTGGAAAAATTGCTGCCGGATGGGTATTTTCAAGTGATAAACCTACTAATAGGTTAGTTGTAGGCTTGGGTATGATGCCTAGAGGAGAGGTTGGTTTAATTTTTCTTGGGCTAGGAACAAGCGCTAAGTTATTAACGCCTTCTCTTGAAGCAGCTATTTTATTAATGGTTATAGGAACTACATTTCTTGCACCTGTACTCTTAAGAATTGTTCTAAAAGATAAGCCCCCAAATGACGGTAATAAAATTTCAGATGATGTTGCAGCTGATCCTGTTGGTCTTCTTTAGGAAATAAGTTTATTAGAATCAATCAAAATTAAACCTTCAATGAATGGAAAAGTCAGCTTTGATAGATAGTGATGAAATTTATAACTGGAATTTTTTAAATTACCCAATTCATACAGTTTCCGCTAAGCCCGAGCAAAATTCGAAAGAATGTGCAATTTTATTAATTCATGGTTTCGGTGCTTCTACGGATCATTGGAGATTTAATATCCCTGTTTTGAGTACAAAATACGAAGTTCATGCTATTGATTTACTTGGTTTTGGAAAAAGTCCTAAGCCTCAAGACGTCGAATACTCAGGATCTTTATGGAAAGATCAGGTCGTCGCTTATGTAAAAGAGAAAATAAAAAAACCTACAATTGTTGTTGGAAATTCATTAGGTGGTTATGCCGCGTTAGCTGCTGGTGCAGAATTAAATGAGCTAAATGCAGGAGTGATCTTACTTAATGCAGCTGGATATTTTAGTCAAGAAAAAACTATCAAAAAGAATATCTTACAAACTTCAATTGAAACAGTTGCTGGCATATTTTTGAAAAATATTGTTCTTCAACGTTTGATTTTTGAGAATATGAGAAATCCAAAAAATATTAAAAAAACTTTGAATCAAGTTTATGTTGATAAAAAAAATGTTGATGATTTTTTAGTTGAGTCAATAAGGAAGCCTTCCCTAGATTTCGGAGCTTTTAACGTTTTTAGAAGTGTATTTAACCCATCAGGTCCTCAGGGATTGCCATTGGATAAGCTATTCGCAAAACTAAATGCACCATTATTACTTCTTTGGGGAGAGAAAGATCCATGGATGAACACTCCAAAAAAAAGAAATCTATATAAAAAATTTACACCAAAGAATACAAAAGAAATTATTCTTGATGCAGGACATTGTCCTCATGATGAGGTACCCGAATTAGTTAATCACCACATTTTGGATTGGGTTGATTCTCTTTAAGTAATAATCGTGGAACTTAAATTATCTAACAAGGACCAAGGAATTTTTGTCTTTCAATTGGATAAAAATAATTACATTAAATTTTGTCCTGAAAGAGGAGGCGTTATTACAAATTGGGTTTCGGATGGTAATGAAATACTTTATTTCGATGAAACAAGATTTATGGACAAGACAAAAAGTATCAGAGGAGGCATTCCAATCTTGTTTCCAATTTGTGGTAATCTCAATACCTCCAGTTCAGTATTTGGAAATGGTTATTTGCAATTACCACAACATGGTTTCGCTAGGGATTTGCAATGGCAATACTCCTTCAATGAAAATGAAAAAATTTTATGCTTATTGTTAAAGGCATCTAAAAAAACCAAAAAATATTATCCTTTCGATTTCGAACTAAAAATAGAAGTTACCTTAAAAATTAACTCTTTAGAATTTGAAATTACAATCCATAACAAAACAGACTTTGCAATGCCTATAAATTTTGGTTTGCATCCTTATTTTAATGTTTCAGATTTCAAAAATTTAGAGTTTGTTGATAATCCACTTAATTGTCAGGATCAAGAAAGAAATACTATAAGTACTACTTTGAATGAATTAAGCAAAATTAATTTAGGAGTTGACCTACTTATGTATACTTCAGGTAGAAGCTCTTTTCGAGATAAAATTTTTAAACGAGAGGTAACTTTAAATCATCCATATCCTTTTGATTTAGGCGTTATTTGGAGTGATCCTCCAAGAAGAATGATATGTCTCGAACCTTGGACCAGTCCCCGAAATTCTTTTGTTGATGGATTTAGAAACATTATGATTCCTTCAAATGATAGTAAAATATTAAATACATCAATACAAATAAAATCTCTTAAGTAATTTTGCAATACTTATGAAATTTGTCGTTATAGATGATGATCCCACAGGCTCTCAAACTGTTCACGATTGCTTATTACTGCTTAAGTGGGATTGCTCAACTTTAGTCAAAGGGTTTGAATCTAAATCTAATTTATTTTTTATTTTGGCTAATACAAGGTCACTATCGGAAAATGATGCGAAATTGACAATAGAGGAAATTTGCAAAAATCTAAACACTGTAATTTCTTCTCAATCCTATGAAGAAGATATTATATTTATAAGTAGAGGAGACTCTACTCTTCGAGGACATAACTATCTAGAGCCAGTTGTTATAAATAGTTGCTTAGGACCTTTTGATGCTACTTTTCATATTCCAGCTTTCATAGAGGGTAAAAGATTAACAATTAATGGATCTCATTTTGTTGATAAAACTCCTATTAGTCAAACAATTTTTGCGAAAGATAAAATTTTTGGATATGAGACAAGTAATGTCAAGAATCTTTTATTTCAGCAGAGTAAATCTCAAATAACTTTTGAAGATATTCAAAATCTTTTATTGTTAGATATCGAAATGCTAAATGATGAAGAAAATAATATTGTTTTTAAAAAACTAAAGAACTTGAAGAATAATAAACATGTAGTTGTAGATGTAGAAAATTATTCTCAACTAAAAAAATTTTCTTTGATAATTAAAAAATTAATTAAACAAAAAAAATTCCTTTTTCGAACTGCAGCAAGTTTTATAAGTTCAATTTCTGAGAAAAAAAGTGCTTCTCAGAGTGAAATATTTTTCTCTAATTTAAGAATAAGAAATCAAGAAAGGATTTTTCTTCCAGGACTGATAATTGTTGGATCTTATGTAGAACTTTCAACAATACAATTGAATAATTTATTAGAGATAAGTAATTGCAATCCAGTTGAATTAGATGTTTTTGAATTCTTTAAAATTATTTCATCAGATAATCATCAGAAACGAAGGAATTTGTTTAAAAATAAATTTTTGAAAGAAATTAGATTTTCTTTTGAGAAAGGAAAAACTCCTGTATTATTTACTTCAAGAAAATTTATGTCCTTAGATTCTTCTGAACTATTTAATTTTTATAATTTACTTGCTTGTTTTATTGCTGAATTAGTCGCAGATTTGAAGTATGAAATAGGATATTTGATTTCAAAAGGAGGAATAACAACAAATTTGATTCTTAGTAATGGACTTAATGCAGATTATGTTTATCTTGAAGGACAGATTTTAACAGGCATTTCAGTGGTGACTTACAACCTAAAAAATGGCGAAAAACTTCCTATTGTTACTCATCCTGGAAACATTGGTACTAAAGATTCACTGGTTAATATTTGGAAAGTTTTTGAAAATAAAAATAATTTTAAAATTAGAAATTTGAGATAATCTCTTCAGCAAAACTGCTGCAGGATAGGGCTTCTACTTTTGGTTCCATTAAGCGTGCTAAGTCATAGGTGACTTTTTTTTGCTCTATCGCCTTACTTAAACCGCTAGTAATTAAGTTAGCTGCCTCATCCCAACCAAAATATTCAAGCATCATTACACCACTAAGAATTACTGAGCCTGGATTAATCTTGTTTAAGCCTGCATGTTTTGGAGCGGTACCGTGCGTAGCTTCAAAAATTGCCGCATTATCTCCAATATTTGCACCGGGAGCCATACCAAGGCCTCCAACAATTGCGGCAGCTGCATCAGAAACATAGTCTCCATTGAGGTTTAACGTTGCAAGAATTGAATATTCTTGAGGTCTAGTTTGGATTTGTTGGAATATACTATCAGCTATCCGATCGTCAACAAGTATTAGTTCTCTCCATTTTCCATCTCCGTGAGAGTTTGATATTGATGCAATAACTTCTTTAATTTCTTCGCAAATGAATGCTTTTTTGTTATTTGTAAGTTTGTCAAAACCTGGTTCAATTTTTCGAGCATTATTTTCAATTGTAATTTCTGGATTTTTCTGAATATTATCTAAAATCCAGCTTTCTCTTTCTGTAATGCAATCTTCTCTAAATTCATTTACTGCTAATTCATATCCCCAATCTCTAAATGCACCTTCTGTATATTTCATTATGTTCCCTTTATGTACAAGAGTCACATGCCTTTTATCTCCTGATAATTTTTTAGCATGTTCAATAGCTTTTCTAATATGCCTTTGACTACCAGATTTACTCACTGGTTTTATTCCAATACCTGATCCGTTAGGTATGGATCTATTTTTTAAATTTTTACTTTTTGGTATGACATTATTATTTAGGTGGTTAATTAATTCAAGACAATTATTATCCTCCGCTTCCCATTCAATTCCCATGTAGATATCCTCAGTATTTTCTCTATAAACAATAACGTCTAAATTTTGGGGATTTTTGTGAGGGCTTGGAGTTCCTGAATAATATTTGCATGGTCTAACACAGCTATATAAATCAAATATTTGCCTTAATGCAACATTAAGAGATCTAATACCTCCACCGATGGGAGTCGTTAAAGGACCTTTGATGGCTACACCAAAGTGTTTGATTGCTTCAATAGTATCTTGCGGGAGATAGTTATATGTTCCATAAAGTTCACAAGCTTCATCGCCTGCATAAACTTTAAACCAATTTATTTTTCTTTCATCTCCATAACTTTTTTTAATCGCCGAATCAAGAACGATTTGAGTAGCAGGCCAAATATCAACTCCAGTACCATCACCTCTGATAAATGGAACAATTGGATTATTAGGAACATTAGGTTTACCTTGCTTAAAAGTTATTATCTCGCCTTCGTTAGGTAAAGTTAATTTTTCAAATTTTGGCATAGCATTGAATTAATAAAAGATAACTCATTGAAGTTGCTAGTATTGTAATTTGAGATGAGTTATTTTCTTTAAAACCTAGAAATTTATTGTCCAAATGTGAATAGAGAATACTTTATTGATCAGCATTTCAACATCTTTATTAAAAGAAAAAGTAGTTAATAAGCAAGTTAAAGCAAATTATGTCATTTTTCATAAGAACACTCAGCTACTTATGAATGCGAGTTCAAATGTAAGTAATGTTGAAATAGCTAATAAAATTGCTTCTACTGCGGCTTTGTTTCGGAAATATTTTCCAGATGCAAGCGTAAACTTTAGTCCTTGGGATAATTTAAATAATGAATCCATGCAAGATACTATTGATTTTGCGTTTCATTTCCCTGGTTGGAGCCCTCTTATTGAATGTAGAGCAATACTCTTACAATTAAGAATTGAAAATGATAATAATGAAAGAGTCCCGAAATTGTTGGGAATAATAATGCGAGGTATGATTGTTCCATCCGAGAGATGGAGAGTGGCTACCATCGGTGATTGGGAAATGACTGGCACTCATCTACCGCAAAAGGAACAAAAAGATAACCTTTTTTTGGTTTGTAAAGAACTTTACAAGCTATTCTCTACAACATCCGCTGGTAACAAAAATTAGCTGTTTTATGTATTTTTCTTGTAGATTAAATACACTTACAAAAATAATTCAAAATATATGGCAGTCGCTCTTGCGGGACAATTAAGAGAAGGGACAAAAAAATCCCACACTATGGCAGAAAACACTGGCTTTGTGGCTTGTTTTTTAAAAGGAGTTGTTGAAAAAAAATCTTATAGAAAATTAATTAGTGATTTATATTTTGTTTATGAAGCTATGGAAGAAGAAATTGAAAGACTGGTCAATGAGGAACATCCTGTAATAAAACCTATAGGTTTTAAATCATTATTCAGGAAAGAAACTCTTGTAAATGATCTAAAATTTTATTTTGGTGAAAACTGGAAGAATCAAATTAATATTTCTCACTCAGCAAAAGAATATGTTGAAAGAATCCGAGATGTCGCAAAAAATTCACCAGAGCTATTGGTTGGTCACCACTACACTCGATATATAGGAGATTTATCTGGGGGGCAAATTTTGAAAAGGATCGCTAAAAAAGCACTAAATTTGAAGGGAAATGATGGTTTGAATTTTTATGAGTTTGAATTAATTGCTGATGAAAAGAAATTCAAAGAAGAATATTCCCTTACTTTGAATCAACTTCCAATAAATCAAAAGACTGCTGATCAAATTATTGATGAAGCAAATCAAGCTTTTACTTACAATATGAAGATGTTTAAGGAGCTTGAGGGAAACTTGATTGCTGTTTTAGGCAAGATTGTATTTAATTACATAACAAAAAAAGTAAGGAAAGGAAGCACAGAGACCTAGTAATTTATGTTTGATTCATTAGTTGATTTCCTTAAAACCAATATTGATGAATTAAATGGTCATGAAGTACAAATATCTAGCGAATTCAAAGAACATCACAATGAAGACTCAAAATATATTATTAAAAATTGGCTTTTTTCATCTCCCGAATATAGAAAGTGGCGAATAACAAGATTAGATGGTGGCAAAAAACTGCAAGTATTTAATACAGTCGCATATCCAAATTTTGATAGTGAAATACCTATTTTAGGAGCCGATATTTTATGGTTTGGAACCTCTCAAAAGTTATTAGCAATACTTGATTATCAACCTTTAATTCAAGAAGACAAGTATCTTGAAAAATATTGTTCAAGTTTAAGTAGTATCAAGAAAAATTATTCTGAATTTGATAATAATAAAATGAAGAATATATATGATTCAAAAAAGTATTTTTCCCCATGGGTGATTATATGTCGAGGAAGTAAATTAAATCTTGATAGAGATTTAAATAATATATTCCATTCATTTGTAAATAACTATTTGAACATTTATAAATCGAATCCTGCAAATCAATTTTTAAATGCAGAAGAAATAAAGATTAATCAAATCAAATATGATAAGTATAGTTTTGAAAAAGATCCTGCAGATAAATTGTTTAAATCTTTTTTTGGAGAAGAATGGACAAAAAAATTTATCAACAAATTTCTTTTTACATTAAATAATGAGATTATTCATTGAATGTTAATACAAGATACTATTTTTTATATGCCAGATTGGAGATGGCATAATTTTCTAAAATATTTAACTAATAATTTAAGAAAATATAACTGTTTAGAAAAAAAAATACCCTCGGAATATTCTTATAAAGATTCGACTTATGGTTCAAAAAAATCAAAAAAAAATGTGAATCTCTCTACTTGGGGTGTAACTCATAAAAAAAGAATTCAATTCGCAAGAGCAGTGTGTATAAATAGTCCAAATTATTCCGTTTTAAATTTTTTAATAATACCTAATACTATTTATAATGTCCCTTTTTTTGGAGTAGATTTTGTTTCTCTCCCTAATAGTCATCTATTAGTATTAGATTTTCAGCCTTCATTAAAAATACAAAATCAGTTCAATAATGAGTTATTAGAAAAACTAATAAAACTCAAAAATCATTGTCATTCATCACTCCCATTAGCTGAAAAAATGTCTGAAGATGTAGCTAGATTTTTTTCTCCGGGGGTAATCTGGTCAAAATTACCAAAGGGAGAAAGAAGTGATTTATTAATTGCTAATCAGCTTTATACGTCATTTAAGGAATACTTTGATTTGTATTTGGAAATTCTTTTCGAAAGTAAAGAAGCCAATATAAGATTGCAAAAAGAATTAATAAATGGTCAAAATAATTATTTGAAATATAGAAGAGATAACGATCCAGCAAGGCCAATGTTGTCGAGTTTGTTTGGTAAAGAATTTACTGAATCTTTAATTAAAGAAGTTTTATTTACTACTTAAAAGTCTTATAATTTATAGAAATTTGAAATCATATGAAAAAAATTTCTGTTCTTTTTGTATGTTTGGGAAATATTTGTAGGTCTCCTGCAGCAGAAGCTATCTTTATAAGTCTACTTGAAAGTAAAGGATTAACCGATGGCTTTATTGTAGATTCTGCTGGAACTGGGAGTTGGCATATTGGAAAAAAAGCTGACTCTAGGATGAGAATTGCGGCAGATAGAAGAGATATAAATATTTTAAGTAGGGCTCGTCAAATTACTAGCAAAGATTTTGAAGAATTTAATTATATTCTTGCGATGGACGACTCAAATTTTAGAAATATTCAAGATCTTAAAAATAGAACATCTTCAAATGATTTTGCATCAATTAAAAAAATACAAGATTTTAGATCAGTTTTTAATGAGCAAGAAGTTCCTGACCCATATTTTGGAGGTGATGAGGGATTCGATTATGTCCTTGATATTTTAGAAGATTCTGTAAAAGGTTTTTTGGAAAGTATTTCTTGAATTTAATTGATCGCAGTTTCTTTAGGAATCTTATCATTATAAAGATCAATAATTTTATCCACTACCTCATCAATTGAATATCCATCCGTAATAATTTCTATTGCGTCATTCGCTTTTATAAGAGGTGAAATTTCCCTATTGGAATCTGCAAAATCTCTTTTCTTTATAAGTTCTTTTAATGTATTAAGGTCTATTTCTTGTGAGTCTTTACTATTTTTATCAGATTTTCTTCTTTTTGCTCTTTCATCGATGCTAGCAGTTAAAAATATTTTAAGTTCTGCATGTGGAAAAACAGTAGTTCCTATATCTCTTCCCTCAGCTACAAGTCCGCCTGATGCTCCAATTTTTCTTTGTTCTTCTACTAAGAATTTTCTTACTTCTTTTATTGAGGAAATTTTAGAAACTATGGAACTTATCTTTTGCGACCTAATTTCATCAGTAACGCAGTAGTTATTAACATAAACATCCTGATGTGAATTTACATTCGACTTGAAAACAATAGAAACATCTTTAAAAATATTCTGTAAATTTTTTTCTTTTTTATAATCAATATTTTCTTTTATCATAAGCCAACTCAATGCCCTATACATTGCCCCAGTATCTAAATATAAAAGTTTAAGTTTCTTCGCTATTAACTTAGTTACTGTACTTTTACCTGATCCTGCAGGACCATCAATTGCAATGATCGGACTTCTTTTCATTAGAAAAACGTGATCAATTAATCTTGTCTTTCCACATCTTATCGCACCAGCAAGTAACGAAATATTATCCTCAAGTTTTGCTTTTTGGAGTGTATGAGGGTGTAAATGTTCTAAATATTCAATTGAAATTTTTTTTGCAGATAGCTTTTTTATTATTTTGTTTAAATTGATCTTTTTTTCTTGTTGAAAAATTTTTTTTGCTTCTACTAACTCACTTGAAAAAAAACTAATCAATTTCCTTTCGTTTTTTGATAAATGCACATTACGCGAACTTAAAGGAATTCCATCAAAATCTCTTTGTGTAGGAATAGATTTAATAGCAACATTTAATTTCTCTTTTAGGACAAGATTTTTTAAAATTAAAAGTTGTTGCCAATCTTTTTCCCCTAAGTAAAGATTTTTAGGCTTGATGAGATTAAGTAATCTATAAACTACTGTACATACGCCATCAAAATGTCCAATTCGATTTAATCCACATAATGCAGAAGATAATTCTATTGGAGCTTCTAGGAATTTAATATCTTTATTATTTGGTGGATATATATCTTCATTACTTGGGATGAAGATGGCATCTGCGCCATTTGAAAAGGAGATTTTTATATCATTATCAATTGTTTTAGGGTAATTCTCTAAGTCTAACTTGTTATCGAATTGAAGTGGATTAATAAAAATACTTACTAAATTAACATTAGAATTGTCATTTTTTGCTGTTGATATCAATTTTATATGTCCATTATGAAGATTACCCATTGTTGGAATAAAGTTAATTTCACTATTTATATTTCTCTTCCAATTTTCTATTTCTTCAGTTTTCCTTATTATTACTTTCTTCACTTTCTTTTTAAAAAATAAATCTATTTGATAAATAATTACTGGACAAAAGCAATCTTAGGAGGAATATCTATATAGGGAAAGTCTATCATTATTATTTCATGGATTACAAAACATCAGGTGTTGACATAGAAGCTGGACGAGAATTTGTTTCCGAAATTAAACAGGCAGTTGAAGAAACTCATACATCTAATGTGATTGAGGGTATTGGCGGGTTCGGAGGCTTGTTTAGAATTCCTATCGATAGTTTTAAAAAACCAGTTCTTGTTTCAGGAACTGATGGTGTTGGAACAAAATTAGAATTAGCCCAAAGTAAAAACTTTCACTTTGAGGTTGGTATTGATTTAGTTGCTATGTGCATGAACGATATCATTACTAGTGGTGCAAAACCGTTATTTTTTCTGGATTATATTGCTACTGGTAAGCTTGATAAGAAACAATTATTGAGGGTTGTTCAAGGAATTTCACATGGCTGCAGAGAAAATAACTGTTCATTACTCGGCGGAGAAACTGCTGAAATGCCAGGATTTTATTCAAAAAATAAGTATGATCTTGCAGGATTTTGTGTTGGAATAGTCGATGAGGATAAGCTTATTAATGGTAAAAAAGTCTCTGAAAATGACTTGATAATTGCTTTAAAAAGTAATGGAGTTCATAGTAATGGTTTTAGTTTAGTAAGAAAAATTATTCAAAACAATAATCAAATAGAAAAGGAATTTGAAAAAGTTTCTCACTTAAGTTTTTATGATGAGTTATTGAAACCTACAAAAATTTACAATAATGTGATTAACCAAATATTATCTGAAAATATAGAAATTAAAGCAATGTCTCATATAACTGGAGGAGGAATTCCAGAAAATTTACCAAGATGTATTCCTTCTGATTTTATTCCTTATATCAATACCAGTTCTTGGGATATACCTATTTTATTTAAATTCCTTAAAGAACAAGGATCTATTCCTGAAAAAGATTTTTGGAATACTTTCAATCTTGGAGTTGGATTTTGTTTAATTATTGATAAAAAATCTAAGGACGCGATATTAAGTATCTGTAAAGATTATGATATAGATAGTTGGGAAATTGGAAAGATAGTGCGAAAAAATAATTCAACAATTAGTAAATTTTTGCCAGAAATCCTAACATAAATTTTTTTTAGATGAGTTTTAAAAAATTATTTTTTATACCCAAATGAAAAAGTTAGATGTAATATAATAAAATCACCGCCGAATAATATCGGAAGTTTAAGCATTAAGATTTAACCTTTTATTCAATGCCCTTTGCAAATAATCAAAGAATTACACGTAGACGTAGTTCAGCTGGACCTACACCTCCAAAAAGACCATTAGGGAATAATTCTGAATCAATTGGTAGACAGGCTCAAGGCCCAAGACCAACTTTCTTGACACTAAGGGATCATGGTAAAGTTTTTGTCGCTGATTTACCAAATTTGTCTGATGGTCAATTAGCGCATATTAGTAAAGAAGCTAATGAAGTTCTAAATAGTTTGGAAAAACGACTTAGTGATCTTGAAAATGAACCTAATGTTAGTAATCCTGAAAATGATACTTTGATAAAAGCCTCTACAAAAAGAGATGTCACACTGAGGTTTATTAAATCAATAGAAGAAGAACAAGAACATAGAAAGAATAATCCTGCTTTACGAGATGCTGCATCCGAATCGTTACCGAGAACTTTTCTTGAGGTTGCTAGACATAGATTGCCTGGAGCAACTTTTGATTCACTACTTCGAGAAGCTCTTGAAGCTTGTGCAGTTGATGAGAGTACAGAAAAAAATCAAGTTATAGATGAGCCTAAAGAAACTGTGAAAATTATGGATATACCATCTTCTAACACAAATGCTTCCCTTGTTGTTAGTATCGATTCAAGTGATGATTCCAAGAATGACTCTATTTGATTCGACACAAGAATTAAAAAGTTGCAAAGTCCAAAATAATTCAAAAATCAACCTTAATTCTGAGAAAGATCCCATTTTATGTAATCATTGCAAAAGGACTGCCTCAAATGGCATTAGATGTTTTGGAATGTGTGTGGCAGATAATGATTATTAAAACAATTTCAATTTCTATAAATTATTTGATGTAAATAATTAATAAATCTATTAAATTTTTTTTAGTGGGATTAAGGTATTGTTTTTCAATAATTTATAATTGATTATTTTTCTATAGATTAATAAGTAATTTTAACTTATACCCTTTATTTGAAATTAAAGTTTTTCGAAAACTTCTTAATTAAATGTGTAAAAAATTAAATAAGGCGGCACCCAGATTCGAACAGAGGAAATTCTTTAAAGAAGTAAGCTTTTACTAGCTATTAAATAGTTTTAACTTTAACTTGCTTTCCATAAATTTTATAATTAATAAATTAATTTGATATTTCTTGAATACAAAATTGCCCTATATAAAGCAAGCGATTAAATAGAAAATACATAATCAATAATGAGTGTAAATTTAGTCCTAACTAACTTTTAAAAGTTCAAAAAGTTTCCAGTCTCAAATTAAGACAAGTAAAAAGATAAAAAGATAAAACTATTTCTATTTATCAGGAAAAATAGTAATATGATTTAGTCTTGAATAGAGTTTTTTAAAAAAGTTGATTTTACAAAAATTCTCTAAAAATACATGTATAGGATTTTTCTCTTTAAAAAGGAAATTTAAACCGTTTTTAATATTTAATGTTTTTTTATTTTTATTCATATTTGATATATCTAAAGCAGATTCTAATTTTCCTAATAAAAAAAATAATCAAATAGAAATTGAATATTTAGAATCGAAAAATGAATTAGAGGATTATATTATTGATTCTGGAGACTCAATTGCTCTGGAATTTTTCCCTGCTGATGAACTTAGTGGAGTTTTTTCAGTTAATCAAGAAGGAGAATTATTATTACCAAGTTTAGACGAAACGTTTGTAAGGGGATTAACAAAGTCTGAATTAAAAACTTTATTGGAAAAAAGATACGCTGAATTTCTAATTGATCCAGAAATAAAAGTAAGGATTGTAGTGTTTAAAGATATTAGAGTGTTAGCAAGAGGTGAGTTAAGAAATCCTGGTTTTTATAAATTTTCCGCTTATCAATTAGATCCAAGTATAACTTCAAAAAAAATTGATAATTATGAGCTGGATTCATTGGAAGAAAATTACAATGAGCAATCAAATATAGGTCAAAATATGCAATTAAATAATCAATCTTCACAAGGTTTAGAAGTCAAAAGATCAAGTGAAAATATAACTACCATTTCTGATGTAATTAGAAAAGCTGGTGGTATAACTTCTGAGACTGATTTATCTAGAATTGAAATTACAAGAGATGTCCCTCTTGGAAAAGGTGGAGGCAAAAAAAGAGCAATTATTGATTTTAATGCTTATTTAAATGAATTAGATGCTACTAACGATATACGTATATTTGATGGAGATAGTTTATTTTTTCCAAAACTAAGTAAATCTAATCCAAATCAAATCGCAAAATCAATTTTATCTGGTATTTCTCCAAAATTTATCTCAGTAAATCTTTTTGGTAGAGTTGAAACTCCTGGAGTAGTAAAACTCCCTCTTGAAGCCACATTATCCGATGCAATTGATTTATCTGGACCTATAAAACCTCTTTCTGGAAAGATTGTTTTAATAAGGTATGAGAAGGATGGAAAAGTAACAAAGAAAAAAATTTCATATTCAGCAAATGCAAAAAGAGGCTCAAAAAGAAATCCCTTTTTAAAGGAAGATGATTTAATAACAGTAAAAGATAGTATACTTGGAAAAACTACTGGGGTAATAAAAGAGGTAACAGCTCCATTTGTTGGAATTTATTCAACAAAAAATTTGATAGAAGGATTTATAGACTAATTAAAAATTATATTTTAAATCTGATTATTTTGATTTATTAGAAACAAACAGGATACTAGTATTAGTTTATTACAATCTAAGAAACTTGCTTTCCAATTGCTGTCCAAAGAATGAGTGATAAAAATGTATAAAAAATATACAAAACTCAAGTTTTTGGAGGGGTTTATAGCAAAAATCGCAAAAAAATTAATTAAGGCGGCACCCAGATTCGAACTGGGGATAAAGGATTTGCAATCCTCTGCCTTACCACTTGGCCATGCCGCCGAAAAAGATTCGATTGAGTCTTTTTATGATCTTAACAGTAAGGTGTCTCATTCCCTATTAATTATATGTAATGGACATGGAGAAGATGTAATCGCATCGGAAATAATAAAAAGATTACTAAAAAGAATAAAAAATATGAATATTGAAGTTTTACCGTTAGTAGGAAATGGAGATGTATTTAATTCCATAAAATCAAAGAATTTTCGTAAAATAGGATATTTAAAAGAGCTGCCTAGTGGAGGTTTTAGCAATCAAAGTCTTAAGGGATTTGTGCTTGATTTGTTTGCAGGATTTTTAATCGATAATTTGAGAAATTTTCTACTAGTGAAACAAAAGTCAAAAAATAAATATAAAATTATCGCAGTAGGCGATTTCTTGCCATTACTTTACGCTTGGAGTTCAGAATGCGAATTTAGTTTCATTGGAACTCCCAAAAGTGACCATACTTGGAGTAGTGGGCCAGGTTGGGATTTAAGCGATTTTTATCATAGGTTGAAAGGTTCTGAATGGGATCCATGGGAAATGTTTTTAATGAAATCTCCAAGATGTAAAAATTTAATTATGAGAGATAAAATTACAGCTAATAATTTGAATAAAAAAAATATTGATGCAAAATACTTGGGTAATCCAATGATGGATTTTGTTAATGCAACAAACGAGATGATATCAAATATTATTTCTTTTAAAAGGATTATTTTATTAGTTGGAAGTAGATATCCTGAAGCTCTTAAAAATCTTGATAATTTTCTTAATTGTTTGGAAGATTTTGATTTATCAAAGGATTTGGTAATACTTTTGCCTTTGAGCATTAATGCGCATGTGATTCAAATTCAAAGTTATTTAAATAAACATGGTTTTATAAAACAGAGTAAAGTTAAATTTCTAATTGATGAAGATTCAGTTTGGAAAAAGAAAGATCAATATGTATTGATTGGAAAAGGTAAATTTAATTCTTGGGCCAATATGGCAGAAGTTGGCTTGTCTAATGCAGGAACTGCTACAGAGCAAATTGCTGGCCTGGGAATTCCATCTCTTTCTCTACCAGGATCTGGACCACAATTTACAAAATCATTTGCAAAAAGACAATCAAGGTTATTAGGAGGTAGTGTTTTAGTTTGTAAGAACAAAAAAATTCTTTTACAACATTTAAGTTTACTTTTGAAAGGAAAAGTGGATAGGTTAGAACAAACAAAAATTGGAAAAAAAAGAATGGGGGAATCCGGAGCAAGTAAGAAAATCGTAGATGCTATAAACCTTCATTTGTTATCTTAGTAAATGGCACTAGCTTATTAATTATTAATTCCTTGTATGTATCCAATAAATGATCGACAATATCTAAAAATTTGTGCAGAGATTGCAAAACTTATGAGTATAAGCTTATCTTCTGCTAAGAAGAAAGTAGAAATTCAAATTGCAAAAGAAGGGTCAAAAACTATTCAAGAAAAAATACTTGTTGCGCAAAATGTCTTAAAAATTTGTGAAAAAAATGATAAAGATAAATTAAGTTCTTCAAGGATACTTGATAAGCTTATGGAAACTCTTGATGGTGAAGATAATTTTTTAACTGAAGATTGATTCTTAATGCTCAAATAAATTTGAGAACTTTAGTATGTCTAAATCAGCATATACAGAAACTGTTTCGAAACATTTTCGAGCTAATTCATACCTATTCTCTCTTTCTAAGATAACTTTTAATTTATGCATAGCTTCAATCAAAAATCTAACATCATTTGCTGCATAATCTAATTGATCTTTTGTTAAATCTTCGTTTCTGCCCCAATCACTACTTTGCGAGCTTTTGTCCAGTTCTACACCTAATAATTCATTAATTAAATCCTTTAAACCGTGTTTATTTGTATAAGTTCTTGCCAACTTACTAGCAATTTTTGTACAAAAAATATTTTTTGTATTAATTCCAAGATTGCATTTTAGAGCTGCTACATCAAATCTCGCATAGTGAAATATTTTAGTAATTTTGTCATCTTCAAGAAGTGCTTTTAAATTAGGTGAAGAAGATGTATTAAGTTCGATTTTTATACATGATGTTCTTTTAAATTCATTGCATATTTGTACTAAACAGAGCCTATCTCTTCCATGAATTAAACCCATTGCTTCAGTGTCAATAGCTAGGTAGGATGATTTTTTATAAAGATTGTATAAATCTGCTGTTAAATCATTATAAAGAAGATCTATATTTTTATTTTCAATATTCATTTTTAATAAGTATTAAATAGATTTAGATTAAGAGTATAATTTTAAATTTTATTTAATTAAGAATTTTTTATCTAATGGGGATATCTTACAGATTAATCTAAAAAATTATAATATGATGTAACTTTAATTTTTATTCTCAAAATACTAAAAAAAATTGTTTTAATGTCCTATTCCTTAAATTCAACATTATTGCTGACAATTCTTTTGGCCGTAGGATTATTTTTTTTTCTTAGGGCTTCTAGTAAAGATAGAACAACCTTAGTTGAGATTTCGTCTTCTCAGCAGCCAGTAAAAGTTTTAAATGGTTTATGTGAATGGCTTAATTTGAGGGGATGGAAGCAAACAGGAGGAGATTTTGAACAGAGAATTTTAATATTCAAAGGTCAAGTTGTTTCTAGTAAATTTTTAGCAATCTTTTTAGGTTTACTTGGTGGTTTTGGTTCTTGTGCTTTAGGTTTAGTAATTATTCAAATATATCCTGAATTAGGTTGGTGGCCAATTTTTTTGGGATTAATTGGCGGTCCTTTGTCTGGAATTGTTTATTTTAAAAAATCAGCAAGAGAGGAGAAATTTGAATTAAGGTTGATTAACGAAAATGACAATGATTCAACTTTCATGAGACTAAGAGCTCATAGGGATGAATTAATCTCTTTAGAAAATGAACTTGGAGAAAAACTTCAATTGAAAAGTGACGGTTCTCTATTTAAAACACCTATCTGAGATACTTTAAATTTATTCTAAAGTTTTTATTCAAAAATATTATTCTCCATACAGAATTTCTCTAACTTTTTATCATTTAACCAATCTTGGGGTTTTGTAAAAATTGACGTGAGAAATTCCTCTCGAGAATCCTTTTTAGCTTTATATCCATATTCCCATCTAGCTAAAGGCGGCAAGGACATTAATATAGATTCAGTTCTGCCATTTGTTTGCAGTCCAAAAATCGTCCCTCTATCCCAAACTAAATTGAATTCGACATATCTACCTCTTCGATATAGCTGGAATTCTCTTTCCTTCGATGAGTATGTTTGAGAAGCTCTTTTTTCAATAATGGGCAAATATGAAGGGAGGAATGCTTGCCCACAGTTTTCCGCTAAAGAAAATAAGTTATCCCAATCTAAATTTAATCTGCCAATATTTTGTGAAGCTTTTGATGCCTCTCCATTATTATTATTTCCTCTATAAATATTGCCTGAACCATCTTGATAATCATAAAAGATACCTCCTATGCCTCTAGACTCGTTTCTATGTTTCAAGAAGAAATATTCATCACACCATGGTTTGAAAACTTTATGCAAATCTTTATCAAGTTTCTCACAAGCTTTTTTATGCTCGTTATGAAAATTCCTTACATCAGAAAGATAAGGATAAAAAGGGGTTAAGTCTGCGCCTCCCCCAAACCACCAAACAGGACCAGCTTCAAAATATCGATAATTCAGGTGAACTGTGGGTATAAAGGGATTCTTAGGATGCAACACCATAGAAGTTCCCGTAGCAAACCATTCATGACCTTTTGCTTCGGGTCTTTGAGAAATTATAGATTGAGGTAATTCTTTTCCCTGTACTTCTGAAAAATTTACTCCTGCTTGCTCAAAAACAGAACCATTTTTCAATACTCTTGATCTTCCACCACCACCTTCGTCTCTTAGCCAGGATTCTTCTGTAAATTTACCTTTACCATCTACATTTTCAAGTCCTGAACAAATTTGGTCTTGTAGAGTTAATAAGAGATTTTTTGTTTTTTCTCTCGAGTTTTTTGGAGGTTCTTTCAACATGTATTTAGTAAATCTTGAAGAAAAAATTTTTTTGGTTAATTATAAGTTTCCCTTTATAATTTCTCTTAGGGGGTCCTTATTACCTATTATTTGATAGTTCGACATAGTTCTTAATCTTTTAAACAGTCGACTACCTTGTCAAAATATTTAAAAATTTAATGACCACAATAGAAGATGCGAATTTTGCTTTACAAAAAGTTCTAGATGCTGGATCAAAGAAGAATGTAATTGAATTAGCTTGGATTAAAAACGTAAGAGTAACTATACCGAGAGTAATCGTAACATTATCATTGCCATCTTTTGCAAATTCTCAGAGAGATAGAATTGTACAAGAGGTTAGAAAAGTACTACTTGATTGCGAAGATATTGATGATGTTCAAATAGAGATAGATAATAATCCTTCTAAAACAGAGTCTCAAAATCAAAGTAATGCGCCTGAGCTGCAGAAGATTGAAGGGATTCAACACATCATAGCTGTTAGCAGTGGTAAAGGTGGAGTTGGGAAAAGTACCATTGCAGTTAATCTCGCTTGTTCTTTAGCTAAATTAGGCTCTAAAACTGGTTTGCTGGATGCTGATATATATGGACCTAATACTCCCTCAATGATGGGAGTTGCAGAACAGAATCCAAAGGTTACAGAAGGCAGTGGTACTGATCAAAGGTTAATACCAATAAATAAATATGGAATTTCATTGGTATCGATGGGTTTCCTCATAGAAGAAGGTCAGCCAGTTATATGGAGAGGACCAATGCTTAATAGTATTATCCGACAATTTTTATACCAAGTTGAATGGAATAATCTTGATTTTTTAGTTATTGACTTGCCTCCTGGAACAGGAGATGCTCAAATATCCCTTTCTCAATCTGTGCCTATTTCTGGAGCTATAGTTGTCACAACTCCTCAACAAGTATCTTTGCAAGATGCAAGAAGAGGATTAGGAATGTTTAAACAACTTGGAGTACCTTTACTTGGAATTGTAGAAAATATGTCAGTATTTATTCCGCCTGATATGCCAGGTAAAAAATATGAAATTTTTGGTAAAGGGGGTGGACAAACATTAGCCAAAGAGAATAATTTACCATTATTAGCCCAAATACCTATTGAAATACCTCTCGTTGATGATAGTAATAAAGGCGTACCAATCTCAATAAGCCAGCCCAATAAAGAAAGTTCTGTTGTATTTGGTAATTTAGCTAAGTTAATTAAGAATAAATTTTTAAAAGATAATTGATGTTTAGGAGAATTTCTTTAATAAATAGTAGAGGATTTTTACAAAAAAAAGACTTTAATAGAGGTTATTTATTTTCTCCACTACTTATAATTCCCCTGTTTTTAGTTATGATTTCGGGTTTATTAATAAAAAGTATTCAGGGGGATTTTTTAGAATCGAACTATTTAGGTCATATCCTAACTGGTTTTTTAGGTTATTTTTTAGCATTTTTTATTTCTTATATACCTTTAGAGAGACTTAAAATGTATTTGGTTCCGTTTTATTTGTGTACTTTAATATCTTTATTACTAATTTATTTTTTTGGGATTTCAGTTTCTGGAGCTCAAAGATGGCTAAACTTTGGCAGCTTTTCTTTTCAGCCTTCAGAAGTAGCGAAACTTAGTACTGTATTAACTCTTGCTTTAGTACTCGACAAAAAAATAATTTTAACAATAAGAGATTTAGTTTTGCCTTTATTAGTAGTAGTTATTCCTTGGTTATTGATTTTCTTTCAACCAGACTTAGGTACATCTTTAGTTTTACTTGTTTTGACAGGTGTGATGCTTTATTGGTCGCAAATGCCCATAGAGTGGATTTTGATATTAGTGTTTTGTATTATCACTGCTGCATTAAATCTAACCTTACCAACTCTTCTTATTTTCTGGATTCCAGTTATAGGATATCTTGCTTATAGATCTTCGAAAAAGAAAATTATTTTTTCTGCACTCGCTATTTCGTTACATTTACTAGTGGCAAAATTCACACCAATTTTATGGCAATATGGCTTAAAAGAATATCAAAAAGATAGATTAGTTTTATTTTTAGATCCAAATAGAGATCCATTAGGTGGCGGATATCATTTGATACAGAGTCAAATTGCAATTGGTTCTGGAGGATTATTTGGGAATGGTTTGCTACAAGGTAAGTTGACTAATTTGCAATTTATACCGGAACAACATACTGATTTTATATTCAGTGCTTTAGGCGAAGAATTGGGATTTGTGGGGTGCATGGTAGTTTTATTTTTGTTCTTTTTTTTGATTAAAAAACTTATTAATACTGCAACAATTGCTAGGACTAATTTTGAATCTCTAATTGTTATTGGAATAGCCTCAACTTTTTTATTTCAAATAATTATTAACTTATTTATGACTATTGGATTAGGACCAGTGACTGGGATTCCCCTTCCTTTTATGAGCTATGGTCGAACGTCATTGGTGACTAATTTTGTATCTATTGGATTTGTTTTATCTATATTGAAACGTTCTAGATCATTAAGAAATTGATGAAATCACAAATAACTATAAAAAAAATTCAAGACCTTTTGATTAAAGGAGTTCAACCTATACATGTGGATGATGATTCATCCAGAAGAATGTGGTGGGCTTCTTTAGAAATTATTCAAAAAGATTTTCTATCTCAGAATTATAAAAATGGTGGAATTTGGGTTGCCTCACCTTTGCCTGCTTTTAATGATAAAAAATTTTTAAATCAATTTTATGGATGGCTTTGGTCTCCTGAGGGGTTTCCATATTTTCAGAATGAGAATGCAGGTTTTTTGCCAGTCCATAATGCAGACAAGATAAAAAAAGAATTCGATTTAGTATGTAATTATAAAGTCTTGAATCTTAGTCAAGAAGATGGTTATGAACCTTTTTTGATGATAATCACCCCAAATTTTCAATGCATATTATCAATTGTCGGAGAGAAGGATAGGAAAATTCTATTAATGAAGTGTGATGAAGAAAGCCTTAAACTTGCAATTGAATTAATGCATGAAAAATTAAAGCAAGAAAAATATGAGGAAGGAGTAAAATTTCGTAATGCAATTAATAATTTAGGTAACCTCAATATTAATAATCAATTTGAAAAATCATTTTGGCCAATATTATCGGCAAAGTTAGCAAATAATGCTCCAAACCATAATATAAAGAATTCTGTAAAAAACGATGAAAAAAATGTACAAATAACTGAAGCAAAATTATTACGTGCAATATCTCATGAAGTAAGAACGCCTTTGGCAACAATAAGAACACTTATAAGTTCTACTTTAAAAAAATATAAGATGGATGAATCAATGAAAAATCGTTTAATTCAGATAGATAATGAATGTAATGAACAAATTGATAGATTTGGTTTAATCTTCAATGCAGCAGAATTAGTGAGTAATGAAGTTCCTTCATTAAATAACTTGGCAAAAATTAATTTAGTTGAAATTTTTAAAAAGCTTGCTCCTTTATGGAATAAACAATTAAAACGACGAGGGATTTCTTTAAAGATTGATATTCCCCATCAACTTCCGCAAATTTTGAGTGATTCTGAAAAATTGGAATTAATGTTAAGTGGATTAATTAATAAAAATACTAGAGGATTAAAAGAAGGTAGTACATTAATTTTAGAATTAAGACCAGCTGGTCAAAAACTTAAACTTCAATTAAAGGTACAAAAAATAGAATCTAATCAGGAAGAAATTCTAAAAAAAGATAACGGTTCTGATATTGGTCCTGTTTTAAATTGGAACCCTCAAACAGGTAGTTTACAACTTAGTCAAAATGCTACTCAAAAGTTATTGGCTAGCTTAGGCGGGCATGTCACACAAAGGCGTGATACAGGTTTAACAGTATTTTTTCCGATTTCAGATTCAAAATAAAATGAGAAACAAGTTTTCCATATATTAATTAATGTAGAAAATTTCTTGTAAATTTATAATTTTGCAAAATATGAATGCTAATTTCTTATAAGAAATAACTTAAAATCAAGGATGACTGAAACTTTAGTTGGTCAATTTCCAAAGCATATAGGAAGTACCGGGGGTTTATTAAACTCAGCAGAAACCGAAGAAAAATATGCAATTGTATGGAAAAGTTCTAAGGAACAAGCATTTGAATTGCCCACAGGTGGAGCGGCTATAATGCATGAAGGTGATAATTTGATGTACTTTGCAAGAAAAGAACAATGTCTCGCATTAGGAACACAATTAAGAGCCTTCAAACCAAGAATTGAAGATTTTAAAATCTACCGAATTTTCCCAGGTGGTGATATTGAATTTTTACACCCAAAAGATGGTGTTTTCTCTGAAAAAGTAAATGAAGGCAGAGAGAAAGTAGGACATAATCCAAGAAGAATAGGTGAGAATCCTAATCCAGCTGGTTTAAAATTCACAACTAAGAATACTTTTGATTAACTTCCTTAAAGTTGATATAAAAGAAGAAAATAATTATAATTTGGGTTGACATTACTAATATGATCAGCTCACAGAAAGATAATTTATTAAAGGCTTTCAAAGAAGGTAAAAATTTTATACCTATCATCCAAACTTGGCCAGCAGATTTAGAGACTCCATTGTCGACTTGGTTGAAATTATCCTCAAAAGATTCCCATGGTGTTTTTCTTGAATCTGTTGAAGGTGGGGAAAGTTTGGGTAGGTGGAGTATTGTTGCTACTAAACCTCTTTGGGAAGCCGTTTGTTATGGAGAAGAAATAATTAAAACTTGGAATAATGGCAAAACTGAAACACATAAAGGTGATCCTTTTGACATCTTAAGAAGTTGGACACAGGAATATAAGTCAACCACGCTTGATGACTTACCATCCATTGGACAGTTATATGGCTCTTGGGGTTATGAATTAATAAATCGAATAGAACCAAGCGTTCCAATAAATGCAATATCAGACAACAATATCCCATATGGTTCATGGATGTTTTTTGATCAACTTGTCGTTTTTGATCAAATAAAAAGATGTATTACTGCTGTGGTTTATGTAGATACAACTTCTTCAAAAGAATCTTCTATGGATGAATTGTATCTAAACTCAATTTCTAAAATTCAGAAAACTAGAAATTTAATGAGAGTTCCTCTAAAAGAAAATGAGTTTTTAAATTGGAATGAAAATGAGAATCTGAATTTAGATCTAGAAAGTAATTGGAAGAAAAAAGATTTTGAGGATGCAGTTCTCTCTGCAAAAGAATATATCAAAAAGGGGGATATCTTCCAAATTGTAATTAGTCAAAGATTTCAAACTCAAGTCAATAATGATCCCTTTAATTTATATAGAAGTTTGAGGATGGTTAATCCATCTCCATACATGTCATTTTTTGATTTTGGCTCATGGTACTTAATTGGTTCAAGTCCTGAAGTAATGGTTAAAGCCGAAAAAAATAAAAATAATCAGATTGTTGCAAGCTTAAGACCAATAGCTGGCACAAGACCTAGGGGTATTGATAATCAACAAGACTTGGAATTAGAAAAGGATTTATTAAAAGATCCAAAAGAGATAGCTGAGCATGTAATGCTCATTGATCTTGGGAGAAATGATCTTGGAAGAGTTTGTGAAATTGGTACTGTGAATGTCAAGGATTTAATGGTTATTGAGAAATATTCACATGTTATGCATATAGTTAGTGAAGTTGAAGGAATCTTAAAAAACAACGCTGATGTATGGGATTTGCTAAAAGCATCTTTTCCAGCTGGGACAGTGACTGGTGCGCCTAAAATAAGAGCTATGCAATTAATTAAGCACTTTGAAAAAGATGCTAGAGGACCTTATGCTGGTGTTTACGGATCCATCGATATTAATGGTGCATTAAATACAGCAATTACGATAAGAACTATGATAGTTAAACCCTCAAGAGATGGTAAATATGATGTTTCAGTGCAAGCAGGAGCTGGAATAGTTGCTGATTCTTTTCCTGAAAATGAATATAAAGAGACAATAAATAAAGCAAAGGGGATACTAAAAGCATTAGCTTGTTTGGATAAATAAATGAGTCAAAATAATCTTTATAAGGGTTTTGAGGTGGAACTTTTCACAGGTTCTTTGAATTCTCATATTGGTGTTTCGGATGAAATTGAGAAAAAATTTCCTGATTTTGTAAAAGAGCCAGATAACAGAAACGTTGAATACATAACAACACCCGAAAAAAACTACAATTTTTTATATGAGAAATTACTAGTTCCTAGAAAAAAGTTAAGACAATGGTTAAATAAAAAAGAGTTAACTATCATTCCTTCATCCACTCTTTGTTTTAAACACGATATTCAATTTCAAAGATCTGACATTGACAATGCTTATCATCAATTTATACAAGATAATTATGGAACCTCCATTGCAACTTCCAGCGTTCATATAAACCTAGGAATAAATGACTTAGATAAGCTTTTTGCGGCTATCAGACTAACAAGATCAGAAGCTGCTTTATATCTATCTATAAGTGCTAGTTCACCTTTTTTAAATAATAGAATTACGGGGAATCACTCTCAGAGATGGATACAGTTTCCTAAAACACCAAGAAAGGTACCATTTTTTGTAAATCATAATTCCTATATCGATTGGATCGAGGACAATATAGCTAATAAAAATATGCAAAATATTAGGCATTTTTGGTCTTCAATCCGACCAAATGGACCCCAAAGACCTCTAATCCTTGATCGTTTGGAATTAAGAATTTGTGATTTTGTTTATGATATTAACTTGCTGTTAGGGATAACGGCCATGATAGAACTAAGGATTTTACATCTTTTTGAAAATATAAAAACCTTAGATCCTTTGAATGCCAGTTTTTTTTCTATTGATAAATTATCAGAAATATGTGATCAAAATGAAACTAACGCTGCTAAAGATAGTCTGGATTCAGAGTTGATTCACTGGCAAGATGGCAAAAGAGTTATTTGTAGAGAATGGATTCAAAACTTATTATCAGATTTATCATCTACAGCAGAAAACTTTGGTATGAAACACCTTCTAGATCCTATCTATAAAGTGCTTGAAGAAGGCAATCAATCTATGAAATGGATAAATCAATACGAAAAAGGTCTTTCTATTGAGCAGATAATGAAAATTTCTATCGAAGATATGATTAGATCTGAGGCCTAGAATGTTTGATTATTTAAATAAACATTTGATCTGAACATTTTCACTTGTGACATAATGATTATATGGAATCTTTTCGACAGATAAAAAATAATAACATGGATCTGATAAGTAACAATGACCCACTTGATAAAAATCGTCTTTTAATTGAAGATCTCTGGGAATCTGTGCTTAGAGAAGAATGCCCAGATGATCAAGCAGAGAGATTGATACAGCTTAAAGAATTAAGTTATTCAAAACAAATTGATGGTGATAGTTCAAAAACTTTTAAAAATGAAATAGTTGATATTGTAAATTCTATGGATTTAGCAGAATCCATAGCTGCAGCAAGGGCTTTTTCATTATATTTTCAACTCGTGAATATTTTGGAACAAAGAGTTGAGGAGGATAGATATATTCAAAGCTTTACTAATAAGGATGTTCAAAAATCGCCCGACAATCTTGATCCTTTTGCCCCAGCATTGGCTAGGCAAAATGCTCCAGTAACTTTTAGAGAATTATTTTACAGGTTGAGAAAATTAAATGTACCACCAGGAAAATTAGAGGAGTTATTACAGGAAATGGATATTCGTTTAGTTTTTACTGCACATCCGACGGAGATAGTAAGACATACGATTAGACATAAGCAAACAAGAGTAGCAAATTTGTTAAAAAAAATACAGATTGAGCAATTTCTAACAAAAGAAGAAAAAATTTCTCTAAAAACCCAACTAAAAGAGGAAGTAAGACTTTGGTGGAGAACAGATGAATTGCATCAATTTAAACCTTCAGTTTTAGATGAAGTTGATTATGCCTTGCATTATTTTCAGCAAGTTTTATTTAATGCGATGCCTCAATTGAGGGGCAGGATAGCTGAAGCACTTACCGAAAATTATCCAGATGTTCAGTTGCCCTCAGAATCTTTTTGTAACTTTGGTTCTTGGGTAGGTTCTGATAGGGATGGTAATCCATCAGTAACTCCGGAGATAACATGGAGAACTGCTTGCTACCAAAGGCAGTTAATGTTGGAAAGATATATTATTGCGACGTCTAATCTTAGAGATCAATTAAGTGTGTCAATGCAATGGAGTCAAGTAAGTTCTTCCTTATTAGAGTCACTCGAAACTGACAGGGTTAAATTCCCTGAAATATATGAAGCAAGAGCTACAAGGTATAGATCAGAACCCTACAGATTAAAATTAAGTTATATTTTAGAGAAATTAAGGCTAACACAAGAAAGAAATAATTTATTAGCTGATAGTGGCTGGAAATTTGACTTGGAGGGAGAAATTGATAACAAAAATCTAGATAAAGTTGAAAACTTACATTACAAGTCAGTAAATGAATTTACTTATGATCTAGAACTAATTAAAAATAGCCTAATTAGTACAGATTTAACTTGTGAGTCTGTAAACACCTTACTTACTCAGGTTCATATTTTTGGATTTTCTTTAGCAAGTTTAGATATTCGTCAAGAGAGTACAAGGCATAGTGACGCTATACAAGAGCTTTCAAATTATCTTGATTTATCTGTTCAATATGAACAAATGTCTGAGGAAGAGAAAATTAAATGGCTTATAGACGAATTAAATACAAAAAGGCCCTTAATTCCATCTGACGTTAACTGGACAAAAACTACAGAAGAAACCTTTTCAGTTTTTAAAATGGTTAAGAGACTACAACAAGAATTTGGAAGTCGCATTTGTCATTCTTATGTAATTTCAATGAGTCATAGTGCATCTGATTTGCTTGAAGTTCTCTTACTGGCAAAAGAAATGGGACTTCTTGATCAAAATTCACAAAAGTCAAAATTATTAGTTGTTCCTCTTTTTGAAACTGTGGAAGATCTTAAAAGAGCACCAGAAGTAATGGAAAAGTTGTTCAAATTAGATTTCTATAGATCATTATTGCCAAAAGTAGGAGAATCTTTTAAACCTCTGCAAGAATTAATGCTTGGATATTCTGATAGTAATAAAGATTCAGGATTTGTTTCTAGTAATTGGGAAATTCATAGAGCCCAAATAGCTCTTCAAAATCTCTCAAGTAGAAATAACATATTGCTGAGACTTTTTCATGGAAGAGGTGGTTCTGTAGGAAGAGGAGGAGGACCAGCCTATCAGGCAATATTGGCTCAACCAAGCGGCACTTTAAAAGGACGAATAAAAATAACAGAACAAGGTGAAGTTTTAGCTTCTAAATATAGTCTTCCCGAACTGGCTTTGTACAATCTTGAGACTGTAACTACAGCGGTAATTCAAAATAGTTTGGTAAATAATAGACTTGACGCTACTCCAGAATGGAATCAATTAATGTCTAGGCTGGCAGAAACATCAAGGTCACATTACAGAAAATTAGTCCATGAGAATCCTGATTTGTTAAATTTCTTTCAAGAGGTCACTCCAATAGAAGAAATAAGTAAATTACAGATATCTAGTAGGCCTGCTAGAAGAAAAAAAGGTGCAAAAGATTTGTCAAGTTTAAGAGCTATTCCATGGGTATTTGGTTGGACACAAAGTAGATTTCTTTTGCCAAGTTGGTTTGGAGTAGGCACTGCATTGTCATCTGAATTAAATTCAGATCCACAACAAATTGAACTTTTAAGAGTTCTGCATCAAAGATGGCCATTTTTTAGGATGCTTATATCTAAGGTGGAAATGACATTGTCGAAGGTAGATCTCGAAGTTGCTAGATATTATGTTGATACTCTTGGCAGTAAAGAAAATAAAGATTCTTTTGATGATATTTTTGAAGTAATTTCTAAAGAATATAATCTTACAAAATCTTTAATACTTGAAATTACTGGCAAAAACAAGCTACTAGAATCTGATAGAGACTTGAAATCATCAGTAAGCTTGAGAAATAAGACAATTATTCCATTAGGGTTTTTACAGGTTTCACTTCTAAGAAGATTAAGAGACCAGACGAGACAACCTCCAATAAGCGAATTCATTATCGATAAAGATGAATCTAGAAGAGCTTATAGCAGAAGTGAACTATTGAGGGGAGCACTTTTAACTATTAATGGGATAGCAGCTGGCATGAGAAATACAGGTTGATAATTGCAATATTTTTCTAAAAAAAAACTGGTTCTTCCAGAAGGTTATTTTGTTAACTCTTCTCAAATACCATTAGCTAAAGAAGTTAATAAACTTTTAGCGAATTGTGGTTGTGAGACATTTTCCATAAAGCCTCTTTCTGAAGCTATTCAGAAAAGTAATTTCTTTTTCACAATACAGGGTGAATTAAAAAATAAATTATATGGCTTTGTAAGGGTTACGTCCGACAGGGGATTGAATGCTAATTTGTGGAATTTAAGTGCATCGCCAGGGAATAATCAGCAACTCTATTATTCAATATTGCTTCAATTAACTCTTGAGAAAATCAATAGAGAAATGCCTGGATGCAGTATTTCTGTACAGGCTCCACCATCTTCTTTTATAAGTTTAAAAGAAAATGGATTCATACTAGATCCAAATGGAATCAGAGTAATGGGATATAAACTTTAAAAATCATTTAACGAGCATGGAGGGATTCGAACCCCCGACTCTCAGAACCGGAATCTGATGCTCTATCCAACTGAGCTACATGCCCTTTAATTTTTCAATTTCTTTAAAGAAAATCTAAATATTTTTAACTTAGCTAATTTAGTTAATGAATGCACAAAAAAAATTTTTTTAAATAAATTAAAAATTAAAAATTTTCGGAACCATAAAAGTTTTGAAATTGATCTAAAAGAGCAAAGAGCAATTGTTCTTGGTTGTAATGGTATTGGTAAGTCAAATTTACTTGAATCGGTTGAATTTTTAAGTCAATTAAAATCTAATAGAGCACTAAGCGATAAAGATTTAATAGAGAACGACAGTGATATGGCCGTAGTTATAGGTCAGATAAATTTTAAAGACGATTTAAAGTTAAATTTATTCCGAAAAGGCCCTAAAAGAATTTATGTCAATGAATCAATCTTGAAAAAACAGAGTGAAATAAAGAATTATATCCGAAGTGTTTGTTTCTGTTCTAATGATATTGATATTGTTAGAAGTGAACCCAGTTATCGAAGAACATGGATTGATAAAGTCGTATCTCAGCTTGAACCAGTATATTTAGACCTGATAAGTAGATTTAACAGGCTTTTAAAACAAAGAAGTCATTTTTGGCGTTCGGAAAGTTTCTTAAAAACCCAATCCACAGATATTGTTGAAAGCTTTGATATACAAATGTCAATAATAAGTACAAGAATTTTTAGGCGTAGAAGAAGAGCTTTATTAAAAATCAAACCATATGTTGAATATTGGCATAATCATTTAAGTAAATCTCAAGAGCAAATAGACATAAATTATCTTTCGGGGATACAAAATATAAGTCCAGAAGAAGAAGAAGAAGAAGTAATTAGTAAAAAAATATCAGAACAACTCTTAAATCAGCGTTCACTAGAAGCATTGACTGGTAAATGTAGTTTTGGACCTCATCGTGATGATGTTGAGTTTCTAATCAATAATGTTTCAGTTAGAAAATATGGTTCTTCAGGACAGCAAAGGACTTTTATCTTGGCTTTAAAGATGGCTGAACTCGATTTATTAAATAAAACATTAAGTGTTCCTCCAATACTTATATTGGATGATGTTTTGGCGGAATTAGATTTAACTAGGCAAAATTTGTTATTAAATTCTGTTGGTAAAGATAGTCAATGTTTTATAAGTGCGACACATTTAGATCAATTTAATCAGTCTTTCTTAGGCTCGTCACAAATGATTTACTTATAATTTAAAAAAGGCATGATTTTTAGCTAATCTTAATTTCATATATAGTTCTTAAATGGAAATTTACAAAAAAAGTCAAATTTTAAGTTCGTTAAGTGATGAGCAAAAATTAAGTCATCAAAGTAAACACCTTTTGTTAGAACTTTATAGATGCGATCGTGAAAAATTAAATGACGAATCCTTTGTGCGCTGTATTTTAAATAGAGCTGCTAAATTGGCAAATGCAACCGTTTTGAATTTGATTAGTAATAAATTTGAGCCTCAGGGGGTTACGGCAATTGCATTACTTGCAGAATCTCATATTTCAATACATACTTGGCCTGAATCTAATTATTCGGCAGTAGATGTTTTTACATGTGGTCAAAATATGATGCCTGAACTTGCTAGTCAATATTTAATTGAATCTATGATGGCTAAAGAACATTCTTTGCGTGTTATTGAGCGAAACCCACCTTCAGCAGTCTCTAAACAGATCAGAACGGTTGTTTGACAATATTTACCTATTTAATTTTCCGCTTACTAGTCCCTCAAGATCTAAACTTGTGCAATTAAATCCTAAATTAGAAAAATATTGAACTAACTCACTAAAATTATATTCGTTAAAAAAATGCTTTAATTCATCTTTGGGAATTTCTATCCTTGCAGTTGAGCCTTGGCATCTAACTCTAACCTCCGATAATCCACATTCTTTAAGATATTCTTCTGCTTTCTCAACCATTTTTAGTCTTTCACTAGTTATTTCATGGCCATAAGGAAATCTTGATGATAAACAAGGTTGAGCAGGTTTATCCCACCAAGGAAACCCTAATGCTCTTGATATATCCCTAATGTCTTGTTTTGAGAATTTAAATTTTGCAAGGGGAGAGACAACTCCTGCTTGTTTTGAGGCTTGTATACCTGGTCTGTAATCTCTAAGATCATCCAGATTGACTCCATCTAAAACTAACTCGTAGTTAAGTTTTTTAGAGAGGTAGGTTGTATGTTTGTGAAGCTCTTTTTTGCATGCAAAGCACCTATCCTTAGGATTTTTACTGTAACTTGATTGTTCTAATTCTGACGTTTTAATTTCTAAATGCCTTACTCCAATCCATTTTGCTTGCCTTCTTGCTTCTTCACGAAGAGTATTGGATAACGCAGGAGAAATTCCAGTTATTGCAATTGCTTTGCTACCTAATTGCTCGAATGCTAATGACGTAACTAATGTACTGTCAACTCCTCCCGAATAAGCAATACAAACACTATCAAGGTTCTTAATGTATCTTCTAATTGTATAAAGCTTTTTACTTTGTTCATCAGAGAGAATTTCTAGTTGATGGAACATGCTATTTACTTTAAAATTTAAATTACCTATGAATAGGTTGAATTTATTATTAAATATTTAATAATATTCTTATCTATATCTTAGATTAAATTTACTAATTTTGTTCAATTGACGAATACGAGCAGAAATAAAGGAATTGGAATTGTCACAGCAAGTGACAGTCGAGAGAGATTAAAAGGTCAATTACATATTTATGATGGAGAGGGTAAGGGAAAAAGTCAGGCTGCATTAGGCGTAGTTCTCAGGACAATAGGATTAGGAATATGCGAAAAAAGACAGTCAAGGGTTTTACTTCTAAGATTTTTAAAAGGCCCTGAAAGGCCATATGACGAGGATTCAGCTATAGAGGCTTTACAAAGAGGCTTTCCACATTTAATTGACCATGTAAGGACAGGAAGATCTGAATTCTTTACTGCTGACCAAGTGACAAAGTTTGATGTTGGTGAGGCCGAGAGAGGTTGGAATATTGCTAAAGGAGCAATTGCTAGTTCCCTTTATTCTGTAGTTGTACTCGATGAGTTGAATCCAGTTCTTGATTTAGGAATGCTTGATATCAATGAAGTAATTGATTCTCTTCAAAATCGTCCAGATGGATTAGAAATAATTATTACTGGAAGGGCAGCCCCCTCCTCTTTAGTAAGAATATCTCAACTCCATTCAGAAATGAGACCACGTTTGATAGGAGACTTATCAGAACTAACCAGACAAAGTAGTTCTAGTGGTGGAATTGAGATTTATACAGGTGAAGGAAAGGGTAAATCCACGAGTGCACTCGGTAAGGCTCTTCAAGCTATCGGTAAAGGAATATCTCAAGACAAAAGTCATAGAGTTTTAATATTACAGTGGTTAAAAGGTGGAAATGGATATACAGAAGATGCAGCCATAGAAGCTTTGAGAGAGAGTTACCCTCATTTAGTTGATCATTTGCGTTCAGGCAGAGATGCCATCGTATGGAGAGGTCAGCAACAACCAATTGATTATGTTGAGGCTGAAAGAGCATGGGAAATTGCTAAAGCTGCTATTTTGTCTGGCTTATATAAAACAATAATCCTAGATGAATTGAATCCAACTGTTGATTTAGAGTTGTTACCTGTGGAATCAATACATCAAACGCTCTTAAAAAAACCAGCAGATACAGAAGTTGTAATTACTGGGAGGTGTAAAAATGAACCTTCATACTTTGAACTAGCTGATGTTTACTCTGAAATGGTCTGTCATAAGCATTATGCAAATGTGGGAGTTGATTTGAAAAGAGGCGTAGATTACTAACTATTCTTAAAAATTAATTGCACAATATTTTTTTTACTTTTTCAATGCCGCCTTCAATAGATCTAGACTGAATTTTGAATTTTGATAAGATTCTTGAAGCTTTTTCAGAACGTTTCCCCGATTTACATATAGTGAAAACTTCTTTATTTAAACTTTCTTTTTGAATAAATTTTAAGTCTGATTCTTGGTTCAAATGACTTAAGGGAATTGAGATGGATCCCTCTATTGCAGATGTCGAAAATTCTTCATTTTCTCTAACATCAATTAAAAGAATTTTGTTGGGTTTTGCGTTATATAAACTATTAAATTCATTAGCATTAATACTCTTGATTTCATCGTTTTTCTCACAATATTCATCACTTTTATAAAAGTCCTCAAACTGAGACAGATTTTTTATTTGTTTATTTAACTGATCACTTTTTAGATGTAATTTTTTCATATTCATGTTCAATAGATCAAAAATTAAAATCTTACCATCTAAAATTTCACCTTTTTTCAAAATTATTTTGATAATTTCATTAACCTGAAGAATTCCTATTAAACCTGTTGAAACACCTATAACCCCGTATTCTGAACAACTAGGGACAACATTTTTTGAAGGTGATTCTGGAAGTAAGTCTCTTAAGTTAGGACTATTTTTGTATAAATTAAAAACACTTACTTGCCCTTCAAAGCCTTGTACACTTCCAAAGACTAAGGGTTTCTTTAATATCAGGCATGAATCATTTATTAAATATCTTGTGCCAAAGTTATCCGAGCAATCACAAATAACATCAAAATCCTTTATTAATTCAAGAGCATTTTTAGGATTTATTCTCTTTGAAAAGGTTAATATTTCACAATTTGGATTGAATTTTTTAATTCTTTCCCTGGCAGAATCAATTTTAAGATTACCAATAGTATTTGTTTCATGAATTATCTGTCTCTGGAGATTAGACTTTTCAACTTGATCGTTATCTACAATTCCAATTCTCCCAATTCCTGCTGCAGCTAAATAAAGCAAAACGGAAGATCCAAGCCCACCTGCACCAATGCATAATACTGAGCTGTTTTTAAGATTTAGTTGACCCTCATAACCTATCTCCCTGAGGGTGAAATGTTTTTGATATCTTTCTTCTTCATCTGAGTTTAAGAAATTGAATTTGATATCTTTGGACATTTCGATACCTTAATTTTTGCGAGCTGAACTATGAAAACATAATAATTAAAATAAAAATTTTAGCCTTTTAAATTTTTCTTATTAATGTGATTTATTAATGTTTTTGTTAGAACTAGACGATAATGTGAAGTTTTTATAAATCAATTTTAAGTTTAAATATCTTCAGAAACCCTATATACCAAAGCCTTTTAAGAATACAAAATGTTTCGGTTCGGAATTTTGCACAACAAAAAGGTAGTCAACAGACGTTTTTTCCGATACTGTCTGGTTCATATATTAAGTTTACTGAATTCATGAGTGATAACACTCCAGAGTCAAACCAAGACTCCGGCTCCGATACAAGCTCAGAAACCAAAAGTTTTTCAGAGAAGTACTCTGATGTTATGGGAAAAGTTAACGAAACTCTTGGTAATGTAGATTGGACTCAAATGGGTAAGTACGGCAAGGCGGCAGGCATAATTGCTGTTGTCGTAATAGCTCAGATAATAATTAAAGTTGTCATTGACACGATAAACTTCTTCCCAATTCTCCCTGGTTTACTAGAACTACTAGGCGTTATTGTTGTCGGTCAATGGAGCTGGCAAAATCTTCGTACTAGTGAAAATCGTGAAGCAGTTTTAGATAAGGTTCAAAATCTTAAGAAGACATATCTAGGTTAGTTAAATTTACATATTGATTATTGCTTTTACGTAATCATTAACTTGTTTTAAGTATCCACCCCCAAACATATTGGCGTGGTTCAAGATGTGATAAAAATTATAAATAATAATTCTTTTTTCAAATCCGTTTTTTACAGGAAAAACTCTATGATATTCTTCATAAAATTCTTTTCCGAAACCTCCAAATAATTTTGTCATAGCTATATCTACTTCATTATCTGCCCACCAAGATGCCGGGTCAAAAATAACCCCCTTTCCACTTTTGTCCATTCCTGCATTTCCTGACCACAAATCACCATGAACTAGAACATTTATTGGTTTGTGGTTCAGTAATTCTGATTTAATTTTTTCTTTAACTTTATTTATAATTTCTTTATCTAAAGTTGATTTAAGAATTAATAGTTGAGGTATTATCCTTAATTTTAAAAAACAATCTATCCAATTATCTTCAAAGCCTTTCTTCTGATCTGTTGTTCCGATAAAACCCTCAACTGGAAACCCAAACATTTTAGGATTAGACTCAGCTGATTTTAAATGCAATTCACCTAAACCTTTTCCAAGCTTTTTTTGGTCAAAGTTATGCATATCTATCCATTCAATTAAAAGAATCTCTACATTTTTTATATTTTTATATGCAATAACATCAGGAATAACTAAGTTTTCTTGATTAATATACTTCCTTAAATTTTGGAGACAATATTTTTCAAATTTAAGAAATTTTTTGTTTCTAATGTTTCTTTTAAGGAATAACTTTTTGTTTGAGAATTCTATTCGCCAGGCACTATGAATATCACCACCATGTACTTCTTCAATACTTTTTGGATAGGTTTCACCTAATTCTTCACAAATTTCGTTAATTTCAATAAGAGATAATTTTTGCATTTTAATGAGAGAGTCTGAAGTTATTGTTGTAGGCGCCGGTATAGCAGGACTAACTTCTGCAGCGATTTTATCAAAACAAGGCTTATCAGTGACTTTAATCGAATCTCATACTCAAGCCGGAGGATGTGCCGGTACTTTTAAAAGAAAGAATTATACTTTCGATGTTGGCGCAACTCAGGTTGCTGGTTTAGAGAAGGGAGGAATACATTCTAGAATTTTTGATTTTTTAGATATTCCATCCCCAGAAGCCACAATATTAGACCCTGCTTGCATTGTTGACTTAAATGATGGTGGTAATCCTATACCTATTTGGTATGAAAAAAGTAAATGGATTGCTGAACGAGAAATGCAGTTTCCTGGGAGTCAAAGATTTTGGAAGCTTTGTACACTAATACATGAAAGTAATTGGATATTTGCTAACAATAATCCTGTATTACCAATAAGTAATTTTTGGGATTTTTCTCAACTTCTCAAAGCACTAGTACCTTCAAACCTTGTCACAGGTATCTTACTTAAATCTAGTATGTTTGATCTATTGCGGATATGTGGATTATCAAAGAATGAGCGCTTGATTAAATTCTTAAATCTTCAACTAAAACTTTATTCTCAAGAGGACGTTTATAGTACTGCAGCATTATATGGATCTACTGTTCTTCAGATGTGTCAACAGCCACATGGTCTGTGGCATCTTAAAAAATCTATGCAGTCTTTAAGTGAATCATTAGAAAGTTCATTAATTAAAACTGGAGTTAATTTAATTTTTGGACAAGAAGTTAATTCTATAATTTTTGACGACGTAAATATGTGTTGGCAACTATCTGCTAATTCGAAAAAAAAATCATTTATTTATCAAGCAAAAGATGTGATCTATACGGCACCTCCACAATCTTTGCTCAAGCATTTGAAAGATCCTTTAGAAAGAAAAAAAAATTATAAAAATCGACTTAATAATTTGCCTGATCCAAGTGGAGCTGTAGTTTTTTATTCAGCATTAAAAAAGGAACATATTAAAAAAACATTCTCCAATCATTATCAATTTGTTTCAAAAGAATTTTGTTCGTTATTTGTATCAATTAGTGATGATGGTGATGGAAGAGCGCCAAAAGGTGAGGTTACTTTAATTGCCAGTATCTTTACCAAAACTAAAGATTGGTTTGATTTAGATAAACAAACTTACTTAAAGAAAAAAAATGGTTTTATGAAAAAAATATCCCTTGAATTGGAAAGTCAATTTGATATTGATCCTGAAAAATGGCTACATAGAGAATTAGCAACTCCATTGGGCTTTGAAAAATGGACAAAAAGACCTAATGGAATAGTAGGCGGGCTTGGTCAAAATCCAGATATTTTTGGTTTATTTGGACTATCAAGTAGGACACCTTTTGACGGTTTATGGTTATGTGGAGATTCGATTTATCCAGGAGAGGGGACTGCAGGTGTTAGTCAGTCTGCATTAATGGTTTCAAGGCAAATTTTAGCTTCCAAAGGTATAGATAATTTTAGTTTATAAAATTTTTTCTGTTTTCTTTTGCTTCAGCAAGTTTTGTAGAAAGTAAATCCCAATTTTTTTCTTTAATAAGAGATTCCAGTATATTTAGCTTATTTTTAAAATTTTTTATGGAATTTAAAACATTAATCTGATTATTAATAGCTAAATCTAGGCCTAGTTGTTCATTGCCTCCGCCAACTCTCGAAGTGTCAGCAAATCCTGTAGCAGCTAATTTTTGCGAAAGATCTAATAAAGATTGATTATTTTTTGTTTGCGCAGTTTCTATGAGGGCAGAAGCTAAAAATATAGGCAAATGAGAAATTAGAGATACTGCTTCATCATGCTCTTTTGGCGAAGCTTGACAAATTTCACAATCCATTGATTTTATGAGCTCGGAAATAGTTCTGACTGAATTTAAATCACTATTTTGTGTTGGGGTAATAATCCATTTTGCATTTTTAAAAAGACCTTCAAAACCTGAATCAACTCCTTTTTTTTCTGTACCTGCCATTGGATGAGATCCAATAAATAGAGGATGTGAATTCTCCCATGTATTTACAATTGGTTCTTTTACAGACCCTACATCAGTTAGTATTGTTTTTTGAGGTATTGATGCTACTAATTGTTGCGACGGACTGATCAAATCTTTGATAGGCAATGCCAAAATTATTAGCTCACATTTTTTTAATAAGCTCAGATCACAGCTAACAAAATTTGCAAGTTTTTTATCCTTAGCTTTTTTTTCATTAAATTCATTATTTGCTATTCCATAAATTGTATGATTTAGACTTTGGAGTTTTAATCCTAAAGAACCACCAATTAATCCTAATCCTACTATTCCAATTTTCATAAATTAATTAATGCAAGACGCTCTTTTATTGATACCAATTTTTTGTATATTAGGTTCATAAATTTTGCATGTTTTTGAAACTAAATTAATTATAAATGCTTGAAATTTTAAGTCATCAATATTTGAAAAATTTTTTGAGAGATCAAAGTATTAATTGGGAGCACATTTATTCTTTTGGGAGGATAGTTTCCAAATGTATTGAAAATGATTCTACTTATCTAATTAATTCAGAAATTTTCTCGAGCTATGATTGGTTACCTCCAATTTTGATTTCTTTATTTTTAAAGGAAGAGGATTCAACTTTTATTTTATCTAAAGAAAAAATCCAATTTATAAGCCAATCTCAGATTGATTCATTGAAAAATCTAGGTTTTAATTTTATTTTGAAAAATGATCAATTTATTTTTGCAAATCATCGTGTTCACTTGATAACTATCCAAAATTTTCTTAATGATCCCAATTTTCTTAATCTTAGAAATCATCGAATAGTTTATTCAGGACTTGAGGATATAAAACAGGATTTAAAAAATCATTTTAGAATTTCTTTACTTAAAAAGGATTGGACAGAAAATTTTAAAGAATTTGAATTAATCAATCAAAAATTTATAAAAGTATATGATTCGTTGAAGAAAAAGTTTTTCTTGAGAAAGGTCTTAGGAAATAGTTATATCAATTTAGATGAAAAAGAAATTAGTTTCTTGTCAAACTTTTTTCATGAGAATTCTTTTTTTTCTGATAAATTTTTAAGCGTGAACAAAGCATTATCTCAAGGTTGGGCATGCTGGGTAAAGTTAAACGATACCAATTTAGATTGGAATTTGTATTTACAGCCAATAGATGAACTTTTTCAAATTAAGGAATTCTTTTCAAATAATAAATTTGTTTTTTTATCAGCATTGAGAAAAGATAATTTTTTCCAAATGTATTTTAAAAAGCATAATTTAGATATTGACTTGGTTATTAATTTTAAGAGTAATTTTGAAGAGAAAAAGATTTCTATATATATACCCTCTAAACAGTTGCTTCCTAATAATCCTCTTTTTACCAATTCAATCTTGGACAAATGCAAAAAGTTAATACTTTTTAGAAAGGGTTTAACTTTAGTGTTGTCTGATGATATTGATTTAAAAACTAATCTTGCTACAGAATTAGCCTCTACTTACGGGAAGAGAGTATTGCTAGAGACAATTCCCTCAGGTAGAAATGAAATCCTTTGCTCTAGTTTTGACTGGTGGATTATAAATTCTTATTTAATTCAAATTCCAGAACAAATTATCATTCCTTTACTTCCGATTCCGAATATGTCAGAACCTATTAATGCAATTACTGTCTCTCATAAAAAGAAGCTTTCTCAAGATTGGTTTAGAGACTTCTTTCTTCCTCAGGCTAGAATTAAACTTGAAAGATCTATTTCTCCTTTAAGAAGAAATTCAGGTAAGTTAATAATCCTAGATGGAAGAGTAAATAAAAGAAACTGGGGAAGATTACTTTTGCAAAACATTAAACCCTCAAAACAAATTAACTATATGCTACCTTTTGATTAGGTTATGATTTTGTAAATAACTAAATAAATATGGGAGAAGCAAAAAGACGTAAAACACTTGGTTTACCTCCAAAAAAAAATAATACTAAAACTAAAATTGATGAGTCTCCAAGATTATTTGAATGGCTTCCTTTTACAATTAATCAAAGAGATAACCTAATTAAATTAAGTATTAAGGCCAGTTGGTTTGGAATCGGAGGGTTAGTAATCTTATGGATTGTAGTGAGATTTATAGGCCCTGCTGCTGGGTGGTGGACTTTAGCTGATTCTTTATAAATCTAAGCTACTGTTTTTATATCATTAACAGCGATTGTATTAGCAGGATTGCTATTTAATGCTTTCATTGAATTGGAGCTGACTTCAGTTCCTTCTGTTAATTTCTCTTTAACCATAGATTCTACTTTATTCCTGATTTCTAAGTTTTGATCAAGCCAAATAATTGTATTATCTCTTCCTTGTCCAATATTTTCTCCTTCATAACTATACCAAGCACCTCTCCTTATGATGATATTAGTCTCTTCTGCTAAATCTAATAAGCATCCTGTTGTACTTATACCTTTCCCAAAGAGAATATCAAATTCTGCAATTCTAAATGGTGGTGCAACTTTGTTTTTTGCTACTTTCACTTTTGCTCTTATGCCATACTCCTCAGTACCTCTTTTAAGAGTTTGAATTCTTCTGATATCAAGTCTTACTGAGGCGTAAAATTTTAATGCATTACCTCCTGTGGTTGTTTCTGGATTGCCGTATGTAACGCCAATTTTTAGGCGTAATTGATTCAGGAATATTACCGTACATCCAGATTTGCCAATATTTCCTGTTATTTTCCTCATTGCTTGGCTCATTAGCCGTGCTTGGCTTCCAATTACGTGATCTCCCATCTCTCCTTCTATCTCGGCTCTTGGGGTTAGTGCTGCGACCGAGTCAACAACAACAAGATCTACTGCACTCGATCTTATAAGTTGGTCAACTATTTCTAGAGCCATTTCACCAGTATCTGGCTGTGAAACTAACAAATTTTCAACATCAACACCTAAAGAGGCTGCATAAACTGGATCGAGTGCATGCTCAGCATCTACAAATGCAGCTACTCCTCCATTTTTTTGGACTTCCGCAATCGCGTGAAGCGTTAATGTAGTTTTTCCTGAACTTTCTGGTCCGTAAACTTCCACTACTCTTCCTTTTGGATAGCCTCCTCCTAAGGCTAAATCTAAGGTGAGCGCTCCAGTAGATATTGTTTCTACTTTCATTCTTGAGGCGTCACCAAGTCTCATTATTGAACCTCGTCCAAAATTTCTTTCTATTTGCCCTAAGACAAGACTTAATGCCTTGTCTTTTTCTTTTGATTCAGTTTTTTTCTTTTCTTCAAGGCTCATTGTTTGATTTATCGGTTAAAGTTCTTGTAATTATTCTAAATTTGGAAATTTTTATTTAAACCAAACTTCATAAATACAAACTATAGTACGCATGTACTCTAGCTGATTATCTTTAGATTGCAACTAATTCTCCAAGGATTCCTAATTTTAATAATTTGATTTCATTACTTAACTTATTTTTATCTGATTCTTTCAAATACCCCCAATCAGCTAGGAAGCATGGAATGTGAGAAGTTTCTGAATTTTGTTTAATATCGATTAGAGTTTTTTTTCTATCTTCTATAAAGCCTAAAATTTCATAAGTCTGTGTAAGTTTTTCAGCTATTTTGATTTTTGTTCCTGATTCATAACCATAAATAAATTCTGGAAAAATATTTAATTGTTTAAGTATTTTTTCTGCAAATATTTTACCTTTAGTTGTTATAACTCCAGTTTTTATTCCTCTTTTGCTTAATTCTTCCATAAAATTTATAATTTCAAAAAAAGGTTTATGTAAATTTACCCACGATTTAAAATCTTTATCAATTTGGTACTTGCGAGACTTATCTAACATTTTTTGTATATCTTCTGCCATCCAGGAATTTTCGTTTAATATCCTCTGGCAATTTTGATGATAATTATTAATGAAATCATCTTTATTATCACTTTTTAATGGATTTTCTGTCTTTATAATTTCGTGAACAATTAGAATCATTTCCCAACCATATTTAACCCAAGGCCTAATTTCTTTGAAAGAATTTGGTACTTCTTGATAAAGTTTTTGATCAATAGTGATGTTAGGTGAATTTAAATATCTTTCACAGGCCAGCAAGGAACTATGCCAATATTCTTGCATTCCATCAACTATTACTCCATCAAAATCAAATAGAAAAATTTTTTGAGAAGACACCAATTGAATATTAGAACTGGGCCGCTAGGATTCGAACCTAGGAATGTCGAGACCAAAACCCGATGCCTTACCACTTGGCGACGGCCCATTGAATTATCATTTTAATACATGAAAAGATTTTTTTCTATCCAAAAAATACAAATTTTTCATAAACATGGCGCTAGTTTTGAAAAATAAAAATATTATTTGAATGAGCGCGATTTCCATGGCTCTAGAAATTTCTGAGCTTTTTTGATCGCCAAACCCATTATTTCAGGATACTCATAGAGTTTTTTGTTATTTTTGTGAGCCAATTCAATAAGAGGCTGCATGATTTTTCGTGCAGCACTCCCAAATGCTATTCCATCTGGGAGATTGTTTGAATTCAACAATTCATGAGTTTTTTCATTTGTTCCTCCTGCTAATTGAATTAATCCTGGTGGAAGATCTGAACCGATTTTTTCAAACAACTTAACAGCATCTCTACTTGTTGTAGGAGAAAGATCTCCAGACATTGGCCTTCCATCTAGTTGCCAAATAAGGGGAATATCTAGCTTATTCAGAATTTCATATCTTTCCCAAAGAGCTTTCAAAAGATCTTCGGGCTCTTGGGCTTTTTTGAAAGATTGATTTAATCCACAACTAATAGATATCTTGTCTAATTTCGTTCCAGAACTTTTAAGGATACTTACAACTTTTGTAAAAGAATCTAGGCGATTGATTTCTGTATGAATTTCTACTGCATTAGGTCTTATTTTTTGAAGAGTTGATGCTAGATCATTTTTTGACAAATTATATTCATATTCACTAATTAGATTTAGAGGACAACTATTTAAACATCTTCCGCATCCATAACATTTACTCTCTTTAATTCCGAAATTATCAATTGCGAAGGTGGGGCATACTTTTTCGCATGGTCTTGGACAACTAGGGGGACATTTTAAAGGATCAAATTTTGCTTTTCGAAAGTGGATATCATTACCATCACTAATACTTATCATTAATCCAGGGGAGTTTTTAAAGACTTTTTTTGCCCAATCGATTCCTTTTTTTGCTGCAAAAACAATAGATTCTTCTGCTGCAACGTCTATATAGTCGACACCAGCAGCAGTATAAATTGCACATAAATCTTCTATGGCAACAATATCTTCATTACTGGCACCACAAATTAACTTAATCCATTTATCTTTTGTATTCTTGGTTTTAATCAAACAATTTAACTTTCAAATTCATCCAAAATATAATTACTTAATGGTTTCCATTCAAGTTTTCTTGAACCCCCCATTTCAACAACTATTGTTAGTTTATTATCGTTAGTGCAAATCTCTATTAAGCTCTCTAATTCAGACTGACATAATACTTGACCTTCTAATAACCAAAGTAATTTATTTTTATCATTTTCATTAAATAACTCAGAAGCTTGTGGGATTACTTGTTGAACTTCCCCAAGCGCTCCGTTTCTTCCTACACTTTGATGACCAAGGTGAGGTGGTCTAACGCCATGCAATTTGAGCAAGAAAACTTCTGGATCTCCAAGCCCTCTTGCTGAAGTTATAAAAGTTTTAAAGCCTTTGACCCTCATTCTCCTCAAAAGACGAGTTTCATAACCACCTTCAAGAGGAGCAAATATTGCGAGACATTTGTTAGTTTTTAAATCGTTATGAAACTTTTTCCCTGAGAGAAGTAATGGCATAAAAATTTCCTTTATTTCTATTTTATTTTATTTTATGGTACTTGATGATGTACAATTGTAACTCAGTGTATTTTTAAGCTCGCAAGCTAGCCGAGCCTCTGAAAATTTCACATTTTTTAGCGTTTCGTTAAAAAACTCAGGTGGGTTTATCCCGAGAGAAACTATCTATTATTTCAGATAAGTCTCAACCTTAATGATTGTTTTTTTATTAACTTCACCTTAATAACTGAAGGGTTTAGATAATTGAAAAATTATTACGAGCTAGCCTAATTTAGTCTTATGTCTATCGGAATTTTAGGAAAGAAATTGGGCATGTCCCAACTTTTCGATGATAAAGGTAATTCGGTACCAGTTACTCTCATAGAGGCTGGTCCGTGCCGCGTCACTCAATTGAAAACAACTGCTTTGGATGGTTACACCGCCGTTCAGATAGGTTATGGCTTGTCCAAAGAGAAGCATTTAAGCAAACCTGAAAAGGGACACTTATTGAAATCAGGTGAAGAACTTTTAAAGCATTTGAAAGAATATAGGGTTGAAGAAACTTCATCTTATGAAATCGGAAAACAAATAACTGTAAAAAACTTTGAGGTTGGTCAAAAAGTTGATATCAGTGGCAAATCTATGGGTAGAGGTTTTGCAGGTTACCAGAAAAGACATGGTTTTAGCAGAGGACCTATGAGTCATGGTTCAAAAAATCATAGAGCACCAGGATCTACAGGAGCAGGAACAACGCCGGGTAGAATTTATCCAGGGAAAAGAATGGCAGGAAGATATGGAGGAAAACAGATAACTACCAAAGGATTGTTAGTTCTAAAAATTGATGATCAGAAGAATTTGCTTGTAGTAAAGGGTTCTGTTCCAGGAAAGCCCGGCTCAATTGTCAATATTAAGCCAAATAATGTTGTAGGCAAAAAAGGAGGTGAAAAATCATGACAACACTTGAAACTTTAAAGTGGGATGGTAAAAAATCAGGCAAAGTTACTCTTGATTTAGCAGTTGCTAAAGAAACTTCTTCGGCAGACTTAATCCATAGAGCAGTCCTTAGACAACTAGCAAATAAAAGACAAGGGACAGCATCAACTTTGACAAGATCTGAAGTGCGCGGGGGCGGTAGAAAGCCATACAAACAAAAAGGTACAGGTAGAGCTCGTCAAGGATCAATAAGGACACCCTTAAGACCTGGTGGCGGAATTATTTTTGGACCGAAGCCACGTTCTTACAATCTAGATATGAATCGTAAGGAACGTAGATTAGCTCTTAGAACAGCTCTTATGTCCAGAGTATCTGATATGAAGGCTGTTGAAGATTTTGGATCTAATTTAAAGCAGCCTAAAACGAGTGATATCATCAATGGCCTTGCTCGATTAGGTATACTAAAAACTGAAAAAGTTTTGGTTATTCTTGATAGCCCTTCCGATATTATAAAAAAATCCATTAATAATATTGAGAAAGTAAAATTAATTGCCGCCGATCAATTAAATGTATTTGATATTCTCAATGCCAATAAATTGGTAATAGGTCAATCAGCGATAGATAAAATTCAGGAGGTTTATGCATCATGAGTAAATTATTCGATTCTCGTTTAGCCGATGTAATACGAAAGCCAGTTATTACTGAAAAAGCTACAAATGCCCTAGATCTTAACCAATATACTTTCGAAGTAGATCATAGAGCGGCTAAACCACAAATAAAGGCAGCTATTGAAGCCTTGTTCAGTGTTAAAGTCATAGGAGTTAACACTATGAATCCTCCTAGGAGAACAAGAAGAGTCGGGAAATTTTCCGGTAAACGTTCTCAGGTCAAGAAGGCAATTGTACGTCTTGCTGAAGGAGACAAAATTCAACTATTTCCAGAATCTTAAGGAGTTTTAATCATGGCAATACGTAAATTTAAACCTTATACACCTGGCACTAGGCAGAGAGTAGTTACTGACTTTAGTGAAATCACAAGTGCAAAACCTGAAAGATCACTGATAGTTTCAAAACATAGAGTTAAAGGCAGGAATAATCGTGGAGTTATCACTTGTCGTCATCGTGGAGGTGGTCATAAAAGGCAATATAGGTTGGTCGACTTTAGAAGAGATAAAAGAAATATCAACGCTAAAGTTGCAGCTATACACTATGACCCTCATAGAAATGCAAGGTTGGCACTTTTATTTTACGAAGATGGAGAGAAAAGATATATTATCGCTCCAGCAGGAGTAAAAGTCGGACAAAATGTCATTTCTGGAGAAAGTGTTCCAATTGAAGATGGAAATGCAATGCCGCTTTCAGTTATGCCATTAGGATCTAGTGTCCATTGTGTTGAGTTATACGCAGGTAGGGGTGCTCAAATGGTTAGATCCGCAGGAGCTAGTGCTCAAGTTATGGCAAAAGAGGGAGATTATGTTGCTTTAAAACTCCCATCTACTGAGGTAAGACTTATAAGAAAAGAATGCTACGCAACTCTTGGTGAAGTAGGTAATTCTGAAATAAGAAATACTAGCTTAGGTAAAGCAGGAAGAAGAAGATGGCTTGGAAGAAGGCCTCAAGTAAGAGGTAGTGTAATGAACCCATGTGATCATCCACATGGAGGAGGAGAGGGAAAAGCACCAATTGGTAGAGCAGGCCCAGTTACTCCATGGGGTAAGCCAGCTCTTGGACTAAAGACGCGTAAAAAGAACAAACCAAGTAATAAATTAGTTGTTCGAAGACGCCGTCGCGTTTCTAAGAGGAGTAGAGGAGGAAGAGACTCTTGATTACTTCATTTATTATTTCAATTTCTATTACATAATCATGGGACGTTCACTAAAAAAAGGACCTTTTATAGCAGATAGCCTGCTCAAGAAGGTAGAAAAACAAAATACCGATAATGACAAGTCTGTTATCAAAACTTGGTCAAGATCCTCTACGATTTTACCTTTAATGATCGGTCATACAATCGCTGTACATAATGGCAAGACTCACATTCCAGTATTTATTACTGAACAAATGATTGGTCATAAACTCGGTGAATTTGCTCCTACACGCACTTACCGAGGTCATATAAGAGATAAGAAAGGAGCAAAATCATGACAAAAACACCTGAAACAACAAAAACAGCAATTGCTCATGGGAATTATGTGCGCGGATCAGCCTCTAAAGTGAGAAGAGTTTTGGATCAGATAAGGGGTAGATCTTATAGAGATGCATTGATTATGTTGGAATTTATGCCTTACAGGTCTACAGACCCCATTACTAAAGTGCTAAGATCTGCTGTTGCTAATGCAGAACATAACCTTGGAATGGATCCATCTACCCTAGTTATTTCCTCTGCATGGGCTAATAGTGGTCCAGTAATGAAAAGGTATAGACCCAGAGCTCAAGGTCGAGCTTTTTCAATTAAAAAACAGACTTGCCACATCAGTATTTCTGTTGAGTCTGCTCCTACTCAAACTAATGCAGAGGTACAAAACTAATGGGACATAAAATACATCCTTCTGGACTAAGATTAGGAATTACACAAGAGCATCGCTCTAAGTGGTTTGCTACTTCTAAAACATACCCAATTCTTCTCCAAGAAGATTTTAAAATTCGTACCTTCATACAAAAAAAATATGGAGCAGCAGGAATTAGCGATGTCTTAATAGCAAGAAAAGCTGACCAACTGGAACTTGAATTAAAAACAGCAAGACCAGGAGTTATAGTTGGAAGACAAGGAAGTGGTATTGAAGAATTAAGATCTGGCATTCAAAAAACAATAGGTGATAGAACAAGGCAAGTTAGAATAAACGTTGTTGAAGTTGAACGCGTAGACGCTGATGCTTTTTTACTAGCTGAATATATTGCTCAACAACTAGAAAAAAGAGTCGCCTTTAGAAGAACTATTAGGATGGCCTTACAAAGGGCTCAAAGGGCTGGAGTGCTAGGTCTTAAAATTCAAGTAGGGGGAAGGTTGAATGGTGCTGAAATAGCTAGAACTGAATGGACTAGAGAAGGTAGAGTACCTTTACATACTTTGAGAGCTGAAATTGACTACGCAATACGTGAAGCTAATACAACTTACGGTGTTCTAGGCATTAAAGTTTGGGTTTTCAAAGGTGAAGTTCTCCCTAAAGAAGAACAAACTATCCCTGTGGGTGCGAGCCCTAAGAGGAAAGCTAGTAGAAGACCTCAGCAATTTGAGGATCGTTCAAATGAGAATACATAGGAGGTATAAAAATGCTTAGTCCAAAACGTACTAAATTCCGTAAACAACATAGAGGCAGAATGAGGGGTGTAGCCTCAAAAGGTAATACTATTGCATTCGGTCAATTTGCTCTCCAAGCTCAAGACTGTGGCTGGGTAACTGCACGTCAGATTGAAGCAAGCAGAAGAGCTATGACTAGATATATCAAACGTGGTGGTCAAATCTGGATAAGAATATTTCCTGATAAACCCGTAACTATGAGACCTGCCGAAACCAGAATGGGTTCTGGTAAAGGTAATCCAGAGTTTTGGGTCGCAGTTGTAAAACCTGGAAGAATACTTTTTGAAATGGGTGGTGAGGATATCACTGAGGAAATTGCAAAGGAAGCTATGCGTCTGGCTCAATACAAACTTCCTGTAAAAACTAAATTTATCTCAATTGATAAAAATCTAGAAAATTCCTCCCAAGAAAATGCAAAAAATATTAAAAAATCTCAAGAGGAGGTTAAACAATGAAAAACTCAGAGTCACTTAAGGAATTTAAAAAATTAAATTCTGAACAAATTACTGAAAAGATTGACCAATTACGAAAAGATCTTTTTGACTTGAGATTCAAGCAAGCTACAAGACAGCTCAATGAAACTCATAAATTTAAAATTATCAAGAAACAAGTTGCGCAATTACTCACTCTCAGTAAGAGTCAATCTGTTTCTAAAACAACTTCTGATTAATTATTAGTTATGGCACTTAAAGAAAGAATTGGTACTGTTGTCAGCGACAAAATGGATAAAACAGTTGTTGTTGCTGTTATTAACAGATATCCACATCCCACTTATAAAAAAATTGTAAGTAGAACTACTCGATATAAGGCGCATGATCCAGAAAATACATGCGTTTTAGGTGATCGAGTTAAAATTAGAGAAACTAGACCGCTTAGTGCTCATAAAAGATGGGCCATAGAAGAGATTCTCAATAAAACAAGTCAGGCTAAGGAGGTTAAAAAATGATTCAACAAGAAACTTATTTAACGGTTGCCGATAATAGCGGAGCAAAAAGACTCCAATGTATTAGGGTTTTAGGTTCTAATAGAAGGTATGCACATGTCGGGGATGTAATCGTAGCAACTGTAAAAGATGCTCTTCCTAACATGGGAGTTAAGAAATCTGAAGTTGTTAAAGCTGTCATCGTCAGAACTAAAGCAACATTAAGAAGAAATACTGGTAATTCAATCAGATTTGATGACAATGCGGCAGTATTGATTAATGAAGATAAGAATCCAAAAGGTACTAGAGTCTTTGGTCCTGTAGCTAGAGAACTGCGGGATAAAAATTATACAAAGATTGTTTCTCTTGCTCCGGAGGTGATTTAAATGTTGGATTCATTAAAGCAAAAGAAAAATTTCCAAAGAATAAAAATGAGAATAAAAACTGGAGATTTGGTAAAAGTAATTAATGGTAAGGACAAAGGGAAAACTGGAGAAGTTTTAAAAACTATCCCTCTTGAAAATAGAGTAGTTGTAAAGGGAATTAACCTTAGGACCAAACATGTAAAACCAACTCAGGAAGGGGAAACTGGAAGAATACTTACAGAAGAGGCATCTTTACATGCATCAAATGTAATGTTCTTTTCAAAGGATAAAAATCTTACAAGTAAGATTGAATACTTTATTGATAAAGAGGGGGTTAAGAAAAGAAGGTTGAAGAAAACTGGTGAAGTAATTGATTAATTTTTCATCAGAAACCAGATTCAACTTTTTCTAATTTATCAATTCTGACAAAGACCAGAATTCACAAAAAATTATGACTCTAAAAAATCGCTACAAAGAATCAATAAGACCAAAACTTTTAAAGGACCTTGGTCTTAAAAATATTCATCAAGTACCTAAAGTTGTTAAAGTCAACGTTAACAGAGGTCTTGGTGAGGCAGCTTCAAATTCGAAAGCTCTAGAAGCCTCTTTAAACGAAATGGCAACAATTACAGGACAAAAGGCCCTTGTAACTAGGGCTAAAAAAGCTATCGCGGGTTTTAAAATTCGTGAGGGCATGCCGATTGGTTGTACTGTTACTTTGAGAGGCGACAGGATGTATTCCTTTTTGGAGAGATTTATAAATCTAGCTTTACCAAGAATAAGAGACTTCAGAGGAGTTAATCCAAAAAGTTTCGATGGGAGAGGAAATTATACCGTTGGAGTGAAAGAGCAATTGATTTTTCCTGAAATCTCTTTTGATAAAATAGATTCAATAAGAGGTATGGATATAACTATTGTCACCAGTGCCAAATCAGATCAAGAAGGTAAAGCTCTTTTGCAGGAGTTAGGAATGCCTTTTAGTAAGAATTAAATTAAAACTATGTCAAATCACGATCCTATTTCAGATATGCTTACTCGAATAAGAAATGCGAGTCAAAAAAAGCATACAACCACAACAATCCCCGGTTCAAAAATGTCCTTAAGTATCGCCAAAGTGCTTCAAAAAGAGGGATTCATTTCTGATATTAATGAGGAAGGTGAAGGTTATAAATCACAAATAATACTCGGACTCAAATATAGTGGTAAGAACAAATTTCCTACTATCCGATCTATGCAAAGAGTTAGTAAACCTGGTTTGAGAATATATAAAAATACTAGAGGTTTACCAAAAGTTCTTGGAGGTCTTGGAGTTGCTATAATTTCAACTTCTAAAGGTGTTATGAGTGATCGGGATGCTAGAAAGCAAGGCATTGGCGGCGAAGTCCTCTGCTATGTTTATTAAGGAGAATTAATCATGTCAAGAATTGGAAAAACACCAGTACTTATTCCAGAGAAAGTTACAGTTGATTTTGATGGATTAACAGTTACAGTGAAAGGCCCAAAGGGTGAGTTAAAACGTCTCATGCCTGAGGGAGTTAGTTTTGATAAGAAAGATAATACTGTTGTCGTAAGTCCTACTACAACCAAAATATATTCAAGGCAGAGACATGGTTTATGTAGAGCCTTAATCGCAAATATGGTTGAAGGGGTTACTCAAGGTTTTTCAAAGAAACTAGAAATTGTTGGCGTTGGATCAAGAGCACAAGTAAAAGGTAAAAATCTAGTTGTTAGTGCGGGATATAGTCATCCTGTAGAAATGATCCCCCCTGATGGTATAACATACAAAGTTGAGAGTAATACAAACGTTACCGTATCTGGAATTGATAAGGAAATTGTTGGCAATGAAGCAGCAAAAATCAGATCAATTAGACCTCCAGAACCATATAAAGGAAAAGGAATTAAATACCATGATGAGAGAATTCTCAGAAAAGCTGGTAAATCTGGCAAAAAATAATTCCAACTAAAAAAATGACCAAACTTTCCAGGAAATTACAAACCCAAAAAAGACATAGACGATTAAGGAGATTCTTAATTGGAGATGCAACGCGTCCAAGATTATCTGTTTTTCGCTCTAATAACCATATTTATGCCCAGGTTATAGATGATAGTGCTCAAACAACTATTTGCTCAGCTTCAACTGTCGATAAGGAACTGAGAGAAAAATCTGAGAAATTATCTGCTGATTGTAATTCTTCTTCCATTGTTGGAAAATTATTAGCAAAGAGAGCGATAAAAAAAGGTATTAAGCAAGTAATTTTTGACCGTGGAGGTAATTTATATCACGGCAGAGTAAAAGCACTTGCAGACGCTGCTCGTGAAGCTGGCCTAGAATTCTAACTCTTAATTTTTTACTATGACTGACACTCCAACAAAACAAGAAATTCAATCCAAGAACGAGAACGTTCCTGGAGCTATGCCCGTAGAACAAAAAAAGAATAATCGTACTGATCGAAAGAGAAATAAAAGAGGTGATTCAAAAAATCTTGAGAGAGATTCTGATTGGCAAGAAAGAGTTGTTCAAATTCGACGTGTTTCTAAGACTGTTAAGGGTGGAAAAAAAATGAGTTTTAGAGCAATTGTTGTTGTAGGTAATGAGAAAGGTCAAGTTGGAGTTGGAGTTGGTAAAGCAGGGGATGTTATTGGTGCTGTGAGAAAGGGAGTTTCAGATGGTAAAAAGAATCTTGTTAGGGTTCCTTTAACTCCAAATAATTCAATACCGACTTTATCTAAAGGTCGAGATGGTGCTGCTAATGTACTAATTAGACCAGCTGCCCCTGGTACAGGCGTAATTGCTGGTGGTTCAATAAGAACAGTTTTAGAATTAGCCGGCATAAAAAATGTCTTAGCAAAAAGATTGGGTAGTAAAACACCTTTGAATAATGCAAGAGCGGCCATGGTTGCTCTTTCTCAATTAAGAACACACAAATCTGCCTCAAGGGAAAGAGGTATTTCACTTGAACAGCTCTACTCTTAAAATTATGACTTCAACATTAAATACACTTAAATCAAACTCTGGCTCGAGAAAGAAAAAACTAAGAAAAGGTAGAGGAATTGCAGCTGGTCAGGGTGCATCATGTGGTTTTGGAATGAGAGGACAAAAGTCACGTTCTGGAAGACCTACACGTCCAGGTTTTGAAGGTGGCCAAATGCCTCTATACAGAAGAGTTCCAAAATTAAAGCACTTTGAAATAATTAATCAGAAGAACTTTTCCATAATTAATTTAGAAAAATTAAACGATTTCAAAGATAACGACATAGTTAACCTTGACTCACTAGTTAAGAAGGGTTTAATCTTCAAACCAAAATTCCCTTTAAAAATCCTTGGTAATGGAAAAATTAATGTAAAACTAAAAGTCCAAGCTCATGCATTTACAAAAGTTGCAAAACAAAAAATTGAGGACGCAGGTGGATCCTGCGAGCTTATAAATAATAAATAAATTTACTAAAAATTTAGGTAAGCTTCAAAATGTTTGTCAACAAAAATAGAAATCCTAGCGCTTCTGAAATACTTTCCCAATTATTTTTAAATAAAGAGCTAAGAAGTAGAGTTTTAACTACGTTAGGTCTTCTTCTTTTAGTAAGACTTGGTATATATATCCCCATGCCAGGTATTGATAGGGTTGCTTTTAAAAGTTTTATAGATCAAGGGGGGCAATTAATAGGTTTTTTAGATATTTTCACTGGAGGAGGAATTTCAACCTTAGGATTATTTGCATTAGGTATACTTCCTTTTATCAACGCATCAATTATTATTCAGCTTCTTACAGCTTCATTGCCTGTGCTTGAAGATTTACAAAAAAATGAAGGAGAAGCGGGAAGAAGAAAAATTGCTCAAATAACAAGATATGTTTCATTGGGATGGGGTTTTTTGCAAAGTATAATTTTTTCCTTAATTCTTAGACAATATGCTATTCAGGGGATAAGTGAAACTACATTTGTCTTACAAACCTCCATTGCCTTAGTTACTGGCTCGATGTTAGTAATGTGGTTTAGTGAAATTATTACGGAAAAAGGGATAGGTCAAGGAGCTTCACTGGTAATTTTTTTGAATATTGTTTCGACTTTACCTAAAGCTCTAAGTTCAACCATTGAAAAAGCCCAAACTGGTGATAGAGGAGATGTTTTAGGTATAGCAGTTTTACTTGGAGTATTTTTACTAACAATTGTTGGGATAATTTTTGTCCAAGAGGGCGCAAGACGCATTCCTATTGTTAGTGCAAAAAGGCAGATAGGAAATTCAACGCTACTTCCTACAAGGCAAAGTTATTTGCCTTTGAAATTAAATGCAGGAGGAGTCATGCCTATCATATTTGCATCTGCTTTAATCTTTTTACCTATCACTATTGCTAATGTTACGGGCAATCCAGTCTTAATTAAGTTAGCCAGTAGTTTAAATCCCGGATCTTCTAATCCATGGCCATATGCTCTTACATTCTTCTCCTTGATTTTGGGGTTCTCCTATTTTTATGCATCTCTTACAATCAATCCAGTTGATGTAGCTTCAAATTTAAAGAAAGGAGGAGTTGCGATACCAGGAGTTAGACCAGGATCTAATACAGCAAATTACCTATCAGGTATACAAAATAGATTAACTTTATTGGGAGGATTATTTCTGGGTTCAGTTGCTATAATTCCGGCCGCAGTAGAGAGAGCTACAAATGTTCAGACCTTTCAAGGTTTAGGAGCAACTTCATTACTTATTCTTGTAGGTGTTGCTATAGATACTGCTAAGCAAATTCAAACTTACGTAATTTCACAAAGGTATGAGGGACTAATTAACAATTAATGAAGAAACATTTATTATTTTTAGGAGCTCCTGGAGCAGGGAAAGGGACTCAAGCGGAATTGCTAAGTCAAACTAATTCTTACTTACACCTTTCTACGGGTGAATTATTAAGGAAAGAAATCGAAATGAATACTACTCTTGGAATTCGGGTAAAGGATATTATGAATCGAGGGGAACTTGTTAGTGATGAACTAGTATTAAAGATAGTAAGACAAAATTTAGTCAAGGATAATAAAGGTTGGATTCTAGATGGTTACCCAAGAAATTTATCGCAAGCAAATTCATTGAATGAAGTCTTGAATGAAATAAATCAACCTTTGGAATTAGTTTTTTATTTAGATATTCCCGAAGAAGTACTTATTAAGCGTTTGCTTTTAAGAGGGAGAAAAGATGATACGGAACAGACAATTAGAACAAGATTTGACATTTATAAAAAAACTACAGAACCATTAATTAAATATTTTGAGGATCTCTCATTGCTAGAATATATTGATGCTGATAGAGATTTAAAAACCATTTCCTCTGATATCAAACAAAAAATGGCTTGATGATGATGTAGAATATAGAATTAACGTTTTATTTGTTAAAACCTATGAAGGTCAGATCTTCAGTCAAAAAAATTAGTCCTGACGATCAGATCGTGAGGAGAAGAGGTAAAATCTATGTTATTAACAAGAAAAGACCTCGCAATAAACAGCGTCAGGGTTAAATTTCAACCCTTAAATTCAAACTTTTACTTATTAAAAACACGTGGCTAGGATTGCAGGAATTGACATACCTCGCGAAAAGCGAGTTGAAATTGCACTTACATACGTCTATGGAATTGGTTTAACGAGATCAAAGCTAATTCTTGCTAATACGGGTGTAAACCCTGATACTCGTGTCAAAGACCTTTCAGATTCTGATGTTCAAAAGCTTAGAGGTGCTACTGAAGAATTCACTTTAGAAGGTGATTTGAGAAGAAAAGAGGGAATGGCTTTAAAACGTCTACAAGATATAGGGTGTGTAAGAGGGAGAAGACATAGAATGAGTCTTCCAGTAAGAGGCCAAAGAACTAGAACCAATGCAAGAACAAGACGAGGTTCTAGAAAAACAGTTGCTGGAAGAAAAAAATAAATAACTAAATCTATTTACAAATTTAAGTATTAAATTAAAACATCATGGCAGCTACAGTAAAAAAAACAGGTTCAAAGAAATCTAAACGTAATGTACCCAATGGTGTGGTACATATCCAAAGCACATTTAATAATACTATCGTCTCAATTACAGATACCTCTGGCCATGTAATTTCTTGGTCTTCTGCAGGCGCAAGTGGATTTAAAGGTGCTCGAAAAGGTACGCCATTTGCTGCGCAAACAGCTGCTGAATCTGCAGCAAGAAGAGCACTTGATCAAGGCATGAGACAAATAGAAGTACTAGTTAGAGGTCCTGGCGCAGGTAGGGAAACGGCCATAAGAGCTTTACAAGTGGCAGGATTAGAAATAACTCTAATAAGAGACGTGACACCATTACCTCATAATGGATGTAGAAGACCTAAACGGAGACGCGTTTAAGTCCTAACCATTCTCACACCCCCCCCCCCAAAAAAAAACTCTTTACCTCATTTATTTTCCGTGTTGCAATACCAGATTGACAGAATCGACCATCAAATAGCAGATGATCGCTCCCAAGCAGGAACTTTTTTAATTGGCCCTCTGGAGAGGGGACAAGCTACAACTTTGGGTAATTCCCTTAGAAGAGTCCTTATGGGAGGACTTGAAGGGAGTGCAGTTACTGCAGTAAGAATAGCAGGAATTAATCATGAATATGCCACTATTCCTGGAGTTAGAGAAGACGTTTTAGATATACTTCTTAATTGCAAGCAACTATCAATAAATAGTTCTAATCCAGAGCTCGAAATCGGCAGGTTAGTAGCGAGTGGTCCAATGCAGGTAAAGGCAAATGACATTCAATTCTCCTCTCAAGTTGAAATTGTTGATGGCGAAAAACCGATCGCGACTATTCAGGAGGGTCATTCCTTAGAGTTGGAAATCCATGTTGAAAGAGGTGTTGGATATAGACCCGTAGACCGTAAGAGCGAAGAGACAACTGCTATTGATTTACTTCAAATAGATGCTGTATTTATGCCAGTGAAGAGAGTTAATTTTACGATTGATGAAACTGCTGTAGCAGAAGGCGGGATTGGACGAGAAAGATTAAAAATGGAAGTCGTAACAGATGGTTCAACAAGTCCTGACGATGCTATTGCTGAAGCTGCAAATCAGTTAATAGAACTTTTTCAACCCCTTGCTACTGTCACAATGGTTGAGGAAATTCCTGAAGAACCTGAACCATCTCCTGAAGCTCAAATTCCTCTAGAGGAACTAAACTTGTCCGTTAGAGCATATAATTGTTTGAAAAGGGCGCAAGTTAACTCAGTTTCAGATTTAATGGGCTTCAGTTATGAAGATCTTCTTGAGATTAAGAACTTTGGCTCTAAATCTGCAGATGAGGTTATTGAGGCTCTTGAGCGCATCGGCATTTCTATTCCACAAAGCAGAACATCTGTTTAACAATTTTAAAAGATTATGAGACACCAACTTAGAATTCCATTATTAAGTAAACCTGCTGACCAGAGGAAAGCACTTCTAAGAGGTTTAACTACTCAATTAATTAGGGAAGGTAGAGTAACTACAACAAAAGCTCGTGCTAAAGCTTTAAGAAATGAAACTGAAAGAATGATTTCACTCGCTAAAGATGGAAGTTTGGCCTCTAGGAGAAGGGCTATTGGATACATTTATGATAAAAAATTAGTTCATTCATTATTTGAAAAAGCAAAGGAAAGATATGGAGACAGAGATGGTGGTTATACACGCATAGTAAGAACTGTATCTAGAAAAGGTGATAACGCTCAGATGGCCATAATCGAGCTTGTTTAAGTAAGTTAATTAAAGGTGCTTTTACTAAAAAATAACTTTTGAAAAGGGTAGCTTTACTAGTCCAATATGACGGAACTCATTATTCAGGTTGGCAAAAACAAAAAAATGCAACTACTGTTCAAGAAATTTTAGACAGAGCTCTTTTAAAGATTACGAATCATACAGTAAAGACTTTTGCAGCAGGTAGGACTGATGCTGGGGTTCATGCATCAGGTCAAGTAGTACACTTTGATGTTGATTGTGTTGTTCCAGGAAATAGTTATTCTGATGTTTTAAATAGTCTCTTACCCTCATCAATTAGGATCTTGGAATCAGTTGAGGTAAAAGATAGTTGGCATGCATGCTATTCAGCAATGTATAGACATTATCGATATGTCATTAATAACAGTAAATTCCCAAACTTGTTCATCAATAATTGGTCATGGCATAGATATCAAAAAGTATTAGATGAAGTTTTAATGTTAAATGCATCCAAGAAAATGATAGGACAACATGATTTTTTTGCTTTTCAGAAAAGTGGTAGTAATAGAACAACCTCAATTACAAAAATAAAAAATATAGATATTAAAAGAGTTGAAGATTTGATTTTTGTTGATATTAAAGCTACTGGTTTTCTATATGGAATGGTCCGCTTAATTATTGGTCAACTAGTTTTAGTTGGAGAAAACAAAATATCGCCAGAAATTTTTACAGATAGATGGGTAAACAAAAAGAAAAATGATGTTAAAGAATCTGCTCCAGCTAAGGGGTTATGTTTTGTAAATGCTGTTTATGAAGAAAATGTTTTTAAAAAGATTAATAACAATGATTTTTTCCCTTTATTTTTAATTAAGGGTTTTTCTTAAGTAAGTTTTAATTAAGAGAATTTTTTGTGTAAATCATTCAAAACTGTTGTTTAATATTCCTTCAATAAGGTAGAATTTAAGACTAATTTAAATTTATTTGCAGAAATTTGGTAAATGAATAAAACAATTACCCCATCTTTAGAAACAATTGAAAGAAATTGGTTTTTAGTTGACGCAAAAAATAAGACGCTTGGTAGACTTGCTACAGAAATCGCAACTGTATTGAGAGGTAAAAATAAACCAACATTTACACCTCATCTAGATACTGGAGATTTTGTCATTGTAGTGAATGCCGAGAAAGTTGAGGTAACAGGTAAAAAAGCATCACAAAAATTGTACAGAAGACATTCTGGAAGACCAGGAGGAATGAAAATTGAAAAATTTGAGTCTTTACAAGAAAGAATTCCTGAAAGAATCATCGAGCAAGCTGTTAAGGGCATGCTGCCTCATAATTCTTTAGGAAGACAGCAGTTTAAAAAACTAAAAGTTTATAAAGGTTCTGATCATCCTCATGCTGCTCAGAATCCTGTATTATTAAATAGTTAATTTATCAAAATGAATAGTCAAATAAAAAACAAAGCTGTGTATTGGGGAACTGGAAGAAGAAAAACTTCAGTAGCTAGAGTGCGCTTGATTCCAGGAAATGGACTTATAAAAATTAATGGTCGTTCTGGAGATGATTATTTAAACTTTAATCCCCTGCACTTAAATTCAATAAAAGCACCTTTGCAAACATTAGGCCTTGAAAATTCTTATGATGTTTTGGTAAACGTTTTTGGTGGTGGATTGACTGGCCAAGCAGATGCTATAAAGCAAGGTGCAGCTCGAGCACTTTGCGAATTATCTCCTGACAATAGGAAACCTCTAAAAACGGAAGGCCATCTGAGTAGAGATCCTAGAGCTAAGGAAAGAAGAAAATATGGTCTTAAAAAAGCAAGAAAAGCTCCTCAATTCTCTAAACGTTAAAGGAATTTAAATTATGCCAAAATCAGAAATTCATCCAAAATGGTATCCAGATGCAAAAGTTATTTGTAATGGAGAGGTTGTAATGACTACTGGCTCCACCCAGCCTGAATTACATGTTGATGTTTGGAGTGGAAATCATCCCTTCTTCACAGGAACTCAAAAGATTCTTGATACAGAAGGTAGGGTTGATAGGTTTATGAAAAAATATGGAATGGGTTCAGCTAATTCAGCCACATCAAAAGATCAAAAAGGAGAAAAAGATTCTAAAAAATAGAATTTTCAAAATTAAGCACAATTTCAATTGGAATACTCAACATTAATTGCAAGATTGAAAACTGCTTCAGAAAGTTTTGAAAATTTGGAAGTGCAACTTGCAGATCCTGATATAGCTAATGATCCAAAAAAATTAGAATCCATAGCAAGAGAAAGGTCAAAATTGGAGCCTTTAGTGATTGATTTTAATAAGTTGCTTGATACTGATAAAGAAATCGAAGATTCAAAAAATCTACTAAAAGAGAATAGAAATGATAAAGAAATGGAATCTTTGATAAATGAGGAGTTAATAATTCTAGAGGAATCTAAGAGTGAACTGATTCAAAAAACCACAATCGCCTTATTGCCAAAAGATCCAAGAGATGAAAGAAGTGTAATGTTAGAAATCAGAGCCGGTGCTGGAGGCAACGAGGCTTGTATTTGGGCGGGTGATTTAGCAAGAATGTATGAAAGATATGGACAAAAAATTGGATGGTCTGTAAAACCTGTTAGTGCTTCAGAGTCAGATATGGGTGGATTTAAGGAGCTAGTTATCTCCGTTAAGGGAGATTCTGTTTATAGTCAACTTAAATTTGAGGCTGGTGTACATAGAGTCCAAAGAGTTCCAGCTACTGAATCTCAAGGTAGAGTTCACACCTCTACTGCTACAGTTGCCGTTATGCCTGAGGCTGATCCTGTTGAGGTTAAAATTGATCCAACAGATTTAGAGGTTGGAACAGCAAGATCAGGAGGTGCAGGGGGACAAAATGTTAATAAGGTAGAGACAGCTATTGATCTTCTCCACAAGCCTACAGGTATAAGAGTTTTTTGTACTCAAGAGAGATCACAGTTGCAAAATCGCGAACGAGCAATGGAAATTTTAAGAGCTAAATTGTATGAAATTCAATTAAAAGAAGCCAATGCGAAAGAGAGATCACAAAGGCTTTCCCAGGTTGGAACAGGCGATAGAAGTGAAAAAATCAGAACTTATAATTTTAAAGATAACAGGACAACTGATCATAGATTAGGTTCCAATTTTTCTCTTGAGCCAATTCTTGCTGGTCAATTAGAAGAAGTGATTAATGCATGCATAGCGCAAGAACAAAAAAGAATGATGGAAGATTTTAATAAAGAAGTAAATTAAGATTTTTTTATTAAATTGCAACCCCTATTACGTATTTACTCCATTCTTTATGCTTGCCAGAGTCAATTTGTCTTGTAGCTTCAAAATTTAGATTACTTAATGGACGATAAGGCCGACGTTTTAAGGGCATATTCGCCTCTTCGGGGGTTCGATTACCTTTTTGTACATTACATCTGAGACATGCAGTAGTAACATTTTCCCAGTTATCGGTTCCACCTCTGCTTCTCGGTAAAACATGATCTATTGATAGGTCACTACCCCTATAGTTACAGTATTGGCAGGAATTATTATCTCTGAGAAGAATATTTTTTCTTGTTAAAGAAACCTCTCTAAAAGGAACTTTGACGTAGTAACGAAGTCTTATAACTGTCGGCAACTTTTTCCCGCTATGAATTGAATATGTTTTGTCTTCCTCTAAGCTTTCTGCTTTACCTTTAATCATCAAAATTACAGCTCTTCGCCAGGAAGTGATGTTTAAAGGTTCATAAGATGCATTTAAAACTAGAGTCTGGCCCATGCCAAAATACAATTTACATGTCATGCTAACTGTATATTTCAATAAGCGCATATATTTGTGCAAAGTTAATGCAAAATAGGCAAACAAATCAGGTATTTAATTTTGACAAATTTCCAAAGTTTGAAAAAGATATAGATCTAAAACAAAGAGCATGGATTGAGGTTAAAGGTAAAGCAATAGAAACAAACGTTAGAAAGTTAAGGTCAAAATTAAGTAAAAATTGTCAATTTATGGCAGTCGTTAAAGCTGATGGATATGGACATGATGCGAAATTAGTATCAGAGTATGCTATCAAAGGTGGAGCATCTCAATTAGGTGTTGCCACATTAAATGAAGGCATTAAGCTTCGTTCTTCTGGAATTAAAAAACCAATACTTATCCTCGGAAATCTTTATACGAAAAGGGATCTTTTTATATGTTTTAAAAATGATCTTATGCCAACTATCAGTAGTATAAGAGAATGTTTAATTTGCAATAACATAGGTAAGCAATTTGGATTGAAATTTCTTTTACACCTTAAAGTTGATACGGGAATGTCAAGATTAGGATTTGAATACAGTAAATTTGTTCAGCAATTTGAAAAAATTAAATCTTTTGAGAACATTTTAATAGAAGGAATATATAGTCATTTATCTTCTGCAGATGAAGCTAACGCATTAGATCCTAAAAGTATTACACAACTACAAAGACTGAAGTTTAATGAAATATTAAAGCAAATTAATTTTGATCGAAATAATGAAATTAAGATTCATTTGGCTAATTCTGCAGGAATGCTTATTAACAAAGATTTTCATTTTCACATGGTACGTGTTGGGCTTTCTATGTATGGATACAGTCCTTTAGACAAAATAGATAAAAATTTATCACTTAAACCAGCTTTATTTTTGAAGGCTAAAGTAGCTTTTATTAGAACTATTGATCCAGGAGTTGGTGTAAGTTATGGAGGTAAATTTGTAAGTCATAGAAAAACTAATTTAGCTGTATTAAGTATTGGATACGCAGATGGAGTACCAAGAAATCTTTCAGGAAAGATAAACGTTATTCATAATGATAAACTTTATCCCCAAGTTGGATCCATAACTATGGATCAAATGATGGTGGATATTACAGGTTCAGATGAAATTAAAGTTGGGAGTACCATGGTATTACTAGGATCTGATGGAGATAAAACAATTTCACCTCTTGAATGGGCAAGAAAATCTAATACTATAGCGTGGGAAATTCTCTGTTCTTTTAAAAATAGATTACCGAGAGTTCAAGTTGATTAGACATTTCGATTAAATAAAAAATTTTGAATGTTTGCAAAAAAATTGATAATGTATAAGAACTGGAGAGGTGGCTGAGTGGTTGAAAGCGGCTCCCTGCTAAGGAGTTACAGGAGGTAACTTTTGTCGAGGGTTCGAATCCCTCCCTCTCCGCTCTTTTGGAAGAGTATGGAAGTTCATAATGTTCCTGAAGCTAGTGATACTAATACTTTTGCAGAAAAAGGAAAATCAGAGACATTCACAGAGTATCACGGAATTTCATTTTTTAGGGGCAGGAAAAAGGGTAGAAAAATATTATTCAGAGGGTAGGAAATATCAGTCTTAGCAGGGTATATATATAATTGACTGTGATGATGTACAAAATTTTTAGAGAATTAGATTCCTTCACAAGGGATCTTTTTTAATGGTTAATCAAAACTTTCAATGATTTCTTTGGTTGAATAAATACCAATGAATGGAGCTGTAACTTCTTTAATAACGCCTGTAGTTTTTCCTAATAAACTATTTTTAACAGATATTAAATCCCCTTGTTTTACAAAAG